>CALUNA010000007.1 GCA_944321895.1 uncultured Bacteroidales bacterium | reverse complement strand
CTTGGCGCTGGCCGTTCCCCGACCGATGAGTTTTATAGAGAAAAATAATGCGTGACACAGTTTATTTTACACTACCTTTTTGTATATATTGTTTTTTGGCATTATGGCTTTATTTTTCTCAAAAACTTCTATTGCAACTGCAAATCCAGAAGACTATATACAACGTAAGAAACAGCAATATATCAATGAATACATTGCCAAACACGGGGATTCCTAACAGGATATATACTAAAATTTTCATTGGAAATTAGAGGTAAAATCTGCTGTAAACGTTATAGTGTTGAAAGAAATTCCTGCCTTCAAGACTTTGATAACGATAAGC
The DNA here is from genome assembly GCA_944321895.1 of uncultured Bacteroidales bacterium. GTDB lineage: Bacteria > Bacteroidota > Bacteroidia > Bacteroidales > Paludibacteraceae > CALUNA01. The sequence continues at coordinate 119,183 of CALUNA010000007.1, read as the reverse complement.
CTTGAAGACAGGAATTTCGCTATTCTGAATTATTTCCGGTTTTAATAATCCGACTATTTTTTACCAAAATTTGCATCCACTTTGACGAACGGGATAATCGCCAGGGTGGGTATGGCGCAAATCATGACCCAAATGAAGAAGTTATGGTAGCCGATAATTTCCTGCAACCATCCCGCCACCATGCCCGGCAACATCATGCCCAAGGCCATGAAACCCGTGCAGAGCGCGTAATGGGCGGTTTTATGCGCGCCGTCCGAAATGTATATCAGGTAGAGCATGTAGGCTGTGAAGCCGAAGCCGTAACCGAACTGCTCGATGGCAACAGCCACATTGATAACGAACAAGTTTTCAGGTTGTGCCCAGGAGAGGAACAGATAGGCCAGATGGGGCAGGGTGATGCAGAGTGCCATTGGCCACATCCAGAATTTGAGCCCCTGTCGTGAAGCGACTATGCCGCCGATAATGCCGCCGAGGGTCAGGAAAATGACACCGACCGTGCCATAGACCAGTCCGACTTCGCCAGTGGTCAATCCGAGGCCGCCCAGTTCGCGCGCATCAAGCAGAAAGGGTGAACTCATTTTGACGAGCATGGCCTCGCCTAAACGGTAGAGTAACATGAAAGCTATGGCAACGCCAATGTTTTTCTTACGGAAAAATGTCACGAACGTATTCCCGAATTCGATAAGGATTTCCTTGGGCGTATGTTTGTCCGATGCGTGGTCGCTTGCGGGACGGGGAAGTATGAACCTGTGGTAAATGAAAAAGCCGATAAAAAGTCCGGCCAATACGAAAAAGGTGATGGACCACGCAAGGGGTATGTTGCCTGACAAACCTTTGAACTGTGCTTCAGAACGCTCTTGCAGTTTGTGATCAAGCTGTATGACGGCATAGGCTGGTTTGTCCCAGTTTGCAGCAGTGAAAACCAAGCGTTCGCCGGCAATCAGGTGTATGCTTTGGTCGCCTTTGTCCTGTGTCAGGTTCAGAATGACTTCTTCGTCCGGCTGCGGTTGCCGGGTCAGCCTGATGGCAATGATGCCGGCGTTGCCCGATACGGGCGCGATTTCCTGTTGCTTGACGCCGAAGGCTTTCTTGAGCGCGGCAGCCAGCGGGTCGGACAGGTAACGGCTCCACCAGCCTTTTTTTTCGGATGTAGCGGTAGTTGTTTCCGTGGCGGCTGCAACGAAACCATTGGCTGTATTGGCTTGTGTGGCGAAGTCCTTGATGCGTTGCAGCGAGTCGGGCGTGATGGTAGCCGTGTTCAGTTCCAAGGCTTCGGGGAAAGTGATAAATCGCATTTCTCCATCTTGCGGCAAGATTTGTTGTGCCATGTCCGGCACGATGGCCGCAGGTGCATCCGGCGAAGCCTGCACCTTGAATTGCACGGGTTCCAAGCCGGTCGCGCTTTCCAGTGCACCCGCAAGGATAATCAGAATTCCCTGCCCGGTAATCATGGACAGGCGGTAGAAAGTGCTGCGTATGCCGACAAAATAGGATTGTTCGTGTTGGTCGAGCGCCAGCATGTAAAATCCGTCGGCGGCAATGTCGTGCGTGGCGGAGCTGAACGCAACTAACCACAGGATGGCAAGTGTCGCCTGAAAGAAGAACGGCACGGGAATCAGGAAGGCTATCGCACCAAGTCCTGCCCCGATAAGCAACTGCATGGACGTGATCCACCACCGTTTTGTACGTATCAAGTCAACAAACGGGCTCCAGAACGGTTTGATGACCCATGGCAGGTAGAGCCAACTGGTGTAGAGCGCAATGTCCGTGTTGGATATGCCCAAACGTTTGTACATGATGACGGCTACGGTCATAGCCACTACGTAAGGTATGCCTTCTGCAAAATAAAGTGTTGGAATCCATGCCCATGAGTTGCGTTTCCCTTTGTTGCCCGGGTCGGCTGCTTGCTGTTTCATATCCGTATGTTTTTTCATTTTGTTCAATCGTATATCCGGCTGATACGTGCGCCGGTGAAATAGTGTTGCAATATTTGTTTATAGTCATAGCCTTGCGCACCCATGACGGCTGCGCCTATCTGGCACAGGCCTACACCGTGTCCCCATCCCGCGCCGGTGAGCGTGAAGTTGCCTGCCGGGTCGCGATCCACCACAAATGCGGAACTGTACAGGTGGCTTTCAGACAACCATTTGCGTATTTCCAGCTCCTTGCCCACAATGAGTGTCCGTTTCGTACCGACGATTTTCAGGCGCACAATGCGCCCCGAAGTGCCGCGTTTGAGCGGAACCAGGTCGGTCACGGTGCCAAAATCGATGCCGGAACGCCGCCTGATTAACTCTGACAACTCATCTTGTCCGTAAGTCTTCGTCCAGCGGAAAAAATCGGTGGTCTCGAAGTCGTAGGTGTTCAGGACCTGACTCAGGATGTTGCGGTCATTCGTGTTGCAGAAACATGCCGGCTTGCTGCGAATCCATTTTTCTGCGTTTTCTTCCGTAGTCAGGTCTGGCACCGGCCGGTTGATGCCATCGTCTTTGATGGCTTCCAGATAGGGGTGGTGTTCATCCGCCCAGCAGTTCTCGAACAGTTCGGACACGCCGCCGCACGATTTGGAGAAGCGCGCATCGCAGACTTGTCCGTTGTGTGTGAGCACTTCGCCGCGTGTGGTCTCGATGGCGGTCCGGACATTTGGTGTCCGCGCGCGGACGATGCCCTGATATCGCTGGCAGTGGTCATCTGCACAAACGTCGAACAGCTCGTGTGCGTCACGTTCGTACCAACGTGTGATTTCTCCGGTCTGTATTTTTTCACGCATGGGCGTATGTCCGGCCTTTTCTGGGTGCAACATGGGCGCGAGCAGCCATGAGCGCGATATGACCGCATGGGCTTTCAGCAATTCCAGAGAGGCGGTTGCGTTCATTTCGGATGCGATGACGCTGTACAGGTAGGCTTCAGTGTGTATGCGGTTGATGGCCACGACTTTCCCTCCGTTGTGAACGAAATGCAGCTGTCCCTTGAAGCGTTGGATTTCCCGCCGTTCCCAGTGAAAATCAACTCCGATAACGACGTCGTGCAACGCAAAGTAGCCTTGCGGGGCAGTGTAATCCTGCGGACTTGCGGGCATGAATTTGAAACAGTCTGACAGTTCATTTTCAAAACGGAGCTTGCCGGCTTCGGCTGATACGCGGTAGCAACCTGTCGGCAAAGTTCTATGCAGTGTTTCGCAGTGGAACGGGCTGTCAAGTTCAAACGTGATTTCCGGTGCACTCATGATGCCGACATCGACGGCCGGTTCTTTCTGTTGCTTCGGGAACTGTTCCATGTCCGCTTCCGCGGATACGGGCGGGTCCTGTCGGAAAACATCGGCCCCGGGCACGAATATTTTGCCTGAATCGCAGGCTTCTGTTATCTTGTCTTTGCGTTGTATAAGTGCCATTTTATCAGGTTTTCAGGGTTGTTTGTGCATAGATGTCGCGGATGTCATCGGCTGTGATGCGCTCAAAATGCGCTTCGACCGGTGTTATGAATACGCCGGCCATTTCGACGGTTGCCGGACTGATGAGCAGTTGCTTGCCGGGCTCGGCCGTGTACTGCCAGGGGCGGAACTGTTTGCGCGGCAGGATGAATATCCGCCAGGCGTTGTCGTCGTAGGAGCACACGATGTTCATCATCGGTTCTTCGGCCTGTCCGGCTTGCCATTGGCCATATAGTTCGTTGAAAGCCTGTTGTGCGGCATCGGCATCGGCCGTTTCCAGGCAATAAACGGTGCGCAGGTAGTCTGGCAGCGTATGGATGGCGCAGTTGCCTGTCAAGCTGATGGTTTGTTTGGGCAGGGAACGATAATCGCGCAGCAGCGGCAGGAAATCCTTGGTGCCGGCCTGGAAGTGCATGTGGTCGGGTGCGGATGCGCCGCATCGCGGCCCGTTGTAGAACACAACCCATTTGGCCATGGCCTGTGCAAGTTCCAGCATGTCGGCAAAATAGGGTTTTATGGCTTGTTCCGTGTGCCCGTTGCGCGGAATGGTGAAATGTTCCGGAAAAATGGGGAACGGATTGACCAGAATGGTATAGTCTTTCCAGGCAATGCCATCTTGTTCTGCCGGCCGGTTGTCTTGGCAGAGGAAACATTTGCGCGCGGCGATGGTTTTCGCATCCGTTTTCGCGCCGGATGATACGATACGCGCCGGATTGAACTGTACAACCACATCAAACCCATCAAAATGAAACCGTCTGGTCCTGACGTTTTGCAGGTCCGAAAAATTCTTGCGTGCCAGTTCCCATTGCGTAGTCTGCTCTCTGAAGAGCTGTTCTATGCGGGCTTGTAACATGATCTTATTTTGGCATGGCAATTCGTGCCATAAGTTCTATGGTACGGATTTTATCCTTATATGAATTGTTCGCGTTGATTTTGCTTATGTCTAGTGCGGCATCCGAGTTGTCATCCCAGCGGCGGCACAGGTACACGGATTTCATGATGCGCCCGATTTGATAACGTCTGCTGAAATACAAACCGAGTGCGTAATCTTCTCCATAACTGGTGTTTGGTACCCTGATTTTGCGGAGCAACGGTGTGTAAAACGCCCGTGGTGCTCCCAGACCGTTGATGCGCAGCGCGTTGTTACGGCCGTTTTCAGGCGTCCATTCCTTGTGGTCAATGAGTCCAGGCGGGATGGGCTGCATGTTGATGTTGGTCATGGTGTAAGAGCCTACAACCATGGCGCATTTCTGCTCGTAGAAAGCATTGACCATGGTTTGCAGCGTATGTTCATCCTCGTACACGTCGTCGCTGTCCAGTTGCACGGCGAATTTGCCACATGCGGGATGGTCAATACCGGCGTTCCAGCATCCTCCGATGCCCAAGTCTGTCCGTTCGGGTATGAGATGGATGACACGCTTATCCGCTTGCGCGTATTTTTCTATGATGTCGCCCGTGCGGTCTGTGGAGTGGTTGTCAATGACAATCAGGTTGAATTTGAAGTCGGTTTTTTGGTTCAATACCGACCGGATGGCATCTTCCAGTGTGCGTTCGCGGTTGCGTACCGGAATTATGACGGATGCCTCGTTTTCGAAATCGCCCTTGTTGAAGTCTATTTCTTGAAATTTGGGCGGCAGGTATCCGCCTATACGTTTCAAGTGGCTGGTGCAGGCCTCTTCCATTTCAATCTGGACGGCTCTGTTTTTCGGGTCAACGTAATCGAACTGTTTCTCGCCGCTTTTTCGCGTGTCGGTTTCCACTTCGGCGTACAGGAACTCGTTGATGTGCACGATTCCTGCCGATTCGGAAACTTTCAGTCGCAGGTCGTACAGTCCCGCGTAAAGATAATTGTTTTGTTCCATGCTTGCGGCCTTTTTGAGTTCGGCGGTGTTATAGAACAGCACGGAGCCGAAATTAAAATCGTCGCGCAGACTTCCTTGCTGGTAGTCGATCGTAGGCAGGCAAGAGCGTTTGCCGTCAGTAATCTGGTAGTAATCTGCATAAACCAGGCCGGCGCAGGAGTCCTGCGCGATATGGCAAAAACGTTCCAAACCGTATTGTCCGATTTCCAGCGGTGTTTGTTTGGTATAAATCAGTGTGAACTCGCTGTCTGCGGCTTCGGCAATTTTCCGTATGCAGTTGCTGCTCGCCAGGTTCTCGGCGCGGATAACCGGGCATCCTTCAATTCGGATGTCCGTGTTTCCGGCAACGATAATGAAAATGTTCTTTACCAGTTGTGATGCACGCAATGCTTCAACCGTTTTGGCTGTTTGCAGAGGTTCGCTGCATGGAACAAAACAATTAATCATAACAGTCGTATTAAGTTATTATAACGGATGGTATTGCACGAATGCTTCGATGGCTTCATACGAGGCCAGACCTAATTGTGCATACAATTCGGCGGTCGCGCGGTTTCTGTCTTCTGCACGTTGCCAGAACAGGCGTTCATCATTGCCCATAAACGGTGCACTTTCCATTTGTGACTGGTGTTTCAGGATGGTGTTCCGTTTGAAACGCAATTCCTCCGGGCTGATGGGCACTGCCATTTCTATATGGTCGATTTCCCATTCTTTCCAGGCTCCGCGATACATCCAAATGCGGCAATCTTTCAACCAAGCCTCGCCTTTCATTTCGTCGATGGCGGCCAGAACGGCATCCAGGCAGACTTTGTGTGTCCCGTGCGGGTCTGCCAAATCGCCGGCTACGTAGATTTGGTGCGGTTTCAGTTCATCCAGCAACTTTTTGATAATATCGACATCGGCTTGTGTCAGGTCGCCTTTCTTGATGGCACCTGTTTCGTAGAACGGCAAATTCAGGAAATGCACATGTTCGGCAGGAAGTCCCATGTAGCGGCATGCGGCACGTGCTTCACCCCGGCGGAGCAAGGCTTTCAGATTCAAAATGTCACGGGTGTCGCTGTCACCATCTTTCTTGTCGTGCAGGATGAAGTTGGTAAATTCAGTGCATTTGGCTTCCAACTCTTTGTTTCCTTTATCGTACATTTCACCGAAACCTTTTAGGAAAGAAAGGAAACGAATGACTTCATCGTCGGCAACGGCAATGTTACCAGAGGTTTCATAAGCTACGTGTACGTCATGTTTTTGTTCGATAAGACGATGGAATGTGGCGCCCATGGAGATGACATCATCATCAGGGTGCGGACTGAAGATCAGCACCTTTTTCGGATATGGTTTGGCACGTTCGGGGCGGTTGCTGTCATCTGCATTGGGCTTTCCACCGGGCCATCCGGTAATGGTGTGCTGTAAATCGTTAAATATCTTTATGTTGCAGTTGTAAGCCGAGCCGTAGATGTTCAGCAGGTCGCTCAAGCCGTTTTCGTTATAATCTTTGTTTGTCAGTTTCAAAATGGGTTTCTGTGTCTTTTCGCAGAGCCATACAATGGCGCGGCGGATCAGTTTGTCATCCCACTCGCACGATGTCAGCAGCCAGGGTCTGCTCAGGCGTGTCAGTTCGGATGCTGCCGGCAGGTCAACCACGAATCTGACATTTGGATGTTGCTGCAGGGCAGAGGCCGGATTGCTCAGAGAGGCGGGTTGTTCAATGGCATCCTTTATTTGGGTGGCTTTGTGTTCGCCCCATGCAGCCAGTACGACCTCTCTGGATTTCATGATGGTGCCTATGCCCATTGTGATTGCGCTGATTGGCACGTTTTCCACGCTGCCGAATAAGTCGGTCGCATCTTTCTTGGATACGTTATCGAGCAACACAAGGCGCGTGGTAGAATTGATTTGTGTACCAGGTTCGTTAAAGCCGATGTTGCCGCCACGTCCGATGCCCAGCAATTGGAAATCAATACCGCCCATTTCGGCGATTTTCTTTTCGTAGTTGGCACATTCCGAAAAGATCTCCGATTTGTCCAGATTCCCGCGAAGTGTGAATATGTTGCTCGGTTCGATGTCTATTTTGTTTATGAATATTTCCCTCAATTGGGCAAAACAACCTGAATTTTCATTGGTGAGTGGGAAGTATTCGTATAAGTTGAAAAGGATGACGTTCTTGAAACTCAGGTTTTCCTCTTCATGTTTTCGTACCAATTCTTTAAAAATTTCAACGGTGGATTGGCCGGTGGCAACGCTCATGACAAATTTCTGGAAACACGATTGCTTCTGGATAATCAGTTGCGCTATGTAGTTGGCAATCCGTATGGCACCTTCATGGGCTGTTTCATAAATCTCCGTCCTGACTTTTTCCAAACGTGTTACACGCGATAACTCGAAAACATCGTTGGGTTTGTACAGGTTTTGGGACACGCGCGAGAGCGTGATTTGAGAACTTAAGTTTGTTTTCATTGCAAATAGATTTTTTTTGTTGTTGTGGTTTATATTTTTACGCGTCAAAGGTACGAATTTAATTTGAATAAGCAATATGTGTCGCAAACGTTTGCGAGTAAAATTTATTTTTTCGCTGAAAAAATTGTAAAAGTCAAATCTTTTGTGTTACTTTGTCGGCGGGCAATCCATTCCTGTTTGTTTTTATAAGCTGAAAGTGCCTGTTCTTGGCTTTGTTTTCTTGCTTGGTGGATTGTAAACGATTGCATGAATTTGTGCATAATGTAATTGGTATCAAATAAAAGGATTTAAAAATGATATTGGTAGCAGATAGTGGTTCTACAAAAACCCATTGGAGCCTGTGTACGGCTAATGGGCAACATTCGGAGTTTGTAACGGATGGGATAAATCCGTTTTACCAGTCGGAAAATGAAATCCGGCAGGCGGTAGAACAGCAATTGTGGCCTTCTTTGCAGCAATATATGTGGATAGGCACAATCAATGCTGTGTATTTCTATGGCGCGGGTTGCACGGCAGAAAAAAAAGGAGTCGTTTCGGCGGCTTTGTCTTCGTGTTTCCCGCAGGCTTCGGTTTCACTAGAATCGGATTTGTTAGCTGCGGCGCGTGCTTTGTTCGGGCAGTCGGCAGGCATTGCATGTATCTTGGGGACTGGTTCCAATTCGTGTTATTACGATGGCAGCGTTATTGTGAAAAACGTTTCCCCTTTGGGATTCATATTGGGTGATGAAGGAAGTGGTGCCGTGTTAGGACGGATTTTGGTAGGCAATGTGCTTAAAAAGCAATTGGATGATGATTTGTGCGGAAAGTTCTTTGCTGCCTATAAACTGACAGCGGCGGAAATTCTGGAAAATGTATATAAACGCCCTTTCCCGAACCGCTTTCTGGCCGGCTTTTCCAAGTTTTTATCCGAAAATATTTCTCATCCTGCCATTTATAGTATTGTATATGATAGTTTTGATGCGTTTGTGGTGCGCAATGTTTCACAATATGAGACTAAAGGGCGTAAAGTGGGGTTTGTCGGTTCTGTGGCCTATTACTATGCCGAAGTTTTGAAGAAAGTGCTTGAAGCTCACGATTTGGAATTGGCGGATATAATGCAGGAGCCGTTGGAAGGTTTGATACGTTATCATAAAATTAGAAAATAGTTATGTTCCAGAAAATCACGGAAAAATCATCTTTATATGATGATTTGGAAAAGAAGAGTGTCCCTGAATTATTGCAGGAAATGAACATGGAAGATCGCAAGGTCCCTTTGGCAGTAGCCAAAGCGATTCCCCAAATAGCAGACCTGGTGGAAAAAATCGTGGAACGCATGAAACGTGGTGGCCGTATTTTTTATCTGGGTGCCGGGACGAGCGGCAGGCTTGGGGTGCTGGATGCATCGGAAATTCCGCCGACTTTCGGTATGCCTTCTCATTTGGTGGTCGGCCTGATAGCCGGAGGCGACGTCGCGCTGCGAAAGCCGGTTGAGAAGGCGGAAGATGACTTTGACCGCGGTTGGGAAGAATTGTGCGAACGTAACATCAACAGTTCGGATACGGTTGTGGGCATTGCTGCTTCCGGTACGACGCCTTATGTGATAGGTGCGTTGCGTCATGCGCGGGAGCATGGCATATTGACGGCTTCCATTTCGTGCAATCCGGATGCTCCTATTTCACAGGAGGCTGATATAAAGATAGAAGCGATTGTCGGACCGGAGTTTGTAACAGGAAGTACGCGATTGAAGTCAGGAACGGCCCAGAAGTTGATTTTGAACATGATAACAACTACGACCATGATTCAGTTGGGGCGTGTAAAAGGCAACAAAATGGTCAACATGCAATTGTCGAACGCCAAATTAGTGGACAGGGGAACCCGTATGATTGTGGAGGAGCTCGGGCTTGATTACCAGCAGGCTAATAATCTGCTGCTGTTGCATGGCTCTGTTAAAGATGCTATTGATGCTTATAAAAGGCAGGTGTAATGTTAAAAAACAAAACCATGTTTTATAACATACTGCAAACGATTGCGCTTTTGATTTTTTTTTGTTCCTTTGCCGCCAGAAGAATTTCTTTCTGCTGATTTGCAGTTGAATTGTTTTGGTGACATTTTTACCGGAAAAACAATTCCGGTTTGTGTAAAGATAAAAGTTAACCATTTTTGAAATCCGGCCATGTGTGAACAAATCTACGCCATAGATCAATTTTCCACTCCTGTCAGTCATCATTCTGCATGGGTTGTTTTGCCGTATGGTTTGTGGTCGGGGCTTGATTTAGTGTTTTTTATGATTAAAAGTTTGTGCATATCAAATAATTTGATAAGCACACACACACACACACACCAGTTAGCCAGCGTTTTATATTTTTACATAATTTGTTTTGGGGGAATGCAAGGCCGCGAAGGGTTTTTCAGCTTTTCGTGGCTTTGCTTGTTTGTGCCTGTCCGTTCAGGTTTTCTGATTCGAAGAACTTGTAGCAACAAATAGAGTGGTATGAAGAAAATAGTAATTTTTGTTATAGGTGTTATGGTGGCAACATTTGTTTCGTCTGCCCAACAACGTAGTGTATCCGGATTAGTTACGTCTGTTGAAGATGGTTTGCCGGTAATAGGAGCCAGCGTTCTTGAAAAAGGGACATCCAATGGCACAATTACGGATGTGGATGGCGTATATACGCTTGTCGTTTCGGAAGGGGCAACTCTGGTGGTTAGTTATGTGGGTATGCAGCCTGTGGAAATAAAGGTAACATCTGATCGCCATAATATTCAACTGAAAACAGATGCAGTTGCCATTGATGAGGTTGTTGTTACTGCCATGGGTATCAAACAGGAAAAGAAGCGAATGAATTTTGCTGTCCAGAGTGTGGATGGAGATGCGATTACTGATAGCCGTTCGGCTAATTTCGTAAATTCGTTGCAAGGCAAAATTGCCGGCATAAGTGTAACCAATTCCAGCGGTTCTCCCAACTCGGAATCGCAAATTATTGTGCGTGGTATTGCATCCATCAATCCGTCCCAGAATAACGAGCCTATGTTTATTTTGGACGGAATTCCTTTGTCGGGGGGAGGTTCGGCTGCTGCCGATATAAATCCGAATGATATAGAAAATATAACAGTGCTGAAAGGTGCAGCCGCTGCTGCCTTGTATGGACAGGATGCCGCCAACGGCGTTATTATGATTACGACAAAACAAGGTGAGATTGGTAAGGTTAGTGTAACGGCCAATGCGAGTGTTGAATATGATATGCCAACCCGTGTACCACAATTACAGACGAGTTACATGCCTGGTTCTCAGGGATTCTATAAAGAAAAGACCATGGGTGGCTGGGGACCATTGTTGGCTGAAGGCCAAACTGTTTATGACAATGTGAATAATTTCCTCCAAAACGGCTTGTATCAGAAATATGATGTGAGCATGACCGGTGGCAGTGAAAAGTTCCAGGCCTATGCTTCTGCCCAATATTCAAAAAACGATGGTATTGTCCCTAACGATTATCTGAATAAAATAGGTGTTATGCTGAAAGGGACTTATACGCCAGTCAAGTCGTTGACGGTTACCGTTTCTGCCAATATATTGGAAACAACCTCACGCACCTTTGCCGCCGATGGCATGTCAAGTGTGTACAACTGGCCGATTACGGACGATATAACCAATTATGAAAATGTGAATGGTTATCCACGTTTTCTGTATTATGCGGATGTGAACAAATATAATTCGCCGGTAAGCCCCTTGTTTTCACGCTATAATGATTATGAAAAAAACAAGGCTTTGCGTAATATCCTGCATGGGTCTATAAATTGGAAACCGTTCAAGAACTTTGAGATAACCGGCCGTGTCAGCTATGATACGAAATCCACTTCCACTGATTCTTATCAAGTGCCGCGTTGGGATGATACGGTTGTATACCAGTCTTGCAAAATGCCGGCCGCTTTGGGAGATGGTGCAACAGACGAAGAAAAAGCCCAATATGCGGCAGCCTTGGCCGCTTATGAGGAATATACGGCTATTTTGCGTGATGTCTATCCGACATCGCCTTATCTGACAAGCGACGATATAAGCAATATGAATTGGGACCTTCTTGGCTTGTATAAGACGAGAGGAGGCAAGAGCCAACTGTTTACGGCTTCGGCAATTGCTACGTATAAAATAGAATTACCGCTTGATTTCAGCATCGATTTGTTGGCCGGAACAGAAATGAAGATATCGGAAGGCTTTTCCATGTCGAATGCCGGGCGCGATTTCATAATTCCTGGCGTATATAGTTTGAGCAATACAAACAGTGAATACCTTAAGTTGACCGACCGCACGGCTGAGCATAGCGGCAAGCGGACTTTTGGCTATTTCGGCGAAATCCGTGGAGATTACAAGGGATTGGCATCCTTGAGTGTGACGGGACGCTGGGACTGGTCGTCCACTATCCTGCAGAATCCGTATTTCTATCCGTCCATAACCGGCGGCTTGCTCTTTTCCGAGCTTTTCGGCATAGCTGGCGACGTATTCAGTTACGGAAAATTGCGTGGTAATTATGCCGTTGTCGGCAAGGATGCACCGGCTTATTTGTATGACCGCCGTTTCAAACAATTTGCTACCTATCCGGATGGCGGCTACGGAATAGACCCGACATTGTCATCGGCAAGCAAGGAGTTGATGCCGGAAATGTCCTACTCATGGGAGATTGGTGCGGACTTGCGCTTCTTCAACAACAAGACACGCCTTGATATTGCCTATTATTCCACCAAGGTAGACAATCAGATTGTGACGGTGCGTGTCTCGCCATCGTCCGGCTATATTTTGCAGACGCGCAATGAAGGTGCTGTCCGGAACCATGGCGTGGAATTTACATTGGAGCAGGACATTATGAATCGGGATGCGTTTGCATGGACGGCCTCGCTGAACTTCGGACTTAACAGGGGAACGGTGGTCAGCTTGCCGGAAGATGTTGCGGAAATAACGGGAAATCAGTATGGTGACATTTACACATCGGCCTATTTGGGCGCTTCGACGACGGCCATATCTGGAAAAGACTATCTGCGCACAGATGACGGGCAGATTATATGCACGGCTGATGGTTATCCGCAGATAGACACAAATAAAAACAAACTCATAGGAAACCGTGAACCTTTGTTTCAGGCTGGTCTGACCAACATGCTCCGTTATAAGGGCTGGTCGCTCTCCTTCATGTTTGATGGCCGGCTGGGTGGCGATGTTGTGAATGTTACCGGACGCGGACTGATTTCAAACGGCCAGAGTGCCATATTGGAAAAATATCGCGGACGGCAGGTTGTGGTGGAAGGCGTGGTGTTGCAGGATGATGGCACCTACGCTCCGAATACAACGCCCATTCAACTTGACTACCAGACAATTACGAATTACTTCTATAATGTCAGTTCGAATTTTGTGGAAGACGGGTCATACATTCGTTTGAGTTATGTGACTCTGGCGTATGATTTTTCCCATTTGTTGAAGAGAAAAGTGCTGCAAGGATTGCGTTTGTCATTGACCGGAAACAACCTGTTCCTGCTGACCAAGTACACCGGATCCGATCCGATGTGCAATGCGAGCGCAAGCGCGGGAGGAACGGGCTCGGCCGGAATAGACAACTATGCAGTGCCAAGTACGCGTGGTATCAACTGCACGCTGAGTGTTACATTTTAAGAATAGGTCGGACAAAAATTTATTTCCAATATGAGAACGATACGATATATTTTTGTGATCATGGTTGCCGCCGGCTTCGTAGCCTGCGAAGACTTTCTGGATGTCAATACCAGCAAGGACAGTGCAACCTCCGTAACAGTGGACCAGTTGTTGCCGACAGCTTGTTTTTATGCATCGCAAATCAACTATGACCATGCGGAATATGGTGCTTATTTGGCGCAGGCACTGACGACCGGCGAGAAAAGCCAGACCGGTGTATATGCGTATAGTGCCGGTTGGGAATTCCTTTCCATGAACCGCCATCCACAGTGGCGGCGTCATTTTTACGATTTGGGGGCCAACATCAATGAAATGTATGCGGCGGCAGAAGAAATCAACTCCCGGAACTTCATCTTGATTGGGCGTACGATTATGTTACAGTCCACTATGCTGACAACCGATGTGTTTGGTGATATGCCGCGTTCGAATGCTTATACGACAACTTCCCCGACATATGACACGCAGGAATCCATCTATGATTGGATGTTCCAGGAAGCGGATGAGTTGATTGCATTGTATGAGGATAAATCATGGACGGAAAATGCGGACAATATCCCTATTTCACAGAAAATGGATCGTATTTATGCAGGCGATTTGAAAAAATGGGAATTATACACGAAAGCCCTGCGGGCGCGGCTTTGGTTACGCAAATTGCCCAATTGGGAAAATACGTCGGCAGTTTGTTCGCATATTGTCCAACTGGTCGATGAGGTTCTGGAGGATCCGAACTGGCAGGAACCGTTGTACCATTATGATGGTGGCACAGGCGAACAAAATTGTCCTTGGGGGCCATACGCTCCGGCCATAAATTCCTGGGAAAGTCGTGCAAACCGTTTGGCGACCTCCATTCCAACCACATTTTTCGGTTACGCATTATTGGGCGGATACGAGCGTAAAACGACTAACCGGCGATATGCCCTTGACCCACGTGCGGAAAAAATGATGACGCCCCGTGAAAGTGGTTCCTCCGGTTCGGATGCCATACGTTGGTTGGAAAGTAACATAGGCATGGATGCCTCCATGAAAATAACCTATTATCCGGATTTGTTCGCGTCGGAAGGTAATAATCCTTATACATCCAATACTGGTTATATCGCTTTGATAACGGATGAGGAATTGTTGTTTATCAAGGCAGAAGCCCAATATTGGGGAGGAGACAAGGCTGCTGCTTATGAAACGACCAAGCAGGCAGTTTTGCGCAGCATGGAACGTTATGGTATCCGGGAATCTGACTTGAGCGGTACAGCTTTGACCCGTTATGAACGCTTCTTTGAGGTGCGATTGCCTGGTGCTGCCACATTCAGCATTTCCGATTTGATGCAGCAAAAATTTGTTGCCATGTATTTGCAGCCGGAGTTGTGGACGGATGTGCGCCGTTACAATTACAGCAGCAAAACGAACGGTATTCTGTATGATGGTGTGCCTGTTTATACGGTTACGACATGCCATGACGGCTCGAGTACGGGTTACAAGGTGGAGAATTTCACCATGGAATATTCCCTGCGCCGTCCGTATAATTTGTATGAGCCGTATTGGTGTCAGGCGGATGCATACGGAATCAATGCAGAACTGTCACCGAACGCATGGGTGAACCGGTTGAACTATGATCCGGAAACGGAAGACAAATATAACCGTGCGGAATTGGAGCGTTTGGGCGCGTACAAGAACCATGAATGGCTGAAAAAGCGTATGATATGGGCGTACAATACATCGGGCAAAGCTGTGTGCAGTGATCCGACGGAGTGGAAATAGGGTAGTAACTGTAAAATAGATGGATATATGAAAAATTCATTGAATAAGATAGCGGCGGTAGTTTTTGGTAGCTTGCTTATGCTGGGTCTGTTTTCTTGTGAGAAACATGATTTGTTTGATGAAAATACCATGACTGGCGATATAGGACCGCAAGCTTATTGGGAAATCGGCAGTTCGATGGTGAATGCTGGCGCGGATGTGTCATTTACTGCCCAGTATTATTCGACGGTTTCGGAAATCGACCATTCGGAAGTTTGGTATAAAATAGAAGAAAGCTTGGAGAAAAATGTTTCATGTCCGTGGGTAACCACTTTTACGTACGATATCAGCTCATCTGTAACAGAAGAAAAACGGATTTCCCAGAAAATCAAGGAATACCCACATGAACTGGCGGCTTGGAATGATTCACTTCATGCCTATTGTTTTGAAAGCACGTTCCCTGTAAGTTATACGTTGAGCGCTTATTCGTGGAGCAAGCCGGCAATCATGGATACCACTTTGGCGGAACGTTATTTCGGGCAGGAATACATGCAGCATTTCAAGGACAGCCTCTATACGTTGATGCAGTTCGATGATTTTCAGAAAATGTTCTTAGGGCTGGAATTGTTGGAAGATTTCAAACAGTACACCGATTCAACTCTGGATGAAAATGCGGGGGAAAATGTTTATACCTATCATTTCCCGAAAAATGAAGCCGGTGAGACCCCTGTGCCGGAAGATATCCGGAAAATGTATGAAAAAATCTCTTTTTATGATTTGATTTTCAATACATCGACCGGAGTTTATGACATAGAGTATAAGCGTTCTTATGGATTGGAGGCTGTGTTGCGTGTCTATGATACGCGCGGGGTTTATGGGACTACGATAATGAAAGAGATAAGTATCAATTAAAATCGGAGAATATGAAGCAAAAGATTTTCAAATATGTGCTTTTGTCCGTTGTCAGCACAGTCTTTATCGGGTGTATCGACAATGAACCGCAAGTCGAGGAATTGCCATCGGCTGCCGTGAAATTCATATATGAAGTGGCCGACTCTGTTTACACGTTGGATTATTATACTGGCGCGACCATACGTTTCACAAGTATTTCTGCCTTGGAAGGTATATGCCAATGGGATTTTGGTGACGGGGCAACGGCAACAGGCGAAGTCGTGACGCATAAATATGCGGAGGCGGGCACGTATGCCGTAAAACTGACGGTTGCCGGCTCACAAAATTGTACAGAGCCAATCATGATTTATGACATAGTCCCGATTCTGTCCATCAAATCGATTGAAGGTGGCATTTGTGAAGTTTTGACTTCTGCGGTGGAATTTGATGTGGAAGTTCCGAATCCGGAAAATCTTTCAGTAGAATATTTGTGGACCTTTCCTGTAGGGACGGTTGATGAAGCAGGGGAAACCTTGACGGAATATGCTGGTGAAAATCCGGGCAAGGTCCGTTTCGGCAATGTCGGCTCTCAAACAGTCCGCCTGCAGGTGAAATTGGGCGGCCGTTCATTGGAAGAAGGCTCTCTGAAAGTACCGGTAGCCTATAACAAGGCAGTACCTACTTTGTATTATGCGGTTAAGGGTGGCAATTTGATGGCCTATAAGCTGGTGAACGACAAACCAGATAACATGGAAATTACGCCTTTTGATTTGGGCATTTCTTCTGGCCAGCATGCGTTGAACCTCGTATTCAAGGACAGTTCCTTGTATGTGTTGGATTGCGGTAAACAGTTTACGTATGTCGATGATCAGGCAGGAAATCTGGGAGATGGTAAAATTACGGTAGTAGCCAAGGATGGATCCAAGGTGGAAACCATGCTTGCCAATTCCGGCACGGCATTCGATGACCCGTTCTATGGATATGCAGAGGGCGATTATCTTTATTTTTCCGATCGTAACACCGGTATAGCCCGTGCCAAATTGACCGATCGCAACAAAGTGTTTTCCCGCACGGAATATCCTTATTATGTGCAGAATGCCTTGCTCGGTTATTACAACAATGGTTGGAGTTATGGTGCCATGAATGCTTGCTTTGGCAAAATCAACGGAACTTGGTATCAGTGTAAAACCTATAACGGTTATGGCATTTACCGTTATACAGATGCTGATATCTTGTCTGAACCGACAACTGGCGGTGAAAAAGCACCTGATGCAGGAATTGCTTTGAGTGGAATGTCCGTGAAGTCTTTTGTTTGGGATGCCAAAAACCAAGTGATTTATTTTTCCATTTACGATACGGGTTATGAAGGTTTGTATCGTTGCACGTTGGCCCAGTTGGATGCCATAGGTGCAACGAAAGGCAATTTGGCCCCTTACAAACTGACAATGGCCGATGGAACCAGCATTGTACCAATAACAACACCTGGTGTGGGCGAAGGTTCGAGTGGTGAGTTTATCGGTGTATGCCAGATGGCATTGGACGAATCGGATGGCAGTGTGTATTTCGGTTATCGTTCCGGTGATGCAAGTGTCAAATCCGGTTTGATGCGTTACAATCCGGCTTCCGGCAATATAGAATATGTTTTGGAAGGTGTTGATGTATATGGGGTGGCGGTGAACATGACGCTCTCCAAATTGTTTTGACAGGTCGATTTGTAAAATATGGATATATGAAACGTTGTTTTTGGATAGGGTGTTTTTTTCTGGCAAGCTTGATGCAAGTTTGGGCATTGTCTCCTAAACGTGAATTTCGGGCTTCGTGGGTGGTTACGGTGTGGCGGAATGATTGGCCGGAAACCGTGATAACAGGCACAGGAAGTGTTCGTGAAGCGAATATCGCCAAGCAGAAACAAGAGCTGGTAGCAATTTTTGATTCCTTGAAAGCGGCCGGCATGAATGCGGTTTTTTTCCAGGTGCGCAGCATGTCGGATGCCATGTATAAATCATCGTATGAGCCTTGGAGTAGCTTTCTGACCAACACACGTGGTGAAGATCCGGGCTATGACCCGTTGGCTTATGCCGTGACCGAAGCACATCGGCGAGGTCTTGAATTGCATGCCTGGGTGAATCCTTATCGTTATTCAACTTCTTCGGGTACACATGGAAATTTGGCAACGGATTATTCCAATACACATCCCGATTGGTTAATGGCGAATCCGAAAAATGCTTATGAAAAAATCCTGAATCCGGGTGTGCCTGAGGTTATCCAGCGCATAACTGACATTGTGGCGGAGATTGTCCATGACTATGATGTCGATGGGATTGTCTTTGACGACTATTTCTATATCAATGGCGGGACGGATGATGAATCTGACCAAACGCAATATGAGTTGTACAATCCAGATAGTTTGTCGCGTGCCGACTGGCGCCGGCAGAACGTAAACAAAATGGTCAGAAGTGTTTACGATACGATCCAAGCATTGAAGCCTTATGTCAAGTTTGGTATCAGCCCGGCGGGTGTGGCTGCTTCGGATGCAAGTGTGGCTGCCAAATACGGTGTTTCTCCTTCGCCGGGTTCCGACTGGCAATATAATGGCATTTATTCCGACCCTTTGGCATGGCTGAGTGAAGGTACAATTGATTATATCTCACCGCAGATTTATTGGACCATAGGTTCCGCCAATGATTATGCGGGTTTATGCACATGGTGGTCGGGCGTAGCCAACAAATTTGGAAAACATTTTTATTCGAGCCATTCCTTGTCCGCTATGACAGCGGGTGGCTTGCCCGAGAATATGGCGGTGGCAGATGAGCGTGTTGCCGTTTCTGCATTGTCCGGCATAGAGCAATGTGCCTTGCTGGATAATCAGGACAAACCCCAGAAACGTATGACAACCCGGTTTTACGGGACAGAAATTGGTGCACAGGTGGCATGCAATCGTGCGGACGATTTGAACGGTGCTCCCGGAAGTGTGTTTTATTCAAATTCAAAAGTTGTCAATACCGACGGATTTGTAGCTTATTTGAGGAATCATGTGTTTACCGAGAACGCTTTGACGCCGGCGATAGGCTGGAAAGAAACGGTTTTGCCTTCACCGGTAACGAATCTGGCGGATGAAGGCGGTGGCTTGTCTTGGCAATCTGATGATACAAATGTACGCTATGCCATATACATGGTTCCCATTGACAGTATCGGACAGCCGGGTTGTTTTGCCAGCTCGCGTTATTTGTCGGATGTCGTTTATGAAAATGTATATGAGCTGAAAACGGAATTGCCGGCCGGTATGACTTATGCCGTCTCCGTGGTGGACCGTTATGGCAATGAGTCCGCACCGGCAGTTTTGGGCATGGCCGCTGAAGTTGCCGAGTCAGCCGATTTGCTTTATCCGGAAGACAAGATGGAAGTCCTGATGCCGTGTGTGTTCCGTTGGAGCGCGGTGGATGGTGCTGATGGATATGTCTGGCAGTTATCCGAAAGTCCTGATTTTGAATCGTTGGTTTGTTCGCGTGAAACGGTTGAACCATGTTTCTTTTCCGGTTTGCAGACAAATTTACGGGATGGCGTAACTTATTACTGGCGCGTGTGTACACGCAGGGCCAATGCTCCGGATACGTGGTCGGAAACCTTTAGTTGTACCAGTAATATGTTCGGTATTCTCTATCCGCTTAATGGCGCTACGAATGTGGAGACAGAACCCGTCATTCGTTGGGACAGCATCTTGCAGCCGGCCACGTATCTTTTGGAAATCGCAAACAGTGCGGATTTCAAATCTTCCGGGTTGGTTTATACGCAGGAAACGGACAAGGCGTTTGCCGTTGTTCCGTCCCAGAAACTGTTGTCAGGAACAACCTATTATGTACGTGTTACGGTAACGACAGAAAACTATACGGCAATAAGCTCTACAACAGCGTTTACTACCATGACGGCTGAAATTCCCGTGCCGCAGATTATTTCTCCGGCGGACAATTCTGTTGTGCAGGGTAGCAGTCTGGAAATATGTTGGCAAAAGCAAAACGCGTTGGCATTCCGTGCTGAATTGTCTTCGCTGAACACTTTCCCGCCTCGTAACACACAACTGAAAAATACGGATGCATATACATACTGTGCTGTTTTTGATGATTTGGAAGCCGGTGTCTATTATGTCCGTGTCAAGGCATTGACCAACGATGGCTATACGGATCCTTCAGACTACATTACGGTGGAAATGCAAACGCAGACTTCTGTGCAACAAACCGTTTCAGACGGTTTCCAATGTACTTTGTGCAGGCAAGCGGATGCTTACGTGTTGTCTGTTTTACTTGCCGCACCGCAAAGGGCAACTGTCGCCTTATATGCTTTGACAGGTTCGTGTGTATGGTCAGGCAGTTTTGATTTGACTGCCGGTAAACAACATGTGGTCCTGCCTGTGGAAAACTTTGGGAATGGCATGTATATGCTGAAGGTTACTTTGGATGACTCACGGTCAAAGGTGTTGAAATTTGTAAAATGAAAAGGCAAATGCCTGATATGATAATCTATTTTTTAACAACTCAAATTTTTGTTATCATGAAAAAACTAACTTTTTTGATGGCGGCGTTGGTCATTAGTATGGTAACGTTCGCGCAAGGTAAGATTACCTATGAATTGAACGGTGGCGTAACCAACGATGATGGTTGGCAGGACAAGGAAGACATGTACCAAGGCCTTTACGAGTCTTGGAATACGTTCAAGGGTGAAGAACAGACGGCTTGGACACCATTGGCTACGCTAATTGAAGAAAACGGAAATGCGGAAGCTGCTGTTCCGAAAGGCATTCCTACTCAAGCTTCTGCGATGGATTTGCCTTTTATCCAAGATGAGGCCGTAAAAGCGAAATGGCAGTGGTTAGTGGATTATATGGATGCCGTTTGTACTGCCCAAGGGAAAACCTTGCCTTCAACAAGCGGGGCATTTCTACGTTATAATTTAAGTGCTTTCTTTTTGAGCAGTGTTCGTACAGGATGGCCTGCTTCGGCAGATTATTCTACCGCGGGTAATCCGGATGCCTTTATTCCGGCATGGAAACATGGTTTTGCAGGACCGGCTGAATATGATGGAACGGTTGATGTGACAATTCCCGACCCTTATAAGGAAGGTGAATCGTTCCTCGGATGGTACGAAAATGCAGATTTCTCTGGTGAACGTGTGACGGTAATTGCCGCCGGCAGGTCGGGCGACATTACGCTCTATGCTAAGTTTGGGGAGTATATCCCGACTTGTGAGGAAGTATGGGCACTCGGTACGGAAAATGTTGCCACCAAGACGGCCGGAACCGTCACATTCGCATCCGGCCAGAATGTTTATATCCAGGATGCCACGGCAGGTATGTATGTCTATTTTACAGAAGCACCCGAGGTGGCACCCGGTGATTATATTGTAGTGTCCGGTAAAACTACTGAATTTAAAGGCCAGTTTGAATTGGCTAATGCTGTTCTGGAAAGCAAGACTGCCGGAACTTTGCCGGCACCACAAAGCGTGACTATTAGTGGGCTTTTGGCATCTGATTCTGCGTATATGTATGAATATGTGGCACTTACTGGCGTTAGAGTTGCTAAATACTCAGACAATGAGTACCATGACTTGTACCTGACCGATGGTATCGATACGATTCAGGTCTATGGTGTTAGCATGGATATGGAAGCATTCCCGGTTAGAACCCGCGTAAATGCCAACCTGACTGTTTGCACCTATAACGGGACAACCCAGCTGAAAGGCTATGCGGAAAATATAACCCTTGCTCCTTTGGCAGGAAAAGACCCGTATGCATATCCGGACAAAGCTAATTACCAGTTTGAGAACAAATGGTTGTTCTCCAGAATTCTGGATAACTTCGAAGCAAACAAGCTGGGAACAACGGATTATGTACGTGGCATGGCCGCCAAAGATGGCATGATGTATTTTGTGGACAGGGAACACAAACGTCTGGTGGTGGTAGATGGTGCGACTGGTGAACAACTTGATCCGATTGCATTGGCAGACAATATATTCACTTATGAACAATATGCAGGAACAGATTCGGCGACGGTAGCTACGGCCGGAACGTTGCCTTTCAACGATATCAAAATAGATGGAGCCGGTAATGTCCTGTTGGGCAACGGTATCACCTCTAATTTGGGACGTTTCCAGGTTTGGAAAATAGATTTGACGACTGGTGAAGGCACGTTGATAATAGATGAAGTTCTGGCGGACAATCCTGATTATGCAGAAGCCAACCTTCGTTTCGATGCATTCGGTGTTTATGGTGATGTGGACAACGATGCTGTGATTATGGCAGCCAATGCCAATGCATTTGAGGCTTATAGCTGGACGATTACCGGTGGAAAAGCAGAGCCGGGTATGTTGATAGAGTTAGCAGTAGACAATGATGAATTTATCCAGGCCTTGAATCTGACAAATCCGGGTTCGGCTCCTCAGATATTCCCTGTAGATGAAACATTCTTCTATTTGGATGGCAATGCCACGTATCCTACCTTGTTCGATACGGAAGGGAATTGGGTGGATGGTTTCCAGACGAACCAGGCTTTGTTGAAACCATCTATGGTTATCGGCACGGATTCTGCAAAATGCACGTTGAATGAAGGACATAACGGCTTGTGCGAATTCCAGATTGGCAATGACTACTTTGTTGTCATGGCGGCAACCAATACAGTTGGTACTCCTAATTCTGCTTTTGTTTTGTACAAATATGCTGATGCCAGCAAGGCTATGAAGGATATGGAACCCATGTGGTTCTTCCCGGAAGCCGGTATGGGCAGTTCGACGAATGCTTACCGTACGGCAGTGCCGAGCGTGGAAGTGGATGGCAACGTAGCGACGATTTATGTTTATACTGGTGAAAACGGCTACGGAGTTTATACTATGACAGCACAAGAGACGGCTTTGAGCGAAAATCGCATCGCAGCCTTGAATATCTCACCGGAAGGCTTGTTGTCGGAAACGGTTGCAGAAGTTCAAGTATATGCAGTAAGCGGACAATGTGTATTCGCAGCACGTAATGTAAACGCAGTTTCGGTTGCCGTACCGGGTGTATATGTAGTGAAAGCTGTACGCCAGAATGGTGAAAATGTAATCAAGAAATATATTGCGAAATAAAACAGGCCAATAGCTTGAATTGTGTAAAAAGGTGGTGAGGAATCACCACCTTTTTTGCTAAAACAATTGTTGCTTTGCCGGAAATAATATGTCCTTTTTATCTTGTTCCCATGAAATACAAATACATAACTACTTTTTTCTTTTTTGTCTGCTGGTCTCTGTCCGTTTTTGCCGTCCAATTGGATGGGGTAGATTATACGGTTGATACGCTGCAGCATATTCAGGTCGGACCGGGCAGCTGGTACACGTCAATGCGTTTCATGAAAGTGAACGAGCAAACGGTTAACCGACGTCTGGATGTTTATTTCTTGCATGTCGATGCATCCAATCCGTACATCCGGTTCCAAACCGTGTTGGGACGCGATTCGATTTTGATGGGTGAGGCACCTTCCAGCATGGCGGCACGCAAGTCGGATGCGGATAATACGTTTTTCGCGGGCACGAATGGCGACTTTTACATAACAACGGGTTATGTCGGCTTGCCGACCGGCGGAACACTGGCAGCATCGCAATTGGCATATACTCCGAACAATACACGCCCTGTCACAGCAATCGATGTTGCAAACAATTTCCAAATAGGTGCCATGCAATACGAGGGGTTCGTCGTTTACGGAGAGGATACCTGCAGCATCAGCCATGTCAATCATTTGAGGAATGAAAACGAATTGGTGCTCTATAACCGGCATAATGGCCGCGTAACCCGCACCAATGCTTATGGAACAGAAGTTCTTCTGGACCTGGTGGAGGGAGAAACATGGGGCGTGAATAAAACATTACGTGCCAGGGTCGTGAAAGTGGAGAAAAATGTGGGTTCCATGGCTATTCCTGAAAATCAGGCGGTCTTGTCCGGACACGGAGAGGCGCAAACCTATTTGGATGCCTTGGAAACGGGTGCGGAACTTACTTTGACGTTGAGCATGACGATTGATGGCGTAGCCGCTGCATATACGGATGCTTTGGGTGGTGACCCACGCGCATTGATGCTGAAAGATGGTGTCGTGGAGAGCAATATCGATAATATCTGGAACGAATTGCATCCGCGTACGGGTTTTGGATACACGCAAAGTGGTGATACGGCTGTTTTTTGCGTAGTAGATGGACGCGGCTTGTCGGCTGGATGTACAACCAAAGTTTTGGCCGAATTGATGCAACGTGCCGGAGCCTATACGGCCATTAACTGGGATGGCGGCGGTTCAAGTTGCATGTATGTAAAGGAATTCGGGCAAGTCAATACGCCAAGCGATGGAACGGAACGTGCTGTATGCAACGGATTTTTTGCCGTTTCCACAGCTCCTGAAGACAAGGAAATCACCCGGATTGCAGCCTATGAGCCGCGCTTGGAATTGCCGCGTTACGGCTTTGTGAAACCTGAATTTCTGGGTTATAACCGTTACGGCTTATTGCTTGATACGGATCTTCAGGGAGTAAAACTTTCTTGTGCGCCGGAAGTCGGTGAAATTCTGGAAGATGGCACATTCCTGGCCTCCGGTTCGGAGGGTGGAATAATAACGGCTACTTTTCAGGAAAATATAACCACGCAAATTACGGTGACTCTGATTTCTGATATGGATATTGCCATCCGTCTGGATTCCGTGCTCATGGATAACAGGCGTGATTATGAGATGGAAGTATTGGGTCTGGCGGGCTCGGATACGTTGGATATATTGTCCAAAGCCTTTGAGTGGGAAGTCAGAAACCCTGATGTCTGTGTGGTGGAAGACGGTGTTATACATGCCAGGAACAATGGCAACACGTATGTTGTGGGCAGGATGAGTGCGGATGCGGAACCAGACTCTTTGAAAGTTTGTGTGGAAATTCCGGAAACGACACCATACGCCTGGAGTTCCTTTGCAGCCGAAGAAGACTGGACGCTGACAAGTTCATCGGGCTTCAATCCACAAATCGTTTATTCGGATGATGCATCTGCCATACTTCATTTTACTTACGAGGTCGGCCGCGCGCCATTCCTTAAACTGGAACGCGAAACGACTTTATATGGATTACCTGACAGCGTGCGCCTGGAAATCAATGCGGGTAATGTCGCATTGAAAAATATTATTGTCGGTATGCGTGCCAATAACAGGCCCGTGAGCCAGACCGGAACATGGACGTTTACCGACATACCGAAGCAGCAGGATGTTGTTTTGTCCATACCGATTGACCAGATGTATGCCGATTGGCCTGATTTTGCCATATATCCGATTTGGCTGAAATATATTACACTTAATCTGGATGCAGGTGGCATGACAAGCAATATGGAATACGATATTGTGCTGAATGGTTTGTCGTTGTGTTACAACGGACTGGAAATTACTTATTTGAATCCGGTACGCCAATCGTCTTTACGGGTTTATCCGAATCCTGTCGTGCAGGACATGTTGTACATAACCGGTTTTGATGTATCTGCCGGGCAATTGTGCCTGTTCGATTTGCAGGGACGCTTGCTCAAAAGACAAACAATAAGGGGAAATGCGGCCACGCTTGATATTTCCGGTTTGGGGTCAGGTACATACCTGTTGTGTCTGGATGATGAAACGGTAAAGATAGTCAAAATGTAGCGGGTCCGGATGCAAATCGTACGGATTTTATGTTTGACAAATAACAAAAACAATGTAATATGAAAAAATATCTGATGTCATGCCTGCTTTTTTGTGCATGTGCCGTATGCGCGCAGGAAAAAGTAACGGTCATAAGTTGTGAATATCTTCTGAATGGTTTTTATCCGGAATTAAGCAAGGATGGCACGAAAATGCTGTTTACATCGGAAAACTATTCAGGACTGTCGCTCTATGATTTGCAACAGAAACGTGTGATACCGGTCAGCCGGAATGCGAACGCTGGTTACCAACCTGTGTTCAGTTCCGATAATTCCACGGTGTTTTTCCGTTCCAAAGAGTTCCGTAACGGATATGGATATGTGTCTGTTGAGTCATATGCACTTCTGGATGGCTCAAGCCGGACACTGCTTTCGCCGCGCCGTGAGGTAGGCAGACTGGTTCCCTATGCAAATGGCATATTGTTCAGCCAGGAAAAACTGTTGCGCAAGGCAACGTTCGGTAAAACGGCGGAGCCGGTGCCCGCATACGTTAGCAATGAAAATCTGGAACTGGTGCTCTATAAGGACGGCAAGCGTACCGTTTTGCACCCTTATGCGGAAGAACTGAATTATATCTGGTCCTCCTTGTCGCCTGATGGACAGAAAATATTGTTCAATACAAAATACGGGACGGCCGTGTGCGACCTCTCAGGCAAGATTCTGGTAGAACTGGGCCAGCTCAACGCACCTGTATGGTATACCGACAATCTGGTCGTTGGCATGCATGATGTTGATGATGGACATGTGATAACGGCTTCGCGCATAGTAATGATGTCGTTGGACGGCCATATCAACCAGCAACTTACGGATGGGAAAGAAATAGCCATGTATCCATCTGTCTCGGCGCGGAACAATAACATCGTGTTTAATACCTTGGATGGAAAAATCTATCTGATGACCATATCGGTAGAGTAGGTTTTTTGTGATAACCTGATAAATATGAATCTATGAAAAAACGTGTTTTATTTTTGATGGGTTGTACCATGTTGTTTGCCCTTGTGCAGGCGCAAGACATGAGTGGTGTGAGAATTTACATCAATCCCGGACACGGCGGCTACGACAGCGATGACCGCAACATGGTTGTCTATCCTTACACCTCCGGCGATCCGGAAGGTTTCTGGGAGTCCAAAAGCAATTTGTATAAAGGCCTGGTATTGCGCGATATGTTAGAAACGGCAGGAGCTGATGTGAAAATGAGCCGCGTTACCAACACAACCGCAGATGACCGTTCCTTGTCGGCAATCGTGGCGGAAGCCAATCAGTATGATGCGGACTTCATGCTTTCCATACATTCCAATGCCGGTGTGACAAATTATGTGCTGATGTTGTATGCGGGAGTAGATGAAAATGATACGCACGTTTATCCGACACCCACACCTTGCTCGGATGAGAGCCGCGCCATCAGTACGGTAATTGCGCAAAATCTGTACAGTAACCGGATTACCTGCTGGGGTGGAAACTACACCGTGCGTGGCGACAAAAGTTTCGGGCGGACAGCCATGGGCTGGAGCGATGGGTATGGTGTCTTGCGTGGTCTGGCCGTGCCGGGGGTTATCTCGGAAGGATGCATGCATGATTATATCCCGGAAACTTACCGTTTGTTGAACGATGACTATAAATGGCTGGAAGCCTGGCATTTTTTCAAATCATTCTGTACGTATTTCAAGACGGCAGAAATTCCGATGGGTGTTGTGGCCGGTTCGGTGCGTGATGGCAGCAACAAAATTCTGTTCCCGGAATTTTATAAAATCAAGGGCAGTCGTGATGAATTGTTACCGCTGCATGGTGCGCATGTGTATTTGATGCAGGGAGAGGACACAGTGCAGGATTACGTAACGGACAGCCTGTACAATGGCGTTTATGTGTTCAAGAATGTGCAGCCCGGCGAATATCGTCTGTCGGTCGTGGCCGATGATTACTATGAATATGTGCAGAATATAACAGTTTTGGCCGACAGTATTACGTATTTTAATTTTGGCATGTCTAAAGTACGCAGTACGCCGCCAGAAGTTATCGCGTATGAACCGTGCCCGGCATCACCGGCCGATAGTGTGGAATGTTCAACGGATATTGTGCTGCAGTTCAATTGGGACATGGTCGCTGATTCCACAATGGCGGCATTCTCCATAACGCCGGAAGTGGAAGGTACTCTGACTATGGAAAACAGTCAGAAAACACTCCGATTTTCACCGGACGGATCTTTGGAACCGGCTACAAACTATACCGTACGCTTGACAACCCAGGCTTGTCATCCTGACACAGCACACCCGAATCACCTTGAACAGGATTTTGTCCTGCAATTTGTAACCAAAAAGCGTGGAAACTTGAGTTTGTTGCAGAGCTATCCGTTTACAGATGCCGTGCAGGTCCCGTTGCGTCCTTCGTTTATACTGATTTATGATCAGAAACTGAAGACAGCTTCCGTACGCGATGCTGTTTCTGTGGTGGATATGCAAGGAACGGAAATGGATAAGAATGTGCGTTCGTTCACTTATAACAGGGTTGATGAACCTTATGGTCATGCGTCATTCGAGTTGGTGGATGCCTTGCAGCCGGAGTCTGAATACAAATTGGTGATTGGTCCTACATTGACAGACAATATCGGAATTATGACGGGAACTACGGTGGAAATTCCGTTCCGGACAGGTACGGAAACAGAACCGGATGCAACGGTTATAAACGAACTGGATACGCTTGTCTTCGTATATGATGCTGCCAGAAGCCGCTCCGTCAATACGGCATCCGTATTCAGAAACACAACCAAAAAATTGTATGGCACGGCATCCAACGAGTTGCGTTATGATTTTGCCGACCTGGATGGTGAAATTTGTTATGCGGCCATAAATCCTGCTGCCGTTCTGGCTACCTCCGAAGACATGTTTGGCATGCATGTATTTGCCGATTTCTCGTTCAACGAACTATGGGCGGAGTTTAGTGTCGATGGCGATATCAAGTATGCAAAAGTTTGCGATATGGATTATGCCGGCTGGCAATACCATCAAGTGTCGTTGCAGGATGTGCTTCCTGAAAACGTGACTTATCAGTTCTGCGGCCTGAAACTGGTTCGTCAGGACAGTTTCCTCTCGGCTTCAGGAAGTGTTTATGTTGACAACATGACTTTGTGCAAAATATCGGAAACCGCATTGTCGCAAACGGGTTATAAACCTTTGTCGGTTTATCCGAATCCTGCTTCGGATGAAGTTTGGCTGACTGGTTCGGTAAACGCTCCTGTCTTGTTGCAAGTTTATTCGCTTTCCGGCAAACTGTTGAAGTGTGCAAATGCTTCGCACATGGATGTATATGACCTGCCGGTTGGCACATATGTGTTGCAGGCAAGGGCTGGAGACGACGTTTATTGCACTCCTTTGTTTGTGGTGCGTTGAATCTGCCTTTGCGCAAGCAAATCCATTTGCCCCCGCAAATGCTGATGATAAAAATAGAGTTGGTCAGAATGATGCCGTGTCTTGGCTGGCGGGGGACAGCCGGGATACGGCGTCTGCAATAGCATCGTATTTTCCGGGCAGGATATCCGGAAAGAAGCAGGACCGTAATTAAATGACTATGGAACAAATCTCTGCCGGTGGCATGTGGCAGTCGTGTCAGTTGTTTTGTTTCATTTCATGAGCGTGCGTTCGGATAATGTCCGGGGAATCATTTCCCGGACATTATTTTTGCATATCCGTTACGGTGGAAACATCGTATACGGACAAAGTGTTGTCTTTCACGCGGAAATGGATGCGCAATCCGGCATACTCGAATGAATATGTGCGTTCGGGGTCGTGTTGGTATGCTGGTCTCGGGTCACAGGCCAGTGCCTGTAGCAGCGCGTTTGATTTATCAGCAGGAATTTGTTGCATCAGGCTGTCAGGAAAGTCCACATGCAGTTTGTCGTTCTTGTGTGCTTCAGCAAAACCGCCGCGTGCTTCAGAATGACAGTCTGTATATGCTAAATAGGGTTTAATGTCGTAAATCGGGGTGCCGTCCATTAGGTCGGCTCCGGAAACATGTAGCACAATGCCGTTGCCGGTTGTCTTTTCCAGAGCATCCAGTCGCACACATGAAAGGCCTATCGGGTTTGGACGGTATGGTGAACGTGTGGCAAAAACGCCCATGCGCACGTTTCCGCCCAATCGTGGAGGGCGTACGGTAGGTGACCAGTGGCGCGGAGCATTCATGGAGAATCCCCACAGCAGCCAGATGTGCGAGAACTGTTCCAATCCGCGGACAGCCTCCTGCCGGCGGTACTCCGCTTCGAAAACAATCCGGGATTTGATGCTTTCTGCCAATCCGCTCTGGCGGGGCAGGGCAAACTTTGAGGGAAAATCGTTATGGATGCGTGCAATCACATGCAATGCAATTTCATCGGTTGGACTCATGGCTTGCGAAAACAGTTTTTTATACTACATTTTGTTCTCCGTGTGCAAAGTTATGCGAAAAACATGAACAATTTGTTCTTTTTTTTATGGAGATGTGGAAAAATAGCTATAAAAGAGATATATTTGCAGAAAAAAAGTAATTGATGGATGCAGCAAATATTCTCCAGTTTCTTCAGGAATTGTCATTGAACAACAACCGGGAATGGTTTACGGAACATAAGGCGTGGTACGAACAGTGCCGCATGGAATTTGAGCAGTTATGTACGGACCTGATCCGGCGCATAGCGGTTCATGACCCGGAAATAGGACATTTGCAAGCCTGGGAGTGTATTTTCAGAATATACAGGGATATCCGTTTTTCAGCCGACAAGACTCCATACAAGCAGCATTTCGGTTGTTACATTGCTAAAAACGGTGGCCGGAACAGTGATTATGCAGGCTATTATTTCCATTTGCAGCCGGATGCATGTCTGTTCTCCGGCGGTGTCTGGTGTCCGCCGGTCGATTTGCTCAGGGCGCTTCGCCAAAGCATGTACGACAATATCGAAGAATTTCTGGAGATTACTGAAGCGCCTGAGTTCAAATCCATGTATCCGGCATTGTGGGCGGCCGATAAACTGAAGGTTGTGCCGCGCGGTTTCCCGAAAGACTGGAAATATGCCGACTTGTTTAAATACAAACATTACATGGTGGAGCATGAAATACCTGAAACGACGGCCCGGAAGGGACAATTGCTTGACTATGCAACGGAATGCGCACGTGTGGCCGTGCCGTTTAATAGATTCTTGAACTACACGGTCGATGAATGGAAAGGTAATTTCTAAAACGTTGCAGAAAAATTGTCGGCTGAGAAATATTTTGCAGGGGAGCATCAGTTATCCGGGAAAATAATCTATATTTGCAAAAAACTATAAAATCATATGATATGATACTTGATCAATTGTCAAACGCAACACGTTATGAAAACTGCCACCCGCGTTTTAAGGCGGCTTTTGACTTTCTGAAAAGTCATGACTTGTTGAATATGCCGGTAGGAAAAATAGAACTGGATGGCAAGAATTTGTTTGTAAACATACTTGACTTCAAGGGCAAGGATGAGGAAAACTGCCGTATGGAAACACATAGGGACTATATTGATATTCAGTTGCCGGTCAACGGCTGTGAAACAATGGGCTGGAAAGCTGCTGCCGATTTGCAGGAAGTTACCGCTCCTTACGATACGGTAAAGGACATAGCTTTCTTTGCCGACAAGGCAACTTCGAAAATCAACGTGCAGGCCGGCCAGTTTGCCATCTTTTTCCCGGAAGACGGACACCAGCCGGGTATAGCTCCGGGCAAGGAATACCGCAAAATTATCGTGAAAGTAAAAATGTAGGAACGGCTTTTGCGTTTTAAGGATTTTTTAAGCAGATACGGAAAAACATGAAAAAACTCGCTCTTATTCAGTCAGACCCATGGTTGGAACCTTATGCGGATGCCATCAATGGGCGTTATCATTATGCTTTGGCAACAGAAAAAGCATTGATAGGAAACAATAAGAATTTGTCTGAATTTGCAACCGGATACCTGTATTTCGGCTTACATAAAACGGATAAGGATTGGGTCTTTCGTGAATGGGCACCGAACGCTACAGCTATCTACCTGATAGGCGATTTTAATGCCTGGAAAAAAACGGAAAAATACAGACTGAAACCAATCGAGAACGGAAACTGGGAAATCAGGCTTAGCCATAATTCCTTGAAACACGGACAGCTATATAAACTGTGGCTGGAATGGGATGGCGGTGCAGGCGAGCGTATCCCGGCATGGTGCCAAAGGGTGGTACAAGATGAACAGACCAAAATATTTGCAGCACAAGTCTGGGACCCGGAAAAACCGTATTCGTTCAAGATAAAGAAATTCAAACCCAATGTATCACCCCTGCTGATTTATGAATGCCATATAGGCATGTCGAGTAATGAAGAAAAGGTATCCACTTATGATGAGTTCCGCCGCAACGTACTTCCGCGCATTGTCAAGGCAGGCTATAACTGCATACAAATTATGGCAATACAGGAACATCCTTATTATGGCTCGTTCGGATACCATGTTTCCAGCTTTTTTGCAGCTTCATCGCGTTTCGGCACTCCGGATGACCTGAAACGCCTCATAGATGAGGCACATGACAAAGGATTGGCTGTCATCATGGATCTGGTGCACTCGCATGCGGTGAAAAACCAGGTGGAGGGTCTCGGGCTATTTGACGGAACTCCCTACCAGTATTTTCACGATGGCGGCCGGCGGGAACATCCGGCATGGGACTCGCTCTGTTTCAACTATGGCAAACATGAGGTGCTGCATTTCCTGCTCTCAAACTGCAAATATTGGCTCGAGGAATACAAATTCGATGGATTCCGTTTTGATGGCGTCACCAGCATGCTATATCGCAGTCACGGACTGGGTGAAGACTTTAACGGCTATGGCAGTTACTATAACTTGAATCAGGACGGCGATGCAATCTGCTATCTGACGCTGGCCAACAAACTGATACACGAAGTCAATAAAAATGCCATAACCATTGCCGAAGAAATGAGCGGCATGCCGGGACTTGCATATCCCATAAAAGGAGGAGGCATGGGCTTTGACTACCGCCTGGCCATGGGTATCCCAGATTTTTGGATAAAATACATCAAGGAAGTCAAAGATGAAGACTGGAAGGCCGGGCATATCCTGTGGGAACTGACAAACCGTAGGGCTGACGAGAAAACCATCAGCTATGCCGAAAGTCACGACCAAGCTCTTGTGGGTGATAAGACCATCATATTCAGATTGATAGATTCCGAAATGTATTGGCACATGCAGCATGGCGACAATACTTATATGGTGGACAGAGGCATGGCACTGCACAAAATGATCCGGCTTATCACAGCCAGTACAATCAATGGCGGATACCTGAACTTTATGGGCAATGAATTCGGACATCCGGAATGGATTGACTTCCCGCGCGAAGGTAACGGATGGTCTTATAAATATGCCAAACGCCAGTGGGAACTTGTTGATAATGAAAATTTTTATTATCACGACCTGGGACATTTTGATGAATGCATGATCAAACTGATCAAGTCTGTGAAAAAATTCAACGAATTGCCGATCTGGCAACTGTGGGACAACGAAGGCGACCAGGTTGTGGCATTTCAGCGGGGTGACATGGTGTTCGTGTTCAATTGGAACGGTCAGAAGTCATTTACAGATTATGGAATACTGGCACAACCCGGAGCCTACAAAACCATATTGAATACGGATGCAAAAGAATTTGCCGGTTTTGGGTTGGCCGATGACACAGTAACACATTTCACATTGCCGGACCCTGCAAATACGGCTCCCGGAAAAGAATGGTTGAAACTGTACCTGCCGGCCCGCTCGGCTATCGTGTTGAAAAGACAGTAAACATGTAATGGAAAAATCCCCCGAATCGCAATCCGGGGGATTTGATTTTTGTCGGATTTTTTCCGGCCGGAACGGCCGGAAACCTGAATCGGAAAGAAAATGATGATTGAGATTATTCCTGCTATCGACCTTATTGCCGGAAAGTGTGTCCGCCTGTCGCAAGGCGATTATGCCAGAAAAACAGTCTATAACGATGACCCGCTCGAGGTCGCCAAAGAATTTGAAGATTACGGCATACAACGCCTGCATCTGGTTGATCTGGATGGTGCCAGGGCACAGCATATTGTAAACTACAAAACCTTGGAACGGATATCCACACAAACCGCTCTGTCAGTAGATTTCGGAGGAGGGCTGAAGTCGGATGAGGATGTGCGGATAGCTTTTGAATGCGGTGCACAAATGATTACGGGAGGAAGTATTTCCGTAAAGTCTCCGGAAACCTTTATGTCATGGATAGATAAGTTTGGTGCGGATAAGATTATCCTCGGTGCGGATGTGAAGGACGAAAAAATAGCGGTGAACGGCTGGCAGGAGGAAACAGACATTGCCTTGCAGCCTTTTGTCGGGCAATACCGTGCACGCGGCATAACGAAAGTGATTTGTACGGATATCGGCAGGGATGGCATGCTTCAGGGACCCGCCATATCCTTATACGAAAAACTTCTCCGCCAATATCCCGGTTTGTACCTGATAGCGAGCGGAGGCGTCGGTTCCATATGCGATATTCATGCATTGGCAGAAGCCGGAATTCCAGCCGTCATTGTCGGAAAGGCCATTTATGAAGGCAAGATATCGCTGGCAGAGTTGTCTCGCCTGCAGTCATGACAAAGAAACAAAGGGTACTTCTTGCGGAAGTACCCTGTAGTATTTGCTTTGCACAAACCGTGAACGGAGACTACTCTTCGCCCAACTGTAGTTTTTGTACGTAAATAGCGTGTATTTTTTGTTCGCGTTTAACCACGGAAGGCTTTTCAAATGCCTGACGGCGGCGCAATTCTTTTACAACACCGGTTTTTTCAAATTTGCGTTTGAACTTTTTCAAGGCCTTCTCAATGTTTTCGCCTTCTTTTACAGGTACTACAATCATAATGAACTATAAATTTTTTGTTTTTTTACTGTCTTCAAAATTTCAGGCTGCAAAGGTAGCCGTTTTTTTTGGATGTACCAAATACTTTGTCCACTTTTTTTATTGGAGAATTTTTTCTGTATTTGATTTGCAACCTACATTAAAAATCGCTAATTTTGCGCCTATTATTTCTGACACAAAAATCTGGAAAAAAATCCTTGCCGGAAGGCGGGGTCAAACAATACAATTATCAACTAAACAAATCAAAGAGAAAAACTATGTGGTTAAAGGATTCCTCCATCGGAAGAAAGTTAATCATGTCTATTTCCGGGGCTGCACTGATTCTGTTCCTGCTGTTTCATGGAACAATGAATGTTGTTGCAATTATTTCGCCGAAAGGTTATAACATGATTTGCGAGTTTTTGGGCGCCAATTGGTATGCCCTTGTCGGAACAATCGGGTTAGCGGTTTTGGTAGTGGTGCATATATTGTATGCCTTTTATCTGACTTTGCTGAATTATCGGGCCCGCGGTTTTGAACGTTATGCGGTAACCAAGAAGCAGGCATCAGTGGAATGGTCTTCCAAAAACATGCTGGTACTTGGCATTATTGTCTTGCTGGGTATTGGCCTGCACTTGTATAATTTCTGGTACAAAATGCAATGGACAGAGCTTCGTCACATGATGGGAGCCGATGTGGACATTTCAAAGGCTACGGATGGTATAGGCTACATTAGCGAGTTGTTCGCCAATCCCGTCTACAGTCTGGTTTATTTGATTTGGCTCGGAGCGTTGTGGTTCCATTTGACACACGGCTTTTGGAGTGCTTTACATACTTTGGGCTGGAACAATGACATTTGGATGAAACGCCTGCGGGTCATTTCATATATTCTGGCAACGCTCATCGTCTTGATGTTTGCAGCAGTTGTAATATATTATTATGGATGTTCACTCGTATGTTGAACAGCCCGTTGAAGGTTATCTCAGGTAACATAACAGTATAACTTATTTAAACTAGAAATTTATGGCAAAGAAACAAAATATCATTGACGAAGCGAAAGAAGCCATCCAAAAAGCGGCCGAAACTGTTACCGATACGGTTAAGGACGTGCTTGAAGATGAAAAAACGCAGAAAATCGTTAAGCAGGTAAAGAAAACCGCAGAAAAGGTAGCGGATAAAGTTCAGGACATAGTAGATGCCCCGGAAACGAAAGAAGCCGCTGATGCCCTGAAAGATGCCGCCGGCAAAGTAGCGGAAGCCGTCAAGGCCGCCGTTTCCGGAAAGACGGAAAAAATCATTACTCCGAAAGATGCAAAAATTCCGGAAGGCCCGTTGGCAGAAAAATGGACCAATTACAAGGCTCACCAGAAATTGGTGAACCCGGCCAATAAACGCCGGCTGGATGTGATAGTTGTAGGAACAGGACTGGCCGGAGCATCGGCAGCCGCATCGTTGGCCGAAATGGGATTCAATGTGCTGAACTTCTGCATACAAGACTCGCCACGCCGCGCTCACTCCATTGCAGCACAGGGAGGTATCAATGCAGCCAAAAACTATCAGAACGATGGCGACTCCGTGTACAGGCTCTTTTATGACACCATAAAGGGAGGTGACTACCGCGCACGTGAAGCGAATGTTTACCGTCTGGCCGAAGTATCCAACAACATCATAGACCAGTGTGTAGCCCAGGGTGTTCCTTTTGCACGTGATTACGGCGGCTTGCTCGACAACCGTTCGTTCGGCGGCGCGCAGGTTTCACGTACGTTTTATGCCAAAGGACAGACCGGACAGCAGTTGCTGCTGGGAGCCTATTCCGCACTGAGCCGTCAGATTGGCAAAGGGAAAGTAAAGATGTATTCGCGTTATGAAATGCTCGATGTCGTAATTATTGATGGCCGTGCACGCGGAATAATCGCCCGCAATCTCGTAACCGGACGCATTGAACGCTTCTTCGCACATGCCGTCGTAGTCGGTACAGGCGGCTATGGAAACACCTTCTTCCTCTCGACCAATGCCATGGCATCCAACGGATCTGTTGCCATGCAAATCTATCATAAAGGCGCTTATTTTGCAAATCCTGCCTACGCCCAAATCCATCCGACATGCATTCCGGTGCATGGAACATTCCAGTCCAAACTGACCTTGATGTCGGAATCACTGCGTAACGACGGACGTATCTGGGTGCCGAAAAAGCTGGAAGATGCCAAGGCCTTGCAGGCAGGAAAACTGAAAGGACGTGATATCCCGGAAGAAGACCGTGACTATTACCTGGAACGTCGTTATCCGGCATTCGGAAATCTTGTTCCGCGCGATGTGGCCTCACGTGCAGCCAAGGAACGTTGTGATGCAGGCTATGGCGTAAATTCAACCGGCCTGGCCGTGTTCCTCGATTTCTCGGATGCCATTAAACGGCTCGGCAAGGATGTCGTAGCGGCAAAATATGGAAACCTGTTCCAGATGTATGAAAAAATTGTGGATGAGAATCCCTATGAAAACCCGATGATGATTTTCCCCGCCATTCATTACACAATGGGAGGTATCTGGGTTGACTACGAACTGCAAACCAGCATAAAAGGCTTGTTCTGTATTGGAGAGGCCAATTTCTCGGACCATGGTGCAAACCGTCTTGGCGCATCCGCCTTGATGCAGGGACTGGCCGACGGATATTTCGTTCTGCCTTATACCATTCAGAATTATCTTGCCGATCAAATTACCGTTCCGCGCATGAGCACGGATTTGAAAGAGTTTGTCGATGCGGAAAAAGCCGTTGAGGCTAAAATAGAAAAACTCATGGGCATTCAGGGAAAACGTTCGGTTGACAGCATTCACCGTGAATTGGGACTCGTCATGTGGGAATTTGTCGGCATGGGACGCACGGCAGAAGGCTTGAAAACCGCTCTGACCAAAATCAAGGAAATAAAGAAGGAATTCTGGAGCAATGTCTATATCCCGGGTTCGGCCGAAGGACTGAATGTGGAACTGGAAAAGGCTCTCCGTCTGGCCGACTTTATAGAAATCGGAGAACTTATGGCACGCGATGCATTGAACCGTGAAGAATCTTGCGGCGGACACTTCAGGGAAGAATATCAGACACCGGAAGGAGAAGCCCTGCGCCAGGATGACAAGTTCTCTTATGTGTCATGCTGGAAATATATGGGTGAAGACCAGGAACCGGAATTGATAAAGGAACCTCTGGATTACGAATTTGTGCAGAGACAGACACGTAATTACAAGGCATAAGACAAACTCAAAACTATCAACAAATTATGGATAAAACAATAAATATCAAGGTGAAAGTCTGGCGTCAGGCCGGCCCTAAGGTAAAAGGCCATTTCGAGACTTTCGAGCTGAACAATATTTCCACGGATAGTTCTTTCCTGGAAATGCTGGATGTACTGAATGAAAAACTGATCAGCGAACGTCGTGAACCCATTGCATTTGATCATGATTGCCGTGAGGGAATTTGCGGTATGTGCTCGCTTTACATTAACGGCCATCCGCATGGCCCGGATGATGAAATTACAACCTGCCAGTTGCATATGCGCAAATTCAAGGATGGTGAAACCATTACCGTTGAACCGTGGCGCTCGGCAGCTTTCCCGGTTATCAAGGATTTGATGGTAGATCGTCGCGCCTTCGATAAGATAATCCAGGCGGGCGGATTCATATCAGTGAACACTGGCGGTGTTCCTGATGCCAATGCAATCCCTATTCCCAAGAAAAATGCGGATCTGGCAATGGACGCTGCAGCATGTATCGGTTGCGGTGCGTGCGTCGCTGCCTGCAAGAACGGATCAGCCATGCTGTTCGTCTCGGCAAAGGTGAGTCAATTGGCTTTGTTGCCTCAGGGACAAGTGGAGGCCGCACGTCGTGCCAAGGCAATGGTAGCCAAAATGGATGAACTCGGATTCGGAAACTGCACAAACACGGGAGCCTGTGCAGCCGAATGCCCGAAGGGCATAAAGCTGAGCAATATCGCCCGTTTGAACCGAGAGTTTCTTTGTGCCAAATTGAAAGACTGATATTTCTTGCATGCTTTGAAAATCCCCGCCGGGAACGACGGGGATTTTTTTGTCCTTTGTCATGTGTAAGATTATTTTTATTGCCACCGGTACACTCTCACTTTGCCTGGGCGTGTTGGGAATATTCCTGCCACTTTTGCCGACAACACCTTTCTTGCTTTTGTCGGCCTTTTGCTATATGCGCAGCTCCGATAAACTGTACCATAAACTGATGCAACATGAAATCCTGGGAACCTATATTCGTAATTTTCAGGAACAAAAAGCAATCCCCCTTCGTGTGAAAATAACCTCAGTAACCGTTTTGTGGTTAACAACCGGATGCTCGGCTTTTTTGTGGACCGATAAAAACTGGATACGCATCCTGCTGCTAATCATATCAATAGGAGTTACTGTTCACATCTTGTCATATCGAACCCTTGAAAACAAGGACAGGAAAACAGATGCAACACAGGGAAAACAAACGGGAAAATAGAAAAATATCAGAAAATCTTTTGTAATCATTCTTTTTTTTGTACCTTTGCGCGGCTTTAGAGAGACCTGACAATGTCAAAATTTGAGTCTTATAATATAGATTTGAAGCAGTTGGATGCAGGAACTCATCTTTTTGAGTATGAGCTGGATAATGAATATTTTAAAAAAATAGACAGTCCGGAAGTGCAAAAAGGGAAGTTGAATGCCCAGGTAAAAATAACTGTTCTGCAGGGTTTCTTTAATGTGCTTTTTGTAGTCAGAGGGGCGGTTTTTGTCCCGTGCGACAGGTGTTTGGATGAAATGGAACTACCGATAGTTGCGGAAGATACCTTGCAAGTGAAGTTCGGTGCTGATTACGGGGAGGAAGGTGATGTAATGCTCATCCCGGAAAACGACGGAAAACTTAACGTGGCGTGGTTCCTGTATGAGATGATAGCATTGGCCATTCCGATTAAGCATGTACATGCGCCAGGAATGTGTAACAAGGCCATGGCAACCA
The DNA here is from genome assembly GCA_944321895.1 of uncultured Bacteroidales bacterium. Taxonomy (GTDB): domain Bacteria; phylum Bacteroidota; class Bacteroidia; order Bacteroidales; family Paludibacteraceae; genus CALUNA01. The sequence goes on along the minus strand of CALUNA010000007.1, from coordinate 79,584 downwards.
AACTGAGAAAACATCTGGCACACATGGCCGATGATGAAGATGAAGGTTGGGGCATTGAAGATGAAGGTATGGCAAACGAAAAGCGCACAACAGATCCGCGGTGGGAAGGACTGTTGCAGATATTGAACGATGAAAATCAATACTAACTTCGAATATTTCGGTTAGCAATTTATATAACTTAAAACATAATAAAATGGCACATCCTAAACGAAAACATTCTCATCAGAGAACAGCGAAAAGAAGAACCCATGACAAGGCTGTGGCACCTACATTGGCAGTATGTCCAAATTGCGGTGCAATGCATATCTATCATACCGTATGCGGTGAATGTGGGTATTACAGAGGTAAACTGGCTATTGAGAATTTAGCCACTGCATAAATTTTTTATGCAGGTAATCAGAACAAGCCCTAAACAACAATTTAGGGCTTGATTTTTCAACAAAACAAAACGCTAATGATGACAAATATCAAATCTGTAATCAGTGGAATCGGAGGATATGTTCCCGATTATATATTGACCAATGACGAACTGAGCCGGATGGTCGATACAAGCGATGAATGGATAACTACACGTGTTGGCATAAAAGAACGACACCTTCTGAAGGACCCCCATCTGGGAACATCTTATCTGGGCATAAAAGCCGTTGAGGACCTGCTTCAAAGAACAGGAGTCAAGCCCGAAGAAATTGATTTGGTGATATGTGCAACCTCAACAGCAGACAACCAGTTCCCGTCCACGGCATCGAAAATCGCTTATGGATGCAACCTGAAGAACGCATTCGCGTTCGACATTCAGGCCGCTTGTTCCGGTTTCATCACGGGATTGACCATAGCGGATGGATACATTAAAAGCGGTTACTGCAAGAAAATCATAGTTCTCGGGGCAGAAAAAATGTCGGCAATCGTTGATTACCAGCAACGTGAAACTTGTCCGCTCTTTGGCGATGGCGCAGGAGCCGCACTGGTGGAAGGTACAACCGAGGATGTGGGAATCATGGATTACATAATGCATACCGATGGAACGGGATATACGCATCTCCATATGAAGTCGGGCGGATCAATCAGCCCGGCATCGCACGAAACAGTGGACCGGCGTGAACATTACGTTTATCAAGAGGGTGCGCATGTATTCAAACACGCAGTGTCCGACATGTCAAATGTATGCAAGGAACTGCTCAAAAAGAATAACCTGACCATCAATGATATAGACTGGCTGGTTCCGCATCAGGCAAATTTGCGAATCATAGAAGCAGTGGCCCGGCTGACGGAAATCCCTGCAGAACGGGTGATTGTCAACATTCAGAAATATGGAAATACATCGGCAGCAAGCATCCCGTTGAGCCTGTGGGACAACCAGAACAGACTGAAAAAAGGTGACAAAATCATCCTGACATCTTTCGGCGCTGGATTTATCTGGGGAGCCATCTATCTGAAATGGGCAATAGAATAATTTAATAGACCAACAACATGTTAGACAACACAAAAGGGCAGGATTCTTCGGGAGGAAGAATTCATGCCGACCGTGACGGTAAAAAAAGTGGACGTGTCAGGGTAAAAATACCCAAACAGAACGAACCAATCTACAGATCAGACAGATCGGGAGATTTCGCGGCAAATCGTGGTTATGTGAATAACGAAGAGCGGCAAGGCCGTTATAACCGGTTCGACAACCGGAACAATGCCGAAAAATACGATGGACGCAGAAAGAGGGAATGGAACAATGAAGCACACCAGCCTTCAACGTTCAGCAACAGAAGAAACAGCTATGGGGCGGATGGAGGCCGTGAGCAAAGATTTGACCGGCCGCGTGGCGGAAACTACCGCAACAACGACAACAGGCGTCCGCACATGCCGCGTAGCGGAAATTATGACCCGAATTTCGCACCCCAAAGACCAGTTGAATACAAACGCGAGATAGATCCTAACAAGCCGGTACGGCTGAATAAATTTCTGGCCAATGCCGGAATCTGTTCACGTCGTGAGGCTGATGAATTCATTCAGGCAGGCGTCATAACAGTCAATGATGTTGTGGTAACGGAGCTGGGAACCAAAGTCTTGCCAACAGACAAGGTGATGTTCCATAACCAGCCGGTGCGTTCAGAACGGAAAGTGTATCTGCTTTTGAACAAACCCAAGGATTGCGTAACGACAACCGAAGATACGCATGCACGCAAAACAGTACTTGATTTGGTGAAAAATGCATGCAGTGAGCGAATCTATCCGGTAGGACGTCTGGACCGGAATACAACGGGAGTCCTGTTGCTTACGAACGATGGCGACTTGGCGGCAAAGCTGACTCACCCGAAGTTTGAGAAGAAAAAAATCTATCATGCAGTTCTGGATAAGGACTTGAGCATGGAAGCTTACAATACATTGATGTCGGGTGTCATGCTGGATGATGAACTGGTCAAGGCAGATGCTATCGAGTTCATCAAGGAGAATGACCTGAAACAGGTCGGCATAGAAATCCACTCTGGACAAAACCGCGTTATACGGCGCATGTTCGAGAAAGTGGGCTATAAGGTATTGCGGCTTGACCGTGTCTTCTTTGCCGGATTGACCAAGAAAAATCTTCCTCGAGGCAAATACCGTTTCCTGAGCCAGAAGGAAGTGAATATGTTGTTGATGGGAGCTTTTGAATAAACAAGGAATATGAAGAAAATTAGAGCTGCCGTAGTTGGATACGGAAATATCGGTAAATTTACATTGGAAGCACTGGAAGCTGCTCCCGATTTTGAAGTGGCAGGTATCGTTCGCAGGAATGGTGATGCCAATAAACCGGCAGAATTGGCTGACTATCCGGTGGTAAGGAACATTAAAGAACTGAAAGATGTGGATGTGGCCATTCTGGCAACTCCGACCCGTAGCGTAGAAAAATATGCCAAGGAAATTCTGGCACTGGGTATCAATACAGTAGACAGCTTTGACATCCATACGCAGATTACCTCTCTGCGTCGCTCGTTGGACGAAACCGCCAAAGCATGCAAGGCCGTATCTATTATTTCTGCCGGCTGGGATCCGGGAAGCGATTCAGTAGTCCGCACCTTGCTGGAAGCTATCGCACCGAAAGGAATTACATACACAAACTTCGGTCCGGGCCGTAGCATGGGGCATTCAGTAGCAGTACGTGCCATTCCCGGTGTGAAGGATGCTTTATCCATGACTATTCCGGTAGGTACAGGTATTCACCGTCGTATGGTATATGTAGAACTGGAAGAAGGAGCCGATTTCAAGACGGTAGAAGCGGCTATCAAGTCGGATGCATATTTCGTGAACGATGAAACTCATGTTATCCAGGTTCCTTGTGTTGACGATTTGAATGATGTAGGCCATGGAGTAAATCTGGTTCGTAAGGGTGTTTCCGGAAAAACTCACAACCAGCTGTTCGAATTTGATATGAAAATCAACAATCCGGCACTGACTGCACAGGTTCTGGTATGTGTGGCCCGTGCTTCCATGAAACAGCAGCCAGGTTGCTACACCATGATTGAAATTCCGGTAATCGATTTGCTGGAAGGCGACCGTGAAGAACTGATTGCTCATTTGGTTTGATTTCCAATATTTTTGATTTGTGATAGGGCAAGGCTGCTTTCCGTGTTGGGAGGTAGCCTTGTCTTATTCGTTTGTCTGCCGGTGTGGCAATTTTTCGGATTATATCGCGTTATTGATTAATTATGAAACGATTTCTTTTTTCTGTGTTTTTGTCCTGCGTGTGCGGATTAAGCGTTTTTGCCGCACGTTTGAGTCCGGATGCACAAATCAGCCTGATTACCTGCACACCGGGTAATGCCTTATACACCATGTTCGGACATACGGCCATACGTGTTTTTGATCCGGCGGTTCCGACAGATGTCGTTTTCAACTATGGAATGTTCAGTTTTTATGCTGATCATTTTTACAGCCGTTTCGTAAAAGGAGAAACGGATTATGAGTTGGGAATCAACTCCATGAATTCATTCAGGCAGGAATACGCGGCAAACGGACGTGCTGTTTATGAACAGGTGCTGAATCTGACGCAAAATGAAAAAGAGGCTTTGCTGGATGCTCTTCTGGTGAATTACCGGCCGGAAAACCGTGTGTACCGTTATAATTTCGTATATGACAATTGTGCAACAAGGCCCTATTATCTGATAAAGGAAAGCCTGCAAGGAACATTGGAGGCACCGGACTTTGCAGCCCGGCGGGATACTTATCGTCATATCATAGATCACTATACGGGCAGCACATCCTGGGCCGCGTTCGGCATAAACCTGATATTCGGTAAAGATGCAGACCGGATAATGACAACTGAACAACGGTTGTTCTTGCCGGAAGAACTGATGAATTTTGTCTCGGAGGCGACCATACAAAACGGTACCGCAAAGAAGAAACTGGTTGATTGGGAACAGACCGGCGTGTTTCAGGTGCCGGAGTGTGGCGGAATTGGCATGCCGCAAATTGTCGTGATTCTTGTCGTCTTGTTTACCATCCTGCTGTCAATATGGGATTTGCGTCGTGGCAAGATAGCCTGGTGGTATGATGCATTGTGCTTTTTGTTGTATGGCTTGTTGGGAACGCTCATGTTTTACCTGTCGTTCGTATCGTTGCACCCGCTTGTCAAGCACAATTTCAACTTGCTGCTTCTGAACCCGCTTATGTTCATTCCTTTTGTGCTGTGCCTTTTCGGCAAGGGAAGGAAAATACTGGCCCGCATACATTGGATATTTCTTGCTTATTATATGCTGTCGTTGGTTGTGTGGCTCTGTTCCGGGCAGACGAAACATGCCTTTGCATGGATAGTTGTGGCTCATCTGTTACGGATTGTCTTTGTCTGGCATACACCACGGAAAATCCGTAGTTCATTCTCCCGGACATCCAAGGCTTTGGTTGTCATGGCTGTTGCATGCCTTTTTCCTGTTATTGCAACGGCGCAGGCTACACAGTCGGTTCCGCGCTTGTTGGTCACAGTGGTTGTTGATGGCTTGCAACGTCAGAATCTGGAACGCCTCGAACATTATCTGGGGCAGGGTGGACTGCGCACATTGTTGCAGGAAGGTTCGTGTTTCTCTTATGTCTGTTTTCCGCAAACCGTGAACGGAGGCGTGGAAACTGTTGCAACCATCTGTACCGGTACGGTGCCTTATTATCATGGAATCATGGGAGATTTTGTGTTTTGCCCGCAGGAACGTTCCGTGCACCATAGCCTGACTGCCGGTGAACATAGCGGAATAGGAACGGATGAAGACATGTCACCGAAAAATCTGCTGGCTACTACATTCGCGGATGAACTGAAACTGGCCTATGGAAAGGAATGCAAAATATATGCAGTAGGAGTAGATGCAGCGGAAACGGTTGTGCTGGCCGGACATAATGCAAACGCCGTGGCATGGCTGGATGACAAGGAACTGCGATGGGCAAGTACCAATTGTTATGCGGAAGGCCTTCCTGCGTCTGCGGATGAAATGAACATGAATGGCCGATTCATGCAGATGGCAGGGCGTGAGTGGACTCCGCGTATGGATTGCAGCCTCTATCTGTCGCCAACGGAAAAGGAATTGAAGAATGGATTCGCTTACCAGCCGCTGCAACAACAGGGCAATGCGGATGCACCCATCCTGAAAAAGACTCCGTCGGCCAACGCCCTTGTTATCGAACTGGCTTTGAAAATTCTGGAGCAGGAACATTTGGGCGATGATTTGAAACCGGACATGCTAATGCTGCATCTGACAACGGAAACACCTGCCGGAACGGGTGATATGATTGCTACGGCAGAGCAGGAAGATATGTACATGCGTCTGAATCAGGATCTGGGCCTTTTCCTGGACCAGCTTGTCAAACGTGTCGGAAAGGATAATTTGTTGGTCGCACTGGTCGGTAAACCCAATGCCGGCTATGGAACTGCCAGGCTCGAAACAAATGGTATCCCGGCCGGATATTTCAATACGGAACGTTCCGCCGCCTTGATTAATACGTATTTAATGGCTTTATACGGACATGAACGTTGGATTGATGGCTGTTATGACAATCATATTTATCTGAACCGCATATTGATTGAACAACGTAAAATGGACCTGGAGAAAATACAGGAGCAGGTTGCCTGTTTCTTGATGGAATTCGAGGGTGTGCAGACTGCCTATACGGTTTCTCAATTGCGTGCATTGGCTCCGGATGAATTGGACAGGAGTAATAAATTGCAGAATTCCTGCCATATAAGAACGTGCGGCGATGTGATGTTTACGCTCCAGCCGGGCTGGGTCGTTGCTGATGAACAGAACCGGCCAATTGACCGCATACAGGAAATGAACCCTACCGTACCGCTTTTTTTGTGGGGAATGAATGTCGGAAACCGTCGTGTGGATGATATGATTTCGGCCACGGAGATTGCTCCTTATCTGTGTCGTCGCATGTCCGTTCCTTTTCCGAACGCTTGCCTTGGTCAGGAGAGCATAACAGACGGCACGCGGCAGTGATTATGAAAATCATGTAAATATAAAAGAGCCGGCAAGGTTTCCTGCCGGCTCTTTTATTGCTGGTACAAAACAGTACCCGGGATTTTCTTATTTCTTGAAATAACGGTTGAACAATCCTTCGAAACCTTTGCCATGGCGGGCTTCATCCTTGGCCATTTCATGTACGGTGTCATGAATGGCATCCAGGTTCAACTCTTTGGCGCGTTTTGCAATGCGCATTTTGTCGGCGCAGGCTCCGCTTTCGGCATTCATGCGTTTTTCCAGATTGGTTTTCGTATCCCAAACCACATCGCCAAGCAATTCTGCAAATTTGGCGCAATGTTCGGCTTCTTCCCAGGCATAACGTTTGAATGCCTCGGCAATTTCGGGATAGCCCTCGCGGTCGGCCTGGCGGCTCATGGCCAAATACATGCCGACTTCGGTAGCTTCGCCCATGAAGTGAGCATTGAGGTCCTTGATCATCTCATCATCACAACCTTTGGCTACGCCAATGACGTGTTCTGTTACGAATTCCAGTTGACCCTCAACCAGTTCGGTGAACTTGCTGCCGGGTACGCCGCATTGCGGGCATTTTACAGGAGGTTCTGTTCCTTCGTGTACATAACCGCACACGCTGCAAATGAATTTCTTAATCATAATCTTAAAACTTTTAATTGTGAAACTTATGTGTTTTGTGTCGTATAAAAATATCTGATCCTCACGCCGGCCTTTGGTCGGTTATTTCAACAAACTTGCTTGCCGGTTGCTTGCATTTGGGGCAGAATTCCGGCGGGTTTTCTCCTTCGTGGATATACCCGCATACTGTACATTTCCATTTTTTCATATGTCCATTTTTTTTCAGGTTGGATAGTTTTAACGGCATTTGCACGAATGGCATATGCCATAATATGATATTTCTACTTTATGTATCTCCTTGCCGCTTGATTCGGGCAAGGCAAATATTTCTTCTTCCGGGAAAAAATCTTCTATTTTTCCACAACAGCTGCAAATGAAATGTGCATGTGGCTGAATGCAGCCATCAAACCGCTGGTTCTTCTCATCCAGACTCAGGTTTAAAATGATGCCGGCATCGGAGAACAGTTTGAGCGTGTTGTATATTGTTGTTTTCGACAGGGTCGGCATGGTTGCCGACAAGCCTGCGTAGATTTCATCGGCCGTCGGATGCGTATGGTTTGTCAACAAATAGTTAAGAATCGCAATGCGCTGTACCGATGGTTTAATGCCGTGATGCTGCATTCGTTCTATAATCGTATCTTGTTGTTTCCTTACCACTTTTGTATTCGTTACAATTTTGTTTTCGTTGCAAAATTAGTCGATTTCTGATAACCGTCCAAGAAAATAAACATAATTTAATACAGTTTCTGCTCGTATGCATACAATGTGTTTATATTCAATAATTTGTGCTGTTGTACAAGTTGTCTGAAATATTAGGAAACATAATCTGTTTATAAAAAAACGTGTAATTTACATCAAAATGGTTTGTCTATTAAAAAATTTTTGTACATATTTGCAAAAGCAATAGCCCAAAAAAGATGTTGCAGTTTTCAAAATTGTTAGTTAATTTTGCGCCAACATTGACTGACATGGGAAATGTAAGTTTATTCTCGTTAAGTGAATCTGGATAATTCTTTTTGAAGGGGGATAAGCGGACATCTTTCTGCATATATTATATGCGTGGGCTGTTGCTTGTTTTTCTTCAAGGCATATTCCAGAGCCAACTTAACGGAATGAGCGTAGTCCACGCTTTTTTAGCCTGTTTTTTTCTTTTCTTTGGTTTCTCCTTCGTTTGTTGCCCTTTACGCTGTCCGTATCCATGATGTAAGGAGCGGTCCGGCTTTTTTTGCGGACAGTTTCCTGCTTATATGTCTGGCTCTTCGGCAAGCAAAAGAGGCTGTGTCTGTTTGAAGTGACCCCCAAAAGTTAGACACAGTCTCATGTTGTTTTTATGTTTTTTGTGGACTAAAACATTGGTACAATGTATTTTGTCAGCAGATAACCTCCAACAACGAGCCATACATACAATAGTCCGGCCAGCAGGAAAGGTTTGGCGCCCGCCTGTTTGAATTTGTCTATGCTTGTTTCTGTTCCAAGGGCGGTCATGGCCATGGTCAGCATGAAAGTGTCTGCATATTCGATTGCTCCGTTCAGTGGAATCTCCTTGACGCTTTCAACGCCGAGCATGTGTTGCAGCAAGGTATTCAGGCAAATGATTCCGATAAATCCGAACGCGAACCAGGGAATGGTGATTTTGTTTTTTCCCTTGTATGCAATGGTTTCTTGTCCTTCGTTTCGTTTGCGGCCGCCCAATGCAAATCCCATGATGACAAGTACCGGTGCCAGCATCATGACGCGTATCATTTTGGTGATGGTCGCCGTGCCTGCAATGCCAAGCGTATCCGTCGGGTCCATGGCGTTACCAGCTCCGGCCACGTGTGCCACTTCGTGCAGCGTGCTCCCCGTGTAGATGGCGGTTCCGGTGTCGCCAAGTGCGTCCAGCATGCCTGTGCGATACATAATCGGATACAAGAACATGGAGATTGTTCCGAATATGACAACAGTGGATACGGCAATGGCTGTCTTATGGCTCTCGCATTTAACAACCGGTTCGGCACCCAACACCGCAGCGGCTCCGCATATCGCACTGCCGGTGGCGGTCATCAAGGCTGTGTCTTTGTCCATTCGCAGCAATCTGCCCAATCCGATACCTAAAAAAATCGTACCTGCCACAACGATTGTGTCAATAATGATGGCGGGGAGTCCGACGGCGGCAACCTGTGTCAAAGTCAGCCGAAAACCGTAAAGGACGATACCGGCACGCAAAATCTGCTTGGTGCAGAATTTTATGCCGGGAACCCATGTCTCAGGGAGTTTGTTGCGCAGACTGTTGGCATACAGCATGCCCAGAATGATTCCGATGATCAGCGGACTGAGCGAAAGGCTTTTTACAAATGGAATTTCTGCCAGGTAAAAGGCAGCAAAGGAGAACAGGGCTATCAGCAAAATGCCGTGAATGGTGTTGGCGCGGTTTTCTTTGTCGAACATATCTTTTGTTTTTTGTGTTTGTTTTCCGTCTGCAAAAATACATGGTTCGGACTTGCCAACCTATTCACTTTTTTTTATGGATTATAACCGTAAGTAATGGCAGGCAGGAGCGGCGGTTTATTCCGACATTTGATATTTTCCTGCCGGCGTGAAAACGGCGCATGAAGGACGATCTGCCGATTGTCCTTCATGCGCCGCCAATGTGTGGTGTTGCCCGGGCTTATTTGATTTTTATCGTGGTAATCGGTTGCTGTTTGACGGTATCGAGCGGAACAGCCTGGTAGCGCGTGCGTCCGAAATCGATATTGGTGAGGTCAAAGCAACGAATGGCGCTGTTGTGCATGGTACGGTAATAAATTTTCCGGTTTTTTATGTCCGTGGCCGATGTCCATTGCGTGGCGCTCGGAATGTCGGACGGCACTTGGCCTGCGGCAAATTCGATGCCCGTCGGTATGTCGAAGTTGTTCAGAATCTGGAAACATTGCAGGACGGTTTCTTCTGCGGTGTCCTGTCGCGGGGCAGTGGCCTGGAAAAAGGCCGCCCTTACAAAGCGTGAGGGTGGGGTGACATCGCCCGGAATGCCCAGAAATCCGCTTCCGGCCCCGAACGATTGCAGTCGGGTCGTGCCCAGTTCTTTTGCGGGTGCTGTGCCGGAATACAGGTTTACGTAATTGTTCAGGTTGGTCAGTTGCCATTTGAAGTCGGGCGAATTGGTCAGCACACCCAATGTGTTTTCATAAAATACGGGTTTTTCATCAATGATTTCCAATACGATTTGCCGTCCGCTTGTGTCGGAAAAGCGCCAGTGGACGGTCGATGCCCGCGGGTCAATGGCAATTACATGAATATTGCCGATTGCTTTTTTCACGTCATCCACGGTTGCGCATTGCCCCAGAATCCAGGGAACAAGCTGCAGGTCGGCAATGCTGCGGTTTTTCTCGGCTGGCTTATATGTCTCGTATTTGCCGTAGTTTGGAAAATAGAATAATCCGGCGGAAAGTCCGGCTTCGTTCAGGCCTTCGGCAATAAATTCCTTTTGTTCCACGGCAAAGCCTACATAACCGTATTGGGCGGTGAATGGCATGCCATCTTGTCCTCCGGGTATGTACGATTGCTGTGTGTATCCGCGCGGAACAACAACGTATTGGCTGTTCAGGTCGCTGCCGCCCCATTCAATGGTGCGCGCAAGGATATGGGCGCTGTCTTTGGCGATCAGGGTTATGCCAGTGCAGGCCAAGGCTGTTTGTGTCATGGCAGCCGCTGCGGCTACCAATAGCGAAATGATTTTCTGTTTCATAAAAATAAATTTGAATTTGATGTTTTTTTTGCGCCGGCATTGCCGGAAAAAGCTCTTTGCGGTTTAATGGGTCGTGCTGCTTGCCAGACGCAAGACAATGGAACGTGGCAAAAAACGTTCCATAAATACACTGAAACGGTTCCCGAATTTGTGAATGGCTAACGGTTTGCCGCGCATGAGCATTTTATAGCCGTATTCGGCAACTTCACGGGCTGTTGCCTGTGGCAGAATTTTGGCTTTCTGCAATGTGTTTTGCGTGTCTGCACGTTGGTGGAACTTGCTTTCCGTTACGCCCGGACACAAAGTCGTTACGGTAACTCCCGAGCCTTTGAGCTCGAAATTGATGCTTTGCGACAGGCTTAATACAAAGGCTTTGGTTGCACCATAGGCAGCCATGTACGGCACCGGCTCGAATGCGGCCGTGCTGGCTACGTTCATGATGCGCCCGTGTCCACGGGCTTTCATGTCGCGGGCAAACATCTTGGTGAAATAGGCCAGCGTGACCATGTTCAGTTTCAGCATGTCGTGTTCCTTCTCCCAATCGGTTTGTGTATAGCTGCCGCTGGTTCCGAAACCGGCATTGTTTATGGCTATGTCAACGCAAACCTTCCTGTATTGCAAATCGTGGTATATGAACTCGGCGTTGTCCGGATGACTGAGGTCGCTGGCATAATAGGTTATCCTGGCTTGTTTGCCGTATTCCTGCTGGATAGCATTCAATTTGGACTCATTTCGTGCAACTAAAATCAAATCATGCCCTTGTGCGGCAAAAATGCGCATCAACTCAAAGCCTATGCCCTCGGTGGCACCTGTGATAAAAACGGTCATAAATATTTCAGTTAAAAGTTATGCTGGCAAAGATAACAAACAATTTCAATAATCCGGTTGCTGTAAAAAAAAAACTATTTGCGACAATTATGGAACAATCTGTTGCAATATCGGTCTGTACGCGGATTGTGATGGGGGCTTTTTGATGAGTGTGTTAAAAAAAACATTGTTGTAAAAAAAATAAAGTAAACACTTGTTTGTTTGATGTTTTATTTCTTAACTTTGCGGTATCAGGCCTTGTCTGAACTGCGAAGGGTCCTGAACGTTTGAAATGTAACAAAACAATACTAATTATCAATCATTTAAAGTAAAATTATTATGAAAAAACTTTTATTTTCTTCGTTAATGCTCGTTATGGCAGTATTAACTGTTTCGGCTGCCAATAAGTTGACAGGGACAGCAAGTACAAATATGACACAGTATGAGAATAATCCTATTACTAATGTAACAGATGGAAACACTTCTACTGTATTTTGGAAAGGGTCGGCACAGGCTGCAGATGATTATATCTTGATGACTTTTGCTCAACCTTACGACATAGGCGTTATTACAATTGTGTTTTCTGAAGATGGAAATGATAAACCTGTCAATGCAAAAATCCAATATTCTTCTGACAATAGTGAATGGACAGATGTTCCCAGCGGTACGGTTTCAACAGAAGGTTCATCCTTTTCCTGTGATGCAGGAGGAGCAACCGCGCAATATGTAAGGTTGTATATTACGGCGTCTGCGTCAAATTGGTTGAAAATTGCTGAGTTTGAAGTTTACGAAGTGGATGTAACTAAAACCACAACACCGGTATTTAATCCGGAAAGTAAAGAATTTCCAATGGGAGAATCCGGAGCAACAACAGACATAACGATAACTTCGGAAGAAGGCGCTACCATATATTATACGCTGGATGGGACAGAGCCTACGAAAGACTCACAATCCATTTCGAGCGGCGGAACCGTTTCCGTTCCGACCGATGACTGGACGGTAACTACAACCATAAAGGCGGTAGCAAAAGCAGGATATAAAGAGCTTAGCAATGTTGTGACAGCTACATATACGGTAGCATCTCCTTATTGCCAGCCGACTGTTACTAATAACGGAACAAATGCAAAGTATGTTGGCCAAATAGTAACACTCACAACTACGGGAGCACAAACGGATGCAGATTGGACGAATCCGAATAGTAGTTCTGATTATAACGGTCATGTTGGAGTTATAGGAAATACATTTACCGCAGAAGCCGGCCAGACTGTTACGCTTAACATTACCAGCGAGAAGACAAACTGGGGTGCCATACGTGTGTATGTGGACCTGAATGGAGACTTTGACTTGACCGATGAAGGCGAAAATATTGCCCGCGTAGGAGCAACAGATGATGCTTCTGATACGAAGTCTGTAAACCAGGAATTTACCATAGATGCTGTTACACCGGCAGGAACATATCTGATGCGTGTATTCTATGTGGCACGTGCAAATAATTCAGAATATAGCAGCACAGATCCTTGCGGAACATATACAGAAGGTGGATATTATGACTTTGCATTCAATGTGGTGGAACCTTCCACATATACGGTGACAGTAGAACCGGCAGCAGAAGGAGAAGGTACGGTAGAATATGCTATAGCAGATGGTGAAGAAACTGCTGTTGCCAGCGAGGCAGCTGTTCAGGTTACAGCTGGCCAAACCATAACTTTGACAGCCACGGCCGCTACCGGTTATACGTTCAGCAAATGGGTTGATGGTGTAGGAGCAGAACTTTCCACAGACAATCCGTACACTTACACTCCGGAAGCAGATATAACAATCAGTGCGGTATTTGCAAAAGATGAGGCAACCGGTTTGTCGGAAAATGTTGCATCCCGTTTCAGCGCAGTGGCTATGGGCAATTGTGTAAAGGTTTCCGGTGTTCCGGCTGGTGAAACAATCAATGTTTATACGGTTAATTCCGTTTTGGTGGCCAGCACGGTGGCTGCTGAAGGTGTAAACGAGATTGTTGTTCCTGCACAAGGCGTATTGCTGGTTAAGGCTGGCAGTCAAGTTGTCAAAGTGATAAAATAAGAAGTCTCCGGACTTTTTTACGATAAGCAAGAAGAGGGAAAAATTCTTTCCCTCTTCTTTTTTTTGACTCAATTTTTGCGGGATTATGATACTTTGGGAAATAATTGCTATTTTTGTTACGGTAATTATAAAGACGGGCCGTTATTGAATTGTCTGTGGTTGCATTTTTAAACGGAACAGATAGTTCTGGAAAAATTGCATGCCTGAAAAACAGGCAGAACTTATCCGGTGCTTATCAGGAGGCGAAATATTTCGGCTACAACGGGAAAACGTTGGATATGTGGCGGAAGGAGAAAGAAGAATCATGAAGCCTGAATGAATCCAAACAAAAAAAGCGTGAAATTTTGATTTCACGCTTTTTCTTGTTGAATAAGCTTTTGTTGTTTTGCTTATTTTACTTCCTCTAAAAAAACTTTAGCTGATTATCAGGAGGTTACAAACATTATGGTACAAATATGGTAATTTTTATACCGTAATTATTTAGAGACAAAAAAATGGGGTAAAAAGCACTATAAAAATGGATTTTGAATCTCAAAATAAGGCATGGCGAAATTATGGGATTTTTTGATAATTAGGCTACTACCAATTACATGGAATAATAGATAAGATGAAACGACACTGGGCTTACTCAATTGTCAGTGTGTTATGAAAGTTATTTCACTTTCAGTCTTTCCAAAGACTCTCGTTCTTCCAATCGTCTGGAAATCCCATGGCATGGATGTCAATTGACGGATAACGGTTCAAAAGATCTTTGAACCTCGAAACAAACGAATGGTTTGGATTGATCGTATTCAGCAAGTATATAATCATGCTTAATACAAAATAGATTTGCGGTGTGCCGTTAGCTGGCAATTTGATGAAAGTATTGCGCGGAGAGCGTGGCATCAATGGACGGATACTTAAAGTTTTGTTCCAGAAACGGCTGTGGTGCGCACAGATATTCCGTACGTACACAACACTATGCAACCATGATACGAAAACCTTATCAGCCAGCCCAAAGTATGCGGCTATGGAACGCTTGGTCTTTCCTGGTAACAAATTTTCGTACAATATGGAGAGTGTTCCGAATGAGGTTATTTCCATTGTTATCCAGCTTGGTGGGAAATGGTTGGAATATTTCGTCTTGAACGCTTTTATGAACTCTTCATCGCTGCGGCTGTATTCTTCGTCAATTTTTGACAATAACTTTGCATGGCGAACGGGGCTTGAGAAAAGCGAGGAATCTTCAAACCAATATGCACCGTACTGCGAAGAAAGAATATATGCTGTCTGCGTACGTACTGCTACCTCTATCTTTTCAATCTCTGCAATAATCAGTTTTCGGAGTTCACTGTCAAACTTATAAATATTATAGGCTGTTTCAAATGTACTGCCCGGTTTGAAAATATGTTGTTGCTTGTCAGCCAGAAGAGGATACCAATAACCGCTCAGACGATAATAACTGATATTCTGCAACAAGTGTAGGGCTTTTGGCTCATCTCCGAAAACCATTCCTCTTTGTTTGAGCAGGTTTATCTGGTCGGTAAAAGATATGAGATGCTTGGGATAAGGAATTTTATTCGTTTTCGTTTCCATGAGTATATAAAATAAAAAGCTCACCCTGAGCGCGCTGTTCTTATGGGAAGCGGGGTAAGCATGTTGCTGCAAAAGTAACACATTTTTTCTGTTCTACAAAAAAATAATCAGCTTTTCTCGTTTCTTTCTATATTGCATATCACTTTCCTGTTATAAACAGAACTCTTTTATCCCATGTTTCACCATTCAGCTGTACAACCTCGGCAGAGTTATTTTATTGCGAAAATACCTGCCCGTCACAATTCTGATAATGCCGGTTGACAGTCATAGGGATGAACTGAAAAATATTCCTCTCTATTGTAAGCGATTAACGTATTTTTCCGTTCAGCTTTACTTGGTTGTTCTTTGTTGCATCCATGACAGAAATATAAAGATGGTAGCAGTTAGGCAAAACAGAGGGAAAAATAAAGCGACATACAATGCTTACTATCCTCTATTCTTTACAGTTTGTCTGCTATTTAGTTCTTTACAAGAAGACGATTATTAGGGTGTTATGAAGTGTTTTGTGCTAAGAAACCTTTCGTTTTTATCGAAAATTTATGATCTCATTGTAAAAGCAATAAAAAATTCCACTGCGTAAAATGTAAAGTTACCTAATAAATAATTGAATATAAAATAGTTATAAGTGTAAATTAATATACAATATAGGCTTATCAAATGATATATGAAGTAATTAAGCAAGCGAAAGAGTAAAATTAATTAGAATTTGGAGAACAATCAAACTTTATTCGGCTATTCTTTACTAAGAAGGCGTAAAGAATATGCCATTAAAGTGCGGTGTCTAATTAAAATTTTAATATGCTGTAATTGAATGATTTATATGATTGTTTGTTGCACATTATCTACTAATTTGTTGCGGTACAAATAAGCCATAAAAAAACAATAGACAAAGAAAGAAAACCCAAACAATAAAAAGCAGAAAAGGTGTGGAAATCAGACGATTCCACACCTTTTCTTATGGATGTTTATTGTTTATTTATCGTTACTTACTTGACTTCTTCAAAATCCACATCGGTAACATTGTCGCCGCCGTTGTTGTTTTGCTGCGTATTTGCGTTATTGTCAGCTTGCGGCTGTGCATTACCGGCTTGTGCATTCTGGGCGTTGTACATTTCCTGGCTGGCAGCCTGGAACGCATTGTTCAATTCGTTCATGGCAGCTTCGCAGGCGTTGGCGTCCTGAGCCTTGTGGGCATCTTTCAGCTTGTTCAAGGCAGCTTCGATAGGAGCTTTCTTGTCGGCCGGAATCTTGTCGCCGATTTCCTTCAGCTGTTTTTCCGTCTGGAAAATCATGCTGTCGGCCTGGTTCAGCTTGTCAACACGCTCTTTCTCCTTCTTGTCGGCCTCGGCATTGGCTTCAGCTTCCGCTTTCATACGTTTGATTTCTTCTTCGGTCAGACCGGAAGAGGCTTCAATACGTATTTTCTGTTCCTTGCCCGTGGCTTTGTCCTTGGCGGATACGTTCAAGATACCGTTGGCATCGATATCGAAAGTAACCTCAATTTGCGGCTCGCCACGACGTGCCGGCATGATGCCATCCAGGTGGAAACGGCCGATTGTCTTGTTCTGCGCTGCCATAGGACGTTCGCCTTGCAATACGTGTATTTCTACGGAAGGCTGGTTGTCGGCGGCAGTCGTGAAGATTTCCGATTTCTTGGTAGGAATCGTGGTGTTGGCTTCGATCAACCGCGTCATTACACCGCCCATGGTTTCGATACCCAATGACAGAGGAGTTACATCAAGCAACAATACATCTTTTACATCACCGGTCAATACACCGCCTTGAATGGCAGCACCAATGGCCACAACCTCATCCGGATTTACACCTTTTGAAGGAGCTTTTCCGAAGAATTTTTCAACGGCAGCCTGTATGGCAGGAATACGTGTCGAACCGCCAACCAGAATAATCTCATCGATATCTTTTACGGTCAACCCGGCATGTTGCAGGGCTGTTTTGCACGGCTCGATTGTACGTTGGATCAGGTCGTCAATCAATTGCTCGAATTTGGCACGTGTCAGCGTGCGAACCAGGTGGCAGGGCACACCGTCAACCGGCATGATGTACGGCAGGTTGATTTCTGTCGAGGTTGTGTTGGACAACTCGATTTTGGCCTTTTCCGCAGCTTCTTTCAGACGTTGCAGGGCCATTGGGTCTTTGCTCAAGTCTGCTCCGTGGTTGTCGTTCTTGAATTCCTGAACCAGCCATTCAATGATACGGTGGTCGAAATCATCACCGCCGAGGTGCGTATCGCCGTCGGTCGATTTTACTTCAAATACACCGTCACCGAGTTCCAGTACGGATACATCGTGTGTACCGCCACCGCAGTCGAACACGACAATTTTCATGTCTTTGTTGGATTTGTCCAGACCGTATGCCAAAGCGGCAGCCGTAGGCTCGTTTACAATACGGCGTACATTCAGACCGGCAATCTCACCGGCTTCCTTGGTGGCCTGACGCTGGGCATCGTTAAAGTAGGCAGGCACCGTAATGACTGCTTCCGTAACTTCCTGACCCAGATATTCTTCTGCCGTCTTTTTCATTTTCTGCAAAATAATGGCAGAAATTTCCTGAGGCGTGTACAACCGTCCGTCAATATCAACACGGGGTGTGTTGTTGTCGCCACGTACTACTTTGTAAGGTACACGTGCAATTTCCTTGTCCAGACGATCATAAGTTTCGCCCATAAAACGTTTAATGGAGTACACCGTTTTGGTCGGGTTGGTTATGGCCTGACGTTTGGCAGGATCACCCACCTTACGCTCACCGCCATCAACAAATCCTACTACGGACGGCGTGGTCCTTTTTCCTTCACTATTGGCAATAACCACAGGTTCATTGCCTTCCATAACTGCTACACAAGAGTTAGTTGTTCCTAAGTCGATTCCAATAATTTTTCCCATAGTTGTATGTTTTAACTGTTATTTTTTCTTTTTGATTTGTGGCTGTTTTTTCAAACGGCCGCTTCGGCTTTTTCAAACCTTGTGCCACAGGCCGGGAGCAAGTTATTCCTGACATTTTCTGCCAAAACGACATGAAAAATACGCGTTTTTTCATTGAATCAACATGACATCTGTCATTATTGTTGTATTTTTGTGGCAAGAAAACGGAAATATCATGCTTGTGTATCTTTCAATAGGAACAAATCTCAGGAACAGGGTCGCCAATGTGGAGCACGCGCTTGATTTGATAAACGGACAGGTTGGCAGGATTGTACGCCGTTCTTCCAATTTCATTTCCGAGCCTTGGGGTTTCGTGTCGGAAAACACATTCCTGAATATTGCGGTTGCGGTGGAAACGGAACTGCAACCACTGGAACTGCTGGCAGCCACGCAACGTATCGAACGGATAATGGGGCGCACGCATAAATCGGTCAATGGACATTATGCCGATCGGATTATTGACATAGATATATTATTGTATGGCAATGAAAAAATAAATCTCCCGGAACTGCAAATTCCCCATCCGCATATAGAGGAACGTGATTTTGTGCGTATTCCGTTGCAGGAGATAAAGGAGTAGCTGTTTCAAAGGCTTGTGGGTGGAAAATGGAAACAAATGAAAAAGCAGATATTGTCTTTTGACTGTATCTGCTTTTTTGTGACCCAAGCCGAATACTTTCAGCTCGCAAAATGCCAGCAATAGGCAACCAACTCCCGCACTCCACTCCCGGAGCTGCGGGAGTTTTTGGGGGATACAAGTCCGGACGACTTGCCTGCTTTCAGGGAGAATATGCCAGAGGGGCATTTCCCCGGCTCCCTGTCTCATTCCCTCAACCCCTTTTTACCTACCTATATTTTTGTAACTTTGTAACCATAGAAAGGGAAAAGTAAATAAAACCTTAATAATCAATAAAAACCGCCGGTTACAAAATCGGTTACAAAAAGGTTGCAACTTTACCGGCATCCGCCGTCTACCCTGTTTTATTATTAACGTAATAATAAACAACTGATTTTCAGTTATTTACATTTGTAAAAATCAAAAACTAATCATTATTTTTGCCCCCGCTTCTGAATCTTTACGATTGTATTTATCCTATGCCGAGAAACAAATATACGCATCCCAAACGTTCCAATGCCGCTGATGGCAAAAAAGCAGGAAACGACAACAATCGCATACTTGTCGGGCGCATACGCATGGGCAGTTGGGCAAACAAAGTACTTAAAGCAGGCAACATCTACATTTACGAAACCGAACTGGTACACATCAACAATAGACACTGGAAAGAATTGTCATCAATAGGCATGACTGCGCTTGATTTCGTACGTTTCATCATGGCCAACTACAATAAGGTATACAGCGGTACGGCAAACACATACAGGTTGGTCGTCCAAAGGGAAATGTTTCCAATTGGGCAGCCATAGAGTTGTCCTTCGGGGAGAAAACATATAACGTGAAGACGGCTGCGCTCGTAGCAACCAAAAACTTGCAAACAGGAAAATGTGCTGCTCAACATCCGAATAAAAAAGGCCGTTCCCGCAGGAACAGCCAGTATAAAGTCTCCAGAGCCGGCAACCGCCCGATGCCGGTACGGGTTTTCAACGCCCCCGCTATCCTGTATGCCTACGCAAGTGAAAACGTTGTCTTGCTTTGGAGGCGGACTAAATGGCCGCACTACCTCCGCCGGGCCGGAGGATAATACGGGAATCTCCTGGAAGGAGTCCCGCACAGGTCATGCGCCCGGAAGCGCTTCTTGTCGGCCACCGTACATGGATAGAGACAAAAATATCCTTTGCACGCAACAAACCATTGTGTGTAAACGATCGCCGAGGGCTTGTGCCGCCCGCATCTACCTGCGAGTTTGCCCGTGCCTCACAGCCATTTCCACTCATGCTGAACGACTAAGACGGGAGTTCGCAGAGTTGCAATAGGATAGCACAATGGTTTACCGTTGCAAACATACAAAAACATACCGGACTAACAAAAAATTATCATATAAACCATGGCAAAAGAACCATCCCGATTTACAACCAGGACACACTGGCCGCCTTGGGCTGTCATTCACGTTGCCGACTCCTCACGCCTGCCGCAGTCGCTTTTTTCTGCTGTATACACCTCAATTAAACACCATTTGCAAGTATGGAACGCTTTCCTTATTTTACTTTTTGCGTCAATCATAAAATAGCGCTGGATATTATTTTAATTTTTCGGCAAAATTTGAAATAACGATTTTTTTATTCTAAATTTGCCTCAAATATTAGAATAAGGAGAAATGAAAGACTTTAAATCAGGAACTTATATCAACCAAGGTTATTACAAAAGTTTCCAGCCGAATTTTATAAATAGAAGTTGGAAAATAGATAACATGGAAATTGTTACACTATTAAGTAAAGCTGACAGGATGTTGGGAAGATTGGATATGTATTCCGAGCATATACCCAATATCGACCTATTTATAAGCATGCATGTAATAAAAGAAGCCATCCAATCCTCAAAAATAGAAGGTACTCAGACCAACATGGAAGAAGCCATTCTTTCAAAAGAAGATGTACCACTGGACAAAAGAGACGATTGGATGGAAGTCCATAATTACATCAATGCAATGAATGAGGCAATAAAACTATTGGAACAATTGCCCTTCTCATCAAGGCTTATACGAAATGTGCATAGAATTTTATTACAAGGTGTCAGAGGAGAACATAAACAACCTGGCGAATTTAGACAGAGCCAAAATTGGATTGGTGGCGCGTCACTCAATGACGCTATATTTATACCTCCTGTCTACACTTCCATACCTGAACTCATGGAAGATATTGAAAAATTTGTCCATAATGAAAACATCTTTTTTCCTGAATTACTTAAAATTGCTCTTATACATTATCAGTTTGAAACAATACACCCTTTTCTTGATGGGAACGGGAGGACCGGAAGACTAATGATTACACTATATCTTGTTAGCAAAGGTATTTTGAAACAGCCCATTCTATATTTATCCGATTATCTTGAAAAACATAGAAATTCATACTACACTTGTTTGATGAAAGCAAGAACAGAAAATGACATAAGCGGCTGGTTTAAGTTTTTTCTTACAGGAATCATAGAAACTGCTCAAAACGGTGTAAAAACGTTCGAGGAGATCATGGCCTTGCAAAAAGAAAATGAAGAAATAATCAAGTCAATGGGAAGCAGATCTGCCAATGCACTAAAAGTCATCACCGAGCTATACAGACTACCGATTATTGATGCAAATAAAGTAGCTACAATAGCAAACATAACTCCTGCTTCTGCATATACATTAATCAGACAATTGGAAGGTCATGGAATCCTCTCAGAAGTTACAGGAAGCAAAAGAGGAAGAAAATATTTGTTGAAAAAATACTTCGACATATTTGACAAGTAGATTAAAAAAAACTCTACCTCATACAACTTCCGTATTCCACAACACGGATCCGTGGAAGTTTTTTCCAGCTTGCGCCGTTGGGACGGATTTTGTAACTTTGCATAAGAAAAACAATAAAAACATACAGCCATGGCAAAGAAAGCTGACGGCAAGACAATCGAACGTGAAAAAAAGGCACTGCTTGAACTCCTGCTCAAAAAAGCAGGAATCACATACAAGGACCTCGTTTCAAACTCAGTCGGAATATGGGTTGCTAGCAACATAGACCTACTCACCGAACAAGAAAAGAAACAGTTCAAGTCACTTGTACTATGAAAAGCAATCCACATATTCATCGACACAAACGTTCTCATAGGTGCATGGGCACATAAGGGAAAGGACATCGAATGCATTTTCTACCCCACATCACTGAAAGGAAAAAACTCTATGTGTCAGCATTAAGTATTGCACAGTTCGTATCTGTGTTTCAGAAAACAAAGACCAACGGACAGATAAAGGCCATTATACAAATGCTGCTACACCAATTCACAGTACTTTCCTTTACTGAAAGCAACGTAAGGTCCATCATGCAGGAAACCGTTGCAGACCTTGAAGACTGCATACAGTATGTCATATCAAAAAAGATGAAATGTGCCGTATTTGCCACCAACAACATCAAAGACTATAGGACATTTGCTGACATACAGGCTATAGCACCGGCAAAAATACGTGTAATACCCAAATCACACCACCCAAGGCTCACCCACCTGTGAGCCTTTCCTTTTCCGCAAAAAAACATGTTTTGCAACACATTTCCGCCCCTCATCCTTGCACGCTCCAAAAACTTTTTCCAACGTTTGCAACGTCAAACAATTATTCATCAGGCGTACAAGCCGCCGTCGAGCCACGGCTTTTTGGGGTGTCCATACAAATAACTTATTCGAAGAATAAGGCATGCACGGATCGCTGGAACAGTAATGCCGGGGAACACCTGATGAAGTTTGTTTGACACCCGTAAGCGTGCCTTTTCTTTTAACGTCAAAATACTTCATCATTATGGAAACCACAAGAATCCAGATGCGCTCCAGGTGCATCAGCCCCGAGCAGCTTGCGCAGAAAATCCGCCAGGACTCCACGCTGGTCGGCACAGTAGAAACAACACCTTACGGCAGCATACTTTCATGCTCCAACGGGAACACTGCCATCACGCTGTCGGTGCAGAAAGAAGGTGCGCTATGAAAACGAACGTATCTCAAAATTGCCGGAGAATAGCTGTTCAGCCGGAAAGTCTGTAAGTTGGGAAGTTGGCTTCTGGATATTTTTTTAGGCATTACCAGTCATTCATCCGACAATGCCTTAAAAATGATGCAATCTTGATGCGTTTTCTTCACGCGCATCAATCTAAACCATTGATTATAAACACTTGTGACCCCGGAGGGGCTCGAACCCTCGACCCATTGATTAAGAGTCAATTGCTCTACCAGCTGAGCTACGGAGTCTTTTTTTTGAAACGGCTGCAAAGGTACGATTATTTTGTGGTATGTCAAGCATTCGGCGACTTTTTTTTTGATAAAAAAAATGAATTCGCTTTTGCTGGAGTCTTAATCGGTTACAAGACAACTAAAAAGGGCGGGTTTATAAAAAGATAAACATCAAAGCTGTAAAATCATGTAAAAAAATCACTATCTTTGCCGTTCGGAAATTCTATATCATCAAATAATTTATTATGAAACCGACTTTATTTGTATTAGCTGCCGGAATGGGTAGCCGTTATGGAGGCTTGAAACAATTGGATGGTCTTGGCCCGAATGGAGAAACAATCATGGATTACTCGGTTTATGATGCCATTCGAGCCGGATTCGGCAAACTTGTTTTTGTAATTCGTGAAAGCTTTGTTGATGATTTCAAGAAAATTGTTCTCAGCAAATTCCAAAATAAGATCCCGTGTGAGGTGTGTTTCCAGTCGTTGGATAAAGTGCCGGCAGGATGCACGTATAATCCGGAACGTGAAAAACCATGGGGAACCAATCACGCGGTCTTGATGGGCAAGGATGTTATTAAGGAGCCTTTTGCCGTGATCAACGCCGATGACTTTTACGGAAAAGAATCTTTCCAGGTAATGGCAGATTTCCTGAAAACCATTGCCGGCAAGAAAAACGAGTATTGCATGATTGGTTATCGTGTAGGTAACACGCTTTCGGAAAGCGGTGCAGTGAGCCGTGGAATTTGCGAAACCAATGCCGATGGTTATCTGACCCATGTTGTGGAGCGCACACATATTGAAGACCAGGGCGGACAGATTGTCTATAAGGATGAAAACGACAAGGATGTTGCTATTTCACCGGACACACCGGTATCAATGAACATGTGGGGATTTACACCGGACTATTTTGAATATTCGGAAAAATTCTTCGTTGATTTCTTGAAAAAGCATGGTCAGGAACTTAAGTCGGAATTCTTTATCCCTCTGGTGGTGAATGAATTGATTACTTCGGGAACGGTAACGTGCAAGGTTCTTGACACGCCGGCCAAATGGTTTGGAGTAACCTATGCAGAAGATCGTCCGCAAGTAGTCATGAAACTAAACGACCTGATACGCAAAGGTATTTATCCGGAAAAATTATTCAGTTGAAAACTTGATCACAATAGAATCGTCTGAAAAAGGATGAAACTATTGTGATTTTTTATATAATACAGTTATGGCAAAGATTTTAGTTACTGGAGGAACCGGATATATAGGTTCCCATACCGTTGTAGAACTCCAGAAAAAAGGATATGATGTTGTTATAGTGGACAATTTGTCCAATTCCAATATCGAGGTGCTTTCCGGCATAGAGAAGATTACGGGAATTCGCCCTGCGTTTGAGAACATAGACTGTCTGGACTATGTCAGTCTGGATAAAATGTTTGAAAAACATTCAGGTATTGAGGCAATTATACATTTTGCAGCCAGCAAGGCTGTTGGAGAATCGGTGGAAAAACCGCTGCTCTATTATCGCAATAACCTGGGCTCATTGATCAATCTGTTGGAATTGATGCCGGTACACAAAGTTCCCAATATCGTATTCTCTTCATCCTGTACGGTTTACGGACAGCCGGATGTCTTGCCGGTCGACGAAAACGCACCTATCAAACCAGCGCTCTCACCATACGGCAACACCAAACAGATTTGTGAGGAAATTATACGTGATACGATATATGCAAATCCTGAAATGAAAGCCGTCGTTTTGCGTTATTTCAACCCGATCGGAGCACATCCGAGTGCGGAGATAGGTGAACTGCCCAATGGAGTTCCCAATAATCTGCTGCCGTTTGTCACACAAACAGCTATTGGAATCCGTAGTGAACTGAAAGTATTCGGGGATGACTATAATACGCCTGATGGTTCTTGCATTCGCGACTATATCAATGTTGTGGATCTGGCAAAGGCACATGTCCTTGCCGTGCAACGCATGCTGGATGCAAAAAATGATAAAAACATAGAAATCTTTAATCTGGGAACCGGAAGAGGACTTTCCGTATTGGAAATTATCCGTACTTTTGAAGCGGCTAATCATGTAAAAGTTCCTTACAGGATAGTAGGACGCCGTGAAGGAGATATAGAACAAGTCTGGGCAAATCCCGAACATGCCAATAAAGTGCTCGGCTGGAAAGCGACCGAAAGCGTTGAAGATACCTTGCGTAGCGCATGGGCTTGGGAATTGAAACTGAAAGAACGTAGGGAAAACAATAAATAAACTGCAAAATAGAAACACTCATGAACCTGTATCCTTTAAAATTCATTCCTATTGTCAAGGATAAAATCTGGGGAGGACACAAGCTGGAGCAACTGTTCGGAAAAAATCCTGATGGATTGCCGAATATCGGTGAAAGTTGGGAACTTTCCGGTTGTGGCACTGATGTTTCTGTTGTGCAAAACGGTTATCTGGCTGGAAATTCTCTTGATGAACTGTTGGAGGTATATATGGGAGATCTGGTCGGCGATAAGATATATGAACGTTTTGGACAAACTTTTCCCCTGTTGTTCAAGCTGATAGACGCAAATGATGATCTGTCCATACAAGTACACCCCAATGATGAAGTGGCTGCAAAAAGACATAATTCGTTTGGCAAGACGGAAATGTGGTATATCCTGGATGCCGCCGTGGATGCAACGCTGATTGCCGGATTTGCAAAGGATTCCAATGCCGACGAATATGCACGGAAACTGGCTGAAGGGCAACTGGAAACCCTGTTGCAGAAAACACCGGTCGCAAAAGGCGATGCCATTTTTATCCATGCGGGACTTGTGCATGCTATCGGAAAAGGAATTGTCCTGGCAGAAATACAGCAGACCAGTGACATTACCTACCGGATATATGACTATAACCGAAAGGATGCATCGGGCAATACACGCCAGTTGCATACGGCAGAAGCCTTGGATGTTATCGATTATTCGGCTAACAGGAAACCTAAAATAGCTTATTCACAAAACCTGAACCATGTGGTCAATTTGGCTAAATGCCAATATTTTACTACAAACGTTCTGGAATTCGACCGGATAATAGAAAGGGACTATGCTCCATTGGACTCATTTGTGGTTTACATGTGCGTAGATGGCGGAGTGACGGTCGAAACGAATGATGACAAAATAAAAGTAGCCGTGGGCGAGACAGTCCTGATTCCGGCAATCCTGAATGATGTACGGCTGGTACCGACAACAGGAAAAGCCAAGTTGCTGGAAGTATATATAGAAGACTGACAAGCCGTTAATTTAATACATGTGGGAAAACACAGCAAAAAATGGCTGGAAAAGCTGTTTTTTGCTGTTGTTTTTTAATCAACAATCTGAACATTGACAACTATGGAACAACAGGAAAAGCTTATTGGCAATCTGGAATGGGATGGCTTGCATAAACCGCGTATTTATTATGCAATAGCAGCTACGTTTTGCGGCTTGTTCTTATCCGTGCTGGATGGAACCATCTGCAACGTAGCATTGCCAAGTATCGCTTCGGAATTGAATATTTCATCTGCTGATTCAATATGGATAGTCAATGCATTCCAGCTCATTATCATGATGACATTGTTGCCGTTTGCATCCTTGGGTGAACTGTTCGGATACAAACATGTTTATGTCATTGGCGTGTCGGTCTTTACGCTTGGCTCCTTCTTTTGTGCTTTGGCGCATACTCTGCCGCTGCTTATCGGTGCCCGTGTCGTACAGGGAGTAGGGGCTGCCATGATAATGAGTGTAAACACCTCGTTGATAAAACTGATATATCCCAAGAAATATCTGGGCAGAGGTGTAGGACTGAACGCGACGGTTGTGGCTTTGGCCTCTGTGGCGGGTCCTACG
Organism: uncultured Bacteroidales bacterium; assembly: GCA_944321895.1. Classification (GTDB taxonomy): domain Bacteria; phylum Bacteroidota; class Bacteroidia; order Bacteroidales; family Paludibacteraceae; genus CALUNA01. The sequence goes on along the minus strand of CALUNA010000007.1, from coordinate 52,687 downwards.
CTGGCGGCAGCAATTCTGTCGGTCGCTTCCTGGCCCTGGTTGTTTGCCATAAATGTGCCGGTTGGCATACTGACTTTTTTCATGGCCAGAAAATACATGCCGGACAATCCGACCCGTGTAGTCGGTCGTAAGTTCAACTGGCACGAAGCATTGCTGAATGCTGCTACCTTTGGCTTGTTCATCGGCTGTATAGAAGCTTTTTCGCACCATGTGGCGGGGTGGGAAGTCTTGATTGGCTTGGTTCTGTTTCTGCTTGTAGGGACATTGTATGTAAAAAATCAGCGAAACAAACCATATCCTATGTTGCCGTTTGACTTGTTGCGAATCCCTGTTTTTACCATGTCTGTTATAACCAGCATCTTGTCCTTTACGGCACAGATGTCGGCCATGGTGGCAATCCCGTTTTTGCTGGTTCATTCGTTGGGTTACAATGCAGTGGAAACAGGTGTGATTATGACGGCGTGGCCTTTGGTAATCGTTTTTGTTGCACCCATAGCTGGCATGCTTATCAGCAAGGTGCATCCGGGCATCTTGGGAGGTGTGGGCCTGAGTGTTATGAGCGCGGGATGTTTTCTGCTGGCGTTTGTCTCTTCCGATAGTACATATCTGGACTTGGTGTGGCGGCTTATGCTGTGTGGAATGGGGTTTGGTTTTTTTCAGTCACCGAACAACCACATATTGTTGAGTTCGGCTCCGCCTCACAGGGCAGGTAGCGCAAGTGGCATGTTGGCCACTGCGCGTCTGGTCGGCCAAACGACAGGGGCCGCGTTAGTGGCACTTATGTTTGATCTGTTTGGCAATGGCGCTCCGCATAAAGCCATGATACTGGCCGGCATATTTACCATTTGCGGTGCAATATCATCATTTACACGTATCGGTCTTTCCAAACCGCACGAATCGTTTGTTCAAGGTAAATGAACCTGAGAAAACGGAGCTTGTCAGTCCAACTCATTTGTTTGTTCGTTGCTTCTTTTTCAATTCTTTAATGGAAAGGCTTGGGTTCCATGTCATGTTGATTCCCATCTCTTGGAATATCCTAATATAGGAAGCCATTGGAGGCAGACCGATTTTTGCACGTCTTGTGTCAAGCTCTTTTGAATCTTTCACCGGCCATACATAATATTCGGTTTGCCCGTTGTATGTGAATGAAACGGTTTGGGTTCCATATAGTTGTTTTTTGTTTTCATGCATCAGAATACGGTCCTGCAATGTGGCTGCATCTGACCGGGCAAGAATACCTGTTGCCGCACTGTGTGCGATGAGAGGATAGTATTTCTTTTGCGCTTTCAATTCAGCGTGGTCTATCACAAGGAATATCGCTTTGTTTGCCGAATCCGACAGATTTTCCGGCCAGCCGAATGTGTCGAGGATTTCAAATACTGTTTTTTGATTATTCAGGTCGGTTTCTGCCATTTGTTTGTGATAGTTCAGGATTCGTTCGGTATCATTGGAGTTTATGATTTCGTTAAACTCCTTTCTGACACTCTGGTCTGCTTTATATATGTTTCGGAGTATTGAGTCTATGTTGCAGGAGCTTTGCGAAAAACCGTTCGCGGTTATTGCCAATGCAATAAATAGGAGATTGATTTTCATAAATGGATTTGTCCAGAATTAAATGTAGGCGCAAAGTTATTGTTTTTTTTAATACAAATAAAGTTATTGTTTTTTTTAATACAAATTCGTAATTTTGCCCTCAGATAGAATATTGAAACGAGAATATGAAGAATTTTATTTCCACAAAAATTTGCTTGTGTCTGATTGCCGGCCTGTTTTTGTTTGCTTCGTGCCTGACTGAAACCACGGATGTATATGTTTTCAGTATGGAAAATTCCATGTCGCTGACAAACTCGGATGCCAAGGATGTTATAAATTATGTGAGTAGCCGGATGAATTTTGATGTAATTCAGGTGACAGTGTGTGATTGTGATGAGGCTGAAGGTATTGCACAGGCCAAACAAATTTTTGAATCGCGTTTGCAAGCTATTGATGACAGTGAATTGAATGCAAAATTGCAGGGCAATGATTTTTATTCCATATATTTGGTAATGGAGCCGACAGGTTCTGATGAAAAACAGGTAAGGATAGCATCCAAGGAGTGGCCGACCAAATAAGTTCGGCTATGGAAAATACCGTTGAAGAAGGGGGCAGGGCCAAAACTGTCCCTTTTTTTGTATGGGCAACTGAATGTTAATTCACTCTTTGGCTGATTGTCTTTCTGTGGAAAGCTCATCCTGATGTGCGCCGCAATATTTACATTTGTGGGCGACGATGTGTATTTTGGAACCGCACTGTGGGCATATTTTGTATTTTTCCATAGGATTTCACGTGTGTTTTGAATTTTATGCAAAGATATGATTTTTTTGTTATAAAATCAATCACTCTTATTTTTTTATGTATTCTAAAAAGAATAAAAAATATTCACGTGAATTTTCTTTTTGAATAACCGCTTAAAATTGTTACCTTTGCCCTCCTGATGAAGCGACTGATAATCATATTGTTTCTTGTATTCCATGCTTGCTTGTCTTTTCAGGTCAGCGCAAGGCAGACTGTATATGAGGATTCCCATACGGAACAACATGGACAGGTCTTGTGCAAGAAAACGGACACCTATACCCTTGCAGCAAAGGAACAGGGAGACATGTTCGTCAATTTGGGACAGCATTTGCAATTCCATGTGCGTTTGCAAATCCTCCGTCAACTTCATCAACAACGTTTGACCGTAAAGACAATCTCCAATCAGTTTGCCCAAAATATACGTTCCGTAGTCGCTTTTTTTGACGGAACAACGCTTTTATATACACACAGCAGGCACAAATACTACATTTATGCTTTAAGAAAAATAGTCATTTAAAGATTGTTTTGTATCTCAAAAAACAAAACAAAGTCATTTTAATCAATCTATTTATTCTAAAGCATTATGAAAACAATCTTGTCAGAAGATGAGGTCATGTCGGCCTTGTCTCAATCGAAATTTATTCAGAAAACAAATATTATGTATGTAATAGGCGGAATTTTGCTTGTTCTGCTTGGCGTAGCAGGCATATATGTGTCAAGTGCATTTTGTGTATCTAACGGAACAACACAAATGCTTGTTATGGTTTTGGGAGTATGTATGATTATAGCAGGACTGATTATATGTTGGAAGAGAAACTATAAAGTATATGAACCTACAGGCAGTAAAATCCAGAAAAAAAGCATCTACTTGTCGGAGCAGGAAGCCCGGAAAATAACGGTTGCCCTGCAGCGTGGTTCAGCATACGACACCTTGTCCTTTGTGCCCGCTACAACCAACCAATATCGTTTTGATATTATCGGTACGGTTGACCGCCAATATGCACAAGTACAGGTATTGCACTATGTGCCATTTAATTATGAACCCATGTCACCGGTCTATCTTTTGACGGAGGCAGATGCTGCTGCTATATGGCAGGCTGTTTTGCAGAAATAAATTTCGCCTCTTCATTGAAAGATGTCTCCCCAGAAGTTTTCTCGAACTTCTGGGGAGATATTTTTTATGCTTGCAGGCCGCCGATTAGTTCGTTTATATCATCTATGTTATGGCGTCGCATGTATTCGGTTATGCCGGCTGCCACTTTTGCGGAAATTGCGGGGTCAATGAAATTTGCCGTGCCGATTTGGACGGCAGTGGCACCTGCCAGCAGGAACTCAATGGCATCGGTTGCGTTCATGATGCCGCCAAGTCCGATAACCGGGATGCGTACGGCCTTGCTGACCTGCCAAACCATGCGCAAAGCTATCGGTTTGACGCATGCGCCTGACAAGCCGCCGGTTATCGTGGACAACAGGGGTTTGCGTGTTTCTGCGTTGATGGCCATGCCCAACAGCGTGTTTATGAGTGAAACGGAGTCGGCGCCGGCAGCTTCGGCAGCGCGTGCAATTTCTGCAATGTCGGTCACGTTGGGCGAAAGCTTCACAATCAAGGTTTTACGGTAGACCTTCCGTACGGCGCTGACAACACTTTCGGCGCCGGCACAGCTTGTGCCGAAAGCCATGCCGCCTTGTTTAACGTTCGGACAGGAAATATTCAGTTCAATGCCCGGAATGTCTTCCAGCTCGTTGAGCTTCTCGGATGTTGCCACATAGTCTTCTACGGTTGAGCCGGATACGTTTACCAAAATTTGCGTGTCGAAATGCCTGATGTTTGGATAAATGTGTTCGATGAAATAATCGACGCCTTTGTTTTGCAGTCCGACGGCATTGAGCATGCCCGATGGCGTTTCTGCCATGCGTGGGTAGGGATTCCCTTCGCGCGGATGCAGGGTAGTTCCTTTTACGATAATGCCGCCTATGTCCGACAAATTCATGAAGTCGGTATATTCCGTACCGTATCCGAAAGTGCCGGAGGCGGTCAGTACGGGGTTTTTCAACGTCAGTTTTCCTATGTTTACTTCTGTTTTCATGCTCTTAAAAGTTCAAGTCGTTGATATTGAATACGGGGCCATCCGTACACACACATTTGTGTCCGGCTTTGGTATCGGTTACGCAACAGAGGCATGCGCCTATTCCGCAGGCCATTTTGTTTTCCAGCGACACTTCGCAGGCTATGTGCTTCTCGGCTGCTTGTTGGGCCACGGCTTTCATCATGGGTGTCGGGCCGCAGGTGTATATGAAATCGAAGGTTTCCCGTTCCCAAATGCTGTGTTGCGTGACGAATCCTTTCTCGCCGGTGCTTCCGTCTTCGGTGGTTGTGAACACGGTGCCGTATTTTGAAAATTCGTCCAGTTGCAATAGCTCTTGTGCCGACCGCGCCCCCAACAGGAATGTCGTTTTTACACCGTCAGCTTGCAGTTTTGCACCCAGGTAGAGCAGGGGAGCGACTCCTACGCCGCCGCCGACAAGCAAAACCTTTTTTCCTTTTCCGGCTACGGAAAACGTGTTGCCTAACGGCAAAATCACATTGAGCGTATCGCCGGCATGTATTTGTGCCAACTTGTGTGTGCCGGGGCCTACGGTTTGTACGAGCAGCCATAATTCGTTGCGTTCCTTATCGACATAGTGGACGGAAATGGGACGGCGCAAGAATGTGTCGCCGGAATTGTCGATGCGTATTTGTACGAACTGTCCGGGCTGCATTTCCGGCAGTGGTGCTTGTCGTGTCAGTTTGAGCAGCACGGTGCGCTCGTTCAGATGCAGGTTTTCGGAAACGGTCAGATCCAGTATGTGTTTCATTTTCTTTGTGTTGAGTTTTTATTTCGTATGTATTTTGTCCGGATTTTTGTCTATGTAGTCTTTCCAGCCGGAATATTTCCCGTGAGTTACAGGCTTGCCCAATTGCAGGAAATGGCAATAGGCCACGGCCACGGCATCGGTCGCATCCAGCTTGACTTGCATTTGCTCCTGCGGAATGTGCAGGAAACGGCGTACCATGTCGGCCACTTGTTCTTTGCTGGCCGAACCGTTGCCGGTCAGCGCCATTTTTATTTTCAGGGGTGCATATTCATTTATGGTCATGTTGCGGAACAACGCGGCTGCAATGGCGACACCCTGGGCGCGTCCAAGCTTCAGCATGGACTGTACGTTTTCAGCGTAAAATTGCGATTCAATGGCCAGCTCATCCGGTTTGTATTCGTCAATCAGCTCCAGCGTCCGCATGAAAATCCGCTGCAATTTTTCATACGGGCTCTTCAGTTTCCGCATGTCCAATATACCCATGGCCAGCAAGCTGGCTGAGCGTGAACCGCATGTCTGCAGAATGCCGTAGCCCATGATGTTGGTTCCCGGGTCGATTCCCAATATCGTTTGTTGTGTCTGAACGGGTTTTTGCATGTTGAAAAAAAGTTGGAACAAAAGTACAAATTATTTGGAAATATCCGGAAAACTTTATTACCTTTGCAGCGTTTTTAAAACATGGGGGTTTAGCTCATCTGGCTAGAGCGCGACACTGGCAGTGTCGAGGTGAGCGGTTCGAGTCCGCTAATCTCCACGACATTTTAAGTATTAACAAAAACTAAACATTATGGCTCACGTAATTTCAGACGATTGTATCGCATGCGGTACATGTATTGACGAATGCCCGATGGAGGCAATCTCAGAAGGCGATATCTATAAGATTAATCCGGATCTCTGCACGGACTGCGGTTCTTGCGCAGCTGTTTGCCCCTCTTCGGCAATCCACCCGGCATAAATCACATATTGATAAAATTAAACGAAAAGCCATCCGATTTTCATGTCGGATGGCTTTTTGTTTTTGGGTTGGGTGGGGAAATGAATTTTATTTCAGTTTTTTTGTTTTCAAACTATTTCTTTCTCCCAAAGTCGTGTTCTTTCTCCCAAAGTCGTGCCGCCCGTTTCAGAAGGCTTTTGCAAATCAGGCAATGGAAAGGGCGGATGAAGAAAAAGTATATTTTGCCTAATGTGTTGTGGAATTTGACGGAAGTCGTTATTCGGATGGATTGGCATTGTGTGAGGTTGTCTGGGGTGTCGCATTCTAACTGCACTTGAAACGTCAGATGGCTGTCTGGCTTACTGAGAACCATTCTTTCTTCGCTCTGTTCTTGTATCAACCCTGTAAAGCCACCTCCTTTTTGAAGTCCGAGCGGTTTTACTAACTGGTCTCGTAACCTTAGTAGGTATTATAAAAAAACGAAGGCAACCCAAAGTTTGAGTTGCCCTCATGCAGACGTAGGAGCATTGTGAGCAAGGATACACACGCTACAAAAAATTTTGCTGTACGCCTGTAAATGATTATAAAATTACGTGTTATTGCATTATCCGAGATGTGATATGACGACGGAATACACTGTTCTCGCCAAAAGCATTCAATTTTTGAGTGGTTTCTTGAAGACGTGTAATAGGGTCGAGATCGGGTTGCTCATCAGTTGTGTCTTCTTGCATTTCAAGCGTTCCAGTTCCCATGACAGGAATGTACTCGTCCCACTGTACGGGGACATCATAATAATTTCCGTTACTGCAGTATTTCGATATATAGTCAACACGAGGCTCTGCACGGTAACCATACGCTCGTACCTGTACTTCGACCGTCCCGTCATCTTTACGGTTTTCTGTAGTCTTGAGAATAGAATGGGTCACGCAGGATGCATCGGCAAATTTGTCTTCTCCCCAAAAGTTAGCGAGTGATTCATGTTCCCAATAAGAACTTTGTCGTGGCATATCGATACCATAGATTGCAGATGCAGGACGGATCTGCTGGTACATAGGAATACTGAGCAAAGGAGCAAATCCAAAGTAGATGGCTCTAAAGTTTTCGCATGTCGTTTCAATGAACACTTGTTTTGCTGCATCATAATTGCAGTTCCAGAACATGCGTGGGTTCATGTCAAGAGGAAGTTCTTGCATATGATCGGCGGTAAGAGTGTTAAGTTTACGATGTTTCATAAATTGAAAATCGTCTCCATAACCAAGTTCTTTGTCACGAATGATATTGATCATATTTTCTTGAGCCAATGGAGTGAATAGGAGGAAGTACTGTTGATTATTATTTCGGTTGGTGGTGGTGAATAGTACCTCAAATTCTTCATTCGTAGCCATGGCGAAGTCATTCTTCAAGTCACGGGAGAACTTCTCTATCTCTTTGAGTTTACGCTTATAAGAGCGAGAATCAACAGCAAGTTCATCATCGTTTTTCTCCCGAGTGAAGTTGAGATCCGGAGCTGCGGTATTACCATATATCAAGCGGGTTTTGTCAAAATATTCCGGATATGGTTTGTGCACGCTGGCGCGGAGCGTTTCACTATGATGACGTGTGTGCTTTTTGCCCTCGGAGTCATACTCTACGGTTGTCCATTTTACAACTAATTCTCCTGTGTATTCTTTGGTTCCCCATTCCATCTTGCGTGTACGGGCTATGACAAATGGGTTGCCGTTGATTAGACCACTATGCGAGAATAACACAGAACGTTCCTTGCTGAAATTCTCATCCCATCCATAGCTATTAATAAGGTCAGCCAAGCGCTGGTTGGTAAAATAAGGGTCAAATTCGAGACGCGGGACAGTTTGTGTCATCATACGGTTGAATACCCCCCAGTCGTAAAGTCGATTAAGTGGAGCCATCATATCCCATGTCTCCTGCTCTTTGTTCTTGATCAGTTCCTCTAACTCTTTCTTGATGGATTTACACTTTTTGATGATAGGGTGTATTTTCCAAAACAATAATACAAGCATGGATACACCGACAACAATGCTGATTGTGGGTATTATCCATCCGGCTTCAAAACCGTTAGTAACACATATAATCACGCATACCGCCGTTACAATCCACATAAATACGCATAGTACCGTCCACCAAGTCAGTGCTGTTGATGTTTTCTTATTGTTTGACTTGAGATCTTGTATTTCTTTACATAGCACCCTATTGGCCTCGGGGTCAACACCTGAAGCCGCTGTCAATTCATCAAATGTCTTTTCTGCAACTTCACGAAATTTTTCTTTATATGCTTGGAACTGTTCCAATGGGCTTAAAATGTCTTCGGTCATAGTTTATTCGGATTTAAAGAAGTTAAAAAAAATTGCTTCGGGCACGTTGTTTTGTTTCAGCAGATGTGCTGAATGGTATACGTGTAGTGTAGTGTTGTCTAGCTGCCACTATTTGTTTGGTCGGCCAGTCAAATATGTCACGATTCCACTGATTGACGCGGTTGTTGTATACCGTACGTGCAGCGGTGATTTCGCGTTGTAAGTAGCTGTTTTGCTGTATTGCATCAGCTATTTCTTGGTGTGATTTCAATTCAGGATAGGCTTCTACCTGTGGGAACAGACGTCCAGCCAAAGTGTCTACTTGAGAGGCCATGGTGTTACGATCTTCCCCTTCTTGGATGCCACTTCGCAGTCCAGCAACGCTTTTCATCACATCTTTATCAAGTTCGATAGCGCGATTTATCAAAGAAGCGAGGTTTTCCAAGATAACTACACGCTGCTCAATAAAGTTGTCAATTGTCGAAGCGTCAGCCTGTAGTTTTTGCTCCAGTTGCTGAAAATAGTTCTTTGCCTTCATCTTGGCGTACAGCCAAATAAGCCCTGGAATAATTCCAGCCGCAGCAACGGCCCAGTTTACGCCAAATAACCAAGGGATAAGAACTGCTACTGCTATAGGCACTACCCATAAACAGATTTCAAAGATTAAAGATCCAACTCCTACTGTTACAGGAAGTTGCTTGTCAATGACATTGACATCTCGACCTGTTTCGTTAACAGGCCCAGTTTTTTCGTCTAATAAATTAGCCATAAAAGAAATTTTTGTATTCCAGTCGCAGTTCCCATAACTGGTGTTAAATAAAAAAAGCGTGGAACTGAAATGCCACACTTCTTAGTATACAGGCCCTGAGAAAACCTTCGGAAACAGATGCGGGAATAACAGCCCCACGCATGTGCGTGGAAACCATTATGACCTCTCTTGTTTCCTTTGTATGAAGTTTCTCAGGCTTCGTATACACAAGATGAGAGCATAACGCCTCTTAAAAATATGTCTTGGAAATGAGTTTCCCCAATCCGGTTGCAAAAATAGTTGGATTTATTAATATCTACAAATCTTTTTTTTGTTGCATTTTATACGCCTGCTTCCATTCCTAATACTTTTCGGGGAGCAAGCATTCCCTTTTTTCAATTTTTAATTTCCGGAATTATCCGGTTTTGTGCTTTTATTCCGTGGAATTTCCGTAACTTTGTCAGTCTTTCTGACAGAATGGCGCAAAAAAGGAAATATGCGCATAAAATAAGCGGCTTATGAATTTGACAGAAGTACAATCCATCAAACAGCGGTTCGGGATAATCGGTAATTCTGATGCGTTGAACAGGGCTATAGATGTGGCCGTGCAGGTTGCTCCGACTGATTTGTCCGTGCTGATTACGGGTGAAAGCGGTGTCGGCAAGGAACGTTTCCCGCAAATCATACACAATTACAGTTTGCGCAAGCACGGGCCGTATATTGCGGTCAATTGCGGTGCGATTCCCGAAGGAACTATCGACTCGGAGTTGTTCGGGCACGAAAAAGGCTCGTTCACCGGTGCGACTGCCGACCGTAAAGGCTATTTCGAGGTAGCCGATGGTGGCACTATCTTTTTGGATGAGGTGGGCGAGCTTCCGCTCTCCACGCAAGTCAGGCTGTTGCGCGTGCTGGAAAGCGGTGAATTTATCAAGGTCGGTTCGTCCAAAATACAGAAAACCAACGTGCGTGTCGTGGCGGCAACCAACCTGAAAATGTCCGACGCCATTCAGGACGGGCGTTTCCGCGAGGATTTGTATTACCGTCTGAACACCGTACCTATCAGCATTCCGCCATTGCGCGAACGCAAGCAGGATATTCCGTTGTTGTTCAGGAAGTTCGCAGCCGATTTTTCGGAAAAATACCATATGCCGCCGGTGCGTCTGACGGAAGAAGCGCGCGTGCTGTTGTGCAATTATTATTGGAACGGTAATATCCGCCAGCTGAAAAATATTACGGAACAGATTTCGGTGATAGAGCAGAACCGCGAGATCTCGGCGGAGGTGTTGCGGCAATATCTGCCGGAGAATGAGGTGAACCGCACACCGGCACTTTTGCTGGACAATGCGCATAACCAGAAAACCTTCAATTCGGAGCGCGAAATTCTGTATCAGGTTCTGTTTGACATGAAGAAAGACATGAATGACCTGAAAAAGCTGGTGCATGACTTGATGAACGGACAGGTGGCGGAGGTGAAGAAGGAAGCAGCCGTTCTGGTGCCGGCATTTCAGAAAGAAACCGTGCCACATGGCGTTGTGTCTTATTCGGACATGGGAATGCCGGAAGTCAAGCATTCGCACAAATATACGGATGTGGATGATGCAGAAAGTTATCAGGTGGCTGAAGAATACCACGAAGAGTCCAAGCCGGTAGCTTCTACCATGCAGGAGATGGAAAAGGAAATGATACGCCGCGCCCTGGAAAAGCATCGCGGGCATCGGAAGGCCGCAGCGGATGAACTGAACATCTCGGAACGGACATTATATCGCAAAATCAAAGAATACAATTTGTAATGAAAGTAACAATTATGCATAAAGTCAAGGCTTTTTGCCTGTACGGCGTTGCCGTTTTTCTTTTGTTGTCGGGAGGAGGATGCACGATTTCGTACAAGTTCAACGGCGCATCCATCGACTATACGAAAATAAGGACCATTTCCATTGCTGACTTCAACAACCATGCGGAACTGGTTTACCTGCCGCTGGCAAATGATTTCTCGGAAGGCTTGCGCGATATTTATACGCGTCAGACGCGTCTGCAACTGCTCCGGCAAGGCGGAAATCTGGAGCTGGAAGGCGAAATCACCGGCTACTCCCTGACCCCTCTTGCAATCAGTGCCGACTCGTATTCGGCGGAGACGAAGCTGACCATGACGGTGCGCGTCCGCTTTACGAACAATGTTAATCCGGAAGAGAGCTTTGAAAAGGATTATACGGCATCGCAGACTTTTGACAGCAACCGCATGCTGACGGATGTGCAACAGGAGTTGTGCGACGTAATGATCCAGGAGATAACGGAAAGCATTTATAACGACACGGTGGCCAAGTGGTGACATGGACCTGGAAGAGTACATATCATTGCTGGAAAATCCGGAGGGCATCACATCCCAACATATCCATGACTTGAGGGAAATGCTGCGGTATGCGCCCTATTGTGCCAACACGCGCCTGTTGCTGCTGAAGGGACTGCACAAGACGAATGACATAAACTATACCTCAGAACTTCCCGGCACATTGTTGTATGCCCGGTCGCCGCGCGCGTTGTACCGGCTGTTGTTTGGCGGAAGCCGGCAGGACAGGCGGCGCACGAAACACGGTGGCGACTACTTTGACATGCTGGACACGCTGGAAAAGACCCGACGGCAAACAAACGAATCGTTGCAGGAACTGGCTGAGCGGTTGCGGCAGGCACGCCTCATGTTGCAGCAACCGGAAGGGCAACCGGCCGATAAAGTAGTGGAGAAACCTTCAATGGAGATGGCGGAACTGTCCGGAAACAATGTCAGTCCGCAGCAAAGGACACTGGAAATCAGTGAGGAAGCAGCAAAGAAATGCATTCGCGCAAAAAAATATGCCGAAGCCATTGAAATATTAGAACAATTGAGTTTGATTAATCCGAAAAAAAAGTCTATCTTTGCAGACCAAATCCGGTTTTTGAAGAAAATTATCCAATAATCTTATTTAGAGCTTCTTGCAAAGGCGGACAATTCTGGTGAACTTGTGAATATTTTTAAATCATTTAATTGATATGTATATCTTACTTACTGTTTTAATCGTGATTGCAGCCTTGTTGCTGATATTGTTGGTTTTGGTTCAAAACTCGAAGGGTGGCGGTCTGGCGGCCGGCTTCAACAGCGGAAACCAGGTGATGGGTGTCCGCAAGACAACCGACTTCCTGGAAAAATCCACATGGGGTTTGACAGCATTCATCGTGGTGTTGGCCATCGTAGCTGTTGGCATCCATTCCAACTCGACAAGCCAGCAAACCAAGGAGTCGCAGGTGAAAAGCGAGTTTGAACAGGTGCAGGAAGCCGAAAGCGCCATAGCACCCGATCTGCAGGAAAATGCGTATCCGGTAGAACAACCGGCCGAACCAGCCGAGTAATCCGAAACTGAAAAAATAGGAAGGCCGTGCCTGAATCTGAGGTACGGCCTCGTTTGTATAATACTAATGCTGTAATAGACCAGATTCATGACCTTTCAGGAAGAAATCAAACGAAGGCGCACATTTGCCATCATATCACATCCGGACGCGGGAAAGACGACCTTGACGGAAAAACTTCTGCTGTTCGGCGGCGCCATCCACGTGGCGGGAGCGGTAAAGTCCAACAAAATCAAGAAAACGGCCACTTCCGACTGGATGGAAATAGAGAAACAGCGTGGTATATCGGTCGCCACGTCTGTGATGGGATTTGAGTACAAACAATACAAAATCAACATATTGGATACGCCCGGACACCAGGACTTCGCGGAGGACACGTTCCGGACACTGACTGCTGTGGACAGCGTGATTATCGTTATTGATGCGGCAAAGGGTGTGGAAACGCAGACGCGCAAGCTGATGCAGGTGTGCCGTATGCGCAAGACGCCGGTCATGGTGTTTATCAACAAAATGGACCGCGAAGGCAAGGACCCCTTCGATTTGCTGGACGAGGTGGAGGCCGAACTGGGCATACGGGTGCGCCCGCTGAGCTGGCCCATCAACATGGGGCAGAAGTTCAAAGGCGTGTACAACCTCTATAAATCCACGCTGGATTTGTACACGCCCAACAAGCAGGTCGTAACCGAATCGATACAGTTCACGGACATAAACAACCCTGAGTTGGAGACGCTTGTCGGGGAAGCGGACGCGCAAAAGCTCCGCGAAGATGTGGACCTGATACAAGGTGTGTACGCCCCGTTCGACGTGCAGCCCTATTTGCAGGGCGACCTGGCTCCCGTGTTTTTCGGCAGTGCGCTGAACACTTTCGGCGTGAAGGAACTGCTGGAATGTTTCGTGGAGATTGCACCGTACCCGCGGCCGGTGGAGACGGTGGAGCGAACCGTGGACCCGATGGAAGAGAACTTCACGGGCTTTGTTTTCAAGATTCACGCCAACATGGACCCGAACCATCGCAGTTGCATTGCCTTTGTCAAGGTATGTTCCGGCAAGTTTGAGCGCAATGTCTACTACAAGCATGTGCGGAACGGCAAGATGATGCGTTTCAGCGCACCCACGGCTTTCATGGCGCAGAAGAAGGAAACCGTGGACGAAGCCTATGCGGGCGATATTGTCGGCCTGCCGGATACGGGCAACTTCAAGATTGGCGACACGCTGACCGCAGGCGAGGAACTCCACTTCAAGGGCTTGCCGAGCTTCTCGCCCGAAATGTTCAAGTACATAGAGAATGCCGACCCGATGAAGCAGAAGCAACTGGACAAGGGCATACACCAGCTGATGGACGAGGGTGTGGCACAGCTCTTTGTGAACCAGGCCACGGGCAGAAAGCTGATTGGCACTGTCGGGCAACTGCAGTTCGAGGTGATACAGTACAGGCTGTTGCACGAGTACCAGGCACAATGTCGTTGGGAGCCCATATCGCTCTACAAGGCATGCTGGATAGAGAGCGACGACGAGCAGGAACTGGAAACGTTCAAGAAACGCAAGGCGCAGTACATGGCCTACGACAAGGACGGCCGCGACGTGTTCCTGGCCGATTCGGGGTATGTGCTCCAAATGGCGCAGAATGATTTCAAGCACATCAAGTTCCATTTTACGAGCGAGTTTTAGCCTTGCCGGTGCAGGCACGCCGCCTTTGCCGAAAAATATTTCGGCCTTTGGAGCGGAGAAATACGACTGATTTTCAGTATGTTGTCGGGATATCGGGCGGAAAAATGCCTGCATTTGCAAAAAAAAATGCCGCAAGGTGATGGAAAACGCGAAATTATTTATACTTTTGCAGCCGTAATCATGACTGCCTTGTGGTGTAATGGTAGCACTACAGATTCTGGTTCTGTCTGTCTGGGTTCGAGTCCTAGCAAGGCAACAAGGAGGCCGGATGAAGCAAACGCTTCGTCCGGTTTATTTTTTGCGCCTTTTGGGGGCGGTGTTCCGTGGGCGGCTTTGTTCCGGTTGCTGCCGGCCTTTGGGCGCAAAGCCCGCGCCGAACAGCTTGTCGCGCAGGTCGGGACGGTTCATGCGTTGCAGGTCGCGGAGGAGGGCGGCGCGGTGTTCCGGCTTGTACCAAAAGAAGAACTTGCGCTGCTCCAGCTTTTCATCCTTTGTTTTTGCCGTGTATATCTTTTCCCCCGTATAGGGGTTTATGCCCGAATAGTACATGTCTGTGGCCAGGGTCATGGGGGTGGGCGTGAAGTCCTGCACCTGCTCCAGACGGAAGTCCATGCCTTTGGTTATGGCGGCCAGCTCGGCCATGTCTTCCTGCGTACAGCCGGGATGGCTTGAAATGAAGTAGGGTATGAGCTGGTAGTTCAGGCCGGCCTGGGCGGTTATCCGGTCGAATTCGCGCTTGAACTCGCGGAAGAGCGCGAAGGATGGCTTGCGCATCAGGGCAAGGACGCGGCTGGATGTGTGCTCGGGCGCGACTTTGAGGCGGCCGGAGGTGTGCTGCTCTATGAGCTCTTGCGTGTACTGCCGTGCGGCCCGGTTGAGGGCTTCGTCGGCGTTGCGGTGCAGGAGCAGGTCGTAGCGCACGCCGCTCCCGATGAAGGCCTTCCTGATGCCGGGCAGCTTGCACACGGCGTGGTAGATGTCGAGCAGGGGGCGGTGGTCACAGTCGAGGTTGGGGCACACGGCAGGGTATATGCACGATGGCTTGGCGCATCGGCGGCACAGCTTGGGGTTGCGGCCGCCCATGCGGTACATGTTGGCCGAAGGCCCGCCCAAATCAGACAGGTATCCCTTGAAACCGGGCAGTGCGGTTATCTTCCTGACCTCGTCGAGGATGGATTCCTTGCTGCGCGACACGATGTGTTTGCCCTGATGGGCGGATATGGTGCAGAAGGCGCATCCGCCGAAGCATCCGCGGTGCAGGTTCACGGAGAAGCGTATCATCTCGTAGGCGGGTATGGGCTTGTCCTTGTATCGCGGGTGGGGCAGGCGCGTGTAGGGCAGTGCGAAGGTGGCATCGAGCTCGGCGGTGGTCATGGGCGGACAGGGCGGGTTGACCACGACGTAGCGTCCGCCGGTTTGCTGGATGAGGCGCCTGGCCTCGATGCGGTTCGATTCTTCTTCTATATGCCTGAAGTTTTCGGCGTATTTGGTCTTGTCTTTCAGGCAGGTTTCGTGCGGGTTGAGCACGATGTCGCCGGGTGCGGGCGCGGGCGGGGCGGCCGACAACCAGGCGGTTTGCGGCACGTCGGTGAGTGACCCGACGGGGGCGCCGGCCTGCAACCGGCGTGCGATTTCGCACACCGGCTTTTCTCCCATGCCGTAAACGAGCAGGTCGGCGCCGGAGTCGGGCAGTATGCTTTGTTTGAGTTGGTCGGCCCAATAGTCGTAATGGGTGAGCCGTCTCATGGATGCTTCTATGCCGCCTATGACCAGGGGCACGTCGGGATAGAGGCGTTTGATCAGGTGCGCATAGGTGATGGTGCAGTAGTCGGGCCTCATGCCTGCCTTTCCGCCGGGCGTATAGGCGTCGTCGGAGCGGAGGCGTTTGTTCGCGGTGTAGTGGTTGACCATGGAGTCCATGCATCCGGCGCTTATGGCAAAGAAGAGCCTTGGCCGGCCGAGTTTCTTGAAGTCGCGCAGGTCGTCGCGCCAGTTGGGCTGGGGCACTATGGCGACGCGCAGGCCCTGTGCTTCCAGGGTGCGGCCTATGACGGCGGCGCCGAAGGAGGGATGATCCACATAGGCATCGCCCGAAAAGAGGATGACGTCCACGCTGTCCCAGCCGCGCAATTCGAGTTCCTTGCGGCTCGTGGGCAGGAAATCGGTCAGGTTGTGCTTGTCCATCGGGCGCAAAGATACGAAAAGTGTTCCGAATCCGGCGCGTTTCCGGCGTGTTTTGTGCGGGGCTGGCGTTCCGTCCGCCCGTGGGGCGTTCTGGCGCGCCTTTTGGCGGATGTCCGGAAAGCTGCCGGCCTTTCGGAAAAAGGTGTGCGGCCTTTTCTGAAAAGCAGGCGGCCTTTGGGGAAAAAGCAGGCGGCCTTTTGCATGAAAGCTGGGCAGCTTTTGCATCAAAGCTGCGGGGCTTTCCGGGCAAAGGCGGCGGGCTTCGTGCCGGAGGGTGCGCGGCGGTTGCGGAAGGGGGAGGCATTTTTCCGGCGGGAATGTGCGCAGGGGGTGTTGCGGATAGGCGAAAAATCCTTATTTTTGCACGCTGTCAGGGTGGCGGTTCCGCCGTTGCCCGTGGCGTTTGGTAGTAACCTGCTTGGAATAACTCTGTAATCTGTTGCCGGCGTGCTGTTGGAATTTCTGAAATCCGTTTTCGCGTTCGATGAGAATTCGCCTCTGCTGTTCACCCAGTTCTACTTCTGGGCGTTCTTCGCTGTTGTGTACGCTTTGTTCAGCCTGCTGCACAGCCGCCGCCTGTTGCGCAACGCGTTCCTGTTCTTCGTAAGCCTGTTTTTCTATTACAAGACGAGCGGCCTGTTCGTGCTGTTGCTGGTGTTCGTGACCTGTTCCGACTTCTTCCTGGCACGGGCCATTTATCGTTCGCGGCAGGAGTGGCGGCGCAAATTGTTCCTTTGCCTGTCGGTTACGGTGGATTTGCTGCTGCTTTGCTACTTCAAGTATTCCTACTTTTTCGCGGACATGCTGCACGGACTGTTCGGTTGGGACGTGCATGTGTTCAACGTGTTTGCCTGGGCGGGCAATGCCCTTGCGGGCGATGCGGGGCGTTTCAGCGTGGACCGCATCGTGCTGCCCGTGGGCATTTCGTTCTATACTTTCCAGGTTATCAGCTACACCATGGATGTTTACCGGCGGCAGGTGCGGCCGGTGGACAATATCCTTGACTTCGGTTTCTACGTGAGCTTCTTTCCGCAGCTGGTGGCGGGGCCGATTGTCCGCGCAAGCCAGTTCATCCCCCAGCTCTACCGCCCGTTCCGTTTGTCGCGGAGGCAGTTTGGCCTGGCCGTGTTCTGGGTGTTGAACGGGCTGGCCAAAAAGATTGTCCTGAGCGATTACATTGCTGTGAACTTCATAGACCGCGTGTTCGAGAACCCGTTGCTCTTCTCGGGTTTCGAGAATCTTGTGGCGCTTTTCGGCTATTCGTTGCAGGTGTATGCCGATTTTTCGGGCTATACCGACATTGCCATAGGCGTGGCCATGCTCATGGGCTTCTATCTTCCCAAGAACTTCAACTCGCCCTACAAGGCCACCAACGCGGCCAATTTCTGGAAACGCTGGCACATATCGCTCAGCCAGTGGCTGCAAAACTACCTGTACATCCCGCTCGGCGGCAACCGTCGCGCGAGTTTCGGCACCTATTTCTGGATAGTGCTCATCGCACTTATAGCCCTCATTCTGACGGGAAGCCTCTATGCCTCGCTGGCGGTGGCCGGCGTGGCCGTGCTCGTCGGACTCGTGGCCTGGCTCCGGCCCGCGCGGCGTATCAAGATAATCACCAACCTGAATGCCTTCATAACCATGCTGCTCGGCGGACTTTGGCACGGGGCAAGCTGGAACTTCATGATTTGGGGCGGCCTGAACGGCGTGGGCATGATTGTGTACAAGTTCTGGCGCGACATGGGATGGACGGCACGCATGGTGCTGGTCCTGCTCGTTACCGGCGGGCTCTGGGCGCTCGTCCGCTATGTGCCCATGCCGGTGTTCAACCTGCTCTTCGTGTGGATGCTCATCATAGCCTCCGGCACGCTGGTGCGTTATCTCTATCACCTGACGCGATGCTCCCGGCCTTTTGAACAGCTCGGGCGGGCGTGGGCCATCGTGCAGACTTTCGTTTTCATCACGTTCACGCGGCTGTTCTTCCGCTCCGGCTCCAACCTTGACCCCGCCGTAGCCAACGAGGTGGCCTGGAACACGGCAAAGAACATGGTGGCGCGCATAGGCGGCCAATGGAACACTGCCGTTATCCCGCAAATACTCTGGGAGTACCGCAACGTGTTCTTCCTCATTGTGGCGGGCATGATTATCCACTGGCTGCCCGACAGCTTCAAGCGTTGGTACCGCATCAACTTTGCCATGCTGCCCGTGCCCGTCATCGCCTTGCTTACCGTACTCGTCGTTTTCGTGGTTTACCAGTTTGTAACGGCCGACCTGCAGGCCTTCATCTACTTCCAGTTCTGACAATATCCTATCCGATGCTGACAATATTATATGGAATATCTCCCCATCATTGACGAAACAGGTGCGGTCGTTGGCAAGGCCACCCGCGCGGAGTGCCACTCGGGCACCTTCCTGCTCCATCCTGTCGTGCACCTGCATGTGTTCGACCCGCAGGGCAGGCTCTATTTGCAGAAACGGAGCCTTGACAAGGACATACAACCGGGAAAATGGGACACGGCCGTGGGCGGACATGTGGACTATGGCGAGGCCGTGCCCGATGCGCTGCTTCGGGAGGCCGCCGAGGAGCTGTCGCTCCGCGGGTTCGAGCCGGAGTTTGTGGTGCGCTACAAGTTCGTTTCCGCCGTGGAGGCGGAGATGGTGCACGTGTTCCGCGCCTGCACTGACGCGCAGCCCGTGCCCGATCCGGCCGAAATATCCGAAGGCCGCTTCTGGACGCAGGCGGAAATACGCGCCGGCCTCGGCACCGGCCTGTTCACCCCCAACTTCGAGCAGGAGTTTGTCCGCTATGCTTCCTTGCTGTTTGCCTGAGGCTTTGTGTCCGGAGCCGCGGGGCTTTCGCCCGATGGCACAAGGCGCACTTCGGCCACGCGTGTGGTCTCCGCGCCGACCTTGAACCGCTCATCGATGCGGTGCCCGGCCACCCAGGCCACTTCCGTGCCCGACAGCACCAGCCATACTTCCTGCTTTTGCTGCACATCCAGCTTGCAGTCAGTGAAAAAGTCGCTTATTTTCTTCTTGCCTTTCAGGCCGATGGGGTGGAACACATCGCCGGCCTGCCAGTGCCTCACGCTGAGCGGACCGCGCAGCTTGTCGGCATCGAAGAAGGCTACATCCGCATCCGCCGCGGGAAATATTTCCGTGGGTCTTCTGTTGCGAACGTTTGTTTTTATGGTCGGCTTCGCCTCTTCGCAGTCGGCACGTCTGCCAATAATGATTTCCGCGCGGTCTTTGATGGCGTAGTGCGTCGGGCTCTCGAAGCGTTTTCCCGGCGTTCCGTCCAGCGCGGCGTGCAGTTGTCTGGCCTGGGTGGCGTTGAACCCGTAGGGCAGAAGCAGTTCGTACAGGACAGTTTCCGGCGCGGGTTCGCGGAGCAGGCCCGCGGTGTCTATGTGCAGGCGTCCGTCCGTTTGGTGCACAAGCCGTGCGGCGGCCTGTTCCATGTAGGCCTGCACCATTTGGCGGTATCCCGCAAAGTGGTCGCGTTCTTCGGCAAGTGTCTGCCGGATGCCCGGGTTGATTTGTTCCAGCATGGGCAGGACAATGTGGCGGAACTTGTTGCGTTTGTAGTCGGTCTGGGTGTTGGTGCTGTCCGTCACGAACGGTATTTGTTTTGTGCGCAGGTAGTCCTCTATGCCTTGTCGCGTGCAGCACAGCAGCGGCCGCACCACCAGCCCGTTCCTGACAGGCATGCCGCACATTCCACGCAGGCCCGCACCCCGCACCAGGTTCATCAGCACCGTTTCCGCCTGGTCGTCCGCGTGATGTGCCACGGCTACGGCTTTTGCCTGTTCCCGGGCGGCCAGCTCCCTGAACCACGCATAGCGCAGGTCGCGCGCCGCCATCTCGATGGACAGCCGGTTTGCGCGGGCGTATGCTTCCGTGTCAAACTGCCGTACGTGCAGGGGCACGCGCCATTCCCCGCAAAGGCTGCGGACGAACTGTTCGTCACGCTCCGACTCTTCGCCGCGCAGGTGGAAGTTACAGTGTGCAGCCATGCACTCGTAGTGCAGCGAAAGCAGTATGTGCAGCAGCGCAACCGAGTCGGCCCCGCCGCTCAGCGCAACAATGACCTTGCCGTCAGGATTCAGCAACTTGTTTTGTTCAATGTAGGCGTGTACCGTCTGTTTCATGGGCTTTGGGGTGTTTCGTTGCCGCAAAAGTAATTTTTTCCGGCCAATAATGGAAACAAATCTGATTTTTCATCGTAACTTTGCCGGCATGGAAAAACAGTTGCAGAGATACAGGTTTCCCGTGTTCCCGCAGGATGTGGATGGGAAACAGCACTTGCGGATGGTGGCCCTGGAGTCGTGTATCCTGAACACGGCCGGGCTTGCAGCCGCGGAAAACGGCTTTGGTTCGGTAGACATGATCAACGAGGGCGTGACCTGGGTGCTCTCGCGTCTGGCGATAGAGATGCGGAGCCTGCCGGAACAATACACCGACATGTACATTGAAACGTGGGTGGAAGATTACGGCCGCCTGCTGACCACGCGTAATTTTACTGTCTATGACCATGAAGACAGGCCGATAGGCCATGCGTGTTCGCTCTGGGCATTGATGGACATGAAGACGCGGCGTCCGGTCAATCTGCAGACGCACTCCGACCTGCAACGTTTTGCGAATGGCATCCCAAGTCCGATAGCGAAGCCCGACAAGATTGGGCCGGTGCAGGCTGATGCATGGTCGGAACATCGCGTGTCGTACAGCGACATCGACTTCAACGGCCATACCAACAGCATGAAATATGTGGAATGGATGTTGGATACCTGTCCGCTGGAACGCCTGTACGGCTGTCGTATCCGCCGCTTTGAGGTCAATTATCAACATGAGGCACTATACGACGAGCAGGTGCGCATTTGCCGGGGTGATGCGGAAGGACAGACGGCTTTTGCCGCACAATCGGTTGATGGAAAAGATTTTTGCCGGGCAAGAATCATTTGGGGTGATGCGTGGGAAAAATAATCTTTTCTCCGGCTCCGGTTTTTGTTTTGGAAAACTTCAGGAGTATGCGAATGAATGCAAGGTATTGTAGGACAGTATCTTGCGTTTTTGTTTTGGAAAACTTCCGTTTGGCTGTTGAAAACTAAATATTCCATTTTGTTTGATTAGTCCGTAAAAATGTGCTAAACTTGCAACCCGTTTCGCATGTGTATTTTCAATAAAGGAAATATATTTTTTATTATATAAAAGGTAACCAATTTTATTTGTTGCAGGTGTTTTAAATCAAACAGTCATGGAAAAAAGAACCTTTACAACTGAAGAAGTGAACAAAGCCACACTGGATTATTTTCAGGGTGATGAGCTGGCCGCCCGTGTGTGGACATCGAAGTATGCCCTGAAAGATTCGGTTGGTAACTTGTATGAGCTTACTCCTGATGACATGCACGCCCGCCTGGCCCGGGAAATTGCACGCATTGAGAAGCGCTATCCGAATCCGCTCACGGAGGAGGAACTGTTCGATCTGTTCAAGAACTTCAAGTACATTGTGCCGCAGGGAAGCCCGATGACCGGTATCGGCAATGACTATCAGGTGTCTTCATTGTCGAACTGTTTCGTAATTGGCTTTGACAGCGATGCGGATTCGTACGGTGCCATTATCAAGATAGATGAGGAACAGGTGCAGTTGATGAAACGTCGTGGCGGTGTGGGGCACGACCTGTCGCATATCCGTCCGAAGGGTTCACCCGTGAAAAACTCGGCGCTCACATCCACCGGCATTGTGCCGTTCATGGAGCGTTATTCCAATTCGACGCGCGAAGTGGCGCAGGATGGTCGGCGAGGTGCTCTGATGCTGAGTGTATCCATCAAACATCCTGATTCGGAAGCCTTTATCGATGCAAAGTTGGAACAAGGCAAGATCACCGGTGCAAACGTGTCCGTAAAAATCCATGACGACTTCATGCAGGCAGCCCTGGCCAACCAGCCTTACCAGCAGCAATATCCCATTGTGTCGGACCACCCGTGGTTTGTGAAGACAGTTTCGGCGAGCGATTTATGGAAGAAAATCGTTCACAATGCGTGGAAATCAGCCGAGCCGGGCGTGCTGTTCTGGGATACCATTATCCGCGAGTCTGTGCCTGACTGCTATGCCGACTTGGGCTACAAGACGGTTTCTACGAATCCTTGCGGAGAAATTCCCCTGTGTCCTTATGACAGTTGCCGCCTGCTTGCCATTAATCTCTATTCGTATGTGAAAGACCCATTCACGCCGCAGGCATCGTTCGATTTCGACCTGTTCAAGCAGCATGTGCGTCTGGCACAGCGTATCATGGACGATATCATAGACCTCGAAATGGAGAAAATTGACAAAATCGTCGCCAAGATAGAATCCGATCCGGAGGACAACGATATCAAGAGCACCGAATTCCAGTTGTGGGAAAAAATCCGTACAAAGACCATACAAGGCCGCCGTACAGGTGTTGGAACGACTGCTGAAGGCGACATGCTGGCAGCCATGGGCTTGCGCTATGGCACGGATGAGGCCATTGATTTTTCGGAGCAAGTGCACAAGACCATTGCTTTGGAGGCTTACCGTTCGTCTGTGAACATGGCCAAGGAGCGCGGAGCATTCAAGATTTATGACGCCAAACGCGAAGAAAACAATCCTTATATTCTGCGCCTGAAAGAAGCTGACCCCGGACTCTATGAGGAAATGGTCAAGTACGGCCGCCGCAACATAGCGTGCCTCACCATTGCTCCAACCGGAACAACCAGCATCATGACACAGACCACGTCCGGAATAGAACCCGTGTTCATGCCGGTCTATACACGTCGCCGCAAGGTGAATCCGAACGACAAGGACGTACATATCGATTTTGTGGATGAGAACGGAGACAGTTTTGAAGAGTACACCGTGTTCCATCACAAGTTCGTTACCTGGATGGAAGCCAACGGTTATCCGACAGCAAAGAAATATACAAAGGAAGAAATTGATGAGATGGTCGCCAAATCACCTTACTACAAGGCTACGGCCAACGACGTGGACTGGCTCAAGAAGGTGCAGATGCAGGGACGTATCCAGAAGTGGGTAGACCACTCGATCAGTGTGACCATCAACTTGCCATCGGATGTGTCGGAGGAACTTGTCGGCAAACTCTATGAAGAGGCCTGGCGTTGCGGTTGCAAGGGAGTGACCGTTTATCGTGATGGCTCGCGTGCCGGCGTGTTGGTTTCGAACGACAAACCGGAGGATAAGAAGGATAAAAAGTGTGTATGTTATGATCGTGAAGTCGTGCAGAAACGCCCGACGGAGTTGAAGTGCGATGTGGTGCGTTTCCAGAACAACAAGGACAAGTGGATTGCCTTTGTTGGGTTGTTGAACGACCGTCCCTACGAGATATTCACCGGTTTGGCGGATGATGAAGATGGTATTTTGTTGCCAAAGTCAGTAACCGAAGGTAAGATTATCAAGGCTCCGAACGGAGATGGTACCAATCGTTATGATTTCCAGTACCGCAACAATCGTGGTTATAAGACAACTGTGGAAGGCTTGTCCTACAAGTTCGACAAGGAGTTCTGGAACTACGCCAAACTGATTTCCGGTGTATTGCGTTACGGTATGCCTATTGACCAGGTAATCAAGATGGTGTCGAGCCTGCAACTGGACAGTGAGAGTATCAACTCATGGAAGGTAGGTGTGGAGCGTGCCTTGAAAAAGTATATTGTGGACGGAACGCAGACCAGTCAGGTTTGCCCGAACTGTGGGCAGGCAGGTCTGGTTTATCAGGAAGGCTGTCTGACATGTAAGAACTGCGGTTATTCCCGTTGCGGATAACAAGCAAGCAGAAGCATGATCGTGTATTCTGTCTAATTAGCGGAGCCGGTGGAGACAACCACCGGCTCTGTTGTTAGATTGTGTGTACATGTCTATTTGCGCATGCCGCGGAGATAGTAATCAACCAGAATGCTGCGTGATGTGATGCCTTCCGGTAGCGGATTGATGGAGAGTGCAAGATTCAGTTGCCGCTGGTTGGTGTAATTTGTTTTGGCCCGGTGGTAATCTCTGCGTGCCTTGCATATGGCAGCTGCATTGGCGGCTTTTCCCATAAGCAACATTTGCAGGGCGGCAGCGTAATCCAGAAAGAAGCGGACAATCATGATTCTGTGCAATTGTTTTGACGGCAGGTTTTTATACAGCATCAGCAGGTTGTTGCGAAAGTTCAGATATGTCTTCAACGGGTTTTCGCGTTTTAGTGTCTTGGCTCCCACATGATAGACGCAACTTTCCGGAATGCAGCAGATGTACCGTCCCCGCGAACGCAACCGCCAGCACAAGTCTATTTCTTCCATGTGTGCAAAAAAGTAGCTGTCAAGTCCTCCTGCCGCATGATAGTCATGACTTCTGATACAGAAACATGCACCTGTAGCCCAGAATATATTGCAAATGTTATCATATTGTCCGGTATCGGTTTCGGTATGGTTGAGGATTCGTCCTCTGCAATAAGGGTATCCCCATCGGTCAAGAAATCCTCCGCATGCGCCTGCAAACTCAAACTTGTGTGGTTCGTTGTAGGATAGAATCTTAGGTTGGCAGGCTGCTGTTTCCGGATGTGAATCCAGATAGTCGAGCATTGGAGTCAGCCATCCGGTTGTTACGGCAACATCCGAGTTGAGCAGCACGATATATTCGGATTGTATTTGTGCAAGTGCCTTGTTGTAACCTTCTGCAAATCCATAGTTCCTGTCGAGCCGGATTATGCGCACCTCTGGAAAATTTGCTAATATTTGCAGTGAATCATCGGTGGAACCATTATCTGCCACAACAATTTCTATATCTTTGGAAAGTGTATGGCGGATGACTCCAGGCAGGAATGTGGAGAGCATTTCACTACCGTTCCAGTTTAGTATGACGACACTTGCTTTTTTCATCGTTTGTATTTCCATCGTTTGTGCGACCATAGCCAATAGGCCGGGTTTTCCAGTATGTTGGATTCCAGCAGCCGTGCGTATTTTTCCGTGATACAAAATGGTGGCAATTGTTCAGGCTGTTCGGTTATTGGCATGAATGTGCAGTGATAATATCCGCGTTTCCGACGCGTGAGGTGGGCGTAAAATACCGGCATGCCGTATTTGCGTGCCAGTGTTTCCGCGCCTGTGAACATGGGTGTGTCCTGAGATAGGAAATTTGTCCAATAGTGTATGTTACCTCCGGTTGGCGTCTGATCGGAAATCATACCGTAAACAGCCGGTGTGCCGGTTTTCCGGTTGTTGGTTATGACGCGCAACAGGTGCTTGCGTTCTACGTTTATATTACCTTTGTGTCCGCGTATTTGGAACAGCAACTTGTCCATGCTTTTGTTGCGTAGTGCCTTGTAAATGGTGAACAGCCGTGTGCGTTTGTCTTGAAAATAAATGCCGAAAGTGGCCATCCATTCCCAGTTAACGCAATGCCCGAGCATGACAATGGAACCGCCGTGTTGCAAGGCTGCGTTTTCCACATCGGCTATGCCGGTGCAGGTAAACCGCCGTTTTATTTCGGCATCCGACATGTGCATGGCATAGAACGTTTCCACAAAACTGTCCAGCAGATAGCGGTAAAACTGCCGTTCAAGCCGTCGTATTTCCGATAAGGATTTGTCGGGGAAAGCGTGTTGCAGATTCTTGCGTACGACTTTCCGCCGGTAGCGTACTACCAGATAAACTATCGGGAAAAGCAGGTCAGCAAACAGGTAATGTACCCACAAGGGCAACCATGCCAGCAACCATATGAACGCATGGAGAACCTTGTACATGTCAGGCTTCCTCCTCGGAGTAGATTCCTATGGAGACGCCATACTGGTATTCTCCTTCCAGAATCTGGTCTATCAATTCTTCGGAAAGATTTACACCGTCTTTTTTTGCGGCTTTTACAATATAGTTGAACATGTCTTCTTCATCAATGCTCGCTTCTTCGGCGGAATCCTCGTCTATCAGTCCTTTGCTTTCGTAATAGTCGTAAATTACATCCATGACATATTCAATGTCATCACGCGTAAGCTCCTTGCGGTCATCCTTATCCAGCCAGTTGTAAATGTAGTCGACGGCGGCATCATCATCATACATGAGTTCGTCTTGTTCCTGTTTCATGATTGTTTTCGTTTTTGATAATTAGAGTATATAAACAATGTGCCAAAGGTAGAATTTATATTTGGAATGAACAAATGGGTAACGGATGTTTTGGTTAGGTTAACGGTGCGTGTGCAGTTGTGTTGGAATGTGTTTTTTCGTGCCAATGACATTTGTCAATATTGTTGCTCCGTGGTTTTGTTTTTTTTCTTATCTTCGCGCCGTAAACATTATAATATTTTGAGTATATGAAAAAGTACAAATGTACCGTATGCGGTTGGATTTATGACCCAGAAGTAGGTGACCCAGATGGCGGCATACAGCCGGGAACTCCGTTTGAAGACCTTCCCGATGATTGGGTATGTCCTCTTTGCGGTGTAGGTAAGGATGAGATGGAACCGATTGAGGAATAGTCCTTGCCGTTGGCCTTTTTACCGGTCTCGGCCGGTATTGTGTAAGTTGTTTGCTTTATGGCGGACAACTTTTTTCATACTTTTCTGTTGGCCTGTCGGAGCTTTTTCCGTGTTTCTCTGGCATGGAAATTGATTTGCGGGCACCTGTAATTTACTTAAAAACATAAAAGACATGAATCCAATGAAATTTTTCACGGTTGTGTTGTCAGCGGTATTGTTGTGTGCAGTCGTACCGGGACAGGCGCAAGAGCCGCTTGTACCGTATATTGAGGTGACGGGAACCTCGGAAGTGACGTTGGTTCCTGATGAAATTCATTTTATCATTGAAATCAAGGAATATTGGGAGGAGGAGTTTGAAAAACGGGCCAAACCTGAGGATTATCAGACTAAAGTGGCTTTGGAAGATATTGAGAATGGTTTGCGTACTGTACTTCATGGTTTGGGTATTACGGACAAGGATATCCGCACGCAGGAAGTGGGTGACTATTGGCGTGAACGGGGCCGCGATTTTCTGGTGGCGAAACAGTTTGATATCACGTTGCATGATTTCAATAAGATAGATGAGATTATCGGTGCGGTTGACACGCGTGGTATCAATTCCATGCGTATAGGTGAACTGAAACATAAGGATATGGAGCAGTATCACAAGCAAGGCAAGATTGATGCGTTGTTGGCTGCACGTGCCAAGGCGGAATATCTGGCAACAGCACTTGGCATGAAATTAGGCGATGCAATCCGTATCGTGGAGCCGCAAGATGCAAGCATGGTGCCGCGTGTGGCCAATTACGGCAAGTTGATGGCGACATCATCCGATGCTTCTGCACTCGATGCTTTCCGTACAATAAAACTGAACTATTCCATGAATGTCTGGTTTGAATTAAAATAGCTTTATCGTTTTATAGTCAGATGTTTCCGTGTGTGGAATGAAAAACCTTTTTGTAGGCTTCCTCTTGGAAACAGCACAATACGGTCACGGAGTGGCCCGTATCAAATGCAGGATTCTTTTGCGATAGTTTGTCGGAGTGCAATTCATTATGCTTTTGAAGCAACGGATGAAATGGTTGACAGATTCATAACCGCATTCCAGGCTTACTTCCGATATGTTCAGCCGCTTGTCGGCAAGCAGTTTGCACGCATAACCGATTCGCATGTTGATGATATAGTGTTTCAGACTTTTTCCCGTATGTTCCTTGAAAAATCTGCAGAAAGCAGTCGGATTCATTGCCGCATATGATGCAATTTCTTTCAGACTTATATTGTTTGTGTATTTCTTGTTAATATAGGCAATTACCTTTTCAATTTTTTCTCCCTTGAATCCGGATGGCACGGGGTTATAATTGTGTGAAGCGACCAATTGCTTGTTGCTGATTTCGGAAAGTGCCAGGAGCAATTGAAGAAACAGGATTATTTGTTCCGCTCCATGGATTAGCGGAATCTTTTTCAATAATTCAGCTATATCGGGGTTGTCGCGAATCTCAAACCTGATACCGCGGCTTGCTTCGTTGAGCAGGTTGCGTATATTGGCAAACTGGATGTAGTGCGAAAAAGCATATTGCATGAAATTTTTTTCGAACTGTATTATCGTGCCGTTGACTCTGAGGTTTTCATTGTGTTCATATTCAGCCGGATTTTGCATGCAGTGAGGTAATTCGGAACCGAACAGAAACACAGTCTGGTCAGTATATCCGGTCATGCTGTCACCGATAATGCATTGTCCGTAACCGTTTTCTACATAAAGCATTTCATATTCGCAGTGGAAATGCCATGGATATGTGAATGACTTGTAGTCATAGATTCTGGCTTTTATAGGATTGGAATCAGATATGTATAACGGTTCGTTCAGTATCTTTTGCATAGCTGTTGACTTGAAAATTGATTTTTATGCAAAGATAGTGAAATATCTTGCAAATTTCAGTGTATTATATTTTTTCTATCTCACTGTATTTTTGCAAACAAATTATTGTGGGAAAATGAACAACATGTTTGACATTACCGGAAAGGTAGCCGTCGTAACAGGCGGTTCAGGTGTTTTGGGTAGTAATATAGCAGAAGGTCTTCTGAAAGCCGGAGCTAAGGTAATAATCATTGGCGCACATCAGGACAGGGTGGATGCGGCATTGGAACGTCTGAAAGCAGTTAGTGATGATGTGGCAGGTACGGTATGTAATGTGCTTGACATCGAGAGCCTTCGTTCTGTAAAAGATACAGTTCTTTCAAAATGGGGACGTGTGGACTTCCTTATCAATGCTGCTGGTGGTAACATTCCTGGAGGTACGCTGACTGTTGACCAGAATATATTCGACATGAAGGTGGAAGACCTTAACAAAGTAGTTGACCTTAACCTCAACGGTACAGTTTATCCATGCCTTGTCTTTGGCGAGATAATGGCAAAACAGCAGAGCGGTGTTATCGTGAACGTTTCTTCTATGGCCGCTTACGAGTCAATCACACGTGTGCCGGGATATTCAATGGCTAAGAGCGCTGTTGAAAACTTCACTCGCTGGATGGCTCAGGAAATGGCTATCAAGTTCAGCGAAAAGATTCGCGTAAACGCTATTGCTCCGGGATTCTTTATCGGAAACCAGAACCGCGCTATTCTGATTAACCCTGACGGTTCGCTTACAGAACGCAGTAAGAAGGTTATTGCCAAGACTCCTATGAGAAGATTTGGAGATATTTCCGAATTGAATGGTGCCGTTCAGTTCCTTTGTAGCGATGCTGCAAGCTTTATCACTGGCGCTACATTGGCAATAGATGGTGGTTTCAGTGCATTCAGTGGAGTATAAATCTTTAAAATTAGTACAATTATGATGGAGAAAACTTGGAGATGGTTTGGAAAAAAAGATAAGATTACTCTTTCCATGCTGCGTCAGATAGGAGTAGAAGGAATAGTAACAGCTTTGCATGATGTTCCAAACGGCGAGATTTGGACTGTTGAGGCTATCAACGATTTGAAATCGTATATCGAGTCATACGGATTGAGATGGTCGGTAGTGGAAAGTCTTCCTGTATGCGAAGCTATCAAATATGCAGGCCCTGAACGCGACCAGCTGATTGAAAATTATAAAGTCAGCCTTGCCAACCTTGGTAAATGCGGTGTAAAGACAGTATGCTACAATTTCATGCCGGTTATTGACTGGGTGAGAACAGACTTGCAGCATCCTTGGGCAGACGGTACAAGCTCATTGTATTACGACAGGGTACGTTTCGCATATTTCGATGTAAAGATTCTTCAGCGCGAAGGAGCGGAGAAAGACTATTCAGAAGAAGAGCTCCGCAAGGTGGAAGAACTTGACAAGGTTATTACAGAGGCAGAGAAAGATGAGCTTATCGATGCTATCATCGTTAAGACTCAGGGATTCGTAAACGGAAATATCCGTGAAGGCGACAAGAATCCTGTAGCTATATTCAAACGTCTGCTTTCTTTATATAAAGGTATAGACAGAGATGCTTTGCGCGAAAACATGCGTTACTTCCTTGCGGCAATTATGCCTGTATGCGAGGAATACGGTGTTAATATGTGTGTTCATCCTGACGATCCTCCTTTCCAAATTCTCGGATTGCCTCGTATCGTTACAAACGAAGAGGATATAGCATGGTTCCTCAATGCGGTTGACAATCCTCATAACGGACTGACTTTCTGTGCAGGTTCTTTGAGCGCAGGCGAGCATAACGATACACGCGAACTTGCAAAGAAGTTTGCCAAACGTACTCACTTCGTACATTTGCGCAGTACGGCGGCTATGCCTGGCGGTAACTTCATTGAGAGTACGCATCTGACAGGACGCGGACATCTGGTTGACCTTATCAGAATATTCGAAAAGGAGAATCCGGGATTGCCGATGCGTGTTGACCACGGACGTATGATGCTTGGCGATGAGGACAAGGGATACAACGCAGGATATTCATTCCACGGACGCATGCTTGCCCTGGGACAGGTGGAAGGCATGATGGCTGTTGTGGATGATGAACTGAAAAACGGAATGCTTTAAGAAGTCTGGTTTCTCTATGTCGTTTTGTCAGCTTGTTTATTGGATTATGGGCATAAAAAAACCGGTGGTAAAAAAATACCACCGGTTTTTTGTATATCCGATTTTTCCGGATTATCCGTTTACTTTGGCCATGTGGGCAATCAAATCGAGTACTTTGTTGGAGTAACCGATTTCGTTGTCATACCAGGAAACCACTTTGACAAATGTGTCGGTCAGAGCGATACCGGCTTTTGCATCGAAAATGGAGGTGCGGGTGTCACCCAGGAAGTCGGACGAAACAACAGCATCTTCGGTATATCCGAGTACGCCTTTCAGTTCGCCTTCGGAAGCTTCCTTCATGGCAGCGCAGATTTCTGCATAAGTAGCAGGCTTAGCCAGGTTAACGGTCAAATCCACAACAGATACGTCCAAAGTCGGAACGCGCATGGACATACCGGTCAGTTTACCGTTCAGTTCAGGGATAACTTTACCAACAGCTTTTGCAGCGCCGGTAGAAGACGGAATAATGTTGCCGGAGGCAGCACGGCCGCCGCGCCAGTCTTTCATGGAAGGACCGTCAACGGTTTTCTGTGTTGCGGTGGTTGAGTGAACGGTAGTCATCAAACCATCGGTAATACCCCATTTGTCATTCAATACTTTGGCGATAGGAGCCAAGCAGTTGGTGGTGCAAGAAGCGTTGGAAACAAATTGAGTTCCCTTAACGTATGAATTTTCGTTTACACCGCAAACGAACATCGGGGTGTCATCTTTGGAAGGAGCTGACATGACAACATATTTGGCACCGGCTGTGAGGTGAGCCTGGGCTTTTTCTTTGGTCAGGAACAAACCGGTGGATTCTACTACGTATTCAGCACCTACTTCGTTCCATTTCAAGTTGGCAGGATCTTTTTCAGCAGTGATGCGGATAGATTTTCCGTTAACGATCAGCAAACTTTTTTCAACGTCGCAGTCGATGGTGCCATCGAATTTTCCGTGCATGGTGTCGTACTTCAACATGTAAGCCAAGTAATCAACCGGGCACAAGTCGTTAATACCTACGATCTGAATGTCGTTTCTTGTTTGGGCGGCACGGAAAACGAAACGTCCGATACGGCCAAATCCATTAATACCTACTTTAATCATTTTTGTTTGAATTAAAAAATTGTGTTATTATTTTTTGATGTGTTTGTTTTCACATTGTTCCAATAGTGGAAAAAGTACTTGTCGCAAACTTGTATCTCCCCTTTTGAAATCGGCTGCAAAAGTACAAAATTCTCTCTGATTGACAAAGTGTTATTAAAATAAATTACAGTTTGGGGTTTTTTGCAAAGTCAAGATGGCAAACATTTGTTTTTCTATATTCGTCATCTTTTGGCAACTGAATTATTCTTGAAAATAAACTCTTTTTACCCTTCTTGAAATGCCGGTCAGGATTTCATAACTTATGGTGTTGAGTTTGTTTGCAATTTCGGTCAGGGTTATGTCGTCACCGAAAATGATGACTTCATCGCCTTCTGTGCAGTCTACGGTTGTTACATCTATCATTGCCAGGTCCATACAAATGTTGCCGACTGTTTTGCAGCGTTGTCCGCTGATGAGGACTTCTCCGTTACCGTTTCCGAGTCTCCTGTCGAATCCATCCGCATATCCGATTGGAATTACAGCTATCCGCTTGTCTGTTTTGAGCATGGCTTTTCGTCCATAGCCCACGCTTTCGCCGGCACATACGTTTTTTATCTGCAATATGACGGTTTTGAGTGTGCATACATTTTCCAGATTGGTATCTGGCAATGCGCTGATTCCATAGTGTCCAATACCTAAGCGGACCATGTTAAACTGGCTTTCCGCAAAACGTTCTATGCCGGCCGAATTCAGGATGTGCTTGAGAATCGGATAGGGTAACGCGCTTTTCAACTGTTCGGCACATGCGTTGAATACGTCAATTTGTTGATGCGTGAACTCGTCAAAGCGTGCTTCGTCGGCACCGGCCAGATGCGAAAAAACGGAACGTACGTTGACGGCCTGCTGGTTATTTAGCCGCTCAATTAGTGCCGGCATTTCCGTTGGCAGGAATCCCAGCCGGTGCATGCCGCTGTCTATTTTGATATGTATCGGATAGTTGAGGATACCTTGCCGTTCAGCGGCGGCAATGAAGGCATCCAGAAGTTTGAAGCTATATATTTCCGGCTCCAGATTGTTGTCGAAAATGGCATTGAAGGCATTGGGATAAGGGTCCATGACAACAATAGGTATGCGTATGCCTTCGTTGCGGAGTTCAGCTCCTTCGTCGGCAACGGCTACTGCCAGATAGTCGCAATGATGGTGTTGCAACGTACGGGCGACTTCCACTGCGCCGCTGCCGTATGCAAATGCTTTGACCATGCACATGATTTTTGTTGTCGGAGCCAGTTTGCTGCGGAAATAGTTCAGGTTGTTTATCAGAGCCGACAGGTTGACTTCCAGAACGGTTTCGTGAGCGGTCATTTCCAGATGTTTGCTTATGCTTTCAAAATGGAAGCGCCGGCTACCCTTGAGCAGGACGGCCTGATTGTGGATGGAGCGGTAGGTGCCGGATGTCAGGAATGCGTCTGTGGTCGGATAGAAGGAAGCATTCATGTCTTCGAAGACAGACTGATGTTTGCTTATTTGTTCTCCTATGCCGATGACACGGTCAATATGGCGTCTGTGGAGCAGTTCTCCCACGGTTGCGTACAATTCATCTTCGGCCTGGCCGTTCTGGAAAATGTCTGACAGGATAATGACTTTTGACAGGTTCTTGGCGGTTGCCTGTTGGTCAAGAAAATCAAGCGCAATTGTCAGTGATGCCAGATCCGAGTTGTAACTGTCGTTTATTATCAGGCAGTTACGAACTCCTTCTTTTACATCAAGACGCATTTGTACAGGCTCCAGTTGCATCATTTTGACTGCAATTTGTTCGTGTTCATATCCGAGATGGAGCAGCAGGGACAGGCAGTGCTGGCTGTTTTCAACGGATGCATTGTCGGTGAACGGAATGTTGTAATGGCCGTTAATGGCATTGTATTTATATTCTATGCGTGTGATGTTGTCCGTCTTGTGGATGCCAATAATCTGAACGTCAGCGTTTTCTGTTTTTCCCCATGTGAATGTTCTGATTTTTGCCTGTTGGGCGGATATGTCAACCAGCTGGTTGTCTTTGCAGTAGATTACCGTTTCGGCCTCGCGGAAAAGAATCATTTTTTCAGCGCATTTTTCTTTCAGAGTCCGGAAGTTTTCCTGATGTGCATCGCCTATATTTGTAAAGATTCCGATAGTAGGTTTGATGATTTTTTGCAGGTTTTCCATTTCATTGGGCTGTGATATGCCGGCCTCGAAAATGCCGAGTTCACTTTGTTCGTTCAGTTGCCAAACGGAAAGCGGTACGCCGATTTGTGAGTTGTAGCTGCGTGGAGAACGTACAATCTCATAGTCTTCGTGCAATAAGTCGTACAGCCATTCCTTGACAATGGTCTTGCCGTTGCTACCGGTGATGCCGATTACAGGAATGTTGAACTGTTGCCTGTGTGCTGCTGCAATTTGTTGCAGTGCCAGAAGCGGACTTTTGACTTGTAAGAAGCAGGCATCTTCCATTTGGGCCGTATCCGGCAGGGTGTCGACGACGAAATAGCGTACCTGGCGTTCATATAGTTCCTGAATGTATTGATGCCCGTCGTTTCGTTGTGTGCGCAGGGCGAAAAAAAGCGTGTTTTCCGGAAAGGAAAGCGAACGGCTGTCGGTAAGCAGCCAGTTGATTTCCGCATTGACTGGATGCGAAACTTTTGCACCGGTAATGGATGCGATTTCTTGCAGTTTCATTGTATTTTGATTTTGGCCACCACACCTTCAGATGTGCTTATGACACATTCATTTCCGGAAATGGGAGCAATTGTATTTATAAGTGAGTTTCCTGTTTTATGTATCCAGAGCAATTGCCCGTTACGGGCATCCACGCCATGCAGCAGGCCGTTTTTCGTACCGAAAATGATAACGCCATCGCGTTCCACGGGCATGCTCGGGTTATGGTCGTAGCCGTATCCGGCATTGGTTTTCCAGACGACGCGTGGTGTGTCGGCGGTTGCGTCAATGGCGACGATACTGTCGTGCATGCAACGGCTGAATACAGTATTGCCGTCTTCGGACAATCCGATTGTTTCGCGTACTTCATGGCGGTTTGTGCGCCATATTTCACGGCCGCTTTCGGCATCCAGAGCAGTCCAATAGCGGTCGGGTGCCGTGATGAAGATTTTGCCGTGGGAAGCTACCGGCAATACGGCTGCCGGCGAGAAATGTATGCGTTTGTTGCCGTTGTTCCATTTCCAGGCCAATGAGCCATCGTTAAGGTTGAGCGCGTAGAAATTGGTGTCCCATGCACCGAAATAGATTTTGTTCCCATATATCACGGGACGCGTTTCAATGTAGTTTTCTATTCCGTTGTAGCTCCATAGCAGTTTCCCGTTATTCAACGAGAGGGCACGGAAATGGCCGTCACTGCCGCCGACATATACAGTACCGTTTGCAATCAGCGGCATTCCGAGTACGGCTTTTTCCGTTTCGTATTTCCAGATTTCCGTGCCGTCAGTTGCATTCAGGCAATATATATTGCCATTGGTTGAGCCGAAAACTACTTTGCCATCGGCAGCAGCCGGCGATGAAATGATGCGGTTTCCTATGGCGATGTTCCACAGTTCGCG
Source organism: uncultured Bacteroidales bacterium (assembly GCA_944321895.1). Lineage (GTDB taxonomy): Bacteria > Bacteroidota > Bacteroidia > Bacteroidales > Paludibacteraceae > CALUNA01. The sequence goes on along the minus strand of CALUNA010000007.1, from coordinate 17,124 downwards.
GCCGTTGCGCAGGTTCAGGCAATGGAAATTGCCCAGATCATCACCGAAATAGACTTTGTGGCGGTAAATGGCAGGTGTGCCGTAGATGCCTGCTCCGGTTTCAATGCGCCACGTCTCTCGGACGTTCGGATAGCAGTTGTTGATGGCAAATGATGGTTTGAGTGTGCTGTCCGGCTCGTCGTATGTCCGTTCTCCGAACGGAATGGTCAGCCATTTTACAGGTGGCATTCCTGTTTTTCGTTCGTAGAACCGGATGGAGTCGCCAACGGAAATGATGGAATAGCCGCCGATGCTGTCTTTGGCGCGTAGCATGGAACGGTGCAGGACACCGCATATTCCGTCATAATTCAACACCATGTTGCGGTGATAGTGTCCTCCCAGAAAGGTCTGTATGTTGAAACGGCGCACGCGGTCGGTCAGTTCATACCAGTTGTCCACATCGCCTTCCTGCAATGGATAATGTGTGCAGAGGAAGATGGGCATGTCGTGTGGAGCGTTTTCCAGTGTTTTGATGACCCAATTTATGTCTTGTGGAGCAATATGGCCATCACCCATTTTGATGACAGGACCGGAAACAAATCCCACGAACATGCATCCTTTATGCTTGAATGTGAATTTGTCATCGCCAAATACTTTTGCAAAATCGGTGGCGCCTGATTCGCTCCACTTGGTTTCGTGATTGCCGGCTGTAATGTAATATGGTACATGGAGCTGGTCCAAAATCTCCTTGGCGGCCATCATGGATGTTTTGTCACCGTTTTCGGTGATGTCGCCGGTCACGAGCACAAAATCAATGCTGTCTGTTTCGTTTACGTCGCGGACGGCCGCCGTGAGGTCTTGTGTCGGAGTCGGGTTGGTTGTACTCAAATGCAGGTCGGTGAAGAGCGCAAATGCAAAATGTTCTTGTGCCTGTGGTTTGTATCTTCCCAAAAACAGGAGACAGAGGCATAAAAAGTATAATTTTGTGTTCATGCGGCTTATTCTATTTGCAGTCCGAGTTCGTCTTTCAACATTTTCAGTGCCGGATTTTTTTGCAGAAGCACATCATATTTTTCCTCGGCGGTGAAAGCCATTTTCTTGTCGGTTTCCTGTGCTATGGTGATACGCATGGATATCTGGTTGTTTTTCAGCTGTTTGTGGATGTGTTCCAGTAGTTCGGGTTCCATGCGTTTCAGTTCACGTTCCTGCAATTCCGTGGCGATTTCCACTTCAAACGTGTTGTTGCTGACGGATTTGGGTTTGGTTGATTGGATAATGCTTGTGAGCCGCGGGTTGTCGTTTGCCAATGTCATGCATGCCAGCCATGCTTCCAGCAAATCGTTTTCCGTGAAGGGTGTTGCCATGTCCTTTTCTTCTTCGGCGGGTTTGGCTGTTTTTCCGGCCGGCTGTTCTTTATCCGGCAGTATGGTTGTGTTTATGGATATGCTCAGAGGTTTGAACGATGGCGGGGTAGCCGGCTGTTGTGCTTGTGTGGCTGGCTGAGTACGCAAAGTATGTGCCGGTCTGGGTGTTGCTGCCACTGTTTGGGGCGTATATGACTGCGCTGGTTTGTCTGCTGTTGTGGGCGGCGTGGCAGATTGCGTTGTGGTGACTGTGGATGTTGCAGAAGTTGTTTGTCCGACAGGTTTCAGTGGTGGAATGTCATTTTTTTTTTCGCCTTGTCCATTGATCTGGCACAAGCGTATCAGCATGATTTCCACGAGCAACCGTTTGTTTTTGGCTGTCCGGTAGTCGATTTCGCATTGCGAGGTGATGTCCAGGGCACGGAAAATGAATGCAGGAGGGCATGTTTTTGCTTGCTGCCGGTATCGTTCGGCTATGGCTTCGTTGGCTTCGAGCAGGCTGGTAGTGGCCGGATCGCCGCTGACCAATACATCGCGGAAGTGGCTGCTCAGTCCGCTGATGAAGTATTGTGCGTCAAAACCTTTGTTCAGCACTTCATTAAAAAGCAGCAGGCTTTGGCAGACATTGCCTTGCATGCTGTATTCCATAATACGGAAATAATAGTCGTAGTCGAGTACGTTCAGCGTTTCAATGGTTTGCTGGTAAGTGATACGGTTGCCGCATGAACTGACTAACTGGTCAAAAATGGACAGTGCGTCGCGCATGCCGCCTTCCGCCTTTTGTGCCACTACATTCAGGGCTTCCGTTTCTGCTTCTATACCTTCCTGTCGGGCGACAAACTTCAGATGGTTTGTTATGTCGTTTATGGTGATTCGGCTGAAATCGTAGATTTGGCAACGCGACAGGATAGTAGGCAGTATTTTGTGCTTTTCCGTCGTGGCCAGGATGAATATGGCGTGTGCCGGCGGTTCTTCCAGTGTTTTCAGGAATGCATTAAAGGCATCTTTGGAAAGCATGTGCACCTCATCGACGATATATATGCTGTATTTGCTTATTTGTGGCGGAATACGCACTTGTTCAATCAGCTTGCGGATGTCTTCCACGCTGTTGTTGGAGGCTGCATCCAGTTCATGTATGTTGTAGGAGCGCTGTTCGTTGAATGCGCGGCATGATTCACATTCGTTGCAGGCTTCAGTATCGGCTGTCAGGTGCAGGCAGTTGATGGTTTTTGCAAAAATACGGGCGCAGGTGGTCTTGCCGACGCCTCGCGGGCCACAGAACAGGTAGGCATGTGCTATGTGTTGGCTTTTGATGGCGTTTTTCAGGGTTGCTGTTAACGCATGTTGTCCAACGACTGATGCAAAAGTAGCGGGTCTGTATTTGCGGGCGGATACAATATAGTTTTCCATTTCTGCTGTTCTTTCTTTGTTGCTTTTGGGCCGTAGTCCGGATTCTCTAATTTATTGCAAAGGTACAAATTTGCCTTTATAATTCAAATGAAAAAATGTATCTTTGCAACCTGAAAAAAGATTTTATGAACAAACTGAAAGCTATATGGAAGGCGATCAGCCCTGTCGTATTGAACAAATACTTGCTGGCATTGATTGTTTTTGCAGTTTTGATCATCTTTTTTGACAAGCATAACCTTATTGACAGAATACGTAACCAGCGCAAGATAGAGCGGCTGGAAGCAGAAATAGAGTCTTATGAAAATACGATTCAGGAAAACAGGCAGAAAATAAATGAGTTGCAGTCAAGCGATGAAAATCTGGAAAAATTCGCACGCGAGCAATATCTCATGAAACGTACTAATGAGGATGTCTATTTGATAGAAGAATGAACATGTTTTTGCAATAAATTTTTCTCTATGCGGGTTTTAGTCCAAATCATAGCTTTTTTACTGTTGCTGGCAGGTGCAGTTGGCCGTATTGTTGACCAGCACTATGCCTTTGCTCCGTATGTTTTTGGTGTGGGTGCTTTCCTGATGGTTGTGCTGGCAATATCCGACATGTGGAGTCACCGTTCTGCCGCTTTTCGTGAAACCCGTTTGTTCCGTATCAACCTTTTGGCATCCCTTGCGCTGGTAATTGGCGCCTATCTCATGTACAGGAATTCCAACTCGTGGGTTATCTGTCTGATGGTTTATGCGCTTGTTACGCTCTTTCTGAGCTATCGTTTCAAATAAACATGTTCAGTTTACGATCTTTCCGTCCATGAATTGCTGGAATCTTTCCTTGTAGCTGTCGGAAATAGGAATGTGTGTTTTGCCAAAAACAATCCGGTTTCGTTCGATGATGTTGATGTGGTCGGTTTGTACGATAAACGATTTGTGTACGCGCAGGAATTTATCCTTGGGTACAATGGATTCGAAGTTTTTCATGGTCATATGCACGATGATTGGCTTCGGGTCGTTGTCCAAATAAAGTTTCAGATAATCTTTCAGTCCTTCTGCATACAAGATGTGCCTGATTTCGATGCGTAGTAGCCGTGCATCCGCTTTGACGAAAATGAACGGTTCGTTGGGTTCGGTTATCATGTTTTCTGCTTTCATTTTCATTTCAAACCATTCCAACGCTTTGCCGGCTGCATTCAGAAAATCGCTGTATGAGAAAGGTTTCAGCAGATAGTCCAGCGCATTGACCTTGTAGCCTTCCAGTGCATATTGTTGGAAAGCTGTTGTCAGTATGATACGTGTTTGCGCAGGTACGAGTTGCGCCAATTCCAGCCCGTTCAACTCCGCCATTTGTATGTCCAGAAAAATCAGTTGTGGAGGTGATGTACGCAGAGCACTGAGTGCGGCAACGGCTGAACTGAATTTTCCCGTCAATTCCAGAAAATCAGTTTTGTTTACATAGTTCTCCAGCAGTCCGAGAGCTAATGGCTCATCATCAATGATAAAGCAGCTTAGTTTCATGGGCAGATACGGATTTTGAGTTCGGTGGCGTATGTATTCTCATCCATGTCAATGTGGAATGAATGGCTGTCGGGGTAGAGTATTTCCAGCCGGCGTTTCAGGTTGGCCAGACCTATGCCCGAACCGCTGTGGTCGTTCGTGGTTTTCGGGAAACGGCTGTTGCAAATACGTGCGGCAAGCATGTTGCCTTCCTGTTTGATGCTTATGTGTATAAAACACGGACTGTTTGACGCTACACCATGCTTGAAGGCATTCTCAATGAGCGATATGAACAATAGCGGGACTATTTCGGCTTGCTTGTCCTGAACATCGATGTCTAATGTTACTTCGGTTTCTGCAGTCAGGCGTAGACGCATTAAGGCTACGTAGTTTCGGATGAATTCCAGTTCTTTTTCGATGGTAACGGTCGTGTGGTTGTTGTCATAGAGCACATAACGCAACAAATTGCTCAGTTCCAGTACGGCTTCCTGTGCCTTGTCCTGACTAATGTCAATCAATGCATAAATGTTGTTGAGCGTATTGAATAGAAAATGCGGATTTAATTGCTGCCGCAGGTTGCGCAATTCCGCTTCACTTCGCTTGTGTTCGGCTTCCTGTTTCTCCATTTCCACATCGTGCCATTTTTCTGTCATTCGGATTGCCAAGGCCAGGCCTACGGTCAAGCCGGTGGAGAGCAGGTCGCGCAGAAAGAAACGTGCCATGTGTTCCAACTCACTGAAATCTTCCGGATGGGGTCTGTGATCAGGTATTAATGATTTTAGCCAGGTGGATATGCCGGCTATGAAAATAAGGATTAGCAGATTGTAAAGAAAAAAACGCAAATGTTTCTTATGAAACAACAGCCGTTCTATAAGGTTGAGGTAATTGATGTAGAAGACGATAATCAGTGCAACCCATGATACAAGATTGTGTAGCATGAAATGGAATAGATTTGTCTCGGAATTCTTGGGTAGCAGCAGGAGCGGAAAGGTGAATACCATGAGCCATACCGCTATGTGTATGATAATGTGCAGTGTCTTTCTTTTTTGCATGACCGGACTTTTTTGTTTCTTTTGATGGACAAAGATACGTTTTTATTTGGATACAGGGAAAAAAGTTGTATCCGGAATAATGATTTGGAACTTGATACAGCTCTGCTGATGTGTTTTTTCAGGTTCTTGTCTTTGTCAAATGTTTTTTGAGAAATTATTTGGTAAACTTGGAAACTTGTTCTAACTTTGCACCGTCTTATCGGGGAATTAGCTCATCTGGTAGAGCGTTTGGTTCGCAATCAAAAGGTAGTGGGTTCGAGTCCCATATTCTCCACCAGGATATTCTGAAATTCAAGCATTTATCAGAAATATGGACTAAATAAGGGACTATGCATACGGTAGTCCCTTATTTTTTATGCCCAAAAACATTCTTCATCTTTTCAGCAATTCCCACAGAAAACTATATCGTTACGGGTTTCGGTTTTCTGCTTCCGCATGATTATTTGGGGGTATGCCGGATTTCCGTATCAGGTTTTGCCAAATCAGTTCCGGAAAACAAGAATCTATGCCTTTTCTTTCCAATCTCTCTTTTATCCCATGCGGTTCTTGTAATCTTCGTAACCGAAGCGGCGTATGACTTGCAAGCCTTTTTCGGGGTCGTATATAGCTATTGACGGATGTGTTACGCCGTTGAACATGGTGGTTTTCACCATTGTGTAATGGATCATGTCGCGGAAAACGATGCGGTTGCCGATTTCCGGTTCGCGGTCGAAAGCCCAGTCGCCATAAAAATCGCCGGCAAGGCAGCTGTTGCCGCCCATGCGCCATTTTTTCTCGTTTTCAGTCGGCTCGTGTGCGCCGATTATGGCGGGTTTGTACGGCATTTCGAGGCAGTCGGGCATGTGGCAGGCAAACGACACGTTGAGCATCAATGTGTTCACATTGCCGTTGCAAACTTTGTCTTCCACAGTGGAAACCAGGCAACCCGTGTCCCAAGTGAATGCGCTTCCAGGTTCCAGTATCAGCCGCAAGTGCGGATATGTTTGTTGGAAATCGTTCAGGATGCGGATGAGTTCCCGCTCGTCATATTCCTGGTGCGTCATCAGGTGGCCGCCGCCCATGTTCAGCCAGCGGATTTTGCCGAACAAGTGTCCGAATTTTTGCGTTACGGCTTCGAGTGTCCGGCGCAGGTCGTCCGGCCTTGATTCGCACAGGCTGTGGAAATGCAGTCCCTCAATCCCGTCGGGCAAATCGGGCAAATCAACGGAGCGTATGCCGAGCCGTGAGCCGCTGTCGCATGGGTTGTACAGGTCGGTTTCTACGGTGGAGTATTCCGGGTTGATGCGTAATCCGCAGGAAACGCCTGCACGGTGCGCCCGTTCGCCGAAACGGCGGTACTGGCCCAACGAATTGAACGTGATGTGGCTGCTGTAACTGAGCAATTCATCAATTTCCGCCTCCGTGTAAACCGGCGCGTAGGTATGTGTTTTGTCGCCGTATTCCTCGAACACCAGGCGCGCCTCGGCGAGTGAACTCGCCGTGGCACCGTCCGAGTGCTGTTTCAGGACAGGGAATATGCTCCACATGGCGTTGGCTTTGAGCGCAACGATAATTTCCGCTTTCGTTGCTTTTCTTACTTTGTCTATGGTTTGCAGGTTGGCTTGCAGCAAATCCGTATGCAAGACATAGCACGGCGACGGAATTTTGGAGAAATCCCAGTTGGCAATTATCTGTTCCTTGTCTGCGGTCATACTTCCAGGTCTATGTCAAATTTCTCAACCCAGGGCAATCCTTGCGGGCCGAGTTCTTTCAGGAACGGATCCGGGTCAAATTGTTCCACATTGTAAACGCCGGCACCTTTCCACAAGCCTTTGGCAAACATGGCAGCACCGAGTGCGGCCGGAACGCCGGTGGTGTAACTTACGGCTTGTGTGCCGGTTTCACGGAAGGCTTGTTCGTGGTCACAGTTGTTGTAAATGTAGTAGGTCCGTTCCTTGCCATCCTTGATGCCTCGGATGCGGCAGCCTATTGATGTCATGCCGTGGTAATTCGCACCGAGCGATTTGGGGTCGGGCAAAACCGCTTTCAGGAATTGTATCGGCACGATTTCCACGCCGTTGTACATGATCGGGTCAATGCGTGCCATGCCTATGTTCTGGATAACGCGGAGATGGGTCAGGTATTCTTGTCCGAAAGTCATCCAGAAGCGGGCGCGTTTCAGGGTGGGGTAGTGTTTGACCAACGATTCCAGTTCCTCGTGGTAAATGACGTACGATTCGCGTTCGCCGATTTCCGGATAGGTCAGCGGCTTGTGGATTTGATGTGGTTCCGTTTCCACCCATTTGCCGTTTTCGTAGTAGCGTCCTTTTTGCGTCACTTCGCGGATATTGATTTCCGGATTGAAGTTGGTCGCAAAGGCCATTCCGTGGTTTCCTGCGTTGCAGTCCACAATGTCCAGGTAATGGATTTCATCGAAATGGTGCTTGGCCGCGTATGCCGTGAATATGGCCGATACGCCCGGATCGAAACCGCAACCCAGAATGGCTGTCAGTCCTTTTTCCTTGAAACGGTCCTGGTATGCCCATTGCCAGCTATATTCAAAATGGGCTTCGTCTTTCGGCTCGTAGTTGGCTGTGTCCAGATAGTTCACGCCGCATTCCAGGCAGGCATCCATGATGGTCAAATCCTGGTAGGGCAATGCCACGTTGATGACAATGTCCGGTTTGAACGAGCGCATCAGGTCAACCAGCTCGCTTACGCTGTCAGCATCCACACGGGCGGTTTTTATCCGGCTTCCGCCAATTGCCCTGGCTATCTCGTCGCATTTCGACTGTGTGCGGCTGGCCAGCATAATGTCCGTGAAAACCTCGTTTTTGGCAACTTTGTGTGCAACAACGGTTCCTACACCGCCCGCACCGATAATCAAAACTTTACACATGAAAAATGAAGTGTTAATAGTGCAAGGTACAATTATGAGGACCCTGCGGACTCGTTGTTATTTTTCTGATTGATATTTCATACTTAGAATCTGGTAAATAAGCCGTGCTGCCAGAAAATCGGGTGCGCGGTTACCTTGCATGGGGCACAATTCCACGACATCGAGTCCCACCAAGCGGTGGTTTTTCAGCACTTCCGCCACAAAATCCAGTATGTCGCGGTAGGAAAGGCCGTCGGGTTCGGGCGTGCCGGTGGCCGGCATGTAGGCCGGGTCGAGCACATCAAGGTCGATTGTCAGATATACATTCTTGCACAATTGTGCTGCGGCTTCCTGCATCCATGTAGAGGATTTTTTTATCTTGTATGCGTGAAAAATGCGTTTCGGGTCAATGTTGTGCCGCTCCTCGGTGCTTGAACTGCGTATGCCGACCTGCGTGCAGTTGGTGGCAACTTCCCTGGCGCGCGCCATGATGCAGGCGTGGTTATGCGATGAACCTTCATATTCATCGCGCATGTCGGAGTGGGCATCGAGTTGCAGCACGCTGAATTCCTGGTAATGCTTCGCCACGGCGCGTATGGCACCAATGCTGACCGAATGTTCGCCACCTAATAGTACGGGGAATTTGCCGTCGTCCAATAGTTGTCTCATGCGTTGTTCTACTGCCTGGGACATCGCTTCAGGCGATGAGGCCTCCGTGACAGGTTCTGCCGTATGGAAACCTTTCCGGAAAACTTCGCTATCGGTTTCTATGTCGTAAAATTCCATATTGGCCGAGGCATCCAGCAAGGCTTCCGGCCCTTTGTCTGCGCCTTTTATCCATGTGCTTGTCCCATCGTATGGTACAGGCAGGAAAACCACGGCCGCATGTTTGTAGTCCGTTATGTCGCATTCAACACCTCCGAATTTTTTCATAAAATGTCCATTTTACAATTTGTCTGCGAAGATACGTTTTTTTGGCAGATTACTGAAACTATTTTGTAATGTGGTTTTGAATTTTGCGGTATGGGCATACCGTATCGGTTGTTGTTGCTATTTTTTTATTAGTTTTGCAGCGGATTGAGGGAATCTCAAATCCGGACATATAAAAGAGCGTTATGCTATTCTTGTAATTTGGAGAACCTAGGAAATTCCTCAAAGTACTTACGAAGATGGCATAGTGGTTTCCCATGCGTTGTGCGTGGGCTGCTATATCCATGTTGTAAGTACAGGTTTTCCTAGGGCCTTCCAAATTAGACATGGCATTGCAGTCCCACGCTTTTTGTTTGTAAATTTCTTATGCGGGACGGTAAGAAATAATTTTTGCCAATGAAACCGATAGGAGAATTAATCCGGGAACAGTTGAAGGCGGAAGGTCGGAGCGTTACGTGGTTTGCCCGTAAATTGTCGTGCAGCCGTGCCAATGTTTATAAAATATTCAGCAAGGAATATATAGACACCGAGTTGCTCAGCCGTATTTCACGGATTTTAAACCATGATTTTTTCCAATACTTTTCCGAATCCTTGAGAAACAGGCCTTGATGTCAATTATTTGGCTACAAAAGTGTCAATGTATAAGATACACTAAAAGAGTGTCTGTTAAACGATTATGTTATAATTTTGCTTTTGTAACAAAAGAACTTGTTATTAGTGGTGAAAATATCATAGGAGTATGCCGAAAAGCCTTTAAGTGAGTAGGATAATTATTAAAAATCAAATATTTATGAAGAAACTTATTTTAGTGATGTTGAGTTGTGCATTTTTAGCACCTGTTTTTGCACAGGATGATGCAGGTACTGACGATGCAGGGAAACCCAAGAAGGAAAAGAAGGAAAAGAAAGAATCAAAATTCGGCAATTTCTTGCGCCGTGTGGGTGAAAGCACGACAGGCATTAATATGAGTAATGAGACATTTGTTGCTGTAGATATTAGAGCAAAGCAGTTGGCTGATTTTTCCATTCAATCTTGTGTGGGCGACCCTTCTACTGGCAGCGTCATTCTTACAATTGCTGTTACGGCAAAATCGAATGGATGTAGGTGTGATTTAGGACAATATTCTGGTGAAAAAGCTTATGACAGCAAAGGGAATGAGTATAAGGGCAAGGAGGCTGGAGATGGTTATCCAAAAAATCTTGTTGCTGGTGTCCCTGTTCAATATCAGTTCGTGTTTACGAGTGTTCCAACTTCCTTGGCCCAATTAGAAGTAGTGATGTTAGAATTTTATATCCAAAATTCTAACGATTATGTAGGTAGTAACATGTCTGATGTAGAACCAATGCAAGTACGTAATATTCCTATTGCATGGGGCATCATGGAATAAAGAAGAAATTAATATATAAATCCAATTTATCAGTCATCAAGAGCATGATGGAATTTTGAAAAAAAACAATAAAAACTGAAATCTTTTTTGTAAAATTATGGATAAATAGTGTAGTGGCTCAATTGTTATGTTGATGTCCGCTGCGATGTTCTTGCGGTTGTCGGGAGATAACCGCGAGTTTTTTTGCCAAAGTGGGAAATTCTGGAAATTTGTTAGATGTTTTTATTTGTTTGCTTGAAAGATATGTGCTATTTTTGGCGGAACAAAAATTAAAATCTAAGTAGACATGAAAAAGAAATTTGCAAAATTCGCACTTGTTGCTTTCTGTTTGTTTTTGTTTGTGGGTTGTGGCATATCGTATTATCCGGTTATGAACCATAATGTTTCGCAAACACAAGTGTTGTTGTCCCAGAATAATTTCCGGATATTGGGAACTGTTTCGGGAGAGACAACGGCTCAGTATGTTTTGGGTATTGGTGGCTTGTCCTCCAAGGCGGCTCGGGAAAATGCGGTTGCCGAGATGTTCAAGAACGCTAACCTGACTGGTTCACAGACAATTGTGAATATCAATGTGAAGTCGCACATAATGTGTTTTTATGTGTTTTACATGCAGGTGCGTTACACGGCTACCGGGATGATTATCGAGTATACTGATTGAACACAGACGGTTGGATAACAAAAAAAAACGTGAAATATTTCACGTTTTTTTTGTTATTGTAGTCTGGTTCTGATTATCCCAGATAGCTTTTCAGCAGTTTGCAACGCGAATTGTTGCGCAATCTGCGTATGGCTTTTTCCTTGATTTGGCGCACACGCTCACGTGTCAGCCCGAATTCGTCGCCGATTTCTTCGAGTGTCATTTCCGGCACGCCCAATCCGAAGAATTTCTTTACGATGTCGCTTTCACGTTCTGACAGGGTGCTTAATGCGCGATCTATTTCTTTTGCAAGTGATTCGTTGATTAGTCCTCGGTCGGCATTCGGAGCATCTTCGTTGACCATTACATCTATCAGACAGTTGTCTTCGCCTTCCACGAACGGTGCATCTACTGATATGTGGCGTCCCGACATTTTCAGGGTGTCTGCAATTTTATCGACCGGGATGTCCAACTCTTCGGCCAGTTCTTCGGCGGAAGGTTTGCGTTCGTTTTCCTGTTCGAATTTGGAGAAAGCTTTGTTGATTTTGTTCAGTGACCCGACCTGATTTAGCGGCAAGCGTACGATACGCGATTGTTCGGCCAAGGCCTGCAGGATAGATTGCCGTATCCACCACACGGCATACGAGATAAATTTGAATCCACGGGTTTCATCAAATTTCTCGGCTGCCTTGATCAGTCCCAGATTACCTTCATTAATCAAGTCTGGAAGGCTCAACCCCTGGTTCTGGTATTGCTTGGCCACGGAAACGACGAAACGCAAGTTGGCGCGTGTCAGTTTTTCCAGGGCTGCGCGGTCACCGTTGCGGATACGTTGCGCAAGCTCGACCTCTTCCTCTACGGTTATCAGTTCTTCACGTCCAATTTCCTGCAAATACTTGTCAAGGGATGCACTTTCTCTGTTTGTGATTGATTTTGTGATTTTTAGCTGTCTCATTACAATCTGATTTTTGGGGCTGCAAAAGTAGCTGTTTTTTTTCGTTTGTCAAAATGAAAAATCTACCTTAAAAAACTATACAAAACTATTCCGGAGAATATTTGCCATATAACAAACAAACAGGCAGAAAAGTTCTCCGGAAAGTTGAAAATAAGTTTATTCAAGTATTATTCGGACAAATTAACAGCGTAATAGGCAACTTGTCCGTTTGGATATACTCCGGCAATGAACAAGACTTTTTCCCGTTCGCTGTTTTGCTGTGCTGCATTGAAAACGGATTCCATGTCTTTTTCCGAGCGTATGGGCATATTGTTTACTTTCAGAATAATGAAGTTTTGTTTTACACCGGCAGTTTGCATCTTCCCTTTTTGCAGTTCCTTGACTTGCAGGCCGTATGAAATGCCCAGGGAGCGTCTGGTCTTTTCGCTGATTTCTCCGAATTTTACGCCGAGCACGTCAATGTCACTGTTGCCTTTGACTACTTCTGTTGTGCCTTGTCTGTTTTTCAGGATGGCTTCCAGGGTTTGTGTCTTTTTGTCGCGTATCAGTTCTACTTGCACTTTGTCACCGGGTCTGTACCGTCCGATTTGTTCTTGCAGCTCGGAGGCCGATTTTACAGGCGTGCTGTTTATCTTTGTGATAATGTCGCCTTTTTTTATGCCGGCTACGGCTGCGGAACTCATTTCAACTACGTCGTTCACATAAACACCGTCCAGAGTTGCCAGATTTTTCTCTTTGGCCAATTCGTCAGTGATATTCTGTATCTGCACGCCCAGTACGGCACGTTGTACGGTTCCGTATTGTTTGATGTCGGCCACGACTTTTTGCACGATGCTTGTCGGCACGGCAAACGAATAACCACTGTATGAACCCGTACGTGAGGCAATTGCTGTGTTTATCCCCACCAATTCGCCGCGCGTATTGACCAGCGCACCGCCGCTATTGCCGGGATTGACGGCCGCATCGGTCTGGATAAAGGATTCTATGCTCATTTCTGCATTTATGATGTTGATGTTACGTGCTTTGGCCGACACAATACCTGCGGTTACGGTGGAAGTCAGGTTGAACGGGTTGCCGACGGCCAATACCCATTCGCCGACTTTCAGGTTGTCAGAGTTTCCAAATACTATGACCGGCAATCCTGTCGCATCGATTTTCAGCAAGGCAATGTCCGTATTGGGGTCAGTCCCGACCAATTCCGCCTTGAAACTGCGTTTGTCGTTCAGCACGACCTCGATGTCGTTCGAGTTTTCAATCACGTGGTTGTTTGTAACGATGTAGCCATCTTGTGAAATAATGACACCGGAACCGGAGCCTTGTTGTTGTGGAACCTCGCGTTCCTCGTATTGTGGCCGTCCGAAAAACCATTCAAAGAACGGGTCGCCGGAATAATATTGTTTTTGTGCGGGATATTTGGTTTTGATGTGCACCACGGCATTTACTGACAATTCTGCAGCAACAGTGAAGTCTGTGTCGCCGGCCGGCGTGATGGATGCGAATTTGACGTATCCGGCCGGAATGCCGGTTGTATCACTGATGGTGGTTTGCACGGTTTGCTGGTTTTGTGTGTAACGTTGTGTGAGCAAGGTTGTACCTGCGCTTATGCCCGCTACAAGGACTACAAGTCCAAGGGTTTTTAAATAATTCGTTTTCATATCTGTTGTATATTTGAGAATATGTTTTTTGACTGTCGGGGGACTATTCAAAGCGTATGCCGAAAGTGTTAAAATCAGACTTGATTTGCCCGATTTTAACATTTCGGTTTTGCTGATTAACGCCATTTTGAGTTTGGTATGACAGGTTCAAATAAAATTAGATTTTGTGTTTTCGGAATAGTTGGCTGATATGCCGGTTTGGCGGATCAGCCGGCACGTTTCAGCAGGATTTGCAGAAAAAGTTTGCGTAGTTTTTTCAAAAAGCGTATTTTTGCACCGCTTTTCAGGCATGGTCTGGTTCCGTAGCTCAGCTGGATAGAGCAACGCCCTTCTAAGGCGTGGGTCGAGCGTTCGAATCGCTCCGGAATCACAAGTGTTTATAATCAATGGTTTAGATTGATGCGCGTAAAAAAAACGCATCAAGATCGCATCATTTTTTTAGGCATTGTCGGATGAATGGCCGGTAATGTCTAAAAAAAAATGTCCAAAAGCCAACTTCCCAATTTACAGACTTTCCGACTGAACAGCTATTCTCCGGCAATTTTGAAACGCACGGGGGTAGGGTGGCTTATCGAATACTATGCGCTGCATCCGCAGATGCAGGAGTTTGTACGCAAACAAATTAAGTTGAACCGCATTCGTAACAGGTTTACCAGGCTGTCAGATTTTAAAGCATTTGCCAATGGAATGATTTGCACGATCAATGCGAAGCTGGCGGGCGGCTGGTCGCCTTTTTTCCAAGAAGAAAATGTAAGGCTCTACACGCCGTTGGGCGTTGTAATGCAGGAGTATGTAAATGAAAAGAAAAGGGAGCTGCGCACCAATACCATGCGGAGCTATGAATCCTTTTGCCGCTTGTTCGGACAGTGGTGCGACAAGAACGTTCCCCAGATTTATGCGTCGCTTTTCAATAAGGTATTGGCAATCCGTTATCTGGATTATTTCTACAATGAGCGCAAAGTGGGAGCGCGCGCATGGAACAACCAACTGAAAATGGGTCGTGCGCTTTTTGCATGGGCCGTGCAGAAATGCTACGTCAAGGAAAACCCTTTTGAAAATATCAAAACCAAACGGGAACCGCCCAAGAAACGCATACTCATACCACATGAAACGCGTGAACGCATTGCACAATATCTTTTGGAAAATAATCCTCCATTCTTTACGGTCTGTAAATTGGTTTTCACTTCACTGATCAGGCCAAAAGAAATCAGAGCCATACAACTGAAACATATTTCAATCGAGGGAAAATACATCGTGATTCCTGCCGATAATGCCAAAAACCACCACGAACGACATGCGACCATTACGGCAGATATAATTCGAGAACTGAAAGAGGTAGGGATAGAAAAATTTCCACCCGATTTTTATTTGTTTTCATCCGATTTGCTTCCAGGCAAAAAACAATGTGGGCACGCACGGTTTACTCAGGACTGGGAAAAACTTAGAAACAAAATGAACTTACCACAGGAAATGCAACTTTACAGCTTGCGCGATACGGGTATCAACAATTTGCTGAAAGCAGGCATTGACCCGCTAACAGTCATGCAACATGCCGACCATCACGATTTGTCAATGACTACCAGGTATGCCAACCACGCCGATCCTGAACTGACCCGGAAGATATTCGAAAATGCGCCCGAATTTTAATCAAAGAAAAGGCGGTGCCAACAAATCACCGCCTACAAAAGCAATAACGAAGAAGATAAAACGCCGGATTTTTTTGTAACCGTGTAACCTTGCAACCAAGTATTACGTAAACCATTCAAAACCAAAGTAATATAGTCGGTTACAAGTCGGTTTCAAAAAAAATCGTGCAGGTTACAAACCTGGAAATACCCTATTTTTTTAACTTCTCATTAACAGTCAAACATGAAAACAGACAAGAAATCAATCGACAGGGCATTGTCCGTACCGTTGAATTGCCCTACAAATGTACGGAAAAAATTGGAATTGTACATTGACGCGGAATGGTTCATTTCGCAAAAAATGTACTTGCTGGGGTATGCGTATGACTTGCGGCACCATGGGCAGCTCTATGGGGCTGCCTTGAATGCTGGCAACGTGAGGAAGCTGCTCCGTAATGTGGAAACCATTTATTTTTGGGGTCCCGACATCGGCATGCTGGAGAAATGCTTCGGGTTGTCCATCCGCGGGCGCATCCGGTGCGTGAACCTCTTGAAGGTGATGCACTACATCGAGCCCTGCGCGAGGAGCTACAAGTTGGCGGCGTTCGAAAAGAAAGCCGGCATAGTCCGGCAGACAATGGAATACAAAAGCAACATTTGGACGCTGCACCGTGACTGGCGCGACCCCCGCAAGCGTGCACGCGCCTTGCTCTACAACATGGAAGACGTGCTCAACATGCTGCGCGTGAAACGCTTCTTCTGGAAGAAGCACGGCATCACCCGGGAGCATGAAGAAATGTTCGCCATGCGATGAAAAACTCCCGCAGCTCCGGGAGTGGAGTGCGGGAGTTGGTTGGCCTATTGCTGGCCTTTTGCGAGCTGGAAGTATTCGGTCTGGATTTCCCTTAGCGCTATAAGCGCATAGGCGATGGAATCCGATACGCCCTGTATGAGCTTGTGGAAATCTTCCATGCTGTCGTAGGTGCGTATGATGGCCAGGTCGGCAAGCGACTTGGTAAGTTCGTTGATGTGTCCGTTGATGGTGGAGTCTTTCAGGTCAATGCCAGTGTCGAGCAGGTTGGCGAGCGTCTGCATCTTGTCGAATGATACGTTCGTTTTCATAGCTCACCTCCTTTCTGCACCGACAGCGTAAGGGCGGTGCTCCCGTTGGAGCATGAGAGCATGCTGCCGTAAGGTGTTGTTTCTACTGTGCCGACCAGCGTGGAGGCCTGGCGGATTTGCTGTGCGAGCTGCTCGAACTTGCGGGCGAGCTGTTCGGGGTTGAAGCGCCCGCTGCGGGTTTGGATTCTTGAAGTTTCCATAATCTTGAAGTTTTTGACGTTACAAGAAAAAGGCGTGCGACGGGTGTCAAACAACTTCAAGAGGTGTTCCCGGTGGTTTCCCAATCCGGCAGTCCGTGCACGCCTTATCTTTATAATAAGGTTTTACTATATGTTATGTATGGGCACAAAAAAAGCCGTTACACGACGGCGGCTTGTGCGCCTCTTGAATAATTTGTTTGACGGGGCAAAGATGAGAAAAGTTTTTGGAACGTGCAAGGGTGAGGGGCGGAAATGTGTTGCAGAACATGTTTTTTGCGGGAAAAGGAAAGGCTCACGGGTGGGTGAGCCTTGGTCAACGTCGGTTGAATATAAATTGCAGTCCACTATCAGTGAATCGGGTGAAATCCCTGTCGGCACTGATGAGTGGTATTTTGTCGGAAATGGCTTGTGCCACTATCATGTAATCGTTTGGGTCTTTGTTAAGGTGTTGGTCTATATCCAATTTT
>CALUNA010000006.1 GCA_944321895.1 uncultured Bacteroidales bacterium | reverse complement strand
AAGAGTCCGGTGCAATACCGAACTCTTTTCCAAAACGGATAATGTTTAAACCGTCCAACTTTTGGGGGGCACTTCATAACCGTACAGGCATTTTTTATCTGCGACAAAAAAAAACGTTTTTTGCTACAAGGTTGAAAAGATTCCCAAAAACTGCGTACCTTTGCATGCAATAAAACCACAAATTCAACCGTATGCTGAAAATTGGAGATACAGTCCGCTTTCTCAATGCAGTGGGAGGCGGCAAGATTGTAAAAATAGACACTGCTGCTAAATTAGTATATGTTGAAGATGAAGATGGATTTGAAATTCCCGTCTTGCCCCAGGAATGCGTGGTTGTAAACAATATCAAGCACAATAATTTCCCCAACCGCGAAGCGGAAACGGAAAAGCAAACCGACATCCGGCCATCTGCAAAAGCCAACCCACCAGCAGAAACACCGGCACACATACAGGAAACGCCCGTGCATGAAACCAAAGATGGCGATATTCCGAAAACTTTCCTTGCCTTTGTTCCTGAAAACATAAAAACACTGCAGACAACCAACTACGAATGTGTTTTGGTCAACGACAGCAATTACTATCTGGCATATAATCTGGTTTCAATTCAAGATGGGAAATTCCACAGTCTGGCAGCCGGTTGGCTCGAACCGAACATGCAAGATGTACTGGCCGATGTCGCCAAAACAGAACTGAACACATGGGAAAACCTGCGCATGCAGGTCATCTTTTTCAAAAAGAACAAGGCCTACCCAAGTCAAGCCGTACTAGACCTTGACCTGAAACTCGATCTGGTCAAGTTCTACAAACTGCACTGTTTTACGGAAAGCGACTATTTTGACGAGCCGGCCATGCTGATAGACCTCCAAAGCCGGAGAAACGACATGCGAATGGAACAGATTTCCGGAGCAGAAATCCGGGAAGCAATGATACAAAAAGAGCAACCTATCCGCAAAAAACATCCACAACCCAAACCCGCCTCAAACAACATGCTGGAAGTGGATTTGCACATAAACCAGCTGCTGGACACAACTGCCGGCATGAGCAATGCCGACATACTGGCCTACCAAATGGACGTTTTCCACAAGACACTGGCCGAGAACGCACGCTTCAAAGGAAAGAAAATCGTGTTTATTCATGGCAAAGGCGAGGGCGTCCTTCGCAAGGAAATAGAACAGGCACTGAAAAAACGTTACCCGCACTACACATTCCAGGATGCATCGTTCAAGGAATATGGCTTTGGCGCAACCATGGTAACCATACATTAAAATACAGAAAATTCCGTTGCTTCCGAAACGATTTGCCACCGTTGCAAATCGTTTTTTCTGTTTTGCAGACAAACAACAAAACCGCAGCAACCAGTTGCAAATAAGGCATTCCAAACAACCGCCTACTCTCACAAACAAGCCACGCCATCTTGTTCACAACCCTTAAATAACCTTTCAGTCTTGTTTTTATCCCGTTTTTTTTTTATATCTTTGTGCCGTGAAACCAAATTTTATCGGATTCGGTATGAAAAAAATTTCCAAAATCCTGTATATCTCCCAGGAAATTTATCCTTATGTAGAAGAAACTCCCGCCTCCATGCTTGGACGCAAGTTACCGCAACTTGCCCAGGAAGCCGGTTGCGATACACGGACATTCATGCCCAAGTATGGCGAAGTAAATGAACGCCGGAACCAGCTGCATGAAGTAATCCGGCTGTCGGGAATGAATCTGATAATAGATGACACAGACCACCCGCTCATCATCAAGGTTGCATCCATCCAGTCCGTGCGCATGCAAGTATATTTCATTGACAATGAAGACTATTTCAGAAGACGTCCTGCATTAGTAGATGACAATGGCAATGATTACGAAGACAATGATGAGCGCACCATTTTTTATGCGCGCGGCGTTCTGGAAACCGTCAAGAAACTCCGCTGGACTCCGGACATAATCCATTGTCAGGGTTGGCTGAGCGCTTTGGCTCCCTTGTATATCAGAAAAGGGTACAACGATGACCCATTCTTCAAAGATGCAAAAATCGTGTATTCCATATTCGATGACCATTTCAAAGTGCCATTCCGCAAAACCTTTGCCGATTCCCTGTGGATTGATGGCATAGAAAAATCCGATGTTGAATTCATCAAAGACAAACCGGTCGACTTTGAGATGCTTACAAAGCTGGCCATCAATCATTCCGATGCCATCATACAAGCCAGCCCCCAGATAAATCCCAACCTGGAAGCTTACGTAAACCAGAAGAAGTTGCCTTTTATGCATTATGTGGAGAAAGAACAACCCGGACAAGAATACATGGACTTTTATCAGTCATTTTTCTAAATTTCCATCCAGCATGAAATACCTGCATCTATTTTCAGTCATTGCATTGATTAGTCTGCTGCTCTCAGCATGCGATGACAACATTGTCACAACAGGCAAAAACATACAACCGTCTGATGACCTGATCCTGCTCCATGCAGACACATTTCATCTGGCTACAAACAATCTTCTGGCTGATTCCATCTGTGCAAGACAGGACTCTTTCCTGTTGGGAATCTATCATGACCCGAAATTCGGGACAACCAAAGGTGAAATATTCGCTCAATTGGCATGTCCCGAGGACTTTGTTTTTCCTGAAAACTCCGTAGCGGACTCAATGGAAGTAGTTTTGTATTATTCTACATGGTTCGGTGACGGCAATGCCCCTATGGAAATAAAGTTATATGAAATGAACAAAGGTACGTTCAGCTACTCTTCCCGTTACTATTCCAACCTGAAAGTGGAAGATTACTGTGACAAATCCATTCTGCTTGGAAGACGCATCATAGCCCCCGGCATTCCTACCGATTCGGTATATTACAGTTCATCCGGAAGCTACTACCCATACATTTCGTTCATGCTGGGCGACGATGGACTTGAACCGAACGAAACAGCACGCAAGGAAATAGCGGAACGGTTCTTCAACTTTCCCGAGGGTACATATACATCCCAGGATGCCTTTACCGATTTCTTTAAAGGACTTTACATTACCACTGATTTCGGCACATCAGCCATGTTACACATCACACAAATAGACATGATGCTGTACTATCACTTTACTTACAGCATCAACGGACGGGACACCACGGTGAATGCAACCAAAGGTTATTATGCAAATTCGGAAGTAAGACAAATAAACAGGTTCGAACACAGCGGACGAGAAAACAACCTGCAGGCAACCGACAGTGTAAACTACATTGTCTCACCTGCCAATATTTATACAACGGTATCCCTGCCAATGCGCAAATTGCGTGACTCCATTGAAGCCAACATGGGCGACCGCCGTGTCTATTTGAATGCTGCAACCATAAAAGTAGAGGTCGCCGGCTATCAAGACTATGATGCGGGAAATGCCCTCACCTGGCTGCAGTCTCCTTCCTACATGATGCTGATAAAAGAATCTGCTTTCGACAACTTCTTTATGGAAGGCGGCCTGCTGTCTGACACCTGTGCCATAGCCGCATCGTTGACAACCACACAAAACAGCAACGGTGACAATGTTTTGTACTACTCATACGATATTTCAGACATTATCACCAAAGAGATACGCAAAGATGCCGGCCTAATGGCAGATACACTGAATATGCTGCTTATTCCTGTAACTCCATCCGGAACAACCACCACATCATCCGGAACAACTGTAATTACATCCGTGACTCATAACTATCTGCTAAACGGCACTGCCGTCAGGAGTGGTACCAACCAGGCATCACCAATGCGTATCACTTTGCTATACAGCGGTTTCTGACATAGAAAAAGAAAGAGGGAAAGACTTTATTTTCCCTCTTTTTTTGTAATACCGGCGCCGCTTCCTACCCTGAAAAAGCAGACAAGTTCCTGCCATGTATTCCACTGTTTATCACAACGGTGGCGGTGGAGGAGGTGCGCCAGGCATTCCCGGTCCTGCCGGGTGAGGCCTGCCGCCATCACGCATTTTTGTATCACCCATTTTGTTCAGCTTGTAGGTAAAACTGAGGATGACGTATGTAGGCAATGTATTGTAAGTTGAATACTGCACATAATTGTCACCGACGGTTTCCCGGATATTTTTCCGCTGGTTCAACATATCATAAGCTTTCAACGAAAGTGTTGCCCTGTTCTTCAGCAAGGTTTTATCCAGCGATGCATTCCAGATCAGTTCGTTGACATCCGACAAACTATAGCCATAACGTGCCGTATAACCCACATCGGAGGCCAATGTAAGTTGCCAGGGCAAATGCAAGGTCAGATTTCCTGTTGTATTCCAGTCGTACACATGCGTTATTCCTTGTGCGCTCAAATTATTTTGCGTACGTGAGTATGTAAATTTTCCCTGTATTCCGATTTCCACAATATCATGTGTGAATGTAAGTGACAAAAACTCGTTTGCCCCCAGATTGTTGTTCCGACTCAGTTCTCCGAGCGGCAACTCTGTCGTTTCCGACATTCCGGATGACATTCCCATCAGGGAATAACCTACTCTGCGATTAAAAGAGACAGAAGTACGCGTATTAAAGTGCAGGCGTTTCTGGACTAACGGTGTGTTGTACATGACATGCGCACTAACCGAGAACGGCATGTCAACCGCGTTAACTGTCTGATAATACTTTTTACCTGTTTCATCATATATGTTGTTGCTCACCAATGCATCTTTGGTCAGTTGTCCGAAAATGCCGGCACTGAACGATGAAAAACGTTCCTGGTTAAATTTGGAATACATAAAGCGTAATGACTGGTTGAAAGCCGGCTTCAGATTCAGATTTCCGACCCGCTCATTCATCGGATCCGAATTGTTCTTGGATGGTTCCATTTGCTCCAACGTAGGCTGGCTTGTCATTCCCCTGTACACAATGCGGAGAAATTCCTTTTTTCCAAAACTGTATTTAAAATTAGCTGTCGGTGAGAAGTTCCACACTTCATTCACCACATCACGCCGGTCTGCATTTCCATAAGTTGTATAACTGTAGGTTTGGGATGGATTAGCTTTTACTCCAATCATCAAGTCATAGGTTTTGTCCTTCAGCCGATAGTTCAACTCCAGCGTCTCGCTGAAAAAACGGCTGATGAAGTTATTGCTGTAGACAGAATCAAACTGTGTGTAGTTGCCTGCTGCATCCCTGCTGTATTGCAGTTTCTCTGACTTGCGGTTATTGTTGTTCATTGCCGCCGCTATTTCCAGAAAGTGTTTGTTGCCGAACAATGGCTCCACATAGGAAACCCGAATATCATAGCGGAATGAGTTGGATTTCTGACAAACCTGCTGGTCGATAATTTCCTTCGTGTTGTTTTCACGGATATTTTTTTCGGAATAATTCATTCCATCCGTTCTGTCGTCTGACACATTCACATCCATGTGTCCGGTCAAAGTACGCCCCGTCTTTTTGAACTTATGGTTATAAATTATCCGCCCGCCTCCTTTAATATTCGTCTGTTGGGACAAATTTTCGGAATTTCCCCAGCTGACACTGTCTGCTTGTGAAAAATATGTATACTCGTTTCCGGAGTTCAGCATCGAATTCGTATACGATATATTCGGCTGCACAATTATGGTGTTCATGGAATCTATTTTCCATTCCATTTCCAAACGGACATTCACATCATAATTGTTGGACTCACGCCGGCTGTTGTCATGGTTTGTAAAATCCTGCTCATCGGAATATGTTATTTTTTCCTGATTGCTCAATGTCAGATTTGCTGAATGATTGGCCGTTGCATCACCTCCTATCTTCAACTGCTTATTGGGTTCTACAAAAGTATTGATACCCAAGTTCTGCGTGCTCGTAATTCCACTGCCCGCATTGATATTGGAACGTCCGCGGCCGCTCCGCGACTGGTTGGTATTGTTGGCGCCACCGATAATGCTCGTCTGTGATTCATTAAGCATCATGTTCAGAAATACATTCGCGTTATAGCGAGGATCATACACATCGTCATCTCCTTTTACCACATCCAAACCTCCTCCACCTGTAAAATTGCCGAAAATTCCTTTTTTACGGTTCGGCTTCAAGGTCAGGTTAATGATCCGTTCCGTTTCATCATCTTCAAATCCGGTCAGTTTTGCCATTTCCGACTTTTCATCCAATACCTGCACCTTGTCTATCATTTCTGCAGGAATATTCTTGGTGGCCATTTGCGGATCATCATCAAAGAATTTTTTGCCATCCACACGGACCTTGGTAATTTCCTCCCCGTTCACGGTGATTTTGCCATCGGCATCCACCTCCACACCCGGCATTTTTTTCAGCAGCTCCTCTACCACCGCATTTTCGGCAGTCTTGAACGCTGCCGCATTGTATTCCGTCGTATCTCCGCGCACAACCATCTGTGCCGCCGTACCCTTCACTTCCACCTCTCCAAGCAGGGCGACATCTTCTTCCAAATAAAAAGTTTTCAAAAACAGGTTTTTATCACGCATAACGATATTGCGCGTCTCGTTCTTATATCCCACAAAACTGACTATCAGGATATAATTCCCGTTTTCCACCTTGTCCAACGTAAAAAAGCCGCGCTGGTCGGTTTGCACACCCTTGACCAAAGCGGAATCGCGCGGATTCAGCAAGCGCACAGTAGCCATCTCTATCAATTCGCCGTTTGCGGCACCCACCACCTGCGACTGGATTTTATGCTGTGCATAAGCGCGGCAACCCAATAAGACCAAAATTGCAACCAAAAATTTTCTCATTATCTACAAACAAAACAGTTTTTTTAGACAAATAAATGCGACAATGGTTTAAAACACTCTGCAAAGATACGGCAAACTTCACTAAAACCCGGGAAAAACCATGTTGTTTTTAGCATAAACTTCCTGTCGATTCCATAAAAAAATTGTACAAAAACCCGTAATATTCCCCAGCCAGCTTTTTAACGCAACCGAGCAAACAGTTTCAAATAAAATTTAACACATTAATCCACAGGACATTACAAAGAACCAAGAGTACATATATTTTATATTAAAAAAATTCGGACTTTTATTTTGAGTTTCTATAAAAAAACAATACATTTGCTAACATGTTTCTTCTCGAGGAAACAAACAACTTATTTTTACTAACTAATTTTTATTACTTATGAAAAAGACAAAGTTTTTTTTAGGAGCTGCAATGGCAGCTGTTTTGTGCCTATGGACAGGTTGCCGCGAAGAGCAATCTGAAATGACTTTAGATGTCATTGAAGGACGCGCTACCATCCAAGGAAGAGTTATGTACGATCAAGGTGCCCGTCAGGAAGAAGATGCAATTCTTGATGGTGCCAACATGGCACCGGCCAGTGGCATTACCATTACCGTCAAAATTCCATACGGTGACTATAAGAGCGGTTCGGATGGGAAAAAATTATTTACGGCAACCACAGATGCCAATGGTAACTATTCCATTACATTTCCTGTTACTTCAAAAGGGGTAGAAGCAACGATAGATGCATTACCTTTCTATGCTTCCCATGGTACACTGAACAATGATGGGACTGTAACCACTTCTGATAACGTATTGTTTAATGTTTTGGATTTTATAGATGGAGATAAATTTTCTGTTGAACCTGGCGATATAGAAGTTGCAAATATTGAAATTAAGCCGACTACCACAGAAGACCAACCCAAACGCAACCAGTCTATCAACATTAAAGGTAAAGTCGTTTACATGGGAGAAGTCCGCAAAGAAACCGCTGGTGTTGAAACGTATGTACAAGATGAAATAGTAAGTGCCAACTCCCAAATCAAAATAACATTATCTGGTACTGATCCTGACAAAAAGCAACCTGACATCATATACAATCTGACAACCGACGGCAATGGAGAATATAGTTTGACAGCTCTATTCTACGAAGTTTGGGAATATTCAGATGTTGAAGTAACAGCTAAAGTTGAAGCCAGTTATGCTGCGGCAGATTCAGAAAAAGCTTTCAAACATTATTTCCAAGAAGCTGGTTCTTCCACATGGCTTAATCAAAAACTATCTGGAGTATATTCAGAGCAAAAAAGTCCCGTTCAAGCAGCAAGCTCCAACAACAAGTTCATTGCATTGAAAATCGCTACCATCCAGCAAGAGTTTACTCCTGAGGATTACAGCATCATCCGAGGCATTGGCAACCCCGATGTGGACGAAGACGAAGATGGTATACCCCTATACAAGAAAAATAATCCCATGGGATGGACGTATTAATCCTTTTATACTATTTGCATTATGAAAAAAGCGAAAATATCTGCATTGATGCTGTTGCTGGCTTTGTCGGCAGGCATCTTTGCCCAAGATGAAGTCAAGAGTAAGAAATCCGTAGTACTCCCGAAAGCGGGGGATATCGGATTAGGAATAGATTTGGTACCACTGCTCGACTACGCAGGACACTTTTTCAGTGATGCCGGTGCCAGTTATGACCAATTCGGTGGAAATAGCACGATAGAAGACCTCAGTATTTTAAACCCGACTGTTTCCATCATGGGGAAATATATGCTGACTGACAATATCGCACTGAGGGCAAACATAGGCATCCTTGCCAAGACAAACGTGAACCGGTTTTATAAGCCAGACGATGCCGCAATTGCTTTGAATCCGCTATCCGAGGCTAAAGTGATTGACACTGAACGGATCAGACAGTCAGGAGGTTCCATTGCTTTAGGAGCTGAATACAGACGTGGATATAACCGCATCCAGGGTTATGCCGGCGCTGAATTGATTTACGGATTTGCCGCGCAGAAAAACATCTACGAATATGGCAATGCCATTACTAACATTAACCAGACACCAAGCCGTACCGATTTAGGAACTCCCGAGGATGTGGGCTACTGGACAAAGACCTACGTTACCGGACGTTATCATGATAAGAATACTCAATATGTCGGTTTAGGCATACATACTGGTGTAGAAATTTTCTTGGCTTCTCACTTGTCGATAGGTGGTGAAGTATCGCTCTATGCGCTGGGAGAGTTTGGCCGGCAATGCTATCAGACACAAGAAGGTTATAACCAATCTACAGACCAAGTGGAAACACGTACGGAATTAGTCAGCCCGGGAAACACTGCTTTCAGTTTCGGAACTGAGAACTTGGGAGGAAAACTGTATATGATGTTCTACTTCTAAAAACAGAAAAAGAAGGAACATATCACTTTACAAATAAATTTAGGAATCAGCCGAATGTATTTTTACAATATATTCGGCTGGTTTTTTACCTACAATTCCAGGCTATACCAAACCGACTTTTTTTCGTACCTTTGCGACAAAATATTAATTATGAAACAACGCCGTTTGATTACCTTGGCGCTTATTCTTGTCGCCTTGTTTTTCCTGATTTTTTACCCGAACAACAAAAAGGAAACCGTACCCTATATCCAGAACCATGGACAAGTCTTCGGAACTTATTACAACATACAGTATTCGCAAACCGACAACCTTGATTTGCAAAACGGCATTGACAGCGTCCTGGCAGTGTTCAACCATTCACTGTCGGTTTACGATCCTCAATCAATCATTTCGCGCGTGAACCGCAATGACACCGTCACGCTCGATCCTTATTTCGAGCGCATGTACGCGCAAGCCAAAAGCGTGTCGGAACTGACACACGGCGCATTCGACATAACCGTGGCGCCATTAGTCAATGCGTGGGGATTCGGCTTTTCGGAAAAAGCGGCTATCACGCCCGAACGCATAGACAGTTTGTTGCAGTTCACCGGGCATTGGCGGCTGTATATGGAACGCCACCATATTGTCAAGAATGATCCGCGCATTATGCTGGATGCAAGCGCCATAGCCAAAGGTTACGGCTGCGATGTTGTCGGCGAATTCCTGGCTGCCAACGGTTGCGCGAATTATTTGGTGGATATTGGCGGCGAAATCGTCGCGCACGGAAAGAACCCGGAAGGCAAACCGTGGCGTGTCGGCATCAACAAGCCCATCGATGACCCGACCAACACCATCAGTGAAATAGAGACCGTCATCCACATAGAAGATGCCTGCATGGCCACCTCTGGCAACTACCGGCAATTCTATTACCAGGACGGCAAAAAATACGCACACACCATTGACCCGCGCACGGGTTATCCGGTAACACACAGCCTGCTGAGCGCCACCATTATAGCTACGTCGTGCATGCGCGCCGACGCACTTGCCACCGCCTGCATGGTGTTAGGTAAAGACGAAGCGTTCGCACTTATCAGCCGCCTGCCCGACACGGAATGTTTTCTGATTTATGCGGACGAACAAGGCAAAATGCGAACCATACACACGCCCGGATTTGAAAAATACATGAAATAAGCGTCGCAAGCTAACGGGAAAAACAAAACGAAAAAAGCGGCCATACGATTTTTTAGAAGTCATAAAGTAAAATAAAAAACGGATAAACACTTGCTTTACAACAGAAAATGACTACCTTTGCAGGCCAAAAACCAAATATGGGACGCAAGTTTTTATATATTATCCTGATGGCCCTTGTGGCTGTATCGTGCAGCGATTACCAGAAACTGCTCAAAAGCAACGACCCCGAACTGAAATACGAAAAGGCCGTGGCTTACTTCGAGCAGAAAGACTATATGCGTGCCCAGACATTGTTTGACGACATATCGACCTACTACAAAGGCACGGAACGTTCGGAAGAAATCCTGTTCTACTTGTGCCGCTGCTACATGGGACAAAAAGACTATTATTCGGCCAGCGAGTATTACAAAACATACGTAAGGACATACCCGAAAGGGCGTTACGTAATTGAAGCCAAGTACATGGTCGGATATTGCTACTATCTGGATTCGCCCGACGCGCGTTTGGACCAGACTGCCACCCGCAACGCCATCGAAGCCTTGCAGGAATTTATCGACATTTATCCGGAAAGCAGTTTTGTGCAGGATGCCAACAGATTATTGGAAGAATTGGCCAACAAGCTGGCTTACAAGGAACTGCTGAATGCACGGCTATATTACAATTTGGGAACTTATTTAGGCGACAACTATGAATCTGCAAAAATCGTGTCGCAAAATGCGCTGAGAAACTACCCGACAAACCAGTACCGCGAAGAATTCAGTTTCATCATGCTGAACTCAAAATATCAACAGACATTGTTGAGCGTGGACGAGAAAAAAGAAGAACGCAGGCAGGAAACAATCGACGAATATTACAGCTACATAGGCGAATTTCCGGAAGGAAAATACCGCAAAAATGCCGAACGCATATTTGCCAACTTACAGAAAAAATAAAAACATAAATTACGTATAAAACTATGGATTACAAAAGATTAAATGCCCCGACCAACACACAGACCCTGGACATGAACAAATTGTGTGAAGAAGTCGGCAATGTGTACGAAACTGTAGCCATTATTGCCAAGCGCGCCAATCAGATCAGCGCGGACCTGAAAAAGGAACTGGAAGACAAGTTGCAGGAATTCACGACCTCCAACGACAATATCGAAGAAGTTTTTGAAAACAAGGAACAAATAGAAGTTTCGCGTTACTATGAAAAATTGCCGAAACCTACCTTGCTTGCCACCAAAGAATTTATCGACAACAAGATTTTCTACCGTAATCCGGCCAAGGAAAAAGAAAAAATGAAATAATCATCCCGGTTGTTGCATTGACCTAAAAGGATAAAGGACATTTCATTCTTTATCCTTTTTTTGTACCTTTGCACGCATAAGGCCGATTCAGGCACAAAAACAGAAAAACATGAACATCCTGCTTGGCATATCCGGCGGCATTGCCGCCTATAAGACGCCGGAACTTATCCGACTGTTCAGGAAACAGGGCGCAACCGTCAAAACCGTGTGCACGCAAAACGCACTGCAATTCGTCACGCCGCTCACGCTGGAAACCCTGTCGCAAAACAAGGTCTATTCGGACATGTTCGCACCCGTAGAACAGTACAGCACGGCACATATCACGCTGGCCGATTGGGCTGATTGCCTGGTTGTTGCTCCGGCTTCTGCCGATATTATCGGCAAATTCGCCAACGGCATAGCTGACGATGCGCTGAGCACGGTTTTCCTGGCGTTTCACAAACCCGTATTCGTGGCACCGGCCATGAACACCCACATGTACGCCCACCCTGCCGTACAGGCGAATCTGCAAAAACTTGCCACATTCGGTGTCCGGTTCATTGAACCCCGCGAAGGCGAACTGGCTTGCGGAAGTATCGGGAAAGGCCGCATGGAAGAACCGGCGGAAATAGCACGCACAATCAAGGACTTTTTCCGCCCCAAGGACTTGTCCGGCCGGAAAGTCATGATTACGTCCGGCCCGACTTATGAAAAAATAGACCCGGTCCGTTTCATCGGCAACTATTCGAGCGGCAAAATGGGCTTTGCACTGGCTGAGACTTGTGCAGAACGCGGTGCAGAAGTCACGCTGATAGCCGGCCCCGTACAACTGAAAACAATTCATCCGAACATAAAACGCATCGATGTGGAATCGGCAGACGAGATGTATCGGGCTGCCACCGAACAGTTTGCCATGCACGATGGTGCCATTCTGTGCGCCGCAGTCGCCGATTTCCGGCCGGAAAGCAGGGCCGAGCAGAAAGTCAAGCGCGGAGCGGATGCCCTGACCATCACACTGCAACCCACGCAAGACATTGCCGCCGCATTGGGCAAGCAAAAGAGCGGCCGGCAGTTCCTCATCGGCTTCGCCCTGGAAACCGAACACGAAAGCACGCACGCACAAGAAAAAATGAAGCGCAAAAATTTCGATTTCATCGTGCTGAATTCCCTGCGTGACGCACAAGCCGGTTTTGGATATGACACCAATAAAATCACCATTTTCCGCAATAACGGGACTTCACAAGCGTTTGATTTAAAAGACAAAAAGCAAGTGGCGGAAGATATTATCGACCAATTAGCACAAATTCTGTAAACAATGAGAAAAATATTCCTGACGATATGTTGCATGTTGCTGGTTTGCCAACTCGGCGCGCAAGAACTGAACTGTAACGTACAAATCAACTCCGACCAAATACAAGGTACGAACAAACAGGTTTTCAATACCTTGCAACAAACCATCAACGAATACATGAACAACCGGAAGTGGACCAACATGACTTTTTCGGCCATAGAACGCATCGATTGCAGCATGACCATTGTCGTAACGCAAGTAGAAGATAATTTTTATACGGCCGAGTTGCAAATCCAGGCACGCCGGCCGGTGTACAACTCTTCGTACGACACGCCGCTGTTCAACTTCAAGGACGAAAGTTTCTGCTTCACTTACGCGGAGTTCGACCAACTGGAATATCAGGAAAACGTGTTCACGACCAACCTGACGGCCATGCTGACCTATTACGGCTACCTGATTATCGGTTATGACATGGATTCATTTTCGCGTTACGGCGGAACACCTTATTTCCAGATTTGCGAAAACATCGTGAACGCGGCGCAAAGCGCGAGCCTGACCGGTTGCGAGGCTGACGGCTGGAAAGCATTCAACAGCCACAAGAACCGTTATGCGCTCATTAACAACCTGATGGACGATGCGTTCAAAAAATACCGTTCGTACCTGTACGATTATCATCGGCTCGGTCTGGACGAAATGTGTGCCAATGTAGCCAACGGCCGTGCAAAAATCGCGGAAGGCATGCCCGTGCTGAAAGAATGTTACAACGCCCGCTTGTCGGCCATCGCCATCACCACATTTCTGGATGCGAAAGCCGACGAAATAGTCAACCTGTTCTCCAAAGGAACGGAACAGGAAAAAACGGAAGTTTATGATTTGCTGGTGTCCATTGACCCGACACGCGCCAACCTATACGAAAAAATCACGCAATAATGCTACGCACCATTTCCATATCGAATTACGCGCTGATTTCCGACCTGCACATCGAATTCCAGCCCGGTTTTTCGGTCATCACCGGCGAAACCGGAGCGGGAAAATCCATCATTTTGGGCGCTTTGGGGCTTGTCATGGGGCAACGTGCCGACTCAAAAGCCATCACGCAAGGCGAGCAGAAATGCGTCATCGAAGCCGATTTTGACATCAGTGACTATCCGCTGCAAGACTTCTTCACGGAAAACGACCTGGATTACAACCCGCAACACTGCATTATCCGGCGTGAACTGACCGCCAGCGGGAAATCGCGCAGTTTCGTAAACGACACGCCCATTGCACTGAACAAACTGAAAGAACTGGCGGCGCAGCTCATCGACATACATTCGCAACACGAAAACCTGCTGCTCAATTCGGACAAATTCCAGTTGAACGTAGTGGACACGGTTGCGCGCAATGCGGAACTGCGCACCGGATACAAAACGGCCTTCCTGGAATACAGGCACACCTGCAAACAACTCGAAACGCTCCGCGAAACCGCCGCAGCGCAACGTGCCGATGCCGATTACATCAACTTCCAGTACCAGCAACTGGCCGATGCGAAATTGCAGGCTGGCGAACTGGCCGAACTGGAGCAGGAAATGGGCAGGCTTACGCACGCCGAGGAAATCCGGACGGAAGCCGGCAACTGTTTTTCCTGGATAGATGACGAAAACGGCATCAACGACCGGTTGAAAAGTTGCATTGCGGCCATGCGGAAAATCAGCAGATTCCTGCCCGGGCAGGAAAGCCTTGAAGAACGTCTGGAAAGCGTACATATCGAATTGAAAGACATTGCCGGCGAAATCGGCGACATTGCAGAACGCACGGAATATGACCCGCAACGGCAACAAATAGTCGCGGAGCGCATGGACCTGCTCAACTCGCTCCTGCAAAAACACCGCCTGCAAACGGAAGAAGAACTCATCGCGCTGCAAAACGACCTCGCACAAAAAATGCAACGCATGGATTCGTTCGATGAAGAAATTGCCGAACTGGAAAAAAGGCAAGCCGCCTGTCTGAAAACTTTGCAGGAAAAGGCGGATTTACTGACGAAGTCCAGAAAAGCCGTCAAAAACGAGATAGAGCAGCTAATAACAACACAACTGACCACACTCGGCATTCCGCATCCGCAATTACAGATTGCCATCACGCCCCTGCCCGACTATACGGAAAACGGCAAAGATGATCTGCAATTCCTGTTTGCCGCCAACAAAAACCAGACACCCCGCAATGTAGCGGAAATCGCATCCGGCGGAGAAATCTCGCGCGTCATGCTGTGCATAAAATCCATGCTCACGCATTCACAGGCCTTGCCAACCATCATTTTTGACGAAATTGACACCGGCATATCCGGCGAAATAGCCGACAGCATGGGAAACATCATGCAAAAAATGGCAGGAAACATGCAGGTAATCAGCATCACACACCTGCCGCAAATCAGTGCCAAAGGTACCTGCCATTATAAGGTGTATAAAACAGACCGGAACGAGCGCACCGAAACCCACATCAAACAACTGGATTACGACGAACGGATACGGGAAATCGCACAAATGATGAGCGGCTCGGACATTACGCAGGCTGCCATTGAAAACGCACGCCACCTGCTGCACACAAACGGCATTGACCGCTGAAAATGCAACCGGTCATAACACGAACTCCACTTCCTTGAAGAAAAATTGACGCATTTGTCCGTCCTTCAACCGGAGTTGAAGCATCCCGTCCGTCCGTATGTCGGCAATTTCCGCATCGAACAAGACACCACCGGCACGGTATGGATAAAAACCGCCGGCGCGATAAAGATGCTGGAAATACATGCGGCGCAAATCTTCCGGACAGGCAAAAGCAAGCGCGCGCAGACGTGCCAGTTCCGTTGTCATTTCTTCCAGGACCGCATATTTGTCATATTGCCGGCCTGTTATCTGTGCCAAAGAAACCGGATTGGGCAAATAGTCGGGAAATACGGTCTGGTTTACATTCAGCCCAATGCCAACAATTGCCTGACGGACAAATGCCCCTTCAAGCACCGTTTCTATCAGCATGCCGGCAAGTTTGCAGTCGCCGTAATAAATGT
This sequence comes from uncultured Bacteroidales bacterium, assembly GCA_944321895.1. Lineage (GTDB taxonomy): Bacteria > Bacteroidota > Bacteroidia > Bacteroidales > Paludibacteraceae > CALUNA01. The sequence continues at coordinate 110,378 of CALUNA010000006.1, read as the reverse complement.
CGTTCGGCCACTTGATGGTTACACCCTCCGCATAACGGGCCGCCACGTTCCGCACACACAATGAGGCTATCTGCGATATGACAAATTGCTCTCCGGCAGGAAGTTGTTTCAAATTCCACAACATGCTGAACAATACATTGGCATCCGGCTCGCTCTCCCAACGATTGCCCCGCTGGCCACGGCCATGCATCTGGCGATAAGTATAAACGGTATAACCATCGGGCAACTGTTCCTTACGTGCCAAATCTGCAAGAAACGTATTCGTACTGTCTAATTCCTTAACAAACTGCATGTTACATGTTGTTTTCCGGCAGTTCCGGAACCAAATTTACCAAAAAACATTCTATTTCGCGCTGGACAACCCGTGCCTTGCCTGCACCATTGTTCACGATTACACAAAACACAAAATTCCCCTTGCCGGGAATGGACATATAACCTGCATAGCTCTTGATCCGGCTGGTTGTGCCGCTTTTGGCCTGCACCTTGCCGTGCAAGGATGTGTCTTTCAGAAAACCGGACAGCGTACCGCTCTCACCAGCCACAGGCAGCGTCGCCAGAAAATCCTCCTTGTAAATGCTCACTTGCGACATGTACGCCAGCAACCTGACAAAGACATCGGCCGGAATGGCGTTTTGGGGAGCCAGACCAGAGCCATCGCACAAAAATGCGGACGAGAGATCTATCATGCGCGCTTTCCAGAACTGCTTGATAATGTCAACCGAATTCTTGACCGTAGCCGGCACGGAAACACGGCTGCCCAGATAACGGAACAACTGTTCCGCATAATGATTGTTGCTCTGGAAATTGGTTTCAGCTATGATTTCGCTCAGCAAAGGCGATTTGTGCACATAAATGACCTTACGTTCCTGCTGCGACCTTTCCTTCTGATAACCGGCAGGTTCTGAAACATTTATGCCAGCCGATTCCAGTTGTGCCGTCAAATGCTGCGCCAACAGCAGACCCGGATTCGGAATATCACCACGCAAACCGAAAACACCCTTGTTGGCCGGAACGGAACCAATCAGGTAACGACGGTTGGAAAACGGCAGGCCATGCACATAAGCGCCATCGTAGTCAATGGCCTTGCACACGATATGGTTTTCAAACACCACATCGGGCACCGTAGGCAATGTCTTGACCACCGTAGCAACGGAACCGACCGCACCGGACATAAGCTGTATGTTCATGGAATTGTCCATATAGGACAAGGCTGAAATACCCGGTGCATAATAATTCCCTATATCCTCCCATATCCATTGGGGATTTATGGCCTCATCCGTATTGAAAAACGAAATGTCCGCAATAACGCCGCCCTTGATTTGCCTGATTCCCGCATCACGTATCTCACGCGTCCAGACAGACAGGAAATTACGGTTTCCGACCTTATAAGAACCCAAGGTCGGATCGCCGGTACCGCGTATGTACAAATTTCCATGCAATGTCCCGTTTTCCAACGTTCCATCCATCTCCAGGTAAGTTTCAAAACGAAAATCGGGGCCCAACATTTCCATGGCCGTTGCCGTTGTTATCAACTTCGTTATCGAAGCCGGCGGTGTCGCACTGTTACTCCGAAAATCCGCCACCACACTGTCCGTTTCCATATTCTTGACTAACAGACTTATAGTGGCATTTTTGGTTATGGGAGACGACAGAAATTTGTCCAAGGCACCATCCGTACCCCAAACATGGTTCGAACAGGCAATGAACACAAAGAGAAAAAATCGCTTACAAACTCGCATAAATATTTTTTTAAAGACGCGAAATTACGAAAAAAACAAAACATATCCCTATGCCAAAGCCCTAATAAAACAAAACATTGCCCGATTTTCATTTTTTTCAAAAACAAATTCCTACCTTTGTGGAATCATGGAATAACAATCATACAAATCTTTTGAACATAACGACATGAACAAGAACGACATTTGTCAACTACAGCCGACGGCTGTATGGCAAAACTTCCAGAAACTGACACAAGTTCCCCGCCCTTCGGGTAAAAAAGAAGCCATCGGGCAATTCATTATGAACTACGGCAAATCGCTTGGGCTCGAAACCCTGCAGGATGAAACGGGCAACGTACTTATCCGCAAGCCTGCCTATCCTGGCTACGAGACCCACAAAGGCGTAATTCTGCAAAGTCATCTGGATATGGTGCCACAGAAAAACGATGATACCAGCTTCAACTTCGAGACAGATGCCATACGTGCCTATGTTGATGGTGATTGGGTTACAGCCGATGGCACGACCCTTGGAGCAGACAACGGCATAGGCGTGGCAACCGCAATGGCGGTTCTGGCCAACAAAAGCATCAAACATCCGCCTCTGGAAGCCTTTTTCACCGTAGATGAAGAAACAGGCATGTATGGTGCATTCGGATTAAAAGCCGGATTTCTGCATGGAGAAACCCTGCTGAACATGGACTCCGAAGACGAAGGCGAGCTGTATGTCGGTTGTGCCGGCGGCATAGACTGCAACATTTCGTTCCGTTATTTTGAGGTTCCCGTTCCGGATGGTGACATTGCCGTAAAAGTCACGCTGAAAGGCCTGAAAGGCGGTCATTCCGGCATTGACATCAAACTGCAACGCGCCAACGCCAACAAACTGCTGTTCCGTTTTCTGAAAGAAGCCGTTTCCGAATATGAGGCACGGCTCGCCAGCGTGGAAGGCGGTAACCTGCGCAATGCCATTCCGCGCGAAGCATCAGCCGTCATCACCATTCCCGCCGATGATTTGGATGATATCATGGATCTGGTTGCCGACTACGAAAGCCTGTTTGTGAGAGAGTATGACGGCGTAGAAGACAATATACAATTTACGGCAGAAGAAATCATGCCGCTGCCAACAGGACTAATTCCGGAAGAAATCCAGGATGACTTGATCAATGCCGTCACGGCATGCCCTGATGGTGTTTTCCGCTTTATTCCGGAAATTCCCGATATTGTGGAAACATCGAACAATTTGGCCGCAGTCAAGTCCGATGGACAAAAAATCACGGTTTCGTGCCTCACACGCAGCTCCGTAGAAAGCAGGAAAGAAGAACTCGTATCCATGATTTCAAGCATATTTACATTGGCTGGTGCCAAGGTGGAATTGAGCGGTGCTTATCCTGGTTGGAAACCCAATCTCAAATCACCCATCCTGAACACCATGAAACAAGTATACAAACAAAAATTCGGCAACGAACCCAAAGTCATGATTATCCATGCCGGACTGGAATGTGGCATACTTGGCCGGAATTATCCAAAAATGGACATGGTTTCGTTTGGGCCGACCATCCGGCATCCGCACTCGCCCGATGAAAAAATCAATATTGCTACGGTACGAAAATTCTGGGAACTGCTGACCGCCACACTTGAGCAGTTGTAACAACAAACCGGCACCGCAACCCCAAAAAACAGAACTGAGGCTATGATGAACAGATTTCATCATAGCCTCTTTTGGTTTCATCTGTAAAACTCCTCTTACAGACACATGATGTTGCCGTCATAAAACAGCAAAAAAAATGACACCCCGGCAGCCAAAAGCTCCGGGGTGCGCAAACCGTTTTCAAAAAACAATTATTCTTTCAACCACTTATCCAGCCAGCGGAAAAATACCCGTTGCCACAAAATGCCATTCTGCGGCTTGGTTACCCAATGGTTTTCATCGGGGAATATCAGCAATTCCGACGGAACACCGCGCAACTGGGCGGCATTGAAGGCCGACATGCCTTGTGATGCCAAAATGCGGTAGTCCTTTTCGCCGTGTATGCACAAAATAGGCGTATCCCATTTGTCCACAAACTTGTGCGGCGAATTGGCATAGGTACGTTGTGCAACCGGATTCTTGTCCCAGTATGCACCGCCGAGATCCCAATTCGGGAACCACATTTCTTCCGTTTCCACATATTGCTGCTCCAAGTTGAAGATACCATCATGGGCGATAAAAGCCTTGAAACGTTTTTCGTGATGTCCTGCCAGCCAATAAACGGAAAATCCGCCATAACTTGCCCCCACGCAGCCCAGATGGTCGGCATCGACAAACGGCTCCGCCGCCATGGCATCGATGGCAGAAAAATAGTCCTTCATGTTCTGACCGCCGTAATCGCCGCTAATCTGTTCCAGCCATTCCTGCCCGAAACCGTACAGTCCGCGGCGGTTCGGAGCCACGACGATATAATCATTGGCCGCCATGATCTGCAAATTCCAGCGATAGCTCCAGAACTGGCTCACCGGACTTTGCGGGCCGCCCTGGCAATAGAGCAATGCCGGATATTTCTTGTTCGGGTCGAACTCGGGCGGATAAACAATCCACGTCAGCATCTGCTTGCCGTCGGTGGTTTTTATCCAGCGTTCCTCCACCCTGCCCATTTCTATCTGGTCAAGCAAATGTTTGTTCTCAAACGTGAGTTGCGTCTGCACACCGGCCATGTCGATGGCATACAACTCATTCGGACAGCTCATGCTGTGGCGCATACCTATCAAGCCGTTGGCTGTCAAGCCAATCCATTCATAATCATGCTGTCCTTCCGTCAATTTGGTTATGGATTTTCCAGCCTTGTCGGTTTTGTATATCTGTGTTGTTCCATGCTGCACGCTGATAAAATAAATATTTTCCGAAGCGGCATCCCAACACAAGGAAGCCACACTCTGGTCAAAAGCTGCGGTCAGGTCGGTGCGTTCGCCGGTCTGCAAATCGGCAATGAACAAACGGTTCTTGTCCGATTCGTAGCCATCACGTTCCATGCTCTCCCAAGCAATGTAACGCCCGTCGGGCGAGAACACAGGATTGATGTCATAACCCATCATGCCTTCCGTCAGATTCGTTTTGGTGGTGCGCGTAGCTATGTCGTACAAATAAATATCGCTGTTCGTACTTTCCGCATAAGCCTTGCCAGTCTTTTTCCGGCAGGTATAGGCAATCGTTTGCCCATCGGGCGAGAAAGCCAGCTGCTCCATTCCGCCGAACGGTTTCATCGGGCACTCATAGGGTTCGCCTTCCAGCAAATCAACTGCCTTGCACAGGCTTTTCCCGTCAAACTCGGCCAGGAACGGATGCGGAACGGAAGTTACCCACTCGTCCCAATGCTTGTACATCAGTTCATCCACGACAAAACCCTGCGCCTTGTCCAAATCCGGGTAAATATCGGCTGTGCGTTCGCCGTATTTGACATTGGCAATATACAAAACTTGCTTTTCGTCCGGCGAAAACATGAAATCGTTGATGCCGCCTTCCACATCGGACACCTGCCGGCGGTCACTGCCATCCGCATTCATGACCCACAACTGCATGGAACCGCTTTCCGCCGACATAAAAGCAATTTTACGGCCGCCATCCAACCATTTGGCCGCATGTTCCGACAAATCGGTGTATGTGATTTGATGCGTATTGCTGCCATCCGCATTCATGACAAACCACTCCGTATTGGTTTTGTCTTCCTTTATGCTCGGATAGGTTACGCTGTACAAAACCTGCGTGCCATCCGGCGACACCTGCGCGCCGCCCAAACGGCCAAACGCCCACAAAACTTCCGGCGTCAGACGGTGGTTCTCGATTTTCATTTCCTGCCTGCCTATGGTCGGCTTGCCGGACTGTTGCGTGCAAGCCGTTGTTGCTACTGTGGCTGCTGCCATTGCTAAAACTTTAAAATAATTCATTGTATTATCGTTTATTGTTTGTTTACAAGTGTCTGATATACTTGTTCGTATATGGGAACAGGCACGTTATGTCTGTACGCCAGCCGGATAACCGTACCTGTCAGATTTTCCACCTCGGTGGTATGGTGGTTGGTGAAATCCGTGTGCATGGATGATGTGGATTCGAACGGCAAACGTTCCAGCCACGCCACAGTCTTGTCAATATAAGTCTTATCCGTTGGGATGCCTTCCGCCTGAGACACGGCTAACAACTCATGCAACATGCCCAGCAAAGTCTGTTTGCGATGTTCGTCGGAGAGCAAGGCACCGAAACTGCAATCGAAATAGGAAGTCAGCGATGCCGTCGTGCTGATGAAGAAGAATTTACGCCATATAATGGCCATAATATCCGTGGAGAACGTGGCTTCTATATGCGCCTGGCGGAAAATCTGCTCCATACGGAGCAACATGGGATTCGTCCGGCCGGAATAGCCGAAATAGACATCCTGCACATTGCCCAGATTGACCACCACGCCCGGTTTTGTGCGCCGCCCGACAATGTAAGTGCAACCTTCCCACACTTCCGTTCCGGGAAGCAGTTCGCGTATCATGGGCGCAATCATTACGCCGTTCAGCAACGGCAGGACAACGGTTTCCGCACCCACGCACGGACGGATGCTGTCGATTACAGTGGCCAAATCATAACTTTTGGTAGCCACAATAATGCAATCCGCCACACCGATTTCGCCGGCGTTGTCCGTTACGAGAGCCGGGTGCGCCACAAAAGTCTCGTGCGTATCTTCAACCGTCAAACCATTCCGGCGAATGGCTTCCAAATGTGCGCCACGGGCATAAAAACAAATATCTATTGTATTATCGTGTTCATATTCGCGTGCCAGCAAACCGCCATAATAACCGCCGACACCGCCCAAACCAACTATCAGGATTTTCATTGATTACACAACTTTTTTTACCGATTGCAAAATTACATATTTATGGGCATTCGGGCAAAAAAACGGGCAAGGATAAACCAGACATTTTATGCGCAAAAAAAACGACATAAAAAACAAGCTGCACCCCAGAGTTATTTCTTTTTTCCGAGATGCAGCTTTAACTATGCTAATTCCCTGTTGTCCGTGTGAAATCCACACCTGATTTCCACAGACAAACATATTTTATACTACACTAATAACGGGACAAGGCCAAGCGAAAGCCAAGATCGCCGTCGCGATCAGCCGGGGCGTACTCACCGCGAAAAGATACAGGACAGAAAGACGCATCATAGAGCCAACTTCCGCCACGATTAACATGGTACAAGCCCGAAGAAGGCCCCATCGGATTGGTCTGCTGCGTACCGCTATAACTGCCATACCAGTCATAGCACCATTCCCACACATTGCCGCTCATATCATAAAGTCCCAACTCATTGGGGCTTTTCGTACCGACTGGATGTGTTGTTCCGCCGCTGTTATCACTAAACCACGCCACCTGTTCAATGAAATTGCCGCCACTGTATTTGTAACCACGACTTTGGTTGCCGCCTCGGGCGGCGTATTCCCACTCCGCCTCCGTGGGCAAACGGTACTGCTTGCCCGTCAAGGCATTCAAACGGTTGATGAATTCCTGCACCTCATGCCAGCTTACATAATACATCGGATAATTCGCTCCTACACCATAAAACGAACTACCCCCCGCCTTGTCGCGCTGCTGGCTGATGCTGGTACCCATCACAGCCTCCCACTGCGCCTGCGTCACTTCATACTTGCCTATGTAGAAATCGGACACGGTTACTAAATGGTTGGGGGATTCATCACTATCACAATCACCACCCTGCTCGGCGGTACAGCCCATCAGAAAAGTACCACCCTGGACAAACACCATATCCGGCTCACCCGGATGACGGCGGGACGGAGATGAAGGCAATGAAGAGCCCATTATGGGACGGGATGTCCGGCCGCCAAACATGGACCCCACCAACTTTTCACAGGAAGTCTCTATCTCATTCCAATCATTCGGATCAAAACGCACAGGACGGGCGGTTGACTCCAAAGCTGCCGTCTCTACATCCACCAGACGTGCTGACATAAACAACTGGTCGGCGCTCCGGCTTATCTTGACCACACAAACCAACTGTACGCCCATATTTTTACCCAAACGGGATATCTGGCTGTCATCAACGGCACCGGTCCGCTGAAAATCCTGTTCTTTGTTCAACTCCGCCAAAAACTGGGCTGTACGCTCCACTGCTGTATATTCACCTTGTTTCACAATGGCATTGGTCAAAAAATCACCTACAAACTCTACTATGTTATCGCCCGAATTGTCTATGGTATAGACTGCCACCATCTCCTTAGTCTGTTGTGCTTGGAGAAACGGAAAAGGAAACAACAGAAGCACACTGGTTAACAATATAAAAAACGTTTTCTTTATTCTCATAAAATATTCTTGTTCGTTTACCCTTAAAAAAACGACGCTCCGCTACGTTTTTCCTTAGGTAAACTCACGTACTAAAGATGGATTTTACAAATAAACTAATGGGACAAAACCAAGCGGAAACCAAGACCGTTGTAGCGACTAGCCGGGGTGCGGCCATTGCGAAAAGAAACACGACAGTAAGACGCATTAAAGTACCAACTTCCGCCACGATAAACACGGTACGAGCCCGAAGAAGGCCCCATCGGGTTGGTCTGCTGCGTACTGCTATAACTGCCATACCAATCATAACACCACTCATACACATTGCCACTCATATCATAGATGCCCAATTCATTGGGGCTCTTTGTGCCGACCGGATGTGTTGTTCCGCCGCTGTTATCCGTAAACCACGCCACCTGTTCGATGAAATTGCCGCCACTGTATTTGTAACCACGACTTTGGTTGCCGCCTCGGGCGGCGTATTCCCACTCAGCTTCCGTTGGCAAACGGTACTGCTTGCCCGTCAGGGCGTTCAGACGGCTGATGAATTCCTGAACCTCATGCCAGCTTACATAATACATCGGATAATTCGCTCCTACACCATAGAGCGACCAACTTCGGTCTGCCTTGTCGCGCTGCTGGCTAATGCTGGTGCCCATCACTGCCTCCCACTGCTCCTGCGTCACTTCATACTTGCCTATGTAGAAATCGGACACGGTTATTAAATGGTTGGGGGATTCATCACTATCACAATCACCACCCTGCTCGGCAGTACAGCCCATCAGAAATGTACCACCCTGGACAAACACCATCTCAGGCTCACCCGGATGACGGCGTGAAGAAGATGAACTATTACCGGAAACAGGCGTACCAGCCTGATAATCCCTATCCATGAACAGGGACTTCACCACTTCCAGGCAGGCACTCTCCATCTCTTCCAAATCATCCGCACCGAAACGCACAGGACGGGATGAGGTATTCAGACGGGAAGTCTCCACATTCACCAATCGGGCTGATATGTACAAATCGCTGCCCAATTTGCCTATCTTCGCCACACATACCAATTGGACACCGAACATCTTGCCCAAGCTGGAAATCTGACTGTCATCTACCGCGCCGGTACGCTGAAAGGCCTGCTCCTTGTTCAGTTCCGCCAAAAATGCCGATGTGCGCTCATACGCTTCATAACGACCCTGCTTCACTATGGCGTTGGTGAGGAAATCACCCACAAAACCGGCATAACCCATCCCTGACTCGTCGGTTGTATAAATTGCCACTTTCTCATTGGCCTGCTGGGCGCAGAGAAATGAAAAAGGAAACAACATGAATGCTACAAACAATAAAATCCAATATTTCTTCATACTATATTACAATAACATTAATATCCAAAAGCTCCCTGAATGGTACGCGTATCCCTATTTTCGCCTAACAGTTGCGTCACCACCTTGGTGGAAATATCTTCCACATCATCCAAAGTGAAGACCAATGCTTTAGTCGTATTAATTATACCGGCAGTTTCCACATCCAGTAGCCGTGCCTGCATAAAATATTTGTCAACCAAAGTACCAATCTTCACCACACATACATATTTGGTTCCAAACTGTTTTCCCAAACGTGCAATCTGTTCATCATCGGTCATTCCCGTACGCTGATATTCATGCTCCTTATTGATAGCTTTCAAAAAACTGTCCGTACGTTCCAATGCAATATATCCGCTATTATGTACAAAAGCGTCAACCATTGCAGCCGAAACAAAATCGGCCAGTCCTATCTGCTCATCATCAACATAAACCGCCACCTTGGTAGGGTTGTCGGAAGATGCAGTACGTGTGTTCTGCCCCATTGTCAGAACAGGACAAGACAACAAGATTAGCAATAACAATGTATTTTTCATCATAATCAATTTTTAATGAGAGGAACTACAGCTTCCACAATTTTTTCTGCCAATTCATTGAAAGCCTCTTCCGTGGCATTGGCACGATTGCGTTGTGTCCATCCTCCTTTGGTTTCCGAGATTTTAGGCATCAATGTTTTCTGTGTACTTGTATTCAATACACTCACCGTAGCGTTAGCATAGCAAAAAACGATATTGTCAGGAGCATCCTGGCATCTTGACAAACGTGCATTCACTTTAATGACATAATCAGCTTCTTCCTTTATATCCGTAAAATTGCAACCGCATCCTTGCTCGGTAAGCATTCCAGGCAATCTATCGGCAATATGCACAACCGATTGTCCGTTTACCATTTCTGAACATTCCAGAAAAACATAAATACTGTTCTCCAAGTCTACAATATTCTGTACCAATTCATTGCGCAACCGACCGCTACGCGATTGCTGTAAAACCGCATCAGTGACAGAACCATCAATAGCAGTCAGCAAATCCTGGGCATAAGCAATAGCGGCAAAAGCATCCACTACAGCCAGACATTCAGAACGGGCTTTCATTTTATAGCCCTTGTCTGCTAATTCCGCTGCTGTGGCAAGAGAACTTTCCACCTGGTTCAGATAGAAAGAAATCTGATTCTGATAATAATTCTTCAATTCATTTTTGCTTACATAAGCAAAAGCATATGCCATTGCTTCCTGCGGACTATAATAGGAATCCACCTTAGAACCTACCACTTCGGTTTGTGAAGTTGTCTGTACCAACGATGTAAACTTGGAATAAATCCGTTCTTCCACATCCGTTCCCATATAACTGATATCAGCAGAACGTTTTTGTGTATTCACTGTCACACGTACCCTGTCCGACAATTCCGCAATAGCCCGCTGTTTAGCCTTGTTCATTGCCTTTTCCCTTGTTTCGGACTGTGTGACAGCCACCTCAGCAAATCCTGTATAGTGACTGTCTTGCGGATAATAAGCATTTCTGATGTCCGCATCAAGCCAAGAAGGTTCTTCCACTTGCGCAAAAACAGACATACTGATACCGAATACCATGCACAGCAAAAACATTTTCACTATGCATGGTATGCTGTAATTACTGATTATTTGCCTCTTCATATGCTTTCAAATCTTTGTCAAACATTTCCAGATAACGGTCGAAATCATAATCGGCTTTCAATAATTTCTGATTATTCAAAGCCTCATACAACTCTTTTACCACTTTTTGCTTACCCAATTCAATAGTCACATAACATGTATATGCACCCGTCGTTGGATTTACCGTATATTTTTCACATGAAGTTCTATATCCGGCTACATTGGCTTTAGCCACCACTTTTGACACGGACACCATTTTATCATGGAATTCCTCTCCGTCAGCATTTACAGAAACAGCCACTTTCGTATTGTCACTGGAAGCTACGCCAGCCAATTTAGTTGCCAAGCCGGCCAATGCATTCTGATAGGCTCTGTCTTTTGCCATTGTTCTATCCTTGCTGCTTCCATTTCCATTGACACGTAAAAACTCCTCATCAGAGTCCATTCCTGTACAAGGAAAAACAACCTCCACTTCAGCCGGCATTCCTACCTGTTTGGGCATTTCTTTCTGGTCAGTCACAGACACTGCTGCCAACTTTTTGGTACTTCCGCATGAAACACTCATAACACTCATTGTAACAACTACTGACACTAACAACACATTAAAAACTTGCTTTTTCATTTTCTCACATATTTAAGATTAAACATTTATTGGCTATCAGCCATATTATCTATTTCTTCATGTATAGAAATCATTACAAAAGGGATTGCAATAGACGCCAATGCATTGAACATTACTATCACCTATCCACCCATGCATGGATATTTCTTTTTTACGGTTGCCACGATTCCCAATGGCGAAATAAAATAACGATTGATTGCATAAAAAAGAAAGCGCGGGAATCTGTCCTGTCACTCGTCCCGCGATTCGAGGCCTTCGCATTGCCCTGTAGTCCGAACGAGCAACGCAGAAGCCCACGCCGATATGCATTGACACAATTTTCAAGCCCGAAAGGCTTGAAAATTGTAAATATATACATATCCCGTAGGCATCTACAGTTGCTTTATTCTTTGACTACAAAAAGTTGCGAAGTTTTCGAATCGCAAAGAACAAAGCGTCATGTAAACGCCTTTCCTATATATGTCATCCCGCCCACACCTCCGGTTTTTACAAACACAGAACTCGGCGTGGCAGGGATTGGCAAAGATAAAAATTTCTTACAAAATAAACAAACATAAAAAAAACCTTCCGCCACAAAGTGACGAAAGGCCTTGATATTGCAAAATAATCTATCTGCGTTTATTCTTCCGGCATGGCCATATTGTGGAACACGTTCTGCACATCCTCGTCTTCTTCTATCTTGTCCAACAGTTTCTGAACGGATGCGCGCTGTTCCTCATTCAGTTCCTTGTAATCGTTCGGAATACGCTCAAATTCGGCACTGTTGATTTCAAAGCCGTTTTCTTCCAGATATTTCTGAATGGCAGCGTACGACTGGAAATCGCCGTACAGGATAATGTTGCCTTCTTCATCCTGGTTGAGTTCCTCCACACCGTAATCAATCAGCTCCAGTTCCAAATCCTCCAGGGAGACATCGGCTTTCGGCACGATGTTGAACACGCATTTGTGGTCAAACAGGAACTGCAGGCATCCGGAAGTGCCGAGCGAGCCGCCAAAACGGTTAAAATAGCTGCGGATATTGGCCACCGTACGTGTATTGTTGTCCGTGGCCGTTTCCACAAAGATAGCTACGCCATGAGGGCCGTAACCTTCGTAATTGATTTCCTTATAATCCGCCTCATCTTTCGAGAATGCTTTCTTAATGGCGCGTTCAACATTCTCTTTCGGCATGTTTTCTTTTTTGGACTGCTGCATGAGCACGCGCAGGCGTGGGTTCATATCGGGATCCGGTCCACCCTCCCGGGCTGCAATGGTTATCTGTTTGCCTAATTTGGTGAACACGCGGGCCATATTTCCCCAGCGTTTCAGTTTCGTAGCTTTCCTATATTCAAATGCTCTTCCCATATAAATTGTTTTTGATTAAAAATCCGGTTGTGCAAAAGAAAGCCGGCTCATTCCGGTCTTTCGGCCTGCAAAAGTATAAAAATCCGGTAACATATACAAAAAGAAACCGCTGTGTTTTGTCAGCGGTTTCTTTTCTGTAACTCCATCCTATTCGTAAGTCACTTCCTCAAACGATACTATAAATTCAACACGTCTGTTCTTAGCCCGTCCGGAGGATGTCTTGTTGCTGGCTACCGGCATGGTTTCACCATAACCTTTTGCTGTCATGCGGTTTGCATCCACTCCTTCCTTTATCAGGAAGTCACGTACGGCATTTGCACGTTTTTCAGACAGGGTCATATTCAGTTCATCGTTACCTACGTTATCCGTATGGCCTTGTATTTCTACCAGGTAAGTCGGATTTTCTTTCAACACTTTGGCAATCTGCCTCAGAATCGTGTATGAGGAACGTTTGATAACGGCCTTACCCGTTTCAAATTGAATGCCTTGCAATGCCTTTGTGAACAAAGTACGAACTTCTTTCTTCACTTCCGGACAACCTTTGTTTTCAACCGTACCCGGAGTTTTCGGACATTCATCCATGTAATCCGGCACACTGTCACCATCCGAATCCAGGTCGCAACCGCAATCATCTACGAAACGTACAGCTTCGGGCTTCGTGTCAGGACACTTATCCAGATAGTTTGGAACGCCGTCATTATCATCATCTTTCGGGCAACCGAATTCATCTACTTGTCCGTAGGCTTCTGCCGGTGTATCCGGACAACGATCCAGGTAATCAGGCACACTGTCGCCATCCGTATCGAGCGGACAACCCTTTTCATCTACCATGCCATAAGCCTCACGCGGGGTATCAGGACATTCATCCAGATAATCCGGAACGCCATCCTCGTCCGTATCAAGCGGACAACCGAATTCGTCCACCAAACCGTAAGCAGCTTCCGGAGTATCGGGGCAACGGTCTATATAATCCGGAACGCCATCGCCATCCGTATCAATCGGGCAGCCCTTTTCATCCACCATACCGTAAGCTTCGGCCGGTGTATCCGGACATTCATCCAAATAATCAGGCACACCATCCTTGTCCGTATCGACCGGGCATCCGACCTCATCCACGACAACGCCGCGCGGTGTTTCCGGGCACAAATCCTTCCGGTTCACTACTCCATCTCTGTCCTTATCGTGTCCGAATACCAGACTGATACCGACTCCAAGATTAACTCCTTTTACGTTATAAGGTATCGAGGGGCTTGAATTTTGCGATACAGCAGCATACGTAAACGGTATATAATCCGCCATAAGCGTCAGCTGTAACGGACCGCCACGCAAACCAAGAGCTGCGCCAATGGTACTGAAACGACCGTTCACAAACGAGTAGCTGGCTGCCAGATTGACCCATTCATAAGGCCGGAAATTGGCTCCAAGTGTTACTTCTTCGTATACTTTCTTGCGGGCAAAAGAGGTACGAGAATGAACACCCACGCCGACACGGTTATCCCAGAAATTAACTTCCGCACCAAAATTGAGTTTGGCCGTAGTCATTAACGTATAGGCATCATGTTTCGTTTCTCCGACCGTACTTGCCGATTTCAAACCGTTCACGATAAAATTGGTGACTGTGTCCATGAAATGCTGTGCGGTGACCTCATCATAGGAATATTCACCAACTCCGGTATACGTATAGTCAATAGAGCCGTCCACCGTACTGACATTCTGCCTCCATCTGATAAATCCGAGATCCGTAACAGCCAACGACAACGTCAACATGTCAATCGGTTTATAGGTTGCACCCAGGTCAATGGCGCCGCCAAGGCCGGCCGGTTTCACCCAATCCAGAATATTGGAACTCGGTGTAATGGAAAATTCATCATTCAGCACATCATTCGGAACCGTAACAGGAGCTGCTATGCGAAGCGCACCGGTTCCCTGCAAACGCCACAGCTCATCGGTTGTCGTAACCGACAAGTCATTGAACTTAGCTGACATATTGGCTGAACCGTACAGGAATTTCAGTTTTCCGCCAACGGTCCACTGGTCGTTAATGAACCGCGAATAGCCAACTCCCAATTCCGTATATACGGAAGCATCCATATTCAATTTGGACAAATCAAACGTATTCCTGCTCATGTCCGACAAATCCATGCCATATAATCCGAAACGGAACAAATCTTGCGGCAAAGCTACCGTTCCTTCCACTTTTTCCGTCAAGGTCACGTGCCAATAAGCATCTTTCCAGCGCCAACCGAGACTCAACAAGTTAAGCTGGATTTCCGTATTGACAGACAGCGGGTTCTTTATCCGGTCCAGGAAGGCCGCTTTGTCCCCATTCGGGTGTAGAAACGTTATGGTCTGACCTGCAGCATCCTTGTAGATAGCATCTTTCAGAGTGATTGAGTTGTTGCCTGCCCACAAGCTCGTATATCCGATCACAGGCAAACTGATGTACACATTGCTATAAGGCTGATAAGCCGGATTCAGATAATGCCTCATCGGAGCATTATCCAAGAAATACAACGTATTTACTTGCTGGGCATTGGCAGATACACATGCCATGATACCCAATAAAACTACGGATGTTAAATATTTTAATCTCGTTTTCATATATTTTTCATTATTTGTTCGACTGTGAATTTAACGTTACTCCTGCTTTTGCCGACAAACCTACCTGGACAGACAGATAATTTTCCGGAGTAAGCGTGGCAGCTCCCGTATTCTTGCCCAATTCTGCCCGATAGGCGATACTTTTCAGTTTTTGCAGTTTGCCAACTTCCGTATCCGTCACAACTACGGATAATACGTTCCGGGACGGCTCGGTCAGTTTTCCATCCGCCGCAACAGAAGATGCCGCAAAGACAAACTTGTCTGAACGTCCGGTTGCATCCTGCACGACTCCCATATCTATTTTTTCACCATTTTCATCCAGGAACACAAAATCTGCACTTATTTCAAAAGGCAAACCGTTGTTTACAATCAGTTTCAGCTCTACATTTTCCAAGGAAATATTGTTGGCCTGCAATATGGAATCCGAGATATTAATATTCTTGATTGTGTCACTATATGTTATATAGACATCGGGATCAAACTTAAGTGGCAGTTTGATGGTTGCTGCCAATTCAAACACGGCATCTTTCGGCAAGAAATATTGGGTATTTTTCCCCGTTCCTGTGCTAAAAAACAGCAAATCACGGGAGAAGCACAGTTTTTCCGGCAAGAATGCGAACAATTCATTTATGTCGCCGTCATCGGTGTCAATGGTTCTCACCGTTTCTTTCAGTTCATACGGCGAAGCTGGACAGATTGTAATCGGCCATGATAACATTCCATTCTGGAAATTAATGGATGCGACATTGCCATCAACAGAGAATGTCTTCACATCATACAGCCTCCATTCGACAGGAATGCCTACATTGGTCCGGTTCTTCAATTGTATGTAAGGTTCTTTGAACGGCAAACGTGTGTCCTTAAATCTATTGAACAGGTCTTCACCCATTTCCTTGGCAACGAAGAGCGTATCTGTGGTAGCAAGGTCATCATTAGGACAGAACCATCCGTAAATCACACTGTAATCAATCAAGTTTACTTTGAAAGTATATGCAAAACCGGCATCCGGATTGGTTATGGTTCTATCGCGCTTGGGCGTAATCACTAAACGGCAAGTTACAGTTATGTTGTCATCCACGCCATCAGACAATTTGTCAGTTTTTAACAAGTTCAACGTGAAACGTGGTATGTCTATCGGATGATCTGCACCAAAGCGTTTATTCAAGGCAACATCCACCGTATTGTCCGGGAAAAGATTCTGGTCCAGATTCCTGAAATTATGTTCCGGCAGAATAATCTGTACTTTTTCCAATTCATCGCCGTACTGTATGTCCAGATCTCCCATAAGTGAAAAGTTGGAGGTGAAAAGCGCCTGTGTAATTACCACGCTGTCAATACGTTCATAATTTTCAGGATCCGCGTTTATATCTTCCAGACTCAGATTCATCGGGAATTCCAAAGTATATGTCTGTCCGGACTGCAACACAATGGGCGAACCGGTTATCTGCTCCGAGAGTTTAAACTCTTTGTTGGCAATGTTGGTATTCTCCGTAAAAACGACCGTATGATAATTGATAGCAAACGTATCTGCATAACTCAATTCGTAAATGCCATCTTTATTAATATTAAGGTACTTGATTGTCGTATCACCGATAAAATCACCCATTGATGCGCGAACGCTCCCCAAAGGCAGAGCCAATCCCAGATTAAGCTCCATTTCGGTCGAGACATTGCCTAAATCAACATCAGCCTTGCATGAAGCAAACATGAGTACTCCCGCAAAAATGATGGTCAAATAATAGTTAATTAGAAAATGTTTTTTCATAATACAGAATTTTATGGATTTAGTTGCGACAAAGATAGTTTTTTTTTTGCTATACTTCTGTTATTTTTCATGTTTTTCCATGCCAAACACACAAAAAACATTACTTTTTCCACAAAATGGCTTTCTATTGTATCAAAAATATCTTTTCCGTTGCACGTGTAACAGCCGTATAGCACCAGCGGTAATAGTCCATGCCCAACATGTCTTCCGTTACTTGTCCCTGATCCACAAAAACCCGCTTCCATTGACCGCCTTGCGCCTTATGACATGTCACAGCATAGGCAAACCTGACGTGCAGGGCATTGTAATATGGACTTTCCATGACGGTTTTGACAAGTTGTTTACGGTTTCGGATTTCCGGATAATCCTGTGCAATACGCTGAAACAACAAATTGCCCAATTCATAGTTCTTGTCCGGCATTTCCGTATAAATGCTGTCCAACAGAATCATGGCATCTATTTCCCAGTCATAATCCATTGAACGCAAACTCAATTCGACAAAACGCATACCGTACATCTCATGATACTTGCGTACACGCACTATTTCCAACATATCGCCGTTGGCCAGAAAATCGATTCCTTCATACTGCTTGGTCCAGAAATAATTATTCCGGGTCACCATGAGCATATCGCCATTGCTCAGTTCATCTTCTTTCCACAAGATACGGGCACGTATGGCCTGATTGTACAAGTTTGCACGTTTATTGGAACGGGTAATCACCAGAGTGTTTTCCGCCCCGGCTTCATCGTATGCCCGCTGCAATTCATCCAGCACATCGCCTCCTGAAAGCAAGGTGACATCAGTAAATCCGGTTGTTTTGAATTCCGGCAGACTGAAGACATCATCGGTTGCCATCTGATTGCGCAGACGGGTTGCATTGAACAATATGCCGCTTTCAAGTGCCTGGCGCGCCACCTGTGTCAACTCATATTCCGTAATATCCAAACCATAGCTGGACAGATATTGCGCATCCAGAGCCGGACTGTGAATTTGTTTGACCGGAGGCAACTGGGCCGTATCGCCCAGCAACAACAAGGCACAATTACGTCCGCCATATACAAAACGGATCAAATCGTCCAACAACCGGCCCGTTCCGAAAAAAGCATTGTCTCCCGCTTGATTCGACACCATCGATGCTTCATCTACGATAAAAAGCGTATCGGTATGCAAATTGTCGTTCAGGCCGAACTGGATTTTGTCCAAAGCCCGCTGCCGATATATTTTCTTGTGGATTGTGTATGCAGGAACTCCCGCATAGCCCGAAAGGACCTTGGCGGCGCGTCCTGTGGGAGCCAGCAAGACTGTTTTCTGCTGCAAATCCTGCATGGCCTTGACCAGGGCGGCCACAATACTCGTTTTTCCCGTGCCGGCATAACCTTTCAGCAAAAACAATCTGGAAGCCTGCCGCATAAGCAGGAACGACCCCAATTTGCCAATCAGGGACCGCTGGTCTTCATTGGGAACAAACGGCAATTTTGATACAATGCGTGAAACGATAAACTGCTGGAGCACCGGAAATATTTTTATGCTTTTTTTGCCGGCAAAGATAGTCATTTTAGCACGACATACGGATAAAAAAACAGCACGGACAAAGCGTCCATGCTGCCAAATATTTCAGGATATCCAGAAATCACTGCGCAAATTCCATCAGATATGCCTTAATGAACGCATCTATGTCGCCATCCATCACGGCATTGACATTGGATGTCTGGTAATTTGTCCGGTGATCTTTCACACGCCGGTCATCAAAAACGTAACTCCGTATTTGCGAACCCCATTCAATTTTCTTTTTGCCGGCCTCTATTCGCGCCGTTTCCTGACGTCTTTTTTCAAGTTCCAGTTCATACAGCTGCGAACGCAACAGACGCAACGCATTTTCACGGTTTTTGGGCTGGTCACGCGTTTCCGTGTTTTCTATCACGATTTCATCGGGTTGCCCCGTAACCGGATTCGTAAACTTATAATGCAATCTCACACCAGACTCCACTTTGTTCACGTTCTGCCCGCCGGCACCGCTGGAGCGGAACGTATCCCAGCTCAAATTTGCCGGATTGATTTCTATTTCAATCGTATCATCCACCAACGGAACGACAAACACCGATGTAAAGGAAGTCATGCGTTTGCCTTGTGCGTTGAACGGACTGACACGCACCAAGCGGTGCACACCATTTTCACTCTTCAGGTAACCGTAAGCCATATCGCCCTCGACTTTTATCGTGGCTGTCTTTATTCCGGCTTCATCACCTTCCTGATAGTTGGCAATCTCCCATTTGTAGCCCTTCCGCTCACACCAACGCTGATACATGCGGAACAACATTTCCGCCCAGTCCTGCGCTTCCGTGCCTCCTGCACCCGCCACAATTTTCAGCACGGCACCCAACTGGTCTTCCGGTTTGGAAAGCATGTTTTTCATTTCCAATGCCTCTATCTCCTGCAAGGCATGTTCATAGGCGGCATCGACCTCTTCCTCGCTTACCGCTTCGTCCTTGTAAAAATCATAGGCGAGCTGCAATTCGTCCAATGCCGCGGCAACGGCCTCATAGCCGGTAATCCAATTTTTCAGTTCTTTCACTTTACGCATTTGCTTCTCCGCCGCCTTGGCATCATCCCAAAAGCCGGGAGCATGCGTACGCAATTCTTCTTCTTCTACCTGGATTCGCTTCTGGTCGATGTCAAAGATACCTCCTCAACGCCGACCCGCGTTCCAACAAGTTCTTAAGTTGGTCTATCGTTATCATGTTTGCCAATAATTATTTCAAGAAATTATCCCACAATTTTTTACGGGCGCAAAATTACAAAAAATATACTATTCGCAAAGTTGCCCGTATCAATTAATTTTCATATCTTTGCGCCCGCTTTTTGCCAAGCACGTAATTAACTTAATGTCTAACCCGCAGAATGAGTGCAAACCGTTCTGCACAAAATTCAAAATTCCTATTATGGAAGAAAACAAGGAAAACATCGTTGAAGATGTAAAAGCACCTGTTGAAGAAACAGTTGCACAGGAGCAAGCAGCTCCAGCCAACGCCGCACCCGCGGAATTCGACTGGGATGCCTATGAAAAAGGCGACAACATCAGTGCACAGTCGAGAGAAGAACTCACCAAGAAATATGACCAGACCTTGAACGCCATCAAGGACAAGGAAGTTGTGGAAGGTACCGTAATTTCCATCAACAAACGAGAAGTGGTTGTAAATGTCGGATACAAATCGGATGGTATCGTTCCGATGAGCGAATTCCGTTACAATCCTGACCTGAAAGTCGGCGACAAGGTTGAAGTATATATTGAAAGCCAGGAAGACAAAAAGGGACAGTTGATCCTGTCGCACAAGCAAGCCCGCGCTTCCCGCTCATGGGATCGCGTAAACCAGGCCCTCGAAAACGAAGAAGTAGTAAAAGGATTCATAAAGTGCCGCACCAAAGGCGGTATGATTGTCGATATTTTCGGTATCGAAGCATTCCTGCCGGGTTCACAAATTGATGTTAAACCAATCCGCGACTACGATGTATTCGTTGGCAAGACCATGGAATTCCGTGTTGTAAAAATCAATCAGGAATACAGGAATGTCGTTGTTTCTCACAAGGCCCTTATCGAAGCCGAAATCGAACAGCAAAAACGCGAAATCATCAGCCATTTGCAAAAAGGACAGGTTTTGGAAGGAACCGTCAAGAACATCACCTCCTATGGCGTATTTATCGATTTGGGCGGCGTAGATGGTTTGATTCACATCACCGACCTGAGCTGGGGTCGCGTGTCACATCCGGAAGAAATCGTATCGTTGGACCAGAAACTGAACGTTGTTATTCTGGACTTCGATGATGAAAAGAAACGCATTGCCTTGGGTCTGAAACAACTTTCACCGCATCCGTGGGATGCTCTGGATCCGAACCTGGCCGTTGGCGACAAAATCAAAGGCAAAGTTGTCGTTATGGCAGACTATGGTGCCTTTGTTGAGGTTGCTCCGGGCGTAGAAGGTCTGATCCACGTTTCCGAAATGAGCTGGAGCCAGCACTTGCGTTCCGCCCAGGACTTCCTGAAAGTCGGTGATGAAGTTGAGGCAGTTATTCTGACCCTCGACCGCGAAGAACGCAAAATGTCGTTGGGTATCAAGCAACTCAAACCGGACCCATGGGAAAATGTTGAAACGAAATATGCCGTAGGCACAAGACACATGGCCAAAGTGCGCAACTTCACCAACTTCGGTGTATTTGTGGAAATTGAAGAAGGAGTTGACGGCTTGATTCACATCTCCGACCTGAGCTGGACCAAGAAAATCAAACACCCGTCCGAGTTCACCCAGATTGGTGCCGACATCGAGGTTGTGGTTTTGGAAATTGACAAGGAAAACCGTCGTTTAAGCCTCGGACACAAACAGCTGGAAGAAAACCCATGGGATGCATTGGAAAGCACATTTGGTGTGGACACTGTCCATGAAGGAACCATTTCCGAAATAAGCGACAAGGGCGCTGTTGTTGTACTGCCTTATGGCGTAGAAGGTTTTTGCACGACAAAACATCTGGCCAAAGAAGATGGCACCCCGGCCAAAGTTGATGAAAAATTGCTTTTCAAGGTAATTGAATTCAACAAAGACGCCAAACGCATAGCTCTTTCACACGTCCGCACGTATGAAGAAAAGAATTCCGACAAAGGCGAAGCCAAGGAAAAAGCACGTCGTTCAAGAAAAGAACCGGCTTTGATACAGGCACCGATGGAAAAAACCACATTGGGTGACCTGGATGCCCTGTCCAGCCTGAAAGAGCAAATGGATGCAGCCGCTTTGGAAAAATTAGCCGCCAAAGAAGCTGCCAAGAAAGAAGAAACGGCAGCAGAAAAACCGGCTAAAAAGAAAGCAACCAAAAAAGCCGCCGAAGAAGAAAATGCAGAAGAAACAACAGAAGCATAATTCTTCAACATAAACTGGAAACTCCTGAATCCGCAACGGATTCAGGAGTTTTTTTTATTTTTGCAACCAAATTGGAAGTATTCATGATTCTATCTGCAAAGCGACTTGTAATTGGCTACGGCAAACACCCTATCCAACAGCCATTAAATCTCGAAGTACAACCCGGCGAAATGATTTGCATCCTTGGAAGCAACGGTTGCGGAAAATCCACCCTTCTACGCACACTGGCCGGCCTGCAAGACAAATTGGGCGGTTCATTAACCATATCAGGCAAGAACGCCGACAATCTGAGCGAAGCAGACAAGGCCAGGCTCTTCTCACTGGTGCTGACAGACAAAGTCGAATTGGAAAATACAACCGTTTTTGAAATGGTCGCATTGGGCCGCTACCCGCATAGCTCCTGGCTCGGAGGCTTGTCGGATACCGACAAAAAAGCCATCACAAAATCCATCGGGATGGTACGGCTAACCGATAAGACCGAATGCCTCTTCAACTGCCTGTCCGATGGAGAAAAACAAAGGGTAATGATTGCCAAAGCGTTGGCACAAGACACGCCGCTGATTCTGCTGGACGAGCCAACCGCACACCTCGATTTGCCCAACCGTGTAAAAATCATGTTGTTGCTCCGGCAATTGGCACACGACACCCAACGCTCTGTACTGATAAGCTCCCACGAGCTGGATCTGGCCTTGCAAACCGCCGATAAAATCTGGCTTATGCAACCGCAAAAAGGCATTTGCTGCGGAACTCCGGATGAATTAGTGAAGCAAGGCATATTCCAGCAAGCCTTCCAGACCGATGTTTTCAGTTTTCATTACATAGACAACAGGCTGGTTATCAGCTATAATCTGTAACATTCAAATACACACGAATCAAATAACTATCATGCAAAAAAAATGACATGGAAAGTTGAACCATCCCATGCCATCTTTTTTCATAAAAAATCCTTATCCCAGCAAGGCCAATGCGTCCTTGATGCGGGCAAAAGCCTTTTTCAGATTCTCATCCGAGGTCGCA
The DNA here is from genome assembly GCA_944321895.1 of uncultured Bacteroidales bacterium. Lineage (GTDB taxonomy): Bacteria > Bacteroidota > Bacteroidia > Bacteroidales > Paludibacteraceae > CALUNA01. The sequence continues at coordinate 87,112 of CALUNA010000006.1, read as the reverse complement.
TACGACATCCGGATGCAATCCGGAGCGCCAAAAGCCTTGCCACCGACACAAGCCACATGACCGACTTCCAACAGGAACATGGCCAAATCGGCGGCATTTTCAATTACACGTCCCTGGTAAGATTTCCCGAAGAACGAACTGCATTGCGGGAAGATATAAAAAGCCCCTTTCGGATCATTCACCTTTAGTCCGGGAATATCCTTAGCCAAACTTACCACCAGATTCTTGCGGCGTTCAAATGCCTGGCGCATTTCTTCCACACAGCTCTGGTCGCCCGTATAGGCAGCTTCGGCAGCCTTCTGGGCAACCGAACAAGGCCCGGACGTATATTGTCCCTGCAAGGTATTGCATGCTTTTGCAATCCAAGCCGGAGCCGCAATCCAACCGATACGCCAACCAGTCATGGCATAACCTTTGGAAACACCATTGACGATAATCACGCGGTCGCGTACATTTTCAAACTGGGCAATGCTCTGATGCGAACCTGCATAATTGATATGTTCATAAATTTCATCCGAAATGATAAAAATATTCGGATACTTTGCCAGCACATCCGCCAAGCCCTTCAGTTCCTCCTGCGAATAAACGCTACCTGTCGGATTGCTCGGGGAACACAGGATAAAGGCTTTGGTCTTGGGAGTAATGGCAGCTTCCAATTGCTCCGGCGTGATTTTGAAATCCTGCTCAATACCGGCCGATACGAATACGCTCGTTCCATCGGCCAACGTGACCATCTCCGGATAGCTCACCCAGAAAGGAGCCGGAATAATTACCTCATCGCCTTTGCCAATCAGAGCAAGGATCACGTTACAAACAGACTGTTTCGCGCCATTGGAACAAACAATCTGCTCCGGCTGATATTCCAAACCATTTTCATTTTTCAACTTGGCGCAGATGGCTTTTCGCAAAGGCATGTATCCCGGAACAGGCGAATAGAACGAGAAATTATCATCCACGGCTTGTTTGGCTGCCTGTTTGATATGTTCCGGCGTATAAAAATCCGGTTCGCCTACGCTTAAATTGATCACATCGACACCTTGTGCCTTTAATTCATTGCTTTTCTGCGACATGGCTAAAGTTTCCGATGGGGAAAGCGATAGCAGACGGTTTGATAATGGAAGCATAATCTTGTGTATTTATTGATAAGTAAGACAGTCATATTACACAAAAAGCTGACAATCGACGGACCATCAGCTTTTTGCGTTTGTACCCAGAGCCGGGATCGAACCGGCATGGAAGTGAATCCACTGGTGTTTGAGACCAGCGCGTCTACCTATTCCGCCATCTGGGCATTGCGGCTGCAAAAGTAATGCTTTTTTCCGAACTGGCAAACAACATCTCCAAAATATTTATCCGGTCTGCACTAAAAAAACTTGTCCGGGCAGCAGATTTGCATTGTATCCACGAGAGAAGCTTCTGCAATCTGCAAATCCAACAATTCCCATCACATGAATTCAGATACCCACAAAACATTTATTTGCCAACACCAGTCTTTTCCGCCCCAAAGCAAAACAAGAAAAACAAACTTCCGACCTGCCGACAATAACAAACGGATTTTTTCCAACCGGTTCTGTCACGTCACAGTCTACAAACACAAATAAATTCATACCTGTTTTGAATATGTGAAAAATAATTTATATCTTTGCGCCCGCTTTTCGAGAAAAGGCATAAGCTATTAATTTTTAATTTTAACGTAAAATGGCAACAAAAATCAGATTACAGCGCCACGGTCGCAAAGGATATGCTTATTATCATATCGTAATAGCCGACAGCCGTGCTCCGCGTGATGGCAAATTTATTGAACGTATCGGTTCTTACAACCCAAACACGAATCCCGCTACTGTGGATTTGAATTTTGAAAGAGCCTTGTATTGGGTAAATGTAGGTGCACAACCCACAGACACAGTACGCAATATCCTTTCAGGTGAAGGTGTAATGTTAATGAAACATTTGCAAGGCGGTATCAAAAAAGGTGCTTTTGACGAAGCTGAGGCTCAAAAACGTTTTGATGCATGGAAAGCAACCAAAACTCGAACCTTGGACAAGACCAAAGAACAGGTAGCCGCAGAAAAGGCCGCAAAAGCCAAAGCCCGTCTGGATGCTGAAATAAAAGTAAATCAGGAAAAGGCTGCAGAATTGGCCAAGAAAAAAGCCGAGGCACTTGCTGCCCAGGAAGCTGCAGCTGCCGAAGCAGCGCAAACTGAAGAAACCGCTACTCCAGAAGCAGCACCGGCCGAATAAAAGTGCATGGCATTTTAATAAAAGCCCGAGTTCTTCGGGCTTTTATTTTTTTGCCCACAGATAATAAGTTCAACTTCCAAACGTTTGATAATATTACAAGACCTTATACATAAATCTATGATTTCATATCAAGTAAATGCGGCAATACAAGTTCTTCCTACACCCGGAAAGCCCGGCATACATCCTTATGATATTGTAGACAAGGCCATTGAGGCCATTGCCGGAATGGGAATTCCATACAAGGTATGCCCGTTTGAAACTGTTGTGGAAGGCACGTATGAACAGATTATGGAAGCAATCCGCCTTGCACAGGAAGCATGTTATACTGCCGGTGCGGAAAGCGTGATTACGAATGTGAAAATACAAACCTCTGCCAAAGAGGATGTCACGATTGAAAGCAAAGTGGGGAAATACGAGTAGTCAATAGTTTGTTTTGGCAAAATTTCAACAAATAATACAAACGACCATATTCCGCAACATGGCCTCTCTTGGTTTGTTACAAGTAGCAAACTATGCCATTCCCGTATTGATAATACCCTTTGTTGTGAGAGCACTGGGAGCCGACGCTTTTGGTAATGTTTCTTACATCCAGAATATTATTGCCTATTTGACAATCCTGGTTAATTATGGTTTTGACTACTCTGCGACAAGAGCAATCGCTTTATGCAAAGGGAACAATAACGAACAAAAGAATGTTTTCTGGACAACAATATACTACAAGCTGCTGCTTTTCATCATTTCTTTTCTAATCCTATGCATCTTGTTTTTTATATGGCCACGCGCTCAAGCAGACTCCACATTGTTCATATATGCATTTCTTATTAACATTGGCTTTACCTTATTTCCCAACTGGTTTTTCCAAGGTATAGAGGAAATGGGGAAAATGGCCTGTTTTAACTTTCTCATTAAGTTTCTGGGAGGCATTTGTGTCGTGATTCTTGTAAGAAACAACACCGATGACGGTCTCTATTTACTATTATTGTCTCTTTCCTATATTGCTGTTGGACTGTTTGCATTCATCTATGTCATACGACATTACAATATAGGGTGGAATCCATGTGAGATAAAGATTCAGAAAAAACTGTTTGCAAAAAGCACTCCTATTTTCCTGAATACATTATTCGGCACCGTTTATTCTACTTTTGGCCTGACTTACCTGGGTTTTTTTGCAGACAATACAGACTTAGGAATTTACTCGGGAGCTTATAAAATCATAATTGCTTTTGTTATGCTGATTAATTTTCCTATCAGCATGAGTTTATTCCCCGCAATGACCAAAAAATTTTCTGAATCGAAAGAAGCGGGCTGGTCTTTTTTCAAGAAATCCATGGTTTACGTGACTTTATTTGCCTGCCTGTCATGCGGAGTAATTTTTTTCGCATCTCCAATTATCGTATCTTTGTTTTTGGGTTCTGAATTTATGGCAGCAGTTCCTCTGCTACGTTTTCTTTCGGTTCTTCCATTGCTGATTATTGTTGCCAGCATGTTCACCATACAAGGATTATATGCATTCCAGCTGGAACGCTATGCGCCATATATAGGATTTACAGTTATGTGTATATGTATTTGCATCACGGTATTGCTTGTTCCCCGCTGGGGAATTTTTGGTGCTGCTTGCGGATACTTGATTGCCGAGCTTGCCGAAATCATTTTATCAGGCAGTTTGGTATATTCTAAAAGAAAATAGTTCGCCATGCTACTCGGAGTTTTCATACTATTGTTCATATTACTGTCAGGAAGCTATTGCCTTTCACGGCAAAACATATTTTCTCCTGGTGTATTAACAACAGCCATATGGCTTTTCTGCCTTTTGCTATTCGTGACCCTTCCACACTCCCTTCCTGATCTCTCCGGAAAATTTCTGGGCTGTTTGTCCATTTGGACCGTCTGTCTGGTTATGAGTTCATTATTTATTCAGTCGTTCCGATTTCCAGTCATCATGGAACAGGCAAACTTGCTGATTAGGAATATCTATTTGATTATTACTGCTTGTTCGCTCACCTTGTTTTTGATATGGGTTGTGGAAATAATGCAGCTGAATGGTTCATGGCAAAGCAATCTGCGTCTGGCCACAATCGGCAAACTGAAACATTATGAACCATATAATGGTTTCTTAGTGATCATATGCCAGGTTTCATACGCCCTTGAATTGTATTATTTTTCTTCTCGCCAGTGGTGGCGGTTGCTTCTGCCAGTTTCTTTTATGTTGCTATTTGGTTTTTTCACATTGTCCAAAATTGTATTTTTCTGGATATTCATTCTTACCGTATGTATTTTATATTTCAAACATTACATTAAGATAAAACATATCATAATCGGTTTGCTAACGCTATTTGCAGCTTTTTTCATTCTGCAGTCAGTCCGGAACAGAGCCGCATTTGAAAATAAAGAAGATAAGAACGGCTTTATTGTTTTATATTCCTTGAGCAGCATGAGTGCTTTTGATGTCACTGCGCCGAAATCTTGCACTCATAAAGGCGAAAACACATTCCGGTTTCTCTATGCAATTGGTTACAAACTGGGAATTACCTCTATTCCGCCCATAAATCCCCTGTTGCCATTTATCAAAGAACCCATTACCACCAATACGTATACAGGAATGTATCCTTATTATAAGGATTTCGGAGTCACGGGGGTTCTATTGGCCGCACTTGTTGCAGGATTATTGTATGGCCTCGTTTTCAAGGGAGCTCAAATGGGAAGCGACTTCTTTGTCATATTATATGCTTATGTGGCTGTTATCATCATACAGCAATACATCAGCGATACGTTGATGACAAATATTGTAGGACATGTGAAATTCTGCTTCTTATTATTCCTTCCCTTTTGGGTAAATAAATACAAACTTTTACAGAATCGATAATATGAACTACCCTATTATTCAGATTGTGATTGTTTTATATAAAACACGATTGGAGGACAGCCTGTCATACCAGACGTTATCTCAACATATAAACAATTTAAAATGCAAATACTTTTTGTTGGTGTATAACAACTCCCCGGAGGTAAAGGTTCCTGAATCATCACAATATGAATTACATGTTGCCCAGCAGAATGATATGCTGGCTATACCGTATAACATGGCCTTATGCAAGGCAAAACAAAATAACGCCGATTGGATCCTGTTACTGGATCAAGACACAAAGATTAGTGCGGATTATTTTTCCAATTTGAATTCGCATCTTCTCCATGTGCCACCAAGCATCGCCGCCCTATTGCCACAGATACACTCACCGGAACAAAAACAAATATCACCATGGACTTATACTCCAGTTCTTGGAGCTTATGGAATAGTGCGAAAAGCCAAAACCGGTCTGTTAACACAACCAATGGCCGCATTTAACAGTTGTGCCGTATTACGTGTCGATGACATTGTTTCTATCGGCGGTTTCCCAACAGATTATCCGTTGGACAACCTGGATACGTGTTATCTTTATCGTCTGTGGCAAAAGAGGAAACTGGCTTTTGTTTTCGAATCCGGTGTCATACAGAATTTGTCGCAACTGGACTATACCCATAATATGACTCCCCAACGATATGCAATGATAATGGAATCGACCAAACGTATTGCAAAAGAACAGGGAATTATTGCACGTTGTGTGTTGCTGGCTCGACTCTGTGTGCGTTGTATACGGCAATGCTTTTATGCTGACAAGAGAAAATATGTACGCATGACATTACAAGGTTTAATCAAATGATTTCGGTTTGTATAGCAACATATAATGGCGAAAAATATATAAGGGAGCAAATTGCTTCGATATTGCCTCAATTGTCGGCCGGGGATGAAATTATTGTGTCTGATGATGCATCAACCGACACAACTGTTCAGATATTGGAAAGTTTCAATGACAAAAGGATAAAGATTTTACGGCATGAGCCTTTGGCGACGGCAAAATATCCTTTTGCAAGAATTACCGGCAATTTTCATAATGCACTGCTCCATGCATCGGGAGATGTAATCTTTCTGTGCGACCAGGACGATGTCTGGCGTCCCGGAAAAGTCAAGACTGTATTGCATGAAATAGGCGATGCAAGTTTGATTGTGCACAATTGCCGATTGGTTGATAATGGACGGGTGCTTGCATCATCTTATTTTGACCATATCAAATTGAGCGATGGTATTCTTGACAATTTGATTCATTGTTCGTTTCTGGGTTGCTGTATGACTGTAAGGAAAGAACTTTTAGAAAAGCTGTTGCCATTTCCAACAATGCAGGTGCCTCATGACATGTGGCTTGGCGTATTGGCTGGACGCTATGGAAGGGTCAGGTTTATCAGGGATGTATTATTGGATTACAGGCGGCATCCAAATGCGCAATCAGCTGTTGCAAAAAAAAACACGAATACGATTTTGTTTAAATTGGGTTACCGGATAACGTTTTTGACAGCTTATCTTAGATATGTAATTGTAAATAGATCATGAAAAGAATTTTACACGTATCCAAGTTTTATCATCCATATTATGGCGGCATAGAAAATGTTGCCCATACATTGGTCGAGCAACTGAAACCTTATTATGAACAAAAGGTTATTTGCTTCAATAATTCAAAAGAAACGGTTTTTGAACCGGGCGATGTGGATGTATTGCGTGTCGGAATTGTCGGAGTAATTGCCTCTCAGCCAATTCCTTTGAATTATACATGGCATTTGCGTAAAATGATTGCCGATTTCAGACCGGATTATTTACACTTGCATTTGCCGAATCCGTTGATTGCTTTCCAGTTATTGTCCATTAACTTACACGGAGCAAAGGTCGTTGTCCATTGGCATGCGGATGTATTGGGCAAAATGACATTGTATCCTATTTACAAACCATGGGAACGCTTGTTGCTAAAGAAGGCTTATAAAATTCTGGCTACAAGCCCAATGTATCTGGAAAGTTCTGTTCCTTTGAGGGAATTTACAACAAAGACTGTCATTTTGCCCAATACGATCAATGAGAGTAAATTTGTCCTGCAGAATGACGATGTGGCACGAATCCAGAAAATAAAGCAACAATATGGCAATCGGAAAATTATTTTTGCCGTTGGCAGGCATGTACCTTATAAAGGATTTGACTGTCTGATAGATAGCGTGCCATACATGGATAAGTCTGCTGTCGTTTTGATCGGTGGAAGTGGAGAACAGACGGATATGCTGAAAAAGAAGGCCGCAAATTATTCCAATGTATTTTTCCTGGGATATTTGTCAGAAGTAGAATTGCGTTACTACATGTATGCTGCAACTGTGTTTGCATTCCCTTCGTTGGATCGGCGCGAGGCTTTCGGGGTTGCTTTGGCCGAGGCGTTATTTTGTGGAACCCCGGCTGTGTCATTCAAAGTAGAAGGCTCCGGTGCCCTTTGGGTAAATCAAGATCAGGAAACAGGGTTTGTTGTCGAAAACAGAAATATCCGGCAATTTGCAGACGCGGTGAATAAACTTTTGCATTCCGATGATTTGCACGAAAGAATGTCTGCCAACGCAAAGAACTGGATAAAGAACCATTTTTTAACCGATCAGATTTATCCCATACTGAAAGAAATATATCAATAGCTCGATTGCCGCATGTCCTGTCTCAATGTTTCCATGGTGCTTTATCAGACACCTCCTGAAGATGTCGAAAGAGTTGTTCTTGCTTTGCGCGAAAGCCAGTTGGTCAAACACATTTACTTGATAGACAATTCACCGGAAAGGAACGAGCAGATGGCCGCCTTGCCTGCCGTTTACATGTTCAACGGCCGGAATCTGGGATATGGCGCCGCCCACAATATGGCAATCCGGAAAACCCTGGAACAAGCTGTTCCCTTCCACCTGGTTGTGAATGCAGATGTCGTTTTCCAACCGGAAATACTGGATACTGCGTTGCAATTCATGCACAATCATCCAAAAATCGGTTTGTTAACGCCTAAAATATTTTATCCTGACGGCAGAATTCAGTATCTTTGCAAACTGTTACCGGCTCCTCTCGATTTGTGGGGACGTCGTTTTTTGCCGGCGACATGGATACAGAAACGTATGGAGCGTTTTGAGCTACGCAAAAGCGGTTATGACAAAACAATGAACATTCCGTATCTGTCAGGATGTTTTATGCTTCTCAGGACAGAAGCCTTGCGGCAAGTCGGGCTTTTTGATGAACGCTTTTTCATGTATCCGGAGGACATTGATTTAACCAGGCGCATACACCGTTATTACGAAACGGTTTTTTATCCTGAAATTTCGGTTATACACGCCCACGGCAGGGAATCTTATAAGAATAAAAAAATGTTGTGGATACATATCATCAACATGTGCCGCTATTTTAATAAATGGGGTTGGTGCCGGGACAAGGAAAGGCACAGTTTTAACCAGCGTTGTTTAAATGCATATATACCAAAGAAATAATACATATGAATCTTAGTTTTTTGCAGATATCAAGTACCTTTATGGTACTGTTCGCCATTATTGACATTCTGGGTTCCGTCCCGTTGATATTGTCGTTGCGCCAGAAAGGCGAAAAGATACATGCCTTGCAGGCAACATTGGTTGCATTGGCTATTCTGTTGTTATTTCTGTTTGCCGGTGATTTCATATTGAAGATTTTCAATGTGGACATACAGTCGTTTGCCGTTGCCGGAGCCTTGGTCATTTTCATCTTTTCCCTGGAAATGTTGCTTGACATAGAAATATTCCGCAACCGCGGACCGGAAGGAAGCTCATCCATTGTCCCCCTGGCGTTTCCGCTGATTGCGGGTCCCGGTTCGTTTACGACCTTATTGTCACTACGTGCCGAATATGACGTGGAAAATATTATTATTGGTCTGGTACTCAACATGATATTTGTTTATTTTGTGCTACGCTCCACATCTAAAATAGAGAAATTCTTCGGGAAAGGCGGCATCTACGTAATGCGCAAATTTTTCGGCATTATTCTGTTGGCCATTTCCGTTAAATTGTTTACAGGAAATCTGAGTTCGCTCTTTTGATTTGCAAGATTGTCGGAAAATGCATATTTTTGCACCACATTTCATTAGCCGCAAAAGAAACAACGTAATCAGAACAGATTAATAATCAATCAAAAAGAAATAACATAATATGATTAATGCACAGGACATAAAAATGGGAACCTGCATCCGTATGGACGGACGCCTGTATTTTGTAATCGATTTCTTGCACGTAAAACCCGGTAAAGGGAATACGTTCATGCGTACAAAACTAAAAGATGTCGTTGATGGACGTGTTTTGGAACGTCGCTTTAATATTGGTGAAAAGCTGGAAGATGTACGCGTGGAACGTCGGCCCTACCAGTTCCTGTATAAAGAAGGTAACGATTACATCTTTATGAACCAGGAAACATATGAACAGGCCCCGATTGCACATGACTTGATAACGGGTGTTGACTTCCTGAAAGAAGAAATGGTTGTGGAAGTTGTTTCGGACGCTTCTACGGAAACGATTCTGTTTGCAGAAGTTCCTGTTAAGGTTCAATTGAAAGTAACTTACACGGAGCCGGGACTGAAAGGAGATACGGCCACTAATGCCACCAAACCAGCCAAAGTGGAAACCGGTGCAGAAGTACGTGTTCCGCTGTTCATTAACGAAGGCGAAATAATCGAAATTGATACACGCGACGGTTCTTATCAGGGCCGTGTAAAAGCATAGGGAGTTTCCCCGACTCCCCAAAGAATGACCGCAAGGTGATTCCTTACGGTCATTCGTCGTTTTTACAAAAGAAGATATCATTAATCATAAAACAAACAGCAAAACCATGATGAAAAAAGTACTTCTGTTTTGTACTGCCGTACAGATATCCGTTTTGCTTCCGGCACAGGAAACGGTCAGCTTTGAACAATTATTTTCCACCGGAAACATGACACCTTATATCAATCGGATTGTCAGTTTGCCGGTTAGCGATACACTATACTTGAACGGTTACACAACCAATAACTGTACCGATATGTACGTATCTGACCACCGGGTACAAAACGATTGTGAACAGGGAAATAATCCGCGTGCAGTTTATGCATTTACACTATACGATAATGACTACACCCCGGGGTTCAAACGTCTGGGAACCAAACTGGCCAACGTTACCATGAAGGTTACGGGAGCAAACACGGCTGTTGTGCAGCGTGCAATGACCTACATTGACCATGAACGTCCGGCGCGACATGGCGACATCGGCAATTATGGCCTCAAAATTTGCGGATTCAATGTCGAGAATTTTTACATAGTCACAAAAACGTCGGGTGAAGATGCAACCAAGAAAAGCAAAGTCATTGCGGCCTTGCAAGATATCAACGCGGATATTTTTGCCCTTTGTGAGATGGAAGAGGAACCGACAGCCATGCAAGCGCTTGCCACTGCATTGAATGAAGCATGGGGAAGCAATGTCTATGCCGCGGTACAAGACAATATCACGACCACAAGCACTTATACCCGTTCAGGATTCATTTATAAAACATCTGCTGTTGAACCGTATGGAGGCTTTAGCGAAACCTCGACAAGTAGCATTTACAAGAAACGGAATATCGCCCAGGGATTCAGGGATCTGGATACGGGAGAAACTTTTGTGCTGGGCATGAACCACTTCAAGGCAAAAGACACCAGTGACGATGAAGGCGAGGCAACACGTCTGACCAATGCCAACCACCTTGTGAATTTCTTGAAAACAGCGCCGTCCAAATATTCTGATAATGACATTTTGTTGATGGGCGATTTCAACTCCTGCACGGGCGAAGAGCCATTGCAGATTATACAAAATGCGGATTATACGGATTTGCTGGCTATTTACGAGCCGGGAACATACAGCAAGGTTTTTGATTATACGACAGAACTGCTCGACCATGCCTTTGCTTCCGCTACAATGTTGGATTATGTTACCGGTGCAACGGTTTATCACATTAATGCGGATGAACGTCCGGCGCGAAAATATGATGCGGGGACAATCTGGCGCAGTGCCGACCATGATCCTGTGATTGTAGGCTTGCGTTTTGGCGAAGGCAGCAACGAAGGCGGCGAAGAAACGACTTGCCAGGATCTGAATGTGAATTACACATTCGAATCTTCGCTTGCCCCGTTTGATGCGCAGAGTGTAACCGGCAGCCAAAACTGGCTCTGCGATTCATACGGTTATGCCAAAATGAGCGGATACAGCAACAGTGCAAATTATGCCAACGAAGACTGGCTTGTTTCGGCTGCATATGATTTGAGCGGATATCAGACGGCTACTTTGACATTCAACCATGCCATCAATTATGACAGGAACAACCGCAAAGCGGATTATCAGACTTTGTGGCTGACTAACGATTACACCGGCGATGTCCAGACCACCACGTGGGAGCAATTGGACATCCCGACCTATCCAAGCGGGTCAAACTGGACTTTTGTAAACAGCGGTAACATATCTGTTCCCGAGCAATACCTGACAGAAAACACCCGGTTTGCCTTCAAATATGTTTCAACTGATACGGAAAGTGCCGCCACATGGGAAATTGATAACGTGAAGCTGACGGCAATCTGCAAGCGCACGGCACTGCCGACAACCCATTCTCAGCAGACTTCCGTTCATGTTTCCGGGCGCATAATGACGGTTGGCGGCGCTGCAGGCATGTATGTAAGCGTGTATGACCTGTTGGGACGTTCAGTTGTACTTTCAGAGGCCATTACAGAAAATTATCAGCTGGAAATGCCATCACAGGGATTGTATGTTGTTTATTTGCGTGATGCCAATGGATATACGGAAACCCATAAGGTGATTGTACCTTGATTTTTGGAGCGTATAAAAAGGAAAAGTCCGGTTAACCGGACTTTTCCTTTTTATGTATTTTCCCAACATTTCCTACATGTTCAGTTCCACACGGACGGGGCAGTGGTCGGAATGTACGACATCGGCCAGAATGGCGGCTCCTGTCAAGTGTTGGCGGAGCGGTTCGCTGACCCAATGATAGTCGATGCGCCAGCCTGCGTTCCGGAAGCGCGCGCCGCCACGGAAGCTCCACCAACTGTATTTCTCGGCCGACTGGTCAAATACGCGGAACGAATCGACCATGCCGGCAGCTTCATATTTATCCATCCAGAACCGCTCTTCCGGCAGAAAACCGGAAACACCAACCTGTCTTTCAGGATGGTTAATGTCAATCGGTTTGTGGCAGATATTATAGTCTCCGCATACAACCAGATTCGGCCGTTCCTTGCGCAGGTTGTTTACATAAGGAAGGAACGCTTCCAGAAAATCCATTTTGAAAGCCTGCCGTTCATCGCCAGATGAACCAGATGGCACATAAACGGAAACGACAGTCAGTTCACCGAAGTCAGCCCGAAGCACACGTCCTTCACTGTCATAACGTTCAATGCCCATACCGGCCACAATACGGTCTGGCTTTTGTTTGGATAATATGGCAACGCCGCTGTATCCTTTCCTTTCGGCTGAATGCAAATAAACATTATATCCTATTTTCTCAAAGACAGATGTATCTATTTGTCCGGGTTGTGCTTTGGTTTCTTGCAGACATGCGATGTCCGGATTCTCCTGCTTCAGCCATTCCGCCAGACCTTTGCCCAATGCGGCACGGATTCCGTTCACGTTGTATGATATGATTTTCATAATAGACTACTTTTGCGTTGACTTGATGCGTTTGTAAAGATTTGATGCAAATACGAATTTGTCCAGACTCTCACAATCGGCATGGAAAATGTCGTGTCGGCTACCCTGCCATTTTTTTTCTCCCTGCTGGATAAATACGATATTGTCGCCGATTTCCATAATGGAATTCATGTCATGCGAGTTAATGATGGTAGTAATATTGTATTCCTGTGTTATTTCGTGTATTAATTTGTCGATAATGAGCGATGTCTGCGGGTCCAATCCTGAATTAGGCTCGTCGCAAAACAGATATTTCGGGTTCAGGGCAATAGCCCTGGCTATTGCAACGCGCTTCTGCATGCCACCGCTTATTTCAGATGGCATCAGGTTATAGGAACGTTCAGGCATGTTGACACGTTGCAAACAGAAGTATGCGCGTTCCTTCTGCTCTTCCGCCGTTTTTCCGGAAAACATTTCAAGCGGGAACATGACATTTTCCAACACGGTCATGGAATCGAACAAGGCCGCCCCCTGAAAAAGCATGCCAACTTCACGCCGCAGAATGCGTATGTCTTTCATGCGCATGTCCGGCAGATTGCGCCCATCATATTCTATGCGCCCGCTGTCTATGCGGTGCAGGCCGATTACGCTCTTCATCAGCACCGTCTTTCCTGAGCCGCTCGGTCCGATAATCATATTGGCTTTTCCACTCTCGAATATGGCAGAAATATCTTTCAGGACAACCTCGCCATCAAACGATTTGGTTATGTGTTTTACTTCTATCATTTTATTGAGGGTGGTTTTTAGTTTAGCATCAAATCTGTAATAATAAGGTCAAATAGCAGGATAAGCAGACTGCTGTTCACAACGGCATTGGTACTTGCCTTGCCGACATCCAAAGCTCCGCCATAGGCATAATAACCATAATAGGAAGCTATGGATGCAATAAGAAAGGCAAATACAACGGATTTTACGACAGCGTAAAATACATAATACGGGATGAATGCATATTGGATACCAAGCAGATAGTCAGAAACGGTAATAATATCCGTAAGCAGAGCAGACAAATAGCCGCCGAAGAGTCCTATGGCAGAACTGATAATGACGAAAAACGGCATGACTACAATAAATGCAATGATTTTGGGCAGAATCAAATAATTGGCAGAATTGACGCCCATGATTTCCAACGCATCTATCTGTTCGGTTATGCGCATGGTTCCAATTTCCGATGCTATGCTGGATCCGATCTTTCCAGCCAGAATCAGGCACAAAATGGTGCTCGTAAATTCCAGCAACAGCGTGTCACGGGTAACCAACCCGGTCGTATAGGTTGGCAGAATCGGATTTTCCGTATTCAGCTTGGTCTGTATGGTCATAATGGCTCCCATGAAGACTGACATTACTATAAGGATGGGCAATGTCTGCAGTCCGATTTTATCCAATTCTTTCATGAACATGCGGAACGAAATGCGCCAGCTGTCAGGACGTACCAATGTACGTCCCATTAATTGAGTATAACGGCCAATGTGGGCAAAAACATTCATAGTGTTATAACGGTAACATAAGATTCCGCAAAGATACACAAAAAAGACGACAAAAACAGTAACGGTCACTGCTTTTTACGGGCGAGCAGACACAAGCCGATGAATGTAAACAATGCATTCAGTATAAGGCGTTCATGACTGAAAACGTAGCCATTGAACCATGTTGTGGAATTGATGTCCAGTATGTAGCACAAACCAGGCGAGGCCAGGGCGACAACCGGCACCCATTTGTCGCGAAGCTTCTTCCTGCTGAGAATACCAAAGATGAACATGCCAAGCAGAGGACCGTAAGTATAACTTGCCAATGTATAAACCGTGTTTATGACAGCATCGTTGTTCAACTGATTAATTACAAGAATAACTGTCCCCATGATTATGGCCATTCCTGCATGTACTCTCTTTCGCAACCTGGCGGTTTGTTTTTCATTATGTCTTTTCCTGCTGTCCAGGATATCTACCGTAAATGATGTTGTCAAAGCTGTCAATGCAGAGCCGGCGGCCGCATATGCTGCAGATATCAGGCCGACTATGAACAGGATGCCGACTATGGTCGGGAAGAAGCCCCGGGTAGCCAGAAACGGAAAAACCTCATCGCCTTTGGCCGGCAATTGTATGTTATTGGCTGCCGCATATGTATAGAGCAAAACACCGAGCATCAAAAACAGCAGGTTGATGAATATCTGCAAGATGCTTCCGGTTATCATGTTTTTCTGCGAATCCTTGATATTCTTGCAGCTCAATGTTTTCTGCATCATATCCTGGTCAAGGCCGGTAGTGGCAATGACAGTGAACGCACCGGCAAGAAACTGTTTGAAAAAATAGTGCTTGTCATTTATGTCGTCGAAAAAGAATATGCGCGCCATGTCTGATTCACGGAACAGATTCCTGACTTCCAGAAAATTCATGTCCAAATCAATGGCAATGTAATAAATGCACAAGCCTACGGAAAAAATCAGGCAGAAGGTCTTGAGGGAATCTGTCCATATCAGCGAGCGGACACCTCCTTTGCATGTATAAAGCCAGACCATGCCTATGGTAAACAGCACATTCAGCAGGAATGGCAAGCCGAGCGGCCCGAAAACCAACAATTGCTGTACAATGCACACAACAAACAGCCGGACAGATGCTCCGAGCATTTTTGATATAAAAAACAGCCATGCACCCGTCTTATAAGAAGTAACACCGAACCGGCTTTCCAGATATTCATAAATGGAGGTCAGGTTCATTCTGTAAAACAACGGAATCAGCACGTAGGCAATAATGATCTGGCCGGCCGTAAACCCAAGTACCATTTGCAGATATGCAAAACCGTCGGTTGCCACCATGCCGGGCACGGAAACGAATGTTACGCCGGATATGGCTGCCCCGATTGTAGAAAAAGCGACTACATACCACGATGATTTCCTGTTTCCGGAAAAGAATCCTGCATTATCGGTTTTTCTGCCGGAAAGGTAGGAAACAAGAAATAGTATGACAAAATATGCGGCAATGATGCAAAAAATCAAGAGTGGTGTCATAGGCAAACGTTTTTACAACCAGCAAAAGGACAGTCTGACAAAGTTATGAAAAAAAACAGGATACTCTTGTGCAAACCCGGACAAATGCATGAAAAAAAACAAAGGCCATCCCACCTTGAGCCGGACAGCCTTTGTACGAATTTTTCTGAAAACCGTTATTTACGTCTTTCTTTGATTTTGGCTTTCTTGCCAGTGAGTGCACGCAAATAATACAGTTTGGCACGACGTACCTTACCATATTTATTGACGGTGATACTTTCAATGAACGGGGAATTCATGGGGAAAATACGCTCAACACCTACGTTTCCGGACATTTTGCGAACCGTGAAACGTTTGTTTTCCTGATGACCGGAGATCCGGATAACATCACCACGGAATTCCTGGATACGTTCCTTGTTGCCTTCTTTGATACGGTATGCAACTGTTACCGTGTCGCCGCTTTTGAATGCGGGGTAGTTTTTTTCTACCTTAAAAGCCTCTTGGGCTACTTTCATCAAATCCATTTTCAATTGATTTTATGGGTTATGGCGGAGTATTCGCAGCCATTTCTTCTACTGCCAGAGACTACGCCCGAATTCGAGCCGCAAAGGTACGTTTTTTTTTTGAAAGAAAAAATACTGCCGTAAAATTTCTTCCCAAACAACTTTCCGGCTTCATACACACTGGCATTTCATGTCATGCCGGAACAAAATCCAGTTGTTTCTTGAACAAATCCGCCTTGACTACCTTGACACGAATCGGGTCGCCCAGTTGAAACTTTTTGTGTGTCTGCCGCCCAATCACGCAATAGTTCTTGTCATCAAATATGAAGTAATCGTTGTAACCCAAATCGCGCATGGCAATCATGCCCTCGCATTTGCTTTCGGTCAGTTCCACATAGATACCCCATTCCGTAACCCCGGATATGACACCATCAAATACCTGTCCGATTCTTTCAGACATAAACTCCACCTGTTTGTACTTGATACTTGCACGTTCTGCTTCCGCCGCGAGCTGCTCCATATCTGAACTGTGCTTGCAGAAATCTTCATATTCTTCTGCCCTGACACTACGCCCTCCGGCCAGATAACGCTCCAGCAAACGATGCACCATCATGTCCGGATAACGCCTGATGGGCGATGTAAAATGTGTGTAAAAATCAAATGCCAGACCGTAGTGTCCTATATTGAACGTGCTGTATACGGCTTTCGCCATACTTCTGACAGCAAGTGTTTCAATCAGGTTCTGTTCTTTCTTGCCTTGTACTTCGTCCAGCAAATGATTGATTGAACTGGAAATCTGCCCTTTCTTCCCCGTTGTTTTCAGGTTGTAGCCAAAGCGTTTGATAAAAGTGGAAAAGTTCTGAAGTTTGTCGGGATTTGGCGTATCGTGTATGCGGTAAACGAACGTTTTTGCTTTCCGGCCTTTTCCGGGTTTGCCAAT
Organism: uncultured Bacteroidales bacterium; assembly: GCA_944321895.1. Classification (GTDB taxonomy): domain Bacteria; phylum Bacteroidota; class Bacteroidia; order Bacteroidales; family Paludibacteraceae; genus CALUNA01. The sequence continues at coordinate 69,848 of CALUNA010000006.1, read as the reverse complement.
GTGTGTTGCCGTGGTCTGGTTTGCCAGCAACATGAATTCTTCCACCAACTTATTGGCATCTTTGGCTTCCTTGAAAAAGACACTCAACGGTTTCCCGTTTTCATCGATATTGAACTTGACTTCCACCCTGTCGAAAGCGATAGCTCCGTTCTGGAAACGTTTCTTACGCAACTTCTTAGCCAGCCGGTCAAGTTCCAGCAGTTCATCACAATAGTCACCCTGGCCGGTTTCTATGACTTGCTGAGCTTCTTCATATGTAAACCTGCGGTTACTTTTAATGACGGTCCGGCATATCTCGTATTGCTGCACGTCGGCCTCCTCGTCCAAATGGAAGATGACCGAAAAACATAACTTTTCCTCATCCGGGCGCAGGGAACATATTCCGTTTGACAAATGTTCCGGAAGCATTGGAATAGTCCTGTCTACCAAATAAATGGAGGTGGCCCGCTTGTATGCTTCCTTGTCGATTATGTCACCCGGCTTCACATAGTGGGTGACGTCGGCAATGTGCACGCCTACTTCCCATTGTCCATCGGCGAGTTTCCGGATGGACAGGGCATCATCAAAATCTTTTGCATCTTTCGGGTCTATCGTGAAGGTGCACACACCGCGCATGTCGGTCCGTCTGGCTATCTCCTCCGGAGTGATACCGGCATCTATCTTATCGGCAGCCGCCTCCACATTTTGCGGATATGCGTATGGCAACCCGTATTCAGCCAGAATAGCATGCATTTCCGTGTTATTGTTGCCGCGGTCGCCAAGCACATCGATGATTTCCCCACGCGGATTTTTTTCATCCGGCCGCCATTCCGACAATTTCACAACCACTTTCTGTCCGTTTTTGGCTCCTTTGAGCTTGTTTTGCGGAATATAGACATCATTGGTCATGATTTTATTGTCAAGCACAACGAATGCATCGTTGTTGTGCGTTTCCAACAGCCCCACAAACGTATCCTTGGCGCGTTTAACTATCTCCACAACCTCACCTTCCGGCTGGCTGCCTCTGCGATGGGCATACAAATAGACTTTTGCCGTGTCACCGGCAATTGCATGATTGGTTTTTCGTTCCGGTATGAAAATTTCCTCACCGCCATCGGTCGGAATCAAGTACGTCTTTACACCATGGCGACTGATTGTGCCTTCTACATAGCCGCCACGCGAGTTCAGCTTGAATTTGCCACGCGATATCGCCGTCAGGAACTCCTCATCCCACAATTCATACAAGATTTCATTGACCAATACACGCTGGCTTTCATTTTTAATCCCTAACAAGGAGGCCATTTGCTTGTAGTTGAACGTCTTTTGCGGATTCTCGTTGAAGATGTTGATGATTTTGCGTATCATATCCGATTTACGCATACGCTCGGACCCTGTTTTCCTGTCTTTTTTTCTCATAATTCATGGCATGCGCTTTTGTACGCATAATCTGCACAAATGTACAACAAAGCTCTGGTAAAAAAAACTTTGGACGAACTTATTTTTTTTGCGGCAGTCCCAGACAGTTTTTTTGCGGCAATCCATGATATTGCGTTGTTGCCGGATTGGTTTTATTCATTACTTTTGCAGCGTCTATGTCAGATGTATGAAACAAATTGCATTTATAATCAATCCCATATCCGGCACACGTTCCAAAAAAGACTTACGGGCATGGATAACAGCAGGCATGGATAAGGAGTGCTTTGAGCCGGACATCATGTTCACCGAGCATCCCGGCCATGCCACGGAACTGGCCCGCCGCTTTGCGGAACGTAATTATTATGCCGTCGTTGCCGTCGGCGGAGATGGCACGGTCAATGAAGTCGGACGGGCGTTGGTTCACACCGATACGGCCTTGGGCATCCTGCCTGTCGGTTCCGGCAATGGATTGGCCCGTCATGTCCGCATGTCCATGCATCCTAAAAAGGCAATCGCCCAGTTGAATCGTTCCGAAATCATAAGCGTTGATTACGGCCTGGCAAACGAACATCCGTTCTTCTGCACATGCGGTACCGGTTTCGATGCCTATATCAGCGCAAAATTTGCCGAAGCCGGCAAACGGGGCCTGATAACCTACATCAGGGAAATGATATTAAGCTATTTTGATTATGAGCCGGATACATATCATTTATCAGGAGATGGCATAGACCTGGACATCAAAGCCTTTGTCGTTACTTTTGCCAATGCTTCCCAATGGGGCAACAATGCGTACATTGCCCCGCGGGCAAGCATCCAGGATGGACTGATAGATGTTGCCGCACTGAGCCGCTTTCCTGCCATAGTGGCCCCCGGGCTTGCCATGCAGTTGTTCATAAAAAATATCGACCGGAATTTGTTCATGCATGCCATGAAAGTCCGTGAGCTGACGCTGTCGCGCGAAAAGGCCGGTGTATTTCATCTTGATGGCGATCCTGTTCCGGAAGGCAAGACCATCTTAATCAGGGTTGTCCCTGATGGTTTGAAACTGTTGGTTGAGAAACGTTTTTGAATATTTAATCATATGAAAATCAGAGTATTGAACAAATCAAAACACGCCCTGCCCCGCTACGAGACCCCCATGTCCGCCGGGTTGGATTTGCGTGCCAATTTGGATGAACCGGTTCTGTTGAAACCCCTGGAACGCAAACTGATACCGACAGGACTTTTCCTGGAATTACCTTGCGGTTATGAAGCACAGATCAGGCCCCGTAGCGGACTGGCCTTGAAAAAAGGCATAACTGTTCTCAATTCGCCGGGTACGATAGATGCCGACTATCGCGGAGAGATTTGCGTTATTCTGGTAAACCTGTCTTCCGATGATTTCTGGGTCCAGGATGGAGAACGCATCTGCCAGATGGTCATTGCCAGACATGAGCAGGCCGAACTTGAAACAGTGGAAACATTGTCGGAAACCGAGCGCGGGGCAGGAGGCTTTGGACATACGGGCAGGGAATAAAAGCCGCCTGCTTATTTATACAAGAGAATGCGGAATGTTGTGCCTATCCCTATTTCCGATTGCTTGACAAAAATTTTTCCGTGGTGATAAATTTCCACGATGCGTTTGGTCAGTGACAGGCCCAATCCCCAACCCCGGCGTTTAGTTGTATAGCCGGGCTTGAAAATGGTTCTGAAACGTGAACGTTCAATTCCTTTGCCGGTATCGGTCACGTCTATCTGCAGGAAGCGTTCGTGTTCGGAAAGTGCAAAATGTATTTTTCCGGCTCCGTTCATGGCATCAATGGCATTTTTACACAGATTTTCCACGACCCACTCAAAAAGCGGGACATTCAGTTTCACCATCACAGGACGTCCCGTATAGGAGAAACTGATTTCCACCTTGTCAGAAATACGGCTTTTCATGTAATTGATGGCGTTCTCTATGGTAGATACGATATCCTCTTCCTTCAATTCCGGCAGTGAGCCTATTTTAGAGAAGCGTTCCGCAATTATGCGCAAACGGCCAATGTCTTTGTCCATTTCCGGCAGCAGCCTGTCGTCCGGATATCTGCTTTTCAGCAACTCCTGCCATGCCAGCAAGGAAGAGATTGGTGTGCCCAACTGATGGGCGGTTTCCTTGGACAAGCCTACCCAGACCTGGTTCTGTTCAGCCCTTTTTGTTCCTGCAAACGCAATGGACGCCACCAGCAGGAACACAAAGATGACACTGAACTGGATATATGGGAAATAGTGCAGCTGTTTCAGCAACAATGAATCATCATAATATATGTATTGCACGGTATCCTCATCCAGACGTACCTCAATGGGTTTACGGATTTCTTTCAGACGGGCTATTTCCTCCGCATAAAAAGCCTCCTTGTTCTTAAGCGGCTCCTTTACATTCCTTGAAAAAATAATCCGATCATTGTCATCAACCATATACACCGGAATAGTCGTATTGCCTTCAATAATAGACGATACGAAATCAATATCCGTATTTTCATCCGCCAAAATGAATTGCCGCGTGGCTTCCGCCCAGATTTCTATTTTCCGACTCTCCTCTATGGCCAGCTTGTGTGCCAGGCTATTGGTGAACCAGACGGAAAAAACGACTATGGCCAATGCAATGAGTATGAAAACATACTTCAGAGTTTCGGAATTCTTGTATAATTTCTTCATATGCGGAATTTTTGGGAATCGGAGCCTTGCTCTTCCTTTTATGGCAGTTTATCATTTAACGCCAAAGATACTGAAAAATTGTACAACGCGGTTATCTCGGGAAAAACTATTATTTTTGCATCCTCATAACATGTTATCTGTTAACTTTCTGCCTTATGCATAGATCTGGCTTTGTAAATATCGTAGGAAATCCGAACGTCGGCAAATCGACACTGATGAATGCGTTGGTAGGTGAACGCATTTCCATCATCACGCAAAAAGCGCAGACAACCCGCCACCGGATTATGGGCATCGTGAACGGCGATGATTTCCAGATTGTCTATTCCGACACACCGGGCGTGCTGAAACCGAACTACCGCTTACAGGAATCCATGCTCAATTTTTCGCGCTCGGCATTGGTCGATGCGGATATCCTGCTATATGTCACAGATGTGTATGATTCAATTGATAAAAATGCCGACTTTCTGGAAAAGGTAAAACACAACGCAGCTCCCATCCTGTTAGTTATCAATAAAATTGATCTGACCAACGAGGATGGACTAATCGCTTTGGTTGAAAAATGGAAGACTGTTTTGCCGCAGGCAGAAATATATCCTGTTTCTGCCAAGGAAAAGTTCAATGTTGACCAGTTGTTCAAACGTATCAAGGAATTACTGCCCGAGTGTCCTCCCTTTTTTGACAAAGACCAGTTGACGGATAAACCCGCACGTTTTTTCGTAGATGAAATCATACGTGAAAAAATCCTGCTGAACTACGAAAAGGAAATACCTTATTCCGTGGAAGTTGTAGTGGAACAATTCAAGGAAGAAGAACATCTGATACGCATCAATGCCGTCATTTACGTAGAACGCGAATCCCAGAAAGGCATCATCATTGGGCGGAATGGAAAATCGCTGAAAAAGGTCGGTTCGGAAGCACGACATGACCTGGAAGCCTTCTTTGGCAAAAAAATCTTTCTGGAGCTATTTGTCAAGGTAGAAAAAGACTGGCGGAACAAGGAAAGCAAACTCAGAAGCTTTGGCTATCAGTTGGAATAACAGAATTTCCGGTTTACCAACAAAAACAATGCATACAAAAACAAATGGCTGAAGAAACAATGACCATACACTATGCGGAAAGATCTTCCAAATACACTTCTGGACAGTTCTTGCGCATGTATTTTGTAATCCTTTATTGAAAAAATCCATGTCTGCGGCATTCATCGGAGCAATCATATTGGGGTATTTCGGTCTGTTGTTGCTGGTCTCGTTCATTACGGGCAGAAACCGCGCGACAGACAACGTTGCTTTCTTTCTCGGAAACCGGCAATCTCCATGGTGGATTGTAGCCATTGGCATGGTAGGGTCCTCCCTGTCGGGAGTAAGTTTCGTTTCCGTTCCCGGCATGGTACGAGATATAAATTTTGCCTACATGCAGACAGTGTTCGGCTTCTTTTTTGGCTATCTGGTAATTGCCAGACTGCTGTTGCCCTTATACTACAAGCTGCATCTGACTACAATTTATACCTATCTGGAGGACCGGATCGGCCATCGGGCACACAAGACCGGCGCCTGGTTCTTTTTCATTTCCAAACTGATAGGAGCAGCAGTCCGATTGTACATAGTGGCTTTAATGCTGCAGTATCTTGTAGCTTCCCGTTGGGAACTGCCCTTTTGGCTCACGATATGTATCATTATTGCCATGATATGGGCATATACGTTCCGGAGCGGTATCAAAACCATAGTCTGGACCGACACCCTGCAGACCGTTTGTTTACTGACTACCCTGGGCCTGATCATCATCAATGCGGTCAAAGCCATCGACATGCCTATGGAGCAGATTATCGATACCATCCGGACAAATGGCTATGACCGGATTTTCGTGTTTGATGACTGGCGCGGCAAGCAAAATTTCTTCAAACAATTTTTCAGCGGAATTTTCATTGTAATCGTAATGACAGGCCTGGACCAGGACATGATGCAGAAAAATCTGACGTGCCGGAATTTGAAAGACGCACAAAAAAACATGTATTGGTACGGCTTTTCGTTCATACCCGTAAATTTGCTGTTCTTATTTCTGGGTGCCTTGCTGCTGGTCTATGCACAACAGCAACAGATTCCGTTGCCGGCAATGTCCGACAACATACTTCCTGAGTTAGCCGTCTATCACCTGGGCGGCTGGGTTCCCGTTTTATTCGCTACAGGTATCGTCGCTGCGGCCTTTTCAAGCGCAGACTCAGCCCTGGCCGCCTTGACAACATCATTTGCCGTAGACATACTGCACATAGACGAAACAGACAAGACCAAAGCCAAACGGAGCCGCATGCTTATCCACATTGGCATATCTGCGGCTTTTGCGGCAATCATCATGCTGTTCAAGGCATTGAACAACACCAGCGTCATAAATGCCATCTTTGTCCTTGTGGGCTATACATACGGTCCTCTGCTGGGCATGTACGCCTTCGGCTTGCTGACCAAGCGGCAAACCAACGACAAGTGGATACCGTATATAGCCATTGCCGCTCCTCTGATGTGCTATCTTTTGAACTACCTGACAAGACACTGCTGGAATTATACTTTCGGCTACGAGTTGCTCATGCTGAACGGAATGCTTACTTTTGCCGGACTATGGCTGGCAAGTCGCAAAAATATTCAACATCAATAAAACAGACACAATCATGATTAAAACGGCTCAATTTGTAATATCCAATTCGGATGTAACCAAATGCCCGGCTGGCAATTTGCCCGAATACGCTTTTATAGGCCGTTCCAACGTGGGCAAATCATCTTTGATAAACATGCTTTGCAACCGAAAGGATCTGGCCAAAGCCTCTGCCAAACCAGGCAAAACCTTGCTGATAAACCATTTCCTGATAAACGATTCCTGGTTCCTGGTAGATTTACCCGGCTACGGCTATGCATCGGCCGGAAAATCCGCCCGTGAAAAACTGCGAAAAATAATAGAAGACTATATACTTGAGCGTGAACAACTCACATCGTTATTCGTACTAATCGATTCACGTCACGAACCGCAACAAATCGACCTGGAATTCATGGAATGGCTGGGTGAAAATGGAGTGCCTTTTGCCATTGTGTTTACCAAATCCGACAAACTTGGTCCTGCCAGACTACGCGAAAACATCCAGTCCTATCAGAATAAAATGTTGGAAACCTGGGAAGAAATGCCCCCTTTCTTCGTTACATCAAGTGAAGAAAAAACCGGTAAAAACGAATTACTTGACTACATAGAACAAATAAATGAAAGTTTGTAATATCCCCTTGCATGTCTTTGTTTGGCCAATTGTAGCCCTGGTCCTGTGTTGCCTGTCCGTATCATGCAACCACACGACATCCACGGCTGCCGACACACATGTTGCAGGCGACACGTTGCATTTGTCACACGCAACGGGATTCTCGATTTTTTACACAGACGATTATAAAAAAATAACCGTTTATAACCCCTGGAAGCAACACGAGATACTGGAATGCTACTACCTTGTATACAACGACTCCTGCCCTACACCCAACGATGGCATTCGAATCCATATTCCGGTAAAACGCATGGTTGCCACATCATGCACCCATATAGGCCTGCTGGATGCCATAGGCTGTTTGGAAAGCCTTGCCGGCGTATGTTCTCCGGAACTTATATATAACGAACGGGTACGGCAATCATGTGCCAACGGCATGCTGGCCAATCTGGGTGATGCCATGGCTGTCAATGGAGAAAAAACCATGGCCTTGCGCCCGGACATCGTCATGATGAGCGGCTACAACCAGAGCGGGGCGTATTCCACCCAACTGAAACGCATGCACATTCCGGTCGTATCCACCCTGGAATGGATGGAAAACAGCCTGCTGGCACGGGCCGAATGGTTGAAATTCATGGCAGCCTTTTATGACCGTGAAACACTGGCCGACAGCCTGTTTACCAAAATCCAATACTGTTATGACAGCTTGCGCACATCCGTTTCTTCCATCAAAGAAAAACCGACTGTAATGAGCGGCGGCAATTTCAGAGGAACGTGGTATATGCCATCCGGAAAGGGATATATGGGAGGTCTGTTTGCGGATGCCGGGGCCAACTATTTTTATGCATCCGACACGACAGCCGGTAGTCTGCCGCTGGGAATAGAAACCGTACTGAAAAACTTCTCGGATGCAGATGTGTGGGTCGGAAGTCCGGCAAACACAATGGATGAACTGGCTGCAATGGATGCCAAACACACCTTGTTCAAAGCCTATAAAGACAAAAAAGTCTATAACTTCAACGCTCGTACGACACCGACAGGAGGAAATGATTTCTGGGAAACAGGAATCGTACATCCGGACTGGATATTGGCCGACATGATCAAGGTATTTTATCCGGAACTAATGCCGGAACATGAATTCGTCTTTGTACGGCACTTGCCATGACTGCCGTTTCCCGGCTATAATCATAAAAAGAATCCTTCCGGAAAACATTCCGGAAGGATTCTTGTCATCAATGCAATCGTGTTACTCAAAATATCCCTTGATAATGCCGCGCGGACTGTTGCGTACAAACAGGATAATCTCATCACGTTCCTTGCTGGCAGGCAATTCCGCCTCTACACGTTCTATGGCATGGCTTGTGTTCATGCCCATTTGATAGATATATCGGAAAATGTCTTGAATGTCCCGTATCTGTTCGTTCGTATAGCCCCTTCTCCGCAAGCCTATGGAGTTTACACCGGCATAAGAAAGCGGCTCACGTCCGGCTTTTACATATGGAGGCACATCCTTGGTTACCCGTGAGCCCCCTTGCAACATGACATGCGAACCGATATGTGTGAATTGATGTACCAGGGAACCTCCACCGATTACGGCATAATCATCAATCACAACTTCACCCGCCAATTGTGTGGCATTGGATATGATGACATTATTGCCGACAACGCAATCATGGGCAATGTGGCAATATGCCATAATCAGACAATTGTCCCCTACCACAGTTTTGCCTTTCGAGGCCGTACCGCGGTTAACGGTCACAAACTCGCGTATGGTCGTGTTGTCACCTATGATGGCAAGCGTTTCCTCACCGCGAAATTTCAGGTCCTGCGGAATCGCGCCAATAACTGCGCCCGGAAAAATCGTGCAATTTTTCCCGATACGTACGCCTTCCATAATGGTTACATTAGAGCCGATACGGGTGCCTTCGCCGATAATCACATTCTTGTCTATGCTCACGAAGGGTTCAATGACTACTGTCGGAGCTATTTTTGCATCCGGATGGATGTAGGCTAATGGTTGTTTCATTTTCTTTTGTTAGGTTTAAATCCGTTCAGATATGTGTTTGAATTTATTTGTTTTTTATAATCTGTGCCACAAATTCAGCTTCGGTTGTAATTTGACCGCCAACAAAACAGTAGCCTTTTACGTTTGCCAGTCCTCTCCTTATTTCCGACATGAATTCCAGCCGGAAAACAAGCGTATCGCCGGGAACGACCTTATGCCGGAACTTGACATTGTCTATTTTCAGGAAATAAGTACTGTACCTTTCCGGATCTTCTTTGTCATGCAGAACCAATATACCTGCCGTCTGAGCCATGGCCTCAACAAGCAGCACACCGGGCATGACCGGCTCTTGCGGAAAATGCCCCTGAAAGAAAGGTTCATTGGTCGTTACATTCTTGACACCCACAATGACTTTGTCCGATATGGATACGATTTTGTCCACCAGCAAAAACGGATACCGATGAGGCAACAGTCTTTTTATCTGGTTTATGTCGTAAATAGGCGGAACACTGTCATCATAGACAGGTGCCTGCACTTCCTGATGCTTGAGTTGCTTGCGCAATATCTTGGCAAATTCGGTATTTGTCTTATGCCCGGGACAATAAGCAATAACACGTCCTTGTATGGGTTTGCCAATAAGCATGAGGTCGCCCATGACATCGAGCAGTTTGTGTCGGGCCGGCTCATTGTCGTGGGTCAGTTGACCGCAAAGATATCCCAAACGGTCGGCCGGCACTGTGGGCTGCTTCATCTTTTCAGCTATCTGGTCTATTTTTTCCTGCGGGAGCAGTTTGTCATAAATGACGATGGCGTTTTGCAGGTCACCTCCCTTAATCAGGTTTGCTTCAAGAAGTGGTTCTATCTCACGGACAAAGACAAAAGTGCGCGCGCTTGCTATTTCTTTTGCAAAATCTTCTTTGTGTTCCAGCGTAGCATACTGGTTGCTCAAGATTGGCGATGGATAACTGATATGTACATCCAGACTGAAATGATCATCCGGCAGAATAATGACTCTTGAATTACCATCCGGCGAAACGTATTCTATGCGCTTGCGCACGACAAAGACATCGCGGTCAGCCGCCTGTTCCTGAATTCCAACCCGTTGCAAGCCATCCATAAAAGGCTTGGCGCTACCATCCATAATGGGAAATTCCGGTGCATTGACCTCTATCAGACAGTTGTCTATGTCAGCTGCCGACAAGGCGGCCATTGCGTGTTCTACCGTGCTGATTTTCCATTCATTTTTCTGCAACACCGTGCCGCGCTGTGTCGCCGTCACAAGATCTGCCGTAAGTTCATAACAAGGCTGGTCCGGCAAGTCAATGCGTTTAACACAAATACCACTATTTACTTCTGCGGGAAGAAATGTCAATTTTATGGGCAGGCCGGTGTGCAGGCCAATGCCTTCAAGTGTAAATGCTTCTTGTATTGTTCGCTGTTTCATATATTGATTTGATTAGCTGTTTTTAGCTTGTAATTCCGCAAGCTGCTTTTGCAGTTCAAAAACGGTTTTCTGCAAGTCTGCCAGATTCTTGAACACAATGGACGAACGGCGGAAGGTTGAAATGGGAAGGGCCGGATATCCCTGGTAAATTTGTCCGGTTGTCTTGATGTGATTCGGGATACCTGTCTGTGCGCCAAAGCTGTTGTTGTCTCCAATGGTAATATGGCCGGCAAAACCGACCTGTCCGGCAACAACGCAACCCTTTCCTATTTTGGTTGAACCTGCTATTCCGGTCTGCGCCGCAATGACGGTGTTTTCACCTATTTCCACATTGTGCGCAACCTGTATCAGGTTATCCAGCTTGACGCCTTTGTGTATGACAGTACTGCCTATTGTTGCGCGGTCGACAGTCGTGTTTGCCTGGATTTCAACATCATCTTCCAGAACAACATTTCCGCTTTGAGGAATTTTGTCGTAAGTGCCATCCCCTGTCGGCGAAAAGCCGAATCCATCGGAACCGATAACCGCACCTGCCTGCAATATGCAACGGTTGCCTATTTGCGAACGGTCATGTACTTTGACGCCTGCAAACAATTTGCAATCTGACCCTATGTGCGTATCGTCGTCTATGAACACATGCGGGTAAATACGTGTGTTATCGCCGATGGTAACACGCTCTCCTATATACACAAATGGTGCAATGTACACGTTAGCTCCTATTTTTGCGGTTTCCGAAATACAGGCCAGGGAAGAAATGCCTGTTTTCACTTTTTTCTGGGATTCCGCAAACTGCAACAATTTGGCCAAACATTCATAAGCATTTTCCACGCGGATCATGGTTGCCCGGACTGGCTTGTCCGGTTTAAAATCCTTGTTTACCAGAACAACGCTTGCTTTGGTCTCGTATATGTAATGTGTATATTTCGGATTGGCTAAAAAGGTAATCGCACCTTTGTGTCCTTCCTCGATGCGGGCAAAATTGCTTATTGGCTCATTCGGGTTACCTTCTACTACTCCATGCAGAAAATCTGCTATCTGTTGGGCTGTAAATTCCATAAGAATAAAATTAGGTGACAAAAGTAATAAACTATTTTTAAACAAACGAATGTTATTCCATGTTCATCGACTTTTTTGATTTAATCCTCTCTGTTTTTTCATATCTTGTAATAACAAAAATAATATTTTTCCACTTTTTTTGTCAATACGTTTATGTTCAACATGTCGGAAGCATCGGCTATGTCTTTTATGCTTCCGTCCTTGTACAGAATATTAATCCGGTCATTATTAGGGTCATAGGTATCCGTACTCACGGTCTCTTCGCCGATGAAATAGTCAGCATCGGATTTGCTGATTCCGAAATGAGTGGCATATTGCTCCAGGCGGATGTTTTTTGCTGCAAGTTCGAACGGCCGTTCCCTGACCTCAACCTTAAACAGTTGCCTGTTTACAAATGCCTTGCATAGCGTAGACAGAATAAAATCCGGATGTTCCGCCCATGTTTTAATGGCACAGATAATATCGGAATCATCCAGCCTGACAAACTGTTCCAGTGCTTCCGCCGAATGCATGAGTTTTTCCCTGTCGACATGCTGATACAGGAAATAGCGCAAAGCAGGCGAACAAAACAGTTCGGTGTTTTGCGACGCCAGTGTTTTGGCGCGTTTCAGTATGTTGGTCAATAACTTTTCTGCAGCCACTGAGGTTTTGTGCAGATAAACTTGCCAATACATAAGCCTGCGTGCAACCAGGAATTTTTCTATGGAATAAATACCTTTGGCTTCCACAACCAGCCGTCCGTTTTTGACATGCAGCATCTTCAGAATACGTGCGGACCCGACCATTCCTTCGCTGACGCCGCAAAAAAAACTGTCGCGACACAAATAGTCGAGCCTGTCCACATCCAGCTGACTCGAAACAAGCTGATGCAGAAACGGCTTGTCGTATCTGTTCTGAAAAATGGCGATTGCCTTGTCCAGTTTTCCGTTGAACGCCCCGTTTATCTTTTCCAGCATAAGCAACGAAATGGATTCATGGTCAACGCCTTGTACCAATGTATTCTCCAATACATGTGAAAATGGGCCATGCCCAATGTCATGCAACAAAATGGCAGCCTTTGCAGCATCGGATTCTTCGTCGGAAATATCCAAACCTTGCAATCGCAATTGCGAAATGGCCTCGTTCATTAAATGCATGGCACCAAGCGAATGAAGGAAACGGGTGTGCTCTGCACCCGGATAAACAAGAAAAGACAATCCTAACTGTTTGATACGGTTCAGACGCTGAAAATACGGATGCTGTATGATTTCATAAATAAATTCGTTCGGAATATTTATAAAACCAAACACGGGGTCATTGATGATTTTCCGTTTGATATCTTTTACTGGTTGTTGGTTTACCGATAACATTCCTCTTTTAATCAAAAGCGCACAAAGATAACATTAATTAACCGGAGCGCCAAACATCAGCGTTTGTCAGCATGTCTGTGTCCGGCTTTTCATTAAGAAGCGTGCCGTGCGCCGTGTTTTTTGCATGAGCAATATCTCCCTGTTTCCGGTTGTACGTGCTATGATTTCAGGCGTTACACCGCGGATGGTCAGCAATTCCAATTGGTCGTTATACGTTACCTTGAATTTGTTGTGCAGTTCGCTGAGCGCATCTTCCACATAACGCGTGTTGTCAACGCAAACGGATATGGTTACGGCCGAACTTTGTATCAGGGAAATTTTCAACCTGTGCTTGTGCAGGATGGTGAACATGGTAGAAAGCCCATCTTCCAGAACAAACGAAAAATCGCGCGGCCTTACGGTAATCAGTATCTGGTTTTTCCGTAAGATAAGCACCGGAACATCAATCGGATGTGCTGTGCTGGCTTTGATGACGGAACCACATGCCTCCGGATGCTCGAACGGTTTTACGAACAGTGGAATATGTTTGTTTTCGAGCGGTTTGATGGTTTTCGGGTGGATGACCTGTGCGCCGCTGTATGCCAATTCGACCGCATCGTAATAGGTCAGTTCCGGAATATGTATCGTGTCGGGAAAAATACGCGGGTCGGCATTAAGAATCCCCGGCACATCTTTCCAAATGGTTACGCTCTCGGCATTCAGCAGGTTGGCAACTACGGCGGCAGTGTAGTCGGAGCCTTCACGGCCGAGCGTTGTCGGATGTCCTTGCGTATTACCGCCAATGAATCCCTGGCCTATATAAATTGCAGCCGGTTGCCGGTCCATTGCTTGCCGCAACCGATCCGCTGATTCCTCCATATAGATGTTGGCCTCCCTGAAGTTGCTGTCTGTCTGCAAGACAGCACGCATGTCCAGCCACTGGTTTTGTATGCCGCACTCGTTCAGGTAAGTGGAAATGATGCGTGTGGAAATCAGTTCACCGTAGGAAACAATACGGTCGTATGCCTTGTCATATTCTGCATCGATAGGAGCCGACAACACGGCTTCCAATTCTGCAAAAACAGGCTCAACCGCATTTTTGCCGACCTGAACATCTGCAAACAATTGTCCGATAATATCCAAATGGTATGTTTTTACGGTTTCCATTTTCTCAAGGGCCTGCGCAGGCCTGCTCTGCATGTAACTGTCCAGGACATCCTCCAACGCATTGGTTGTCTTGCCCATGGCGGAAACAACTACAAACAGCTTGTCCTTTGACATGGACAGGATATTCGCCAAATTACGGACACCATCCGCCGAACGGACTGATGCGCCACCGAATTTATAAACTTTCATGATTTCTGTCGTTTTTCACATGCGTTGTTTACTTGTCTGCCTTACTTTCTGAATATAAAATAGACAGCCAGTATCAAAAAGAAAAAGCCTATTAAATGGTTCCAGCGGAATGTTTCGTTTTTGAACAGCAAAGTCGAAAAAATCGTGAAAACGACCAAGGTTATGACTTCCTGTATAACTTTCAGCTGGAGCAAAGAGAAAGGGCCTCCGTTTTCACGAAACCCGATGCGGTTTGCCGGCACCTGAAAACAATACTCGAAGAATGCGATTCCCCAACTTATGGCAATGACCGCAATCAGGGGAAGTGCCTCGAACCATTTGAATTCCTTCAGTTTCAAATGTCCATACCATGCAAAAGTCATGAATATGTTTGAAACAATCAATAATAATACTGTAACTACACCTTTCATTGATTTATATTTGGTAAATACTGTGATTTTATATTCTCCATTGCCCGCCAGATGCTTTCACTGGCATTCGGATTCATCGACCTGATTTGTTGGACCAGCTGTTTCATGTCGTTACGGGCACTTTCTTTCTCAAACGGACATTTTTCAAGTTGCTGCGGATAGTTACGCAAGGCAGCAAAACCAGCCAGTTCCGCCTCACTCACCAGGCAAAGCGGCCTGATAATGGTCATGTCAAACTTATCCATTTTCAGTTTGGGAGGCATTGTCCCGAATGTACCCTGAAAAATCATGTTCAGCAGCAGTGTCTCCACCACATCATCCTTATGATGCCCCAGTGCTATTTTGCAGCAACCTGTTTTTTCCGCAACTTCAAACAAAGCCTTGCGCCTGTACCAGGAACATAAAAAACACGTCGACTTGTGCTCCGTTTCTTTATCATCAAATTTTGTAACATGATGTATAAACGGAATGCCATATTGGCCGCAACAGTTTTCCAGATAATCCAAATCGGAACGGTATCCGATATTTTCCATGGAAACGTGCACTGCCGTCAGCCGAAATCGTGGAACAAATATTTTCATGCGTTCACCGAGGAATTCGACCAATGCCAATGAATCTTTTCCTCCGGAAAGGCCAATCAGAATATGGTCGCCTTCTTCAATAAGCCGATAATCCTTCGTGGCTTTCCCTATTTTGGAAAATATTGAACGAACAACCTTTTGCCGTAACAAATCCGTATCCATAGCGGGGGCAAAGGTACGAAAAAACCATACCTGGACAAAGATTTCCGCTAACCAAATAGACAAAACGGCATACAAATAGCCCTGTTTATCCCCATTATGCAACCTGCACAATGAAAAGCATGTATTCGGAACAGCTTTTCCAGGCTGCAGAAAGGTGTTTCCGTCACAACTGCCAAAGCCATCCATATCCATGCACACACCTGCTCCAATACCGCAAGTTACCTGTAATCAGGATTTTACATATCCCACTCTCCTGACTTAACAAATACGGATATTATCTGCAGATTTTTTTTTGCAAAAAAAACACAACTCATTTTGGAGATTCAAGAAAAAGCGCTACATTTGCAGCCGATTTGAAGAAAACGCGGAAATAGCTCAGTTGGTAGAGCACGACCTTGCCAAGGTCGGGGTCGCGGGTTCGAGTCCCGTTTTCCGCTCCATGGAAATGAAGTGGTTGCGAGCCGTCGGGTTTCGCTTTCTTTTTCTAAAAAAGACACTTCCTGTTTTGAGCCCAAATGGCGGAATTGGTAGACGCGCTAGTTTCAGGGACTAGTGAACATTAGTTCGTGCAGGTTCGAGTCCTGTTTTGGGCACTTCCCTTTGTTTTATGCGTAGGTGGTGAAATTGGTATACACGCTACTTTGAGGGGGTAGTGCCGGTTTCGGCGTGTGAGTTCGAGTCTCATCCTACGCACAAGGTTTGCACACGCAAGCCTTTTTTAATACCTCCACAAGAAAAAAACTTTCCCATAATCAGACTTCGCTGGCGTTACCGGGAAACCCGAATACAAGTATCCGGCAAAAATAAAAGAAAACCCAAGACAACAGACACAAGCCATGCCGGAGCCGCACGGAAATGTGACAGATTCCTTCAGATTATCCTGTACAAAGAAGCTGATTCCAACCAATTTGCATACAGTTTCTTGAAAAATATCCCATAAAGTTAATTCCGCAGAACAACAAAGAAGCAGATTATTTTTTGTACATTCAGAAAAAAAACGTACTTTTGCAGCGGGTAAGTCCTACACGACCAGCTCCCTTTGAACTCCCCCAGGGCCTGACCGCAGCAAGGGTAAAAGGTTGTAGCGGTGCGATGTAGTCAGCTTACCCTTTTTTATTTCCTGTTTAATCAAGAAAACAAACTGAAATTCACACTACCGTAGCGCCGATGCTCCAGAAAGTGCGGATGACTCTCAAAATCTTGCCTGCCGGAATGTTCCAGCACAAAAATTCCTTCTGGTTTCAACAATCCGAACTCAAATATTTTATCCGGAACAATCGGAAGCTCCGCCAGCTGATAGGGCGGATCCGCAAAAATAAAATCAAAGTGCAATCTGCAGGAAGCCATATACTTGAACACATCGCCACGCACCAGCATCAGGTTATCGATTTGCAATTCATTGCATATCTTACGGATAAAATTCAGCTGCGTGCCTGCTGTTTCCACGGCAATCACATCGCGTGCACCACGCGAAATGCATTCCAGGCCAATGCTTCCCGTTCCCGCGAACAAATCAAGGACGGAAATATCTTCAAAATCAATCCTGTTATTCAGCACATTGAACAAGCTTTCCTTGGCAAAGTCCGTCGTAGGCCGTGCCGTAATATTGGTCGGCGGATAAAAATGACGCCCTTTATATTTCCCGCTGATGATTCGCATGGTTTATATGGTTTTCACATCAATATATTGTTCCAGTAATCCTTTCATTTCCTGGCCGTTTTCCAGACTGCTCAAATAACATTTTGTCCTTTCCGGAGGCAAATGAAAACGTTCATAAAGGTTTAACAGATGGTATAATACATCCGAATTTGCCGTATAGCGAAAACTGTTTGCCAGAACCAACTGTCCACACTCCAGCACGGCGACATCGATCATTGACGGCCCCGCGTATAAAAACACGGCCGACTGCTCCTGCTGCCTAAAGGGCAAGACTGATTCCAGAAGCAAATGCGACAAGCAATGACGCACCTCAAAGCCGCTACACGACCGGACAAAACCGGACATGCCACCCGACAAAGCATATACATTCACGCAACCAAAAGGCAACAACTTATCTTCATGCACGACATTATATTCCTTAATATCCGTCTGAAAAAAGCGCAGCCATGTCTGGGCATCGCTCGGCCGATACAACGCATCCGGCACCAATGTCGATACAGGTGCATGCACAATCAGCTTGTTTTTCCGGAAGTCGGTTGCCTGTATCTGCAACCGTTGCATCTCCTGCCGCAGCAACGAGATTACATCACTCCGGCCAAGTCCTCTCTCCGTGGAGCAAATCAACACCTTGCCGCCTTCCGAAGCGACAAAAGAAAATCCATCCGGAAAAATCCGGATGGATAAATCATATATACCTGACAAAGGCATAAACCGGTACTTATTCCCAGTTACCTGCGTTATTGTTCGGTTCTACTACCGAACCGACTTTCAGGCCAGGATATTTATCCAACTTAACAGCTACATCCTTTGCATTTATCAGCTCCTGCCTGTTCAAATCCGACAAGTAACTATCAAATGGAGTACGAACTTCAAACAAAGGAATAGGAATATTGTTTTTTACATATCCGTTATTGACCTCCATTTCAAACTTTTTGCCGTTGCTGTAGGGAACGACCACCAGATCCGAAATATTGTCTTCCGTATAAGCACCCTTATAAAGGAAAGTTATCATTGGCGTCAGTATTGTATCGCGACGGAATCCCTCCAAACCGTTGGCCTTGATTTCACGGGCATTGCCACGCAACACAATCTTCACGGCTTTGGCTTCAGTCAAGCCATCTTCCAACTGCTTTTCCGTCAGCGCGCCTTCTTTTTTTACTTCTTTCTTTTTAGCTGTTCTTACAAAATCAACCAAAGAATCGACATCTGCAGTGTAACGTCCGTATTGTGCCTTGAACTCCAACTGTGCCGCACGAATCTGTACCAACTTGGCAACAACATCTTTTTCGCGCAAGGCTTTTTCCTTTTCAAACTGGATAGGGGTAACTACGCTATCTACACAAATGTAGGCGAGAAAAACAATGGCGATTCCCAATAAAATTTTGACTACTGTTTTCATTATAATGTACTGTTAAAAAGTGATTTACTTGAATTCTATTTTGCTTTGCCACCTCCCAACCGGACCGGTGCAGGATTCTGACGCGCAAATTTATAAAAGAAATTCAATTTTCCCACCATAACTGCCAAAAATTATTGTATTTTTTACTTTTGCGTTGTTTTAGCGTTTTCTTTTTATAAACGTAACATAGCGCATTCGCACATTCTTGGTATCTTTGCGGAAATTATGGAAAGGATTTTATGGAAAAAACCATCTATACAACTTCCGGAAGTTTGTACAGACATCTGAGAAGAAACCACCCGAACCTGCTGTCTGCAGACGACATGTCCTTTTTGCGCACACAGGTTACTGCCGACAAAATTACCTTGTATGACAAACTGTCCATCGTGGAGATTGTCCTGGACGAAATCGGTCTGGGGCGCACGGCTGTGCTCAGCATCCTGCTGGCAGATGAAGTCAAAAACGGGCATTTGTCGCTGGAATACATAGAAAAACACTTCGATATTTCGGTCAGCACCGTCATCAAGGGTTTGGAACGGGCCAAAGAGCTGTACAGCCGGAACGCCGCCATCGAAACAGAAAACTTCCGCAAACTGTTGCTTACATTTGCCGAAGACGTCCGCGTCATTCTCATCATGCTGGCCGAACGGCTACACCAAATGCGCTACCTGCAAAATCTGCCTGATGAAGAACAACGGCAGGCAATCGCCCGTGAAACAGCGTTCCTGTATGCTCCATTGGCGCATCGCATGGGCTTATACGCCATCAAGACCGAGTTGGAAGACTTATCGCTCAAATATACAAATCACGAAATCTATAAAAATATTGCCCAGAAACTGAGCGAGACAAAACGGCACCGGGATGCCTATATTGAGGCGTTCATAAAACCGTTAAAGGAAAAACTGGAATCGCTCGGTTTCAAATTCGAAATCAAGGGACGCACAAAATCCATCCATTCCATTTACAACAAAATAAAAAAGCAAAACACCGAATTCGAAAACATATACGACCTTTTTGCCATCCGGATCATTCTGGACAGCGAACTGGAAAAAGAAAAGGCTGAATGCTGGCAGGTTTACTCCATCATTGCCGACATGTACCAACCCAACCCCAAACGCCTGCGCGACTGGCTGACCATACCGAAATCAAACGGTTATGAAAGCCTGCACACCACGGTGCTTGGTCCGGAAAACAAATGGGTGGAAGTGCAGATCCGCACCAAACGCATGGACGAAATTGCCGAGAAAGGCTTGGCTGCACATTGGAAATACAAAGGCATCAAAAGCGAAACCGGCATGGATGAATGGCTGAAAAACATTCGGGAAATTTTGGAAAACCCGGAGCTGAATGCCGTAGATTTCATGGACGAATTCAAACTCAACCTGTACGACAAGGAAGTATTCGTGTTCACGCCCAACGGCGATTTGCACAAACTGCCCAAAGGCGCCACCGCTCTGGATTTCGCTTTCGCCATACACTCCGGCCTGGGTGCAAAATGCGTCGGCGCAAAAGTGAACGGCAAAAACCAATCCATCAAATACATCCTGAAAAACGGTGACCAGGTTGAAGTGCTGACCGCACCATCGCAAAAGCCCAACGCCTCCTGGCTGCAAATTGTTACCACATCAAAAGCCAAAAGCAAAATCAGGCAGGCACTGAAAGAAATTGAGTTCAAGGATGCGGAAGTAGGCCGCGAAACACTGATACGCCGGTTCAAAAACTGGAAAATTGAACTGGATGACGGAAAATTGTCGCGTCTGGCAAAAAAAATGGGCTATAAGGCGGTGAGCGACTTTTACCAGGAACTGGCACAAAACAAACTGGACATGCTCCAAATCCGCGATGCCTATCTGGATCTCGACAAAAAGGAAACACCTGCCGACACACAGGAACTGCGCAGTGCGGAAAACTTCACACAGCTGCCGGATGCACACTCCAATGAGGATGTGCTCGTGATAGACAAAAACCTGAAAAACGTGGATTACAAGCTGGCCAAATGCTGCAATCCGATTTACGGTGACCCTATTTTCGGGTTTGTCAGCGTATCGGGCGGCATAAAGATTCACCGGCAAGACTGCCCGAACGCCCCGCAAATGATTGCCCGCTTCGGCTACCGCATCGTGAACGCACGCTGGTCGGGCAAACCTGTCGACGCACGCTATCCGATTACCCTGCGCATTGTCGGACACGACGACATCGGCATTGTAACAAACGTAACATCCATCATTTCCAAGGAACAGAACATCATGCTGCGTTCCATTTCCATTGACTCGGACGACGGATTGTTCCAGGGACATTTGACAGTCATGCTGACCGACACCCACGAACTGGAAGGATTGATAAAAAAACTGAAAACCGTCAAGGGAGTCAAGTCCGTAGAACGCGTCTGAAACATACTCCGACGGGCCATTCGATAAAAATATCACACAAAAACATCATTATGTGTGATTTGTTCTTGGTTGATAAAAAAAATAATTTTATCTTTGCAGCGATTTAAGCAAAAAGTTATGAATTGGAAGTTTTACGCATATTATTTCTTTTACTTTTACTTTAAACGGTAAGAGCAGGAAACAATATGTCGTAATTCATGGAAATATACATTATTGCAAAATCCTGCTCGAAATAGTTTGAGCAGGATTTTTTTATTAAAGCGAACCGAAAGAATATGAAAACTGTTGCCATACAAGGCGTATGCGGGGCTTTTCATGAAATTGCCGCCCGCAACTATTTCCGGAATGAAGAAATAGACATTTTGCCATGCGATACATTCAAGGATGTGTTTGAAGCCATGCGCAAAGATGGAAATCTGTTGGGCATCGTTGCCATAGAAAACACCATTGCCGGCAGCCTGCTTCAAAATCATATTTTGCTCAACGAGAGCAAATTATGTATCGTAGGCGAATACAAACTGCGCATTTCCCATTGCCTCGCCGCACTGAAAGGGCAGCAACCTGGCGACATTTCCGAGGTGCATTCCCACCCTATTGCACTGATGCAATGCGAAGAATTTCTGGACAGGCACAAAGAGTTGAAAGCCGTCGAAAGCCTCGACACGGCCCTTTCCGCCAAAGAAATAGCCGAACAACACATAACCGGACGGGCCGCCATCTGCAGTACGCTGGCCGCGCAAATGTACGACCTGCAGATTCTGGAAGATGGCATAGAAACAAACAAGCGCAACTTTACACGCTTTCTGATTTTGTCGGACAAATGGAATGCGGATGAACTGCTACGTGGTAAAACCATAAACAAAGCCACACTGAGTTTCACCCTGCCGCACGAAGAAGGCAGCCTGGCCAAAGTCCTGTCCATTTTGTCGTTCTACCATCTGAACCTGACAAAAATACAGTCTTTGCCCATTATCGGACGCGAATGGGAATATCAATTCTACATTACGGTCAATTTTGACAATTACACCCGTTACCGGCAGGGAATCGATGCCGTAACCCCTTTGCTGAAAGACATGAAAATATTGGGCGAATACGAAGCATTTGTCAGTTAACCAAGTCAAACCTTTATCATTTTACGATATGAACATAGTACCAGCAACCCGATTAGAAAGTGTTTCGGAGTATTATTTCTCAAAAAAACTGAAAGAAGTTGCGGCCATGAACGCCGACGGCCTGGATGTCATCAGCTTAGGCATCGGAAGCCCGGACATGCCACCATCGGCAGAAACGCTGCACACGCTTTGCACAGAGGCCGTAAAACCCGATGTGCATGGTTACCAGCCCTATACAGGAATTCCGGAATTGCGCCAGGCATTTGCCAATTGGTATAAAAAATGGTATGGCGTAACCCTTGACCCGAAAACGGAAATACAGCCGCTCATCGGTTCCAAGGAAGGCATCCTGCATGTTACGCTGGCATTCGTCAATCCCGGCGACAGCGTCCTGGTTCCCAACCCCGGCTATCCGACCTATACATCGCTCAGCAAACTGCTGGGTGCCAATATCATCAATTACAATTTGCGCGAGGAAAATGGGTGGTTACCCGATTTCGATGAGCTGGAACGCATGGACACAAGCCATGTAAAATTAATGTGGACGAACTATCCGAACATGCCAACCGGCGCAAATGCGACACCAGAATTGTATGCACGCTTAGTCGATTTCGCACGTCGGAAAAACATCGTCATCGTCAATGACAACCCGTACAGTTTTATCCTGAACGACCATCCTATCAGCATTCTGGCTGTGCCCGGCGCAAAAGAATGCTGCATAGAATTCAACTCCATGAGCAAAAGCCACAACATGCCCGGCTGGCGTGTCGGCATGCTGGCAAGCAACGCACAGTTCGTGCAATGGATTCTGAAAGTGAAAAGCAATATAGACAGCGGCATGTTCCGACCGGTGCAACTGGCCGCCGCAAAAGCCCTTGAAGCAGAAAAGGACTGGTACGAAGGCAACAACGCCAACTACCGTAACCGCCGCAAACTGGCGGAAGAAATCATGGATTTATTGGGTTGCACCTACGATCCGAAGCAAACAGGCATGTTCCTGTGGGGAAAAATTCCCGATAAATACGAATGCGTGGAAGACCTGACGGAAAAAGTCCTGCACGAAGCACATGTCTTTATCGTGCCCGGATTTATTTTCGGTAGCAACGGCGAACGCTTCGTCCGGATTTCGCTTTGTGCCAAAGATGACAAATTGCAGGCAGCCCGGGAACGCATACGCAAAATGATAGAAAACAGCTGACAATTATAAAACCGAAGATAAAAACCATTCCTGCCGAACACAGGAAACAAATCATCAAGAATATGGATTTTGAACCTATTTCATTGCCGGATGTTCCGGCCAAAAGGCCTATCGTCATAGCAGGGCCCTGCAGTGCAGAAACCGAAGAGCAAGTCATGAACACGGCACGCAGCTTGTCGCGCCACGGTATTAAAATTTTCAGAGCGGGCATTTGGAAACCGCGCACCAAACCGGGCGGATTTGAAGGTGTCGGCGCGGAAGGCCTGCCGTGGCTCAAACGTGTCAAGGAAGAACTCGGCATGTATGTCGCCACCGAAGTGGCCACCTCCAAACATGTCCGCGAGGCTTTGGCCAACGATGTGGACATTCTGTGGATAGGCGCACGCACATCGGCCAATCCGTTTGCCATGCAGGAGATAGCCGATGCACTGGAAGGCACCGACATTCCCGTCATGATTAAAAATCCCGTAAATCCGGACCTGGAACTGTGGATAGGCGCCATTGAACGCATCTACAACGCCGGCGTGCACCGCATTGCCGCCATTCACCGCGGATTCAGCACGTATGACAAAAAAATATACCGCAACCTGCCGCAATGGCATATTCCCATCGAACTGAAAAGGCGTTTGCCGAGCCTGCCGATATTCTGCGACCCGAGCCATATCGGCGGGAAACGCGAACTGGTCGGACCGTTGTGCCAGCAAGCCATGGACCTGAATTTTGACGGTCTGATGGTGGAAAGCCACTGCAATCCGGAAAAAGCATGGAGCGACGCATCGCAGCAGGTTATGCCGGACGTTCTGGACTTCATTCTGGATACATTAATTATACGCGATATGACCCAAAGCACGGAAAGCCTTGAACAACTGCGCAAGCAAATAGATGTGTGCGACAATGATTTACTGGAGTTGCTGGCAAAACGCATGCGCATATCCGAAGAAATCGGACAATACAAGAAAGAACACAACATGCCAATTCTGCAAAGCGCACGTTATGAAGAAATTCTGAGCAAACGTATTTTCCAGGCCAAATCAATGGGCATGAGCGAAGACTTCATGAAGACAGTGCTGGTTGCCATACACGAGGAATCAGTAAGGCACCAAATGGAAATCATGAAATAGAAATCAAAATCACCACTGTATAAGACACAAGGCGTAGCGATCTTTTTAAAATTCGCTACGCCTTGTTTTTACAACCTCCGGATATTTCCGATTATTTCTCCACTTTTGCTCTCATGCTGTCCCAAGCAAGATAAATACACAACAAGATGTACATTCCCAGGCCTAACCATTGCGCGGAGTTTGTGGCAGCCCACGCTTCCTGATAGAGTTCAACGCCAGCCCATTTCAAAGTCGCACTCACAACACCCATCAGCGCACCACCGGCAATAAATCCGGAAGCAATCAGTGTTCCGCGTTCCTGACGCGCAGTATTCAAAGCCTTATCCTTGGAGCGCGTGCTCACGTACCAGCTAATAAAACCGCCAACCAGCAAGGGCGCATTCAAATCCATCGGGATGAACATACCCAATGCAAAGGCCAAAGCCGGCACTTTGAACAACGTCAGTACGATAGCCAGCAAAGCACCGACGCCGTACAATATCCACAACGCACCCGAACCACTCATCAACGGCTCGATAACCGCCGCCATTGCATTTGCCTGCGGAGCCACCAAGGCATTTTCACCGACAAAACCGTAAGTCTTGTTCAGAACCATTATTACGCCGCCAACCGTTGCTGCCGACACCAATGTTCCCAAAAATTTCCAGGTTTCCTGTTTGGCCGGCGTGGTTCCTATCCAATAACCGATTTTCAGGTCGGTTATAAAACCACCGGCCATACTCAAGGCCGTACAAACCACACCGCCCATAATCAAGGCAGCAACCATGCCGGCCGTTCCTTTCATGCCGACAGCTACCATAATGACCGATGCCAGAATCAGCGTCATCAAGGTCATGCCGGAAACCGGATTCGTTCCGACAATGGCAATGGCATTGGCTGCCACGGTCGTGAACAAAAACGCAATGATGCCGACCACCAAAATACCTACCAGTGCATGCAACAAATTATGTACGACACCGAAATAGAAAAATATGAACGTCGCAATGATTGCCAAAGTTACGCCAATGATAATCACTTTCATGGATAAATCGCGCTGCGTGCGCAACACCTGTTTGTCCTGCACCGTATTCTTGCCTTTCATTTCGCGGGCAGCCAGCGACACGGCACCCTTCACAATGCCCCACGACTTGACAATTCCGATAATTCCAGCCATGGCAATACCGCCGATACCGATATGGCGGGCATAAGTGGTAAAAATGGTTTCCGCATCCATTCCGGCTATCGGATCCGTGACATTCGGATTGAGTTGCAGCAGCAAATCACTCCCGAGCAAAGGGAACAATGGCACTAAAATGAACCAGACCAAAGCAGAACCTGCACAAATAATCGCGGCATATTTCAGGCCGACAATATAACCCAAACCGACAACAGCCGCACCGACATTCAGTTTGAATACCAGTTTGGCCTTTTCGGCAATGGTATCGCCAAGTGCAAAAACGCGCGTCGAAACCGTTTCTGCCCAGCATCCGAAAGTGGACACGACAAAATCGTATATACCGCCAATCAGGCCGGCAATCAACAACGGCTTGGCTTGATTTCCGCCTTTTTCGCCGGAAATTAGTACCTGTGTTGTCGCCGTAGCTTCCGGGAAAGGATATTTACCGTGCATGTCGCTCACAAAATATTTCCGGAAAGGAATCATAAACAAAATTCCCAGCACGCCACCGAGCAACGAACTCAAAAATACCTGCATGAAACTTACAGTGATTTCCTCGCCATATTTGGCCTGCAAAATAAACAGTGCAGGCAAGGTGAAAATAGCGCCGGCTACTACAACACCCGAGCTAGCGCCAATCGACTGGATAATAACATTTTCGCCAAGGGCATTCTTGCGTTTGGTCGCCGTGGACAAGCCGACCGCGATAATGGCAATCGGAATGGCCGCTTCAAAAACCTGTCCGACTTTCAGACCCAAAAAAGCTGCTGCCGCCGAAAAAACGACCGCCATAATCAAACCCAAAGTAACTGAACGGACATTCACTTCGGGATACGACTGGTTGGGCGACAAAACCGGCTTGTATTCTTCACCCGGTCTCAACTCGCGTGTCGCATTTTCAGGCAAGCCCGTAATTTTTTCTTCTTCCATACAAAATCTATCGAATTAAAATTTAAAACAAATGCAGCCACTCTCCGTTTTCCACCCAATAGGTTTGAAAACCGAGCGAAGCCGCAACTTCTATATTTTTACGACCGTCGTCCAGAAACAGGCATTCGGCTGCTTGCAAACCTTCCTGCCGAAGCAATTCCTGAAAAATACGCGGGTCCGGCTTGCATAGATGCATTTCGTAAGACAAATAACATTTGTCGAAAAAATCGTCCAAAGTATGGCCGTTGTACGTAAAACGGGTTTCCACACACATTGGAAAATGAATGGCATTCGTGTTGCTGAGCATCAGCACACGGTATTTTTTGCGCAGTTCCAGCAACTTTTCCAGTTTGGCAGCCGGAATATCCAACAGGAAACAGCCCAGCGCCTCGTCAATTTGCGCATCTGTCATTGGCTTTTCGGACAAACTCCGGATTACGTTCCGAAAATCGGCATTGCTGATTTCGCCTCGTTCCAATTGCAAAAACACACCCGACTGGATGTAATTGTCCAGCAATTGGCCGGCGTTCCTGACTCCCAACTCCTCATAGCGCCTTACACATGACTCGCGGTCGAGATTGATGACAACGCCGCCGAAATCAAAAACCAGCGTGGTTACTTTCGTCAAATCCATAATATCCCGCGCTACGGTTAGACTTCGTAATCCACGGCAGCCCGCCCGCTACGCACCTTGGAAATGAACGAAACGACTTTCAAATGTTCAGGATGTTCCTGGTATGCATCCAAATCGGCATACGAATCAAACTCGCAGTAGAGGCACAAATCATAATCGGTTTTCGGCGCATTGGGTATATTCAAACCGACTTCGGCACGTCTCAGAAAAGGGATTTTTCCCGTCAGACTTTCCAAGCCGGCTTTTGCCTTGCGTGCATTTTCCAACTTTGTGGCGCCTTCTGCTTCATCCAGAAAACGAAAGAAAACAATGTGTTTTACCATAATCGAAATTTATAAACGATTCGGGCAGTTGCCTGCCAATGTTATTTGTTTTTATGCGGATAGTCTACCGTATAATGCAACCCACGGCTCTCGCGCCGGCGCAGTGCGTGCTTGATAATCAGATAAGCCACGCTGATGACATTACGCAATTCGCAGATTTCGCGGCTTACAACCGAACGTTCGAACAAGTCTTCCGTTTCACGGTACAGGATTTCCAGGCGGCTCATGGCGCGGTGCAGACGCAAATTGCTTCGCACGATACCTACATACGTGCTCATGATTTGTTCCACTTCGCGGAAGCTCTGCGTAATCAGCACCATTTCCTCCGGCAATTTCGTGCCTTCATCGTTCCATTCCGGCATGTAATCCACATACGACAATTCGTCCAAATGGGCAGCCGCATGTTTCACGGCACTGTCGGCATAAACAATAGCCTCAATCAGCGAATTGGAAGCCAGACGGTTCGCACCGTGCAGGCCGGTACAGGAACATTCACCGGCCGCGTACAAACGGTTGATGGATGTCTGCCCGTTCAAATCGACGGCTATGCCGCCACACAAATAATGTTGCGTAGGCGACACGGGAATATAATCCTTCGTGATATCGATTCCCAGGCTCAGGCACTTCTGATAAATATTCGGGAAATGTTTCTTGGTTTCTTCCGGATCCTTGTGCGTAACGTCCAGATAAACATAGTCCGTTCCTTGGATTTTCATTTCATTGTCAATGGCGCGTGCCACAATGTCGCGCGGTGCCAACGAACCCCGCGCATCGTACTTGTGCATGAATTCCTTGCCATCCTTGGTGCGCAAAACAGCGCCATAGCCGCGGATCGCCTCCGTTATCAGGAACGAGGGCTTGTCGCCCGGATGATAAAGCGCTGTCGGATGGAACTGCACGAACTCCATGTCCTCAATCACGCCGCGTGCACGATGCACCATGGCAATGCCGTCACCCGTGGCAATAGCCGGATTGGTGGTTGTGCTATACACACTGCCGATACCACCAGTGGCCAGCAAAGTGACTTTGGACAAAAACGTGTCAATATGGTTGTTGTTCTGGTTCAACACATACGCGCCATAGCATTCAATGTTCGGTGTATGATGCGTAACCACCTCGCCCAAATGATGCTGTGTCAGAATTTCAATGGCAAAATGGTGCTCGAAAATTGTAATATTCTTGTTTTTGCGTACTTCCCTGTTCAGGCTTTGCTGGATTTCATAACCTGTATTGTCCTTGTGGTGCAGAATCCGGAATTCCCCATGTCCGCCTTCCTTGTGCAAATCGAAACGCCCATCTTCGCAACGGTCAAAATCGACATGCCAGTTCAACAGCTCCTGAATTTGCGCAGGTGCTTCATAAACAACTTTCTTAACCGCTTCCAGCCTGCAATGGCCATCACCAGCAATCAGCGTATCGTTGATATGCTTTTCAAAATTATCCGGTTCATACATTACGGTAGCTATACCGCCCTGTGCAAAAGATGTATTCGATTCGTCCAATGTGGTCTTGCACAAAAGTGCGACTTTTCCATATTTGGAGGCTTTCAGCGCAAAACTGATACCGGCAATGCCTCCGCCAATGACCAAAAAATCAAATTTATAAACCATACATATAATATTTTATGATAACATCCGCCATATCTGAAGCGCAAAATTAGCATTTTTTGATGAGAAAACACAGACGGCCATAAAAACAGGCTTAAAAAAAGGCTTGCCGGACCGTTCCTGCATATATTTTATTTGCATAGGAAAAAAAAACTCCCTATCTTTACCACTTTAAAAAATAACGCTCCATGACTCATAAATGGATATTAAACCAATTGACAGATGAGCAGATCATAACAACCAACAAATTAGCGAAAGAACTAAGTATCAACCCGATACTTGCAGAGTTACTGGTTCAACGAGGTGTCAACACGTATGATGATGCCCGACGTTTTTTCCGACCCGATTTGAACGATTTACATGATCCGTTCCTAATGACTGACATGCGCAAGGCCGTAGACAGGCTCACTGTGGCCATGCAACGCAATGAAAAAATCCTTGTGTATGGCGACTATGATGTTGATGGCACAACTGCCGTTGCACTGGTATACAAATTTCTAAAGCAGTTTTATACCAATATTGACTTTTACATCCCTGACCGCTACACTGAAGGCTATGGCATATCCATCCAAGGTATTGATTATGCCGCCGCCAACAATTTCCGTCTGGTAATTGCACTGGACTGCGGAATAAAAGCCGTCGGCAAGGTGGCCTACGCGACTTCACGGAACGTGGACTTCATCATATGCGACCATCACACCACCGACGATGTAATTCCGCCAGCCGTAGCAGTCCTGGACCCGAAACGCAGCGATTGTCATTATCCATACTCGGAATTATCCGGTTGTGGCGTCGGTTTCAAGTTCATGCAGGCTTTTGCACTTACCAATGGCATCCAGTTCAAGCACTTGTTGCCCATGCTGGATTTGGTAGCCCTGAGCATTGCATCGGACATTGTTCCAATTACCGGCGAAAACCGGGTCCTGGCATATTACGGTTTGAAACAAATCAACCACAACCCAAGCATAGGCGTCAAAGGAATTCTGGATGTATGCGGCCTATCCAACAAAGAAGTAACCATCAGTGACATTGTTTTCAAAATCGGTCCGCGCATCAATGCCTCCGGACGCATGAAGGTCGCTTCCGAGGCCGTACAGCTTCTGATCTCGCACGACCCGACATTTGCCAAGGAAAAAAGCGGCGCCATAGATGAATATAACAACGACCGGAAACATCTGGATAAAACCATAACAGACGATGCTTTGTCCATAATCCAGGCCGACCAGCAATTCTGCAAACGCAAATCGCTCGTTGTCTATAAACCAGACTGGCATAAAGGCGTGCTCGGAATTGTGGCCTCAAGGCTAACGGAAGAATACTACAAGCCAACCGTCGTGCTGACTCGCTCCAACGGACTGGTTTCCGGCTCGGCACGTTCTGTTGCCGGTTTTGACATTTATGCCGCCATCGATTATTGCCGGGACTTGCTCGAAACCTTTGGCGGACATACGTATGCCGCAGGATTATCCCTGCAGGAAAAACATGTGCCTGAGTTTATCGAACGGTTCGAGGATTTTGTTTCAAAAAATATCCTGCCGGAACAACAACAGCCTCAAATCCACATTGATGCCCTTGTAGAATTCAAGGACATTACTCCACGCTTCTGCCGGATACTGAAACAGTTCGGACCATTCGGGCCCAGCAACATGAAACCGGTTTTCATGACGCGGAGAGTAATTGACAACGGGAAAAGCCATACCGTCGGGAAAGAACACGAACATCTGAAACTGACTGTTACAGATGCAAGCACAAGAACTGCCCAAAACGGGATTGCATTCCAGATGGGGAAATATGCCAAGGAACTGAAAGCAGGAATTCCGCTGGATATCTGCTACACCATTGAAGAAAATACTTTCAACGGCAACACCAACCTGCAACTGATGATCAAAGACATCAAGCCAAGTTGCGAGAATGCCGTATAAAAACAATTCTTCTGCCCTTTGTCGTTCATTGGGACAAGGCTCCTGGTTATCATCTCCGCCATGTTCCAACCTGTCGGGCACGGACGGTATCCATTGCAACACGGTGCTCAGCAACTTGCCTTTTCTCCCGCCGCGATGTTGCAGGTGTGCCCATTGACGACAACATCTATGTCCCCGCCGGTAATATTGGAAACAATGGTCCGCTGTTTCTCGATACGTATTCCCAGCAAATTATCCCGAAAAACTATGTGGAATTCAAAGGCATTCCATTGTTCGGGTATCTGCGGGGACAAATGCAACTGTCCGTTTTTTATGCGTAATCCGCCAAATCCTTGTACGACACTCAACCATGTTCCGGCCATACTGGTTATATGCAAGCCATTGGCCACGTCGCTGTTATAATCATCCAAATCAAGGCGTGCGGTGCGCAAATAGAGTTCATAGGCCCGTTTTCCGTTACCTATGCTGCTTGCCACAATGGAATGCAATCCCGGTGAGAGCGAGGACTCATGCACGGTAAGCGGTTCATAAAAATCAAAATTACGCCGGATAATGTCTTTTGTAAAATCATCCTCAAACAGATACAGTCCCTGTATCACATCGGCTTGCTTGATGACAGATGAACGCATGATACGGTCCCACGTCCAGTTCTGATTCACGGGCAACTGGCTTTGGGGAATATCTTTCACGGCAACGAATTCCTTGTCCCAGAAACCATCTTGTTGCAGAAAAATCCCATTTTCCTTGTCTTCAGGCAAATACATGTTGTTTATGATTTCCAGCCAGTTCCCTGTTTCCGTTTTTTCATTAAACTCAAGTTTCTGACACAATTCCTTGTATGTCCGGAAATTTTCTTTTTTTATCTTCGTTATGCAATCAATGGTGTATTGCAGGCACCAGCGTGCAATGTAGTTCGTGTACCAGTTGTTGTTTATGTTGTTTTCATACAGGTTGGGACCGGTCACACCCAGCAACATGTATTTGTGCCTGTGTTTGGAATAGCTGACACGCTGCGCCCAGAACCTTGCTATTGCAATCAGCGTTTCCAAACCGTATTGTTCCAGATATCCCGTATCTCCCGTATAATCGACATATTTATATATTGCATACGCGATAGCACCATTCCTATGTATTTCCTCGAAAGTGTACTCCCATTCATTGTGGCTTTCATCCCCATTGAACGTGGCCAGCGGAAAAAATGCGGCTCCATTTCCCAACCCGATTTTTTTTGCATTAGCAATGGCTTTCGGCAACTGCTTGTAACGATACAACAACAGGTTTCTGGAAACATAGGCCGGTGCCGTACACAAAAAGAAGGGAATGCAGATGATTTCCGTGTCCCAACGTGTTGCTCCGGCATATTTTTCGCCGGTAAAACCCTTTGGCGATATGTTGAGGCGGGCATCATTTCCCGTATATGTCTGATGCAACTGAAAAATATTATAGCGAATAGCCTGCTGGGCCGCAACATCGCCTTCGATAACAATATCCGATTGCGCCCATCGTTCGGCCCATACATTACGGTGTTCGGCGAACAACTGGTTCCAGCCCATGGTCTTGGCTTTTCTGGCGATTTTGCATGCGGTTTCAGTCAGTTCTTCGCGCGGATGATTCAACGAATCGACCACGGCAACATATTTGTTCAGGCACAACGTATCACCCGGACGGACATCCGCTCCGATACTGAATCCTGCCACACGTTCTTTCTCTATCTTGGTGACCTTGGCCTGCTGTTGTTCATTATTCTTGTACAAAACATAGGTCAGTGCACAGCACACATGGAAATCCAGCCGGCGCGTCTGGGCCCAAAGATAGGAAACATCTTGTTCTGTCTTCGTCTGGAGCACATTCCAGAAAGATTCGTTGTAGTTGGTATGCATGTTCCGGACATCTCCGTCAATGAACGGGATAAATGAAATCCGGCCTTCATAATTAAGCGATGTCACGGAATAGTTAATCGCTCCTATCTCATTCTCGGCCATACTCAGGAAGCGTTTTACTGAAACCCTGATTTTATTGCCTTTCAGCGATGTGGCTTCAAATGAACGTTCCAATACGCCCTCCCGCATGTTTAGTATGCGCCTGAAATTTTGCACATCCCACTCTCCCATGTCCAGACGTTCATCGTTCAGACGTACACTGATTCCTGACCAGTTGGGTGCGTTTATGATTTTGTCATCGTTGTTGCAATAGCCGTTTTTCCAATTGCCGCGTTCCGGCTTCTCGGGAAAATAGATGCCGGCAACATAGGAACCGGACATTGTCTCACCGGAGTAATGCTCCTCGAAATTGGCCCGCTGCCCGACATGTCCGTTTGCGATGCTGAAAATACTTTCAGATGCCAATTGCTTGTCAGGATGGAAACCATCCTCAATGATACACCAGGAATCGTGCGTCAGGTACTTGTTCATAAGTGGTATTTTGTTTTTTGTGTTGTCATATTCCTGCTCATTTGGTAGTTCCCCTAATGATCAGATTGGTTTCAATTGTATTTTTGCGCAACGGCGCCTGCCGACCGGTGTTTTCCCGACTTTCATGGATGCGGTTTATCAGCATTTCCGTTGCGGACCTGCCTATTTCGTGCCCATGCTGTTCCACCGTAGTAAGCATCGGATCGCAAGACTTGGCTATTTCTCCATCTGAAAAACCGCAAATGGCAACGTCATAAGGGACATTCAATCCGGCCAGCTTGGTAGCATAAAGGATACCGGCTGCGCAATGGTCGTTCATGGCCAGAAAGCCATCCGGCCTGTCTGGCGAGTCCAGCAGTTCCGGAGTTATGATAATGGCTTCTTCACGCGTGTCACATATTTTTATCAATTTCTCATCAGCAGGAATACCGTAATGCGACAGCGCATCCATGTAGCCGTTCCTTCTGTTTCTGGAGATATCCAGATGCAGGGGCGAACTATAAAACGCAATGCGTTTGCAGCCCGTTTGTATCAGGTATTCCACGGCCTCATAAGCTCCCGTATAGTCATCCACCACCACTTGATCGGCTGGCACGGCCGTGCTTGTCCGGAAAAAAAGCACCAACGGGATTTCATTGTCTACAATTTCCTGCAAATGGCCGTACGTTGTCGTTTCGCTGGACAAGCACAGCAGGATGCCGGCAACCCGGCTGTTGATCATTGCCTGCACATTCTTGATTTCCTTGTCCGTACGTTCATTCGACTGGCATATGATAACATTGTAGCCGTTCCGATTTGCGTAATCCTCAATGCCTGCCAGAATAGAAGAAAAGAAGAAATGGACAATCTCCGGAACAATCACGCCAATGGTATTGTTGATGCTCATTCGCAAGTTGGATGCCAATGCATTAGGTTTATAATTATTGTTTTTCGCATAGGCATTCACAATATCCTTGGTTTCCTGGCTTATGTCAGGATGATCTTTCAGCGCGCGCGATACGGTCGATGCCGATATGTTCAGTGCTTTGGCTATGTCTTTAATCGTAATGGGCTTTTTCATTGGAAGAGACAGACAAACGAGTGTCCAAAAATACGATATGTATGTGATAAAAACAAATTTTTGCACAAAAAATCGCAATCGTTTGCGGTTTGCGTTGCATTATGAAGCAAGAATTTCAGCCGTTTTCTTCATCCGACAACATTTTTCACGGATATGCCTTTTCAAAAGCAAAAAAATCCCCGACTCTCACGAGCCAGGGATTCCCATATTAATTCACTAACCATCAAAAAATCCATTATGTAAGCAGGTATGTCCATTTTATGGCAGGACTGTTACCATGCTGCAAAAATACATGTCACATTTGTCCCATGTGTGGATTAAATGACGGAATATTATCATGTTTTGACACCACTGCGACATTACAGGTTGTCTTCCCGAATAGTCGGAATTATTGATGTTCAGGCCGCAACAGGTCGTTTACCGTCTTGACAGGATTGAATGTCTCGGCAGGGACTTCCACAAAGATAGTGTTCCAGTCGCTCATGGCTCCATTCCATAATCCGGGAAGTTCCAGGGCTTTAAGCGCTTTTCCGTTTTTTGATTTTTCCGAAATGAAACCTGTGTTTTTGTCTACGTATTCAGGCAACTGGAATTTTTCGCCCCGATAATTACGCACACCACACACCAGATCCACCGGGTTGAAATGGGTGGCCTGCTGCATCATTGATTTGTCTTTTATCTGCGAACTTTCCAGAATCTGTGGTGAAACGCTGCCATCCGGATTTACTGTCATAAATGGTCCTCCTCCCGGCTCGCCGGAGTTTTTGACCATTCCGCATATGCGTATGGGCCTGTTCAGTTTGCGGAACAGATATGCAATCAGCTCGTCGCGGTCCAGCTCGTTTATGTTGTCCAGATGATTGTTCAGGCGTTCTTCGCAGAATTGACGGATAATGGTCAATTTGGCATCCGTAATTTCCTTGTTTTCAAGTTCCCGCAAATATGCAAATGTCTGCTTTTGAATGTTGACCAGAATTCCCGCAATCAGTTGCTTGTATTTTATGGTCGGTTCCTTGAGCCTGTCCGGCACGACATTGTCTATGTTTTTAATAAAAATGACATCAGCGTTTATTTCATTCAGGTTTTCTATCAGCGCACCGTGTCCTCCCGGCCGGAACAAAATCTTTCCATTTTCACGGAATGGCTCATTATTGGCGTCCACGGCGATGGTATCCGTACTCGGTTTTTGTTCTGAAAAACTGACATTGTATTTGATACCGAATTTGTCTTCATATGCTGCCAAATGTTCCGCTATATGTTGCTGGAACAACGCCCTGTGTTCTGCAGATATGGTAAAATGTATATTTACCGTATTTTGCCGCGTGTTGGCATAAAGCGCACCTTCTACCAGATGCTCCAAGGCAGGAGTCCGTTGCTCCCCCGGATAGGAATGGAACTTCAACAGTCCTTTGGGCAGGAAGCCATAGTTCAGGCCATCTATTTTAAGCAAGTGATGAATGATGGTCCTCATTTCGCCGGCAATCATCAGTTCATTGACATTTTTACCTTCGTATTTTTGACATACCTCGTTCAAATCGTCATAAAAGGCAAAATGATTGATGCCTGCAAAAAACTTCCGGATAAAGTCGTTTTCTGTACTGTCTGGATTTTCGGCATACTCAAAAAGGTCTTTGAACATACGGCTCGCCGCTCCCGATGCAGGTACGAATTTGACAATGGTATTATCACCCTTGAGGTAATTCTTCCACTCATTCAAGAAATAATTTTTGTTGGTTTCATCAATTTGCATGATGCCATTGCCAACAGAAGCTACCGACCTAATCTGCAAGGCAGGAAACCCCTTTGCAAAAGATTCCAATTGTGCTTCAACCTGGGCAACATCGATTCCCTTTTGTACAAACTGCTCTTTGTCTTGTTGTGTAAAATTCATAATATCATGG
Organism: uncultured Bacteroidales bacterium; assembly: GCA_944321895.1. Lineage (GTDB taxonomy): Bacteria > Bacteroidota > Bacteroidia > Bacteroidales > Paludibacteraceae > CALUNA01. The sequence continues at coordinate 33,383 of CALUNA010000006.1, read as the reverse complement.
AATTTAAATTAAATAGTCTCCCGCAAGGATTTTAGTCCACGGCAAAGATAGGGAAAAATATGGATAAAAAAACCAAAATGCGGAAAAACCGTGTGAATCTCATAAACAATCACACTGCTTTTGTCTGTACACATTGCATGTGGTCCCCTGCAGCAATCACCAGTACATTCTGAGGTAAATAATGCCGTCAAATTTTATCCCATAAACGTCATATTTTGCACATGTGGCCTGATATGTCATTCTAATTTTGCAACGTAAAATTCAAGGCCTCCATGACTTGGGTTTTGCAAGACCAACAATTATCTTTACTTAATTTTAACAAACTGAAAATGAAAAAGAACAAGCAACGTTTTTTTGCGCAGAGAACAGGCATTCTGGCATGTCTGCTTTTGTTTCTGTCCGCAGGATTGCAAGCTCAGACCAAGACGATTTCCGGTACGGTAGTAGATGCTACGGGTGAAACGGTGATTGCAGCCTCAGTCGTTGTCAAAGGGACGACAATTGGAACTGTGACCGATTTTGATGGCCATTACACACTGGATGTTCCAGCCGATGCCCAGACATTGGTTTTCTCCTTTATGGGAATGAAAACAGAAGAAGTAGCCATCACCGGGAGCGTAATCAATGTTACCCTACAGGAAGACACACAATTAATCGATGAAGTAGTGGTTACCGGTTATGGAACAACCAAGAAACGCGACCTGGTAACCTCGGTTTCGTCCGTAAGTGCCGAACAGCTGAAAGACATTCCGGTAACCAGCGCGGCCGAAGCCATTCAGGGTAAAATGGCCGGAGTACAGGTTACAACAACCGAAGGTTCACCGGATGCGGAAATTAAAATCCGTGTACGTGGAGGAGGTTCGTTAACACAAAGCAATGACCCCCTTTACATTGTAGATGGATTCCCGGTAAGTAGCATAAGCGACATTCCACCCACAGATATTCAGAGCATAGATGTATTGAAAGATGCCGCTGCAACAGCCATATATGGAGCACAAGGTGCAAATGGCGTAATTATCATCACGACAAAAGATGCCAGCACGACCGGAGAAAAAAATACCATTACAGTGGACTACAACGGCTATGTAGGCTGGAAACGTATGGCCAACAAATATGAGATGATGAATGCGCGTGATTATACATTACTGCAATATGAGTACGCCTACCTGAATGCGAATGGCCGCGCGTCCGGCATAGCCAGTAATTTTTCAAAGTATTTTGACCAATACTACATAGACAACGGTTCCAATTCCAGCTACCAGACATCCATATCGGAATTGCTTGATTATTGGGGAAATTCTCCTGCTACAGAATGGCAAAGAGCCACTTTCGGCCCCACATGGGGCGAAAGCCTCAATGATGCACCAGGAAGCGCATTGGACGGTTTGGACAATAACTATAACCATCAGGGGTTTAACTCGAATCATAGCGTTTCTGTTTCTGGTGGCAACAAAAACGCCAACTTCAACCTCAGTTACAACCGCATAGATGATGATGCAATCATGTATGCATCAAATTATAAACGCGACAATATCTCATTCAAGGGAAAATTCAAACCTATCAAAGATATTACCATTGGCGTTACTGCTCGATATACCAATACGGAAATATTGGGAGCCGGTTCAAACACATCCGAAGATTCTGGATCCAAAACCCAGTCACGTGTACGAAATGCAGTGGCATATACTCCCGTAACTTTGTTGTCACGCGACGATAACAACATTGATGATTACGAATCATACGGTTCGCTTTTTGATCCGATTACCACAATTAACCACAACTGGCAAACCAAATCGGATGAGAAATACACGTTAAACGGTTATGCATCCTGGAAATTTGCCAAAAAATTCACATTGCGCACAGAAGTCGGTTATGAAGGCCGCTACCAGAATCGCAACCGCTATTATGGTCCGACTTCGTATTATTCACGTTCCAATCCGGCTCCTGCCTTTATTGCCAGTGTCACAGGTTCCAATGAATCCGGCGCAATGGGAATGGGAAATGTTATCGTCAGAGATGATATTGATACACGGTTACGGAACTCCAATACATTCGAATATAAAGATGAATGGGGAGATGGCCATAATTTCAGCCTCCTGCTCGGTGAAGAAACCATAGTAAACCATGGTGAGGAAAAAATCTTTTATGGTTACGGCTATGAAACCACGTATACAGGCGAGGATATTTTCAATTACTTGAATCAGGCCATCGCATTTGACTATTCCAATACCATCGCAGCCAATGACAACATGTTGTCGTTCTTCGGAAGAGCCAATTACGACTATATGGGTCGTTATTATCTGACAGCGACAATGCGCGCTGATGCTTCCACACGCTTCTCACAAGGCAACCAATGGGGATACTTCCCATCAGTTGCCGTTGCATGGCGTATGAGTGACGAATCTTGGATGAAAGGAGCCAGCAACTGGTTATCTAACCTGAAATGGAGATTTTCATACGGTACGGCCGGCAACAACAATGTTGACTTAGGTTATCTGGATTTTAATTATGCATCCAGCACAACATCTTATACAGGAGCCTTTGGAGGCGGAACAGCCACTATCCTGACTTCAGGAGGAAGCGATAAAATTTGTGCCAATCCGGATTTGAAATGGGAAACAACCATTACACGCGATCTTGGCCTTGACTATGGTTTTTTCAATGAACGTTTGTCAGGTGCACTTGACCTCTACTTGAACAACACACGTGATTTGATATTGCTTTTCAATCTGCCGGCTGGCGGATATAATTACCAATACCGCAACATCGGCTCGACAGAGAACAGAGGAATCGATTTTTCAATCCGCGGTATCGCCCTGGACCATAACAGCAAACGCTTGTCTTATGGACTGACTATCGATGCAAACATTAGCATCAACCGCAATATGGTGGTTGACCTTGGCGGCATGGAAAGCATTGCCATCAGCTCCAGTTGTTTTTCTGCCAACTATCAGAACAGCGATGAATTTCTGGTAACAGAAGGATCACCCATTGGCCAGGTATATGGCTTTAAAACGGATGGTTGGTATACGGCAGAAGATTTCAGTAGCTACAATACACGCACAGGACAATGGCTTGATGAAAACGGTAATGTGATAGAAACTCCGTTAAGTACTAATGGAGCTCGTCCAGGTATGCCGAAAATAGTTGATACTGATGGTGTGGAAGGCATATCCGGTGATGACCGCACGGTAATCGGCAATACAATGCCCGACTTTTCAGGAGGCTTCAGTCTGTCAGCATACGTTGGAGGAGAATCATGGGGACAAATTGATTTTGGAGCCAACTTCACATATTCTTATGGAAATGACGTAGTAAACCTGACCGCTCTGGATTTTACCACCATGTATAATAGCTCCAAGCTGCAGAACAAATTGCAGTCCGTAGCTTATGGAAACCGTTATTCGCTTTTTACTGAAAACGGTGATTATATTCCGGCTTCCTACGCTTCAAATGCCGTCAACGGCATTTTGTCAGGTGATGCATACATTGCAATGGCAGCTGCTCTGAACGAATCGAATTCCGGCGCTACTTCTGCCAATCCTGTGGTAGCAAACCTGGCCCTGACAGACCAATATGTGGAAGATGCATCCTTTTTAAGACTGGCGAATCTGACAGTTGGCTATACCTTGCCCGACAAGTGGATAGAAAAAGCCCATATCTCACGATTACGCGTTTATTTCCAAGCCTCGAACCTCTTTTGTCTGACCAACTATTCTGGCGCAGATCCTGAAGTTGACACACGTTCAAGCCAAAATCCGTTGGCTATTGGCGTTGACTGGTCAGCATATCCCAAAACCCGTGGATTTAATGTGGGACTCAATTTGTCTTTTTAACAAAATGAATTAAGCAATAATGTCAATCAATATGAAAAATTTTAGGATTGTGATAATCATGATGGGAATCCTGTCGTTTTCGTCATGTGCCGATTTTTTCGAAACAGATTCACCGAGCACCTTAGGTAAAGAAGACGTGTTCAGTAATCTCACCCGTACAGAACAAGCCATTGCCGGTATTTATGACCAATTTGGTCAGGACCGTTCATACCGCAACCGCTTGTCTTGTGGATACCAAGGCCTGAACACCGATATCGAGTACAACAACAAAGGGTCTGACACGGAATACTACACATACAATTATCAGCTTACCGGAAACCTTTCGCGCGATGGAGGAAAAGATCCTTGGGGATATCTGAACACGGCTATAGAACGTGCCAACGATGTTATTGAGGGAATCCGTGAATACGGGGATACGACCAATACGGAATACGCCTACTTCCTTGGCGAAGCCTTGTTCCTGCGTTCATTTGTTTATCTTGAAATGGTCAAGTTCTGGGGAGATTTGCCGCCACGTTTTGAATCCTTGTCAAAAAATCCGGATGGAGTAAACATTGCAAAAAATGATCGTAACATTATTTACGAACAATTGCGCACAGACTTAAAACAAGCTGCACAACTAATGCCTTGGTCTGCCGGCTGTCCCGGCTATGCAACCAATTATGTAGGACGCCCAAGCAAAGCAGCCGCATTAGCATTGTTGGCCCGCATGGATTTAATGTATGCAGGATACGCATTGCGTCCGGATTATATTGATCCGAGCGGAAATGCACCCTATGGTGTGCAATTGAATGTAAAAGATGACGCCTTGCGCCAGGAGCTTTATGCTGAAGCCATGGATGCTTGTGCACAAATAATCAACCAGGAAGATAACAAATTCCAAGATACGTTTGCTGAAGTATTCAAGGACATCTGTTCAGAAGTGACTGATTATTCACAAACAGAATACATTTGGGTCATAGACTTCGTTGCCAATGGACGCGGTCAGTTTTTGAACTACAACACATCATCTGTCTCTGACGCAAACCTTGATGGCGTACTCAAACATTATGTAAGCGGTTCCACCAATGCAGCTCAAAGCATCGTGCCTACTTTTGTCTATGCTTTTGAAGATGGTGATCTCCGGAAGGACGTAACCGTACTGCCATACCGCTGGTATAACGACGATGCATCAGACAACTATTCCAATGACTCAACCCGTCTAACGGTATTTCCCGGGAGCGAGAATGGTGTAGAACGTTTGTGGCAACGACATCAAAATGTAGCAAGCTACTATCTGGGAAAATATCGTATAGAATGGATGTCGCGCGATTATAATAGCGGCGCAAATGATGACGGCATTGACTATCCGATTATTCGCTATGGTGATGTATTACTGATGTATGCAGAAGCAAGCCTTGGCCCAATTACAACCGATATCAATACCGGTGCGGTTTCAACAAGCGGGAATATCACCTCTGCAACCCCCTGCAACCTGACACCTCAGGCCGCTTTCGACAAAGTACGCGCGCGTGCAGGACTCACCTCAAAAACGCTCAACATAGAAAATATCATAAATGAAAGGGCGTTCGAGCTATGTGGCGAATACATACGCAAATATGATCTGATGCGTTGGGGCTTGCTGAAACACAATTTGGTGAAGGCCATGGCTGACATAGCTGCATTAAACGCTCATGAAGGCACTTATGCCCAAACAAGTGATTCCATTTGGTTTAAATATCGCCTGTCCGATACTCCGGATGACTATCGCCATACAGGTGCAACACAAAACGTATATCTCATGGATAGCATTTGGGGATTGAATATCGGAGAAAACTCGCGTCCCGAATGGTTTAACAGCGATAACGGTTGGGTTGCAAAAAATATCTTTTACAGCTCAAGTGATGATATACGCCACTTGAATTCAAGCGATTATTATCTTTACTATTCGGAAGATCTGCTCGACAGCCGCCATTATTGGCCAATTTACCGTATCAACGTAGGAGCCAGTAACGGCACTTTGTGGAATGATTATGGATACGGGCAATAAAATCTCCTCAATATGAATCACACACAAAGCACCTTTTTCAGGTGCTTTGTGTGTCTATTAGTAAAAAAACACATGAACATAAGAATAGCGTTTATTCATTGTATTCTGTTAAACTCTTTTTTTTCATTCACCAGTTGCAACCAACCAGAGATATCCGAAAAACCGGCTGTAACTCCCAATGATACCGTACCTGTAACCATAACAACCTTACAGCATGGAGATGGAGCTGGTTTACAAACAACAGGAGGCCGCGGAGGTAGTGTCTATTATGTAACGACACTTGAAGACAGCAATGATGCAGGCACATTACGATATGCACTCAATCAAAATTCCATACGTACCATAATATTTCAGGTTAGCGGTGTCATACATCTTAATACAACCTTGCGCATCCGTTACGGTAACCTCACCATTGCCGGACAGACGGCTCCCGGTGATGGCATTTGCATTGCCGGTTACCCCGTAATGATAGAAGCAGACAATGTCATCATCCGTTTCATGCGTTTCCGCATGGGTGATGAAAACAAGGTGGAAGGCGATGCACTGACCTGCATAAACCGGAAGAATATCATTATTGACCATTGCTCCATGAGCTGGGGTACGGATGAATGTGCTTCATGCTATGGAAATGAGAATTTTACCATGCAATATTGCCTGATTTCCGAAAGCCTGCGCAACTCGGTACATAATAAAGGCTCGCATGGCTACGGTGGCATTTGGGGAGGACAGACAGTGAGCTATCATCACAATCTGTTGGCGCATCATGACAGCCGCACTCCCCGTTTCTGCGGAAGCCGCTATACAAACGAACCGCAGCTGGAGAAAGTCGATTTCCGGAACAATGTCATTTATAACTGGGCCGGTTTGGGAGGATATGCCGGAGAAGGCGGCAGCTACAACATGATTAACAATTATTATAAACCCGGTCCGGCAACGAAAGCACGTAACAATGAGGTTTGTTATCGTATCTTTGCACCCAACGCCGATGATGGCTCCAATAAACAACCCAAAGGTATCTGGGGCATATTCCATGTATCCGGGAATATTATGGAAGGTTATGACAACATTACGGCCGACAATTGGGACGGAGGCATACAACCGGATACTCGCAATGCAGTAAGTTCTTTTTCAATAGAACAAATCAGGTCATCGGATGCATTCGACATAACAACCTATGCCGCGACGGAAACGGCAACCGAAGCCTATGAAACCGTCCTGGCATATGCAGGAGCATCCTTGGTCCGCGACAAGACAGATATGCGTATAGTGGAGGAAGTCAGAAATTGTACCTATACCCATACTGGCAGCAACGGGAGCACAAACGGAATTATTGACAGCCAGACAGATGTAGGCGGCTGGGACGAATATGCAACGGGGGAAAGCCCGAAAGACACTGATCTGGATGGAATTCCAGACAACTGGGAAGACACATTCGGCTTGAACAAACTGTCTTATGCGGATGCGAAGGAAAAAACCTTGCAACCACCCTATTCAAATCTGGAGGTCTATCTGAACAGTCTGGTTGAACATTTGTATTAATCTGAAAACAAACAATTTAGCAATAATGAAAAGAAATTTAGTCTTATGCAGTTTAATGTTCCTGCTTGCAGGGGCAGAAGTTTTTGCCCAGACACCCGCTTTTCCGGGAGCCTACGGCGGTGGCATGTACACAACGGGCGGACGTGGTGGCAAAGTCTTGTATGTAACGTCGCTCGAAGATGGCGAAACCAGCGATGTAGGAACATTCCGATGGGCAGTAAGCCAGAAATATCCGCGTACGGTTATGTTCAAGGTGTCAGGTATCATACACCTGAAACGCAAACTGTCCATTAAGAGCGGCGACTTGACCATTGCGGGCCAGTCGGCCCCCGGAGACGGCATTTGCATTGCCGATTATGAAGTCACATTGGGAGCCGATAATATCATTGTGCGCTACATGCGTTTCCGCCCCGGACATTCCGACCTGGAAGCGGAAAGCGATGCCATCAACGGCCGTGGACTGAAAAATATTATTATTGACCATTGTTCCATGAGCTGGAGCGTTGATGAATGTGCTTCTTTCTATAACAACAAGGACTTCACCATGCAATGGTGTTTTATTGCCGAAAGCCTTTGTAATTCAGGACATTCCAAAGGAGCGCACGGCTACGGCGGCATTTGGGGAGGTGAAAATGCCAGCTTTCATCACAACCTGATTGCCAATCATTTGAGCCGGAATCCCCGCTTCAACGGCTGGAAACGTGCCGGACTCAAATACCGCACATCCATTCAGGAAGAACGGGTAGACTTCCGTAACAACGTTATTTTCAATTGGGGAGACAACAGTAGCTACGGCGGCGAAAGCGCCGGCCATTACAATATCGTAGCCAATTACTTCAAACCCGGAATGGGAACGGCGTCCTCCAAACGGGAACGCATCACACAAGTGGATATGGACAAAAACAAGGCCGACAGCGTACCGCCCGGACATGGATTCTATTACATAGCAGACAATTTTGTATATGGTGCAGATGAACCGAAAGGCAACGACTGGTCGCACGTATCCCTGAAAGAAGGTGTCAAGCGTAAAAACTGCCATTCTGACAATCCTTTTGCCTATACACCCATATTGCAACACTCTGCAGAAGCCACATTAATGAATGTTGCTGCATATGGCGGGGCATCATATGCACGCGATGCGGTTGACCAACGGCTTGCGCAGGAACTTGTTACCGGACGATCTCGCTTTAAAGGATCCGTAACAGGACGTGCCGGCATTATTGACCGCGTAGAAGATGTGGGCGGCTACCCGGAGTATAAATCGGCGGAAGCACCGGCTGACACTAATGAAGATGGAATTCCCGATGGCTGGCTGGAACAAAACTATCCGGGCAAAGCTGCCAACGACCTGAATGAAGATGGATATACCTATCTGGAAGTATATCTCAACAGCATTGTAGAACAAATTACAACCGCAGAATATGCTGGAGCAAAATTAAACTGACATAAAAACCTGCCGTTCAGAAAGGGACCATCTCAAATTCATATTGCGATGGTCCCTTTAAATATACATAGCAGAATATCTGCTCCCTGCACTGTCACATCAAAAAAACACGTAAAGGTCGGCAAACCGGTACAAGGTTTTTTAGGTTTTCCTGCATTCATTCCGGCACATCTTCTGCCATTTTTCCATCTTCTTCAGGCAAGGTTGCGGTATTCCCGGCATAATCTCCTTGATGCAAGACCAGACGCTTGTAATACGATATCAATAAAGTAGTCATCGGCAAGGCTATTATCATACCGGCCATTCCAAGCAATGACCCCCACACAGAAAGTGCCAATAAAATCAAGGCAGGATTCATTCCGGTCACATTGCCCATGATCTTCGGGACAAGAAAAAGGTCCTCTATACATTGGACAACAATGAATACAATTGCTATTCCGAGCAATATAAGCCAGAAACTGGTTCCTGTTTCCATGGATTGCAGCAGGCCGAGCAACACACAAGGAATTATACCTATCGTTTGCAGATACGGTACCATATTCAGCAGGCCGATAAACAGCCCAATGACTATGGCCAACGGCAAACCGGTTATGCAAAAACCAATGGCAAACAGTATCCCTACCGACAAGGCTACCAACGCCTGCCCGCGGAAATAACGGTTCATGCCAGTTTCCAAATCATGCGTAATGTCCAGCAACAACGGTTTATACTTTGGCGGAATAAAATCGCTCCAACCTTGTGAGATTTTTTCAAAATCAATCAAAATAAAAATAAGATACAGCAAACACACAAAAACGACGGCTACCCCCATGATAAAACTGATGGAACTATCCACTATGCTCCACAATTGAGGAAGCAAACGTTTCATGGCTTCCATAAGGCTTTCATCGTGCAACAAAGTTATGATATCCAGCTGAGAAACGAATGTCCGGAGCCAGACCTGCCATGTTTCCGGCAAAAAAGCCAATGCACTCTTTCCATTCATATACATGGAGACCAAATCGCTCAACTTGCTGAACTCTTTGGAAATCAAAGGTACAAGAATGGCCAGTATGCCGGCAAAAACAATTAACAAACCGAGCAGGGTAACAATCACAGCCAGCACCCGATTCTTCAGCCGGCATGTATACTGGAAAAACTTCACTACTGGATGAATCATATAGGCAACAAACCAACTGACAAGAAACGGCAGCAACACACTGCTCAACCGCTTTGTCAACAAGAACAAAACAGTCAGCACTGCTATTGCAATCAGCAGGCGCACCGTTCTGTCAAAAGTATAAGGGCGTTCGTTATTCATATTTTCCTTGATTAAGTTCATTAAAACAACGGCGGCATATCGGTTCATACTCGGCCGTTTCACCAAGCAACACCCGTTTGTCGCTTTCTATCAGCCGGTGGGAAACGTAAGCCAAAGAACCGCAACGCGCACAAATGGCATGCACTTTATAGACATCTTCAGCAATTGCCATTAACGCAGGCATAGGTCCGAAAGGTTTTCCCCGGTAATCCATATCCAAACCGGCAATAATAACACGTATGCCCCGGTTTGCAAGTTCGCTGCACACATCAACCAGGCCGTCATCAAAAAACTGCGCTTCATCAATACCGACGACTTCCACATCGTCGGCCAACAACAATATATTGCCGGAAGAATCCACCGGTGTGGAAGCAATGGCTTTTTTATCGTGCGAAACAACTTCTATGTCCGAATAGCGTGTATCGATTGCCGGTTTAAAAATTTCCACCTTCTGTCTGGCAAACTGTGCACGGCGCATACGGCGTATCAACTCTTCCGTCTTTCCTGAAAACATGGAACCGCATATAACTTCTATGCTGCCCCGCCGATGTATCGGAGACTGTGAATCCCGTTCTGAAAACATAATCTGCTTTTTTATCGTTACTGTTCTTTTATCAAGGTACCGGATAAATAACCAGTGCCGGTTGTTCCAGACGCACACGCAACCATTCGGTCATTTTCTGAATCGTAAGCGTATCCGGTTCTGCCGACCACTTGACAAACATTGCCGGCACTGTATCCTGATTAAGGTCTTGCGTATGCGTATAAACTACATTGGTAATTGCAAATGATTCTATCACGGGATACTGCACTGCTATCTCCCTGGCAACCTTGCGGTAAGCTACGGCAGAACCATGCAATTTTTCCAGTTCCAAAGCCATCTGCCCGATTAAAGAATCCTGATGCTGGATCTGCATGTCTTTTTTATTCAAGATATCTGTAATCAATTCCGTCTGGGCACCAATATCCAAAGTTCCGCCTCCCATTTGCTTAATCTCCAAATGCGCCTCTTCCAAACCATAAACTTCCAGCTGTTTGTGCAAATACTCTATCTGCTGTTCTGTCAATTGTTTTCCGATGAAGGAAATGGATATTTGGGGCTCCTTGCGCGAATATTCACGTCTTGAACTAAACAGCTCTGCTTCACTGAACAATTCGTTTTTCTGGATATCTCCCACAAAACGAATTACGGCAGAGTTGAAAGCCGTCTCACGTACCACCCTGTAAGCTATAAACACACTGGGAATAATCACAATCAAGGCAAACAAAGAGATTCCTCTCTTAACCAACTTGCGTCTGCTTTCATCCAAATACGTTTTCTGCGGGAAATGCAGATAGCGTACCATGACAAAAGTTGCCAATGCGATAAAGAAGGAATTGATAAAAAACAGGTAGAATGCTCCGAAAAAATAGCTCAGTTGCCAAGTGGCAAGGCCATAACCGGCCGTACACAACGGAGGCATAAGTGCCGTCGCTATGGCCACACCGGAAATTATCGTAATTGATTGTTCCCTACGCGACAAGGCCACAATTCCGGCCATCCCACCGAAAAAAGCAATCAATACATCATAAATAGTCGGCGTGGTACGTGCCAGCAGTTCCGATTGTGCATCGCTTAACGGCGAGAGCAGAAAATAAGTAGTTGATGCGACCAGACTGATCAGCACCATAATAAGCAAATGCCTCAACGAATGTTTCAGCAAATCCATATCCACGCATCCGATAGCCAGGCCAATACCGTTAATCGGCCCCATCAGAGGCGAAATCAACATGGCACCGATAATGACTGCCGTGGAATTAACATTCAGACCTACGGACGCAATGATAATGGCAAAAGCCAGAATCCAGACATTGGGACCTTTGAACTCTATGCTTTTTTGTATGGAGCTAATCGTTGCTTCAATATTCGTATCGTCCTGCAAATTAGCCAAGGCACGAATCCGCACATATATCTTTTTCAGAAAATTCTTCATGACAATCTTAATAACCAACAACAAAACAGATTTTTAGCACAACACACGAAGTCGTTTCCTCCAATCACGTTGGATGTTACAAAGGTACAAAAAAATGAATTGCGTGCAAACAAATCTGCCACGGCCATTCACAATCTCCGGCCAAGCAGTTGGCCATGACACAATTATTTGATACCTTTGCCGCATTCTGTTCTTGTGCAATGAAATATTTGGATAGCATACGACATATAATCCACACGGATACGGCTAAGAACTCGGCAAAACTTCTTTCCGCCAATGTCATGGCACAAGCCATCGGATTAATCATTTATCCGATCATTACGCGATTATATTCTCCTGAAGATTTTGGTCTGTTCAACCTGTTTTCAAGTATCGGAGGGATTCTCGTGCTGCTGGCAACCGCCGAATACCAATATGCCATCGTGTTGCCCAAACGCGACAAGGATGCTATCGCCCTTTTCCAGACTGGCAGTTTCATCGCACTGGCAGTAACAGCACTTATCACACTGACTATCCCGTTCCGGCACAAAATTGCCGGTTTGTTCAACACGCCAGAACTTGCCGACTGGTATTTCCTGCTCCCGCTGTTTGTTGCCGGTTCTGCATTATGGAATTTGCTTAACTATTGGCTGACACGCAAGAAACAATTCAGCAACATAAGTATTTACCAACTGTCACAAAGCATTATCAGCGCCGGTTCAAAATACTTTTTCGGTATTTCCGGTTTTCTGGCTGGCGGATTGATTGTTTCGTCGGTTATCGGCTGCATTTCTGCATTCATTGTCAGTTTGACAATGGCTTTGCGGAAATATGCCATGCAATTTGCACATGTCAGCATAAGCCGCTGCAAATACGTAGCAAAGAAATATGCAAATTTTCCAAAATTTTCTTTGGCTCGGGCATTGGTCAATCAATTTTTCGGACAAATACCCGTCCTGTTACTGACTCCCGTATTCGGGACAAGTTCAATCGGCTATTGGAGCATGGCTATCCTACTTGCCTTTACGCCCGTTAACATGATTTCCAGATCGGTATATCAGGTATTGTTTCAGAAAATGAACCAGGATGCACAAAATCAAAGGCCTCTCACTGCATTTTACAAAAAGACAGTTATTTACACCATACTCATTGCTGGAGCTGGTTCCTGCATTCTGTTTCCCTTTTTACCAACCTTAACCCAATGGTTATTAGGAGATAACTGGAATATTTCCGGCATATATATCCGCTATATGCTGCCTTGGTTGACATTCTCACTCATTGTAGCCAGCACAGGTTTTATCCCTGATTTATTTTTCAAACAACGTACCGGACTCTTTTTTGAAATACTGTTAGCCACAGCACGGCTCATCGGTGTTTTGATTGGAATATTTGCACACAATTTCACTATTGCCATAGCCGGTTATGCTTTCGGAAGTGCCATTGTAACATGTACACAATTAGGTTGGTTCTGGAGTCTAATCAGGAAATACGACCAGCGGATAAGCGAAAAAATTTCTTGATTTGTCTTATGCGAAATGTGGCATACATCTGAAACCAACAGCCCAAAGCCCGTACTACACCAAGAAATGGCAACAAGTCGACAGGAAATCCAAGTATATCCGCTGATTTGGGCCAATATATACGTGGATGCAGACTTGGCGAAAAATTGTTGACTACATTCGTGTCATGTACTACTTCCAACCAGCGAAGCTGCTTTTTTATAATACAAGGAAAATTTTTAGTTATTTTTGTGTGATCGTATCCAAGAGCAGAACAAACTGAGCCTGATGTTGGCTCAATTAATGACACAAAATGATTAGAAACGTATTCCAATCTAAAAGCGATATCACGTTTCTCATACAACTGTAGTCCTCGCATGAAACTGATAACTGTTGTTCTCCATGAATTTGATTCCAAAACAATTTCCTGAACATCCTTGACATAATCCTTATGAAGTGCATCATCGTTATCAAGCCGGGTCGTAACAAGAAAATCGACATCCAAAGCATACTCCTGACCGATACGCGCATAAACTTCATTCGCATTATCCAAATGTGTTGGCAGATAAACAGGTGTTATGCGATTACATTTTTTCTGATATAGCTTAATCCTGTCCTTATAATCATTCGGCGTATTTTCATCAAGTAAAAGAAGCCATATAAAATTCTGATTCGTTTGATTCTGTACAGAAGGCAAACAATATCTTTCAAATAATTCAAAGCGTACTTTCAGATATGCATCATTCAGACGGTAGTCTGCAGCATCACCAGAATCAATATTAAAGCGAGTAAGCAACAAATGCTTATAATTATCTCGAATTTCGTTCATCTTGCCAAAAATGACTAAAAATCAGTCAGAATGATTTTTTAAGTTACTGCTCCCATACTTTTTATGGAACAATTCTTCAAAAAAAACAACCCTGACTTATTGTTTTCAACAAATCGCATCCTTATATACCTGCAACAATCGCTTTCCAACCTCATCGTATGTAAATTTACGGGCTGTTTCTCTGATTATATCCGGATCGAATTCCTGAAAATGGTCCAACATCCAAATAATCGCATCGCGCAATGCAGCTTCATCTTTTACTGACACTAATTTTCCTTCTTTTTGTGACACCATTTCAGGAATCCCCCCAACGGCACTACTTATAATTGGCGTACCTGTCGCCATAGATTCCGAGAGAACAACAGGCGCATTCTCATAATTAGAGAACACCAACATAAAATCACTGTTATACAGCCACATACAAACATTTTCCGGTGTTTGCTCCCCAACAAAATGCAGCATACCCACCGGAAAAGACAACGACTCCGCATAAGCTACAGTATGATTGAAATCAACACCAGTTCCCACAAAAACAACCTCAAAATCAGAACGTTGAGCACTTACTTGTTTGAGTGCCCTCAATATTCCGAACGTGTTTTTTGCTTCTTCCATAAAACACGAAACATGTACAATGCGAATCTTATCATGTGGTTGATAAACGATTGGCTTCTTATAAAAAAAATCGTCAACCACATTATTCACCACAAAATAATTCGCTTTTATTCCATTGTTTTGCATAGCTTGAGCCAATGACTCACTCACCGGCATTACACAAGAAGCTCGTAAAGCCACATATCGAACAAACAATTGATGAAACCTACTTGTCCGAGCATAACTCCCGTTTGCTGGCAAATAACCACTCCAATGCTCCGTAACCACATATGGAATGTGATAACGAAGTTTTAAATAATAGCCAATTATAGCAGGTTTGACAAAGATATTGGCATGTGTAACATCAGGTTTTCCCCATTGATTAAAAATTAAACACAGGCCACGCAATACAACTTTAAAATAATATAACAAGCGAATAAACGTAGAACTCAACCTTGGATAATAGATATAAACTTCTTTGACCTGGTTAAAATATTGCTCTACTACTTCTATTTTTTTTATGTGCAAGTCTTCTTTCACATAAAGCACGCATACATCCGCATAACGCGAAACTGCCTCTGCATGCTTGCGGACAAAAAGGCCTTCCATGGCATCATAACGGTGCGGATACCAGGCCGTCAGAAAAAGTACTTTCATCTTTTTTTCCATGTCCGCAGCCAATTAGCAAACAAAAACAGCCGGAAAATCGGTTTATAATATTTCTCGACGCTGTAATAGATTATTTTTTTAGTGCCAAATTGCCGATATGAATTGGCTATGCCGCTTACCATACTTCCCTCAAAATCAAAGGAAGTGGACTTCCCTCTGGCAAACTTCATGGCTTCCAACACCAGCAAGGCCGATGCGCCTGAATTTTTATAAGCAGGAGAATAGCAAGGTATCAGGAAATAAGCCGAATTTGCATCCCAAACAAGAAATACTGCGGCAAGAGCCTGCCCATCCATATTGCGGATGGCTATGATCTGTCCTTGCAAATGAGCTTTGGCGGCTTTATAAAGCACCATAAAAAATTCCCGCGAATAACTGATTGTCTTCTTGCGCTCAGCCAGACAGGCCGTATGAAAATTGTAGAACTCATCGCCTGACATATCCAAATCCATACGCAAGGTCAATGCTTTCTGCAATTGCCGTTTCTTGTTCTTGCTAAATGAAGCCACGACAACATCTATATCAACAAGATTATCAACCCTGTAAGTTACCCGTTCCTTCACCTTGAAGCCATTCTCCTTGAAACAGGAAGGAAAAGGCGATGCGATGGGATACTGCTGATAATAATAAGCCAGTTGCAACTCTTTCAATTGTGAAATAAAATCATTTGCCAGTTCGGTTGCCTCATCGGCATATTCTGGCTTGACCCAAATGCCATTGATTTGTGTCTGTTGCGGCTGGATTATGTATTTCATACGCAACTTCTTACCACACAAATACGGCATGGCCGCCACAATCTCACCATTACGGGTACACAACAGCACATCCCATTGCTTCCCGTTGCACACAGCCTCCATCCACCAATACTGCAAAAACAACGGGATTGTCGTTTCCTGTTCGCATAAAATGCGATATTGTTCCTTCGGAGTCATATAAACATCTATTTTCAATTCAACATTGGCACTACACGCTTCATGGCTTGCATAAACATATCTATCTCAGCCTCCGTATTATACAACCCGAAAGACATGCGCACCGTTCCCGGAATGCCATAATAGTCAATCAGCGGCTGTGCACAATGATGGCCTGTGCGGACAGCTATCCCCATCTTGTCCAGCAACATGCCCAAATCATACGGATGGATTTTGCCGACCAAAAACGAAACAACACCGCTTTTCTGTCCAGCCTCGCCAATAATACGCATGCCTTCTATTTCTTTCAGACGTGCAGTGGCATATTGTATCAACGACTGCTCGTGTGCCTCAATCTTATCCATGCCGATTTGCCCGACGTAACGCAAGGCTTCCGCCAACGCCGTCGAGCCGATATAATCAGGTGTACCCGCTTCAAACTTGTAGGGTAATTCGTTATAGGTTGTCCGCTCGAATGTGACATTCGCAATCATTTCACCGCCGCCCTGGTATGGTGGAATGACCTCCAACCACTCTTTCTTCCCATACAACACACCGACACCGGTCGGACCGTATATTTTATGCCCTGAAAAAACGTAAAAATCAGCGTCAATATCCCGGACATTTACCGGCATGTGCGGTACGGATTGCGCTCCATCCACCAAAACCGGAACTTTTTTTTCATGCGCAAGACGTATGATATCTCTTACCGGATTCACTGTTCCTAATACATTGGAAACATGTGCTACGGAAACTATTTTCGTTTTATCGGAAAGCAAATGCCGATAAGCATCCATATCCAGTTCACCGTTCTCCAAAACCGGAACCACACGCAACACGGCCTTTTTACGTCCGCACAACATTTGCCACGGCACGATGTTGGAATGATGTTCCATGGTTGTAATCAACACTTCATCACCTTCACCGACAAACTGCTCGCCAAACGAAAAAGCAATCAGATTTATCGCCTCGGTCGTTCCTCTTGTAAAAACGATATTCGTCCGGTCCAGTGCACCGATAAAATCGGCAACAACCTGACGGGCTGATTCGTGCGCCTCGGTTGCCAACTGGCTCAGATAATGAACGCCGCGATGTATGTTGGCATTGTACTTGGTATAACCGGTCATGATTTTATCCAACACACATTGTGGCTTCTGGGTGGTCGCCGCATTGTCAAAATAGACCAGCGGCCGCCCATATACTTTTTCCTGCAAAATAGGAAAATCTTTTCTCAAGTCTTCCATACTCATGATTTGTCGGCACAAATTTCCTGTTCAAAAATACGTTTACACAACGTTCTGAAAACGGTCCGGTCGGCCAACATTGCCCGGATTTCCTGCAAACCTTTCTCGTTTTTCGGACTATGCAGCTGTAATTTCAGATAACCTTCTTCGCCGTACTTCCTGCAAATATGTTCTTCTGTACGCCGGTAATGAAATTCAAAATCCGACTGTTGCGGACAAGTTTTCAAGCCAAACTGGATTGTACGGCGTACAATCGTTTCCGGTTCAATGTCACGGTCGGCTTCCGCCACGATTTTTCCGTATATGCTGCGAGGCGCTGTCCTGTTCGACGCACGGTGGTCTTCCACTGCTTCCTGCATCAACTTTATCTGTGGTTCCGAAAACCATAGCCGCAAATTACCGTCCGACTGCAATTTTTTGCCGGAATAGACATGATGCAGATCACGTCCTTCCGACAGACCCACATCATGATAAGCAGCTATGGCATAGACCATATCAATATCCACGTCATCCCTGTCCGCTGCCAATGCAAGACTATCTGCAATCACTTTCCGTGCATGACGTTCATCATGCCCTTTGTCGAATGCTGCATACTTTGGCAATATGTTCTCTTCGACATATCTGCGCAGGTCCGCATTGATTTTCCGCATGGTTTACCAAATGGAAACGCGGTTTTCCGGAGCCACATACATCGGCGATTCTTCCGTTACGCCGAAAGCCTCATACCAGGCATTGATATGGGGCAAAGCACCATTTACACGCCAACGGCCAAGCGAATGCGGATCGCCTTTGGTACGAACCAGGATTTCTTCAGGGCGGATATTGCCTGCCCAGACATTGGCATAAGCCAGGAAGAAACGTTGCTCCGGCGAGAATCCATCCACTGTGTCCAACGGGGCTTCTTTCGTGGCGTTTTTGAATGCCTGATAACTGACTTGCAAGCCGCCATGGTCAGCGATATTCTCGCCCAAGGTAAAGCGTCCGTTTGCATGCACGCCCGGCGCTACTTCGATAGCATCGAAATAATCCGCCATTACTTTTGTGCGGGCATCAAAATTTGCCTTGTCTTCAGCCGTCCACCAATTGTGCAGGTTACCATCCTTGTCAAACTGGCATCCCTGGTCATCAAAACCATGTGTCATTTCGTGACCGATAACTACGCCAATAGCGCCATAATTGAACGCATCGTCAGCATTCATGTCAAAGAACGGATACTGCAGAATGCCAGCGGGGAAGCAAATCTCGTTCGTACTTGGATTGTAGTAGGCATTAACGGTCTGCGGTGTCATATACCAACGGTCCTTATCCACCGGCTTGTTTACAAAGCTGAAACCATATTCGTTTTCAAAACGGCTGGCATGTTTCAGGTTGGCATAATAGGACTCCGATGGATTAATTTCCAATGCCGTATAATCACGCCATTTGTCAGGATAGCCAATCTTAACATAAAAAGCGTTCAGTTTTTCTTGTGCGCGGGCTTTAGTCGTGTCACCCATCCATTCCAGATTCTGGATTCGTTCGCCCAAGGAAATCTGCAGATTCTTCACCAAATCAAGCATGCGCTGTTTTGCCTCTGGCGGGAAATATTTCGCCACATACATTTGTCCGACAGCCTCGCCCAGGGTTCCGTTCACAACATCAACAGCACGTTTCCAGCGCGGTGCCTGCGCTTCTTTTCCGGACAAGACTTTACCGTAAAACTCAAAATTCTGCGCGCTCAACTCATCGCTCAAATAAGAAGCGGCACCATCAATGGTTTGCCACTGCAGGTAAGCTACAATATCGGACAGCGGTTCGCTTTCAATAATTTTGCCGACTTCCTGCAAATGTTTTATCTGTCCGACGGAAATTTCGTCTGACAAAATGCCAAGTCCGTTCCAATAGGTATCCCAATCTATTTGCGGAACCAAAGCCTTCAAATCGGCCATAGACATTTTGTTGTAGTTCAACTGCGGGTCACGCAAAGTTACATTGTCGAATGCTGCTGTTGCCAAGCGGGTTTCGATACGCAACACGGCAGCCGCATTGTTTTTGGCCTGCTCCGGCGTAAAACCGCACAATTCAAACATTTTGGCAATATGTTCCTGATATTTGGCACGGATTTCCGTCGTATGTTCATCGTTGTCCAGATAATATTCGCGTTCACCCAAAGCATAGCCGCCCTGATATGTCTGCAACAAGTTCATGGAGCTGTTTTTGGCATCCGCATCCACGTAAACATAGAAAAAACTGCCTCCTTCACCATTCAGATACAGTTCAGGCAGTAAAGTGGCCAACTGGGCCTTGTCCGTCAGAGCGCCTATTTTTGCCAGCGTTGCCTGAATGGGTTGATAACCTTCCGCATTCAACCGGGCGCTGTCCATCGCCAAATTGTAAAGGTCCCCGATTTTTTGCTCAATACTACCCTGCGTTTTGTTGGGTTGCTGGGCCAATTCTTCAATCAATCCATTCAGCTGTTTACGGTTGTCTTCCGCAAGTTTGTCAAACGAACCAAAACGCGAATATTCCGCTGTCAGCGGATGTTTTTCCATCCAACCGCCACACGCAAACTGATAGAAATCATTCTGCGGTATTGCTGTCGTATCCAGGTTTGTCAAATCTATACCCGTAGTTTGAGTAACTTTTTTGCTGCATGCTGTCATAACCAACGCCAATGCAATAATTGATAAATGTTTGATATTCATATGATTTTAATTTAGTATTCAAATTTTCCAAATTCACTTTCAATAACCAGCCGGTTGGAGTTTGATGTTTCACAATATCCGCACACCTGTGCATCTATGTTAAACGAGCGGGCTATGTCTATGACTTGTTGTGCATAGTGCTCCGGCAAATAAACTTCCAGACGTTGCCCCATATTGAAAACCTTGTACATTTCTTTCCAGTCCGTACCGGATTCCTTCTGGATAATGCGGAACAAAGGTGGAACCGGGAACAAATTATTTTTCACGACTTTCATATTTTCCACAAAATGCATGACCTTGGTCAGGGCGCCACCTGAACAATGGACCATACCGTGAATATGTGGACGCAATTCATCCAACATACGCTTAACTACGGGTGCATAAGTCCGTGTCGGCGAAAGCACGAGTTTTCCTGCATCAATATTTATGCCTTCTATTTGTTGTGTCAGCGAATATGAACCCGCATACGCCAAATCGTCAGGCATGGCATGGTCATAGCTCTCCGGATACTTGTCTGCCAGATAATGCGCAAACACATCATGACGGGCCGAGGTCAACCCGTTGCTGCCCATGCCGCCGTTATAGTTTTTTTCATACGTCGCCTGCCCGCAACTGGACAAAGCGACAATCACATCACCGCCGGCAATATTCCCATTGTCTATCACATCCGAACGTTTCATGCGGCATGTTACCGTACTGTCCACAATTATGGTGCGCACCAAATCGCCTACATCGGCTGTTTCACCACCAGTATGATAGATATTCACGCCCAAGTCGCGCAATTCTTCCACCAGTTCGTTTGTACCGTTGATGATGGCCGAAACTACTTCACCCGGAATCAAATTCTTGTTGCGCCCTATCGTGCTCGACAACAAGATATTGTCTGTTGCTCCGACACACAGCAAATCATCAATATTCATAATCAGCGCATCCTGCGCAATACCTTTCCAAACAGACAAATCTCCGGTTTCCTTCCAATACATGTAAGCCAGACTCGACTTCGTACCGGCACCATCGGCATGCATGATATTGCAATAGTCCGGGTCACCGCCCAATACATCCGGGATAATTTTACAAAATGCTTTGGGAAAGATTCCTTTGTCTATGTTTTTGATGGCATTATGCACATCTTCCTTGGCTGCGGATACTCCGCGCAGACTATAACGTTCGCTCATAACACTTCTGAAAACTGAATCCGATTGCAAAGATACGAAAGAATGTTGGATTAGCCCTTTAAACCTGCGGTTTATTTTTGCCGGCCAGCTCCCTTATCACATAACTCGCTATCCAGCAACCGAACATATTGGGCATATATGACACAGTGCCCGTGGTACTTTTTTTGTATTTTTCGCCGTCGGCCGGAACTACAAAACGTTTGTCCGCAGGCTCCGTACTGAACACGCAAGGAATGCCGTGTCTTATACCCATTGCAGCCAGGCGGGTACGCACAACCTTCGCCAACGGGCAATATTCTGTTTTGGAAATATCCGCAAGCCTGATTTTCGACGGGTCAAACTTGCCGCCCGAACCCATGGAAGATATGACGGGAATTTTCCGCAGGACACATTGGGACAACAAAAAAACCTTGGGCGAAACCGTATCGATGGCATCCACGACGAAATCATAATGCTGCGCATTCAGCAAACGTTCCGTATTTTCTTCTTCCAAAAATTCAGCACAAGTCATAACCGGCAATTCAGGGTTAATGTCCAGCAAACGCCGGCGCCACACATCGACCTTGAGCTGCCCAACAGTAGAAGAGGACGCAATCAACTGGCGGTTAATATTACTGGACTGCACACAATCTGCATCCACCAGCGTCAACCGGCCAATCCCTGCACGCGCCAGCATTTCCAGCACAGCGCCGCCCACACCACCGCATCCGACTACCAAAACATGCGCGGAACGCAAACCGGCCATACCTTCCGCACCAAACATAATCTCCGTACGACTATACATATTATATATTTTCCGTTTATAGAAAAAACAAAATTAAGCATAATTCAGGAAATAGGAAACCCCAAAATGCCAGTTATACTTGTCAACATTTGATAAATTGATTTTTATTCATATATTTGCCCGCTTTTTACCTAACAAAAAACTTATGACAAAATTTCGACACATCATCGTTTCTTGCATGGGTAGCATGTTTCTTTTCCTTCCCATGGCAAATCTCAGCGCACAGATCAACACTGGAATCATGCCGGACAGCTATTTTGACAACAAAACCCTGCGTGAAAATATTCCTGCTGTAGAACTGACACCCCCGAACCTCAACAAACTGAAGGATCAGGCCATAGAAGATGAGAAAAACGGTATTATGCCAAAAATCGGCAAATTGTTGCCTGTTGATGGACTGACACCTGCAACTGCCGGCGCCTGGCAGCAACTGGAAAACGGCACCAATGTCTGGAGACTAAGCCTGTATAGTCCGGAAGCCTTGGGTTGTGTCATCCATTTCAACCACATGAACCTGACACACGGAGCCAAGTTATTCGTGTACAATCCGGATGGGAGTGTCATTCTCGGCCCATACACTCATGCAGACAATCCTGACGGAGGCCCATTTGCCATTGGCATGATTTACGGTGAAGAAGCCATCGTCGAATACGTCGCACCAACAGCAAAATCCATAAACGGCAGGAACACACAAATGCAGCCTGACATAGAAATCGGGCAATATGCCTATATTTACCGTGATGTAATGGACCTGCGTGCAACCGGCTATGGCAGTTCCGACAAATGTCAGGTTAACATAAATTGTCCGGAAGGCGACAATTGGCGCATACAACAACGCGGCATTGCCAAAATATATGTTGTAGAAGGAAATGAGGCCGGCTATTGCTCCGGTACACTCATAAACAACACAAACAACGACGGAACACCCTATTTCCTGACAGCCGACCACTGCGGAGGCAGCACGTCTGCAAGTGATTTCCGGCAATGGATATTCTATTTTAACTACGAAAGCCCTGAGTGCACCAATGCACGACCGACCAACACAACCAGCATTAGCGGCTGTACGCGCATAGCCCGTTCTCCATTGGTTGGAGGCTCCGACTTCCTACTGGTCAAGCTCAATACTACTGCAGAAAAAATCCTTGAGTTCAACGGGGTTTACAACGGCTGGAGCACCAGCACAACTGCAAGTCCGAACGGCGTAGGCATCCATCATCCAAGCGGAGACATCAAAAAAATATCAACCTACACACAGACCCTGACTACTGAAACCTACTACGATGACAGCGGCACGGGAATGGCCGGTGCACACTGGCAGGTTAAATGGGCTCAAACAGAAAACGGTCATGGAGTTACCGAAGGCGGCTCATCCGGCTCACCACTGTTTGACAACAACGGACTGGTCATTGGAACACTTTCCGGCGGTTCATCCTACTGCTCCACTCCAACAAGCCCCGATTTGTACGGCAAAATGTCATACCACTGGCAAAAGGCCGGCACAACCGAAAGCACACGCCTGCAACCCTGGCTGGACCCAAGCGGAAACGCCACAACATGCTATTACTACGATTCCAATCAGGAATTCTACGTAAACCCGACGGAATATACATTCCAGACGGCAAGCGGCGAAACAAGCATACTCATCAAGGCAGGCACCAACTCGGCCCAATGGACCGCGACAACCAACGCCGATTGGCTGCACATAAACCCGAGCAGCGGAGCCGGCAACAACCAGACCACCACCATGACCGTATCGGTTGATGAAAACAGCCAGGCCACGGAACGAAGCGCAACCATAACCGTAACCCATGGTGATGAAACAAAAACTGTAACCATTACACAACTCGGAACCGCGAGCATTACATATGGATTCAGCTACAACTTCGAAGATTGCAACGATTTTGACGTGGACAATTTTGCTCCATGCACAACCATTGACCGCGATGGAAGATATACGTATGAAATTGACGGCGTGGAATTTGACAACTCCGGATACATGGGCTCGTTCATCGCCTTCAACGCACAGAAGACACAACCCGCCCTTGACGAAGCATGGTATGCATATCAAGGCGAAAAATGCGGAGTTTGTTTTGCTGCAATTCCCCAAAACAATTACGTAACCGGTTCCAACGATGACTGGTTTGTTACCCCAAAAGTAAACCTGCAAAACCATTCGCAACTGACTTTCTACGCAAAATCAGCTACAGATGAATATGGTCTGGAACGTTTCAACGTACTCGTTTCCAATACGGGCAATGCTCCGGAAGATTTCCAACTGATTTCCGGTACCCCGTATACGGAAGCACCGGTTACATGGACGCGATATAACTTCGATTTGTCAGCATACGACAACCAGCAAATTTACGTGGCCATACAATGCGTTTCCGCGGATGTATTTGCTTTCATGATTGATGACATTATCATCAACACCAACGGAACAAGTGTCAATACGATTGAACAAGACAACCAGAGTAAAATATCGCTTGCCCGGAATATTGTTACCGACCAGCTTGAGCTACGCCTGCCGGAATCAGTTAAAACGAGCTTCAATGCTTACATCCTCGATGTTACCGGAAAACTGGTAGAAAGCAGAATCATCAGCATGCAGGCCAGCAGTCTGCCTGTCGGGCATTTGGCAACAGGAATTTATCTGCTCCGAATTGGTGATCAGACCATACGCTTCATAAAACAATAAATTTGACAAATAAAAACCATTGGCGGAATGAAACTTCACAACTTAATTCCGCCAATGGATAATCCAACTGTAAGACACTATGGCCAAAACTTTTATCTTGGCAATCTGCCTGTTTCTATCGGTGCTATGCCCTTCCGGTGCAGTAGCGGAAACACCAAATATCGAATTAAAAATCATCGTATCCAATATTGCCGACAACAAAGGCCAACTATTGGTAGGCATCTATAACAAGGCAGAAGGAGCCTTCCAAACATCCAGTCAGACAGCGGGCAAAATAGTTCCGGCCCAGGCCGGGAAAATGCTGTTTACATTTCAATTGCCCGCCGGGCAATATGCCATTGGCGTTATTCATGACAGGAACAGCAACAATCAGCTTGACACCAATTTTTTAGGTATCCCGACCGAAGATTACGGTTTTTCCAATTCAGCTGCACGTCCTGATTTTGAAAAAGCAAAAATAAACATAACACACAACCAGACCATATATATCACCATGCACTGAGTCCCGTTCATGCGCATGGCAATCAATAAAAAACAAAATCCCTGAGTGCCGGTTTATACACAACAAACGCACTTTGGTTGAATTATCGTTCTTCCTGTTTGCCAACTTCCATAAAAAAACGTACCTTTGCATCCCCAAAAAAGGGAAGACACTAAACTTCAAATGCCGTATGAACCTGCGGCCGTGTATTCTAGGACAACCACGTAAAAAACAGGAATTATGAACCAAAAAGTATCCGTATCCTTCATGCTGCTGGGCATTCTTTTCAACGTTTGCCTGATTACAGCAAACCTCCTTGAAACCAAAGTCATTCAAATAGGAAGCCTCACCGTTACAGCCGGGTTGTTGGTTTTTCCTATTTCCTATATCATCAATGATTGCATAGCCGAAGTGTGGGGATTTCGCAAGGCACGCCTGATCATTTGGAGCGGTTTCGCCATGAACTTCTTTGTCGTTGCCTTGGGACTTGTTGCCGTGGCCATACCTGCCGCACCGTTCTGGAATGGCGAAGCCCACTTCAATTTTGTTTTCGGTATGGCACCGCGTATCGTCATAGCAAGTCTGCTGGCTTTTCTCACGGGTTCTTTCCTGAATGCATACGTCATGAGCCGCATGAAAATAGCCAGCCAGGGACATAATTTCTCCGCACGGGCCATTCTATCTACCGTAGTTGGAGAAAGCGCCGATTCACTGATTTTTTTTCCCATTGCTTTCGGCGGCATTATTGCATGGCCTACCCTGTTCAAAATGCTTTGCCTGCAAATCATTCTGAAATCCGCATACGAAATCATAATCCTTCCGGTTACGATTCGCATCGTAAAAGCAGTTAAACGCATTGACGGTAGCGACGTATACGACAACGGCATTTCCTACAAATTCTGGAAAATAAGAGAACTTTAAAAAATTATAATCCTACACATTATGAACCATAACGATGCATTGGTCGTGTTCAGCGGCGGTCAGGACTCGACAACATGCCTTTTTTGGGCAAAACGTGAATTTCAGAAAGTATATGCACTGAGTTTTCTGTACGGACAAAAACATGCACAGGAAGTGGAACTGGCACGCGCCATTGCTCAAAAAGCCGACGTGGAATTTGATGTCATGGATGTTTCATTCATAGGAAAACTCGGACATAATTCACTGACAGACCAAAACATGCTCATGGACAATGAAAAACCGGAAAATGGCGTACCGAACACTTTTGTTCCCGGAAGAAACCTGTTTTTCCTAAGCATCGCAGCTGTTTATGCCCGCGAACGAGGCATAAACCACCTGGTAACAGGTGTTTCCCAAACCGATTTCAGCGGATACCCCGATTGCAGAGATGCATTTATCAAATCGCTCAACGTCACACTGAACCTTGCCATGGAAACGCAATTTGTGATACACACCCCGCTGATGTGGGTTGACAAAGCCCAAACATGGGCCTTGGCCGACAAATTAGGTGTCCTCGAACTGGTGCGCAATGAAACGATGACATGCTACAACGGCATCCCGGGTGATGGTTGCGGCCATTGTCCTGCATGCAAATTACGCCGTGAAGGCTTGGAAAAATATCTCCAGACAAGACAAAATGGCAAGTTGTAATAAATAATCCGTAAACATAAAATCCCGCAAAACAAACATGGCAGAACTGAAAGAACAATTGTCCTTATTGGGACAAAAAACGACATACAGGCAAGACTACGCCCCGGATGTGCTTGAGGCCTTTGACAACAAACATCCGGAAAACGATTATTGGGTGCGTTTCAATTGTCCGGAATTTACAAGCCTGTGCCCCATCACCGGCCAGCCGGATTTTGCAGAAATCCGCATAAGCTACATTCCCGACCGCAAAATGGTAGAAAGTAAAAGCCTGAAATTATATTTGTTCAGTTTCCGGAACCACGGGGCTTTCCACGAAGATTGCGTCAATATAATCATGAAAGACCTCATCAAACTGATGAACCCGAAATACATTGAAGTGACTGGTTTTTTCACGCCACGGGGCGGAATATCCATCTATCCATACGCAAATTACGGACGTTCTGGAACCAAATACGAAAAACTCGCAGAACAAAGACTTTCAAGCCACGAATAGCTGCATTCTTTCCGGTCCACACAAAAAAACAACCGGCATGGATGATTTTAGACAAATTATGTATCATCTGAAACCCGTTATTACCACAACTTGCCTATCTTTGCTTGCTACAAAAAACTATTAAATGCAAGCAAAATGGACAAACATGTTTTTTTACACACTTTAGGGCTTACATTAATCGCCTTGCTTTTATCAACTCCGGCACAAGCTTACACAGAACGTAATTTTTTGCAAAATGCCATCAGTAAAGAAGATTTAAAAACTTCATTGGTCATGAACCAGGCATGGGTTCCATATCCTGACTATGCCGACCGCGCCGGATGGGATTCATTGCTTACCGAACAAGACAAAGGCATTCTGATACGTGCCGGCGAACGAATGTTAGACTACAAATGGCAAGTTATCCGTGCCACCGACTACATAGAATACGAACGCAGCGGTGAGCGCAACATTATGCAGGAACCGTACGAAGCAAACCGGAAAGCCATCAATACCCTGATGCTGGCAGAACTGGCTGAAGGGAAGGGACGCTTCATCGACCAACTTGTAAATGGCATCTTCTACAGTTGCGAAATGACCTCGTGGGTATTGTCAGCACACTTGCCGCGCCAAAGCACACATCGTTCATTACCGGATTTCCGCGAACAAATTATTGATTTAGGCTCAGGCGCATACGGTTC
The DNA here is from genome assembly GCA_944321895.1 of uncultured Bacteroidales bacterium. Classification (GTDB taxonomy): domain Bacteria; phylum Bacteroidota; class Bacteroidia; order Bacteroidales; family Paludibacteraceae; genus CALUNA01. The sequence goes on along the minus strand of CALUNA010000006.1, from coordinate 4,937 downwards.
AATGCTGGCGTGGGCATACTACTTTTTCCATGATACCTTTGATCAAATAAATCCTTCCATATCAACATATTTACGTGCAACCCTGCAGGAAAGAATCCTTGACCCATACATGAACAACGATCGTGAATGGTGGATGGCTTTCTACTGGCAACCCGGAGAAATCATAAACAACTGGAATCCGTGGTGCAACTCCAATGTCCTGCAATGCTATCTGTTGCTGGAGAATGACCGCGAAAAATTGACAGATGCCGTATGGCGTACCATGTTGTCTGTCGACAAATTCATCAATTTCGTTAAGGCAGACGGCGCCTGCGAAGAAGGAACATCCTACTGGGGGCATGCCGCCGGAAAAATGTACGACTATCTCCAAATACTATCGGATGGCACAAACGGGAAAGTTTCACTGTTCCAGGAACCCATGATCCGCCGCATGGGTGAATATATCAGCCGCTCCTATGTAGGCAACGGCTGGGTTGTTAACTTTGCAGACGCATCTGCCAAAGGCGGAGGTGATGCTCCTCTAATATACCGTTATGGACGGGCAGTCGGAAGCACGGAAATGATGCAATTTGCAGCATATCTGCTCAATGGGAAAAAGCCTTCAATTCCGCTCGGGAACGACACGTTCCGCTCGTTACAATGCATACTGCTTAACAAAGAACTGCAAGCAACAACACCCGCACATGACATTCCTGCCTGTACATGGTATCCGGAAACGGAATTCTGCTACATGAGCAATAAAAACGGCTGGTTTCTGGCTGCAAAAGGCGGCTTTAATAACGAAAGTCATAACCACAACGATGTCGGAACCTTTTCCTTGTACGTGAATACGGTTCCCGTATTAATCGATGCTGGTGTCGGAACCTATACGCGCCAGACTTTCAGCAATGAACGATACAGCATCTGGACCATGCAAAGCGACTACCACAACTTACCCATAATCAATGGATGTTCACAACAGTTCGGGCAGGAGTACAAAGCAGGAAACGTAACCTGCAACGAGAAAAAACTCATTTTCAGCGCCGATATCGCCAAAGCCTACCCGCAAGATGCCCATGTAAAAAATTGGAACCGTAGCTACAGATTAGAAGACAAAAAGTTAATAATCAACGATATTTTCACAATAGAGAACGCCCAATCGCCTAACCGGATAAACTTCCTGACATGGGGAAAAGTAGATATAAGCACTCCGTGCCGGATAACAATCGAGGTTTTGGAACAAAAAGTAACGTTGGAATATCCCGCATACTTTGAAGCTTCGTTGGAAAAAGTCATATTAACGGATCCGCGACTTTCAAACGTCTGGGGCAGTGAAATATATCGTATCACACTGATAGACAAAAATCTACGTTCAAAAGGAAACTATGAGTTCATTGTGAAATAAATTCCGGTCCAAATACACAAAAAAGAGCCTTGCCGGCAACCTGATTTCAGCTGGCAAGGCTCTTTCATTTGTCATCCGACTGCTTGATAATCAGCTTTTAGCATATTTGTTTCCAAATAAAACAAAACCGCTTCTTTGTCAGAAGGGCATAATTATCCCATATTATTGACAAAGTGTACAGAAACCATCATGGAATAAGCAGCAATACACACGACCAAAACATATTCGAAAATTGGATATTGTAGAAAACTCCACACATAGATATAAACAAAACGAGAGCGACTCAACAATCTGAATCGCCCCCGTCAAAATCCAATTCAAAAGAATTTTTACTTTATGATAGCCTTGAATGCATCATCTTCAGCAAATTTGGCAAACTCAATATCCTTTGCAGCTTTTTCTTTCATAGCGGCGTCTCTTGCAACGGCAACTTTCATATTGCTGTAAACTGCATCACGGTCATTTGTACGTGCTCCGATAACAGCAGCCAGATATGCAGTCGTTGCATTGGGTTCTGCTACGGCAGCCAATGTATTGCGGGCTGCATTGTAGTCCTCATTCAGGATTTGTTGCAGAGCAGCGTTGTTCGTATTGGCCTTGCCAAATGAAGTTTTAGCTTTGCTGTAATCGCCTTTCATCATGTACAAGGTTCCCAAGGCAGCACCCAGGTCGGACTTGGTACCGGCAGCCTTGCCAAAATAAACTTCGGCTTTTTCCAAATCACCCTGCTCCATGGCAGCAACACCTGCATTGTAGTTTACATCAGGATCATTCGGCTGCAATTCAAGTGCCTTTGCGTAGCAACGAACTGCCTCGTCTACCTTACCTTGTGCATATTTGGTGATACCCATGTTGTTATATCCGCGATATTCATTTGGATAGTTGTCTATAACTTTCTGGTAGATAGCAACTTTTTCATCCAGATTTTGTGTCAGCGTAGCAGCATACAGCATTTCTTCAACAGAAAGCTGTTTCGGGTCTTCCTTAACCAGCTGCATGATTTCTTCATCTGATTTACCAATCAGATCAGTTGTCAGTTTGAGGCGTGCGCGACGTAACGGAGGAAGAATCTCGTCAGCAATGCTCTTGTAGGCTGCAGACAAATTCTTGATTTCGCGTTCACGTTGTTCAGGATCACTGTACATGGACAAAACACGCAAGATCAGATCTTTGTCCTGAATACTGGATGCCTCCATTAATTTCTGGAAACCTTCCCAGTCTTCTGCCATTACCTTGGTGTCAATCTCAACATTAACTTTCTTTCTCTTCAACTGTTTGGCAAGATAGTCAGCAGATACTTTCTGACGTTTTTGAGCCAAACCCTCGTTCAAATCCAATGCGCCATCAGGAGATGCATAACCTGCTACTTCCAAACTGTTCACAGCCTTTCTCTGAGCCGTATCAGCAGTTATGATAGCTGCGGTCAAGTCCTTAACACTGGCTGAGCCAGTCTCGGAAGAACGTAAATTTGCCTGTTGGATCAAGAATTTGATATCGGCTTCCTGAATTTCCTGAATGATACGCTGGAATTTGTCAGGAGTAATGCTGGGATGCATTTCTTCGGCATCGGCAGAGGCCAGTTTCACAGTAGAAACCACACCATCAGCAACCTTGACTTCAGGTACATCAAATGTTTTCTTACCGGCCGTAGCCTCAAACTGCAGATACAACTCAGCCTGCGCCATTTCCGGTACATAATCAAACGACACCTTTACATCATATTTGCCACCATTGGCATAAGAAATCTTATTGTCATTGGCTTTTACCTTTTCTCCAATAAAAGTAGTCGGAGTTCCTTTTACTTCCTGACCGTTGAATTTCAGAACCGGAGTTACAACCAACGTACCTTTCTTGTTAAAGGTTTTTTCCGGGAATGTTCCTGTTATAGAAGCATTTACCTTATCACCCACAACTGTCAACGGACTCGGGTTACACTTCAAGTCTTGAGGAGCAACCATCGGTTTGTTACACGAATTCATGACTACAGCCAAAACCAACGTAGCCATCAGAAGCATTTTCTGTTTCATAAAAATAAAATTTGTAGTTATACGAATATATAAGATTAGGATTGTTTTCCAACGCGCAAATGTACGATAAATGTACAATAAATCCAACTATTTTCTGTTACTTTGCAAAAGTTTTTTCTGCTTTTTTGAATTTAGATACATATAACAACTATAATTCAGAAGGATTATGGGAATCGTGCCATATTCAAGTATACTTAACATACATTTGGTCCTGAGTTGCCTCAATTTTAAACGTATGGCAAATTATGCCAGGATGTATGGCAGTTTTCTGTTCAGCAGAATTACAGGCAAATCACATATCTGGCATACCCCTACTTTCCTTTCGGTCGAACCGGCCAATTATTGCAATCTCAAATGCCCAGAGTGTCCGGTAGGCAACCGGAATATCAACAAAAAGGCCGCCCAGCTAAATTTGGATATTTATCAGAAAATTATGGATGAAATTGCCTCGAACCTGCATGTAATCAACTTATATTTTCAGGGAGAACCACTGTTTGCACAACATTTTTGTGAAATGGTAAACTATGCAAAACAACATAATCTGTACACCATAACCTCAACGAATGCACAGTTATTAACCAATCAACTGGCCAAAGATATCGTAGAATCCGGCCTGGATAAAATAATCGTGTCCATAGATGGAATCACACAAGCAAGTTACGAAAAATATCGCCAAAACGGGAATTTGCAGAAAGCTATCGACGGCATTCGTTTTCTGGATTTCTGGAAGAAACAGCTTCACAGAAATACACCCATAATTGAAATACAATGCTTGCGGCTAAAAAGCAATGAGCAGGACTGGAGAACATTGAAAAAGACATACAGGACATGGGGAGGAAACATGTTGAGATTCAAAACTGCCCAGTTTTATAACTATGAAAACGGTAACATATTAATGCCCGAAGAAAAATACAGCAGATATGCCAGACAAAAAGACGGCAAGTATAGGATAAAATACAAACTTTACAACCATTGTCTGAGATTATGGAATGGTGCTGTAATTGATGCAAACGCGAACGTGCTCCCATGTTGCTTCGACAAATATGCCGAATACAAATTCGGGAATGCCGCCCACACTCATTTCATCACATGCTGGCATAGTAAAGAAGCGACAGCTTTCCGGAACAAAGTACTCACACAACGTTCAGGAATAAATATATGCACCAACTGCAACAGTCATTAAGATAAAAAACAGCTAGTTTCTTCTAAAGTACACCCCAAAAGTTTTATGTCAAACTTTTGGGGTGTACTTTACTTCTTACTGCTGCCTTAAAATTAAAGAGCGGCAGACGGGACTCGAACCCGCGACCTCCAGCTTGGGAAGCTAGAGCTCTACCAACTGAGCTACTGCCGCATATCAAAAATGTCCTGCAAATGTAACATGAAAATAGCATTCCTGCAAACATCCAACAGTTTTTATTTTGCAAAAAAAAAATTACTTTTTCCTTACATGTTGTTTGTGTTCAAACGAAAAAAGGTCCGTTCCATCAGTGTTACCTGTCGGAACGGACCCGGAAAAAAAACGG
>CALUNA010000005.1 GCA_944321895.1 uncultured Bacteroidales bacterium | reverse complement strand
TTGTCCCGGCTTATCTTAACGACTAACGGTTAACTCACTCGTACAAAGCAAATTAACCGTTTTCTTGTCGGGATGACAAGACTCGAACCTGCGACCTCTGCGTCCCGAACGCAACGCGCTACCAACTGCGCCACATCCCGATTTTATGTCAAAACCTGCGTGAGGTTTTACTTTTTCGTTGTTTTCCGCGGGGCTTTTTTCTTTGCGCCCGCATTGGGTTGTGCTGCTATGATTTCCTTGCATCTTTCCTCCGTCAACGCGGCAGGATCTTCTTTTCTGGAAATCTTATAGTTTGCTCCCTGATATGCTATGTATGGTCCGAACCGCCCGTTCAGCACCTGAATGTCGCCGAAACTGTGGATTACCTTTTTCCGCTCCGCTTCGCGTTTTTCCTCGATTATCTCAATTGCTCGCTCATGCGTTATGGTCAGCGGGTCATCGGTTTTCGGAATGGAGTAGAAAGTCTTGTCATGCAACACGTACGGTCCGAACCGTCCTGAGCTTACCGTAATTTCCTTTCCTTCGTACTCCCCGACCTTGCGAGGCAGCTTGAACAAATCCAACGCTTCTTCCAGCGTGATTGTTTCCAACGACTGTTCTTTTTTTAGCGGTGCAAAGATAGGCTTTTCTTCTTGATTGGCCTCGCCAATTTGCGCAATTAAACCAAATTTACCTATTTTAACAGACACAGGCTTCCCGGAAACAGGGTCTTTGCCCAAAATCCGTTCTCCTACCTGGCGTTCGGAATTTTTCATTGTGTTTTCCACTATCGGGTGGAAAACTTTGTAGAATTTGTCGATGGCCGATGTCCATTCCATTTTTCCTTCGGCTATCGTGTCGAACTTCTTTTCCACCTCCGCGGTGAAATTGTAGTTCATGATGTCCGGGAAATATTCCACCAGGAAATCATTCACCACCATGCCGATATCGGTAGGCAGGAGTTTGCCTTTGTCCTGCCCGACAGTTTCCTCTTTTACTTTTTCGGTAATTTTGCCGTTTGCAAGCGTCAGTATGGTGCAGGGGCGTTTTGTACCTTCGCGGTTGCCTTTTTCCACATATTTCCGGTGTTGTATGGTAGAAATGGTTGGTGCGTAAGTGCTTGGCCGCCCGATGCCGAGTTCTTCCAGCTTGCGCACCAGGCTTGCTTCCGTGTAGCGGTATGGAGGTTGCGAGAAACGCTCCTGTGCCTTGATTTCGTTTGCTGTCAAATCTGCGCCTTTCGCCAGATTCGGCAACAGTTTGGCTGTATCGTCTTCGGTTTCGTCGTCCGAACTTTCCAAATAAACTTTCAGGAAACCATCGAATGTAATGACTTCGCCTGTGGCTGCAAATACGTATGGCGAACCGGAAACGGATATGTTAATAGTTGTTTTTTCCAGTTCGGCATCGCTCATTTGCGAGGCGATGGTGCGTTTCCAGATCAGCTCATACAAGCGCTGTTCCTGCTGCGTACCTTCTATGCTGTGTACGTTCATGTAGGTTGGCCTGATGGCTTCGTGCGCTTCCTGTGCGCCCTTGGTCTTGGTTGTAAACTGCCGCGGGTGTACGTATTTTTCGCCGGCGGTAGCCAGGATTTCGGCTTTTGCCGTATTAATGGCCAAGCTTGACAGGTTCACTGAATCGGTACGCATGTAAGTGATTTTTCCGGCTTCGTACAAATGCTGTGCTATCAGCATGGTTTGCGAAACGGAAAAGCCCAGTTTGCGGGCGGCTTCCTGTTGCAGCGTCGAAGTGGTGAACGGTGCGGCCGGCGATTTTTTTACAGGACGCTTGTTTATGTCCGTTACCGTAAACGTGGCTTTGGCGCATTGTTCCAGGAATGCGGTAGCCTCGGCCTTGTCGGCAAACCGGTGTTGCAATTCTGCTTCCAGCCTGACAGGCTTGCCTTGTGCATCCGTGCCGTTGAATTGTGCCACGACGCGGTAGGATGCTTCCGCAACGAACTGCTGTATTTCGCGCTCGCGTTCCACAATCAGGCGCACGGCAACCGACTGCACGCGTCCTGCCGACAGTGACGGCTTGATTTTGCGCCACAGGACCGGCGACAGTTCGAAACCGACAATCCGGTCCAGTACGCGCCTTGCCTGCTGCGCATCGACCAGGTTCAGGTCAATGTCGCGCGGATGCTTTATGGCATTCAGAATGGCTTCCTTGGTGATTTCGTGGAAAACGATGCGTTTGGTGTTCTGCGGTTGCAGTTTCAGCTCATCGTACAAATGCCATGCAATGGATTCCCCTTCGCGGTCCTCATCGGATGCCAGCCATACGGTTTCGGCGTTTTTGGCTGCGGCTTTTAGTTCTGAAACCAGCTTTTTTTTGTCAGGTGAAACGACATACAGGGGTTTGTAATTGTGTTCAAAGTCGATTCCTATTCCTTTTTCCGACAAATCGCGCACGTGTCCGAAGCTTGACATTACGTGGAAATCTTTTCCCAAGAATTTCTCGATTGTTTTGGCTTTGGCGGGAGACTCGACGATGACTAAATTTTTATCCATGATGCGTTGTGCGATAAGTAGTTCTAAAATTGGCGCAAAAGTAATATTTTTTTTGCATATGGGACTTTCTCTTTTTGGTCATCGGATGGTTTATATTTCCACTTGAGGCTGTTTGTTAAGTTTATTTATGAAATAATATGTCGGTTAGTTGTTGCTTTTTGTGTTTTTGCTGTGTTTTTGTATGAATTCTTTGGGTAGCATTCCGAACTGTTTGATGAAACATTTGGTGAAATAGGATGGGGAACTGAATCCCACGTTGTAGGCTACTTCGTTGATGCGTGCGTCTTCCTGCAACAGAAGCTGTGCGGCTTTTTTGAGGCGGTATGTCCGCAGATAGTCGCCGGGTGTATATCCGCATATGCTTTTCAGTTTGCGTTGCAGGTTGGAGCGGCTGATGAACAGTTTGTCAGTCAGTGATTCTATGGAGAAGTCGCTTTCCGATATGTTTTTGTCTATTTCGTTATTCAATCTGCTGATGAATTCCTGGTCGTTCCGGTTGGTGGTCAGGATGGCGTATGATGCCAGCGGTGAGCGGTTGAATACGTCGATAATGCTGCGTCTGTTGAGTAGCAGGCTTGAAATTTGGGCTTTCATGTAGGAAATGGAGAATGGTTTTTCGATAAAGACATCCGCTCCGGCATTCAGTCCTTCTATTTTTGTGTGGTTGTCGGTTTTTGCAGATAGCAGAATAATGGGTATATGGCTGTAGTTGATATTTTCGCGCAGGTGTTTCACGAAGTCGATGCCGTTTATGTCGGGCATCATGATGTCTGTTATGATCAGGTCGTATGATTTGGCTTCTATCAGGCCGTTTGCAATGATGGCGTTTTTGGCGGTATCGGTCATTGTTCCGAGATTGTGCAGGATGCGAATGGTGATGATTGGATTCTTTACCATGGGGTTGATATGCAACATCCCGATGGACGTGTACTTTTACTTGACCGGGTATGCTGGGATGCCGATTGCTGGCCTTACATTGCCGATGGGTCACCATCACTGACTGCGGATGCGCCTGTATTCGAATAAATCCAAATATCCGGACCGTCGTTTTTGAGGTATAAGTTGTGTTGCGGTTCGTATCAATGGCAAGGAACAGTTTGTTTCTGTTCCCTGCCTTGTTTTCGGGTTATTTGATAATCCGGTACATTCCACCCGGCAGGGGTTTGACCATACCCTTGAACTCCAGATTCAGCAGTATGGAAGAAACGGTGCTGTATGGCTTGCCGGTTTGGATGGCCAGTTCGTTTACGTGTATTCCGTCTGGTTGCGCTCTCAGGCAATTCAGCAGGATACTTTCTTCTTCCGACAGCTCGGCAAACAGGCTGGTTTGGATATTTGTTGCAGGAGCGCGCTGTTCAACATCCCAGTTCATGTTTCGTATCAGGTCGGTGGCGTTTTCAATCAGGGCGGCACGGTTACTTTTTATGAGCCGGTTGCAGCCGGCAAAATTTTCATCGGTAGGCCGGCCGGGAAATGCAAAAACATCGCGGTTGTAGGATGATGCCAGCATGGCGGTTATGAGCGAACCCCCTTCTTTTTTTGATTCGACAACAACCGTCGCATCGCTCATGCCGGCTATGATACGGTTGCGCTGCACGAAATTGGGACCTTCGGGAACTGTCTGGCTCAGGAATTCGGTCAGAATGCCTCCGTTTTCCAACATTCTTACGGCCGTGTCCCGATGTCTTGATGGGTAAATCCGGTCCAATCCATGTCCTGGAATGGCAATGGTTGGCAATCCGTTTTCCAGGGCGGTTTTGTGTGCGGTGATGTCTATGCCATAGGCCAGTCCGCTCACAATGGTCAGGTCGGGACACATGGCTGCCAGATCGGTTATCATGTGCGTGCAATATTCTTTGCCTGCATCGGATGCTTTGCGGGTGCCTACTACGCCTATGAATTTTCCGCGGTTCAGCTCCAGTTTGCCTTTGCCGAACAGCATGAGCGGAGCGTCCGGACAGTCTTTCAAGCGGAAAGGATAATCCGGATCAGTGAAAAAACAGGCTGAAAGTCTGTTTTTCATAATAAACTCCACTTCCGCATCAGCACGTGCCAGTATGTTCTGGTTGACAATTTCTTTTGCGCGTATTTCACCGATAGCCGGTATTTTGGACAGGTTTTTCCTGCTTTCGTGGAAAACTCCTTCCACGCTGCCCACATATGCAATCAGTTGTTTGGCAAGCACGCAACCTATGCCGGGAATCAGCGTAATGCCGATTTGATAGCGTAGCAGTTCCGGTTTCAGGGCGTCTGTGTCAGGCATGGGACATGCGGTTTTTACGTTTGTTGGCAATGTGTTCCCATAGCCGCAGGGCATACGGGAAAATGAAGAATCCTGCCACGGCTCCCAGGCTATCGGCGAGCCAGTCGCCCCATTCGCCGGAGCGCGGTTTGAAAAACTGTTCCTGCAGGATTTCAATAATGCCGCCGTAAGCAACAGGAAAAACGATACCGAAAAAATACAGTTTCCATTTTTTAAGCCCCGCGGCGTGCAAGTCCCAATGCATCATGAATGCCAAACCTGCATACATGAGCAGGTGAGCCCATTTGTCGGCGTTGCTGATGTCGGGCATTTTGAAGCTCGGCTGTTTCCACAGCGACAGGTACAGAATAACTGATGCCACGAGCAGGGATTTCCAGTATTGTTTCAGAAAATCCATTGTTCAGAGTTTTTCACCGAAGGCCAAATCACCGGCATCACCCAAGCCGGGTACGATGTAGGAATGTTCGTTCAAATCCGGGTCTATGGCACCGACCCAAACCGTCGTATCGGCCGGCAGATGTTTTTCTATGTATCCGATGGCCTGCTGGCTGGCAATGATGGATGCTACATGCAACTTGGCCGGAGTTCCTTTGCTGAGCAGGGCACCGTATGCCAGTTCCATGGAGCCGCCAGTGGCCAACATGGGGTCTGTCAGGATAAGCGTCTTGCCGTTCAGGTCGGGGGAGGCAATGTATTCCACGAAAATGTCGAACTTGATGGTATCCTTGTATTTCCGGTAGGCGGATACGAATGCATTTTCCGCATAGTCCAGATAGTTCAGAAAACCTTGGTGGAAAGGAAGTCCGGCGCGCAGGATGGTGCCGATAACGATACGGTCGGAAATGGTCTCGGCGGTAGCCATACCAAGCGGTGTCTGTACTTGTTCGGTTTGATAGTCAAGTGTCTTGCTGATTTCGTAAGCCATGATTTCGCCTATGCGGCGGATATTGGTGCGGAAGCGCAACCGGTCGTTCTGCATGTGTATTGAACGCATTTCTTTCAGATAATGGTTCAGCACGGAATTCTGTTCCTGGAAGTTAATGAGATTCATGTTTGTGTTTTTTATTTTTGCAAAGATAATAAAAAAACAGAAAAACAAACGTCTGTTCATTTTGTATGGTTGTGGCCGCGGCTTGCGTGCTTCTGCCTTTTACATGGATGCCGGCCCACTGGCCGGATGACTGTGCGGAGGGGCTATGCGGGAGGAGAGGGTGCAAGGCACCGTCTTATCCGTGCAATATGACGATTCCTTTATTTGTATGTTCTCGGTGCTTCGCCACGGAGCACACGCAGGGCGGAGAGGCCGAGGGCTTCCATTTCGTCCTCACCGGGATATGTCTTTACGGGCGCGAAGTGCTGCACCATGCGGGTTACGTAATCCACCACGGTTTGGTTGCAGGCTATGCCGCCGGTAAGCAGGATGGCGTCTGTCTGTCCGGCAAGCACGGCTGCCATGGCACCTATTTCCTTGCCCACATTGTAGGCGAGTGCTTCCAGCACGAGGCGGGCATGGCTGTCGCCGTTATCGGCGCGTTGCGCCACCTCCTGCATGTCGGTGGTGTGCAGATGGGCATAAACACCGCCTTTGCCAACCAGCATTTTTTTGATTTCCGCCTTGTCGTATTTTCCGCTGAAACACAGCTCGACCAAATCGCCGGAAGGCAATGTGCCGGCGCGTTCGGGCGAGAATGGTCCGTATCCGTCCAGAGCCTGGTTTACATCCACCACTTGTCCGTGCCGGTGCGCTCCCACCGATATGCCGCCGCCCATGTGTGCGACAATCAGGTTCAGGTCTTCGTAGGCCCGGCCGACTTCGTTGGCGTAGCGTCGCGCGATGGCTTTGTGGTTCAGCGCATGGAATGTGCTGCGCCGCGGGAACAGGGGCAATCCGCTTATGCGTGCCACGTCCTGGAACTCGTCCACGACTACGGGGTCGGCTATCAGGGCGAGGCAACCCGGAATGTCGCGGGCGATACTGTCGGCAATTAGTCCGCCCAGATTGCAGGCGTGTGCCTCGGAATAGGTGCAGTGGCGCAGGTCGTCCAACATTTGCGCGTTCACGGCATATACGCCGGAAGCCAGCGGATGGGTCATGCCGCCGCGTCCGATGATGGCTGCAAAACCGGTGGGGTCGATATCGTGTCTGCGCAGATGTTCGAGCACAAACTGTTTGCGGAAATCGTACTGGTCGGTGATGCATGCAAAGTGGTGCAGGTCGGATGCCTGGTGGCGGATGGTTTCCTGCAATATTTTCTGCTCGTCTTCGAAGACGGCTATCTTGGTGCTGGTGGAGCCGGGGTTGATGACAAGGATTTTGTACATGGCGGTTGCTTTTAGTTTTGTGCCTCGATGCAGGCAATGGCTATGCTGTAAAATTTGGAACGTATGCTTTCGGAACGCGAGGTCATGACGACGGGTTTTTCGGTTCCTTGCAGTATGCCGCCCATTTCCGCACCGCCGAAAATCATCAGGCCTTTGTAGAAGGCGTTGGCCGACTCAAAGTTCGGGAAGATAAGGATGTCAGCATCGCCGAGCACGGGCGTCGGCACGTTTTTTATGCTGCCGCGTTCCCGGTCGAGTGCCAGGAAAATGTCAATAGGCCCGTCCATGATGACGTCTCCGAACTCTCCCATGCGCCACCGGTCCATGATGTCGAGATAGTCCTGCATGTAGTGGATTTTCGGGTTTGCTTTTTCAGTGGCGTGTATCAGTGCCACTTTGGGTTTTTCCACACCGAATTTGCCTGCCGTCCGGATAGCATATTTTATCATGGCCGTGCGTTGTTCCAGTGTGGGCGACGGAATAACTGCCGGGTCGGAAAAGAACACGAGTTTGCCGTATGCCGGAATGTCCAGGGCAGCGTTGTAGGTCAGTACCTGGCCGGGTGGTAGCAGGCCGTTTTGTTTGTCGAGTATAGCGCGCAGAATAACGTCCGTGTTCACAAGACCTTTCATCAGGATGTCGGCTTCGCCCTGTTTGACCATGCGTACGGCTTCCGTGGTGGCCGACTGTATGTCTGGAATATCGGTTACATGCAGATAGGGCATTATGCTGTCGTCATCGAACAGATGTTGCGATGCTTCAATGACAGCCACATCGCCTATCAGGCAAGCTTCCACCAGACCGGCCTTAACGGCCATCAGCACTGCGTCGAGCGTATGTTCGTCCACGGCATTGGCCACGGCCAGTCTGCGGCGTGTCGATATGTGGTTCAGATGTCGGGTGAGTTCCTGAAAAGACCTGATCATGGCATGTGAGGCTTTGGAAATGGTTTATTTGCGTTTCAGCCAGTCCATAAGGAACAATTTCCAGGCTACCTTGTAGACAAAGTCATCTTTGAAGCCGAAACCATGTCCGCCTGTCGGATAGATGTACATTCCCGCAGGAATATCGCAGGCTTTCAGCGCGTTGTAGTAGAGTGTGCTGTTTACGGGCGAAACAACTTTGTCGTCATCGCAAAGCACAATGAACGCGCGCGGCGTGCCGGGTCTGACTTGTTTTTCGCTGCTGTACAGGACCCGCAGACTGTCGGACGGTTGCTCACCGAGCAGATTGTGGCAAGAGCCCTGATGCGTGTATTGTGCATCCATGGTGATGACCGGATAGAACAGTATCTGGAATTCAGGTCTGTTTTGAGCTGAGGTGAATTTGGTGGCTGCGGTGGATGCCAGATGTCCTCCTGCCGAGAAACCCATGATGCCGGTGTGCTCAATGCCCCATTCGGTTTTGTGGGCGTCAATTACGGCAAATGCCTCGTGTACATCGGCCAGTGGTTTCGTGCAGTCTCCTTGTGGCATCGTGTAGGCCAGTACGCCAAGCCCGATGCCATGTTCGTTCAGCCATGGTGCAAAATCGCGGCCTTCATATTCAATGGCCAGATGGGAATAGCCGCCGCCAGGACAACATAACACGAAAATACCTGTCTGCCGTGTGCTGTCGGGAAGGTAGATTTCCAGCTTGCCGTCCATAAAAACAGCATCCGGCGTACGTGAATAGAGGTATGTCATACAAAACAAACTGCATAAAAACGTTACAATGTATTTCATGGCATTACTGATTTTTTGTTGTCAGGGGCAAAGATAGGAATAAAAACCGAATCCGAAAGAGCCTGCACAAATTTTTGCTGCCGAATTGCCCTGTTGCCTTGCGTGGCAGCCGGACCCGTTTCCAGAAAAAACAGCCGTTTTTTGCGCGCTATTCTCCAAGAAATATATATCTTTGCGCCTTGCAAGTGAAAAAATATGCGGTTGAAATTAATTTGTTTGTCGGTTTTTGTCTGCTTGTCGGCGATGTTGCCGGCCGCAGGCTATCTGCCCACAACAGTTCCCGACCCGAAACGTCAGTGCAGCGACTGTTTTGTTTCCAATCCGGATGGTATATTGTCTGCATCGGCTGAAGCGCAGCTGAACGCGATGTTGTCGGATTTGCACCGGCGCTCGGAGGTGGAAGTGGCGGTTGTGGCACTGAACAGCATTGACCTGCCCGACTATATGGAGTTTGCCTATGAGCTTTTCCGTTACTGGAAAATCGGTCAGGCGGGCAAGGACAACGGCTTGCTGCTGTTGCTGGTGGCCGATGAGCGTGCGGTGCGCATTGAAACCGGCTATGGACTGGAAGGTTTGTTGCCCGATGCTGTCTGCAGCCGGATATTGACTGACTACATGTTTCCATCGTTCAAGGCCGGCGATTATGATGCGGGTTTCTTGGCCGGCGTTCAGGAAATCAGCCGTTTGCTGACCACACAGGCCGCTCTTGAAGAGTTGCTGTTCGACCAGTCCGGCAGCGTCGGTACTCCGGCCGTATCCTTCCTGATGATTTATTTCATGCTTGCGTTCGCGGTGTGGATATGCCTGATATGGTTTGTTTACCGCACACTTGCTGTCAATCCGGGTGCATCCAACAACGTGCGTTACCAGCGTTTGCAGCTTCCTTGTCAATGGTCGGTGTTTTTTGCGGTGCTGTTTCCGTTGCCGGTAGCGTTTTTTGCGTGGTGGCTGAAGCGCCGCCGCGAGGCTGTGCGCCGTGCACCGGTGCGCTGCAACGAGTGCGGTGCGAAAATGGTGCTGCTTTCCGAGCAGGATGAGGACCGTTACCTGACTGATGCGCAACAGTCCGAAGAGACGCTCGAATCTGTCGATTACGATGTGTGGGAATGCAAGTCCTGCTTCAATCATATTATCTTGCCGTATGAAAAACAGGGTTCCAAGTACGGCAGATGTCCGCACTGTCAGGCCAGGACATACGGCTTGTATGCGGATGTGGTTCGTGTGCGTGCCACGCAGTTCCACAACGGGACAGGCGAAAAAACATATCTTTGCCGCCATTGCCAGTACAGGCATGTGCAGACCTATACGATTCCGAAATTGCCGGTGGTTGTTGCCGGCGGTATCGGCGGTGGCGGCCGGAATATCGGCGGCGGATTTTCCGGAGGCAGTTGGGGCGGTGGCTTCAGTGGTGGAGGCGGTGCCGGAGGCAGGTTTTGAAAAGCAAATTAACAATCAATACAAAAAAGACGGAAAATGAAAAAGAGTTCAGCAATTGTAATGACCGTTATTGCGGTGGTGGCCATCATAGCTTTCTGGCTGATGCGCGGCTACAACCAAATGGTAACGGCCGAGGAGGAAGTGCTCAAGGAATGGGCGCAGGTGGAAAACCAGTATCAGCGTCGTGCCGACCTGATTCCGAACCTGGTGGCAACGGTCAAGGGCTATGCGGCACATGAAAGCGAAACGCTTGAGGCTGTGGTCAACGCACGTGCCAATGCAACACGGATGACTATTGCTGCGGATGACCTGACCGAGGAAAACATCCGGGCTTATCAGGAAGCGCAGGGCGAAGTAGGCGCGGCTCTGGGACGCCTGCTCATGGTTGCGGAAAATTATCCGGACCTGAAGGCCAACCAGAACTTTCTGGAACTGCAAAGCCAGCTGGAAGGTACGGAAAACCGCATCACCGTGGCGCGCAATGCATTCAACACGCGGGCGCAGACATTCAACACCATGATACGCCGTTTCCCGAAAAACATCATTGCCGGCATGTTCGGCTTTGAGAAGAAAGCCTATTTCGAGGCGGAAACCGGCGCGGAAAAAGCCCCGACCGTGGAATTCTGACCCACCCAGAACTACAGTAATATCCGGCTCAGGCCGGATATTTTTTTTGCTGACAGTCTGAAAACGCTGCAACTTTTCGTTTCTTTCTGCAGGCTTTCCATAATATTCTTGGGGATGCTGAAAAAAAATGTTATTTTTGCCGTTCGTTCATTTGCAAGATATGCGTGTTATGCAATCGGCCGAGAAAAAATACTTACCCGACATAGACAGTCCGGATGATTTGAAAAAAATTCCGCGGGAAGAGCTTCCTGCGGTTTGTTCAGAGTTGCGGCAGTTCATCATAGACGAGTTGTCGCACAATCCGGGACATTTGGCATCGAGCCTTGGCGTCGTGGAGTTGTCCGTTGCATTGCACTATGTGTTCAACACGCCCTATGACCGTATTATTTGGGATGTGGGGCATCAGGCCTACGGCCATAAAATCCTGACCGGCCGGCGCGACCGTTTTTACACCAACCGTCAGTTCAAGGGCTTGAGCGGTTTCCCATCGCCCAAAGAGAGTCCTTACGATGCATTCGGCACGGGCCATTCGTCCACTTCCATTTCGGCAGGGCTGGGCATGTCCGTAGCGGCGGAGCTGCAGCACGAGCCCGACAGGCACGTGGTGGCTGTCATCGGCGATGGTGCCATGACCGGCGGGCTTGCCTTCGAGGGGCTGAACAACACGTCGATGGACAAAAACAACCTCCTGATTATCCTGAACGACAACCAAATGGCCATAGACCCGCTGAAAGGCGGATTCACACAATATCTGGTGGACATCAATACCTCATCTACCTACAACCGCTTCCGGCATCAGCTGTATATGTTGTTCAGCAAGCTGCATATCATGAACGAAAACAGGCGCAGGCGCCTGCTGCGCTTCAATACAAGCCTGAAAACCATGCTCACACGGCAGCAGCACAACATATTCGAGGGGCTGAACATACGCTATTTCGGCCCGGTGGATGGTCATGCCGTGGACGACCTGGTGCGCATCTTGTCGGAAATAAAAAACTACAAGGGTCCGAAGGTGCTGCATGTCATCACCAAAAAAGGCAAGGGCTACAAACCTGCCGAAGATTCGGTCACCATTTGGCATGCGCCGGGCGAGTTCAACGTGGCTACGGGTGAGCGTAAAGTGACGGATGAGAGCCAGATGCCGCCCTTGTTCCAGGATGTATTCGGGAAAACCTTGCTGGAACTGGCGCGGAAAAACGAAAAAATAGTCGGTATCACGCCTGCCATGCCCTCCGGATGTTCCATGACCATTATGCAACGTGAGATGCCGGAACGTGTGTTCGATGTGGGCATAGCCGAAGGCCACGCCGTGACCTTTTCGGCCGGACTTGCCAAGGAAGGCATCATGCCATTCTGCAACATATATTCATCGTTCATGCAGCGCGCCTACGACAATATCATTCACGACGTGGCCTTGCAGGAACTCAACATGGTGCTGTGCATTGACAGGGCCGGCATTGTGGGGCCGGACGGCGCAACGCATCACGGACTCTTTGACCTGGCCTATTTGCGCTGCATTCCGAACATGACCATAGCTTCTCCGCTGAACGAGGTGGAGTTGCGCAACTTGATGTTCACGGCCCAGTTGCCCGGAAAGGGCCCCTTTGCCATACGTTATCCGCGCGGGCGCGGCATTACCGTTGACTGGGAGCGTCCCATGCAGGAACTGCCGGTAGGCAAAGGACAACGCTTGAAGCAGGGCCGCGACCTCGCCGTAATCAGCATTGGATTTATCGGAAACACGGCGGCGCAGGCCATACGGCTGCTGGAGCAGGAGCGTAACGTGTCGATAGCGCACTATGACATCCGTTTCCTGAAACCGATGGACGAGGAATTGCTGCACGAGGTGGGTAAGAACTTCCGCAAGGTCGTGACGGTGGAAGATGGTGTCATCAGCGGAGGCCTGGGCAGCGCGGTGCTGGAATTCATGGGCGACAACGGCTACCACCCCGATGTTGTGCGGCTGGGCGTGCGCGACCAGTTTGTGGAACACGGCTCCACAAGCGAGTTGTATCACATGCTGGGGCTGGACACCGAAGGACTGAAAGAGAGTATGGCGGCTGTTTTGTCCCGGCAGGAACAAAACGGTGAGGACAAGTAGTTTTGCATTTTAAGTAGAAAGGATATATGAGGATTATCATTGTTGGAGCGGGTGAGGTAGGCACGCATTTGGCCAAACTGCTTTCCCGTGAAAATATGGATATCAGTTTGATGGACCCCGACCAGGCCAAGCTGAAGGATTTGGATGTCAATTATGATTTGCTGACCCAGGTAGGCTCTCCTACCTCGTTGCACGACTTGAAGGATATCGGGGTCAAGGGTGTGGACCTGTTCATTGCCGTCACGCCCTACGAAAGTGTGAACATGACGGCCTGCATGCTGGCCAACAACCTGGGTGCACAGCGCACGCTGGCGCGTATAGACAACGAGGAATACCTGCAACCCGCCAGCAAGGAATTTCTGAAAAAACTGGGCGTGGACTATCTGATTTGTCCGGAGGTGTTGGCCGCCAAGGAAATTGCCGAGGCGCTCCACACAAGCTGGATACGCAACCATTTGTCGTTTGGCGACGGCGCACTGGAGCTACTGGTCATCAAGGTGCGCGACAATGCCATCATGATTAACAAAAAGTTCAACTCCGGAGAGTTTGAACACGGGCGTTTCCGCGTGGTGGCCATCAAGCGCAAGAACAAAACCATTATTCCACGCGGTGCGGATGAAATTCTGGCCGATGATCTGGTGTACTGCATCGTTACCAACGAAAACAAGGCCGAGAACATGAAGTTTGTGCAGACGCAGGCCGGCAAAAAAGATGTGGAAATCCGGAACATCATGTTTATGGGCGGCAGCCGCATTGCCCAGAAAACCATTCAGATATTGCCGGACGAGCTGCAGACCAAACTTCTGGAAAAAGACAGGGAAGCCAGCTACGCACTTTCGGAAAAACTGAACGACACGCTGGTCATCAATGGCGACGGGCGCAACATTGATGTGCTGAAGGAGGAGGGCATTGCCGACACGGACGCTTTTGTGGCCGTGACCGGAAATTCGGAATCCAACATCCTGGCTTGCCTGGCTGCCAAGCGTTTCGGTGTGTACAAAACCATAGCCGAAGTGGAAAACATTGATTATATCCCCTTTGCCGAGGGGCTGGACATAGGCACCGTGCTGAACAAGAAAATGATTGCGGCAAGCTACATTTACCAGCTGACCCTGGATGCCGATGTGCTCAATGTGCGCAACCTGACCAGTGCCGATGCGGAAGTGGTCGAGTTTGTGGCCACGCCCGGCGCAAAAATAACGAGGCACAAAATCAAGGACCTGAACCTGCCCGACGATGTGAACATTGGCGGGCTCATGCGCGACGGAGTGGGCATGCTGGTGAACGGAAACACGCTGATTATGCCCAACGACCACGTTATCGTGTTCTGCGTGGCATCGGCCATCCGCAAAATGGAAAAGTTCTTTAACTGAATTATGGAAACCGGAAAAATTTTCTGTCTGTGAGTCGTACATTCAATTTCAAGCTCGTATTGCTGGCGCTCGGCGCCTTGCTGCTGATTGAGGCGGTAGCCATGTTCATTGCCACCGGTGTGGCATATTTCTACGAAGGTCCCGATGCACCTTGTTTCATGACTTCCTCATTGATTACGCTGGTGGTCGGTCTGATTGCCGTTGCGCTCGGATACAGAGCGGAAAAACGGCTCGGACGCCGCGAAGGATATATCATCGTGGCCCTGGTCTGGGTCGTTTTCGCATTTTTCGGGGCCTTGCCCCTGTGGTTCAGCAAGGCTGTGCCAACCTATACGGATGCGTTTTTTGAAACCATGTCCGGATTCACAACCACCGGCGCCACCGTGATTCCGGATGTTGAAATCATGCCGCACGGCATACTTTTCTGGCGCAGCCTGATGCACTGGATGGGCGGCATGGGAATCATTGTCATGTCGCTGGCCATTCTGCCCCTGTTCGGGCTGGGGGGCATGCAGCTTTATGCCGCCGAAGCGACCGGCCCGACGTATGAGAAACTGCGTCCGCGCATCAAGGACACGGCCAAGCTGCTGTGGGGTATTTACATGCTGCTCACACTGCTGGAGTGCCTGCTGCTGAAGCTTTTCGGCATGGAATGGTTCGATGCCATCTGCCATTCCTTCTCCACCATGGGCACCGGAGGATATTCCACAAAAAACGCCAGCATTGCAGCCTTTGCATCGCCGGCAATAGAATACGTAATCATCGTTTTCATGTTCCTGAGCGGCATCAACTTTGCGCTGCTCTACTATGTCATGCGCGGAAAAGTCAGCAAACTCTGGAACGATGAGGAAGCACGCGCCTATCTGTTCGGCATACTGACCTTTACGCTGCTGATAACCGTCGGGCTGATGATTACCACATTCTCGGGAGAGGATATGCAGTCCATGTCGGTCGGAGGAGTGCTCAAGGATGTGGAAAAAGTGTTCCGCACGGCGCTCTTCCAGGTGGTTTCGCTGATGACTACCACCGGATTTGCCACTGCCGATTACATGCTCTGGCCTACGGTGCTCTGGGTGCTCTGCCTGTTCATCATGCCCATAGGTGCATCGGCCGGCTCAACGGCCGGAGGCCTCAAATGGGTCAGAGTGGTCATTCTTATCAAGAACAGCTACTACGAGTTCCGCCGGCTGATTCATCCGAACGCGGTCATTCCCGTACGATACAACGGACGAACCATTTCCACATCGGTAGTCAACAACGTGCTGGCCTTTGTTATCCTGTATGCCCTGATTTGCATCACGGGAGTGCTGCTCTTCTGCCTGAGCGGCATCGGTCTGGATGAATCCATGGGGGCCGCCATTACAAGTCTGGGAAATGTGGGACCCGGAGTGGGAATGTCGGGACCGGTGGGCAACTTTGCGCATTTTCCCGCCTTTGGCAAATGGCTTATGAGCATATTCATGCTTATTGGACGTCTGGAACTGTTTACGGTTTTGTTCCTGTTTGTGCCTTCGTTCTGGAGAAAATAGAAAAAATATGACGGTTTAGGGGGGCGAATTCCATTTTTTTCGTCGCGGAAGCCAAATTCGACCCCTCGAATTCCATTTTTTTCGTCGCGGAAACCAAATTCGACCCCTCGAATTCCATTTTTTTCATCGCGGAAGCCAAATTCGACCCCCTGGATTCCGTTTTTTCGGTCTGTGTGTCCATGGCGTTTGATAATTGGGAAGTTTTTTTTAATTTTGCAACGGTTTTCCAACAGGCTTGTTCCATCCAAATTGTTCATATATGGATTTTTCGTTACCCATCCAAAATTCCACTCTGGTGCTGACCATCATTCTGGCGGTCATTTTGCTGTCGCCGATGGTTTTCCGCAAGGTTCGCATTCCGTCCATTGTGGGTTTGATTCTTGCTGGTACGCTGCTTGGTCCTCACGGTGCCGGGCTTCTGGCCTATTCCGACAGCATCAAGCTGATGGGGCAGATAGGTTTGCTCTACATCATGTTTTTGTCGGGCATAGAGATAGACATCAACGATTTCCGGCGCAACCGCAACAAGAGTCTGGTGTTTGGTCTGTACACGTTTCTGGTTCCGATGGTGCTGGGTGTCCTGTCGGGTATATATATATTGGATTTCAGTTTTGTGTCGTCCGTTTTGTTGGCAAGCATGTATGCTTCCCACACGTTGATGACCTATCCGATTGTGAGCCGCTACGGTCTGGCCCGTAATCAGGCGGTCAACATCACCATTGGGGGCACCATTGTTACGGTGCTGCTTGCCCTGCTGATTCTGGCCGGCATAGCCGGATACTATAAGGGAACCATCAACACGGTTTTCTGGTTGCGTTTGTGTGGCATGACGGTGTTGTTTTGTTTCATAGTCATGTGGGTTTTTCCGCGCATTGCGCAATATTTTTTCAAGCACTACAGCGACAGCATATTGCAGTATGTTTTTGTCATGACCCTGGTTGCCTGTGGTTCTTTTCTGGCCCAGCTGGCCGGTTTGGAGGCCATATTGGGTGCGTTTACGGTCGGTTTGTCGCTGAACAGGCTCATTCCGAACCTTTCTCCGCTGATGAACCGCATCAATTTTGTGGGCAATGCGCTTTTTATTCCGCTGTTTCTGATTAGTGTGGGAATGCTGGTTGATTTCCGCGTTTTTTTCAACGGTTACGAGGCCATTCTGGTTGCCGCCGTAATGACGGGGGTGGCCACTTTCAGCAAATGGCTCGCGGCGTGGATGACGCAGAAGACTTTTGGCATGAAGCCGATAGACCGTAAGATGATTTTCGGTTTGAGCAACGCGCAGGCTGCCGCCACACTGGCTGCCGTTATGATTGGCTATGAAATCATATTGCCATCCGGCGAACGGTTGCTGAACGAGAATGTTCTGAACGGCACGATTATCATGATTCTGTTCACGTGTGCCATCAGTTCCTTTGTAACGGAGCATGCGGCGCAGCAGTTGTCTGTTTCGGAGGTTCCCGATGAGACTGAAACGGACCGCAAGGAGCGCATGCTTATTCCGCTTGCCAATCCGGCCACTTGCGATGCGTTGATGGAGCTGGCTGTTCTGATGGTGGAAAACAAGGCCGGGTCGGCCATTTACGCCCTTTCGGTGAGCAAGTCGGAGGCGGCGTCCAGGGCGTCGGAAAAGCTGTTGGAACGCGCGGCCAGGATAGGTGCCGCGTCCGACAATACGGTAAACATGATTTCGCATGTTGACGCGAACATAGCCAACGGCATAGAAACGGTGGTGAACGAACGCGATGTGACGGATATTGTGGTGGGACTGCACCGGCCGGAAACAAACAAGGACACTTTTTTCGGGGAAATCATTGACAACCTGCTCAAGTCGGTCAGCAAATCGGTTTATGTTTACAGGAATGTGCAGCCCATAAACACCATCAAGCGTTTTCTGGTGGCGGTTCCGGCCAATGCCGAGCAGGAGGCCGGTTTTACAGGCTGGTTTGAGCGCATCCGGCATTTGTCCAAACAGACCGGCGCCAAAGTGCGCTTCTATGCCAACGCGGAAACGACCCATGTGCTGAAACGCCTTTGCAACCGCAAGCAACGCGGATTGTCGGGCGTTACGTTTGCTGAACTGGAAGACTGGGAGGACTTCCTGATTATTGCCAAGGCCATCAGGCCCAACGAGTTGCTTGTTGTCATATCGGCACGCAAGCAGACGTTGTCCTACAACAAGCTTTTCGAGAAAATACCTTACATGTTGTCCAGGTTCTTTGAGGCAAACAGCTATCTGGTTCTGTTCCCGCGTCAGGATGGCACCCGTGAGGCCAGCGGACAGATTTTCAACACGACCGAGAACTCCGATACCGACTTTAACCTGATTAAACGTATTCAAACGCGCCTGAAATGGATATTCCGGAAAAGACACAAAAGATAAGCCCGGCCGGCCGGCCGCGTATCTTGGCACTCGATGTGCTGCGCGGCATCACAATTGCCGGCATGATAACCGTAAACAACCCCGGCTCGTGGAGTTATGTGTATGCGCCGCTCAAACATGCCGCCTGGAACGGCCTGACACCGACCGACCTGGTGTTCCCGTTCTTCATGTTCATCATGGGCGTTTCCATGTATGTTTCTTACAGGAAATTTGATTTCCGCCTTTCCGGGCAAACCTTTGTCAAACTGTTCCGGCGTTCCTTGCTGTTGTTTCTGATTGGTTTGTTCCTGAACTGGTTCGGGTTGTTCTGCCGCACGCTGGGCACTTTGCGGCCGGAGGATTTGTCGTTGGGCGAGAAACTGCTGGAAGCGGCTGTTTTCCAGTGCGGCAACTTGCGTGTTTTGGGGGTGTTGCAGCGGTTGGCTTTGGTGTCGTTTTTCGGTGCGCTGATATTGCTGTGGGTCAAGCCACGCCGCGTGTTGTGGATTGCCGGAGCCGTGCTGGTGTTCTATACGGCCCTGATGGTAGGCACTGGCAGTCTGGAACTGACGGAAGGAAACATCGCCGCGCGTGTGGATGTGGCCTTGCTTGGCGCATCACACATGTACCGGATAGACGGCTTGCCGTTCGATCCCGAAGGATTTGTCAGCACTGTTCCGTGCATTGCCCATGTCCTGCTGGGCGTATGGGCAGGGCTGCTTCTGGATACGGAAAAGGGACATGCCGTCCGCATACAGCGGCTATTCATTTTCGGCACGATCTGCCTGTTTGCCGGATTCCTGCTCGACTATCTTTTTCCGATAAACAAAACCTTGTGGTCGTCGAGCTACGTGCTGGTTACCTGCGGCCTGGCATCGTTGATGTTCGCCTTGCTCATCTGGATTATTGACATGCAGGGGCGGCGCCGCTGGTGCGTCTTTTTTGAGAGCTTCGGCGTGAATCCGATGGCCATTTTCGTGATGGCCGGTATATTTTCCAACCTGCTCGGTAATTTCGGGTTTGCGCGCGGCGACCGTTATGTTACTCTGAAAGGTTTCATATACGGCGATTTGCTGGAACCGCTTTTCGGACCATATTTCGGGTCGCTGGTTTTTGCTTTGCTGTTTATCGTGCTTTGCTGGTCTATCGGGCATGTATTGTACCGCAGGAAGATTTACATAAAACTCTGATTGGATGACTGCCGCTTGCCTATGAATGTAGAAGATATCCGGACATATTGCCTGTCGTTGCCGAATGCGACGGAATGCCTGCCTTTCAACGACACGTCGCTGGTGTTCAAGGTGCATGGCAAAATGTTTGCCTTGCTGCCTCTGGATGGGGCGGAGCCGGCTGTTTCCGTCAAGTGCGACCCTGACCGTGCGGAAATGCTGCGCGAACAGTATGCGGCCGTGCGTCCGGCCTGGCATTTCAACAAAAAATACTGGAACACGGTTTTTGTTTCCCGTGCGCCGTCGGAACAGTTTGTCAGGGAACAGATTGCCCATTCCTACGATGAAGTCGTGCGGAAATTGCCGCTTGCCCTGCGTCCGGCCTATGCCGCTACAATCGGTTTTTTCGATGGCGTGCATTGCGGACACCGTTTCCTGTTGGGCGAATTGGAAAATATCGCGCGGCAATGCGGCCTGTCCACCATGGCCATCACCTTCGACCGGCATCCGCGCAAAGTATTGTGCAGCGATTTCCAGCCCGAAATCCTGACCGGCCGCCAGGAAAAGGAAAAACTGCTGGCCGCGCTGGTTGACAAGGTGGAAGTGTTGCATTTTACACCTGAACTGGCTGCGCTCACTGCCAGTGAGTTCATGCAAACGGTGTTGCGGAAACGCCTGAACGTAAAAACGCTGTTGCTCGGCTACGACCACCGTTTCGGCAGCGATTGCCTGACGGACTTTTCGGCTTATGAAACCATTGGGCGCAGGCTCGGCATTGAAGTGTTGCGGGCGTCGCAATATACGGGCGGCGTGCAGCATGTCAGCTCGTCCGCTATCCGCCGCTTGCTCGAGGCCGGTGATGTGCAGCAGGCGGCCGTCCTGCTGGGACGGCCCTACCGCCTCACGGGCGTGGTCGTGAACGGATACCGCATCGGGCGCAGGCTCGGTTTCCCGACGGCAAACCTGCAACCATGCCAGACCGACAAGCTGATACCGAAGCCCGGTGTCTATGCCGTGGGCATACAACTTGGAGACGAACATTATTCCGGCATGTTGAACATAGGCAGCCGCCCTACGCTGGAGCAACCCGATGCGCACATGAGCATTGAGGTACACATATTCGATTTCGGGCGGGATATTTATGGCGAAACACTGACCGTTGATTTCAGGCAACATCTCCGCGATGAAATCCATTTCACGACCGTCGAGGCCCTCCGGCAGCAGTTGGAGCTGGACAAACAGGCCTGCCGCAGGTTGGATGATTGACAGAATGTCCGCTTCAGGAACTCCTGCTTTCCGCAAAATGCGTTTGTTTTTTCCTGTTATGCTGAAAAATATTACCTTTGCAGCCGCAACGGTTCGCCATGTTTTGCAGCCGCAAAACGCGATGAAAAGGGAATCGGGTGAAAATCCCGGACAGTCCCGCTGCTGTGAGGAAACTCGGGTCGCTCCAACGTCAGGAGTGCCTCCGCAAACTACTCTTGCCACTGATTTTTCGGGAAGGCGGTTGCGGATTTCCAAGTCAGAAGACCTGCCGTTGCACGGTTTATTTACACCTTGCGCCCTCGTGGGATAGGGCATGACGGTATTATGACAGTTGACAGATATTTCGGTTTTTCAGTCAGGTTTCGGGCGTGCGTGCTTGTGATGTTCGGGTTTGCGGCCGTGTGCCGCGCCTCGGATGGCTTCGTGCTCGACACGACCGCCGTTTATGACATTCAGGAAGTTGTCGTTACGGAAAACTACCGCAATTCGGAAACCCGTTCCACCGCGCCGCTCCAAATCCTTTCGCAAAAAAAGCTGGCAACGCTCAACGCCCTGCAGGTGAGTGATGCGGTCAAGTATTTTTCAGGTGTTACCGTGAAGGACTATGGAGGCATCGGCGGTTTGAAAACGGTTTCGGTGCGCAGTCTGGGTGCCGCCCACACGGCAGTGTCGTACAATGGCATGACGCTTTCCGACTGCCAGAACGGGCAAATCGACATTGGGCGGCTCAGTCTGGAAAACGTGGACATGCTTTCGCTGGCCAACGGCCAGAGCGACCAGATTTTCCAGGCGGCACGTCTGTTTGCTTCGGCGGCGGTGCTGAACATACGCACAGCGGCACCGAAGTTTGAGGATGACCGTCCCGTAAACGGCAAACTGGCCATGCGCGGCGGTTCGTTCGGCCTGCTGAATCCTTCGGCATACGTCAATGTGCGGCTGGGCGACCGCTGGTCGGTGCATGTGGATGGTGAATGGTTGTACAGCAACGGGCAATATCCTTATCTGTTGCACTACGGTTCGGCCGGAACGGACAGCGTGTCGCGGGAGCGGCGGCAAAATACCGACGTGAACAACCTGCGGGCGGAGGCCATGTTCTACGGCTCTTTTTCCGACACGGACGAAATGCAAGTGCAGGTTTATTATTACGGCAGCGAGCGCGGACTTCCCGGCGCGACGATTTACTACAACACCTTGAATTTTTCTTCGCAGCGTTTGTGGGACAATACATTTTTTGCGCAGGCTCACTACAAAAAAGACTGGGACAAATGGGCGTTCCGCGTGGACGGGAAATACAATTTCGGCTATACGCGCTATCTGGACCCGACCATGCTCAACTCGGCCGGCAGGGAGGAGAACACGTACCGGCAGCAGGAATATTATGTGTCGGCAGGCGGCTTGTACAAAATCATTCCGAACTTGTCCGTTTCGCTCAACACGGATGCGTTTGTCAATACCTTGTGGGCTGATTTGACCGATTTTTCTTTTCCGGTGCGTTATTCATGGCTGACGGCTCTGGCTGTCAAGTATGTGTCAAACCGCGTGCTGGCAACGGGCAGCCTGCTCGCCACGCTGACGGAAGAGCAGGTGCGCATCGGGCAGTCAGCCGATATTCCGTTCCGGCTATCGCCCTATGCCAGCGTTTCCGTGCAGCCGTTTGAACGCGTGGATTTGCGTGTGCGTGCATTCTACAAGAATATCTTCCGGCTGCCCACGTTCAACGATTTGTATTATGGCCGCGTCGGCAATCCGGACCTGAAACCGGAAACGACGAACCAATATAACCTAGGACTGACCTACAGCGTGCGCATAGGCAGCTACGTGCCGTTGCTGTCGTTCACTGCCGACGCCTATCACAACGATGTGCGCGATAAAATCGTGGCCTTTCCGAGCAAGAACATTTACACGTGGACAATGCTCAATTATGGAAAGGTGAGCATCAACGGTTTGGACCTGACTGGCGAAGCGGCTTTTTATCCGTGGGAAAAAATAGGGCTTTCCATCGGAGGAACTTACACCTATCAGCGTGCGCTGAATGTTACCGACCCTGACAGCAGGGAGTACAGGCATCAAATACCTTATACGCCGCGCGTGTCCGGCTCGGGAAAAGCCGCGCTCGAAACGCCGTGGGTTAATCTGGCGTATTCCGTCGTGTGGAGCGGACACCGTTATGCAGTCAACCAGAATTATACCGAGAACCGTGTGCCCGGCTACTCCGACCACAGCTTGTCTGTTTCCCGCACTTTCCATATTGGTCGTACGGAGCTTGCATGTAGCGTGGAATGTCTGAATCTGGGTGGGAAAAATTACGAAGTGGTCCGCTATTTTCCCATGCCCGGCCGCAGTTGGCGTGCATCGGTGCAGTGGAAATGGTAGGAATTTATGGAACAAAAGAATGAAAACATGATACGGGATTTTAAAATATCGCTTTTTACATGGTGCTTGGCCGGATTGTTCGGTCTGTCTGCCTGCAACGACATGGAAGACATGCCGCATGTGGATGCGCCTGTTGTCAGCGGCAAGGGCCAGTTGTATATCCTTTCCGAAGGATTGTTCAACCTGAACAACAGCACGCTCGCGCTTTATGATTTTGAAACGCAGCAGTTGCAGACCGATTTTTTCCAGACTTGCAACCGGCGCGGTTTGGGTGACACCGGCAACGACATGGGTCTGTACGGCGGCAAGCTGTACATTGCCGTTAATGTGTCGAGCCAGATTGAGGTGTTGCAGGCGGCCACTGGACGTTCGCTGGCGCGTATTCCGCTGTTCAATGAGGCCGGTGTCGCGCGGCAGCCGCGCTATCTGGCTTTCGATGGCGGCAAGGTATATGTTACATGCTACGATGGTTATGTGGCGCGCATCGATACCGTTTCGCTGGAAGTGGATGCGTTGGCGGCTTGCGGGCGCAATCCCGAAGGCTTGTGCGTGGCCAACGGCAAATTGTACGTGGCCAATTCGGGCGGCCTGGACTATCCCGACTACGACAACACGGTTTCCGTGATTGATTTGGCCACGTTTCAGGAACGGAAGCGCATAACCGTGGGCATGAATCCCGGACGTGTGGCAGCCGACAGCCGCGGCAATGTTTATGTCGTGTCGCGCGGCAATTACGATGATATTCCATACCGTTTCCAGAAAATTGATGGCGCAGCGGACGAGTTGGCCCGCTCGTTTGATGAAATTCAGGCACTCGATTTTACGATATCGGACGATATCGCCTATATTTATCACTATAACCATACGAGCGGCGAAAGTTGGGTCAAGGTGTTTGATTGCGCGACGGAACAGGTGTTGCGCGACAATTTCATTACGGACGGCACGGTGCTGGAAACGCCGTACAGTATCAATGCCATCGGCAGCGACGTGTATATCACGGAAGCCTACAATTTCACGGTATGGGGCGATGTGCTTTGTTTCAGTGCGGATGGCCGGCTGAAGTTCCGGCTCAATGATGTCGGGCTGAATCCGAACAAGGTTGTGTTGGCGCAGTTGTCGGAGGTTGCATCCGATACCGCGCAAACGTCGGGTTCGCCTTATATCAACCGCGTGTGGGAATACATGCCGGCTCCCGGGCAGTTTGTCAACACCGAAACTTCGGCATACGAAACGGGCTTTACGGCTGATGATGTATTGGCGCAAGCCAACGCGCGGCTGTTGCAGTCGCCGGCAAAAGGCGCTTTGCTTTCGCTTGGCGCGTGGGGCGGCTATATCGTGGTCGGTTTTGACCACACCATTCCGAATGTGCCCGGCGAATATGATTTCAAGGTGTATGGCAATGCTTACAACGGCAGTGCGGAGCCTGGTATCGTGTTGGTTTCTGCCGATGCGAACGGCAACGGCTTGCCTGATGACGAATGGTATGAGCTGGCAGGCAGCGAATACGGCAATCCGGAAGTGTTGGCGGACTATGAAGTAACGTATTTCAGGCCGGAAGCGTTGACCGACAGCGTCTGCTGGACAGATAACCGCGGGCAGTCGGGCTATGTGGCTCGTGTTTCCTATCACGGGCAGGCCTATTATCCGGCTTGGCTGGAAGCCGACAGTTACACATTGCGTGGCAGGCGTTTGCCGGGGAATGCCACCAATACGGCCACGCCGCCGGCCGAGAACTGGGTGCTGGCCTCTTTCCCGTGGGGATATGCCGACAACCAGTCCAATGCGTCCGATGGCAGCAATTTCAAGATAGACTGGGCTGTGGACAAAGACGGAAAATCCGTGCAACTGGCGGGTATCGATTTTGTGAAAATCTACACAGCCGTGCAGCAGAATTGCGGCTGGATAGGCGAGACATCGACCGAGTTTTGCAATATCGAGGACTTGCATTACGGGCAAGATTAGTGCGAACTGCGGGTACGAATATCTGTCTGTCTGCCGGTTACGGCAATGGTCGTGGATTTGTTGAAAAAATAAAATCCGGCATCTTTGCTTGCACGGGAAAAGTTTTCTATCTTTGCCGTCGATTTACGCGATATTTGGTTTCCGTTCTCTTTTTCGGGGAAGGAATGAAAAGGGAATCGGGTGAAAGTCCCGAACAGTC
Organism: uncultured Bacteroidales bacterium; assembly: GCA_944321895.1. GTDB lineage: Bacteria > Bacteroidota > Bacteroidia > Bacteroidales > Paludibacteraceae > CALUNA01. Next base: position 102,043 of record CALUNA010000005.1, on the reverse strand, counting down.
CCGCTGCTGTAAATGTCGGAGCCGGATAAAATCCGGCAGGTTGCATAATCCGCAATGCCACTGGTTCGTAACCGGGAAGGCTGTGCAATCGCAGGCAACAGTTGCCGCCGGCATAAGTCAGAAGACCTGCCAAGTATGTTTTATGGTTATTGCTTTCGAGGAAAGAGCATAATCCACGCAACAGAAAACAAATTGAAATAAAAAATTGGAAGCGGCAAGCACGGCTTGTTGCAAATGATTTCCGTTTCGGATTATTTTCTTAATTGTACAATTACATAAATAACAAAGAGTATGAAAAAATTAGGTCTTTATGCAATGGCCGCAATGGCCCTGATGTTTGCAAGTTGTGAAAAGGAAGAACCTCCTGTAAATCTGTCTCAGCCTCCTGTGCTATTGGTCACCCCTGACAAGCAAGACACTGTTTTTGATGTTGCCCAACCTACGTTTGATTTTGCTATTGAAAATGGTGATGCATCTGATTATTTAGTAGCTTTGACATTAAATTCAGATGATTTGAATATATCTTTTGCTGATACAACAACTGTTACCAGTTACACTTTCGATAGTTTGCCTGATGGAAAATATGAAGCGGTTTTTTATCTTTTAAATTCTATGGATTATCAGAAAGTGGACAAGTCGGGAAGTGTAAGTCGTCGTTTTTCGATAAATAATTCTACGTTGATAATCACTTTTGAAGATGTAAATCTTGGTGAAAGCGGTTATTGGGACGGTAGCGATTTGAGCGGCACGCCGAAAGTTGAGGAATCGTGGGGCTCGCAGGTTACCAACTATTATGGTTCGTTTGCCGATAACGGTTTTGTTTTTGAAAATGTTTATACATCATCTGATTGGTCTTCTTGGAAGGGTTTTGCCTGCTCGTCCCTGACGGATACGGAAACGGCGGGTTATACAAACCAATACAGCGTTGTGGCCGGACAAGGTGCGGCCGGTTCAAAAAAATTCGCGCTTGCTTTCGATGACAATGCCACATTTACCTGCACCTATCCGGAAGGCTATACGACCTGCACGCTGAAGAGCATGATGGTCTGCAACGGCACTTATGCTTATCTGGAAATGCGTGATGGCGGTTTCGGTAAAAAGTTTGCCGAGGGCGACTGGTTCAAGGTAACCATTACCGGTTATACGGGTGAAACACAGACTGGTGCCGTGGAATATTACCTGGCTGATTTCCGTGATGGCAAGACGTTTATCAACAACAGCTGGGAACAGGTGGATTTGACCTTGCTCGGTGCGCCTGAAAAAGTGGTGTTTACATTCGACGGTTCGGATAAGGGTGATTACGGGTTGAATACGCCGAAATACGTGTTCATCGACAATATCGCTATTGAATTGGTGAAATAACCGGACAATAAGATTGAAAAACTTCGGATAGACAAAGCATCTTTTCTGCCATAACGTTATGCTTTGTTCGGAGCATAGCCCCGTGTGGTTGGGACAACTGTGCGGGGCTTCTTTTATCTCAAAAAACACATCAAAAATTCAACTTAAGTATTAATTATGGGATCAGCAGAAGTTATCATTGTCAAGCGTGACGGCAAACGCGAATTGTTTTCGTTGGACAAAATCAAGAATGCCATTGCCAAGGCGTTCCTGTCGGTCGGCAGTTTTGCCACGCAGGATATCATGACCGCCATTTTGAGCCACTTGAACATCTCCAACGGCATGAGCGTGGAGGAAATCCAGAACCAGGTGGAAATCGCGCTTATGTCGGAACGTTATTGCAGCGTGGCCAAGTCGTTTATGCTTTACAGGCAGAAACATACGGAAGACCGCGAAACGCGCGACAAGCTGAATTTTCTGATAGATTATTGCAACGCATCGAACGCGGCAACGGGCAGCAAGTATGATGCCAACGCCAATGTGGACAAAAAGAACATTGCCACTTTGATTGGCGAGCTTCCCAAATCGAATTTCATCCGGCTGAACCGTCGCCTGCTGACCGACCGTATCAAGGAAATGTACGGCAAGGAATTGTCCGACAAATATTTGTATCTGCTGAACAGCCATTTCATTTACAAGAACGATGAAACGAGCCTGGCCAATTATTGCGCGAGCATCACAATGTATCCGTGGCTGATTGGAGGTACGCTGTCCATTGGCGGCAACTCTACACCGCCCACCAACCTGAAATCGTTCTGCGGAGGGTTTGTGAACATGGTGTTCATTGTGTCAAGCATGTTGAGCGGCGCGTGCGCCACACCCGAATTTTTGATGTACATGAACTATTTCATCGGCAAGGAATACGGGCAGGATTATTACCTGAATCCGGATCGGATTGTCGATTTGTCGGTCAGGCAGCGCACTATCGACAAGATGATTACCGACTGTTTCGAGCAAATCGTGTATTCCATCAATCAGCCGACCGGCGCCCGGAATTTCCAGGCGGTGTTCTGGAACGTGGCTTATTACGACAGCTATTATTTCAACAGCCTGTTTGAGAACTTTGTCTTTCCCGATGGCAGCAAGCCGCATTGGGAATCGCTCAGTTGGCTGCAAAAACGCTTTATGAAGTGGTTCAACCGCGAACGTACCAAAACCGTGCTGACATTTCCGGTGGAAACGATGGCCATGCTCACCAAGGACGGCGATGTGCTGGACAAGGAATATGCCGATTTCACGGCGGAAATGTACGCCGAAGGCCATTCGTTCTTTACCTACCTGAGCGACAACGCCGATTCGCTGAGCAGTTGCTGCCGCTTGCGCAACGAGATAACCGACAACGGATTCAGTTATACGCTCGGTGCGGGTGGTGTGTCCACGGGCTCCAAAAGCGTGCTGACCATTAACCTGAACCGTTGCATACAATACGCCGTCAAGGCGGGGATGCCATATCAGGCATTTCTGCGTGAAGTGGTCGATTTGACCCATAAAGTGCAACTGGCATACAACGAAAATCTCAAAGCCTTGCAAGCCAAAGGAATGTTGCCGCTGTTCGATGCCGGATACATCAATATCGACCGCCAATATCTGACCATCGGCGTGAACGGCCTGGTGGAAGCTGCCGAGTTTTTGGGAATTGAAATCAACGACAACCCTGCATACGTGCAGTTTGTGCAGGGCGTGCTGGGCATTGTGGAAGAATACAATAAAAAATACCGCACCAAACATGTCATGTTCAACTGCGAAATGATTCCGGCCGAGAATGTCGGCGTGAAACACGCCAAATGGGACAAGGAAGACCATTATCAGGTGCCGCGCGACTGCTACAACAGCTATTTCTATGTAGTGGAAGATGACAAGCTGAATGTGATAGACAAATTCCGCCTGCATGGCCGGAAATACATCGAGCATTTGACGGGCGGTTCGGCCTTGCACATGAATTTGGAAGAACATTTGAGCAAGGAACAGTACCGGCATTTGCTGCGTGTGGCAGCGCAGGAGGGCTGCAACTATTTCACGTTCAACATTCCGAACACGATATGCAACGAGTGTGGTCATATTGACAAGCGTTATCTGCACGAATGTCCCAAGTGCCACAGCCGGAATGTGGATTACCTGACCCGCGTTATCGGTTACATGAAACGTATCAGCAATTTCTCGCAGGCCCGCCAGAAAGAAGCGGCCCGGCGCTATTACGCGACTTATGAAAAGGCGGAAGCAACATGCTGAAATATACCGATTACGATATCGTTTTCCAGGAAATCCCGGATGAAATTACGTTGGCGGTCAATTTGTCCAACTGCCCCAACGGTTGCAAAGGCTGCCACAGTCCCCATCTGATGCAGGACATTGGCGAGGTGTTGGATGAACCGGCCATTGACCGGCTGTTGGAAAAGTACGGCGCATCGGTTACCTGTTTTTGCTTTATGGGCGGTGATGCGGATGTGGACGAGTTGTTCGGGCGGGCGGCTTATTTGCGCCGGCGCACGGCGTTAAAAATAGGCTGGTATTCCGGCAAGGCGCAGTTGCCGCCGCAGTTCGACCCGCAACTGTTCGATTATGTGAAAACGGGCGGCTATGTGGAAAAGCTCGGTGGTCTGAAATCGCCGGAAACAAATCAGCGGTTGTATAAAATTACGGCTGACCACAGACTGGAAGATATTACGTTCCGTTTCTGGAAACGGTTGGGTTAGTCCTTTCCAGCCAGTGTTTTCATGTGCTCCACGGCGCGGCGTATGGAACGCAGGCCGAATGCTTCGGGATGCACATCGGCAAACGGGATGAACCTGCATTCTGCAACATCATCGGCCGGACGCACGGCCGCATTTTCCGGCAGTGTACAACGGAAAAACATGTCCAATGTCGGAATTTCCAGATCGGAATAGACGTACAGGTTCGGCAGGGAGAACAGATACTCGACTGTGAGTGCCTGCGCGCCGGTTTCTTCGAGCAGTTCCCGCCGCATGGCTTCTTCGGCTGTTTCTTCATAATCCACGAAGCCGCCGGGCAAGTCCAATGTGCCGCGTGCCGGTTCCTTGGCACGTTTGCATACCAGCAACTCGCCTTTCGTGTTGAAAATGAACGCAGCCACTGCGGCCGATGGATTGTGGTAGAACACGAAACCGCAGTCGGCGCAACGTTTCGATTTGAAGTTGTTGTTCTCGAAATGTTCGCTGCCGCAAGCCGGGCAAAATCTGAATTTTTTCTTAAAATGCATAGCTGAAGCTGACGTACCAACCGCGCTGGTGTACTTTGTAATTCTTGGAAATGCTGAACATGCCGAAATCGTAGCCGCTCTGCAAACGGTATTTGTCCCATTGTATGCCGCCGCCGACGCCTAAAATGAAATTGAAGCGGCGCAAGGTTCCGTTGCTGTACAGGTCGGTTTTGCCGGTAGCGAAAGATGTGCCCGACAGCGACTCGAAATAGGCTATTTTTTCAGCTGACAGGTTGGATACGGCATCCTGCGTGTTGGCCAGGCCTATTTGGAAATCCGGACCGGCATAGGCGAAAAGGGCCAGTTTGCTCCAGATTTTCTGTGTGTATGTGTATCTGACGGGGATATTTAGCTGATGGAGCCACAAGCGATTAACGACATGTTCCGTGCCGTTGTCGGAAGGTGTGGTGAAATGTTGATCGTTTTCGCCGTAAGCCAAGTTGTAGAACAATCCTGTCTGGATGCTCATGTTATAGGGAAACAGGAAATCAACCGTTCCGCCGATTTTGCCTCCGTGAAAATAGGTGTTCCTGTACATTTCGCTGAACTGGTAGGGCTGGATGTAGCCCACTTCCATGCGGTAGGTCTGTTCGCCTCGCATTCCGGTACTTGTACATAGCAGCGCAAGCGGCAGAAATATGCGTGAGATGCGTTTCATAAAACAATAATCATTTTTTTGAAATATCACCGGGGCAAAGATACACAATGTTGTGTGGTTTTTCGGAAAAAGCCTTCAATGTTTAACAAAAAATGTGCACTTTCCCATGTGATGTATTGTGAAAATCAGTTTGTTTTTTTTGATGTCGTTTTTCTGTTATCCGTTTTTTCATAGTATCTTTGCGGCCGTAATCCGTTTGCTTTTGCGATGTTTGTTGCAAAGCGTGTTTTTTTATGGAAACATATCTGGCCATATTGCTTTCGTTGCTGTTCTCCGCCTTTTTCTCGGGTATGGAAATCGCTTTTGTTTCGTCCAACAAATTGCGTTTTGAGTTGGACAAGAAGCAGAGTTCATTGACATCGCGTATTCTGTCGGTGTTTTACCGCCATCCGCAGCAATATATTTCCACCATGCTGGTGGGCAACAACATATGTCTGGTTATATTCAGCATGCAGATGGCGCAATTGCTGGCTCCTTATTTTTATTTCATAACCAATGACTTGTTGCTCTCGCTGGTGCAGTCGGTCATTGCAACGGTGATTGTGCTGTTTGTCGGAGAGTTTTTGCCCAAAACCATATTCCGTTACAATGCAAACCTCTGGTTGCGGGTTTTTGCTCCGTTCCTGTATCTTATTTATATTGTGCTTTATCCGATAGCCATTTTCAGCACATGGATTTCCATGTTTTTCCTGTGGCTTTTTCACGTCAAGGTTGACCGTAGCGCCAAAGAAATGCAGTTTTCGCGTGTGGATCTGAACTATCTGATTCAGGAAAGCATGGAAGGAAATTCAGGCGAACAGGAAATGGAGACTGAAGTGCAGATTTTCCAAAATGCGCTGGATTTTTCCAAGGTCAAGTTGCGCGACTGCTGCGTGCCGCGCACCGAAATCATGGCATTGCCGATTACGGCCGATACGGAGTCGCTCAAAAATGCCTTTATTGAAACGGGCTATTCCAAAATACTTATTTACAAAACCGATGTGGACAACATCATCGGCTACATACATGCCTCTGAAATGTTCGAGCATCAGAAAAACTGGCAGGAACACATCAATACGATTCCGATTGTGCCGGAAAACATGGCTGCCCAAAAACTGATGAAATTGTTTTTGCAGGAGAAAAAAAGCATTGCCGTAGTGGTCGATGAATTCGGCGGTACGGCCGGCATCGTTACTTTGGAGGATATTATGGAAGAAATTTTCGGTGACATAGAAGATGAACACGACACACGTGAATATACGGCGGAGAAAATCAGTGATTCTGAATATCTGCTTTCGGGAAGGCTTGAAGTGGAGGAAGTTAACCGCAAGTTCGGGCTTTCCTTGCCGGAGTCGGAAGACTATGAGACTGTTGCAGGGCTGATACTGCACCATTGCGGTCATTTCCTGAAGGTGAACGAACAGGTGAAAATAGACAATTTTACGTTCAAATGCCTGAAAGCCACCGACAACCGTATTGATTTGCTGAAATTGACGTGTTGATTTTGCGAAGCGAACATTTTTTTGTATTTTCGCCCGCTCAAATATATTTCAAATCGGATAAATGAATATTAACTGAATTTTGTAATCAAATAACATTGAAATGGCAACATTAGAGAAAATCAGAAGCAAAGGCGTTTTATTGCTCATTATTGTGGGAGTAGCCTTGCTTGCATTCATTATTGGTGATTTCCTGAACTCAGGCGCCACTTATTTTAACCAATCCCGTGAAAACGTGGCTGAAATTGCCGGTCAGAGCATTCATATTCTGGATTACCAGAAAGCAATAGATGAAATGACCGATGTGTACAAACTCCAATCCGGTCTGAATGACCTTACGGAAGACCAGATGGCGCAAATCCGTACATCCGTGTGGGAAACCATGGTCAACGAACGTTTGTTGCAGGCAGAATGTGAAAAGATAGGTTTGACCGTAACCAGCCAGGAGTTGGGCGAACGTATTTTCGGCAGCAACCCGCATCCGCTGTTGAACCAGTGTCGCGCATTCATGGACGAAAACGGGCGTTTCAGCCATGATGCCGTGATGCAGTTTTACAGTTATGTCAATCAGGATGAAGCCGGGCAGTCGGAAGAAATAGCACGCTTGCGCAACTATTACCTTTTCTGGGAAGACGCCGTACGCAACAGCCTGTTGCAGGAAAAATATGTTGCAATCCTGGGCAAAGCCGTGACAGCGAATGCGCTGGAAGCAAAAAGCAATTTTGACAGTCGCAAAACCACGGTGGATGTGTCGTTTGTCATGCAGCCCTATTATGCGCTCCCTGACTCGGTTGTCAGCGTAAGCGAGAGTGAAATCAAGTCACTCTATGCCAAGCGCAAGGAACAGTATAAGCAGGAGCCCAACCGTTCCATCCGTTATATCTGTTTCGACATTGTGCCTTCGGAGGATGACTATGAAGAAGCAAAGGCCTGGATGGAAAAACTGAAACCGGAATTTGATACGACGGATGATATTGCCGGTGTGGTGAATGCCAACTCGGACATCATGTACGACGGCCACAATTATTCCCAATCAACAGTTCCGGCCCAATACAAGGATTTTGCTTTCAGCGGCAAAAAGGATGATGTGACGCCGATAGAGTTTTCCGATGATACTTATAGCACGGCACGTATTGTGGAAACCGGCTTGATGGTTTCCGATTCAGTGAAACTGCGTCATATTTATTTGGCGGAAAACAATACGGAACGCATAGACAGTATTGTTAAGGCAATCCGTCGCGGAGCGGATTTTGCAGCTTTGGCAAGCAAATATTCGATTTTGCCCCAGACGGCCGCCAATGGCGGTGAAATCGGTTGGGTCAGCGAATACGGCCTGGCTCCGGAAATTGCCGGTCCTGCCTTCAGCAAGGCAGCCAATGAAGTATTTACCGTAGCACAAGGACAAGGCGCGCAAATATTCCAGATTATGGAAAAGAGCAAACCGACTCCGAAAGTCAAATTGGCCATTTTGTCACGCAAGGTAACACCAAGTAGCCGCACATACAGTGCTTTGTATAACAGTGCAAAACGGTTTGTCGTGGAACATGGCGACATGGAATCCTTTGAAAACGGAGCAAAAGAACTGAACCTGACTGTTCTGCCGGCTTTCGGATTGCAGAAAAATACGGAAAAAGTAGGTTCGCTTGCACAGTCGCGCCAGATTGTACGCTGGGCATTTGATGAGAAAACCGACAAAGGCGATGTATCCGATGTGTTTGAGTGCAACAATTGCTTTGTCGTGGCCATTCTGAGCGAAACCAACGATGGTGAATACCGCTCCTTGCAAAACGTAAGCGGTGAATTGAAAGCGGAACTTGTAAAAGACAAGAAAGCCGAAAAAATGATTAAGGAGATGAAAGCTGTTCTGGCTACGGACAACTCCCTGGAAGCGGTTGCCAAAGCCGTGAAAGCCGATGTGCAGCAAGCAGATGGCATTAATTTCGGTTCATATCGTTTCGGTTCTGTCGGAGTTGAACCTTATCTGGTCGGACTTGCTCCCGTTATGGAAGTCGGTCAGGTTTCCGAGCCTGTAAAGGGAAACAACGGCGTGTTCGTTATCAAGACAAGCAACCCCAAGGAATCTAAAGCAACATACGATGAAACCTCGGAACTGATTCAGATGAACATGTACACCAGTTATTCCCTGCCTTACAGAGCCATTGAACTGATTCGCGAAAAAGGTTCGGTAGAAGACAACCGCGCAAATTTCTATTGATTCGTTTGCCGGATAGATAAAACAGCAGGAGGGTATTCAGAAAGGATACTCTCCTGTTTTTTTGTGTGGAATAGTGTTCGGCATGTGTTGTTTTATCCGGTTTATCTGACATCTCGGAAAACTTAAACGGCATTTCGTCGAAAAAGCATTGGCCGTACGGAAGTCTCACTTTACATTTGTCATGATTATTAAAGTTGGGACGACCATGAAAAAACAAGTATTCCTTTTCTTTTTCCTCATTCTGGCAATCCGGCTGACGGCTGCGCCATTTTATGTAAGGATTAACGATACAACAGATTATCCGGCTGTCGCGACCGGAGAAACAGACTATCAGGGACGCACGCAATACAAGGCTTCAACGGTAGCTTTGCTGGCAGGCGATGTTATTACGGTTTATGATGCCGGAGAAGATATAGCCTGGGCAATTACGGCTTTGGACTCCTATGGTGCCTGTCAGAATTTCATTTCTTCCACAACGGGTATCACGTGTAATGCTGCTGGTTGTTACAACATATACATAAAGATAAAATATAACGATGACCAGCTATACATAGAGGAAGCCGCTGGTTGTTCTGACCCCGATCCCGACCCCAATCCTGATCCCGACCCCGATCCCGACTCTGATCAGGTATCTGCTGAATATATTCCGGGCGATTACGCAAGTGCCGTACCGGAGCAGTGCACGGATGTAATGATTCAGGCTTTTTATTGGGATTCATACAGTTCTGATTCCAAACTGTCCAAATATGGTACAACGCAGTGGGATATGCTTAACGAACAGGCCGGCGAGCTTGCCGGATATTTCGATTTGGTTTGGTTGGCCCCTTCCGCAAAAAGCAGTGGCGGCACGGGTTATCACCCGCGGCAATGGTGCAATCAGAACAGTGCCCACGGCATGCGCGCCAAATTGGAACAGCTTATCGCAAATCTGCACACCGGTGGAGCCAAGGTCATTGCCGATATTGTTGTGAACCATCGCGACAATGCAAGCACATGGTGCGATTTCTTCCCGGAAGATTTCGGCGAATACGGCAGTTTCCAGCTTACGGCCGAACATATCTGCAAGGATGATGAAGTGAACACAAGTGCGTCCGGCGACTGCAAGGGCGCGGCAACCGGGGCAAACGATACGGGTGAAAAATATGCCGCAGCACGCGATCTGGACCATACAAATCCATACGTGCAGGATGCCGTCAAAGCCTATCTGAAATGGATGAAATATGAAATGAAGTACGATGGTTGGCGTTTTGATGTGGCCAAGGGATTTTCTGCAAGCTATTTTGGAATGTATGCCACGGACGCACGGAATTATTTCTCCGTGGGTGAATATCTCGATGGAAATTACGATTTGCTTGTGGATTGGATAGATGGGACAGGAAAACGTTCTACCGCATTTGACTTTTCATTGAAGTTCAACGGTTTGAATAACGGCTTGGCCAAAGGTGACTTGAGCAAGCTGGTTTGGATGAACGGCAGTACGCCGCAACCGGCAGGCCTTATCCATAGCGATTACCGGAAATACGCAGTTACTCTGGTGGACAACCATGACACCTTTGAGCGAGATAATGACAACTATTTCGCACCGATAGGCAACCGCGATTTGATTTTGCAGGCCAATGCCTTTATTTTGAGCAGTCCGGGCATACCATGCGTGTTCTATCCGCATTGGGCAAAATACAAGTCCGATATTAAAAAGATGATTATGGCCCGCAGGGCAGTTGGAGTGCATAGCCAGAGTGAAGTGACCGTGAATGATTACGGGACAGACAAATATATAGCCACAGTTACCGGAAAAAATGGAACGCTGATAGTGAAGATAGGTAGCGGGAGCAACAGTTCAGTGGTTCCGGATGGCTATACAAAGGCAGCATCCGGTATTAATTGGGCCATGTTTACAAAAACCACAACTGTACCGGAACCGGTTCTGATTGTCAGCCCGGCCGGAGGCAAATATCCCGGTGGTGTGGAAGTAACCTTGAGCGCACTGAATGCGACAGCCATTTATTACACCCTTGATGGCACCGAGCCGACAGCAACAAATGGCAATTTGTACAGCGAGCCAATAGCCATTGGCGCAACGACAACGACTTTGAAGGCTGTGGCGGTTGGCGATGGCGTACAAAGCAATGTGCAGACGCATGTATATCAGACCGAACCGCGCACAGAACCGATAACCGTGAAATTCAAAAAGCCGGATGCATGGACTGTAGTCAATTTATGGGCATGGGAAGATGATGGGACAAACTTGTTCCCGGGAGGAACATCGGCTAAATGGCCGGGAGCTGCCATTACGGATGAAGGTAATGGCTGGTGGAGCCATTCGTTTGATGTAGACATCGAAAGTGTGAACTTCCTTTTCAATGACGGCAAGGCAAGCGGCGCAGAACAGACCGATGACCTCTACACGGACGAGTCCGCTTGTTATGAATGGGATGAAATGCTGCAAATGGCTGTCCAGGTTGATTGCGAAGGAACCGCCCTGGAACAGACTACCGCGGATGTGCCCCTTGTCTACCCGAATCCGGCAACAGACGTTTTAAATATCCGTACGGAGGAACCGATGCAACAAATCCGCATATTTTCCGCTACCGGCAGGATGATCAAACAATATTTTCCACAGCAACAAAGCAAGCAATACTCTTTCAAGGTGAATGACCTGGCGGCAGGCTTGTATCTGATACAGGTGACAACCAACAAGGGCTTACGGACAGAAAGATTCATGTGTAAATAGAATAGGCAAACGAGGGCCTTGGTTTTTTGAGGTATTGAAAGATTGTGTTTCTGATTTGAAACTAGAAAAACGTTATGTATAACTGTAAAACAAAATGTCATGAAAAAAATTACTTTATTGTTGGTGTCGCTTATGGCCACAATGTGCATGATGGCTGCTGACATTACAGGTGGTACAAAATTGTATTTGAAACCGAATGCAAACTGGCAAGCGGTTGGAGCCCGTTTTGCAGCCTATTTTTTTTGGCGGTAGTCCTGTGGTTGCATGGACAGACATGAAGGTAGTAGCGGGGGAAGAAACGGTATTGTATGTAACGACAGCTCCTGCTGGAACATGGACAAATGTGATTTTCTGCCGTATGAATCCTGAAACGACGGAAAATAATTGGTCTAATAAATGGAATCAGACAAGTGATTTGGAATATGATGGTACAAATAACTTGTACACGATCGCGGAAGAGGCATGGGAAAAAGGCGATGGATCCTGGTCGCAATATATTCCATCTGCCCCTGCAGATCCGGAAATAACTTTGACTTTTGCCGATATGATAATTGTAGGCCAATCTTATACCATTGATGCCATATTGACGGATGCTCCTGCAACTGCTATTTTACAATATAGTGTAAAAGAACCAGGTTCAGGCTCGTATAGTGTCTTGGAAGGCAATACGTTTACTCCCAATGCAGAGGGTACATATTCTATTAAAGTAGAGGCAATTGATGGTAGTGATGTATTGGCTTCTGTGGAAAAGCACACTACGGCTGTCGTTAAACCCGAAGAAATTACCATTAAAGTCCAGATTCCGGAGGGATTAAGCAGTTGGGATGCTTCAGCGGGCGTCTATTTTTATGTATGGCCTTTGGATCCTGCCTTTGTTTCAACCTCTTTAGAATCAGATAACTGGTATTCATATACATTCAATACGGATGATATTTTCCCGTTGAATTTTATTGTCGTGAATGGTGCTTCCTGGGAAGCGATTACTCCCGAAGGCGGAACTGCTTCCGATAGTCGCCGTCAGTCTGTCGATATGGTAAATATAGTTGCTTCCGGCTGTTATGTCATGGCCAACGGTTCTGAAATAGAGGGAGATGGAAACTCTTGGAAAAAAGTGCTGAATCCGGCAGAATGTCCGGATCCTGGAACAAGCACCGGGTTGCTCCAGAACCGGCAAGAACCGTTGTTCACCATTGAAAACCGCGTGCTGAACATTGAACTGGAAGAGGCCGTCATGATACGTATTTACAACCTTGGCGGACAAATGGTAGATACGCAATTTACCAACCGTTACAGCCGTCTTTTGGGACAGGGAACTTATATATTGCATATTGGCGATACGGCAACAAAGGCCATAGTTTTCTGACAATCTTTTCCCTGTTTCTGTCAATTGCCGGGAGCACTCCATTGGGAATGGCTTCCGGCAATTAGTGTTTCAATGTCTTTATGGCATGTGAAAAGAATTCCGGCAGACAGGTGCCTGTGATGCATCTGGTTGCTGCTGACATATAGATGTTCAGGCTGTTTTCGGACAGAACCGGTTCAGGAATAAACGGATATGTTTTGCCATGAATATCTGTTCTTACGTTGCTGATCCGGCAAACAGCATATTGGTGATTTATCGCTAAAGATATAAAAGGATTGTGCCCGTGGCGGGGATGGTTATTTCTGGGCTTTTTCCCGCACGGTTGCTTTGACAGGATTCAAGCGGGTTAATGAATTTTGTATATTCTATAAAAACATTTATCTTTGCCCTCCATTTTTAATCCATTTGCTATGCAAAAATTTATTCCAGTAATTGTAGCGCTTCTGTTTTCTTGTTCCCTTTCTGCCCGGCAGGTGTGGTGCATGCTGACAGACAAGGGCGATGAGATTCCCATGTATTCTATTGACTATTTGATGGCTTCCGATACGGAAGCCTCATTTACCGTTGTCTTGAAAGACGGTTCGGGTGTCCCGGACGTGGAAAAAGCCACATTCCGGCTTTCCCAGCTTTCTACGGAAGTCCGGAAACCTGTTTCCGGAACGGTTTCATTGTATCCGAATCCGGTGTCGCATACATTGTTTGTATGCGGTTATGAAACGAAATCCGTGCAGATAATTGCTCTCAACGGAGCTGTTGTCAGAGATATAGAACTTACGCAACAGGAACAAAGTATCAATGTGGAAGACTTGCCGGCCGGCGTTTACTTTTTGCGCTCGCCGCATAATTCAATCCGGTTTATAAAACAATAAGACAACATGGCCATGAAGAAAATCATGTTTTATATTTGCACGTCTTGCCTGCTTGTGCAGACTGTGCAGGCACAATTCATCGTTGAAAAAAACGATGGCACATCAATAAATGAATTGAAAGACCAGTCCGGTTTTTCCCAAAACGGAGATGCGGAACAATGGGCTTATGGAGATGAGTATGCGGCCGAAAACGATTTGGCGAATATCGCCTATGTGCGGCGTGCTTTTCCGTCCGTACCGTTCGACAGCCATTTGTATTATGGCCGTTCGTTGCTGACGGAACAGGAACAAAAAGCTTATGACCATTTGCTGTACACGCTGTTGACTTATCAGCCCGAACAAGGCTCGACAGCGAAGCGTATTCCTGTCGATTTCGCATCGGCCGGTATTGAGGTTACTTATGAGCAGTTGCTGACTATTGGAAAATACATGCAGGCCGATGAACCTCGTTTGCTTATGGTGCAATCCATTGTTCCCAGAGGCCATGCCACGGATATGGTCGCTCCACCTGCCGGCAATGTGGGTACGGTGTATTATGAGGCACGTTTTTATGCCGTTTCTATGGCATATAGCATACAGGCAAACAACATGTTCAAGGTTGAAACGGCTGCGACACGGATTCTTGACAAGTTGCAGCCGGACATGGACGATGCCCAGAAATTCCGTGTGTTGCACGACGAGTTTATCAAACTGGTGAGCTACGGCGGCATGTCCACCGGCAATTCCGGTACGATAGAGGGCGCTTTCATCCCGAACCAAAACGGCTATCATGCCATTGTGTGTCAGGGCTATGCCAAAGGTTTGCAGTATCTGTGCCAGCGGGCCGGTATTCCGGTCATTTATGTTACGGGAACGGCATCTTACAGCGAGCCGCCGGTTGACCATGCCTGGAACATGGTGCAGATAGGAGGACAATGGTATCATGTCGATCCGACCAACGATGACCCGCCTACCGGTGCGACGATTCCCGTGCGATATGAAGATTTTCTGCAAAGTGATGCCGATTTCCTGCATGACCATAAGCCCGGCGTTTCCACACAAGGCGAGCAGGTTTCCTATCCTGAATTTCCGCAAGTGGCAGAAGAGAGCTATCCGCTCGAACAGACCGAATATCCGCGTCAATGACATTGTTTTTCAGGGATGCATTTGGTTGTTTGGAAAAAATGTTGTACTTTTGCAACCGAAGTTTTTGAAGGGGACCTCCAAGTCCCCTTCGTTATTATTCAATAACGTTGCGTAAATGTTATGATTGATAAGGAAAAAGTCGTTGCAATCGTAGAAAATTATTTGGCAGGTACTGCTTGTTTTCTGGTGGACCTGGGAGTTACGCCGGACAACCGCATTACAGTGGAGATAGATTCGTTTGACAATGTTTCCATCGATTTTTGTGCTGATTTGAGCAGACATGTTGAGGCAAGTCTGGACCGCGATGTTGAAGATTATGAACTGGAAGTCGGCTCGGCAGGATTAACTTCACCGTTCAAGATAGTGAAGCAATATGAGAAAAACAAAGGCAATCAGGTTGAAGTGCTGGCTTGTGATGGCCGCAAGCTGCGCGGTTTGCTCAAGGAAGTGATGCCGGAGCATTTTGTCCTGGAAGTGGATAAGCAGGTGAAGCCCGAAGGTGCCAAGCGCAAAATAACCGTGCAGGAGGCATTGACCTTTGCATATTCTGATGTTAAGTACACAAAATATCTAATCTTGTTTAAATAAAGTATGGCTAAAAAAGAAACCGTCAATCTGATTGACACATTTTCAGAATTCAAGGAACTGAAAAATATTGACCGTAAGACTTTTATCGGTGTCATGGAAGAATCGTTCCGCAATGTTATTGCCAAAATGTTCGGAACGGATGAGAATTATGATGTGATTGTGAACCCCGACAAAGGCGATTTTGAAATCTACCGTAACCGTGTTATCGTACCCGATGGCGAAATGAAGAACCCGAATATGGAAATTCCTTTTTCGGAGGCCCGCGCCATCGATGAAGAATGCGAACTCGGTGAGGAGATAACCGACAAGGTGGATTTCTTGAAATTTGGCCGCCGCGCTATTTTGACTTTACGCCAGACTCTGGCAGCCAAGATTCTGGAGTTACAGAAAGAAAGCATTTATATACGTTATAAGGACATGGTCGGCCAGATAGTGACGGCGGAGCTTTATCAGATATGGAAAAAGGAAATGCTGCTGCTGGATGAAGATGGCAACGAGTTGTATTTGCCCAAATCGGAGCAAATTCCATCAGACTTTTACCGCAAGGGCGATATGGTACGTGCCGTTGTGTTGCGGGTGGAAAACAAGAACAACAATCCGCGCATTGTCTTGTCGCGTACGGCTCCTGTGTTCCTGCAGCGCCTCTTTGAACTGGAAGTGCCGGAAGTACACGATGGCCTGATCACCATAGTAAAAATAGCCCGTATTCCGGGAGAACGCGCCAAGGTAGCGGTGGAATCATTCGATGAGCGGATTGACCCGGTTGGTGCATGTGTGGGTATAAAGGGAGCGCGCATCCATGGAATCGTCCGCGAATTACGCAACGAAAACATCGATGTAATCAACTATACGACCAATCCGAGCCTTTTCATAGCCCGCTCGCTGAGTCCGGCCAAAATATCTTCCATTGCATTGCATGAGGACACAAAACGTGCAGAAATATACCTGAAACCGGAAGAAGTTTCACTTGCTATCGGCAAAGGCGGATTGAACATCAAGCTTGCAGGCATGCTGACCGGCTATGAACTGGATGTGTTCCGCGAAACCGATGATGATGACACAGAAGGCGAAGACATATATTTGGACGAATTTGCCGATGAAATAGATGGCTGGGTAATTGATGCCTTGAAAAACATCGGTTGCGATACGGCCAAGAATGTTCTGGCCATTCCGCGTGATGAACTGATACACCGTACGGACCTCGAGGAGGAAACCATTGACGATGTGTTGCGCATTCTGAATGCGGAATTTGAAGACGAGGGGGAATAAGAATCCTCCTTGCCGCCATCGGCAAGCCGATGGGATTTTGAGAAAAATCTTTTGCTTTTAACACTATAAATCAGACTGTATGGCGATAAAACTAAGTAAAGCATGTAAGGAATTGAACGTAGGTATGTCCACTGCGGTGACTTTTTTTGCAAAAAACGGACATAAGATAGCGGAAGACCCGAATGTCAGGATTGATGATGATTTGTATCTGATGCTTGCCAAGGAATATAACAAGGACATGGCCCTGAAACTGGAGTCAGAGCGCTTGTTGCAGGAACGTCAGATGAAAGCAAAGGCAGAGGAACCAGTAGCGGAGCCAGAAACAACACAGGCCCGAACGGAACCCGATACCGTGGATATACCTACCGACAAACAGCCCCATGTGAAAACTGTCGGCCATATTGATTTGGATGCATTGAATAAAACTGTGGATACGGCAAAGGCAAAAGAAACAGTCCGAGAAAAAACGGAAGAACAAACACCGGCAGAAGAAGTGCCAGAACAGATTCCTGTGGAAACGGTTCAACAACAGACTGAAAGTCAGGAGCAACAGTCTCCGGATGTCCAACCGGAGGAACCGGTTGTGCCTCCTGTTGCTGAAGAAGCCTTCCCGGAACCGGAAAATGCTGTTCCCGAAAAGGATAATGTCGAAACCGAAAAGGATAATACTGAAACCGGAGAGGAGGTTGCCGGACAACCGGATGAGGCGGAAGATGATGTTGCGGAGGCCGACGATGCCATGGAAGAGGATGAACAGGATGGAATGGAACCGGAAGAAAAACCTGTCAGGGAATCGGAACCGGAAGCCGACAATGTATTCGTCATAAGAAGGCCGCGTATAGAAAAAACGCCCGTTGTAGTAGGTCAGATAGATTTGGACCAGTTAAACCAGAGCACACGTCCCAAATCAAAGACCAAGGAACAGAAGAAAAAGGAACGCGAGGAAAAATTCCGCCAGCAACAGGAACAAAAGAAAACGCGTCCTGACAAGAACTGGAATAACAAGGGAGAAGACGAAACGGAACCGCGTAAAAAACGCGAACGCATAAAACAAGGCAAGATAGACCTCAGCAAACCGCAGGAACTCCGTAAAGACAAGAAGCACGCCAAACGTCCGTTGCGCACCGAAATAAACGAAGAAGATGTGCAAAAACAAATCAAGGATACATTGGCAAGGCTTTCTGGCGCAAAAAACAAAGGTAAGGGAGCCAAATACAGGAAAGAAAAACGCGAACATGTCCGCGCCGTGCAGGAAGAGCAAATGATGCTGGAGCACGAACAGGAAAAAGTGCTTAAACTGACAGAGTTCGTAACGGCAAATGAATTGGCTGTCATGATGAATGTGTCGGTAAACCAGGTTATCGCTACCTGTATGAGCCTGGGACTGATGGTCTCCATCAACCAGCGACTGGATGCGGAAACCATTAATATCGTGGCCGAAGAATTCGGTTTCACGACAGAATATGTGGATGCCCATGTAATGGAAACCATCAACGAGGATGAAGTCTATTCGGACAAGGATCTTGTTCCGAGAGCACCGATTGTTACCGTTATGGGCCATGTCGATCATGGTAAGACATCCTTGCTCGACTATATCAGAAAAACCAACGTCATTGCCGGCGAAGCAGGCGGAATAACCCAGCACATAGGTGCATACAACGTCAAACTTGAAAACGGGCAGCGCATAACCTTCCTGGATACACCCGGACATGAGGCATTTACGGCCATGCGTGCACGTGGTGCCAAAGTAACCGATCTGGTCATCATTATTGTTGCTGCCGATGATAATGTCATGCCGCAAACGGTGGAAGCCATCAACCATGCCTCGGCGGCCGGCGTGCCTATTATCTTTGCCATAAACAAAATAGACAAACCCGGCGCAAATCCGGACAAAATCAAGGAAACGCTTGCCAACATGAACTATCTGGTGGAAGAGTGGGGCGGAAAATACCAGTCGCAAGATATTTCGGCAAAAAAAGGTATCGGTGTGGCAGAATTGCTGGAAAAAGTATTGCTTGAAGCCGAACTGCTTGACCTGAAGGCAAATCCGAAACGCCGTGCAGTAGGTTCTGTCATTGAGTCATCGCTTGATAAGGGCCGTGGCTATGTGGCAACCGTGCTCGTACAGGACGGAACGTTGCACATGGGCGACATCGTGCTGGCTGGAACGCATCATGGACGTGTCAAGGCCATGTTCAATGAACGTAACCAGCGCATCAAGGAAGTCCGTCCTGGTGAACCGGCCTTGATTCTCGGGCTTAACGGCGCTCCGCAGGCTGGAGACAATTTCAATGTGGTGCCGACCGAGCAGGAAGCGCGTGAAATAGCCAACAAACGCGAACAACTGCAACGCGAGCAGAGCATACGTACCAAAAAGCATTTCACGCTGGACGAGCTGGGACGTCGTATAGCACTCGGAGATTTCAAGGAACTGAACATCATTGTGAAAGGCGATGTGGACGGTTCCGTAGAGGCCTTGTCGGATTCGTTGCTGAAACTTTCGACGGAAAACATCCAGGTGAATGTCATACACAAGGCAGTTGGTGCCATTTCCGATTCCGATATTCTGCTGGCTGCCGCATCAAACGCCATTATTTGCGGATTCCAGGTGCGCCCGACAGCATCAGCGCGTAAAATGGCCGAACGCGAAGAGATAGATATCCGTTTGTATTCCATTATTTATGACGCCATTGAAGAAATCAAGGCGGCCATGGAAGGAATGCTGGCACCGGATATCAAGGAGGAAATCACGGCAACCCTGGAAGTGCTGGAAGTATTCAAGATTACGAAGGTCGGCACCGTGGCCGGATGTATTGTCCGTGAAGGCAAAATCAAACGTACAAACAAGGTGCGGGTCATTCGTGATGGAATCGTTGTCTTTACAGGCGAACTGGCCTCCCTGAAACGCATGAAAGAAGATGTGAAGGAAGTGGGCGTCAACTTTGAGTGCGGCCTGAACGTGAAAAACTACAATGACATCAAAGTCGGCGATTTGATTGAATCCTTCGATGAAGTCGAAGTCAAAAAAGAGTTGTGACAGTTTGCTCCATAAGAAGTTTCATGCTTGAGCATTGGGCCGTACCGGTTTGTCCGGTACGGCTTTTCTTTTGAAACAAAAGCAGCCGGAAATCCGTTCGGCTGTTGCTTACATTCAAACTTTATCGTATTTTTGTGACAACATTATGTCCTATAAAGGAAAACAGACAGCATTTTGTACAATATGGAACAAGCAGTACTAATCGGATTGGTCACGCCGGCGCAACCTGAAGACCGTACACGGGAATACCTTGATGAACTGGCTTTTCTGGCCGATACATCAGACATAAAACCCGTGAAAAGATTCATGCAGAAAGCAGATATGCCCAACACGAACACTTATGTGGGTGAAGGAAAACTGGCAGAAATCAAAAACTATATAGATGAGCACAAGGATGAAGTTGACCTGGTCATTTTTGACGATGAACTGTCGCCGCGGCAGTTGCGCAACATTGAAAAGGCGCTGAACATACGGATTATGGACCGAACAATCCTGATTCTGGAGATTTTCGCACGGCGTGCGCAGACGTCCTATGCCAAAACACAAGTGGAGATGGCCCAGTTGCAATACATGCTTCCGCGCCTGACTCGTATGTGGTCACACCTTGACCGCCAGCGAGGCGGTGGCGTAACGGGGCGCGGCATGGGTGAAACCCAGATAGAAGCCGACAAGCGTATTATCAAGAGCCGCATTGCCTTGCTGAAAGAGGATTTGAAAAAGATAGACCGCCAAATGGCCACGCAACGGCAAAACCGCGGCAAACTGGTCCGTGTGGCGCTGGTTGGCTACACCAATGTCGGAAAATCGACCATCATGAACCTGCTCAGCAAGTCGGATGTTTTTGCCGAAAACAAGTTGTTTGCTACCTTGGACACGACGGTGCGCAAGGTGACCATCGGCAACCTGCCGTTTTTGTTGTCCGACACGGTAGGCTTTATCCGCAAACTGCCCCATCATTTGATAGAATCGTTTAAAAGTACGTTGGATGAAGTCCGCGAGGCAGATTTGCTGATTCATGTGGTGGATATTTCACACCCGAATTTTGAAGAGCAGTATGAAGTCGTATGCCAGACCTTGAAAGACATAACCGGTACGGAAAAACCATCCATCTTGTTGTTCAATAAAATAGATGCTTTTACGTATACACCCAAAGATGCGGATGACCTTTCGCCAATGAAACGCGAAAATTACAGCCTGGACGATTTGAAGAAAACATGGATGGGCCGCATGCATGAAAACTGCCTGTTTATCTCCGCCCGGCGGAAAGAAAATATAGAGCCGCTGAAAAAACTGATGTACGATAAAATCAAGGCAATACACATAGAACGCTATCCATATAACGATTTTCTGTTCCAATATGTGGATGAGACGGAACAGGAACAGCAAAAGTAATGTTGTAGAACATAAAACTTTTTGTCGTTTTTTGCCGTTTTTTTTTTACATTGCGCGTCAATTTCGTGTAAAATGGAATAAAAGAATGCTTTTTACTTAACTTGTTAATAATTAATATCTTATGAAAGTGTATCAATCAAATGAAATTAAGAACATCTCATTATTGGGAAGTTCCGGCTCTGGGAAAACCACTCTTGTAGAAGCCATGCTTTACGAGAGTGGAGTTATAAAACGTCGCGGTTCCGTTGACGCGAAGAACACCGTTTCCGACTATTTCCCGGTGGAAAAGGAGTACGGTTATTCCGTATTTCCTACGGTAATCAATCTGGAATGGCTCGGAAAAAAACTGAACATCATAGATTGTCCGGGCTCGGATGATTTCATTGGCGGGACGGTAACCTCCCTGAATGTTACGGACACCGCAATTATTTTATTGAATGCACAAAACGGCGTGGAAGTAGGCACACAAAACCATTTCCGCTATACCGAACAACATAAAAAACCGGTTATCTTCCTGATTAACCAGCTTGATCATGAAAAAGCCGATTATGACAAGACCGTGGAACAGCTCAAGGAACTCTATGGCGGCAAGGCCGTGCAGATTCAGTATCCCATTTCCGTCGGCCCAGGCTTCAATGCACTGATTGATGTGTTGAAAATGAAAATGTACCAGTGGAAACCAGAGGGCGGCGAGCCGCAGATTCTCGACATTCCGGCTTCCGAAATGGACAAAGCCAAGGAACTGCATAACATTTTGCTTGAAGCGGCTGCCGAAAATGATGAAACTTTGATGGACAAATTCTTTGAACAGGGAGCACTGGAGGAGGAAGAAATGCGTATAGGCATCCGCAAAGGTCTTGTTTTGCGCGATGTGTTCCCCATTTTCTGCGTATGCGCCGAAAAAGACATGGGCGTGCGCCGCTTGATGGAATTTCTGGGTAACATTTCACCTTCCGTTTCCGTGGCAACAAAGCCCGTTACACTGGATGGCAAGGAAGTCGCTCCCGATGAAAATGGTCCTGCAAGTATCTATATCTTCAAAACAAGCGTAGAACCACATATCGGTGAAGTTTCCTATTTCAAGGTTATGAGCGGCAAAGTGAAATCGGGCGATGACCTGATAAACATGGATCGGGGAACCAAAGAGCGTCTGACGCAACTCTACGCCGTAGCCGGCCAGATACGCAATCCGATAGACGAACTGGATGCCGGTGATATCGGCGCTACGGTGAAACTGAAAGATTCCCGCACGGGCAATACATTGAATGAAAAGGGATGTGATTATCATTTTGGTTCCATTAAATATCCCGACCCGAGATATCGTCGTGCCATTAAACCGTTGAATGAAGCCGATGCTGAAAAACTGAGCGAGATTCTGACCCGGATGCATGAGGA
The DNA here is from genome assembly GCA_944321895.1 of uncultured Bacteroidales bacterium. GTDB lineage: Bacteria > Bacteroidota > Bacteroidia > Bacteroidales > Paludibacteraceae > CALUNA01. Next base: position 79,305 of record CALUNA010000005.1, on the reverse strand, counting down.
AGACCCGACCTGGATTGTGGAACAGTCCAAGGAACTGAAGCAGACCATTGTGTTTGGTCAGGGAGAGTTCCATTTGCGCACCTTGAAATGGCGTCTGGAAAACAATGACAAAATGATGGTGGAATTTATCGAACCTAAGATTCCGTATCGTGAAACCATTACGAAAGCGGCCCGTGCCGATTACCGCCACAAAAAACAATCCGGTGGTGCCGGACAGTTCGGAGAAGTGCATTTGATTGTAGAACCGCTCGTAGAAGGCGTTCCTGCCAAAGATGTCTACAAGTTCAACGGCCAGGAATTCCGTATTTCAGCCCGCGATGTGCAGGTTTATCCGTTGGAATGGGGCGGAAAACTCGAAATGGTGAACAGTATTGTGGGAGGTGCTATTGATGCACGTTTTATCCCGGCCATACTGAAAGGAGTAATGGACCGCATAGAACAAGGCCCGCTGACCGGCTCTTATGCGCGTGACGTACGCGTCATTGTGTATGATGGAAAGATGCATCCGGTGGATTCCAACGAAATTTCGTTCCGTCTGGCAGGACGCAACGCGTTTGCAGCAGCCTTCAAGGAAGCCGGACCGAAGATTCTGGAGCCGATTTATGATTTGGAAATCCTGGTGCCCTCCGACAAAATGGGCGATGTCATGAGTGATTTGCAAGGGCGTCGCGGCATTATCATGGGCATGCACAGCGAAAAAGGTTTTGAAAAACTGACAGCCAAAGTTCCTTTGAAAGAACTGAGCAGCTATTCCACAACATTGAGTTCCATAACCGGCGGACGCGCTTCGTTCGTTATGAAGTTTGCCAGCTACGAGCTTGTGCCGGCCGATGTGCAGGAAAAACTCCTGAAGGAATACGAAGCAACCCAACAGGACAAAGAATAAAACCGGAAACAGCCTGTTTTTTGCAGGCATATTGGAAAAGCAAACGAATCCTTTGTGGGTTCGTTTGCTTTTTTGTGGTATCCTATTGGCTGATATGTTTCAGAAACTGATGGTTTGATGCTGTAACTTTTTTGAAATATGTTTTACAACCGAATATAATACGATTGTCCTATTTTCGTAACATGGCGCCTCTACTTTTGCCCCCGAAAAAATAGAGTAACGAAATATGGGATTGAGAAACGCTCTCCTTGCTATTCTGATAGCAACTTATGCCGTTCCTGTGTGTTCGGCAACCCTTTCCGGAACGGTGACGGATAAACAGACGGATGAACCGTTGATAGGAGCCTCCATACAAATAGTTGGAACTACGCTTGGAACGATTACCGATTTTGATGGTAACTATATGCTGCCCGGCTTGTCGGATGGAACATACGATTTGGAAATCCGTTATATCAGCTATAATACAATCACCATGCACGCAGTCAGCATCGTTGGCAATGTGGAACTGGATTTTGAGTTGGAGCCGGCTGACTTGGCCTTGCAGGATGTGGAAGTGGTGGCCAAGCGCAACCGCGAAAGCGAGAATATCCTGTTGCTGGAGCAGAAACAAAGCCTGTTGGCAGTGCAGGCAATCGGAGCTAAGGAAATGTCACGCAAGGGTGCCGGTGATGCCGAGGCGGCAGTGGCGCAGATTTCGGGCATATCCAAGCAGGTTGGTGTGAAAAACGTGTTTGTGCGTGGGCTGGGCGACCGTTACAATGCCACGACATTGAACGGCTTCCCGATTCCGTCGGAAGATCCGGAATACAAAAATGTCGCCCTTGACTTTTTCGGCTCGGACATGATCCGGAACATCGATGTCAACAAAGTGTTCAGTGCCTCCACCAACGGCGATGTCGGCGGTGCGGCCATCAATATCAATTCCAAGGAACTGTTGGGTGAATCGGCCTTTGGAGCGGAAATCGAAGGGGGAATGAACAGCGAGATTCCGGGAACAGTGTTTCTCCGTCAGGATGGAGTCAATTATTTGGGTATGGCCAATGCTGCCCGCCCGACAGATGGGAAATTTGATTTTCCGAACAGCCTTGACCCTTCTGTGGCCGTTTTTCCAATGAATCATAGTCTGGCTGTTTCCGGCGGCAAACAGTTCCGTTTGGGGGCAGCAGGAAATCCGCTTTCGGTTTTTGCGGTGGCATCGCATGCCACGGATTACGCCTGCACGCAGGAAACAGTGCGCAGCACGACAGCCGATGGTACGGTTTACCAGGACCAGACAGGCGACAAATATTCCATCAATACAAACCAGCTCGTATTGGCCAATGTGGATTTTGGCATGGATGGCAAACATGAATTGTCGTATAACTTCATGTTGCTCCATGTGAATGACCAATATGTAGGTGACTATGCAGGGATGCATACCGAAAAATTCCAGGCAGCCGATGATTATTACGGTTTTTCGCGCCGCCAGCAGACCAACGACAATCTGCTGCTTACGCAACAATTGCTGACCGAATGGACGCTTGCCGAACGCTGGAAGTTGGATGCGGGCGTTTCGTACAACAACATGAAAGGTCTGGAACCCGACCGTCGGGAAAATTACCTCACCCGTCGTCCCGATGGCACATATAACCTGACGGGAAGCAACCGGCAAAAACGTTTCTTTTCCGAATTGCACGAAAACGATTTCAATGCCAAACTGGATGTGCGCTATAAATTGAGCGAGAAACTCGATATGGAACAATCAAACATCCGTTTTGGATACAGTGGCCGGTTTATGGATGACCGTTTTGAAGCGGTGGAATATAACTTCGGGGCTTATCCGGGAACTTATGTGCTGGATGGCCTGAAATTGGACAGCCTGTACAATTCCGTGAATTATGATGCCGGTAAATTCAGCATGACCGAAGGGGATTTGAATACATATCGTGTCACCAAATATATCCATTCCGGTTATGTGGAAGCGACGCATCGTTTCACCAACGCCTTGACTGCCAATCTTGGTCTGCGTGCGGATTATGTGAACATGACAGTGGATTATCACGTGCAGCATGTCAGTCCGGGAAGCGAGGAACTGAACAAACTCTATTGGTTGCCGAGCCTGAACTTGCGCTATGATTTCAATGACAGGCACAGCCTGCGTTTCGGGGCAAGCAAAAGCTATACGCTGCCGCAGTCCAAGGAAATATCGCCTTACCAATATGTGAATATCGGCTTTGCCAGCCAGGGAAACCCGAATATCAAACCATCGGACAATTATAATGTCGATTTGAAATGGGATTTCTACCTGAGCGCATCGGAGCTGTTTTCCGTATGCGGTTTCTACAAACATATTGTCAACCCGATAGGCCGTGTGGACCAGGGGAACTCAGCCGGCTTGCTCACCTATGACAACATTGGCAAATATGCCACAGTGGCCGGCGCGGAAGTTGAATTGCGCAAAAACCTGCTGAATATTACCGATGAAAACGGCAATCGCGGCAACAAGTTGTCGTTGGGATGGAACGCTTCCTGCATTTACACGAATCTGTTGCTTGACATTGCCAACACGGAACCGCGGAACAGTCGCCTGGAAGGAGCATCGCCGTTCATTACGAATCTGGACTTGTCGTACAGCCTGACGGCGGGCGAGCGGAACCTGACCGCTTCGGTGGTGCTGAATTATTTCAGTGACCGTGTGTACACAATCGGTACCAGGCAATATAACGATATTATCGAAAAAGGTCTTTTGACACTGGATGTGGTTGCTTCTTTTGCGCTGGACAGTCATCTGACGCTGAAATTGAAGGCTGCTAATTTGTTGGATCCGGCTCATCGCCTGGTCCGCAAAATTGGCGATGGAGCGGAAACTGTCATTTTGAATGAATATCGGAATGGCATGGATGTCAGCATCGGAATAGCCTTTGAATTATAACGGGATAGTTTTTTGACAAAAATAAGTATGATTGTAAACCCAAGTTTTATTTAATTGAACGGAAAAATGAAAAAGTATTTTTTGAATCTTATGGCTGCGGCCATGATGGTTGCTACGGCAACATTCGTATCGTGTGATGAAAATGGTGTTGAAGAACCCACAGTTTCAGAAAACAATCTGAGCGGCAGCATTGCGGAAACCAAAGTGCTCGATGCCAATACGGTTTACACCATTACCGGGCCGGTGATTGTGGAAGAAGGTGGTGTGCTCGACATTCCTGCGGGAACGACGATTAAGGCCCAGAAAGGTTTCAGCAATTACATTCTGGTATTGCAGGGCGGCAAAATTTACGTTCGTGGAACTGCTTCACAGCCGGTTCGCATGACGGCCGATGTGGACAATGCACAACAGGGTTATTGGGGTGGTCTGATTATCAACGGTAGAGCTCCGATTTCGGGCAACGGTACGGGTTCCACCGAAATCAACTCCGCCTATGTGTACGGAGGAGATGATGCCGCCGACAATTCCGGTGAAATCACCTATTTGATTCTGGAATATACCGGTGCGCGTTCCAGTGCCGATGTGGAACATAACGGACTTACGCTGAACGGCGTAGGCAACGGAACCAAAATCGAGAACGTATTTGTGCCGAATGGTGCGGACGATGCCATCGAGTTTTTCGGAGGTACGGTAAACGTGAAAAACTTCCTGGCTGTAAACCCGGATGATGACATGTTCGATTTCACGCAGGGTTACAGCGGAACGCTGGAAAACGCTTACGGCATCTGGGATGCCGATTATGTCAGCACGGAGGAAGATCCGCGCGGCATAGAAGCGGATGGTAACTTGGACGGCCTTTCGCCCGACGAAGCCGGCCAGTCCGATTTCAAGGTGCTGAATGTAACGTTCGATTTGCGTCTGGCTGCCAGCCAGGATGAAGGCTACTATATGCACGACGTGATTAAAGTGCGCCGTGGAGCCAAGGCGACCATCACAAATGCGCTCGTGACCGGAAAAGGACAGGCTAAAGACTTGATTGACCTGACTGATGGCAAAGGCGATGGCAATACGGCATCGGTTATCAGCCTGACCAACAGTTTGGAAACGGCTGTTTCCGGTAAGGAAATCAATCCGGCAGATGGTTATGCCGATGTGAAGGTGGAAGCAGGCAATACCGGTTGCCCGACAGACATATTCAGCTGGACAGGTTATGCCTTTTAAGGAGTTGTCCAACTAAAAACATGCGACCGGGAATTTGTTCCCGGTCGTTTTTTAACTTTTATCGGAAATGAGAAAATTAGTCATTATTACATTGCTGTTCATGCTTTGGTCCGTGCAGGCACAACAGCCGGCAGGTATTACACAAGTGGATGGATTGTTTTTTACCGACCAGACCCAGACGCATTTGTATTCAGGAGAATATCGTGAATATTACGACAACGGCGCGTTGAAAACGGAAATCTATTTGCACGATGGCCGGCCGGAAGGCTCGTATGTCATCTATTTCCCCAACGGGAAACCACAGGAAGTGCGTGCCTACCGCAACGGGAAATTTCACGGAATCTGGCGCACCTACAACGAGGCTGGAACGCTGGTGTCCGAAGCATCTTATGAAAATGACCTTAAACACGGTGCGTGGTATGTCTGGGACGATACGGGCATTATGCGCTATGAAATGCACTATGACAAAGGACGGAAGTCCGGAACGTGGTACATGTGGGATGAAAAGGGAAAGCTCATTTCGGAGAAAAAATACTCCGATTGAATCTTAACAGGTTTGTAACATGATTCACATACGGCTGCAACATGGCCGGCCTACTTTTGCGGCGTAAAACAAAAAGATATAGAAGATGAAAAAAACGATTGTTTTCCTGATGTTTTTCATTCCGGCTTTGCTGGTAAAGGCCGAACCGGAGCCTGTTTCAGAACCGGCACCCGCACCTGCTGTTGTCACGGTGAAGCCTGTACAGAAAACGCTTTCCGGCGTAGTGTCTGACATGGATTCTGCCGAAACATTGGCCGGCGTAAGCATTACGGCCAACGGACAGAAAGTCTATACCGACCTGGACGGCAGATTCTGTCTGGATAATTTGTGCGATGGCACATGCACATTGACTGTCAGTTTGATTTCCTATCAGGAACAGACATTGGAAATAGACCTGGAAAAGACGGCAACGCTCGACATTAAGTTGGCACAACGTTAGAATTTCCGGATTGCAGGCATAAGAGGCAACTCTTCCCATAAAGGGTTGGGTTGCTTTTTTTTGTGTCGTTTGAAACAGGAATGTAACATATATTACATACCTTTGCAACACGGAAGCATTTATTTTGCAACCGTAAAAATGCAAATATTAACTTCTGAAGAAAACGCTTATGAAGATTCTGGTAGTGGACGATGAGGAGGATTTGTGCGAGATTCTGCAATTCAACCTCGAAACGGAAGGCTATGAAACCGATGTGGCATATTCTGCCGAAGAGGCCCTGCAGCATCATTTGACGGATTATGATTTGCTTTTGCTTGATGTAATGATGGGCGAAATGTCAGGTTTCAAAATGGCAAAGATAGTGCGTGCCAATCCGGAAACGGCTAATATTCCCATTATTTTCCTGACGGCCAAGGATACGGAAAACGATGTGCTGACCGGTTTCAATGTCGGAGCGGATGATTATATATCCAAACCTTTTTCGCTGAAAGAAGTCCTTGCTCGTGTGAAAGCAGTTTTGCGGCGTCATTATGGACGTGAAAACCATGGCAGTACAGAAAACATTGTTTTGTCGCACGAGCGTTTGCAGTTGCATGTCGGCAACAAGAAAGTGCTGTTGGATGGCAAGGAAATACCGTTCACCAAAAAGGAATTTGAAATACTCAAACTCTTCCTGGAAAACAAGAACCGCGTGTTCAGCCGCGATGAAATCCTGTCGCATGTCTGGACGGATGAGGTTTGTGTGCTCGACCGTACGGTTGATGTGAACATAACGCGCCTGCGCAAGAAAATAGGCCCTTACGGCAAAAACATCGTGACCCGTCTGGGCTACGGATATACTTTTGAGGCATGAAAAACATGAAACTAAACAAACGTCTGTTCTGCTATTTCTCCAGCATTTTCCTGCTGTTGATGACGGTTATTGTCCTGTTTCAGTACCAGCGTGAAAAAAAATACCGTGTCGGCCAGTTGGAAGCGCAACTGGAAACCTGCAACAGGTTGATTCATAATTTTGCGGTTGATACGGGCTTGCATGCCGATGGTGCTTATGCCGGCTTGCGCCGCTTGTTTCCCGATACGGCCTTGCGCATTACGCTGGTCGCAACCGACGGGCGGGTCCTTTTCGACTCGACGGGCGACACCATCCAGTGGGAAAACCATCTGACCCGGCCGGAAATACAGGAGGCGCGCAAAAACGGAAGCGGCCGGAGCATACGCATGTCCGACTCTGTTAACCGTACTTTTTATTATTTGGCGCATGCTTTCCCGGACATGTATGTCCGTACGGCGTTGCCTTATACGCTGACCTTGCGCAATACGCTCGGCGCCAATATGGGATTCCTTTACCTGATGGCGGCATTGTTTGTCGTGGTGATTATTGTGGTTTATATCATTGCCGCGCGGTTTACGAGCAGTTTGCAGAACCAGGAAATACAGATGCGCCGTCAGCTGACACAGAACATTTCCCACGAGTTGCGCACGCCGGTGGCGGGTATCTCCGGCTATCTGGAAAGCATTTTGTCCAATCCGGGCTTGCCGCCCGAAAAGCAGCATTTCTTCATTGAACGTTCCTACCAGCAGGCGCAGCGGCTTACGGCACTCATACAGGATATTTCCACCCTGAACAAACTCACCGAGAACCAGGATTTGTATGAAAAAACCGATTGCGATTTGTCGCGCATCATTGCGGCCGTGTTGCAGGATGTGCAGCCGCAAAAGGAGGCCCATCATGCGGAAATCGTCGTGGACATTCCCGATCGGATGCTCATACACGGCAACCGTAATCTGCTGTATTCCGTTTTCAGGAACATGATAGATAATGCCTTGGCCTATGCAGGCGATGGTTGCACTACTACGGTGAAGCTTTTGTGCGATGACCATAAGTTTTATTATTTCAGCATAGCCGACAATGGTATGGGTGTGCCGGAAGAACATCTCAGCCGGCTGTTCGACCGTTTTTACCGTGTGGACAAAGGGCGCAGCCGCAAATCCGGCGGCACCGGACTGGGATTGTCCATTGTGAAAAATGCCGTGATTTTTCACAATGGCATTATCACCGTGGCCAACCGTACTTCCGGCGGACTGGAATTTACTTTTTCACTCAGGAAACGTTGATGATTGCTGTCCGGATTGTATTTGAATCCCGTCCGTGTTGGCATGGACGGGATTTTTTTGTGTGATCTTATTCCTTTTCGCCGAGCAGCTCCATCAGCTTGTCAAGCAGCACGTAGTCATTCTGGTCTTTGCAGTCAAGGGTTCTGGTTGCCTGGCTGTAAAACGGTTCGCGTTCCGACAGTTGCCGCGCAATGTGTTCGCGCAGTTCGTGGCTGCTTTTCCCGCGGAGCATGGGGCGTGTGGCTATGTCGGTCTGCTCTAAACGCAACGCCAGGTCTTCCACCGCCCATTTCAGATAGACGGTCATGCCGTGCCGGTTCATGGTCTGCATGTTGTCATGGAAACAGGGCATTCCGCCGCCGGCGCCGACAATGGCGTTCGGGTAATCCTGCACAATATGGCGGAGTGTTTCCCGTTCTGCCAGCCGGAAATACGTTTCGCCTTTTTGTTTCATGATTTCCGCGCAGGTCATGCCTTCCGCCGCTTCCAGCAGTTCGTCCGCATCGACGAAAGTCCGGCCTGTACGTGCGGCCAGCATCCGCCCCAAAGTCGTTTTGCCGCTTCCCATGTAGCCGACAAGGAAAATCGGGCAGGCAGGTATGTTTCCGGGTTTATTCATGGCGTTTCGGGAAAGAAAGTTGGTCCAGCCATTGCACATACAGTTCGATGGCGTCGTCTATTTCCTGTAACAGGACATATTCGTTGGCCGTATGCGAGCGTGCGGAGGCTCCCGGCCCGATTTTCAGCGTAGGGAACGGCATTTGTGCCTGGTCGCTGAGTGTCGGTGAGCCGAAAGCCGTGCGCCCGCTGTCCAATATGCGTTGCACAATGGGATGCTCCATGGGCGTCGCGCTCGAATTGAGGCGGGTGGAGCGGGCTTTCACTTCGCACGAGACGTGCGGGATGATTTCTTCCAGCAGTTCGGCGTTGGAATAACATTCGTTGGTACGGATGTCCACCACGAAGCTGCATTTGTCGGGAATCACGTTGTGTTGCGTGCCAGCTTGGATTTGCGTTACGTTCATCCGGACTTCGCCCAGGAGCGGCGACACTTTCGGGAAACGGTATTGTCTGAACCATTCAATGTCTTTCAGGCATTTGTAAATGGCGTTTTCGCCTTCATTCCGGGCAGCGTGTCCGGCTTTGCCGTATGCGGTTACATCGAGGACCATCAGTCCTTTTTCGGCAACGGCCGGTTGCATGTCCGTCGGTTCGCCGACAATGGCGAAGTCTATTTGCGGCATATCTTTGAGCAGGGCTTCCACGCCGTTCAGGCCGGAAACCTCTTCCTCGCATCCGGCAGCGAAAATCAGGTTGTAGGGTTGCGCTGTTGCTGAAAGTTGCATGTAGGCATACAGCAATGAAACCACGCATCCGCCGGCGTCGTTGCTGCCTAATCCGTACAGCCTGCCATCCTGTATTTCCGGTGTGAACGGGTCGCGTGTCCAGCCGCTGACGGGCTTCACGGTGTCAATATGCGAGTGCAGCAGCAGGGTCGGTTTGGCCATGTCGAAGCCCGGGCTCATCAGCCAGACGTTGTTGCCGGTCCGGTTCACGGAGTAGCCGCCTCCTTCCAGAAAGTGTTGCAGATAGTCGGCTGCGGCGGTTTCTTCGCGTGAAACGGATGGAATTTTGATCAGGTTCCAGAGCAAGCCCGCTGCACCGGCCGGAGGTGCAGAAAATATGTCTAATTGTTGGGGCATAATACAAACTTTGTTAAAACGAAACAACTGTCCCGCCGCCGGTGTGTATATGGTCGGCGCGTGTGATGATGACCTCATGGACGCCGGCACGCAAGGCATCAAATGCATTTTCAAGTTTGGGTATCATACCGCCCTGTATGATGCCTTGTGCGGTATAGTTGCGGAAATCGTCCGGTCCGATATGCGGAATGACGCTGTTGTCATTGTTTTCATCGCGCAACACACCCGGTTTCTCGAAGCAGAACATCAGTCTGACCTGGAAAAACGGTGCCAGCGATTTGGCAACTTCACCGGCAATGGTGTCGGCATTCGTGTTGAGGAGCGAACCTTGCCCATCGTGTGTGAGTGGTGCCAATACGGGGACAATTCCTTTTTCTATCAGGAATTTCAATTTGTGTCCGTCGGTTTTTTTTACATCGCCTACAAAGCCGTAATCCACATCACCGGCCGGCCGTCTGGCTGCGCGCATGTAGTCCATGTCAGCTCCTGTCATTCCGAGGGCATCGGTTCCGGCAGCTTGCAGGCCGGCTACGATGTTTTTGTTCACCAGACCGCCGTAAACCATGGTTACAACCTGCAACATGTCGGCATCGGTGATGCGCCGGCCGTTCACCATCCTGGTTTCTATACCGAGACGTGCAGCCATGGCAGTAGCCGAACGTCCGCCGCCGTGTACCAGTGCCTTGAAGCCTTGGATTTGCGCAAAGTCGTGCAGCAGACGTTGCAGGCTGGCAGGTTCTTCTACAATCTTGCCGCCTACCTTGACAATTGTCAGACGGGGATTTTCTGTTGTTCCCATATTGTTCTTGTTTCTTTTATCGCTTGCAAAGATACGGATTTTGACAGAAAAAAAACAGTTTGTGCATGTATCCGTGCAAACCGATGACAGCTTGCAGCAAAAGAACAGCCGTTTTTTTTACAGTCAACTTGTTTTACATTTTATTACAAGCCCGTTGGCTTGCAGTTGTAAAAGCCGAAAAAAAAAAGTATCTTTGCGCGCATTTTAAACAAGTATATTGTAAACTCTTGGAAAAGCCAATGCTTTTTTGGCCGTTTTCCAGAAAAATCATCAGGATAATATGGGATTTACCGATGTTTTAAGCAAGTTGTTCGGTAATAAGGCACAGCGTGATTTGAAGGAAATCATGCCTTATATCGACAAAATCAAGGCAGTCTATCCGGAAATACAACAACTCACCAACGACCAGTTGCGTGAACGTACGGAACAACTGAAAACGCGGATTGCGGAATATGTAGCTGCCGAGAAACAGCGGATTGCAGAACTGAAAGCGTCCGTGGAATCTACGGAGATAGATGAACGTGAGAAAATCTATCAGGAAGTGGACAAGCTGGAAAAAGAGATTACTTCCAAATACGAAGATGTCTTGCTGGAAGTCTTGCCGGAGGCTTTTGCCATCATGAAGGATACGGCGCGTCGTTTCGCCGAGAATGAGATTGTGGAGGTTACGGCCACGCAATTCGACCGCGACTTGGCTGCCGTGCATGATTTTGTGGAGATTGATGGCGACAAAGCCTTGTACCACAATCACTGGGTAGCCGGCGGCAATGAAATCAAGTGGGACATGGTGCACTACGATGTGCAGCTCATAGGCGGCGTAGTGCTCCATCAAGGCAAAATTGCCGAGATGGCGACCGGTGAAGGAAAAACGCTGGTGGCGACCTTGCCGGTGTTTCTGAATGCGCTGACCCACAACGGAGTACATGTTGTTACCGTGAACGACTACCTGTCCAAGCGTGACTCGGAATGGATGGGACCGCTCTACATGTTCCACGGATTGAGTGTGGATTGCATAGACAAGTACCGCCCGAATTCGGACGAACGCCGCAAGGCTTATGCTGCCGACATTACCTTCGGAACGAACAACGAGTTCGGTTTCGATTACCTGCGCGACAACATGGCGACCAGCCCGCTCGATTTGGTGCAACGCACGCACAACTACGCCATTGTCGATGAGGTGGACTCCGTGCTGATTGACGATGCGCGTACGCCGTTGATTATTTCCGGACCTGTCCCCAAAGGCGAGGACCAACTGTTCGATGAATACAAGCCGCGTGTAGAGCGACTGGTGAAAGAGCAGAACGCCATGGCTACAAAATTGTTGGCCGAGGCCCGCGCCAAACTCCATTCGGAAGACAAGGCCGCGCAGGAAGAAGGAGCGTTGGCATTGTTCCGTTCTTACAAGGCCATGCCTAAAAACAAGGCGCTGATAAAATTCCTCAGCGAGCAGGGTGTCAAGGTGCAGATGCAGAAAACCGAAGAGTTTTACATGCAGGAAAACAGCCGCCAAATGCCGTTTGTGTATAACGACATGCGTGATGAGGATTATGAAAAACAGAAAAAGGAAAACCAGAAGCGCATGGAAGAGGGCAAAGAACCGTTGCCTGTGAAAATGTACGGCCCGAATGCCCTGCTGTTTGTCGTGGATGAAAAAAACAAATCCATTGAATTGACCGAAAAAGGTATCGAGATTCTGACGGGCAGCACTGAAGACCCGAACTTCTTCGTCCTGCCGGATGTCGGTGCGGAGGTGGCTGAATTGGAAAAGCAAACCCACCTGAGTGCGGAAGAAAAGCAGATGCGCAAGGATGAAATTCTGCAGAACTATTCCATTAAGTCGGAGCGTGTGCACACGGTGAACCAGTTGCTGAAAGCCTACACACTGTTTGAAAAGGATGTGGAATACGTGGTTATCGACAACAAGGTGAAAATTGTGGATGAGCAGACCGGTCGTATCATGGAAGGCCGCCGCTATTCGGATGGTCTGCACCAGGCCATAGAAGCCAAGGAGCATGTGCAAGTGGAGGCTGCCACCCAGACTTTTGCCACCATCACCTTGCAGAACTATTTCCGCATGTATCACAAACTGGCCGGCATGACCGGTACGGCCGAAACGGAAGCCGGTGAATTCTGGGACATTTACAAACTCGATGTGGTGGTCATCCCGACCAACAGACCGGTTGCGCGTATCGACATGAACGACCGCGTGTACAAAACCAAACGCGAAAAATACAACGCAGTCATTGAAGAAATTGTCAGCATGGTGGAACACGGCCGTCCGGTGCTGGTCGGCACAACGTCCGTGGAAATATCGGAATTGCTGAGCCGTATGCTGACGCTTCGCAAGCTCAAACATAACGTATTGAACGCCAAACTGCACCAGCGAGAGGCTGAAATTGTGGCTGAAGCAGGCCGTAAGGGCACCATCACCATAGCCACCAACATGGCCGGCCGTGGAACGGATATCAAGCTTACGCCGGAAGTCAAGGAGGCGGGCGGTCTGGCCATTATCGGTACGGAACGCCACGAAAGCCGCCGTGTGGACAGGCAGTTGCGCGGACGTTCGGGACGTCAGGGAGACCCGGGCTCATCCGTGTTCTTCGTCTCATTGGAAGATGATTTGATGCGTCTGTTCGGTTCCGACCGTATTTCCGGCCTGATGGACAAAATGGGCTTCGAGGAGGGTGAAGTCATTGAACACAAAATGATTTCCAACTCCATAGAACGCGCCCAAAAGAAAGTCGAGGAAAACAACTTCGGTATCCGTAAACGCTTGCTGGAATATGATGACGTAATGAACTCGCAGCGTAACGTGATTTACGCGAAGCGACGCCACGCCTTGATGGGCGAACGTATCGGTGTGGACATAACCAACATGATTTATGATACGGCCGAGGCAATAGTGGAAACATGTCACGATATGATGGATTATGAAGGTCTGGACATGGAGCTGATGAAAGTGTTTGCCATAGAGGTACCGTTCACGGAAGAGGAATTCCGCCGCGGTAAGGCCGAAAAGCTCTCGGAACAGGTAGCCGAGGCTGCCATTGAAAGCTTCAAGCGCAAGATGGAAAAAATGGCGCAGGTTACTTATCCGGTTGTCAAACGCGTATATGAAACCCATGGGTCGCAATATGAAAATATCCTGATTCCGGTTACTGACGGGAAACGTGTGTTCAATGTCGTCGTACATTTGGAAACCGCTTACAACACGGAAAGCAAGGAAGTTATCAAATCCTTTGAGAAGCAGACACTTCTGTATGTCATTGACGATGAATGGAAAGAACATTTGCGCCAGTTGGACGAATTGCGCCAGTCGGTACAGAACGCCAGCTATGAACAGAAAGACCCGCTGTTGATTTACAAGCTGGAATCATTCAATCTGTTCAAGGAAATGGTGAATTCCATTAACCGCAGGGTCCTGGCCATTCTGATGCGCGGCCAGATTCCTGTGCGCGAGCCGGAACAGGTGCGCCAGGCACAACAGGTGCATCGTCAGGACTTCAGCAAATATCGCACGCAGAAAGACAGCACGAATCCGTCGGCCGGCAACGACCCGACCAAACAGGACACGCGCGAACAGCAACGTCCCGAACCTATCCGGGTGGAGAAAAAAATCGGGCGTAATGACCCTTGCCCATGTGGAAGCGGGAAAAAATATAAGAACTGCCATGGCAGAAATGTATAATTACCAGTAACAGAAAATCTTATGTTGGCATATATCACGTGGAATGTGGATCCGGAACTTTTTTCCATCGGTCCGTTGATCATCCGATGGTATGGATTGTTGTGGGTCATTGGCATTTGGTTGGCATGGAAAACGCAACAGAAAATCTACAAGAACGAAAAATGCCCGGACAGTTGGGTGGACAGTTTGTTTCTTTACATGGTTGTGGGTGTGATTGTAGGTGCGCGGCTCGGCCATTGCTTTTTCTACGAGTGGCATTTGTTGCCTGAACCGGTGAAATTCCTCGGCATGACATTCCGCTACGGCAATCCGTATCTGACGCATCCTTGGGAGCTGCTTTATATCTGGCATGGCGGACTGTCCAGCCATGGCGGCGCATTTGGCTTGCTTATCGCCGGATATTTCCTCAATAAGAAAGTGTTCAAAAAAGGCTATATCTGGATTTACGACCGTTTGGTCATTGGCATTTGCTTGTGCGGTGCATGCATCCGTCTGGGCAATCTGATGAACTCCGAAATATACGGCAATCCGACCACTTTGCCGTGGGGATTCATTTTTGTGCGCAACGGCGAAACACAACCCATGCATCCCACGCAGATTTATGAAATGCTCTATTGCCTGGTTACATTTGCCATTGTGTGGTGGATGTATTGGAAAAAGCAGGCTTATAAAATTTCGGGGCTTATTTTCGGTGTTTTCCTGATTTGCATTTTCGGAACACGTTTCCTGCTGGAATTCATCAAACTCGATCAGGAAGCATTCGAAGCCAATTTGTTCCTTAATATGGGGCAGATTCTGAGCCTGCCGTTTATTGTTTGGGGAATATGGTTGCTTGTTCGTGCCCGGAAAATAGCAGCCGGTATGCCGGAAAGATTGTCCTCGAACAATCCGGAAAACCGGAAAGGATGACGATTGTTCAGCCTCTCAGAGAGAGGCTGTGTAGCAAGGCTTTCCTGTAGCCTGTCGGCTGGTCATGATTGCACGCGGTCATGCAAAGTGCGGAACGGTGGCACGGCATGTTTGCGTCCGGTTGGCTTTTCCCCGGATTTTAGGATTTTTCGCAGTTCTCGTTCTTGAATTCTCGCAGGGACAGAATGTACGGAGAAACATGTTCAGGAGTAATATGTTTGCTATTTCAGTGCCTGATAAGTTACGTTGTGCAGCAATGTCTTGAAATTGACTCCCGTCTGGTTGGGCTGCAGATTCATGTACATCAGGACAATCAGGTCCTCCGCAGGGTCGATAATATAATCCGTACCGAACATGCCTCCCCAACGCATGCTGCCTTCCGACACAATCGTGTTGTGGGCATTTCCCGGCCGGAATACATCCCACGCCATGCCGAAACCGATTTCACCGCGCAAGTCACCCACGCCGTTCTGCTGCATCATTTCCAATGTCTTGCGTCCCAAAATACGGTGTCCGTTAAACTCGCCGCCGTTCAGTACCATTTGGCAAAACTTGGCATAGTCTTCTATCGTGCCGCTCATGCCTGCCCCGGTGCTGTACAACGTTTTCGCACCCGCAACAGGATAAGTCTGATACAGCACATTGCTGCTTGGTATCAGCGGTCCGCCTTCCGGATATTCGTATAATGTGACCAGACGGTCTGCTTTGTCATCCGGCAGGTAGAAATAAGTGTCGTGCATGCCGAGTGGCTCCAAAACCCGTTCTTTCAGAAAAGTGTAAACATCTTGTCCCGACAGGATTTCCGCCAGTCGTCCCAGCACATCGATATTCATGCTGTAGGTGAACCGTTCGCCCGGGTCATGTTCCAACGGCAATCTGGCAAGACGGTTCACCATTTCTTCCAGCGTAATGGAATCCAGACTGTTAAGTGGCGGTACTCCGGCTTTCCGGGCTATCTCCCAATGTACTCCGTTGTAGGAAATGCCGGATGTGTGTGTGATTAGATGTCGTATGGTTATGTCGCATTTGGCTGGCCGCGTTGTGTACCGGCCGCTTTTGGTGTCGTAGGAAACCAATACTTGCGGATTGCTGAAGGCAGGAATATATTTTTTTATGGGTTCATCCAATTGAAAGCATCCTTCTTCGAACAAGGTCATCAATCCCACTACGGCAATGGCTTTTGTTTGGGAGGCTATGCGGAAAATGTCGTCTTTCTGGCAAGGGATACCTTTTTCCTTGTTGCGCCAGCCGTATGCCTTGTAGTGTACAATCCGCCCCTTGTGGGCAACGAAAGTAACCGCATGTGGTGCCAGTCCCATGTCTATGACGCGTTGGAAGGCATTGTCAATGCGTTTCAGACGTGCCGTGTCGAATGCATCGGAAACATCCGGGTTGTGTGTGAAGTGCTGTGGTTTTTCTTCTTCTGCGGGCTGTGGAGCGCATGCAAACAGGCAAGGTATGAGAAGCAACAGGTAAAAAAAATGTTTCATACGTTTATGGATTTGTGGAATAGGATGCAACAAGCCACCTGACAAGGATCATCAGGTGGCTTGCAGTAGATGATATGTATTTTATTGGAGCCTGAAGTTAACGGGAACAGTGAATTTCACACGGACTGCTTTTCCGCGCTGTTTTCCCGGTTTCCATTTGGGCATCGACTGGATAACGCGTACGGCTTCTTTGTCCAGACTGGCATCACCGGCACTGCGCACAACTTCTATGTCAACGATGGAGCCATCCTTGTTTACCGTAAACTGACAAATAACACGTCCCTGAATACCGTTTTCCTGTGCAATAACCGGATACTTGATGTTTTCAGACAAGTATTTGAACAGTTCTGCCTGTCCGCCCGGAAATTCCGGCATCGTCTCAACTATTTGGAATACAACCTGATCTTCTTCTTCTTCAATAGGAGCTGCAACAGGCGGTTGTACAACAATGGCTGTTTGCTCATCTATCTCGGAAGTAAATTCTACACTCTTGGTTTCCACTTCATTCTCCACAACATTTAATTCTACAACGACTTCCGGAGCAGGTGGGGGTGGAGGTGGCGGCGGGGTTTCTTGTGCCGTCTGGATAATGTCCAATTCTTCTTCAAAGTCCATCTCCACATCGACAACTTCGTGTTTAGTGACTTCTTGTTGCGACCATTCCAATGCTACAAAGATAACACCCAATGCTACAACAAGGCCCATCAACAAGAAGACTAACTTTTTGTCTTCCAAATTTGCTTTTGGCGATTTCTTTAAATCCATATTCCTTATTATCTTCGTTATTATTTAGAGATTATTGTTCCGTTGCTTTACGCAAGTGTTCTCCTGAAAAACTGGAAATGTGTTTTTTGCTTTTACGGTATCGCAGCCTTTCCGAACAGGAAACAGCCCTCGTTCCCTTTCACGTTTTGAACGCACAAATGTACAATTTTTTTTTTATGTTTCACCCAAACATTAAAAAAAACTGTGTTTTTATCGTTTTTTTATATTGTACCTGTCATTTTTCCGTATTCGTTACATCCGATTCCGCGCCTGTCATGTGATAAAAAGCGAAAAATTGTTGATTCCTTTTCCTGCAACGTAAAAATAATGTACCTTTGGGCAATTTTTATGTCATTCTCCTTTTGGGGCTACTTGATAAGGAATGAAACGAATCATAGCTGTATTTTTGTTATATTTAACTGTCTCGGTCACTGTTTTCCCACAAGCGGGTTCCAGCATATTCCAGTTTTTGAACTTGCCGGTATCTTCCCGCCTGGCTGCTTTGGGAGGAACAAATGTATCTTTACGGGATGATGATTTGAACTTCTCGTTCCAGAATCCAGCATTGCTGACCGGACAGACCCATAACAACATAAGCCTGAATTATGCCCTTTATCTGGCTGACATAATGTTTGGATCGGCGGCTTACGGCTACAATTACGGGAAAAACTATTTTGCAGCAGGTATCCATTATATAGACTATGGTAAGTTCGATTATGCGGATGAAGTGGGAGAATTGTCGGGAGAACAGTTTACCGCCAAAGATTTTGCAATGAATCTTATTTATGCCCGCCAGCTGAATGATTATTTTACGGCAGGAGCAACTTTGAAACCGATTTACTCTGTTTACGAACGCTATACGAGCTTTGCCATGGCCTTGGATTTGGGAATGCATTTCCAGAGCAAGAACAACTTGTTCATGGCCGGTCTTGTTTTCCGGAACATGGGTGTGCAATTGAAAGGCTATTACGACAATGAGGAAGGACAGCACAGAGAAAAACTTCCTTTTGACATACAGTTGGGTATCAGCCAGAAATTTGCACATGCACCTCTGCGCTTGTCCTTGACATTGCACGACCTGCAGCGTTGGGACTTGGGTTATCAGACTTCCAACATGGAAGAAAAAAGCATAAAATGGGTGGATATGGCTTTTCGGCACGCAATCATAGGCGTGGAGTTCATCCCGACCAAGAATTTCTATGTGGCGTTGTCATATAACCACCGGCGGCACCAGGAAATGACCACGAGCTCGTTTAAAAGTCTGGCCGGATTTGGTGTCGGTGCAGGTGTCAAGGTATATAAATTCCATGTCGGTTTCGGTATGGCACAATACCAGTTGGGAAATTATACTTACCAGTTTTCCATTACAACGGCATTGGACGAATTCAAATTGTGAAAAACAGGAATTATGAAAATAATAGTAGCCATAGATGGTTTCTCATCGTGCGGAAAAAGCACCATGGCAAAAGGATTGGCAGCCTATGCCGGCTATACTTATGTTGATACCGGTGCAATGTATCGCGCGGTAGCTTTATATTGTATCCGCAAAGGCTGGATAACGGAAGACCATGTGGATGAAACGCAGTTGCAGGCTCATATCCATGAATTGGACATCTGTTTCAGAAGGCGGCCGGATGGAGGGCAAGATACGATACTGAATGGCGAAAATGTGGAAAAACTTATCCGTACGCTGGATGTCGGCAACGCTGCGAGCCGGGTGAGCACAATTGGTTTTGTACGCCGCGAGTTGGTTAAACGGCAACAAGCCATGGGTGAAAAGAAAGGAATTGTGATGGATGGCCGCGACATAGGTACGGTTGTCTTTCCGAATGCAGAACTGAAAATTTTTGTTACGGCTCGTCCGGAAGTGCGGGCGCAACGACGTTATCAGGAGTTGCTCGCCAAGGGTGAACAAACTACCTTTGAAAAGGTGCTCGACAATGTCAGGGAACGTGATTTTCGGGATACGCATCGGACGGAGAGTCCGCTCAAACAGGCGGAAGATGCCATTTTGTTTGACAATTCGGAACTGACACGTACCGAACAAATGGAAAAACTGGAGCGGATCTTCGACAAGGCCGTGCATAATCTCTCGCTGTAAATTTCCGGCTTTTTGTGGCAATACTGTTCTGTTATGGTTACAATTGATAAAAAATCAGGATTCTGTTTCGGGGTTGTCAACGCTATCAAGAAGGCAGAGGAAGAACTGGCCAAAGGTGAAACCTTGTATTGCCTTGGGGATATCGTACATAACGGACAAGAAGTCGCCCGGCTTGAGCGAATGGGGTTGATTACCGTGGATTATGAACAATTCGCCAAGCTGCGGGACGTCAAAGTCTTATTGAGGGCTCATGGCGAACCGCCTTCAACCTATGAAATTGCACGAAAAAACAATATCACCATCATCGATGCCTCGTGTCCTGTTGTGTTGAGGCTTCAGTCCAACATCAAAAAAAAATATGAAGAACACAAGGGAACGGCACAGATAGTCATTTACGGTAAAAAAGGTCATGCTGAAGTAATTGGCCTTGAAGGACAGACCGGCAATACGGCCATTGTGGTGGAAAACGAACAGGACTTGCATAAAATAGATTTTCAGAAAGATATTTGCCTGTTTTCACAGACAACAAAATCAGTAGATGGCTTCAATGACCTGATAAACAAGATTGGAGAACGGTTCAAGGGCAATTCGTTTGAAAAATTCGATACAATTTGCCGCCAGGTAGCCAACAGAATCCCGAATATTCGTAACTTTGCAACACAGAATGATGTGGTTTTCTTTGTCGGCGGAAAAAAAAGTTCCAATGGGAAAGTACTTTATGAACATTGTAAAGCAGCAAATCCGCATACATTCTTCATTTCAGATGCAGACGAAATAACACCGGAACAGGTTGCATTTTGCAAGAACAGGAAAGTGGGAATATGCGGCGCAACTTCTACTCCTTATTGGTTGATGGAGGCTTGTGCCGAAAAAATAAAATAACAGGTATTATGGAGTATAAAATCAGATGTGTGGGACTTCTTACTTCAGGAGGAGATGCTCCCGGAATGAATGCCGCAATTCGCGCCGTGACGCGGACTGCTATTTTTAACGGAATTCGTGTCAAAGCTATTTATCGTGGCTACAAAGGACTGATTACAGGAGAAGTCAAAGAGTTTCGGACCCAGGATGTAAGTAATATTATCCAACATGGAGGAACAATCTTGAAAACAGCCCGCTGCATGGAATTTAAAACGCCGGAAGGACGCAAGATTGCATACGACACCATGGTGCGCGAAGAAATTGACGCGCTCGTCGTTATCGGCGGTGACGGCACGTTTACGGGAGCACGTATTTTCGCACAAGAATATAACATCCCGATTGTGGGGTTGCCCGGCACAATTGACAATGACTTGTGGGGAACGGATTCCACAATCGGTTATGACACGGCTTTGAACACCATTGTGGAGGCTGTTGATAAAATCCGCGACACGGCAACCTCGCACGAACGTCTGTTCTTTGTTGAAGTAATGGGGCGCGATGCCGGATTCCTTGCACTCAACAGCGCAATTGCAGCAGGTGCCGAAGCCGCGATTATTCCAGAGCGCGAAACACACGAAGACCAGCTGGAAGCTCTCATCAAAAACGGCTTCCGCAAATCGAAAAACAGCAGCATCGTGCTTGTGGCAGAAAGCGAAACTACCGGAGGAGCACAAGGACTGGCGAACCGCATGCGTGAGGAACATCCTGAATATGATGTGCGTGTAACAATCCTCGGCCATATTCAGCGTGGCGGTTCTCCTACTGCTTATGACCGCATCCTGGCCAGCCGAATGGGAGTGGCGGCCATCGATGCCCTGCTGGACGAACAACGCAACATTATGATCGGTATCCAGAATGATGAGATAGTACACGTACCTTTTACCAAAGCCATCAAGGACGACAAGCAGATAAACCCGGAAAAAGTTTCCGTATTGCAGATATTGTCCATTTAAAACAAGCGTGATTCATAGATAAGCGAACCCCGAAAGCCAGACAAGACTTTCGGGGTTCGCTCTGATCAGAACCTTCATTCTTATTTGCTATATGCCGGCGGCATGATAATGGACAATATTATGTACAACAGCAGGCCAGGAAATCCTGCCGTAAAAACAGACAGGAAAGCATAGGCTACGCGCACGACAGTTTTATCCCAACCTAAAAATTCAGCTATTCCGGCACATACGCCGGCTATCATTTTGTCGCTTGACTTACACAGTTTCTTGTTCATGACGAATGTATTTTTTATTGGATTCACAAAAGTAGGGAAAAACATGAATACTGACAACTGCTTCAATCCGTAAATTATTTGTATTTTTGCAGTGATTTTCGCACTTTCAATCTTAACCGTATGCAAGACAGGAAAAAAGCAGTATTGATAATTTTCACAGGCGGAACAATCTGTATGGTGGAGGACCCCCATACGGGAGCCTTGCAGCCAATCAATTGTTGCCGTTTGAAAGATTTGTTGCCTGAATTGATGGCGATGGGATTGCGTGTCGATACGATTCCATTTGATCCGCTTATCGACTCTTCTGACGTACATCCACCCGTCTGGAGCCAGTTGGCCAGCATTATTTATGACAATTATGATACATATGATGGCTTTGTCATTCTTCATGGAACAGATACAATGGCCTATACGGCATCGGCATTGAGTTTCATGCTTGAGAATTTGGGCAAGCCGGTTATTCTGACAGGAGCACAACTCCCGATTGGCATGTTACGTTCCGATGCGAAGGAAAATCTGCTGACTGCCATAGAGATTGCTACCGCACAGGAAAAAAACGGGCGCGCAATTGTGCCGGAAGTATGCATCTTTTTCGAAGATACGCTGTTCCGTGGAAACCGGACTACAAAAAAGAATGCCGAACATTTCAATGCATTTGATTCCTACAATTATCCTCCTTTGGGCAAATCGGGCGTGCATTTGAAGTATTTCAAATCGGCCATTCATTATCCCGATTATTCCAAGCCGTTGCGACTGCGCACAAAAATCGACCAGAATGTGGTTATTCTCAAACTGTTCCCGGGCATCACGGAGCAGATAGTGCAAACCATTTTGCATATACCGGGATTACGTGCAGTTGTGTTGGAAACGTTCGGTTCTGGAAATGCTCCCCGGAGGATATGGCTGCACAACGCACTAAAGGATGCAACAAGGCGCGGTATTATTATTGTCAACAAAACACAATGCAATATAGGTTCAGTGGAGATGGGACGCTATCAGACGAGCCTGAACCTGCTTGACGCCGGTGTGATCAGCGGATATGATATCACAACGGAAGCCATCGTAGTGAAACTTATGTATTTGCTTGGTGAACAGCAGGACACGGAGAGCGTAAAAGAATTGCTGAAACACAGTCTGTGTGGCGAAATGACCGTTGAGGAAAATTAAAATCTGCTTTTTAAATAGTTTGCCAGGTATTCCTGTTCCGTTTGTCCGGGTGTGGGGATGAGTTCTGCCTTGTGCAGTAAATCCAAAAATGCCAGGTCCATGATGGTGCTGTAGCCGCTTCGTGCAATGATTTTTTTTGCCGCCAGCATCTTGACACATAATTCTTTGTCATCCAGACTTTCTGTGACGCTTATGTTCGGCGCTGGTACGGTAACTGTGGGCCGGGTTCCTGATTGTATTTTGCCTTCTACCAATAGCAGACGTTCTCCATTATTCCTGTAACGTTTGATTATTTCCATTTCAAACAGTGTGCGTTGTGGTTCCGGCCCAGAAAGAATGGCAAGTGTCATATCTTCCTGCAGGGCTTCGTGTGGAAGCAACGGATTGTCAAAACGCGAAAGAATGCCAATGTATTCCGCATTTTCAGGAAGCCTTTTCGGATGGCTTAATTCACCCCCGAGTCCAGTTTCCTTCCGGTCGGGAACCCAGCATCGGTCGTATTTTCTTATGATGCGGTAGTGTATTTTACGCGCCAATGGTTCGGCCCATTTCAGTCTTTGGGGCAACTTGATGGTGAGCTGGTGTGTCATGTAAATGCAATATGCCTGCTTGTTGTAAAAACAGAACCTGTTGTCGGAGATAATCCGGTCGAAATGCTCCTGATGCAACAGTTTCTTCAGGCAACGGTAATCAGCCAGGCAGAAAGCAGCTAGTTTTGGCAATTGCATGAAAAGGCTGATTGTCTGGCTGTCTGAAGCTGAATAATGAATATGAAGGGCAGGAAGGCACCTGAAAGGCAAGTCGGGAAAATGCTTTCTCAGCAGTTCCAAAGACATTCCATCGCCCCCTAAAACAACTTCATGTCCTTCGGATACAAAACGCCGGATTAATGGTATGCAACGCGTAGCATGCCCGAGACCCCAATTGAGCGGTGCAACTAAAATCTTCATGGCCTGTGTCAGGATGCTACGGAAACTTCGAAACCTTCTTTTCGGGCTAAACCGGCAATGCACTCCAATTCAGTCTTGTTGATTTTTTCCAATTCGCGGACTGGTGTGGCACGGTCAATGGCATATATCATGACATTTTTGGGCCGTATTTGTTTTAAAGCGTCAATCCATGCACTGATTTCTTCAGGAGTGGTGTTGTCTATGTTGTTTCCGAGATAGGAACCGCGCAGGAAAATTGTCTGTATGGTCAGGTTGCCATTGAAATGTTGCAAATATTCAATCAGTTTGACTACCGTGAAATTCTTACTGACGGGCTGGTCTATTAAACGCATGGTCCGTTCTACGGCAGAATCGAACTTCAGCAGCCGGTTGTCGGCTTTCAGCAAGCCTCTGATCACCTCAGGACGATGTAACTGGGTCGAATTGGTCAGGACTGTTACTTTTGCCTGTGGAAAATAGCGGTTGCGCAGGTCGATTGTGTCGTCCATGACGGAGTCGAAATCGGGATGCAGGGTCGGTTCACCGTTTCCGGAGAATGTCAGCACATCCGGACAAATGCCTTGTGCTTTCAGCTCTTCCAGTTTGGATTCCAGGGCGTTTCTGATTTCATCACGTGACGGGATTCGTGCATTGTGTACCTTGGTGTTAAAGCCGCATTCGCAATAAATGCAATTGAAGGTACAGATTTTTACATCGGCAGGCATGAGGTTAATCCCCAAAGAACAGCCGAAACGCCGGCTGTGTATCGGACCATAGGCTATTTGATTGAACAACATGTGTGTTTGGATTTTAATTATGGATACAAAGATATAACAATCGGATAAAAAAAACAATCGGACGCAGGAGCTGCTTTTCGTTCCGGAATTCTGGAAAATGTTGAATTTCAGAAAAAAAAGCGGTTGCGGAAAGAAAAACTTATCAACAGTTTGTTGTTTCGGAAATTTTATCTACCTTTGCAGTCCCAAAAAACGTGGAAATAATAAGAATAAAATTATACGGCAATGAAGAGAACATTTCAACCCTCACAAAGAAAAAGAAGAAATAAACACGGATTCCGTGAAAGAATGGCAACAGCAAACGGACGTCGCGTATTGGCTGCCCGTCGTGCTAAAGGCCGTGCAAAACTGACTGTTGCAGACGAAGGACGCCACAAAAAATAAATAGAGGCGTTTATCGTATCAGACCATAAAAAAAGTAAAGGCTGCAGGCTTTTACTTTTTTTGTTTTTTGGAATTGGCGTTAAATACAATTTATTCCTATCTTTGTCCACTCTACATCAAAGTGTCTGACAATCGGAGGTTGTGTCCGGATACAATAACACATAAATTATGAAATTTGATTTGAAAAAATTCTGGAAGGAAAGCACGCCGGCTTTTTTGTTCAAGAACATCATTCTGGCGTTGGCTGTTTTTATCGTTCTGGTCAATATCGTTTTATTTGCTATTGATGGCTATACCCGGCATGGCGAAGCCGAAATCGTACCCGATTTGCGGAACATGTATGTGGAAGAAGCCGAAGTCCTGCTGGCCGCACAAGGCTTGAACTTGCAGATTATAGATTCCATGTATGATCGGCAAAAATCATTGGGAACCATTGTGGAACAGACACCGCCGGCGGCATCAACCATCAAAAAAGGACGTTCCGTATATGCGATTATCAATTCGACGACCATACGCAAGGTGCCGGTGCCGGATGTGCGTGATGTCTCCCTGAGGCAAGCCGAGGCCGTGCTTGGAACCTTTGAGCTGAAAGTTGCACAAATTGTTTACGAACCTTCTGAATATAAGGACCTTGTGCTGGATATTCTGCTGGATGGGAAATCGGTCCCTCCCGGACAACGGGTCCCGGAAGGAACAGCCATTACCCTGGTAGTGGGGCAGGGAAGCGGGACGGATGCCGTGTTTGTGCCTGATTTGCTGGGATTGCCGCTTACTGCGGTAAGAGACAAAATACGTGAAGCCACCCTGGTCGTAGGTGCAGTTGATTTTGATGTCCCCCCAACCGACAATGAAGCTGAATATGTGGTGATAGCCCAACAGCCGGAAGCAGGCTCATGGCAAATAGCCGGTTCCCGTATAGATATCTGGTTGTCGACGGATAAGACAAAAATAGCCCAACCGCTTGAACAGCAAGTGGATGAGGACAACTTCTTCTGAATCTGGATGAGTGGTTTATGCTGGATGATGTTTTTGAAAATATAGAAGATTCTGATGATTTGCTTGCCGCTCCGGGAAAGCATGAGCATTTCCGATGTGTGGTGGATAAAGGACAGAATCTCGTGCGTATAGATAAATATCTGGTCAATGTAATGGCCGGCATCTCACGCAACCGGATTCAGGAAGCAGCCGATGCCGGAAATGTCCTTGTGAACGGAAAGCCGGTCAAATCCAACTACCGCGTCAAGCCGTGCGATGTCATTTCCATTGTCTTGGACTATCCTCCTAACGAATACACTATTGTCCCGCAGGAAATTCCGCTAAACATTGTGTATGAAGATGATGATATTATTGTGGTGAACAAGCAGGCCGGACTTGTTGTACATCCGGGATTCGGCAATTTTGACGGCACATTGCTGAACGGCATTGCATGGCACCTGAAGGACATGCCCGGCTTTGACCCGAACGATGCGAGCATAGGATTGGTACATCGTATAGACAAAGATACATCCGGATTGCTTCTGATTGCCAAAACCCCGGATGCAAAAAGCAATTTAGGCAAGCAGTTTTTTGAAAAAACGACGAAACGTACCTATAATGCGTTGGTCTGGGGTGTCATGAAAGAGAATGAAGGCACAATTGTGGGTGCATTGGCCCGCAGTCCGCAGGATCGTTTGCAGTTCCGCGTGTTCGATGAAGCGGAAAATCCGAATGCCAAACATGCCGTGACCCATTATAAGGTGTTGGAACGCTTTGCATATTGCACGTTGGTGGAGTGCAGGCTCGAAACAGGCAGGACGCACCAAATCCGGGTACACATGAAACATATCGGACACACCTTGTTCAACGATGAACGTTACGGAGGACATGAAATATTGAAAGGACTGACAACGGCCAAGTATCGTCAGTTTGTCAAGAACTGTTTTGAAATATGTCCGCGGCAAGCCTTGCATGCAAAGACATTGGGCTTTGTCCATCCCCGTAGCGGGCAGGAAATGTTTTTCGACAGTGAATTACCTGCCGATATGTCTGCTTTGCTCGACAAATGGCGCAAATATAGTCCGGTAGAACTGTGATTTTTCTGATATGATAGACACCCATTCACATATTTATCTGGAAGAATTCGATGCGGACAGGGCCGATGTGGTCCGGCGCGCCCGTGAAGCTGGCATAGAACACATTGTCCTGCCCAATGTGGATGCCGGTTCCGTGCCCCGTATGCTGGCTCTGGAAGCAGAGTACCCGGGTTATTGTCATGCGGCCATTGGCTTGCACCCGACCAGTGTGAATCAGGCCGGCATGGAGGAGCTCGGCTGGGTGCATGCGGCACTGGAACGGCGCAAGTGGATTGCGGTCGGGGAAATAGGGTTGGACTTTTATTGGGATCAGAGTTTCCGGCGGGAACAGGAGCAGGTGTTCCGGCAGCAGATAGAGTGGGCCATAGAGTATGATTTGCCGGTAATTATCCATACGCGTTCTTCCATGCGGGAAACATTGTCTGTCCTTTCCGATTACAGGGGAGAACATGTCCGCGGCGTGTTCCATTGTTTTTCGGGAACATTGGAAGATGCGGAAAGTATTATAGGTTATGGCGGCTTCAAATTGGGAATTGGCGGTGCAATAACGTTTAAAAATTCTAAAACACCTTGTGTTTTACGTCAAATAGCGTTAGAGCATTTGGTACTTGAAACCGATGCACCCTATTTGGCGCCTGTTCCGTTCCGCGGGAAACGGAATGAGAGTGCTTATGCCTATTATACAGCACTTTTCCTGTCGGAACTATATGGATGTGCCGTATCGGAAGTCCAGACTATAACAACCCGTTCCGCCAAAGAAATATTTGCTTTGGATTGAGAGAAAATGGGTTGTAAATTTTGAGTTTTGAAAAATTATAGCGTTATTTGCAGAACGTTTTGAGAAATGCTGCCAATAAATCCTAATTTGTTTGTCATAAGGGAGCTTAAGTATAGTGCAGTTCATGTTTTTTTTGTAAATTGCGGCCGTTTTTGGAGAGGTGCTCGAGTGGTTGAAGAGGCACGCCTGGAAAGCGTGTATACCCCTAAAGGGTATCACGGGTTCGAATCCCGTCCTCTCCGCCGTTTTTAAGTGGAGAACTAAAAAACACAAACTTAATAATAATCTAATTTTCAAATCTTAAAAAACAAACAAAATGAAAAAAGTATTTGCGTTATTGTCAATCGTTGCGATTTTCAATCTTGGAACTCCCGTGTATGTAGCGGCTCAAGAACAACAAGCGGCTGCGACAGAAACAGAACAGGTAAGCGAACCAGCAGCTGTGGAAGAAACAGTAGCGGCAGAAACCGTTACGGAAGAGGTTGGTATCCACAAGGTTTTGAAACAGAAATTTATTGAAGGTGGTGCCGGTTTTATGGCATTGATAGCACTCTGTTTGATTTTTGGTTTGGCATTGTGCATTGAACGTATCATTTATTTGAGCCTTTCTTCTACCAACACCAAGAACTTGCTGAAAAACGTAGAGAAAGCATTGAACGAAGGTGGTGTTGAAGCCGCTTTGGAAGTTTGCCGCAATACCCGTGGTCCTGTTGCTTCCATTTTCTACCAAGGCCTTTCCCGTTATGACGAAGGCGTTGACGTAATTGAAAAGTCCGTATCTTCTTACGGTGGCGTTCAATTGGGTTCGTTGGAAAAGAACTTGAGCTGGATTACCTTGTTTATCTCCATTGCTCCGTCCTTAGGATTTATGGGAACTGTAATCGGTATGATTCAGGCGTTCGATAAAATCCAACAAGTAGGTGATATTTCCGCAACAGTAGTTGCTGCCGGTATTAAAGTTGCTTTGTTGACTACTTTGTTCGGTTTGGTTGTTGCTATTATTCTGCAGATTTTCTACAACTATATCCTTTCGATGGTTGAAAATTTGGTCAACAAAATGGAAGATGCTTCTATTTCTTTGTTGGATATCATTGTAAAATACAACGCATCGAAAAAATAAGGATTTCGATGAAATGATGGCAGCACATGTGGATAAGCTGTCTGTAACAAAACATTCATCTTTCAAAAAAAGAAAAACTTATGAATAATGCATTAGATAAAATTCCGAGAATCCTTCTTTATGTGCTGATGGCAATATGCATCGTGTGCGGGCTTATGTTCTACGCAGGTGGCACGGAGGGTTCACTTGAAGTAGCCGGTGACTTTTTGGATATTCCCCGCTTTACAGATTTGTTCTTGTATTGGTGCTATATTTTGGTCGTATTGGCTTTGGTGATTACCTTGGTTGTTGTTTTGGTAAGTTATGCAACCTCGCTTAAATATACACCCAAGAGAGCTATACGTACACTTGTTTATGTATGCGTTTTTGTCCTGATACTTGTTGTATCATGGTTCCTGGGAAGTCCGGAAGAACTTCCTATAGTAGGGTACGAAGGCACGGATAACGTTGGTTTCTGGGCACAATGTACCGATATGATTATCTATTCTGTTTATGTATTGGTAGTAGCAGTTGTTGCAACAATTATTGGGGCAGCTATCTACGTTAAATTCAGAAAATAAATTATGGCAAAGAGGAAAATACCGGAGATAAATGCCAGTTCTATGGCTGACATTTCATTCTTGCTGCTTATTTTCTTCCTTGTATCAACGTCAATGTCTGTTGATAAAGGTTTGTCGCGCAGGCTTCCGCCACCGTTACAGCCTAACCAGAAAGTAGAAGATATGGATATTAACAAACGAAATATCTTCGTCGTGAAAATCAACAGCATGAACCAGTTGTTGGTACAAGGCAAGGAAATGGATATAAAGCAGCTACGTGAAAAGACAAAGGAATTTATCGACAATAAGGCCAACGATCCGGAATTGCCGGTAAAAGTTGCGGAAGAGATTGAAGGATTGGGAGTTGTGGAATATACCAAAGATCATGTCATCTCTGTACAGAATGACGTAGACACCCAATATCAGGCTTATCTGGAAGTGCAGAATGAATTGGTTGCCGCGTATAATGAATTACGCGATGAGTATGCAAGAAACCGCTTTGGTGTTCCATATGCGGAACTGGATGAGGACTTGCAAAAGGCTATCCAGAAAATGTATCCGCAGAAGATATCGGAAGCAGAACCCAAAAACTACGGAGGAGGAAAATAATATGGCACAGATTAGAAAAAACGAAAAAAAGGAAATGCCGGCTATCAACACGGCATCGTTGCCCGATATTATTTTCATGTTGTTATTCTTCTTTATGTCTGTAACATCTCTGAAAGAGGTTAATTATAAAGTAAGGATTATACCGCCGGAAGCGACTGAGCTTGTAAAGCTGGAAAAGAAATCTTTGGTGCGCTACATTTATGTAGGTACGCCTACGGAAGAATTCCGCAAGGCCTTTGGTTCAGAAACACGTATTCAGTTGGATGATGCATTTGCTGATGTCACACAGCTGGAAGATTATGTGGTTCGTGAACGCAGTGCCATGAGCGAAGACGAGCAGAACCTAATGACTATTTCTATCAAAGCGGACAAAGACACCAAGATGGGTATTATTGCCGATATAAAGCAGGCCTTGCGTCGTGCTTATGCCTTGAAGATCAGTTATGCTGCCGTACAGCGTACGTCTTATTAATTAAAATACTTTTTTCAACAGGAACAGGATGCCTTTTGTGAGGTATCCTGTTCTTGTTTTATGGACTTTCGGTCAGATTCAATGCAATGAAATGTCCCGACTATGCTGTTTGAACACATGTCTGTTATGGAATGGGCATCATCATTGTCGGAGTATGTGATTGTTTTGCGGAAAACCGGCTATAACCTTGCGGCAGGTTTTCCGCGTCTGTTTCTGTAGAGGCAGATCTTCTGTAAAGTCAGGTGTCTAAACCTTGGTAGCAGATGCAAGGAACTTTTCCTGCACGGCTTTCTTTCTGAGGCCACGCTGTATGGAAATAATGATGTAACCTGGGCTTGTTTCCGCTTATCTTGTCCGGTAAGTCAGCCACTTCCACAGTTCTTTCCATGAACTTTTCTTGCCATACATAAGAATTCCTGTCCGGTAGATTTTTCCGGCCATCCAGGTTGTTCCAGCAAAGGAAAGCACCAATATGGCAAACGACAGGATCAACTGCCAGGCCGGGACACCGAATGGAATGCGTACCAGCATGACAATGGGTGATGTGAACGGAATCAGCGAGCACCAGAAAGCCAGCGGACCGTCAGGATTCTGCGCGCTGTATATGGCTGCATAGAGTGCAAATATAATCGGGATGGACAAGGGCAGGGAAAACTGGTTGGTATCGGTCTCGCTTTCTACGGCGGATCCGACTGCGGCAAACAGCGAAGCGTAGAGCAGATATCCTCCCAAAAAATAGAGAATGAACATGACAAGCAGTTGCACGAAATCGTATCCCGACAGCATGCCGTATATTTCAGCAGCTATGTTGTCGCCC
Organism: uncultured Bacteroidales bacterium; assembly: GCA_944321895.1. Taxonomy (GTDB): domain Bacteria; phylum Bacteroidota; class Bacteroidia; order Bacteroidales; family Paludibacteraceae; genus CALUNA01. The sequence continues at coordinate 47,901 of CALUNA010000005.1, read as the reverse complement.
GACGGTACCGGCTGGCCGGCTTGCATGCCGGAGATGGTCTGCAGGTCGTTCATGTCGGATGTAGCGAGAAGGTTGCCGCCCAGAATGCTGCTTAATCCGACTGTCAGCAGAACCCACAGGAGCATTTGTGTTAGTCCGACAAGGGCAATTCCGATAATCTTGCCCATCATTAACTCAAACGGTTTGACAGAGGAGACAATCACTTCCACTATGCGGTTGGTTTTTTCCTGAATGACACCGCTCATGACCTGTCCGCCATAAATCAGGATAAACATGTAAATGACGAGTGCGGAAATCATGCCGATTATGAGTGCCAGCTCGGCCGAGCTTTCCTTTTCCTTGCCGTCTTCATCCCATTTTACGGTGGTGATATTTATGTCCGTGCGGGCGTTTTCCATCATTTCCCGGAGGTTAGGGATGTTGTAGGAGGCTATTTTCTGGTCTTCCACATATTTGTTCAACAATCCGGACAAGTAATCTACCGTTTCTACCTTGGCCTGCTTGTCGGAATAGAGAATGACCTGCGCCGTATCTGTAGCCAGGTTGCCGCTGATATACAGTATGCCTGTCAGCTCGTTTTTCCCCTGCTGGCTGTTTCTGATGGTGTCTATCGGACGGTTGGTGAAGTCGAACGTGTAGGTTTCGTTGTTTTGCAGGGCGGCTTCATAAAGTCCGGATTTGTCTATGACCACAATATGCTGTTCCGTGTCATCTTTGATGGTGGACAACCACAGCGGGACAAGCATGACCGCTACCAACAGAATCGGCGTCAGCAGAGTCAGCAGTATAAATGATTTTTTGAGTACGCGGGTTTTGTATTCACGTTCTATGATAAGTCCTATTTTGCTCATTTTGATACGGTTTTTATGAAAATTTCATTCATGGTCGGCAGAACCTCTTCAAAGGAGGTTACGGAGCAGTTGTCCAGCAATAATCCGAGCAGCTTGTTGTTGGACATGTCTGCCGGTTTGCTGATGGCGTATCTGTTCAGTTTGTTTTTGCCGTTTTGTGGAGTTATTACAATGCCTTCGGTTGCCAGATTTTCGGCAGCGAGCGTGTCGTGTGTGGCCAGCAGGAAAGTATTGGTGGAATGTGCTGCACGGATTTCTTCCACATTGCCCTGAAGCACTATGTGTGATTGGTTTATCAGCGAGATGTTCTCGCAAAGTTCTTCTACGGAGGCCATGTTGTGTGTGGAGAGGATAATGGTGGTGCCTTTGTCGCGCAAAGCCAGTATTTCCTTCTTGATAAGTTCCGCATTGACAGGGTCGAAGCCAGAGAAAGGCTCATCCAGGATAAGCAGTTCGGGTTCGTGCAGTACGGTGGTAATGAACTGCACTTTTTGCGCCATGCCTTTGGACAGCTCTTCCACTTTCTTGTCCCACCAGGCCTGTATTTCGAGTTTTTCGAACCAGTATTTCAGCGCTTTCAGTGCATCGTTCTTGCTCATGCCTTTGAGGCGTGCCAGGAACAGAGCCTGTTCTCCTACTTTCATTTTCTTGTACAGTCCGCGTTCTTCGGGCAGGTAGCCAATGTGTAGTGCGTCGTCGGGTGTGATGCGTCTGCCGTTCAGGAGCACTTCGCCACTGTCGGGGCCGGTAATGGTGTTGATTATGCGTATCAGGGTTGTCTTGCCGGCGCCGTTGGGACCGAGCAGTCCGTAAATGCTGTGTGCCGGGACATGCAGGCTGACGTCATCCAGGGCTTTGTGTCCGGCGTATTGTTTACTTACGTGGTTTACTTGTAGCATATTGCGTTAGAAGTTTGCCGAAAGGAATAGGTTGTTTTGTCTTGTCGGCAAAGATATGTTTTTTTTCCCGATTCCGAAAGCGGGCAAGTCCGTTCCCGGCCGGTTACAGCAGGTTGTTGTCGGCAAAGCTGTATGTTTCGTTGCCGGCAATGATGATGTGGTCAAGCAGGTCTATGTCGAACAGCCTGCATGCTTCCTTCAGTTTGCTTGTCAGTGCCATGTCCTCGCGGCTGGGGGCGGGGTTGGCTGATGGATGGTTGTGCGACAGAATCAGGCGGGTGGCGTTTTTGTCGAGTGCGGCTTTGATGATGAGCCGTATGTCTACAATGGTGGCCGAGAGTCCGCCCTGGCTGATTTTCTGCAGTTCGATAACGTAGCTGGCATGGTTAAGCAGTGCCATCCAGGTTTCTTCATGGGGCAGGTCGCCCAGCAGTGGCGCGAACAACTCTCCCGCATCCTGCGAGTTTTTGATTTGCGTGCGTCTGGCGGTGGTGTTCCGCCTGCGGCGGCCTATTTCCAGTGCGGCCACTATGGTTACGGCCTTGGCCATGCCGATGCCTTTGAAGCGTTTGCACAGTTGCTGCACGTTGAGCCGCGCGAGTTCGTCAAGACTGTTGTCGTTTTCTTTCAGAATGCGGCGCGCAAGTCCGACAGCGGTTTCTTCCGTGTTGCCGGAGCCGATTAGTATGGCCAGCAGTTCCGCATTGCTGAGCGCGTTCGTGCCTTTGGCAATGAGTTTTTCGCGCGGGCGGTCTTCGGCTGCCCACTGTTTTATGTTCAGGCGGTTTGTGGTCGGTTCTTCCATGAATTCGGGTTGTTGCGGATTTATGGGAGCAACAGTTTGTGGACATTGCATCCGGTGTCCGTATTTGCCTGCAGCAGGTAAAGGCCTTTGCCGAGGTGGCTTGTGGCTATTGCGGTCTGTCCGCGGAAGCTGCCTTGCATCAGGCGTTTCCCGTCAATACCGTAAATGGAGTATCCTACTTTTGTGTTCATGTCGGTGGCCCTGAGGGAGATTATACCGTCCGAGACGGTAATCTGCGAGAGTATCTCATGTTTGTTGCCGATGGTGGTAACAATGCCCGTGCCCGACATGTGCCATGTTTCGCCTTTGTTTGTTCCCCAAATGTATTCGGCCAGTTCGGGATAGTCCACATAGGGATTCCGGTTGCCCTGCACGTCCTCAATGCCGTCGTTCCGGTCCGTTTCCTTGTCGGAGACAGGGTCTTCGCGATGCCATTTGAGCAGCAGGTTTGTTGCGTAGGTGGTCAGGCCGGCCGTGCCCCCGGAATAGGTGAACATGACTTTTCCCCCTTCCGCCTGCGTAAAGTTAATGTTGCGGTAGCGCGTTACCATGTAGAAATAAATCCGTGCAAAATCGCCCTTGTATTCATCTACCGGTTCGAAAACCCTGCCTGAATAGCCGCTGAAGCTGGATGAGCCGAGTTTGCAGCCGTTGTCGGATGTATAGGTTGCGCTGCCGACCTCACCGAAGGGATAGTTGCTGCGCATGCCGTTCACTTTACCGTCGGTCGGGACCAAATGCACGATGTCCGAATACATAGGCTTGGCATCGCCGAACCAGCTTTTGGGCACACTGTGCTCGCGGTTGTAACAGTCGCATTCGTTTTTGTAGTTTCCGCACTGGTCGCTGCCCCACGTGAATGTACAGTTGGAATACATGTCCCACACGCGTCCGTCGGCCGTGTTGTCCGTCTTGCGAAAGGCTGTCCACAGACCGTCGTATGATGTGACCTGATGTCCTTCGCTGATAATATCCTGCAAGGCGTTTATGAGGTCGGTTCCTGCGCGTCCATCAGCCGATGCGTAGTAAGGATTGGCCGCCGTATTGCCCGTTGTGGTTACGGTGATGGTGTTTGACGGCTGCGAGGTGGTATATCCGTTTGCGCTGGCCGTGGTGTTGTAATAATAGGTTGTGTTGCTTGCCAGTCCCGTAACCGTATAGTTGGTTGCGGAGGTGGTGTAGGGCGAAGCATCTATTTCCTGGTCATTGCCGGCCTGCCATACGGAAAGGCTGTAGCTTGTCGCGTTCTGCACTGCGCTCCAGTTGGCCGTGAAGCTGTTTGTACCGACATTGGTAGCGGCAGCGGCCGTTGGTGCAGCCAGCGTGCCGGGTTCGGGCTGCGGGCCGCCGGAATAGGCTGTCCATTCCAAATCATCGATGGTTACACGTGCACTTGTCGCGTTTTCGAGTATGATGGTTGTGCCCGAAGGCGCATTTACGGGAAAATTGCTGACTTCATACACCTGGCCTTGTTCCAACGTAGCTGCATTGACAGCGCTTACGCTCGTGCTGCCCACCGTAATGGACAAGGTTATTTTTATGTCCTCATCGGAAAAGGGAATGGAATATTTAAACGACACCGTGCCTACACCGGCAGCTTGTTGTGCGGTGGTCAAATTGCCGGTTATTTTACCATTTTTCAGGCAAACAGTTTTGCCGTTGATTTCTTGGTCGCTTCGTGCATTTGTGGCTGTCCAAGTCAGTCTGTTGTCACCGGTCCATGAGATGCTGGTTGTGTAAGAACTGCCGGTATTCTCGTTGTTTGAAAATGTCTCAATGCCTTGTGCCTGTATGCCGGAAACGGCAATCATCAGAGCCAATACGGTAGTACAAAAAACCTTCATAACGCCTGTGTTAATGTTTTTTTGAAAAGAGAGGGCAAATGTAACAAAAAAACCGGAAAAATAGTTTTTGTTGTACAGATTTGTGTATCAAAATTGTATTTTCCCAGTTTTTGCGCCGGTTTCCAGGACTATAAACAAAACCGTCCGCCTGTGCAAGAATACACAAGCAGACGGTTTCTGTCAAGTCTAACCAATTTATTCATCTTTCTGTTCTACCCAGATAAGTTCATTTGTGTTGTAGCCGCGGTTCTGTGCGCTTGTCAGCAGATAGTCCATGTCTGCGCCGCTTAATTTTGGCGTGCGGCTCAGAATCCAGAGATATTTGCTCTTCTTGCTGCCAATCAAGGCGTAGCGGTAATCGTCGGCCAGTTCCATGACGTTGTAGGGGGAATAGAAATTCCAGAAAAAGGCCACTTCCAGCTTGCCGGGTTCGGCATCGTTCGGGCGGCGTGCCTTGCCCACGGCTTCGTTATATTTACCGTCGAACGAGTCTTTGTAACCAGTGTTGAGAACCTTGATTGTGCCGTCATCGTTTATGGTGTAGGTTGCCATGCAGCCCACCAGACCGCGTTCAAAGCTGTGGTCGAACCGCGCAACTTCATACCATTGTCCGGCAAAGCGTGTCAGGTCAAGCTCAGCCACCGTGCTTGTGTTAATGTTGTCGTTGTTGCAGGCCGAAAGGCCGAGAGCACATAAAATCATGCAGCAAACTGAATTGAAAAGTTTATTCATAGCTTTATAAATGTTTTTATATATAACAAATAATATCTGGAAAAGTTCCGAATATGGATTCTTTTTTGAGATTTTATTAATTATCAATTGTGACGGATTCCTTATAATAGATTTAATGTGAGATGTTTCCACTTCTTTCACAAAATTATTACATTTGCTCCAAAGATATACAGCATGGATATTTGGGACAAAAAGAAACGATCGGCCGTCATGGCGAGGATCAAAAGCAAGGACACGAAACCGGAACTTATCGTCCGCCGCTACTTGTACCACCGGGGCTACCGCTATCGCAAGAATGTGAAGAAGTTGCCGGGCACGCCCGACATTGTATTGCGCAAATACGGCATCGTGATTTTCGTCCACGGCTGTTTTTGGCACGGTCACGAGGCGGACAGCCATATCCCACACAGCAACACGGACTTCTGGAAGAAGAAAATCGAACGGAACAAGCAACGGGATGAACAAAACAAAGCAGAATTGAAGAAAATGGGCTGGCGGGTAATGACCATTTGGGAATGTCAGTTGAAACCTGCTGTCCGCGAACAGACTTTGTTGGAAATGGAATATTGGATCAATCATGTTTACTTGGAACGCTTCAAGCCGAAGCCGCTTAAAGCATACGAAATGGAAGAAAATTCCCCCAGCCTGGCAGCCGAGGGAGAAGCGGGGTATGGGGAATCAAAGGCTAAACAGAATAAATAGGACGTGACTCCTGTTTAGATTTGACCATTGCTATAAATGTAGCTAACGTTTCGATGTCTGTTTGGCATTCTTTTGCAAATGATGTTTTGTATGATTCAGGAACCACCAATTTTACATGTTCATGTTTCATCTCCAATAGCTGGTTCTTGGAAATTCCTTGTTGCATAGTAAACAGATATTTAGTATCAATACGGTTAGCTTCATTCAATACTTGGCGCCATCGATCTTTGCAAGTCGTTTTAGCTCCAAGAAAAACTAAGTTTTCTGCAGGAAACAGTAAATTATGATAAGACTCTCCATTAGGAAATATGAAATCAGGCTTCTTATTATCCTCTGTAATAACCTGTTCTTCAAATTCCAATTTAGCAGCTGAAAATATAGTCGCGAGATGATGTTCCAAAGATTTCCCTGCACGTGATTTACGTCGGTTCAGAATGACATTAGAAAACTTTACCAATTCTTGGCAATTGGTAAATGGCTTGCTATAAACCGGAGCATATATCTTTTCTTCAAAACTTCGGAACAAGCAATATTCCGTATCAAACCATTTTAGCAAATGGGAATCGGGATTATCACAAATTTTGGAATCTGTAACTTTATGAATGCTATTATAAATATCTCTGGCCAATTTAGCCATTTGTATCGTTTCCGGAAAATCTTTATATAAAGAAACAATATGTTGAATCTCTACACTCAACCGTTCTTCAAGAGATACAGATTGTGAAATATCTATCAACTGGTTGGTCTTTTCCGATGAAAGATTGAAAAATGCAAAAAAGTCATCAATATCCTGATCAGATTGTAAAACAAAGCCATAGTAATAATCGTTACTTTGCTGTGCAATAATCAGTAAATCACCTACGTTTTCTTCTTCAAAGAAAGGGAATGCTTTTCCAAAACGAGTAATGCGATACTCGTTGCGTGAACCTTGCCCATAATAGATAAAACGGCTGTCAGTTATGAAGTCATCCTGCCACTTTACCTTTACAAGTTTATCTTTATTCTCTCCTTTTACGCCAGGAATGTCAAATAAAAGAGGAGCCGCACACTTGGGAATATAAAAACCAGCTTGATGCGAACCATTTTTCCCTGTATCGTTTGCTGTAATAAAACGACAAAATGCGTGTTTGGCATTTTGTACTTTTTCAATTACGCTATTTAATAGATCACTCATAAAATTATTTTTTCAGCATTGTTTTGACTAGTTGTTCGGAAACGGCTGCAATAAGTGGAACAATGACAGAATTGCCACACTGCCTGTATGCTTGCACATCAGAGACTTTATTTATAATATACTCATCTGGATATCCCATCAAACGAGCACATTCTCTAGGGGTCAAACGTCTGGGATTCATTCCTTTTCTTTGTGGAATCAATATTTCTGAACCATCTTTATAATATCTTGCACTAAGAGTACGACTTATGCCATCTAAATCCACTAAGCCAAAACCGAATCCATTACCTTTAGCTCGATGTTTCTCTGCATAATCTTGCAAATAATTCCACAATTTATCAGAAAGGGTGTATTTGGGATCTGGATCAGTTTCCAAAATCTCTCGAATTTTCTTAGTTGAATTATTCGTCGTAGGAAATTCAAATTTCTCTTGCCCTTGATAACGTCTCTTATCAAAGCCAACAATCATTATACGCTCTCTATGTTGCGGCACATAATCTTTACCATCCATGACCTTATAATGTATGGAATATTCCAACTCTTCTAATGTAGATTGAATCACTCTGAAAGTATTTCCTTTATCATGGGACACTAAATTTTTAACATTTTCCAAATAAAAGGCTTTCGGCCTATGACGGCTTAAGATTTCAGCCACATCAAAAAACAAAGTTCCTTGTGTCGTATCCCGAAAACCGGTTTCCCTTCCTAAACTTTTTTTCTTGGACACTCCAGCTATAGAAAATGGTTGGCAAGGAAATCCTGCACACAACACATCAAAATGATCGGGAATATATTTTTTTATTTCCTCTTTGGTAATATCTCCAAAAGGCATTTCTCCAAAATTTGCTAAATATGTCTTTTGGGCAAAAGGATTCCATTCTGAAGAAAAAATGCATTTTCCCCCTTGTGCTTGCATGGCCAATCGAAATCCTCCCATTCCTGCAAACAAATCTATGAAAGTAAATTTATAATTTCCCGGATCTGGAAAAGGTATTTGAAAAAAATCATTGAACAATCCCGCTTGTAAAGGTTCACACAATATGTTCCTTGTAACTTCCATTTTGGGAAGCTTGTATTCCAAGTATTCTTTTAAATACTTTTGAGCCAACTCTATGAAAAAGTCTTTAGCAAATTCACGATTGTGCAAGTAGTGTGTAATTACAGCCAATTGGTTATCATAAGATTTAGGTCCATACATATGTATTTGAACTTTTCCACCAGAAGTTTCCGTTATGGAAATCTTCTCGGGGAAATCAGATAAATGTATATTGGACAAAGTCGTATCCATAAGAATTCTAAATATACCAGCCACAAATATACAATAAAGTACTGAATTCAGGAAATAAAACACAAGCCTTGCATTTCCTTTCCTCCTTTTCTCATGCAAAAACCCCCGTCCGGCAGCTGCGGGCGGGGGCTTCTGTCATGCAGGGCATTTTGCCCTATGCGGTGCTTATTCTTCGTTGAGAAGAATATCCATAATGGTGATTGCAGCTTTGGTAACGCTGGTTCCCGGACCGAAGATGGCTGCTACGCCGGCTTTGTAGAGGAAGTCATAGTCTTGTGCGGGGATAACGCCTCCCGCAATGACGATGATGTCTTCGCGGCCGAGTTTTTTGAGTTCTTCAATCACTTGGGGTATCAGTGTTTTGTGTCCTGCGGCAAGCGAGGAGACGCCCATTACGTGCACGTCGTTTTCAACGGCCTGTTTGGCTGCTTCGGCGGGTGTCTGGAACAAGGGTCCCATGTCCACGTCGAATCCGCAGTCGGCATAACCGGTAGCAACGACTTTTGCGCCGCGGTCGTGTCCGTCCTGTCCCATTTTTGCAATCATGATACGTGGCTGACGGCCTTCCTTCTTGGCAAATTCGGCTGTCATGGCGCAGGCTTTCTTAAAGTCTTCGCTGTTTTTGGTTTCTGAGCTGTACACGCCTGAGATGGTTCTAATGGTTGCTTTGTAACGTCCTGCAACAGCTTCGCAGGCATCGGAAATTTCGCCCAACGTAGCACGTACGCGTGCGGCTTCTACGGCGAGCTCGAGCAGGTTTCCCTGTCCGGTGCGTGCGCATTCGGTAATGGCTGCAAGTGCTTTTTTAACGGCTTCGTTGTCGCGGTTTGCGCGGAGCTGTTTCAGTCTTTCAATCTGTTGTTTGCGCACGGCGGTGTTGTCCACTTCCAGGATGTCAATCGGGTCTTCGTGTTCCAGACGATATTCGTTCACACCAATGATTTTCTGGCTGCCGGAGTCGATACGTGCCTGTGTGCGTGCGGCGGCTTCTTCGATACGCATTTTCGGAATGCCGGTTTCGATGGCTGCTGCCATGCCGCCCAGTTTCTCGATTTCCTCGATATGGGCCCACGCTTTCTCGGCGATTTCGTTGGTGAGCGATTCCACGTAGTAAGAACCTGCCCACGGGTCTATTTCCTTGCATATCTTGGTTTCTTCCTGGATATAAATCTGTGTGTTGCGTGCAATGCGTGCCGAGAAGTCGGTCGGCAGTGCGATAGCCTCGTCCAGTGCGTTGGTGTGGAGCGACTGGGTGTGTCCCAATGCGGCGCCCATGGCTTCGATACAGGTGCGGCCTACGTTGTTGAACGGGTCCTGTTCGGTCAGCGACCATCCGGATGTCTGGCTGTGTGTGCGCAATGCGAGCGATTTCGGGTTCTTGGGGTTGAACTGTTTCACGATTTTGGCCCAGAGCATGCGTGCTGCACGCATTTTGGCAATTTCCATGAAGTGGTTCATGCCGATGGCCCAGAAGAACGACAGGCGCGGCGCGAACGAGTCAATGTCCATGCCGGCATTGACACCTGCACGCAGGTATTCCAATCCGTCGGCCAGGGTATATGCAAGCTCAATGTCGGCTGTGGCGCCGGCTTCCTGCATGTGGTAGCCCGAAATGGAAATGGAGTTGAACTTGGGCATGTTCTTCGAGGTATATTCGAAGATGTCGGCAATGATTTTCATGGAGAATTTGGGCGGATAGATGTAGGTGTTGCGCACCATGAATTCTTTCAGAATATCATTCTGTATGGTTCCGGCCATTTCTTCCAGTTTGGCGCCCTGTTCCAGTCCGGCGTTGATATAGAAGGCCATGATGGGGAGCACGGCTCCGTTCATGGTCATGGACACGGACATTTTGTTCAGTGGTATGCCATCGAAGAGCACTTTCATGTCTTCCACGGAGCAGATGGATACGCCTGCTTTTCCTACATCGCCGACAACGCGTTCGTGGTCGGCATCGTATCCGCGGTGTGTGGCCAGGTCAAAGGCAACGGAAAGGCCTTTCTGGCCGGATGCGAGGTTGCGGCGGTAGAATGCGTTCGATTCTTCGGCGGTGGAGAATCCGGCGTACTGTCGGATGGTCCATGGGCGCATGGGGTACATGCCGCTGTACGGGCCGCGCAGGAAAGGCGGAAGTCCGGCAGCATAATTCAGATGTTCCATACCAGCCAAATCTTCGGCGGTATAAATCGGCTTGACGGGAATCTGTTCCGGTGTCAGCCAATTTTCGGCGTTGCCCGTTTCGGATTTCGAGGCGGCAACGTGCTTGATATCGATATTGTTAAAATCTGGTTTCATATTGTCTGTTCAATATTAAGCCGCAGGCAGGCCTGCAACTTGATTTATTGTTTTTTTATTTGTTTATCAGCTGCTTGTTGAAGGCCTGCAGGGTTTCCAGCACGTTTACTTTTACGTGTATGAAGTTTTCTATGCCTGCAGCTTTCAGGTCGTCCATGCATGCGGGCGCACCTGCAACCACGAATATTTGCTTGCCTCCAATGGCTTTGTAGGCAGCGGGTGCCAGTTCGGCATATTCGTCGTCGCTGGAGCAGAGCACGATGATGTCCGCATTGGCTTTCTGTGCGGCGGCGACGCCTTCTTCCACGGTCTGGAAGCCGAGGTTGTCAATCACTTCGTAGCCTGCGCAGGCAAAGAAGTTGCAGGAGAACTGCGCGCGTGCCAGTCGCATGGCCAGGTTTCCAATGGTGAGCATGAAGGCTTTGGGACGTTTGCCGGAGGCTTCGGTAGCGAGACGCAGTGCTTCGAACTGTTCGGCGGCACGTGCGGTCGGCAAGGTGTCTGTGCCCGTTTCGGTGGAGCATCCGCAGTTGCATTGGCAGGATTCCTTGGTTATTTTGTCGCCGGCCACTTCGTTGAAGTTCGGGAACTGGTTGGTGCCGACATAGATTTCCTTGCGGCTGGCCACGTCTTTCTGGCGTTTTTCCGAGGTGGCTCTGATGGCGGCCTGCACGGTGCCGTTTTCCACGGCTGCAAAGAATCCGCCGGTGTTTTCAATGTCAAGGAATATTTTCCAGGCCTGTTCGGCTATCTTGGCAGTGAGGTTTTCCAGATAATAGGAGCCTGCTGCCGGGTCAACAACCTTGTCGAAGTGCGATTCTTCCTTCAGCAGGAGTTGCTGGTTGCGTGCAATGCGCTCGGAAAAGTCGTCGGATGCCTTGTAGGTAATGTCGAAGGGGTTCACGGTGAGTGAATCAACGCCGCCGAGGGTTGCGCTCATGGCTTCCGTCTGTGTGCGGAGCAGGTTTACGTGCGCATCGAAGATGGTTTTGTTGAACAGAGATGTTTCCGCGTGTACGTGCATCTTGGCGGCGCAGTCGCATGCGGGATTGTAGGCTTTTACAATGTCGGCCCAGAGCATGCGTGCGGCACGGAACTTGGCAATCTCGAAGAAGTAGTTTCCGCCTATGCCGAAGTTGAACTTGATGGCTTTGGCGGCTTCGTCGGCTGTCAGTCCGGCTTCGGTGAGCATGGTCATGTATTGTGCTCCCCAAGCCAGTGCATAGCCCAGCTCCTGGGAAACGTATGCGCCTGCATTGTTCAGGCTTACGGCGTTGACGCCGAGCATGCGGTAGTTGGGCAGGGCCTTGCCGGCTTCCACGGTTTGTTTTACGAGGTTGCCGACCATGTCCGCATCCAGTTTTTTGCCTTTCAGCAGCATGCGGTTAATGGGGTCGCAGTTGATGGAGCCGTTCAGTTTTGAGAGGTCGTAGCCTTTTTGGGTGAAGTAGTCGGTCAGCAGCGTGGCCAGTTCGGCGCACTTGCGGATGCAGACGGTGAAGTTCAGCTCTACGCAGTCGGCATAAATGCCGTTGAGCAGGGTGGCAATGTAATCGGCGCTCAGTGCTTTCTTGTTCAGCTTGAAGCCAATGGAGTCAATGCCTTTGTCGAGGATTTCCAGCGCTTTGGCATTGGCAGCCGCGGCATCCGAGGCGTCAATGTTCTGGCGTATGTACCAGGTGTTGTTGTCTTTGGTTCCGCGGACGTATGGGAATTTTCCCGGTGCGGAATCTTTGGTTTCCAGGCCTTCCAGGTTTTCGGCGCGGTAGAAAGGCATCACGTCGAAACCTTCCGTCGTGCGCCATACGAGCTTCTTGTTGAAGTCGGCGCCTTTCAGGTCGGCAATGATTTTATCCATCCATTCCTGTGTGGAAATGGCCGGAAAATCAGCCAGTAAATTCAATTTTTTTTCTGCCATAACTTATATTTTAGTTTGTTTAGTGAATTGAAAAATCAAAGGTTGCATGTTTTTTTCTTAATCCGGCAAAGATACATATTTTTTATGGAGTTGTAAAAAATAAAAATCAGGCGGTGAATTCTGTCCGCATTGTCACAGGAACAGTCCGTTAAAGTACATCCAGACGACGTAGCGTATGAACTTGCCGGCGAGCATGGAGCCGGCCACGATGTAAAAGTTGCATCGGAAAAAGCCGGAAGCCACGGCAATAATGTCGCCTATGCCGGGCAGAAAGGAGAAAAAGGCGAACCAGTCGCCGTATTTGCGTATTTTTTCCTGGAACCGGTCAATCTTTTCCTTTTTTATGCGCATGTATTTTTCTATCCATTCTATCTTGCCCAGCAGGCCGAGCCAGTAGCAGGTCAGTCCGCCGAGCCAGTTGCCGAGTGTAGCGGCAATGACGCATCCCCAGGGGTCAAGGCCGGCAAAGAGTACGCCTGTAAACACGACTTCGGAACTGAACGGGAGTATGGTTGCTGCCAGGAATGCTGCCAGGAACAGCCCGAAATAGCCGAGGGTAATAAGTGAGTCCATTGTCTGCTACAAAATAAGCCATGCGGTTATGCTCAGGATGAGGATGAACAGGCACCACACGGAACGTGAGGCGGTTTGTCCCGACAGACACAGGTAGGCGCCGTGTATGCTGACCCACAATGCCAGTAGCGGAAACTCGGAAACGGCATTGGCAGCCGGGAAAAACAGCATGGGTATGGTTATGAACGAAAACATGATTGTCACGGCCAGTATGGCCCGTGTGGGTGTGGATTCGCGGTAAATGTTCGAGTAGTAGCTGATGATTCCGAAGCTGCCGGCAAAGAGGAGCATCAGGAAATAGGCATCCTGCATGTAGAGCGCTTTTGTGTCGGGCAGGGTCCGGTGCAGCAAGTCCGCCAGCGCCTCGCCAAAAAGTCCGAAGCAATGATACCATGCCAGGTAGGCTATCCAGAAGGCCACAACGGCACATGTCCCGATGCACGAAGCGAGCAACATGCGCAGTGAAAAAGCCCGTTCCAGCATAAAGGCAATCCACAGCATGGGTAAGAACCATAGCATGTCGGGCAGGAACATGGCGGCTACTGTTATGAGTAATCCGCAGAGAAAGGCGTGTTCCACGGCCAGCGTGTTTTTGAATGTTTCCTTGGTGAGTGCCAGTGTAGCGCACATGAGCATGATGGAAAACTGCGCTTCAGGGGCCTGGCGGCCGGCCGGGCATGCGCTGATGAAGAGTGTGTAGAGCAGCAGGGGCACTATGCTCCATTTCCGTTGTATGCCGAATCGTACCATTAGTCCGGCTATGAACAGCCCGTTCAGCAATGTCATGGCCAGCGATACTCCCAGCTGTACATATATGCTGCAACGGAAGGTGTAGTTTATGGGCAGGCTAATGGTGAAAGAGCCTGTCGTGTCAGGCGGCATCAGGAAGTCGGGCAGCCACATGGCCAGACAGCCCATCAGCAACAGGATGCTGATGGGCATGTTCGGTCTTGGAATATTCAGGAAGGCGTTTTTCACAGCAGGCCTCTTTTTTCCAGCAGGTATCTGGAGTCGGGTTGTTTGCCGCGGAAGCGGAGATAGAGCGTCATGGGGTCTTCCGTATTGCCGCGTTCGAGCACGTTTTTGCGGAACGATGTGGCAACAGCCTGGTTGAACAGATTGCCGGTTTCGCGGAAGGCCTCGAATGTGTCGCTGTCCAGCACGGCGGCCCATGTATAGCTGTAATAGCCTGCGGCATATCCGGTGGTAAAGATATGGTTGAAGTAGGTGCTCCGATAGCGCACGATGATTTGCGGAATCATGCCCATTTTGTCGAGCGATGCCTTTTCAAAGGCATTGACGTCCACTTGACTGGTTGTGTTGAGCATGTGCCAGTCCATATCCAGAATGGAAGCGGACAGCAGCTCGGTCATGACAAATCCCTGGTTGAACTTGCGTGCGTTCTGTATTTTTTCTATCAGGCTGTCGGGAATTATTTCGCCGGTCTGGTAGTGTTTGGCATAGGTACGCATTACTTCCGGTTCGTAGCACCAGTTTTCCATCAACTGCGAGGGCAACTCCACAAAGTCGCGGGCTACGTTGGTTCCGGACAGGCTTTTGTAGGTACATTGGCTCAGCAGGCCGTGCAGGGCGTGTCCGAACTCGTGGAACATGGTTTCCACTTCATCCATGGTGAGCAGTGAAGGCTTGCCTTCCATGGGTTTGGTGAAATTGCCCACGTTGATAATGACCGGGCGATGGTTCACGCCGTCACGGACATACTGGTCGGTCAGGTTGCTCATCCATGCTCCGGCACGTTTTCCCGGCCGGGGGAAATAGTCGGTGTAGAGTACGCCTATGAGTGATCCGTCGGAGTCGGTTACCTCAAACACTTCCACATCGGGATTATAGACCGGCATGTCATCCAGCTGGCGGAATTGCAGGCCGTAGAGTTTGTTGGCCAGTCCGAACACTCCGGCGCGTACGTTTTCCAGTTGGAAATAAGGTTTCAGGTCTTCTTCGTTCAGATCATACTTCTGCTTGCGCAGTTTTTCGGCATAGAACCACCAGTCCCACGGTTCCAGTTTTTCGCCTTTGCCTTCGGCATCCATGAGTTTCTGCAACTCGGCGGCTTCGGCCTTGGCGCATTTCAGTGCGGGTGCCCACACGGAAGCCAGGAAATCATTGACTGTTTTGGGCGTTTTGGCCATGGTGTCGTCCAGGATATAGGCAGCCGGCGTATCGAAGCCGAACAGTTGCGCCCGCTCCACGCGCAGTTGCATGATGCGGTTGATAACGGCTTTGTTGTCGTTTTCATTGTCATGGTTGGCGCGGGTGGTGTAGGCCATCAGCAGGTCGCGTCGCAAGTTGCGGTTTTCGGCGTATTGCAGCACGGGGATGTAGCTCGACTGTTTTGGTGTGAAGAGCCATTTGCCGGGTTGTCCGGCGGCAGCGGCTTCTTCGGCGGCAGCCTGTTTGATGTTTTCGGGCAGTCCTGCCAGGTCGGCTTCGTTGTCCACGAATTTCTGGTAGGCGTTGGTTTCGGCCAGGACGTTTTGTCCGAATTGCAGTTCGGCCAGCCCCAGCTCCTTGTTTATTTCGCGCAAACGGGCTTTTTTCTCATCATCAAGGTCGGCACCCTGCCGGATGAATTGCCGGTAGGTTTCTTCCAGCAGGCGCAACTGTTCGGTGTTCAGTCCGAGTGTTTCGCGCTTCTCGTGCAAGGTCTTGATGCGTACAAAAAGTTTTTCGTTCATGGTGATGTTGTCGCTGTGTTCGGACAGCATGGGCGATACTTCGACGGCAATTTGTTCCAGTTCGTCGTTGGTATCGGCCGAATAGAGGTTGAAGAACACGGAAGCGACTTTGTTGAGCGTTTCGCCGCTGTATTCCATTGCTTCAATGGTGTTGGCAAACGTCGGTTCCTCCGGATTTTCGGCTATGGCTTCGATTTCGGCCGTCTGTTGTTTCATGCCTTCAACAAAGGCGGGCATGTAGTGTTCCGTACGGATTTTGTCAAAGGGCGGAACGCCATAAGGCGTGTCATACGCTTCAAGAAACGGGTTTTTACCGTTTTGGTTACAAGCAGTCAGCATAATTGCGAATACTGAAATGGTTAAAAGTTTCGTTTTCATGTGGACAATGGTTCTGTTGTTGAGTTTTATGCTGCAAAGGTAATATAAAAAAACAGATAAGCCGGTATTTGTGTCGTCTTTTTGTTGGTTCCGGTAAAAATCGTCGGGAATAAAAGGTTGCTTGTGCTCCCATTGTGTCTGCATGTCCGGGTGTGGATACTGTGCCTTTACGGAGAATAAATTTTTCTTTCTGTTTTCAATTTAGTTATCTTTGCGGCTGTGGAAAAAGTGGAGTACATATACAGTTCTCGTGCCCGTTCGGTGTGTATCCGCATCAGTGCGACGCATATCCGTGTGTCGGTGCCCTTGGGGATGCGGTTGTCGGTTGCGGAGCAATTTGTGGCCCAACACGCAGAGGAAATAGAAGCCAGGCAGCAGCGTTTGCAAAAACGTGCGGCGCTTGTTCCGACAATAGAACCGGGGCGGCCTTTGCACACGCTGACTTTTGTAGCGGAAGCCCTGCCCGATGCGGGCCTGAAGTCGGTGCGTTTCCGCTTTGCCGACGGTTGCCTGCAGATGTTTTATCCGCAGCTGTTGTCCGCGTCCGATTTGCAGCCCGTTTTCTGGAAAGGCATAAACCATTTTCTCCGTAAGGAAGCCAAACGTGTTTTGCCTGCACGTGTGGCAGAGCTGGCAGCCCAGCACGGATTCCGTTATGCCGGACTGAAAATACAGTCTTCGCATAGTCGCTGGGGCAGTTGTTCAGCGCGGAAAAACCTGAATCTGTCATTCTACCTGTTGCTCTTGCCCGGCTATCTGATAGACTATGTTATCTTGCACGAGTTGTGCCACACGGTGGAGATGAATCACGGCCCGCGTTTTCATGAATTGCTTGACCGGATAACCGGCGGCAAAGACAAATTGTTGCATAAAGAGCTGAAACGTTATCACATACCTGACAAATAGCGGATTTTTTTGTATCTTTGCACGATTTTTACCGCAAATAATGGAAATAGAAGATCTCATACAGAACGGAATGGTTTTCAGGAACGGACCATCCGCATCCCAGCAAGGCAAGCGTAAAAAGAAAAAACTGTCGGGTGCGCAGCAGATGCGTGCCGACTATAAAGCCCGTGTGGCCGCCCGTGCTGCGGCACGGGAGCGCCGGAAAGGAGAACGCTCATGAACTGGCGAACGCTTTTGTCGGCCAAACGTTTCGGCATGGAGGAGTATCATAATCCCCACAAGGATGTCCGCAACGAGTTTCAGCGCGATTATGACCGGCTGATTTTTTCGGCACCATTCCGGCGTATGCAGAACAAGACGCAGGTATTCCCGTTGCCGGGCAATATTTTTGTGCACAACCGTTTGACGCACAGCCTGGAGGTGAGTTGTGTCGGACGGTCCATTGGCCGGCGCGTGTCGGAAATGTTGAAGGGCAGTTCAGACGCGCCGGTGCTTTGCATGGACGAAATCGGCACTATCGTATCTGCCGCCTGTCTGGCGCACGACATGGGTAATCCGCCTTTTGGGCATTCGGGCGAAAAAGCCATTGAAACTTATTTTTCGGAAGGCAAAGGTGCGGAGTGGAAAAACCTCCTGACACCCGGGCAATGGCAAGATTGCGTTTGTTTTGAGGGCAACGCCAATGCTTTCCGCTTGTTGACACACCAGTTCAAGGGCCGTCGTGCAGGCGGATTTGCGCTTACGTACAGTACGTTGGCTTCCATCGTGAAGTATCCCTATGCATCGGTACATGCGGGCGGCAAAGGAAAATTCGGCTTTTTTACGACAGAATCCGGTTCTTATGGGCGCATTGCGGATGAATTGGGTATAGCACATTGTGCCGGGAAACAGGACTGCTATGCACGGCATCCGCTGGTGTTCCTTGTGGAGGCGGCCGATGACATTTGTTACCAGCTTATGGATTTGGAAGATGCACACAAACTCCGCCTGCTCACTACGGAGCAGACCATTGATTTGCTGATGCAATTCCTTACACCGGATAATCAGGCACACAAGCGCGATGTGATGCAGGTCGTGCAGGACCGTAACGAACAGATAGCCTATTTGCGTTCGGCTGTCGTCGGCGAGCTGGTCGGTGCGTGTGCGCAGACCTTTGTTGAGCATGAGGCGGAACTGCTGGCCGGTACGTTCGACACGCCCCTTATCAAATGTATGGACAGCCGCCTGCGGACAGCCTACGAGGCATGTTCCAAAGTGGCCTTCGAGCGTATTTACCGCTCGCAGGAAGTGCTGGACGTGGAACTGGCAGGTTACAAAATCATATACATGTTGCTGGAAGAGCTGATGCAGGCCGTTTTCAATCCGCAAAAGGCTTATTCCAAACAATTCCTGATGCGCATACCCGAACAGTATGACGTGCAGGCCAACTCGCCTTTCGGCAAGATACAGGCGGTTTTGGACTATATCTCCGGCATGACGGACGTGTATGCGCTTGATTTGTACCGCAAAATAACCGGAATGAGTTTACCAACCCTTTAAAAACAGAGAATAATGATGACGGTCGATTTGATAACCATGGGCTGCTCCAAGAATCTGGTGGATACGGAACATTTGATGCGCCAGTTGCAGGCGGCGGGTTATCGGGTGCGGCACGATGCCGAGCGTCCGGATGGCGAAATCGTCGTGGTGAATACCTGCGGCTTTATCGGCGACGCCAAGGAAGAAAGTATTGAGACAATTCTGCATTTTGCCGAACGCCGCAAACGCGGCAAGGTGAAGCAGCTTTTTGTCATGGGCTGCCTGTCGGAACGCTACCTGAAAGAGCTGAGCATTGAAATTCCCGAAGTGGACAAGTTTTACGGCAAATTCAACTATACCGAACTGGTGAGCGACCTGGGCAAGGTTTATCGCCCCGACTTGCAGCTGGAGCGCGTGCTGACCACGCCACGGCATTACGCCTACGTGAAAATATCGGAAGGATGCAACCGCACATGTTCCTACTGTGCCATTCCGATTATCACCGGCCGCCACAAAAGCCGTCCGATGGAAGAAATACTGGACGAAACCCGCTGGCTGGTCGGCCAGGGCGTGAAAGAATTCCAGATTATCGCGCAGGACCTGTCTTATTACGGCCTGGATTTGTACAAGCAAATGAAGTTGCCGGAACTGGTCAGCCGCCAGTCCGACATTCCGGGCGTGGAATGGATACGCCTGCATTATGCCTATCCCGCCGGATTCCCGTTTGATTTGCTGCCGGTCATGCGCGAGCGCGACAACGTGTGCAAATACCTGGACATCGCCTTGCAGCACATATCCGACAACATGCTCGCCAAAATGCGCCGCCACATCACATCGGCACAGACCTACGAACTGTTGGAGCGCATCCGCACCGAAGTGCCGGGCATACATTTGCGCACCACGCTGCTGCTCGGCCATCCCAGCGAAACGGAAGCGGATGTGGAGGAACTGAAGCAGTTTGTGCGCAAAATCCGTTTTGAGCGTCTGGGTGCGTTCGCCTATTCGGATGAGGACGGCACGTATGCCAACCTGCACTACAAGGACGACATCCCGTACGAAACCAAACAGCGGCGCGTGGATGAAATCATGACCATTCAGGAAACAATCGCAGGCGAAGTGAACGAAGCCAAGGTCGGACAGACAATGCGCGTCATCATTGACCGCGAAGAGGATGAATATTTTGTGGGACGCACCGAATTCGATTCGCCCGAGGTGGATGGCGAAGTGCTCATAGGCAAAGAAAAACCGTTGCAAATCGGCGAATTTTATCCGGTACGCATTACGGGTGCGGAAACCTTCGATTTATATGGTGAAACGGAATAGACAAAAACCTAAAATACAATTGATATGACAGAGAAAATGACTTTAAGAGACAATGCCGCCATCCGGTGGATTGCTTTGTTGCTGCTTGCGCTGGCCATGTTTTGTTCCTATATCTTCATGGACATCCTGTCGCCGATCAAGGATTTGATGCAGTCCACACGCGGTTGGGACTCCACGGCTTTCGGAACGATGCAAGGCTCTGAAACATTCCTGAACGTGTTTGTGTTCTTCCTGATTTTTGCGGGAATCATTCTGGACAAAATGGGCGTGCGGTTCACGGCCTTGCTGTCCGGCACGGTTATGCTGGTCGGTGCCTGCATCAAGTGGTATGCGGTTTCCGAAGCCTTTATGGGCAGCAGTCTGGAAACATGGTTTACCGAACATTTGAATTACATCCCGGTGTTCCACGAACTGGGCATTTCCCCGTTTTATGAAGGCATGCCGGCATCGGCCAAGGTGGCGGCCGTGGGCTTCATGATTTTCGGTTGCGGTGTGGAAATGGCCGGTATCACGGTTTCGCGCGGTATCGTCAAGTGGTTCAAAGGCCGTGAGATGGCATTGGCCATGGGTTCCGAAATGGCATTGGCACGTCTGGGTGTGGCAACCTGCATGATTTTCTCGCCCTTCTTCGCCAAATTGGGCGGCGTGGTGGATGTTTCGCGCTCGGTCGCTTTCGGGGTCGTGCTGCTGATGATTGCCCTCATTATGTTTATCGTCTATTTCTTTATGGACAGGAAACTGGATGAGCAAACCGGCGAAGCCGAAGAAAAGGATGATCCGTTCAAGGTGTCCGATATCGGTAAGATTCTGACCAGTGGCGGTTTCTGGCTGGTGGCCTTGCTGTGCGTGCTCTACTATTCGGCCATATTCCCGTTCCAGAAATATGCCGTCAACATGCTGCAATGCAACCTGGTGTTCACCGAGGTTGAGCCAGGCTCGTTCTGGGCATCCAACGCGGTTACGATTGTGCAATACGTTATTATGCTGGTGGTTGCGGTAACATCGTTTGCCAGCAACTTCTGCGACAATAAAGTATGGAAATATTGTCTGTTGGCCTGTTCGGTAGTATTTCTCATCGTGTTTTGTTATATGGGTTACATGCGGCAGTCGGCCGAAACCATTTTTGCGGTATTCCCCTTGCTGGCCGTGGGCATTACGCCCATATTGGGCAAGGTCGTTGACCATAAGGGCAAGGCGGCCACCATGCTTATTTTCGGTTCTGTCCTGCTGATTCTGTGCCACCTGACCTTTGCGTTCATCCTGCCGCAAATGAAAGGCACGCAGGTAGGCGGTGTCATTGTGGCTTATGTTACTATTTTGGTGCTGGGCGCGTCGTTCTCGCTTGTTCCGGCATCGTTGTGGCCGAGCGTACCCAAGCTGGTGGACCAGAAAGTCATTGGCTCCGCCTATGCGCTGATTTTCTGGATACAGAATATCGGTTTGTGGCTGTTCCCGCTGCTTATCGGCAAAATCCTTGACAAGACCAACCCGCAATTGGTAAGTGATTTGGAAAATGGACTGATTACGGCGGAAGAAGCGGCTGTTTCCTACGACTACACCGCTCCGTTGGTCATGCTGGCTTGCCTTGGTGTAGCAGCTTTGCTGCTCGGACTTGTCCTGAAAGTGGTCGATAAGAAAAAAGGGTTAGGACTGGAACTGCCCAATATCCAGGAATCAAAATAACGCACATTATGGGGAAAATAAAACAAGGAATCGTTATCGTGGGCGCAATGTTGCTGTGTGCCTACTGGCCGGTGCAAGCCCAGGAACAGGAAGCCGACGTTTTTCCGCGCCATCATGTGCAGGTGGCCATTGGTGACCCTGTTCTATTGAACCTGACTTCCAACCTGCTGCTGACCGGCCATTACGGCTTGCTGTCCGGCGAGTTGTCGATTGACCGCAATGTGTCCCTGCCGGTGTTTTCGGTGAGCTACTACTATGCGTTCAACAAGTGGTTGCAGGTGGGCGGCGACTTTTTCTATTCGGGAATCTTCAAGCAGGCGTCCAACAAGGAAACCGGCGACACATACGGCCCGTATGCCGCTCATGCGCTGTGCATCCAGCCTGTTGTCCGTTTTGAATATATCAACCGCGAGCGTTTCGGCATGTATTCCAGTCTGGCTACCGGTTTGTTCATTTGTAGTGATCATGGGGAATATTTCAAGGAAACCCGGGAAGAGAAGCCGACACGCTATACGACATTCCTGCCTACATTCCAGGTTACCTGCGCCGGTTTCCGTTTCGGGAACAAGGTGTACGGCCTGCTGGAACTGGGTGTCGGGAGCAGGGGATTCGTCACGGCCGGTATCGGTTCACGTTTTTGATGAAATAAGTTATAGAAAAGCATGTATTCATTTGTCATAGCATTGGTTTTGCTTGTCGCGGGTTATGTCTTGTACGGCAGGTTCATGGAAAAAGTTTTTGGTGCGGATCCGTCTCGCACAACACCTGCTGTTGCTAATTCCGATGGTGTTGATTACGTTCAGTTGCCCTGGTGGCGTATATTCCTGATACAGTTTCTGAATATCGCGGGTCTGGGCCCTATCTTTGGTGCCATTATGGGTATCATGTTCGGGCCGGCGGCTTTTCTGTGGATTGTGTTCGGGACAATTTTTGCCGGTGCGGTGCACGACTACCTGTCCGGCATGATGTCCATTCGCGCCAACGGTGCGAGCTTGCCGGAACTGATCGGGCAGGAGCTGGGCAACGGTGTCAAACAAGCCATGCGCATATTCTCGCTCTTCCTTATGATTCTGGTGGGAGCTGTGTTCGTGTCGGGACCGGCAGGCCTGTTGGCAGGTTTGACACCGAAAATCAGTGTCACGGTTTGGATTGCCATCGTTTTTGCATATTATGTACTTGCAACCCTGTTGCCTATCGACAAACTGATTGGCCGTATTTATCCGATATTCGGAGTTGCGTTGCTGTTCATGGCGGTCGGTATTCTGGTGGCATTGTTCGTGAATAACGCACCGATACCAGAAGTGTTCGATGGCTTGGAAAACAAGCAGCCGGGCAATCTGCCCATATTCCCGATGATGTTCGTGTCGATAGCCTGCGGTGCCATTAGCGGTTTTCATGCCACACAGTCGCCCTTGATGGCGCGTTGTGTACAGAACGAACGTTACGGGCGTCGTGTGTTTTACGGTGCCATGGTAGCCGAAGGTGTTGTCGCGCTGATATGGGCGGCTGCGGCATCCAGTTTTTGGGGGTCAATAGACGGATTGCAGAAGTTTGTTTCGGAGTTGCCGCCAACGGCCAACAAGGCTGCGGAAGTGGTCGATGAAATATCCCGGACATGGCTGGGTAGGTTTGGCGGATTGCTGGCCATGCTCGGCGTTATTGCCGCGCCGATTACATCGGGCGATACAGCCTTGCGTTCCGCACGTCTGATTGCCGCCGATTTCCTGCACATAGACCAGAAACCGATCAGGAAACGCCTGCTTGTGTCGGTGCCTATTTTTCTGCTTACTTTCGTAGTCTTGCAAATAAACTTTGATATCTTGTGGCGTTATTTTGCATGGACGAACCAGACGCTGGCCGTATTTACCCTGTGGGCGATAACAGTGTATCTGTGTCGTCAGCACAGGAATTTTTATGTTGCAATTATTCCGGCACTGTTCATGACAGCAGTGAGCGTGTGCTATATCCTCGTTGCGCCCGAGGGTTTCGGCTTGCCCGGCTGGATAGGAAATATGGCTTGTGCAATCGTTGTCTTTGCAACATTGGTTGCTTTTGTTGTTTGGAAGCGCAAACGGAACTATTGATCTGGCTGGAAGAATGGTAAAACGGTAATCAGTAGAATTTTTACGAGATTTCCTCCAATTGTTCATTGTTTCTTTTCCGGCTTGTTGTTTCCGCCGTGTCATTTCCGCCTGACAGGCCACGTCCAACGTGTCCATGTCAACTTGAAGGCAGTTCGGCTGCGGCGTTCTATTCTCTTTTTTTGTAGAAAATACAAGCGTAACGTGCGTCCTTACGAGACCGTGTGCGTTTCCATCCGCAGGGTTTGCTTTCCTTGTGTCAAATGTTTGCATCAAATGCGGGATGCTGGAAAGGCATGACACTGCAATCCGTGCCTTACGGCGGGAAATAAAGATTCGGGCGGAACAGAAACGCCCCGCCCGAATAAGACAATTACCAGATATCCTGTTTTCAGAATATCACTTTGCTGTTTGTGCCGGCGCAACGCACTATGTATATGCCTGCGGGCTGGATTATATTGGTTTCCGTACCGCTGTATATATGGCGTCCCTGCATGTCATAGATGCTCACGGACAATCCCTGCGGGTTGTGCAACATGCCGCCGTACACGCTTATGCTCTCCGGCAAGGCAGTTGTTTGCAGAGCAGTAGCCGATGTGGTTTGCAGCAGGAATTCTTTCCAGACTTCAGCATTCTGATAGTCTTGCAAATAGCCGTCGGGAACATATACCGGGATGTTGCGAGATACATTATAGAAGGTGCTGGATACTACGACGGGCGGCACAATGGGCTTGACGGTCATTTGTGAAATGGCCGAGCAATTGTGAAATGCGTAATCCCCAATTTCTGTTACGCTGCCGGGTATGGTTATTTGCGTAAGTTTGGTCATTCCGTAGCACAAGCCGATGGGAATATATTCCACTTGTTCACCAAATGTGAATTCCGTGATGTTGATTTCTGCGTCATTGAAGAAAGGATAAAATCCGCCATCGGCGTAAATGGGCTCACAATGGATAGCGTTCCAATTTACTTTTGTAAGTGCGGAGCAACCATCCAATGCTTGCAGCCCAAAATTTGTTACGCTGCCGGGTATGGTTATTTCCGTAATGGCCATTCCGTAGCACAATGCCTTGGGTATGTATTCCACTTGTTCACCAAACGTAAAATCCGTGATGTTGGCCGCAATATTAAGGAAAGGTGAATATGTTTCGCCATCTATGAAATCTCCACATCGGACAGCATTCCAGTTTACTTTTGTGAGTGCGGTACATCCGTCGAATGCTTGTGTTCCAATATTTGTCACGTTTTCAGGAATGGTTATTTGCGTAAGTCCACTCATTCCGTAGCACAAGCCGACGGGAATGTATTCCACTTGTTCACCAAACGTAAAATCCGTAATGTTGGCCGCAATATTAAGGAAAGGCGGATATATGTATCCACCATTTATGGTTTCTCCGCAGTGGATGGCATTCCAGTTTACTTTTGTGAGTGCGGTACATCCGTCGAATGCTTGTGTTCCAATGCTTGCCACGTTTTCAGGAATGATTATTTGCCTAACCGCGAAACAGCCATAAAATGCAGATTGTCCAATACTGGTCACGTTATTCCCTATGGTTATTTGTTCAAGTGCCTGGCAGTTACAGAATGCCATAATACCAATGCTTGTTACCTTGTCGGGGATAATTATGCTTTTTAGGGCTTTGCATTCGTAGAACGCATAGTCTCCAATGCTTGTTACTTCATTGTGGAGGGCGATTTGTTCCAATGCGGAACATCCATAGAACATTCCATATCTGATGTCAGTCACCTTGCCTGGAATCGTTATTTCCGTGAGTGCGGAGCAGGCGTCAAACGCTCCATTACCAATCTCTGTTACTGTTTCCGGTATGTCTATTTGTTTAAGTGAGGAGCAGCCGGAAAATGCATATTGCCCGATATTGGTTATGCCATTGTTCAGGTTTATTTCTGCCAGTGAGGAACAACCCATAAAGGCCCAGTCGCCAATTCTTGTGATGTTGTTCGGGAAATTGATTTGTGTGAGCGCGGAACATTGATAGAATGAGTAGTCCTCGATATTTTCAATACCTTCGGGCAAGCTGACCGTTGAAATATATGCGCTGTAAGGATTCCAGCCGGGCAGGTTGTCAATCTCAAAATCAAACATGCTTCCTGTGCCGGAAATGGTGAGTGTACCGGTTTCAATGACGAGTTCCCAGGTCAGGTCATTGCCGCATGTGCCGGTTATCTTGCCATCTATAATCTGGAACAGGATTTGCCAGTTCGGATCGGCCATGTACGCATCCATGCTTCCTGCCGGCACGTTCAGTTGGATATCTTTGCTTACACCGTTGAAAGTGTTGTTGGTTATTACCGGCGGGATAGTTGCCTGCACATTCAGGACAACTAACTTACTGCAAGCAGCAAAAGCAGATTCTCCTATGCCGATTACACTTGCCGGTATGGTTACTTCTGTCAGTTCGCTGCAATTCTGGAATGCTCCGTCTGCTATCAGCCGTGTGTCGTCCGCTACGGTATAGTTGCCGCTTATGTCCGTATTCGCGGCAATCAGGTAGTTGTTTATGTATAATACGTTATCAGTCCAGTTGCTTGCATCATTTAACAATGCGGTATTGAAAAATGCCATTTGGGCAATAGTTTCCACGCCGTTGCCTATGGTCACTTGTGTCAATGTGGTACATTCGTAGAAAGCTCCATATCCGATATTCGTTACACTGTTGGGTATGCTTACTGTTGTAAATGGGCAATAAGCGAATGCATAGCTTCCGATGTTTTCCACACCATCCAGAAGGTTGACGGTGGTTAGTTTTTCACAGGCAGCAAAGGCTTGCTGGCCTATGGTTGGACAGCTCAGGTTGACTTCTGTCAATGCGGCACAATATGCAAATGCATTGAATCCCATGTAGGTTACACCGTTGCCTATGGTTACTGTTTCCAGCATGGCGCAGGCGTAGAAGGCTCCTTCCCCGATATGTGTTACGTTGTTGGGAATAGTTATTTGTGTAAGTGCATGGCAACCCTCAAACGCATAATTTCCTATGCTGGCCAAGTTTTCAGGAAAGGTTATTTCTGCAAGTGCGGAGCAATAGTAAAATGCCGAATTTCCAATGCTATTTACACTGTTGGGAATGGTTATCCCTTGAATCCCTGAGCAGGAGTAGAATGCAAAATTACCAATGCTGGTTACATTATCCTGTAAATTTACGGTCGTCAGTTTGGAGTCCAGTGCGAACATTTGCTCACCGAGATTTGAGCAGTTCAGGGTAACTTCTGTCAGTTCCGAGCATTCCTGGAAAGCCCCGATGCCGATGCTTGTCACACTGCCTGGAACGGTAGCCTGCGTGAGTGCGCTGCCTGCGAAAGCCCATTCGCCAATCTTTGTCACATTTTCCGGAATAGTTATTTGCGTAAGTGTGGAGCACAACTGGAAAGCCCTGTTGCCGATGCTGTCCACGCTGTTTGGGATGGTGTAAGTGTTACCCGCTTTGGCTATCGGATATTGGACAAGTACCGTTTTGTCCTTGTTGAACAATACGCCATCCAGCGAGCTGTAATGGGCGTTCTCAGGAGCAACTTCGATTGCTGTCAATGCCGAACAATTGGTAAAGACCAGTTCTGCAATACCTGTCACGCTGTACTCCACGCCGTTGTAAGTTACGGTGGCGGGGATAGTCACAGTAGTAGCTGTTACCGTGCAACCGGTTATTGTTGCTTCTTGATTGGCTTCATCAGTTACGGAATAGGTCAAGTCGCCGATGGTAAACACCAATGCTTCGGCTCCGTCTGCCCTCAATGAAACCGGCATGTTGGTTGCCCGAATAAGTTCTTCCCTTTGTAGTGCCTTTTCAGGGAATGGTTTTGTTTGAGGGTTTTGCCAGCTGGAAATTCTGCTCTGCAAATCGATGTTTTGTTGCGCCCCAATGCCGCCTGCTGCAAGCAGCGTAAAGGCAATGATAAGTAAATCTTTTTTCATAGCTTGTTGAAATTGTGGATTATCGTTTGCAAATATAGGGAATTCGCGTATGTTTTTCATATAGACAAATGTAGATAAAATTGCTGTTCCCTACATTTCTGTGGCGATTTTGACAAAAAAAGCTGCAACTGGATAGTTTGCAGCTTTTTGTGTTGTATTTTTTAATAACGGTAATGCTCGGCTTTGTATGGTCCATCGACCGAAACCCCGATATAATCGGCTTGTTTTTGTGTCAGGCGCGTCAGCTTCACGCCTAATTTTTCCAGGTGCAGCCGTGCTACTTCTTCATCCAAGTGTTTCGGTAGGCGGTAAACGCCCGTTTCATAATGTTTGGTGTACAATTCTATTTGTGCCAGCGTTTGGTTGGTGAATGAGTTGCTCATTACGAACGAAGGATGTCCGGTTGCGCAGCCGAGGTTCACCAGCCGGCCGTCTGCCAAAAGCAACACGCTGTGCCCGTCTGGGAAAATGTATTTGTCCACCTGGGGTTTTATGTTTACGCAACGGATGCCCGGATAGCTTTTCAGTTTGTCCACCTGGATTTCGTTGTCAAAATGGCCGATGTTGCAAATAATGGCTGCATCTTTCATTTTTTCGATGTGTTCAATGCGGATAATGTCGCAGTTGCCGGTGGTGGTAACATACACATCGCCTTCGGGCAGTGCATCTTCCACTGTGGTTACTTCAAAGCCTTCCATGCTTGCCTGCAGGGCGCAAATCGGGTCTATTTCCGTCACTATGACGCGCGCACCGTATGCCCGCATGGAGCGTGCGCATCCTTTGCCTACATCGCCGTAGCCGCAGACAACTACGATTTTTCCGGCCAGCATAATGTCCGTGGCGCGTTTGATGCCGTCCGCCAGTGATTCGCGGCAGCCGTACAGGTTGTCGAATTTCGATTTGGTCACGGAGTCGTTCACGTTGAAAGCGGGAAACAGCAACGTGTGGTTCTCCATCATCTGGTACAGGCGGTGTACGCCGGTGGTCGTTTCTTCCGAAACGCCGCGCACTTCGGTTGCCATGTTGCGCCACAAATTACCGTTTTGCTGCAGAACCTGCTTCAGCAGGGCGTACAGGCATTTTTCATCTTCGCCGTGTGTTTCCTTGTCCAAGGTGTGGGGATCTTTTTCGGCAGCAACACCGGCATGTATCATCAGTGTGGCATCGCCTCCATCATCGACAATCACGGTTGGCCCTTTGCCGTTTCCGAAGTGCAGTGCCTGCAAGGTACACCACCAATATTCGTCCAGCGTTTCGCCTTTCCATGCAAATACGGGTACGCCGCTTGCGGCTATGGCGGCGGCCGCATGGTCTTGTGTGGAGTAAATGTTGCAGCTGCACCAGCGTACTTCGGCACCGAGTTCCACCAGAGTTTCAATCAGCACGGCTGTCTGTATGGTCATGTGCAACGACCCCATGATGCGTGCACCTTTCAGGGGTTTTTGTGCGCCGTATTTTTCGCGCAAGGCCATCAGGCCCGGCATTTCCTTTTCGGCCAGCTCTATTTCTTTCCGGCCGAAGTCGGCCAACGTAATGTCTGCTACTTTGTAAGGCAGCGTAGAGAATAATTTTTCCATAATCAGATATGAATTGTTTTTATTTTTCTGCGTTTGAAACGGATTGCAAAAGTACGTTTTTTCAGCCAACCGCACAAATTTGCGTGTTTGGCGTAACGTGTTTTTCTGTTTATCTTTGCCGTATGCTTGTTCGTGATATTCATACGCATCGTGCAAATGCCGGCATCGGTAGTGTACGCAATCTCAGTCTGCCGGAGGCGGAACAACTTCTGCAAACCGATACGGATGGTTTGTTTTCCGTCGGTGTCCATCCGTGGAACGCGCACGAACCGGTCGATTGGGCTTTGCTGGAACGTCTGGCTGCTGATCCGCGCGTTTTTGCCGTTGGCGAATGTGGTCTGGACAAATATGCGCAAGCGTCGCTCCCGTTGCAGACCGATGTTTTTTTGCGGCAAATCCGTCTGGCACGGCGGCTGGACAAGCCGGTCATTGTGCATTGTGTGCGCTGCTTCAACGAATTGTTGGCGCTGAAACGGCAATTTCCCGACAGTCCGGCAACAGGAACTTCAAAAGACAACCTTGGTTTCTGTTTTATCGTGCACGGTTTCAGGGGAAAGCCGCAACTGGCGGAGCAACTGTTGAAACAAGGTTTCTACCTGTCTTTCGGCGAGAAATTCAATGCGGAGAGCCTGCAAAAAACTCCCATCGGCAGGCGTTTCCGCGAAACCGATGAGAGTGATATGACGATTGATGAAATAGAATCGCTTGTCTGAACGGTTACATGCGTTCCGGCACTTCGATTCCCAGCAGGCCCATGCCCGTTTTGATGACTTTGGCCACGTCGGCGGAAATGAGCAATCGCAGGCATTTTTTGTCCGTGTCCGTTTCGCCGAGTATGGTGAAGTCATGGTAGAACTGGTTGAACTCCTTGGCCAGTTCGTACACGTAGTTGGCAATCAGCGCGGGACTGAATTCGTCGCCGGCCTGCCGGACAATGGCGGGGAATTCCGCCAGCAGTTGTATCAGCGTTATTTCCTTGTCGGAAATTTCGGGCTTGGCATCCCAGTTGTCGAATGCGATGCCTTGTTCGGCGGCTTTCCGTAAAACGGACCTGATACGTGCGTGCGTGTATTGGATGAACGGTCCCGTGTTTCCGTTGAAGTCGATGGATTCTTTCGGGTTGAACAGCATGTTTTTGCGCGGGTCCACTTTCAGGATGAAGTATTTCAGCGCGCCGAGCCCGACCATGCGGAACACGTTGGTGGCTTCTTCCGGTGTGCAGTCATCCAATTTGCCCAATCCGGTGGATGTTTCCCGCGCTGTCGTAATCATGTCGGCAATCAGGTCATCGGCATCGACTACGGTGCCTTCGCGGCTTTTCATTTTGCCTTCCGGCAGTTCTACCATGCCGTATGAGAAGTGTACCAGCGATTTGCCCCATGCAAAACCGAGCCGGTCAAGCAGGATGGACAATACCTGGAAATGATAGTTCTGTTCGTTTCCGACCACATAAACCATTTTGTCTATCGGGTAGTCTTCGAAACGCAGTTTGGCCGTTCCGATGTCCTGGGTCATATAGACGGATGTGCCATCGGTGCGGAGCAGCAGTTTCTCGTCCAGACCATCCTGGGTCAGGTCGGCCCACACGGAACCATCCGGCCGGCGGTAGAATATGCCTTTTTCCAGTCCTTCTTCCACTTTCTTTTTGCCTTCCAGATAGGTGTCCGATTCGTAGTAGATTTTGTCGAAATCAACACCGAGCGCTTTGTAGGTTTCATCAAATCCGGCATATACCCAGCTGTTCATTTTTTGCCACAGGGCGCGTACTTCCGGGTCGTTTTGCTCCCATTTGAGCAACATGGCCTGGGCTTCCTGCATCAACGGAGCCTGTTTCTTGGCTTCCTCTTCGGGCAGATGTTGCTCTTCCATCAGTTGTTTGACCTGTTTTTTGTATTCCTGGTCGAACTTGACATAATAGTCGCCTACCAGATGGTCGCCTTTCTTGCCGGATGATTCGGGTGTTTCGCCATTGCCGAAACGCAGCCAGGCCAGCATGGATTTGCAGATATGTATGCCGCGGTCGTTTACGATATTGGTTTTGATAACTTTCCAGCCGTTGGCTTTCTGTATTTCGGCTATGCTGTATCCGAGCAGGTTGTTGCGGATATGTCCCAGGTGCAACGGTTTGTTTGTGTTCGGGGAAGAATATTCCACCATCATCAGTGGCGCGTTTTCCGTTGCTTTCTGTTTCCCGAAATCGGCATCGGCATGGATTTTTTTCAGGGTTTCAATCCAGAAATGCGGGTTGAGTGTCAGGTTCAGGAAGCCTTTGACCACGTTGAAGCCGGCAATAATGTCCGAATGTGCTTGCATGTAGGCTCCGATTTCCTGTCCGATGGCTTCCGGCGATTTGCGCGCCAGTTTCACGAACGGGAACGTGACAAGCGTCATGTTTCCTGCATATTCTTTTTTTGTCTTGGACAATTGTATCTGTTCCGGTGTTGCGTCTATGCCATACAGCGATTTTACGGAACTTTGTACCAGCGAGGCAAGGATATTCTCTATGTTCATAATTTTGGGTAACTGAAATAAATATGTGTATTGTCAGACGAACGGCAGGGCCGTTTGTCCCTGCTTTTTTATGAAGGCGCAAAGTTACAAAAAATCAATTGATTAAAAAGCTGTAGAGCCTGTCGGACAAATTTTATCCTTTTTTTTTTGTACAAACCCCTAATTTGGAGTAAATTTGCGAAAATTTTAATTCGCAAATAATCGTATGGAGTATTCATTCTTCGATTTTATGACGCTCATTGGGTCGCTGGGTCTTTTCCTGTACGGCATGAAACTTATGAGCGAAGCCCTGCAAAAAGTGGCCGGAAATAAACTTCGATCTATCCTTACTGCCATGACCAAGAATCGGGTTATGGGTGTTTTGACCGGTCTTCTGATCACCGCCTTAATCCAGTCTTCTTCAGCAACTACCGTTATGGTAGTCAGTTTTGTCAACGCAGGATTACTCACGCTGATGCAATCCATTACCGTTATCATGGGTGCCAATATCGGAACGACGGTAACAGCATGGATTATATCCTTGTTTGGTTTCAAGGTCAGCATAGCCTCGTTTGCGGTGCCGCTTATCGCCATTTCCATTCCGTTTATTTTTTCCAACAAGGGAAAACGCAAGTCATGGGGTGAGTTTATCATGGGCTTTGCACTGTTGTTCATGGGGCTGGAGATGCTGAAAAATTCGGTGCCTGATTTGCAATCCAATCCTGAGATGCTGGCTTTCCTGTCCCGCTGGACGGAAATGGGCTTTGGCTCGGTGCTGATTTTCCTGCTGATAGGAACCATACTTACTGTTGTCGTGCAGAGTTCCAGTGCAACCATGGCCATCACGCTGATTATGTGCAGCAAGGGTTGGATTCCGTTTGAACTGGCTGCAGCCATGGTTCTGGGCGAAAATATCGGAACAACCATTACGGCCAACATAGCCGCCATTCCGGCCAACATATCTGCCAAACGGGCGGCCCTTTCCCACCTGATGTTCAATGTGTTCGGCGTAATCTGGATGTTGTGCGTGTTTTATCCGTTTACTCGCATGATAGCTCATTTGGTCGGTACTCTGGGGCCAGGTGACCCGACACAACTGACTACGTTTGCACACTCCTTGTCTCCGGAAACCCTGCAGTTTATCAGCAATCCGGATGCAACCTTGACACCGGAGCAGGAAGCGCTTCGCCAGCAGTTGCAGGGCTATCAGGTGGCAACTACATACGCTTTGTCTTTGTTCCACACCATGTTCAATCTGATCAATACGACCATTATGATCTGGTTTGTCGGACTGATAGCCAAGTGTGTTACAGCCTTGATTAAACCGAAAGACAATGCGGAAGATGTGGAATTCCAGTTGAAGTATATTTCTACCGGTATGCTTTCCACTTCCGAACTTTCCATTCTGCAGGCGTGGAAAGAAATCAAGTCCTATGGCGACAGAACGTACAAAATGTTCGGGCTTGTAAGGCATTTGTATCACGAAAAGAATGAAAACGAGTTTACCAAGGAGTTCAGCCGCATAGAAAAGTATGAAAATATCAGTGACCGTATGGAAGTAGAGATTGCGAGCTACCTGAATGCGGTGGCCGATGGCCGTCTGAGCGAACCTACAAAGCATGAACTGCATATCATGTTGCGTGTCATCTCGGAAATAGAAAGTGTGAACGACAGTTGCTATAACATTGCGCGTGTCATACAGCGTCAGCGAAATGAGAATCTGACTTATATTCCGGAAGTGGAAAACAACATTGAGCTGATGTTCAATCTGGTGGAAGGTGCTGTTTATCAAATGGACATATCATTGCAGAGTAACCATATCAGCGATGACGTTTTCAACCGTTCCAAAAACATAGAGGCGGAGATAAACAACTTCCGCAACCAGCTCAAGATTCAGAACATAGTAAACGTAAACGAGAAGAAATATCCATACCAGGCCAGTGTCACCTATATGGATACGATTGTCGAGTGCGAGAAACTGGGCGACTATATCATAAACGTGATGGAAGCCTTGCATGAAGTGACCGACTAAATGAATGTATAATGGATTTGTTTGATGTATATCCGCTGTTTGATGTGGAAATTGTGAGAGGCGAAGGTTGCCGCACGTTCGACAAGGAAGGACAGGAATATCTGGATTTGTATGGCGGCCATGCCGTGATTTCGGTGGGGCATTCGCATCCGTATTACTTGCAGCAGTTGCAGGCACAGATGGAGAAACTTATATTTTATTCCAATTCCGTGCAAAACAGCTTGCAACGCGAGCTTGCGCACAAGTTGGGTAAAATGTCCGGATATGATGATTGCAGTCTTTTCCTGATTAATTCCGGTGCGGAAGCCAATGAAAATGCCCTGAAACTGGCCTCGTTCTACAATGGCCGGAAAAAGGCCATGGCCTTGTGCGGAGCATTCCACGGGCGTACTTCCGGGGCGGTCCGTGTAACGGATAATCCCAAAATAACAGCTCCGATAAATGCCGGCGAGGTGGAATTTGTTCCGATGAACGATATGGAACGTATTGTCAAATCGCTGGACAAGGGTGATATTTGCGCCGTTATAGTGGAAGGCATACAGGGCGTAGGCGGCATCCGCGTTCCGGATGATGAGTTCCTCCGCCAGTTGCAGGCAGCCTGCAACCGCACCGGCACGGTGCTGATTCTGGATGAAATCCAGTCCGGTTATGGACGTAGCGGCAAATTTTTTGCCCATCAGTATGCCGGCATCCGTCCCGATATGATTACGGTAGCCAAGGGTATGGGCAACGGTTTTCCCATAGGCGGCGTGCTGATTAGCCCGAAATTCAAACCCGAATACGGAATGTTGGGCACGACATTCGGGGGCAATCATCTGGCTTGTACGGCAGCCATTGCCGTGCTCGACATTATGCAGGCCGAAAAACTGATGGAAAACAGCCTGCGGGTAGGCGCATACCTTAAAGAAGCCCTGGAACAGTTCCCGCAAATCAAGGAGGTGCGTGGACGCGGCCTGATGATTGGCCTGGAATTTGAAAAACCCGTAAAGCTTCTCCGGGAAAAGCTGTTGTATGAACAACATGTGTTTACGGGAGCCAGCGGAACGAACGTAATCCGTCTTTTGCCGCCTTTGTGCCTGTCAAAAGAAGACGCCGATTTGTTCCTGAAACGTTTGGAAACGGTCTTGAAGGGATTGAATTAATATCTGAAAAATATGAATCGCATAGTTGCCATAAGTGTACTTGTCCTGTTTGCAGGCTTTGTTTTTGCGCAGGAAACGGCAGAAATGCAGGTCCTGGAATTGCAGTCGGGCGAGGTAAAGTGCGGTACTGTCGTGTTCCAGTCGGCCGATGTCGTTGTCATGGAGACTGAAGCCGGTGAGAAGTTTCAGTATCCGGCAGCTGAAGTCAGGCAGATACGCGCGGCAACTGATGCCGATTTGCAGCAGGACACCGGCTGGATGCCGGTAAAGCAGACTCCGGCTTTTGGCATGATTGTGGCCGGACAGGGTGGTTTGTGCAGTGTCCCGCAGCATGGGGCGACCGGTTTTGTCGACTTGCACATGATTCTGGGTGTCAGGAATCTGCTGCCGGAAAACATCTTCCTTGGCGCCGGCTTCGGCTATACCAAGATTTTCGTACCCGATAATCCTTCACGGTTCATCCCGCTGTTTTTGCATTTGAACACCAGTTTCCAGAAAAAACGTTTTTCGCCTGATTTTTCGCTTGGTGCGGGCTACATGTTCAGGGTGGACGGCGATATGGGCAGCGGCTTGTTTTCCGAACTTTCTGTTGGCGGCAGATACTGCATCAACAGCCGCACAGCATTTCATATCGGGGCTTTTTTCCGTGTGCAGCAGACAACGGCGGAGCTGAGGCGTGTCATCGAAAATGAAACTTTCGGCTATGAAGGCAATGCCAGCATTTTTGGCGGTGGCATACGCGTGGCACTCAGTTTCTGATTTTTTTGTTTTCCCCTGTTTTTTGCACTTTATCGGAAGAGCTTGTCTTTGGAACACAACTCGGTAAAGCGGATGAACTGTTGCGGCAGGCCGGTTTCTTCGCCCTGTCGTTGCACGAAGTGAAATTCTCGTGGCATATCCATGTCGCTGATTTCCACAATCTTGAAAAGTCCCTGTGCCAGTTCGCGGTTGATGGAACGAATGGAAAGAATGCTCATGCAGTCGGCGTTTTCCAGAAAACGCTTGATGCTTTCCGTGCTGCCCAGTTGCAGCCGTATGCACATGTCGGACAGTTTCAGGTTGTGGGCTGACAGGGCTGTTTTGATGATTTCCAGTGTGCCGGAACCGTTCTCACGGAGCACGAGCGGTATTTGCTGCAACTGTCTTACGGTAATTTCATCATGTACTGCCAGTTTGCTGCGGTTGTGTACGACAGCCACCAGCTCATCGTCCATGAATTTGCTGTATTTCAGATTCACTTGCTTGTGCTGTCCTTCCACCATGCCCAAATCAATCTGGTGCTGTTGCAGGGCGTTTTCTATGCCGGCCGAGTTGTCGTTCAGCATGGAAATGGATATGTGCGGGAATTTCTCGGAAAATTCCGCCAGCAGTGGTGGCAACACGTATTGGGCTATGGTTGTGCTGGCTCCCATGCGTAGTTCGCCTTGTCCGGAGTTGCGGAGCATGCTCATTTCGTAATCCATGCGGTTGTATGCTTCCAGAATGTGCTGGCTGTGTTCCAACAGCAGTTTGCCGGCGGCTGTCAGCGATATTTTGTTGCCGAACCGTTCGAACAAGGGCGTCTGGAAGGTGCTTTCAAGCTCCTTGATGTGTTTGGTAATGGCCGGCTGGCTGATGAAAATCTCTTCTGCGGCTTTGGTGAAGCTCAGGTTTCTGGCTACGCTGACAAATACTTTCAGGCGGAAATCGGTCATGGTGTCGTATATGGAAGATTTATGCGGTTGTTTCTGCGGGTTTTCCAATGCCCATTTCGGCCGCTTTTTGCAGCATGAACGCATGGGCGGCCTCATATTCATTCGGGATGATGCCATCCAGAATGGCATCCTTGATGGCGGCTTTCAGGTCGCCTACCTGGTTGCAGGGCGGCAGGTTGAACGTGTCCATGATTTCCTGGCCGTTAATGGGCGGCTGGAAATTGCGGATACGGTCTTTTTCTTCTATGTCTTTCAGTTTCTGGCGCACTATCTGGAAGTTCTGGCGGTAGCGTTTCACTTTTTCCTGATTCTTGGATGTGATGTCCGCATTGCACAGCACCATCAGGTCGTCAATGTCGTTGCCGGCCTCGAAGAGCAGCCGCCTTACGGCCGAGTCGGTGATTTCGTCCTCGCTGAGCACAATGGGGCGCATGTGCAGGTTGACTAATTTCTGCACATATTTCATTTTGTCGTTCAGCGGCAGCTTCATGGTTCTGAATATGCCCGGAATCATTTTAGCACCGACAAAATTATGGTTGTGGAATGTCCAGCCGAGGCGTTGGTCGTAACGTTTTGTGCGCGGTTTTCCTATGTCGTGCAGCAGTGCCGCCCAGCGCAGCCACAGGTTGTCCGATGTTTCGGCCACCTTGTCCACGACGGTTATCGTGTGCATGAAATTGTCCTTGTGGCCGCATCCGTCAATGGTTTGCGTGCCTTTGAGGGCGGCAAGTTCCGGGAAAATCAGCGGCAGCAGGCCGGTTTTGTCCAGCAGCAGGAATCCTACCGATGGCCGCCGCGACATCATGATTTTGTTCAACTCGTCAATAATCCGCTCGCGGCTGATAATGGAAATGCGTTCCTTGTTGCGTTCTATGGCCTCGAATGTTTCCAGTTCCAGGTAGAAACCGAGTTGGGAGGCGAAGCGTATGCCGCGCATCATGCGCAGCGGGTCGTCGGAAAAGGTGATGTCCGGGTCGAGCGGCGTGCGGATAATCAGGTTCTCCATGTCTTCCATGCCTCCGAACGGGTCCACCAGTTCGCCGAAACGGTCTTTGTTCAGGCACAGGGCGAGCGCGTTTATGGTAAAGTCGCGCCGGTTCTGGTCGTCTTCCAGCGTGCCGTCCTCCACAATGGGGTTGCGGGAGTCGTGCCGGTACGATTCGCGGCGCGCGCCGACAAATTCCACTTCCAGATCCTTGTATTTGACTTGTGCCGTGCCGAAGTTTTTGAACACGGACAAATGCGCGTGCTTGCCCAGTTTTCTGGCGAAAGCCTGTGCCATTTCTATCCCGCTTCCGACCACCACGATATCTATGTCTTTGGATGGGCGGTGCAGGAACAAGTCGCGCACATATCCGCCAATGACATAGCTTTCCCTGCCCATTTCGTCGGCAATGTCCGACAGAATGTGAAATACCGGTTCCTGGAGCTTGTCGGAATAGTTCATGATGGGTTCAGCATTGCGTGTCATACCATTTTTCCAGTTCGTTGTATGCCTGTATGGCTTCCTGCAGTTTTTTGTCTTTCTTGCGGTAAAGCCGTGTGTAACGCATTTTGGCTATCCATTTGCGCAGTTGGCTGTACCAGATGCAGGCTGGGCGGCCCGACAGGGCGAATACGGCCAGTGCGCCCAACAGCACGGCCGGATGCCACGACACGCAAAGGCCGACAGCAACCAATTGCAGGATATAGAGCAGCGGATATGTAATCAGTGTGAAACCGAAATGCACGGACGAATAGAACAAGGGGTTGCGTGCCTTGAGCAGGTCTCTGCGGATGATTACCGGCAGGAAGAAGGGCAGGCAGTTGCACACGAAACCGATGATGAATATCGGTGAGCAGAGCAGCAACGCCAGCAGCTGGAGCAGCAGGCCGCCTATGCCCGGTTTCGGGCGTTGCAGCAGCCATGTTTTCAGGTTGACAGCCTTTAGCGCCTGTTTCAGTCGTGCGGCTTGTGTGGCCAGGATAGCCGTATGTTCCGGGTTGCTTGTCTCGGTGGCACAGAGTTTCCCGGCCAGTTGCTGCCGCGCGCGGAACCTGTTTAGCACGTCCGGTTTTTGTTGCTGCCGTTCGCAGGCATGACGGTCAAGCGCATAGGCTATTGTTTCAAAAGCATCGTAGTGTTCGTTGCTTGCCAGGTCAAGGGTCAGGCTGTGCAGGTCGGCGGCTATTTTGTCGCGCAGGCTGTTCATGGCCGCCGGTGCGTTTTCCGTGTATTCCGGCATGTAGTCGGCAACCTCGATGGGTTTTCCGATGTTGATGATGATGTGTTTGCCGTATTTGATAAAGTCGCCGTAGTCCAGTCCGACAGGAACGACCTTTACTTTTTTTTCCTGTCCGTATTTTTCTTGTGCCGTGAAGGCTATGCGGCAAATGCCTTTTTGTAGCGGGCGCATTTTGCGTTGGGAGCCCTGGTTGCCTTCGGGCAGGATACCGATGGCGTTTCCGGCGTGCAGTACGGCCACCGATTTTTCGAACGTGTCGTTGTTCTGGGTCATGTTTTCGCGGCCGTCACGGATGCGGAAAGCCGGCATTATTTTCAGGTAATTGAGCCAGAAAGCCGCTGTTTTGTTGCGGAACATGTCGGCGCGGGCCAGGAAAACGACGCTGTGGCGCCACGGCATGATGGACAGCATGGCCAGCGCATCCATGAGTGCGTTCAGGTGGTTGGCTGCAAAAATGAACGGTTCATCGCGCGGGATGTTTTCTTTGCCGACCACGATGTAAGGTCTGTAATAACGTTTGAATGCATAGTTTACTCCGAGTTTCGGAATAAAATAGCGGAGTGGTAAGTCATAAATCTCAGCCATGTTCTTTTTCTTGTTTGGCAAGCAGCCGTTCTGATTTTGCTGCAAAAATACGCAAAAAAGCGGAATAAGCTGCAATCTTTTGCCGTGGCTGTCCGGAAAAGGGCATTGTTTCCCTGCGGGGCTTTCCTGTGGGCTTTCAGGTATGGGCGGATATGTTGCCAGCTATAATGGTCCGGTGTTTTTTCAGACGGTGTTATGGATGGTTTGTTTTTAACAAATTGAAACATATTTGGTGCTCGGACTTAGTACGAAGCAAATACGGCGCAAATACGGACCTGGTGGTCTTCGAACAAAATGGCATAGTTTATGTTTTGTTAACTATACTGTGTTAATAATTGTTTATTTTACATGGAAGTTGCGTCGGGGTATCCGGTCTGTTTTTTTTGATGTGACATGCGGATGCGACTGAAAACGGGAGCTTTTGTAGGGCAGGAAAGTGTGTTATCGGATGCTTTCCGAGTTTCTTTGTGAACTGTTTTTTTCAAGGGGTTGTGCCAAAATTGAATTGCACCCCAGAAGTTAGACACAAGGCTTTTGGGGTGCAGTTCTAACGGACATGGCCTCTTTTTTTTGCTGCGAGTTGTCCGGAAAACGGCGTACTTTTCCTTGTTGAGGTGCTTTAACAAGGCTTTCCGAGGTTCTCCTTCCTGTGATTTTGGGAGAAAATTAGTGGATTCACACTATTCTATATATTTGATTTTCTTGCTGTTACGTCTTTTCTTCGGGATTGTTTCTTTAAAATGTTGAAAATTAATACAAACAAAGCATTTTATTTTAACAAAGTCCGTCGTATATTTGCAATGTATTAATAACCATTTAAAATTTATGTTTATGGGAGTGAAATTTACCATTGTAGAAAAAGGGAATCCGTTGGATCCCGGGCAGCCAAAGAAATGGTATGCCAATGCGAAAAGTACGGGCGATGTTACATTGCGCAAATTGGGTAAGGAAATTGCAGCACGCTGCACAGTTCGCTCGGCCGATACACAGGCGGTATTGGTCGCGCTTACCGAACTGCTTGTTGAGCATTTGTCGGATGGAAAGATTGTGCGTTTGGGCGATTTTGGCTCTTTCCAAGTCAGTTTGAGCAGTGGAGGGGCGGAAACGGAAGAGAAGTTCAACAGCTCCCTCATCAAGGGTAGCAAGGTGAACTTCCGGCCGGGGATAGACCTGAAAGAAATGCAGAACAACTTGAAATTTGAGAAGTTCTGAATCGTTGCCTAAAATCGTATATACCTTTTTCAAAAAGGTATATACGATTCTTCCAAAAGGTATATACGTTTTATTGAAAAGGTATATACGATTCTTCCGAAAGGTATATACGTTTTATCAAAAATGTATATACCTTTTTTTTGCCTTCCCTGTTGTTGGTTGTCGGGCGGATTATTGTCCTTGTTTTTTTTGTATGTTTTCCCTTGCCAGCCGTTCTGGCTTTGCCGCACCTTTTGCAGCAAAGCCGGATAAGCCGTTGTTTTTTTATCGTGGAGTTTCTCGGCTGATAAGGTAATCGAATAGCTGGATGAGTAGGGATATGGGAAAGGGGGCTTTTTTGCTTTTGCTGTATTATAATGGATAATCAAAATGGAAATAATTCTTTATCTTTGTGCTATAAAATTGATAAGATGGAAGATTCAACAGATTGAAAGTAGTATTGTGTAAAAGGAATGTATATGCAAATGACCGGCTAAGAAACTTGGCAAGAGTTTCAGTATGGTCAATGCGTATGCTTGTAATCGTTCACAGCCTAATTTGGATACTCTTCAGCAAATTGCGGAGATTCTTCAAGTTGATTTGAAGGAACTTATAACTGATAAAGAAGAAAGGTAAAGTTATGGAATACAAATTCAATGAAAATACACGAGTGCAGGTTCCGGCTGCCTTACATTTGTGTAGGCTTGGATATACATATTTGGACAATATAACAGAATATGACAGCAAGACTAATATTCTGACGGATGTTTTTTTGCGTAGTGTTCAACGTCTAAACCCAGAGCTGTCCGATTTGCAGGTAAAGCAATTGCTGAGTGAAATCATATTGATACTTAACAATAATGACCTTGGAAGGGAGTTTTATAACAAACTGTCTTCCAACAGCAATATAAAACTAATAGACTTCCAAAATGCCGACAATAACGAATGGCATGTAACCACTGAATTTGAGTGTGAGAATCAGGATAGCGGAGACAGTTTTAGACCGGATATAACATGTTTTGTAAACGGACTTCCATTAGCATTTATTGAGGTCAAGAAGCCGAATAATCATGATGGTATTCTGGCAGAAAGGGAACGTATCAACGTGCGGATGCGTAACGAAAAATTCCGAAGATTCCTGAATGTTACTCAGTTGATGATATTTTCCAACAATCAGGAATATGACAATGAAAGTAGAGTTCCGATTCAAGGTGCATTTTATTGCTGTACATCCAAAAGTAAAGCTTTCTTCAACGTCTTCCGTGAGGCTGATAAAGGTTTTGTGGCAGGATATCCTTATAAGGCTGTATCTGATAGTACGGAGAAACAGATATTGCAACACAGAAATTGTGTAGTTATCAAGAACCTACCTGAATATAATACAAATAAATATATCAATACTCCGACCAACAGGATTCTAACATCGATGCTCAGCAAAGAAAGATTTCTGTTTTTATTAAGATATGGTTTTGCCTATGTGGACAAAAAGATCGAACTAGAAGACGGTAGTAAGACTACCCAGTTGGAAAAACATGTAATGCGTTACCAACAGCTTTTTGCCTCTTTTGCTATCCGGAAGAAGTTGGATA
Organism: uncultured Bacteroidales bacterium; assembly: GCA_944321895.1. Classification (GTDB taxonomy): domain Bacteria; phylum Bacteroidota; class Bacteroidia; order Bacteroidales; family Paludibacteraceae; genus CALUNA01. Next base: position 5,779 of record CALUNA010000005.1, on the reverse strand, counting down.
ATGGAGTAAAAAGCGGGATTATCTGGCATACACAAGGTAGCGGAAAAACAGCCTTGGCATATTATTCCGTACGTAGTCTGACTGATTTTTATGCAGCGAAGAAAACCGCCGTGAAGTTTTATTTCATTGTGGATCGTCTTGACTTGATGGAGCAGGCTAAGGATGAATTCGTGGCAAGAGGATTGTCTGTTAGGACGGCTAACAGTAGGGACGAATTGATGTCAGATATACGCAGTACAAATTTGACGGAAAATGCAGAAGGAAAAGCAGAGATAATGGTGGTCAATATTCAGAAATTCAAACAGGACTCCGCTAAAATAAAGATTGATTCCAATTACAATACCCGTTTGCAGCGTATATTCTTTATCGACGAGGCCCATAGAGGTTATAACCCACAAGGAAGTTTCTTGGCAAATCTGTTGTCTGCTGATAAAGATTCTATAAAGATTGCATTAACAGGTACACCTCTGTTAAAAGAGGAAAGGGAGTCATGGCGTGTATTCGGTGATTATATTGACACGTATTATTATGACAAGTCAATAGCAGACGGCTATACTCTAAAACTTATGAGAGAACCTGTAGAAACAATCTATAAAGAGAAAATAGAGAGTATTCTTGATAAACTGGCAGGTGGTATAGAAGTCAGAAAAAGTGATATTGACCGCAACAAGATCATTGAGCATGAATCTTATCTCAATGCATTGATAGACTATATTATTTCCGATTTCCGACGGTTTCGCATAGAACAGGCTGATGATACAGTGGGGGCGATGATTGTTTGCAAGACCAATCCGCAAGCCCGTGAGATGTATCGTTTGTGGCAGGAACGTTTCAATAAGGCTTTGTATATAGAAGAGAAACATGATGAAAATCTGATGATGGCTGCTGAACCGATGGTTGCTTATGGACATCATACAAAACCGTTGAAGGCTTCTTTAATCTTGCATGACGAAGGAGACAAAGAAGAACGTAAGGCATACATTGATGAATACAAGAAAAAACTATCGGTCGATATCTTGATTGTCAATCAGATGCTCCTGACCGGATTTGATGCTCCCCGCTTGAAGAAACTCTATTTGGGGCGTAGCCTTGACGGACATGATTTGCTGCAGGCATTGACAAGAGTAAACAGGCCTTACCATAAATTTAAGTATGGTTATGTCGTTGATTTTGTGAACATCAAGGAGAATTTTGATGCTACCAATGACCGCTATCTGCGTGAATTGAACCGTACTGCCGATATTGAGGAAACAGGTGAAAAGGAAACAGTTGGAGAAGCTCTCATTGTAGATAAGGAGCAGATTATAAAACAGATAAAGGAAATCCGCAGTATTTTGTTCAATTTTACTTGCGATAATCCTGAAGAATTCAGAAAGGAAATAGATGAGATTGAAAATAAAGAAAATCTATATACACTCCGTTCTACTCTTGAAAATGCAAAGGCAATCATAAACCAAATAAGAGCATTTGGAGATGAAGAACTTAAAGAGAAGATCGATAGTCTTCCCCAAGGAACTGTTCCTACACTCATAACAGAGGTTTCGCACCGCATAGAACGAATGAATCTGCTGGAAAATACCGAACATAAGGCAGATGTATCCGGGATTATCAATGTCGCTCTTTCCGAACTGGAATTTGAGTTCAAAAAGGGTATTTCTGAGGAATTGCGTATTATTGTCAATGACATACGGGAACGTTGTGAAAGGGTACAGGCAGAATTTGAAGCCAACTTTGATAGAACTGAAGACAAGTATGTGATTTTAGCTGACGAGTTTCGGGAATATTTCAGGAAGAAAGGTTTTGTCCCTCAAAGTACTCAAGATGCAAAAGAAAGCATTGATTATATGGATGCGGTGATGAAGAAAATTCGTGAAATCAACCGTCGCAACAATATACTCAAAAAGAAATACCAGGGAGACGAGCGTTTTGTTCGTATTCACAAGCGGATAGAAGAGGAAAATGAAAAGCGTGAAAAGCCTATTATTTCTAAAGCCGAATACGAAATAGCAGAAAGTCTGTCAAAAATGAAACGTGAGATTGATAACCGGATTTACCTTGATATTAACATCATTGCGAATGAAAACAATTTCAAGAGAGACACATTGGCTATGATAGGTCATCAACTCATAGATTTGGGAATAAATGCAAGTATCTCTGACCGCAAGTTTATCAACAATCTCATTGCAAATGAATATATAAACCAATACAATCAAGTTCACTTAAGATAATATGGATGCAAATACCAAGAATATATCAGAAGCTACAATAGCCCTTATCGACTCATTGAAATCGACAACTTCCCATTTCGGTCTTGCCAATAGTGGTGGGGAGTACAAGATCATTACGGAAATGTTCCTGTACAAGTATTTCAATGACAAATTCGGATATGAGGCAAAACGTGATAAAATCTACGGAGAACGATTGAGTAAGGCAGACAAATGGGATGCCGAATATGACAAATTTACGGAAGAAGAAGTCGAAGATTTGTTCAGCTATCTCCCGGCATCTGTTCCTTTGCTTAAACCTGAACATACATTAGCGCATTTGTACAATACCTCCGGAGCAGGAGATTTTTCTACAAGGCTGGATGCTACACTGATTGATATTGCCAATCTGAATGCAGATACTTTTTCTGTTGTAACTTCCGGGAAAAGCAGGGTCAATATATTTAGTGCACTTACACAGTTTGTAACGGATCCGCAGAAAAGGGATGAGTTTGCACGTTCATTGATGAGTTCCGTTGCGTCATTCAATTTTGAAAGTGTTTTTGCAGAAAAATATGACTTCTTCTCACGAATATTTGAGTATCTTATAAAAGATTACAATAACGCAGGAGGTGGAAAATATGCGGAATATTATACTCCAAGGGCAATTGCGCAGGTAATGGCTCGTTTGCTGGTTGGTGATAATGTAGACTTGCGTGGTATGACCTGTTATGACCCGTCAGCAGGAACAGGTACTTTACTTATGGCCTTGGCTCATCAGATAGGAGAAGACCGTTGTACGATCTTTAGTCAGGATATATCTGAAAAATCCAGTGAGATGCTTCGACTGAATCTCATTCTGAATAATCTCTCTGGAAGTCTTCCGAATGTTGTACAAGGTAATACGCTTACAGAACCATACCATAAGGAGGAAGACGGAACACTTAGAAAATTCGATTTCGTTGTTTCCAATCCGCCATTCAACCTGGATTTCTCGGATTTTAGAGACACATTGGCTTCTGATACAGTACGTTTTTGGGCTGGTGTACCATCTGTTCCGGCAAAGAAGAAAGAGTCAATGTCTATCTACCTGTGCTTTATACAACATCTTATCAATTCACTGAAAACGACCGGAAAGGGAGCTATTGTCATTCCTACGGGATTCATTACAGCCAAAAGCGGTGTTGAAAGAAAGGTTTTGACGAAAATCATAGATAACCGCTGGGTGTATGGCTGCATCTCCATGCCAAGCAATGTGTTTGCAAATACAGGTACGAATGTATCCGTCCTGTTCTTTGACAAAGCTGCGTCTGCCGAGAAAGTCATATTGATTGATGCAAGTAAGTTAGGAGAGGAATATAAAGAAGGGAAAAATAAAAAACGGAGATTACTGAATGAAGACATTGACTTAATTGTCAATACATTCAATAACAAAGAAGCAGTCGAGGATTTCTCGGTTGCTGTAAGCTACGATGAAATTATAGAGAAAGGCTATTCGTTGTCCGCCGGACAATATTTTGACATCAAGATTGATTATGTTGATATTACTGAAGAGGAGTTTAACTCCCGCATGGCTGAATATAAAAAGACATTGAGCGAACAGTTTGCCGAAAGTCACCGCCTAGAGGAAGAGATAATGAAGCAGTTGGACGCTTTAAGGTTTAATGCAAATGTCGGGAACAATGAATAACGAAATGCAGTTCTTGTTATATAATCTTCCTGATGAAGAGGGGAAGGTACAGGTTATCATAAAAGACGAAACCCTTTGGTGTACCCAAAAGGCTATGGCACAGCTTTTTGGGGTTGGGATTCCAGCTGTGAGCAAGCATCTGAAGAATATTTTTGAAGAAGGGGAGCTACAGAAGGAAGTGGTTGTTTCCAAAATGGAAATAACCACTCGGCATGGTGCTATGGAGGGCAAGACACAAACATCTTCTGTCGATTTCTATCACCTTGATGCAATTATTGCCGTAGGTTATCGGGTTAATTCACTCAGAGCTACAAAATTCCGGCAATGGGCAACCAGGATTCTGAACGAGTTTATCCGTAAAGGCTTCGTACTTGATGATGAGCGATTGAAACAAGGGATTGCAGTGTTTGGCAAGGATTATTTCCGTGAATTGCTCGAAAGGGTACGTTCTATTCGTGCCAGCGAACGACGTATCTGGCAACAGATAACTGATATATATGCGGAATGCAGTATTGACTACGACAAAAATTCTCTGACTACTCAAGAGTTTTATGCAATGGTACAAAATCGCTTTCATTATGCGATTACAGGACAGACTGCAGCAGAGATTATCTATTCGAAAGCCGATCATACAAAAGAACACATGGGACTGACCACGTGGAAAAATTCTCCAGATGGTAGAATTCTCAAATCGGATGTGTCCGTAGCCAAAAATTATCTGACAGAAAAAGAGATTAGGCAACTGGAAAGGGCTGTAACATCGTATTTTGATTACATTGAAAATCAGATTGAACTGCATAATACTTTCACGATGGAACAATTTGCTGCAAGTGTCAATAAGTTCCTTACATTTAATGATTATCAGATTCTTCCGGACAAAGGCCGTATCTCTGCATCACAGGCAAAAGCCAAGGCTGAAAGTGAATACGATATCTTTAATCGCACACAGCGTATTGATTCTGACTTTGATAAACAAGTTAGAGGAATGTTAAATAGTAAATCTTGAATTATTTATGGATATAGTGGGGATAGTAGTTTCTGTTGTTGCTGCGATAGCGTCTGTAATTGCATTAATATTTACAGTCCGTAACAGCAAAGGCTATATTTTGAAAAGAATAGATCAGAAAGAAAAAATAATACGAAATATTGATTTTAAACTCGTTCAACTTTACGGATTAAATAGAGGACAAGGAGGTATTATTACGCCGTTGGATGCAAGGAAATCCAAATTGAAGAAAGAGATCGAAGAGTTAAAAAGAAAGCTTTAGGTAATGGAATTGAAAAAATATAAGTTAGGAGAAATCATAAATGTCGCAAGGGGTGCAAGCCTCAGTGGTGAGTTTTATGCGACTGAGGGTAAATACATTCGTTTGACATGCGGTAATTTTGACTATCTGAACAATTGTTTTAAGGAGAATAAATCCAAAGATAACCTTTATTATGTTGGCGATTTTAAACCTGAGTTTTTAATGGAAGAGGGTGATATTATTACCCCCTTGACAGAACAGGCAATAGGTTTGCTTGGTTCTACTGCCATTATTCCTGAAAGTGGGAAATATGTTCAAAGCCAAGATGTGGCAAAGATTGTTTGTAAAGAAAATCTGCTAGACAAGGATTTTGCTTTCTATCTTATATCCTCTAATGTCGTAAAACAACAATTGAGTGCAGCCGCTCAGCAAACAAAAATCCGGCATACATCACCAGATAAAATAAAGGATTGTATTGTATGGATTCCTGAATTGACTGAGCAGAAGCGCATGGGTAAATTGCTCCGCACTCTTGATTCTAAAATCGAACTTAACCGTGCAATAAATCAGAATTTACCGATACTTGACCGTTCATTAAGAGAGGTAGGAGTTCGTTACGCTGCTTAGTAAGAGCTTTG
>CALUNA010000004.1 GCA_944321895.1 uncultured Bacteroidales bacterium | reverse complement strand
CCAACCAAGGAAAGCACGGCAGAGTTTGACTATGCCTTTGCAGGCTGGGATCCGGAAATTGCCATCGTTACCGGCGACGCCACCTATACCGCCACCTACACGGCTACCAGGCGCAGCTACACCATCACCTTTGTGGACGAGGACGGCACCGAACTCCAAAGCAGCGAGGTGGAATATGGACAGACACCTGCATACAACGGTAACACTCCAACCAAGGAAAGCACGGCAGAGTTTGACTATACCTTTGCAGGCTGGGATCCGGAAATTGCCATCGTTACCGGCGACGCCACCTATACGGCAACCTACACGGAAACCAGGCGCAGCTACACCATCACCTTTGTGGACGAGGACGGCACAACAGTCCTCCAAAGCAGCGAGGTGGAATATGGACAGACACCTGCATACAACGGTGAAACCCCAACCAAGGAAAGCACGGCAGAGTTTGACTATGCCTTTGCAGGCTGGGATCCGGAAATTGCCATCGTTACCGGCGAGGCTACCTATACCGCTACCTATACGGCTACCAGGCGCAGCTACACCATCACCTTTGTGGACGAGGACGGCACCGAACTCCAAAGCAGCGAGGTTGAATATGGTCAGACTCCAGTTTATGAAGGCGTCGAACCGACCAAGGAAAGCACAGCAGAATTTGATTATACCTTTGCTGGCTGGACTCCGGAAATTGCCATCGTAACCGGCGACGCCACCTATACGGCAACCTACACGGAAACCAGGCGCAGCTACACCGTAACGCTGGCATTGGCCGAGGGTTGCGAAGATATGGGTGAAGTAAGCGGCGGCGGCAGCTACGAATACGGCACGCAAGTAACCCTTACCGCCACCGCCAACGAGGGCTACACGTTCGTGCAGTGGAGCGACGGCGACACCAACGCCACCCGCACCATCACCGTAACCGGCGACCTGACGCTCACCGCGACCTTCACCGCCACCAACCCGACCGCCCTGCATACGCCCGAGGCCGGCACATGGAAGGCCATAGGCACGGACGGCATGTTGCGCATCACCGGCACGGAAGCCGAAATGACCGTGTATGACATGCGAGGCGCACTGGTTTACCGCGGCAACGCACGCACCATTCATGTGACTGCCGGCGCGTACATTGTCCGTATCGGCAACGAAGTGCAAAAAGCAATTGTGAAGTAACAGCAAAACCTCCTTTATATGACAGGCTCTCCCCGCGGGAAAACATTCCCTGCGGGGAGAGCTGTTTTTTGCGGGAGCATAGGCGGCAGTAGAGACGTTGCGTGCAGCGTCTCCAATAATGCCAAACGCCACGAACCGCCGCCCGATTGGCGCGCAAGCAAATGACAGCTCGGCGATAATAGCGCCAGCACAAACAAGCATGCGTTTTTGTTTTCCGAATCCGCTTAAAAACATTACCTTTGCAAGCGATAAATTCGTAACACCCTAACCGAATCATTGCAACATGCTATCCTTTTTCAAAAACCCCGAAAACAGCATTCTCGCTGTCCTCTCCGATGCCGCGCTCGATGCGGCTGATGTTCACAAACTGTGCTGGCTGTTCGGCAACGCCGACAAGTTGGACGTTCCCGCGCTCAGCGGCTATTTTGTCGGCCCGCGCCGCGAAATGATTACACCGTGGAGCACGAACGCCGTGGAAATAACCCAGAACATGGGCATACAGGGCATTAAGCGCATCGAGGAGTTTGTGCCGACCGGCAACCCGCAGGCGGAGATAGACCCGATGCTCCAACGCATCTACAACGGGTTGGACCAGGACACGTTCACCATAACCAAGCAGCCGGAACCGATTGTGTATATCGACGACATAGCGGCCTACAACGAACAGGAAGGCCTGGCGCTCAGCGCGGATGAGATTGCCTACCTGGAAGACGTCAGCCGGCGTTACGGCCGCAAGCTCACCGACAGCGAAGTGTTCGGCTTCTCGCAGGTCAATTCGGAGCACTGCCGCCACAAAATCTTCAACGGCATATTCATCATCGACGGCGAGGAAAAGGAACTGTCGCTCTTCAAGCTGATCAAACGCACCTCGGAACTGAACCCGAACGACCTCGTGTCGGCCTACAAGGACAACGTGGCTTTCAACGAAGGCCCCGAGATAGAACAGTTCGCGCCCAAAAGCGGTGACAAGCCCGACTTTTTCGAGACCAAACGCATCCAGTCGGTCATCTCGCTGAAAGCGGAAACGCATAACTTCCCGACGACCGTGGAGCCGTTCAACGGCGCGGCCACAGGCACCGGCGGCGAAATCCGCGACCGTCTGGGCGGCGGCAAGGCTTCCCTGCCCATAGCCGGAACGGCGGTTTACATGACCGGCTACCCGCGCAACAAAGCGCCCGAGCAGGCCGCGTGGGAAACCGCCATCCCCGCCCGCAAATGGCTCTACCAGACGCCGGAGCAAATCCTGATCAAGGCCTCGAACGGCGCGTCCGACTTCGGCAACAAGTTCGGCCAGCCGCTCATTTGCGGCTCGCTGCTCACCTTCGAGCACGCCGAGAACGGCAAGACATACGCCTACGACAAGGTCATCATGCTGGCCGGCGGCGTGGGCTTCGCCAAAAAGAGCGACGCACTCAAAGGCACGCCCGAACCCGGTGAGGAAGTGGTTATCCTCGGCGGCGACAACTACCGCATCGGCATGGGCGGCGGCGCCGTGTCGAGCGTGGACACCGGCCAGTACAGCAGCGGCATCGAACTGAACGCCGTGCAGCGCGCCAACCCCGAAATGCAGAAGCGCGCCGCCAACGTGATACGCACACTGGCCGAATCGGACGACAACCCGATTGTCTCCATACACGACCACGGCGCAGGCGGACACCTGAACTGCCTGTCGGAGCTGGTTGAGAGCACCGGCGGCCGCATCGACGTGGACGCGCTGCCCGTCGGCGACCCGACATTGTCCGCCAAGGAAATCGTCGGCAACGAAAGCCAGGAACGCATGGGACTGCTCGTCGGAAAAGAGGCTGTCGAAAGAATACGCCGCATTGCCGACCGCGAACGCTCTCCCATGTACGTGGTGGGCGAAACGACCGACGATATGCGGTTCACCTTTGAGAAACACGACGGCACCAAACCCATAGACATGGCGCTGGAAGATTTCTTCGGCAAGGCGCCCAAGACCTATATGCGCGACGAGACCCGCGAGGAACACTATGCCGACGTACATACCGACCCCGCACGGCTGCAAAGCTATGTGGAACAGGTGCTGCAACTGGAAGCCGTCGCCTGCAAGGACTGGCTGACCAACAAAGTGGACCGCAGCGTTACGGGCAAGATAGCCCGCCAGCAATGCCAGGGCGAGCTGCAACTGCCGCTCAGCGATTGCGGCGCCGTCGCCCTCGACTACCGCGGGCAAAGCGGCATAGCCACCTCCATCGGCCACGCACCGCAAGCCGCCATGATTGACCCCGCGGCGGGTTCCGTGCTGGCCATAGCCGAAAGCCTGACCAACCTGGTGTTCGCGCCATTGGCGAAACGCCTCGACAGCGTGTCACTCTCGGCCAACTGGATGTGGCCCTGCAAAAACGCCGGCGAGGATGCGCGGCTTTACAAGGCCGTGGAGGCGTGCAGCGATTTTGCCTGCTCGTTAGGAATCAACATCCCGACCGGCAAGGACAGTCTCTCCATGACGCAACAGTACGGCAAGGACAAGGTATTCGCGCCGGGAACGGTCATCATTTCCGCCGCCGGCGAAGTGTCGGACATACGCAAAATCGTGTCGCCCGTGCTCCGCAACGACACCGATGCGCCAGTCTATTACATTGACTTTTCGTTCGACGCCCACCAGTTGGGCGGCAGCGCGCTGGCACAGGTGCTCGGCAAGGTCGGCGCCACCTGCCCCACCGTCAAGGACAGCGAATACTTCGCCGATGCGTTCAACGCCGTGCAGGAACTGGTTGAGAAAAACTACGTGCTGGCCGGGCACGACATTTCGGCCGGAGGCCTGATAACCGCCCTGCTGGAAATGTGCTTCGCCAACACGAAAGGCGGCCTGCAGGTAAGTCTGGACGAGATTGCCGAGGACGATATTGTCAAAATCCTGTTTGCCGAAAACCCGGGCGTGCTGCTCCAGGTGAAGAACGCCAAGGAAACGGAAAAGCTGCTGCATGATGCCGGCATCGGCTTCTGCCGGATTGCTGTTCCAAGTGCCGCACGCAAGCTGGAAATCAGGAAACAAAAACAAAAATACGACTTTGACATCGACGCGCTGCGCGATTTGTGGTATCACACATCCTACCTGCTCGACCGCAAACAAAGCGGCGAGAAATGTGCTGCCGAACGGTTCGCCAACTACAAGCAGCAGCCTCTGCAATTCAAGTTCGACAGCCGTTTCAGCGGCAAGCTGTCGCAATACGGCCTGTCGCCCGACCGCAAACCGAGCGGCATACGCGCGGCCATTATCCGCGAAAAAGGCACGAACGGCGAGCGCGAAATGGCTTACTCGCTCTACCTGGCCGGCTTCGACGTGAAGGACGTGCACATGACCGACCTGGCCACCGGCCGCGAAACCCTGGACGACATCAACCTGATTGTGTTCTGCGGCGGCTTCTCCAACTCCGACGTATTGGGTTCGGCCAAGGGATGGGCAGGCGCATTCCTCTACAACGAGAAAGCCAAAGAGAGCCTGCAACGCTTCTACGCCCGCGAAGACACGCTGAGCCTGGGCGTCTGCAACGGCTGCCAGCTTATGGTGGAACTCGGGCTGCTCACTCCCGAACACGACCGCAAGCCGCGGATGCTGCACAACAATTCGCACAAGTTCGAATCCATTTTCCTGGGTCTGGACATCCCGGAAAACAATTCCGTCATGTTCGGCTCACTGGCCGGCAGCAGGCTCGGCATCTGGGTTGCGCACGGCGAGGGCAAATTCAGCCTGCCATTAGATGAGAAAGCGTATCACATCGCCGCCAAATATGCCTATTCCGGCTATCCGGCCAACCCGAACGGCTCCGACTACGACGTGGCAGCCATCTGCTCCGCCGACGGACGCCATCTGGCCATTATGCCGCATCTGGAACGCGCCATTTTCCCGTGGCAGTGGGGCTACTACCCGAACAACCGTAAAAACAGCGACCAAATCACGCCGTGGATGGAAGCCTTCGTCAATGCCCGCAAATGGGTGGAAGGGAAAAAGTAAGGAAAGAAGGATGAAGAAATTGAAACGCCTGTGTGCAAATTATGCATACAGGCGTTTCTGTTTCCTCCAACGCGGCCAACCGAATGGACTAAGCAGGGAAAATCTATACCCTATCGGGTGTATTACGGACGGAGAACAGGAATTTTATACCCGAAAAGGTACAAAATAAATTCAACGCAAGCGGTAGGAAGAGCGCAAATGCTCAAATTCAGCGGTATGCTGCAACAACGTGCGGTAATCGGCCACAATATCGTATTCATCTGTGGCAGGCTGCATGGATGGCGGCACGACGGTTTCCCAATCGTCCAGTCCAAGCCCGAAAAAGCGGCTCAGCGCCTGCACGCTCATGGTGGTTGCATTCTGTTTGCCGCGCACGGTGTAACCTGCTATGTGCGGTGTGCCAAGCAACACCCTGTCCAGCATCGGGCGGCTGATATGCGGTTCATGCTCCCAGCAGTCCAGCACGATGCGGCATGTGGCAGGCGCATACGCCAAAAAGGCTTCTTCATCCACAACACCCCCGCGCGCGGCATTTATTAGCAGCGCATCGGGCCTGATTTTTTGCAGGAAAGCGGCATCGCACAAATGATACGTGGCAAATTCGCCTGACAAGGCCAGCGGCGTATGGAAAGTTATGACATCGGATTCCCGCGCAAGCTGTTCCAGGGATACAAAACCGCCATCCGGTTCCGCCAGTTGGCGCGGCGGGTCATTGCGCAACACGCGCATGCCTTTCCTTTCGGCCATGGCCGACACCAACCGTCCCACGTGGCCGACACCGACAACGCCCAGCGTCTTTCCCGCCATGCTGACACCGTCGATGCGCTCCACATATTCCAACACAGCCTGCACATATTGGCGGACACCATCGGCATTGCATCCGGCCGCATTGGTCCATGTTATGCCATGGCAGGCACAATAGGCCGCATCGATATGGTCATATCCGATGGTTGCCGTCGCAATGAAACGGACAGCAGAACCATCGAGCAGGGCGGCATCGCAGCGGACACGCGTCCGAATGACCAACGCATCGGCATCGCGCACAAGCGCAGGCGTGAACGCCGCCGGCTCGGCATAAACCACCTCGGCATACGGCTCCAACACCCCGCGGATAAACGGAATAAAACTATCTACGACAATTTTCATAAAATAACAGAAAAACAACTGCAGGTCAATATTTCCGGCTGCAAAAGTACGGATTATTTCCTAATTTTGCGCCAGATAATCCGACTGATTCATGGAAGGCTACATAGATTTCGATTCGTATCATCTGTACACCAAGCACGTGCAATGCCGGCCGGACGCGCCGACATTGATTTTTCTGCACGATGCCTGGGGCTGCATTGAGATGTGGGGCGATTTCCCGCAACGTCTTGCCGACAGTCTGCCGGCCAATTATCTGGTTTACGACCGTGCCGGACACGGGAAATCGGGATGCGTGAACTACGAGCGGCGGCCGACCACGTTTTTCGAGGACGAAGCGGCCGTATTAGTCAGGCTAATGGACGAACTGGACATCGGCAAAGCCATCCTGTACGGCCACAGCGACGGCGGCACCATCGCCCTAACGGCGGCGGCACTCTATCCGGAACGTATCAGCGGACTGATTCTGCAAAGCGCGCACACCTGCACCGAGCCGGAAGGACTGAAACTGGTAGCCGACATAACGGAAGCCAGCAAACATACGCACCTGTGCCAAAGTCTGGCCAGATTCCACGGGGAAAACATGCCCAACGTGTTCAACTACTGGAGCCGCATGTGGGCCGACGAGCGTTTCCAGCAATGGAACATCATTGCGCACATACGGAAAATAACCTGCCCCATCATCGCATTCCGCGGCGAAAACGACCGCTTCGACACCGTGAAGCAAAACACTACGATAGCGGAACACACGGGCGGACAAATCATCATGACGCTGATTCCGGACGCGGCACATAACTCACACAAGGAAAACCCGGAAGCCACCCTGCAATTTATTTTGGCAAATAAAACGCTGCTTCTGGACAGCGAACACAAATAAATGCGTACATTTGCAATCCGAAAAACCGGCAAAACCGCATGATTGACCCGTTAACCGTATCCCGCATCATGGACGCCGCCCGCATCGAGGAGGTGGTTTCCGATTACGTTACGCTCCGCCGCCGGGGTGCAAACCTGATTGGTCTGTGTCCATTCCACGATGAAAAAACCGGCTCGTTCACCGTATCGCCGGCCAAGGGCATATTCAAGTGCTTCGGCTGCGGCAAAGGCGGCAATGCGGTGCACTTCATCATGGAATACGAGCAGGTTTCCTATTACGAAGCACTGAAACTGCTGGCGAAAAAATACAACATTGAAGTACAGGAACGCGAGCTGACCGACGAAGAAAAGAATGCTCAGAACGACCGGGAAAGCATGTTCATGCTCAACGATTTTGCACGCAAGTTTTTCATGGAACAACTATACGGGACGGAAGAAGGGCAAAACGTCGGCATGGCCTATTTCCGCGAGCGCGGCTTCCGCGACGACATGATACGCAAATTTCAGCTCGGTTACTGTCCCGAACGCCGCGACGCATTCAGCAAGGCCGCCTTGAGCGCAGGCTACAAAACAACGTACCTGGAAAAGACCGGACTGTCCTACGCAAACGACCACGGCCAGATGACCGACCGTTTCCACGGACGTGTGATTTTCCCTGTGCATACCCTGTCCGGCAAAGTGGTCGCATTCGGCGGACGCATCCTGAAAAAAGACAACAAAATCGCCAAATACGTCAATTCGCCCGAGTCGGAAATCTACCACAAAAGCAACGAACTGTACGGGATTTTCTTTGCCAAGCAGGCCATTGTCAAACAGGACTGCTGCTATTTGGTGGAAGGCTACACGGATGTCATTTCCATGCACCAGGCAGGCATCGAGAACGTTGTCGCATCGTCCGGCACATCGCTGACAACGGGTCAAATCAGGCTGCTGCACCGCTTCACGGAAAACATAACCATCCTGTACGACGGCGACAGTGCCGGCATCAAGGCATCGTTGCGAGGCATAGACATGCTGCTGGAAGAAGGGCTGAACATCAAGGTCCTGCTGCTGCCCGACGGCGAAGACCCCGATTCGTTCGCGCGGAAAAACAACGCTTCCGATTTCATCGCCTACATACAACAACATCAAGTGGATTTCATCCGCTTCAAGACAAACCTGCTGCTGCAAGATGCCGGCAACGACCCCATCAAACGCTCGCAGCTGATCCAGGACATCGTGCGCAGCATTTCCGTCATTCCGAGTAATATTGTCCGGCAAGTGTACATCAAGGATTGCAGCAACCTGCTGGACATTGACGAACAAACACTGATACATGCCATCAACAACCTGAAAATAGAGAAAAAAGAAAAGGATTTCCAGAAACAGAAAAGCGAAGAAGCCCGCCAGTCCATGGCAGCCAATGAGACAGACAAATCCAAGGAAAAACCGGCGGAGGATATTCCTGAAGCCTTGCAGGCAACGACACTGACCACGGCAAACAAATTCGAAGCGGAAGCACGCAATATCATACAGGCCCTTGTCCGATACGGCGAAAAAGAACTCTACACGCAACCGGAAACCGGCGCACCCGTATCAGTCGGAGAATACATCATCCATGAACTGGAAACCGACGGCATTGTATTTGACAACCCGCTGTACATGCAGATCATTGATGAGTTCAAGGCACATTGCCACGACGAAGGTTTTGTGGCCGAAAACTTCTACAAATTCCACGTAAACAACAAAATAAGCCAACTGGCCATTGACCTGATTGCAGAAAAATATACCCTGAGCAGAATCCACTACAAACAGGCCATCTCGGAAAATGTGAAACGGGCCGTCAAAATTCCGACAGATGCCGACAGGCTGTTCGAACTGATTCCCAGGCTGATATACGAATTGAAAATACTGCTTATAAAAGACCGGCAAAACCAGTTGACCCTGCAACTGAAACAAGCCGGCCACGACATGTCAACCGTTGCAAGCCTAATGGCGCAATATGAGCAACTGACACAGATACGCCTGCAGCTGTCCAAAGAACTCGGGCGTCTGTCCTGATTCCCGAACCGACAACCGCAGAAAAAATCATGTGCCCGCGCAAACACTTTCCAGCACATGTTAATACTCTCCAAAAAACGAGGCCGAACAAATTTTTAACGTTATCTTTGTACGCTCAATTTTTGAAGGAAATGAAAACACGCACATGCATTCTTCCGGCCATATTGCTCTGCAGCACATTCAGCCTGCTGGCCGACAACTTGTTATACAATATTATTGACGGGCAATATGCCGCACGGGAACTTCCGGAAACGGTTTCCTGCACCGATGGCGAACATTACCTGCAACTGCAGCAAAACAAATACATCGTCAAATACGCATACCGCACGGGCCAGCCCGTCGATACGCTGTTCAATGCGGAAAACACCCAATTGCACAAGCTGGAAACCATAGATGGTTTCGTAACCGATCCGGCTGAAAAACGTTTGTTGGTTTACAACAACACACAGCAAATCTACCGCCACTCGTTCCGGGCCGACTACTACCTGTTCGACATACAACGCAACGAACTGAAAGCCCTGTCGGATACCATGCCCGTACAGGAACCGCTGTTTTCGCCGAACGGACGCTACATCGCTTTCGGGCGTGACAACAACCTGTATATCCACAAAGTGGACTACGGGACGGAAGTTGCCGTCACGACCGACGGGAAAGCCGGCTGCATCATCAACGGGACAACCGACTGGCTCTACGAAGAAGAATTTGCCGTAACACGGCTGTACTGCTGGTCGCCCGACAGCAAACAACTGGCTTTCGTACGCTTTGACGAAACGGAAGTGCCGGTTTTCACGTTCCAGAGTTTCCTGAAAGACGATTTCCAATCGCCCCTGCTCTATCCGGAAAACAACCGACTTAAATATCCGAAGGCCGGCGAACCGAACGCGAAAGTTTCCGCACGCGTGTATGACGTATATTACAAGTCCATCAAGACCATGCAAATCAATCCTGACAACCAGGACATTTACATACCGCGCATCCGTTGGACACAAAATCCGGAACAACTGGCCGTATTCACCCTGAACCGCAACCAGACGGAATTGCAGATGTGGCTTGCAAATCCGAAATCCACGGTTTGCAAGCTGAATTACAGCGAACAGTCGGACGTATATATCGACTTCAGGCAGATTGATGAGTTCCAGTTCCTGTCAGACGGCCGCTTTATCGCCGTAAACGAAACAGACGGTTATCGCCATGCCTACATGTACAGCGCAAACGGACTGGAAGAAAAACAACTCACCCAAGGAAACTTTGACGTGACTCATGTGTACGGCTATGACGAAACAAGCCGCAAACTGTACTACCAGAGCGCAGCCATGTCGCCACTGCAACGAAACATCTATGTTGCCGACACGAAAAAAGACAAAATCACATGTCTCACCCCCGAAAAGGGAACGCACAAGGCCGAATTTTCCAACGGATTCCGATACTTCACAGACCATTATTCATCCCTGCAAACAGCCGACCGATACGACATAAAGGACGCCACGGGCAAAAACTTGTGCACCCTGCTCGACAACGACCATGTGCAGGCATCATTCTCGCAACTCGGCCTGCCTGAAAAACAGTTTTTCACGTTCCGCACTTCGGACAACGTGGAACTGAACGGCTGGATGCTGAAACCGGCCGCTTTCGATGCCGGCAAAAAATATCCGGTGTTGCAAGTGCAATACAGCGGCCCCAACTCGCAAATGGTCCTCGACCGCTGGGACATTGACTGGGAGTATTATCTGGCCACACAAGGTTATATCATCGTTTGTGTGGACGGACGCGGAACCGGCGCACGCGGACGGGATTTCCGGACGGCAGCCTACATGCAGTTAGGCGAAATTGAAGCACACGACCAGATTGAAACAGCAAAATATTTAGGCACGTTGCCCTTCGTGGACAAAAACCGCATCGGGATATGGGGCTGGAGCTACGGCGGATTCATGACCTTGGTGTGCATGAGCCAGGATGAACAGACGTTCAAGGCAGGTATTTCCGTCGCACCGGTTACCGATTACAAACTTTATGATTCGGCCTACACGGAACGTTACATGCGCCGGCCACAGGAAAATTTCCGCGGATATGAACAGATTTCACTGCCCGCCAAGGCAGACAAGCTGAAAGGCAACCTGCTGATTGTGCACGGCACCGGCGACGACAACGTTCATGCGCAAAACACCATGCTTTATGTCCACAGCTTGATTGAAGCCAACAAACAATTTGAGATGCAGATTTATCCGGATGACAACCATTTCCTGAAAAAAGGAAACTCCTACCGGCATCTTTACACGCGAATGGTAAATTTCTTGCAAAAGAACCTTTGATTCAAAAAAAAATCGTATTTTTACACCCGCAAAAATAATCTTATTATTTACACTAATCTCATATTTTTAATTCTAAAAAAATAATTCATGGAAACGAAAAAACAAAACGGGAATGTCGTCGCTATTATCACGATGTTCTTTCTCTTTGCAATGATTTCGTTTGTAACGAATCTTGCAGCACCTTTCGGAACAATCTGGAAAAACCAGTATGAAGGTTCCAACATCCTCGGTATGATGGGAAACATGATGAACTTCCTTGCATACCTGTTCATGGGTATTCCGGCTGGAAACATGCTGGTCAAAATCGGTTACAAAAAGACTGCGCTCATTGCCATGGCACTGGGTTTTCTCGGGCTGCTGACGCAATACATGTCCAGCCTGTTCGGAGCCGGAACATATGTTTTCTCCGGCATCCAGCTCAACTTCATTATTTACCTGCTCGGCGCATTCATCTGCGGTTTCTGCGTATGTATGCTGAACACGGTTGTAAACCCGATGCTGAACCTGTTGGGTGGTGGCGGTAACAGAGGCAACCAGCTGATTCAAACCGGCGGCGCCCTGAATTCGCTCTCCGGCACACTGACCCCGTTGTTCGTCGGCGCACTTATCGGCACGGTAACCAAAGATACCTCCATGAAAGACGTAAGCCCGTTGCTGTTCATTGCCATGGGAGTATTCGTCGTAGCATTCATCATACTTTCCTTCATCCCCATTCCCGAGCCCCATTTGCAGAAAAAAGGCGAGGCCAAAGAAAAATATCCCCACAGCCCCTGGAGTTTCCGCCACACGGTTCTGGGTGTCATTGGTATCTTTATTTATGTAGGTATCGAAATCGGTATTCCCGGCACACTGAACTTCTATCTGGCCGACACAACGGAAAAAGGAGCCGGCATTCTGATCAATGGAGCCGCCATCGGCGGAGCAATTGTTGCCATCTATTGGCTGCTCATGCTGGTAGGACGTTCGGCAAGTAGCGCCATCAGCGGAAAAGTATCTACCCGCACCCAATTGATTGCCGTTTCGAGCACCGCCATCATATTCGTTGCCGCTGCCATATTCATTCCGAAAACGGTAGGCATCAATGTTCCGAAAATCGTGTACGACCCAATAGAAAAAACTACTGAAATACTGACAAAAGCCGGTATGCCGGAGGACCAGATTGCAGCCTTCATTGCCAATCCTACTGAAGAACAATTGACTCCCTATACAGAAAAACTTGCCAATGAAAAAATGAAGCCGTCTGAAGTAATCGGTTCGCTGCAGACGCCGAAAGTTCCGCTCAGCGCATTGTTCCTTGTTCTCTGCGGACTATGCACATCCGTCATGTGGGGAGGCATTTTCAATCTGGCCGTAGAAGGTCTGGGAAAATACACGGCACAGGCATCCGGCATATTCATGATGATGGTTGTTGGCGGCGGCATCTTGCCACTGATACAAAATGCCATTGCCGACAGCATGGGTTATATGGCCAGCTACTGGCTCATCATCGCATGCCTTGCCTACCTGCTTTACTATGCAGTCTTCGGCTGCAAGAACGTCAACACAGATATTCCTGTAGACTAATCAATCAATATTAACATCCGGCTACCGGAAAAAACGGTAGCCGGAAAAAAGCACACCAATATGGAAAAACCTTATGTAATCGGAATCGACATGGGCGGCACCAATACCGTATTCGGCATCGTAGATGCACGGGGAACCGTTGTCGCCAAAAGTGCCATCAAGACAAGTGCACACCCTGAAGACATTAATCTGTACATAGAAGACATTGCGACAGGCTTGGACAAACTGATTAACGAAGTCGGCGGCAAAGAACGCATCAAAGGAATAGGCGTCGGTGCACCTAACGGAAACTATTATACCGGAAATATCGAATTCGCGCCCAACCTGCCCTGGAAAGGCGTTATCCCGTTCGCAAAACTGCTGAGCGACAAAATGAATATTCCGACCGCGCTGACCAACGATGCAAATGCAGCCGCCGTAGGCGAAATGACCTATGGAGCCGCACGCGGCATGAAAAACTTCATCATGATAACACTGGGCACAGGTGTCGGCAGCGGCATTGTCATTAACGGTGATGTTGTTTACGGACACGATGGATTCGCCGGTGAGCTGGGACACACCATTTCCGTCCGCCAAAATGGAAGAATCTGCGGTTGCGGCCGCACGGGTTGCCTGGAAGCATATGCATCTGCAACAGGTGTCGCACGTACCGCACGCGAAATTCTGGAATCGACCGACAAACAAAGTTTGTTGCGCAACCTCCCGGCAGAATCAATCACATCCAAGGATGTATATGATGCCGCTGTTCAGGGAGATGAGGTTGCCAAGGAAATCTTCGAATTTACCGGCCGGCTGTTGGGCGAGAAATTCGCCGACTTCATCGCGTTCAGCGCACCGGAAGCAATCATTATGTTCGGCGGCCTGACCAAAGCCGGCGACCTGCTGATGGAACCCGTCAAACGCCACATGGAAGAAAACGTACTTTCCATCTGGAAAAATAAAGTGAAAGTACTTTTCTCCGAGCTGAAAGAAGCCGATGCTGCCGTATTGGGAGCAAGCGCTCTGGCTTGGGAGCTTTAATGAAAGACAATACATCGAGGCGGGACGGTCAGCATGTCCTCTGACCGTCCCGCTCTCATTCATGAAAGCACCTCACAACCATCAATGTGCCTCAAACCAGTTTGCACCGGTTCCGCACTCCACCTCCAAGGGAACCAGCAACTGCATGGCGCCCTCCATTTCCTCCACCACAATGCGGCGTACGGCTTCCAGCTCCTCATTGGGAACCGTAAATGTCAGTTCATCATGAACCTGCATAGTCATTTGCGCCTTGTAATTGCCGGCATGCAAACGACGCGAGATATTTATCATGGCAATTTTAATAATATCGGCAGCCGTGCCCTGAATAGGTGCATTGACGGCGTTTCGTTCCGCATAACCACGCACCGTACGGTTCTGCGAGTTGATGTCAGGCAAATAACGCTTGCGATGCAGCAAGGTTTCCGCATAACCGGTCTGCTGGGCTTTCTGAATGGAATTTTGAATAAAATCCCGTATATGCGGATATGTTTCGAAATAATTATCTATCAGTTTCTTAGCATCCGTACGCGAAATATTCAGACGCTCTGCCAGTCCAAATGCCGAGATACCGTAAATGATGCCAAAATTAGCTGTTTTGGCTTCCCTGCGCATGTCTGGCGTAACATCCGTCAGGGGTATCTTATGTATCCGGGCCGCCGTGGCTGCATGAATGTCATTTCCGTTCCGGAAAGCCTCTATCATGTGTTCATCTTCACTCAGATGCGCCATGATACGCAACTCTATCTGCGAATAGTCGGCGCTCATGAAAACATGCCCCGGATCCGGCACAAATGCCTTCCTGATTTCCCTGCCAAGCTCAGTACGCACCGGAATATTCTGTAAATTCGGATTGCTCGAGCTCAGCCGGCCGGTAGCCGTGATTGTCTGGTTGAAAGATGTATGCAGTTTGCCCGTTTTCGGATTTATCAGCAGGGGCAAGGCATCGATGTAGGTATTCAGCAGTTTCTTTATCATTCTGTATTCCAGAATTTTCTCTACAACGGGATGCTTGTGTCTCAACTGTTCAAGCACCTCCTCCGAAGTGGAGTATTGCCCGCTTTTGGTACGCTTGGCCTTGTCGTCCAAATGCAGTACATCAAAAAGTACATCACCGACCTGCCGTGGCGAAGAAATGTTGAAAGCCGTGCCTGCCAGCAATTGTACTTCGGCCTCCACCTGCGCCAGTTCACGGGTCAGCATTTCCGATGAATGTTTCAAGGCTTTCAGGTCAATGCGCACACCGGCATATTCCATTTCGGCAAGCACCTGCATCAAAGGCATCTCCACATCATGGAAAAGCGAAACCAGTCCTTGCGACTCTATGAACATATTCAGAATGGATTTCAGGCGGAAGGTGACATCGGCGTCCTCACACGAATACTCACACACACGCTGCACATCCACCTTGCGCAAGGATTGCGTTTCCTTGCCCTTTCCGACAAGGTCCTGGTAAGAAATCGGTCTGTATTTCAAGTAAATCGAGGCCATGTAATCCATGCCATGACGCAATTCAGGCTGCAAAAGATAATGTGCAATCATCGTATCGAACATCGGGCCGCGCACTTCAAAACCATACTGCCTCAACACCAGCAAATCGTATTTCATGTTCTGCCCGATTTTTTCAATTTCCGTGTTTTCAAAAAAAGGACGAAAATGTTCCAGTATGCGGACAACCTCACGGGGTTGCTCGGGCAAAGGCACATAACAGGCCTCGTAATCATGCCAGCAGAATGATATGCCGACAATTTCCGCCCTCATTGCTTCCTGGCTTGTCGTTTCCGTATCAAAGCAGACAGACGACTGCTGCAACAGTTCTTCGGCCAGTTGCCGGATTCCTTCTTCGTCAGCGACCAAACGGTAATTGTGCGGAATATCCTTGAGCATTAAGAAATTCCTGTCCTCCGGCGCCATCCGCGAAAACACATAGGTTTCCATGGTAGTCGGATTTTCCTTTTTAACATCCTCGAACAAAGACAGCTGGGAATTTCCAACCGAAGTTTTTCCGGTTTCCTTGACTGGAGATTCCGTAACCGCACCTGTTCCATCCTGTTGCAACCGGGCCAGCAAGGTCCTGAACTCCAAGTCGCGATATAAATCCGCAAGGGCTTTTTTGTCAGGTTCTTCCAGCAAGAGTTTGTCCGGTTCAAACTGAATCGGAACATCTGTACGGATTGTAACCAGATAGCGCGAAAAACGGATGTTTTCCTTGTTCATCTCTATTTTTGTCCGTAATGCGCCAGTCAGTTTTTCCGTATTTTCCAGCAGGTTGTCTATACTGCCGAATTCGGCCAGCAGCTTGACCGCCGTTTTTTCGCCTACTCCCGGACATCCCGGAATATTATCCGATTTGTCACCCATAAGACCAAGCAAATCAATTATCTGGGAAACATTCCGTATGGAATATTTATCACAAACCGCTTGAGGTCCCATTTGCTCGAACCCTCCGCTGTGTCGTGGACGGTACATGAAGATATTTTCCGAAACCAGTTGCCCGTAATCCTTGTCAGGAGTCAGCATCAGCACAGTAAATCCTTCTTTTTCAGCTTCCTTCGACAATGTGCCAATCACATCATCCGCCTCGAACCCGGGAACTTCCAGTGCCGGAATCCGATATGCATCCAGCAATTGCCTGATAACCGGCACCGATTTCCGGATATCTTCCGGCGTAATTTCACGTTGCTGCTTATAGGCTTCATAGGCTTCATGCCGGAATGTCTTGCCCTTAGGGTCAAACGCAACACCCACATGCGTAGGCTGCTCGCGCCGGATGGCATCTTCCAGAATATTGACAAAGCCAAAAACGGCCGACGTGTTCATCCCCTTGGAGTTGATGCGCGGATTTTTGATAAAAGCATAGTATGCCCGGTAAATCATGGCATACGCGTCGATAAGCATTAATTTCTTCATACAAACAGTTTTGATTGGGCAAAGATAACATTTGTTTTCGGCCAAACATTTTCCTTTTGCAAAAAAACTTGTATTTTTGCCGGACAAGCGGCAGCAGGAATTCCATTTCCATTCACCCCACTTCAACCCGAACGACATGAGACAATTTTTTTTACTTATCGTATCCGCAATTATGCTTACGGCTTGCCAAACAACCGAAAAGAACAATTCCATCAGTTCCATTTCCAACAAGGATGTACAAACCGCCATTGAGCGCATCATGCAGGCCCGACCGGCCGCCGATGCGGCATTAGTCAGCAAGGGCGTGGAACAAACCGCGCAATTCTGGGAAACGGCAGACGGTACTCCGACGGAATTCATTGATTTCTGTACGGAAAACTACGTGGCCGACCCTGCCGAAAGGGAAATACTGTTCCGCAAGATACAAACCAACCTGGAAGTACTTATGGGCAATTACAACAAAATGAGCGTTGCCCTGAAAATGCCCGTTCACGTTACCGGCAGCGACATTACGCCCATCGACGAAGCATTCGGTGCATACGAGCCATCCGCGCATTTCGCGGAAGACATGTTCGCCGGCAAAATCGCGTTTATTGTCAAACTGAACTTCCCGTTCTACAATTTGCAGGAAAAAAACACATACGGCCAGACGTGGAGCCGGCTTGAATGGGCGTACGCACGCCTGGGCGATGTATTCGTCTCGCGCGTGCCTGCCGAAATCACACAGGAAATAGCTTCCATGCTTGCCGATGCCGACAATTACATTTCAAGCTACAACATCATCATGGACAAGCTGCGCACCGAAAACGGCGAACAGCTGTTTCCTGATGGCATGAAACTGATTGCGCACTGGGGATTGCGCGATGAACTGAAATCGAACTATGCCGACAAAATCAAAGGACAGGAAAAACAGGAAATGATTTACCATGTCATGAAACACATTGTAAACCAGACCATTCCGGAACAGGTCATCAACAACGGCAGTTATGAATGGCAACCGGTTTCCAACCGGATTTTCCAGAACGGACAAGAAGAAAAGACAAAACCGGAACCCGATACGCGCTACCGGAAACTGCTGAACCAGTTCCATGCGCAACGCAAGGCCGACAAATACAATCCGGCCTACAACACTTACATCCTGCGTGCCTTCGACCAGCAAATGGAAGTTTCGTATGATGAAATAGAACAACTGTTCATTCAGCTGCTCTCGTCGCCGCAGGTGGCGGAAACCGCCGCAATGATCCGCGAACGGCTCGGACGTGAACTCCGCCCGTATGACATTTGGTACGACGGCTTCAAGACCCGCAGCAACATTCCGGAAGAACAATTGTCCGTGCAGACACGCAAGCTGTATCCCGATACGGAAGCCTTTGCCGCCGCCTTGCCCGGAATCCTGCAAAAAATGGGATTCAGCAAGGAAAAAGCAACATTCATTTGCGACCATGTGGCCGTGGATGCATCGCGGGGCGCCGGACACGCCTGGGGCGCACTCATGCGCGATGACAAGGCAAGACTGCGCACGCGCATCAACGCCGACGGCATGGACTACAAAGGCTACAACATAGCCGTACATGAATTCGGGCACAACGTGGAACAGACAATCTCGCTGCACGACGTGGACAATTACATCATGTGCGGCATCCCGAACACGGGATTCACCGAAGCTCTGGCATTCGTTTTCCAGAAACGCGACCTTGAACTGCTCGGATATGACAACAACGACCCCGAAAAAAGCCAAATGACCAACCTGGACATTTTCTGGGGATGCTACGAAATAATGGGCGTTTCACTGGTTGACATGCGCACGTGGAAATGGCTCTATGAAAATCCGCAAGCCACAGTGGCCGATCTGAAACAGACCGTCATCCGGAACGCGCAGGAAATCTGGAACACATACTACGCACCCATATTGGGCGAAAAGGATTCGCCGATTCTGGCCATCTATTCACATATGATAGACTATCCGCTCTATCTGCCAAATTACCCGTACGGACACTTGATAGAGTTCCAGCTGGAAAAACAGTTTGCCGGCAAAAACATCGGTGAGGAAATACAGCGTATCTATCCGGCTGGACGCCTGACGCCCGATTACTGGATGTTGCAAGCCACAGGACAGACCGTCTCCGTCGAGCCGATGCTGGAAGCCGTCAGCCGCAACTAACCGACAAACAAAACGCCGGATTTCCCAAATCGGCCTTTTATCCGTATCTTTGCCAACTGTAAAAACAGAATACCCTACATGCCTTCGATTTTACTCGGAAAAAACTTGCAGGAATTGCAGAAAATAGCACAGGAAGTCGGCCTTCCGGCCTATACGGGCAAACAAATGGCCGAATGGATTTACAAAAAACGCGTGACCGACATAGCCGGGATGACCAATATTTCGCAAAAAGGGCGTGCCGCACTGGCCGAAAAATACATCATCGGACGACACGCTCCGGTGCA
Source organism: uncultured Bacteroidales bacterium (assembly GCA_944321895.1). Taxonomy (GTDB): domain Bacteria; phylum Bacteroidota; class Bacteroidia; order Bacteroidales; family Paludibacteraceae; genus CALUNA01. Next base: position 149,133 of record CALUNA010000004.1, on the reverse strand, counting down.
AGAGGCCTGCTCCACCGACGGCACAAAAAAATATCTTTTTGCAGTCGGCGACGGCCAGTTCGTCGAAGCCGTCTACATTCCCGACAATGACCGGCACACGCTATGCGTTTCCACACAGGCAGGTTGCCGCATGGGTTGCCGTTTCTGCATGACCGGCCGTCTGGGTTTCCACGGGCAACTGACGACAGCCGAAATTCTGAACCAGATTTTTTCCATTCCGGAAGCCTCGCTGCTGACCAACCTGGTCTACATGGGCATGGGTGAGCCGTGCGACAATATCAGCGCAGTGATGTGTTCGCTCAATGCAATGACATCCGACTGGGGTTGCGCGTTCAGCCCGCGGCGCATCACGGTTTCGAGTGTCGGACTGCTACCCGGACTGAAAGTTTTTCTGGAACAGTCGGACTGCCATCTGGCCATCAGCCTGCACAATCCGTTCCCGCACGAACGGGCAGAACTGATGCCCATAGAAAAAAAATATCCGCTTGCCGACACGCTGAAACTGCTACGCAAATATGACTTCAGACATCAGCGGCGCGTATCGTTCGAGTATATCCTGTTCGATGGGAAAAACGACACCATGCGCCATGCCGTGGAACTCATGAAGCTCCTCCGGAACATTCCATGCCGCGTCAACCTGATCAGATTCCACTCCGACGGGAAAAGCGAACTGCAAGGCAGCAGTCCTGAACGCATGGAGTTTTTCAGAGACTATCTGACCGGGAACGGCATAATGACCACCATCCGCCGTTCACGCGGCGAAGATATTCTGGCGGCATGCGGCATGCTGGTTGCCCGACAAGAACAAATCGCGACACAATAACCCACATGACTCCATTTGCCTTGAAACAGAAATTTTACATACTCCTGCTTTTTTTACTGGCAACTTGTGCTGCCCCAATTCGCATGCACGCCCTGCCTTTCACAAAGGCCCAACTTGCGGATACGCTCACACTTTATGCAAACAAATATGCAAACGTGCTGAACGTAAGCGTAAAACGCATGGGCTACTCCAACAATGTATTCCGCATAGACGCTAACGAAAATCTGGCATACATCCCTTTCAGACCGGAAAATGTAGCCGAGATAAAACAAGTTGTCCGGAAGATGCTGGGCAACACACAGGCACAAATAGAAATCACATCCGATGGCAAAACTATCGATGAATTGATTCCGGATGCCTATTTGCCAGCCGGCAAACGCAAAGGAAGCTACCGCCTGCCAGCCGTTGTACCACTCGTACGCAACCTGTCATTGCCGACCGGTATCAGCAACGGGCTGCAAGGAAGGCACATAGCCCTTTGGGGAAGCCACGGCTACCATTTTGAGCAGACACTGAACCGCTGGGAATGGCAACGGGCGCGCTTGTTGCAAACCGTGGAAGACCTGTACACAAGCTCCTACACCATGCCGTTTTTGGTGCCAATGCTTGAAAATGCAGGTGCCATCGTCTTGCAACCCCGCGAACGGGACACCCAGCTGCACGAAGAAATCGTGGACAACGAAAACTTCAACAACCAAAACAAATGCGTCGTATATAACCGGCAACACAAATGGGAAATAGCCGAGGGAGGATTCCTTGGAGGCAAACAATTTTATATCGATGGCGAAAATCCATTCGCATCCGGCACATACTGCCACGCGAAAACGACAGAAAAACCGGACAAATCATCGTATATGGAATGGTTGCCCGATATCCCGGAAGATGGCGATTATGCCGTATATGTATCCTACCAAACCTTGCCGGGCAGCATCACGGATGCGCGCTATACGGTCTGGCATGCCGGCGGACAGACAAATTTTGCCGTCAATCAGCAAATGGGCGGCGGCACATGGGTTTACCTCGGCACATTCCGTTTCAGGAAAGGCGACATTAACAAAGTCGTGCTGACCAACGTGAGTAAAGACGGGCACGGGACTGTAACAGCCGATGCCGTCAAATTCGGCGGAGGTATGGGAAACATTGCCCGCAGAGCATACACCGACAGCCTGGGAGAATACTCCGTCAGCGGTTACCCACGCTACATGGAAGGTGCACGCTATTACCTGCAATGGGCCGGTGTTCCCGATTCCGTATATAACTACACGGCCGGCACGAACGACTACATCGACGATTTCAGTTGCCGCGGACGCTGGGTGAACTACCTTGCCGGAGGCTCGGCTGCCAACCCACAGAATCCGGGGCTCAACATACCGCTGCAATTGGCCCTGGCCTTTCATTCCGATGCTGGAACAACCCCCATTGACTCCATTATCGGGACACTGACCATATTCACATCCCGCAACAACGACAAACAAAACACGTTTCCGACAGGCACGACACGTTACAACAGCCGCGACCTTGCCGATATGGTACAAACCCAGATTGTCGAAGACATACGGGCAACCATGGCACCGGAATGGAGCAGACGTGCCATTTTCAACAAATCGTACAGCGAAACGCGCAATCCGGAAATGCCGAGCATGATTCTGGAACTGCTCTCCCACCAGAACTTCGCCGACATGCGGTACGGACACGACCCGTTGTTCAAGTTTACCGTGTGCAGGGCCGTTTACAAAGCCATTCTGCGTTATGTGCATCTGCAATATAACACCAACTATATCATACAGCCACTGCCCGTACACGCTTTTGCCATCTGTCCGGCCGGCAAAGACAGCATTAAACTGAGCTGGCAACCGACCGATGACATGCTCGAACCGACGGCCAGGACCACACACTACATACTGTACACCAAAAAAAATGATGGCGGATTTGACAATGGACGCCGGATTGATGCCGCCGAACATGTCCTGCCCATAGAACGAGGTGTCCACTATTCGTTCCGGATTGCCGCTGCCAATGATGGCGGTTTGTCCATGCCGTCGGAAACGCTTTCCGCCTATTTAGCCCCCGACAGCAAAGGAATGGCACTTGTCATAAACGGATTCGACCGGCTGTGTGCCCCGGAAAGTTTCGCTTTCGACTCTACATATGCCGGTTTCCTCCCGAACAGCTACGCCATTCCATACGGACATGATGTCAGCTATACCGGACAACAGTATGAATACAGAAAATTCGTTCCCTGGTCGGATGATGATGCGCCCGGCTTTGGAGCGAGTTATGCCACATACGAGCAAACCCTTGTGGCCGGAAACACATTCAACTATCCATTGGTGCACGGCAAAGCCATTGCCAGCCACGGATATTCATACGTATCGGCATCGGCCGCCGCGGTGGACTGCAACCGGCTGGACAGTTCCTATTTTTTCATTGACCTGATATTAGGCAAGCAAAAACAGACCAGACAAGGAACAACTCTGCAAACAGTCCGCTACAAGACCTTTCCGGAAACATTGCAACAAGCCATTGCAGCCTACACACGCAAAGGAGGCAATATATTGGCCAGCGGAGCATATATCGGCACCGACTTGTGGGAAGACAGCCTGAGTACGGATTTTGACCGGAATTTTGCACAAAACATCCTGCACTACAAACACCGCAGCAACCACGCATCGCAAAGCGGGGAAGTCAGAACCGTTTCCGGTCCGGCAGATGCACTTAAAGGACACCAGATATATCATTACCACACCATCCCGAACCCTGAATGCTATCCGGTGGAGTCACCCGATGGCATTGAACCGGCAGGTGAAAACAGCTGGACTTTCATGCGCTACACGGACAACAACCTGAGTGCAGCCATCGCCCACGACGGTCCATACAAGACCTGTGTTCTCGGATTTCCGATTGAGGCCATCAAAGACGATATTGAAATAGAGCGACTTATCGGACTTATTGTCAGCTTTTTTGAACAGGAACATGCCACGGAACCTGTAGCAGGAAAGGAATAATATCCGCCAGACCGCTGTGTCATGTATGCTTGTTCCGTTTTATTTTCAGGTAATCCGTAGGTGTCATGCCATATTGTTCCACAAAACACGCCGTGAAATAACTCGGTGAGTTGAATCCGACCTCATAACAAATGTCCGATATGTTTTTGGTTGTGTGCTCAATCTGATAGGCGGCCTCTTTCAGTCGCATACCGCGAATCAGCTGGCTCGTAGTCTGCCCGGTCAGCAATTTCAGTTTTCGGTGCAGGGTCATACGGCTGATATTCAGTTTCTGGGCAATCTGATCTCCGTTCAATTCCGGTTCCGACTTATGCTTGTCAATGTATTTAATGATTTTGTCCAGCAGGACCTCATCAAAGCTCGGTTTGTCGTTATGCTCCACTTCCACGCTGAAAGTCTTGCCGAACTTTTGTTTGAACACGGCCCTCGATTCTATCAATTTTTCCACGCGTATTTGCAAATGCTGAGGGTGAAAAGGCTTGGCAATATAGGAATCCGCCCCGGTCCTCAGGCCTTCCAGCTTGCTTTCAATGGAACTTTTGGCCGTCAGCAGAATAACGGGAATGTGCGATGTTTCTATGTTTTTCTTGATTTTATCGCATAGCGTGATACCATCCATCTCGGGCATCATGACATCGCTAATGACTATGTCAAAATCCTGTTGATTCAATATGGAAAGGGCTTCCCGTCCGTTTGATGCAAAAATGACATGATAATCCGGCAGGAGCGACCTTATGTATTCGCATATTCCGATTTCATCGTCCACCACAAGGATGTTAATCTGCTCTTTCTGGACCATCTGGGTCTTTTCCGGATTCTGTCCGGCAGATTGCGGATTCATGGTTTCATCCTTTTTTTCAAGCGTTTCCGTGGCAGTCGTTTCATCCTTGCAAAGCGGTCCTATCAGTTCGCTGTCATCATAAAAGTTTCTGTCAATGGGAATTTCTATGGAAAAGCAAGTTCCTTTTCCGACCGCACTGTTCACACTAATTGTTCCCTTGTGCAAGTCAACCAGGCTCTTCACCAGATTCAGCCCTATTCCGCTTCCCTTGTTCTCGGTTGTGTTATCCACCTGATAGAAACGGTCGAATATATGTTCCATTTCCTTGCGGTCTATGCCGATTCCGTTGTCCGCTATTTTCAACAGCACCCATTCAAAGCCATTTTTATCTTTCGCGGAAACCTCTATATTTATTTCGCCGCGCGAGGGTGTGAATTTATAGGCATTTGAAATCAGGTTCGAGATAATTTTCTCCAGGAAATCCGCATCATACCATCCGCTGATTTTCAGCGGTGAGCTTGTGAAGGATAATGTCATGTTCTTTTCTATACGGAGGTAATCGAAACCCGATATCACTCTTTCTATCTGGTCTGTCAGGGAGGCATAGCTCACCTTCAGGTGGACTCCTTTCATTTCTATTTTTCTGAAATCGAGCAACTGGTTCACCAGACGCAGCAGTTTTTGGGCATTCTGGCTGATGGTCTGCAATTCGGCGCTTATTGCCGGATATTTTTGTTTCAGCGATTCCACCGGCCCGATAATCAGGGTCAGAGGGGTTCGCAGTTCATGGGATATGTTTGTGAAAAAGCGTAACTTCGCCTGATGTATTTCCTCTTCCTTGAGGCGTTCCGACTTTTCCATATTGATTCGGTGGCGTGCCCGCATTTTGATGGTTGACAAGCGCCAGATGCCATACCACAACAAAACGAACAAAATCACATAAATGCAATAGGCCATTGGTGTCAGGTAAAACGGCGGGTGAATGGTGATACCCATTTTGGCTATCTGCTGCTGGGCTCCGTTTCCTATATGCAATGCCTTAACCGCCAGGGTATATTCGCCGGGCGGCAGATTCCGGAATGAAATTTCATGTTGCTTGCCTATATCATTCCAGTCCGAGTCAAAATTCTCCAGTTTATAGGCAAACGATGTGTGTTGCGGGTGGTTGTAGTCCGGATAGGCAAAGCCAATGCTGAAAAACGATTCCTTATTGCTTAATTCTATGGCTTGCGTCAATATGATATTCTCCTGCAGTGCTGTTCTCCCATGGGAACCGCCATTCGGCCGGACAATCTGATTGTCAATCTTCAGCTCACAGAAACGTATCCGGCCGAATGGGGAATTGGCAATTCCAACATGTATTTTGATGAAATCGTATTAAACAACGACCCGAATCCGCGTGGTGAAACAATAATAGAAACCGCTACTACAATTGCCGATTTTAATGATGGTACATTTGCTGGAAACATGGCCAGCACAGGAAACGGTGCAAGTACGATTGAAATAACAGATAACCCATTGGCAAGCGGCATTAATCAAAGTGCCAAAGCATTGCACGTCCAAATTAATTCAACTGGCGAATGGTGGGGCGGTGTTGACATAGACCTCCCCTCAAAATGCAGGATTACCGATGCAAACCGTTACATGCACATCATGTATTACATACCCAATGCTTTAACAAAAATAGAATTTATCATAAACAATACGGGAGAAAACTGGACTGGTGCCATGAATTCGCCAACTACGGGCCAATGGGTTGACTACGTAATTGATTTACATAACTTCAACAACAACAATCTGCAAGGAACCACCGTGCAAAGATTCCGTTTGGTTACCTTCCCGAATGAGACAGGAAACCAGAACAAAGACATTTATCTTGATGAAATCATCCTGAACAACGACCCAAACGCACGCACTGTAAGCCAGGGAACCGGCCTGCAACAAGTACAAGCATCCAATGCGGTACGCACCATCGATGGCGGCATTGCCTTGTGCGGCATACGCGGCAACGTCAAAATATATGACGTAACCGGCAGAACCGTGGCAAACACCTATCTGGAAAATGACATGGAACTCACGCTTAACAAGGGCATTTATGTTGTCGTTGCAGCTGACATCAAAACCAAAGTCATTGTAAAATAAAAAACAATCAGCAGGATGGATATGCTCCCACAGGGCATGTCCATCCATTTTATAAACCATAAAAAACAAATACCATGCGTAAATTTTTGGCTTTAATGATAGCCGCTTCCATGGCAACCGGCTTAATGGCCGAAACGGAATTGGCCACATTTGAAGAGGGTGGCTTGTGGGACCTGTTTGAAACATACAGCTATAATGATGACGCTGCCGGCAGTTTGACAATCGTGGAGAACCCTGCCAAAAGCGGCATTAACACAACCGACTATTGCCTGAAGGACAACCGCCTGAAAGAATGGGCATCATCCATTGGCAAGCTGTATAACTCAAACACAAGTTCTGCAACCATCGACAGCGACAACCGCTACCTGCACGTAATGGTCTATGCCGAAGAGGATGTTGCCGGCATGTTTTTCGTGCGTTCTGGCTCCACAGATGATGTTTGGGCTTATGAAGCCAGCAAAGGAGGCATCGAAAGCCGTTTCAACTTTACGACAGGGAAATGGACAGATGTTGTCGTTGACCTGAACAGCATATCAGAAATCTTCGGACTGTATTTCCTGAGCCAGGACTGGAGTTTTGTCAAGTATAATCCGCAAAACGAAGCGTTCGGATTTTCCGGAACGAAGCGTATGTTTTTTTAAAACGAAACGTTCCATGCGTGTCCTCTCCTGCGGGAGTGCCCGTGTTTTGCCTTTTCTCCGAAATTCCTTATCTTTGCCGGAAACTTTTAATTTTTTTAGCCATGAAAACTGCAATCTATTTCCTTTCCGTATGCCTTGCCCTGTGCCTTGCGGCCTGCAATAACCAGAACGAACCAGAACCCACGCCAGACCACCAGCCTGCAAACCCAAAAACTTTCAGCCTCGCAGGGAAAATGTATGTAGGGGACCAATCAACAGGTCGGGGACTTGCTGACGGGTGGTATTCCGTTTACAAATTCTCGGCTGACAGCATTTGGAGATATGACACGCAAAACAAAGATTTCTCGCCTATGCCAGACATTGATTACCTGAGCAAAACCACATATACCCTAAAATATCCAGACATAGAAGTCAATGAATATCCGTGGCCTCACGTATTCACCATGCAGGACACATTGACTATCATAGATCCTAATGGAGGTACTTGTATTTTACGCTAACTTTTTATTTTCAACGTTCCTCCGCTATTCCATAACTGTCCAGATGTAGTAGGCTCGCTTGTCGGCAGCCCTTTCATTCTGACGTCCAGATTGCTTTTTGAGTTGTACACGTAAAAGTGGCTGTCGGAATTGGCAATTACTGCCATGCCGTCGTTGGCAAGCACGCAAGCACGGTCTATGCCGACAACCTTAATGCTACTTTGTTCTATATTGGCTTTAAAGTTGGCAGATACCGGCAGGGCTGTATAACTGCTCCAGCCTGTGTCAAAATAAATGTCGGCTTTCATCTTAAAGGTGAATGATATGCCCAAGGTGAGTGTCCCTGCGTTCAACTCGAGTTCCTTTGCGTCCAACGAAACGTATTTACTTGCATTTTTGCTGCCAGATGTATAATGATCCGTACTGGCTGTTTTTCTTGCGCTGGATTGGCATGACAGATTCACACTCGAGACGGTGTATGTTGCTTTTACAGCCGTCCCCTGTTTGAGCGAGATGGTACATGCCGTCACCGTAATGTTTGAAATTATCCTGTAATCGTAAGAGGAAACCCCGCTGCTTATTTTTGCATCAGCGTTGCAATAGAAATACAACAAGTTTTCGATGCCGCTTATCCTGTACCGGCCTGCGGCATTGATTTGTATATTCACATTGAGCGTAACCGTCTTTGTCAACGAGCCGTTTGCATATCCCGAACCGGAAGAAAAGCTGAGGCTGCTTTTCGAGTACGTGTTGTTGCTTGGCCCGAAACTTTGCAATACGGTTTGTTGCAGTTTCAAGTTCTCCATGCTCTGGTCGGTAATGATAATCCGGTTGTCGCCGTTCCCCGTGGCGTCTATTATCACCGAATTATCCGTTACCTCGAATGGCCCTACCTGAAAGCTGCCGTCCGTGCCCCACTTCATCTTTTTACCGGCAAAGAAGCCCGAGCCGTCGCGGCGGATAAGCGAAAGTACGTTTTCCTTGATTGCATTATCCAATGTTCCACCGCACCAAAGGAACACGTTCTGCCCCTCGCCATCCAAACCGCTCATGCCGGCCGTAACGGCATTGGCCGCGTTCCTTAATTGTATCAAAGTTGTCAGAAGCAATCCGCCATTAATGTCGGTTGTTCCTTGCAGGGCTTCCTTGAGGTAGTCAAGCTCGGAAACCTTTGCTTCAACGTCTTCTGTTGCATCAATCCAACCTGATGGAACTTTATTACCTTCAACCAACAAAATGTTGTATATATAAGTGTAAGTTCCAGCTCCATAAGCCCCTGTTATTATGGATATTGTTTTTCCCTTTTCCGACACAAAACTTGTAACTTCTGGTTCATATAATGTTGGACTTATATCAGTATATGTTCCATCTGTATATTTAATCCTAAAATAAGCTCCTCTTCCGGCTTCATCATTTTCTTCTCTACGCCATCTTACTTTTAGCACATATTGTGTATTATCCTCGTATTTTATTTTGCCTTGAAAAACATCATTATTATTATTGTTTCCTATATAGGCATTATAATAAGATTGAAGAATTTTATAATATTCTCCATATTCATCTTCTCCTTTTATTACAGTTCCGTTACGAATATTGTTCCAATCTAATAAATATTGAAAAGGTATTAGATTTTTTGCTCCTATCTCAATTTCATCAATCGACTTGTTTGTGTACAATTCCTGCACGGCCTGCATCAGCTTCACTTCCGCATCGTAATAGTCCGCGAACTTGCCGGCCATTATGGTCTTGAAATTGGCCGCCAGCGTGGTGTCCGAGTTGGTGTACAGCTTGTAGGTATTCAGCTGCGTTTTCAATGCATCGTATTTTTTGAAAATGTCCTCGCTGCCGGTGATACTCATTATCCCTGCCGCGGTATTGACTGTTTTCATGAATGTGCCGTCACCAGCGGCTGTGGCATCATGCGTCGTGTTGGCAAGTCCAGATATGCTTTCCCATTCCACACGTATCGATTTTTTTTCGACGACCGAAAAAATGTTGTCGCTGTTCAGCGAATTTATGGCTGCCTGTGCGTTGTTGGCGGCCGATTTTGCCGCGTCCGCCAAGCTTTTTGCTGTTTCCGCAAGCGTGTCGTCCGTGTATCGAACTTGCTTCGACCAATCGGAGGCAATGTATGATGAGCGTGTTGCATTTGCGGTAAGAACATCACCTTTCTTGCCACCCGTGTGTACTGTGTCGCTTTCCAATATCCAAAGGTCGCCAACGGAATACTTTGCCGGTTTGGACAAATACGTGGTGCTTTTGCCGTCTGCCGTCGATTGTGCCTTGGCTGCTTCCTGCAATGCTTTTTGCGTTGCAGTGTCGGCTATCGGTATCCATGCGTATGTCCCTGTTTGCGTGTTGATGCCCCAACGCCAACTCGCTCCTGTTTCAAGGTTCGTGAACGTGTCGTTCATGTGCGCTTCTTCCGTATTGTTATCAAGCCACGTCCTTGCAGGCTCGTTTACCGGCGTTGGATCGTAACTTTCAAACCAACTTTCAATTTGTCCGTCAATCTGTTCCTGTAATCCGGCCATTTCCGTTGCAACACCAGCCAAAGCGGCATTGCGCGCTTCCTCTTCTGCCGCTATCGCCGCTTGCAGTTCGGCCTGCGCATCTTCCGGTGCGGGTGTCCACGTGCCGGCCTGGTTGCCTTTCACCAGCTGGATTTCGGCAATGTAGAGGCAGCACAAGGACGGGTCGCCTGTTCCTTGCGTCGTGCTGTTCGTGCTCCTTATGCGGAAAAAGCACCAGTCGGTAGCACCATCGGCCGGCTTCACATACGGCACTTTGGCCACCAGCTTCTGCCACGTGCCTTTTTTCGAGGGGTCGTAATCGACATTCACATATACACTCGTGCTACCATTGTAACAGTACAAACCTACCTTGTCCTCAAACGGGAATCTATCAGGGTATGTTTCCGGAACGTACATCATGCAGCTGAACACATAGTCCGCCACGTCCAGCTTCGTGTCCGTGCGGTTGTAGAGGTCAAACTGAATGTACAGCTGGTTGCTGTAATAAGTAGGCTTGTTCTGGATTTTCAAGGTCGGTTTGCCGTTGTACAGCACCTCGTCTGATATTCCCACGGTCATATTTGACAAACCGCCCGTGGTATATCCGCCTGTTGTGGCCAGGCTCGGAATCTTCTTGTCGCAAAGGCTGTCGAGAATCAGGTTGCGCGTACCTGTTTCTATGCCGTCAATGCTTTCAGCTATCCCATCCTCAATGCCCTTGTACTCGCCGGAGGTGGATTTGAACTTGATGTTTCCGCCTATTTCAGAGTTGGCCAGGTCGAAATAGGTTTTTCCGTCTCCGCTGACGATTTTGTCGGTTGTGATACGTCCGGGCAAGATTTCCGTGAAGCCATAGAGCGTTACAAAACTGCGTTCGCCGTTGTATTCCGAATTGAGTATGCCTATGAGCAGATGATAGCTGCCCACGGCCTCTTCCATTGCAACGGCTTTGTCAGTCAGGAGATAGACTCCTGTATTTTCTGTTTTGGACACTTTGGCATAGAGATAGAAAGCCTTGTTCGTGTCGGTTTCGCTGATTATGGCGGGGCTGGTATATGCTTCCAGGTTCCATGTCTTGTATTCCTCCTGCTGGCGGTCGGAGGTTATGGTATCGATTCCGAGTGTAAGATGCTGCAGGACGCTTTTGGGTGCTGTAAGTTGATGGGTGGTGTTGCTGTAGGCAATATCACAGAGGACGGTGTTGCCGTTGTTGTCAATAAAGCGGAACTGCAGGCTTTCGTCTCCAACCAGGGCTGCCATGGTGTGTACAGACAAAGGGCTGACTGATGACGTGAAATTGGCCAGCATGGCATTTTCGAGCAAGCGTATGGTTTCCTGCGTGTCGCGGAAACGGCGCACAGTGAAGTCCTGCGCTTCCTTTCTGTACTGTTCCGCTTTTTTGCTATTGGACTCCACTTCTTCTTCTATTTGCGAGAGGCTGCCATTGAGCTGTTCCAGCGTGCCTGCATGTACGGCATCGCTTATTTCGATGTCCATTTGCAGCGGCAGATTGACTTTGCGTGTTATTTTGGTGATGCGGCTGTTTCGGAAACCCGTTTCGGGAAAGTATTTTTGGTTTTCCAGCCGTACACGGCGGCCAAGGAAGAGATTTTTCCCTTCCATCTCCATCCATACATGGTCGGTCGTCCCTTTATAGACAGAGAGGTCGAACCAATGCTCGGCATTATATTGTTCTACGGCTTGTTGCAGTTCCTGCTCGGCGAGGGTGTAATATTCATCGGGCATGGTGATGTTCCAGAGGATATAATGGTCGCCGGCACGCGGAATGATGTTCCCGCCCGGCAGTTGCATGTCGGAATCATAGGGCCAAATGGTTATCAGTTCAAACTCGCGGGTATCGCTGTTGTAGTTGCATTCAAAATAGTGGTCATCTGTTTCGCCCATGCCGGCCAAATCACCGTCCTGAAAGGATATGCGTTTGGTTTCATTGGGCAATTCGTGCTGGTTAGGGTCAAAATCCAGCGAATCGTCCTTGAAATAGTAGATGGTGAAGGGTGTCCCGTTTTCATCGGTTACGTCTTCGCTCCTGACTTCCGATATTGTTCCTATGCGTCGTGGATAGATATCGGCAAAGGCTTCCCGCTCGAAATGGTCGAACACTCCATATTCTTCCGTCTGTATTTCCACGTATTTCTTTTTTCCGGGGAGCATAAGGCGGAAGTATCCGTATTTTTCCGGGTCGATATTCCTGTCGCTTCCTATTGGGAAGAGGCGCGTATAGAATTTGGCAATATTGCTTGTGTCGCGCTCCAGTTCCGTGAGCCCGTTGCCATAGGCCAGTGTTATTTCGTCGCCCGACTCGCAACGGCAGATGTTGAGCGTTTGTGCGTCGAACCACCATTCGGTTTTTCCGCCTACCGCTTCCACGATTTGGGTGAGTGCCTCGTTGCAATAGGTTCCGTTGTAGTCGATGACAATCAGGTTTTCGCCGTCCACCTGTCCGAGTTGCCATGGAGTGCTGTTGCCCATGCCTGCGTTGATGCAGTTGAGCACCATCTGCGCATGTTCGCGTGGTGTAGCCGTTAGTGTGAATATAGGTTCGGCATTTCCGTCAGTGGTTTCAAGCACAAGAAAGCGTTTGATGAGGCTGTCAGCTCCGTACATTTTCAGGTCGTAGGACCATTCCTGGCTGTTTATCTGTTTGGGTGCGTATTTTTCAAGCAGCCAATAGCGTTCACCTTCGAAATCCACATAGTCGAGCACGTCCAGCGGAATGTGTTCGTAATGCGTAAAGGAAAGGTTCAGCAGGTTTTCGCCCTGCACCTCTTTGGTTTGTGTACTGTTGTCTGACGGTTCGATGGCAGTGCGCATCTGTCCGTTTTTGTCGAATATCGTAAGCATGTTTGAATGTGATTAGATTGTTGTTAGAATGATGTTAGAATGCAGTTTTAAATAATGGGGTCAGGTTCCCGGAATTTCACCTTGAACCTGCCAGCGTGCACGCCTTCCTGCCAGAGATAGGTAAGCGGTTGGAATTTCCCGCTGTCCGTATATCGTACATGCAGATTCAGGCCGATTTGCGGAAACTCCATGTCGAGCCATCCGCCGTTGCCCTGCTTGAGGAAATTGATGAAGGCGAAATAGCTGGTGAGCCATCCTTGCCGCGTTTTGTTGAAAAGAGCGAATTGGAGCTCCACGTCACGGGGTTGGTTGCGTGGCGTGAGTGTGGTTGCATATTTCTCTCCATTGAGTTCACGTATGTCAACAGCCGTTTCGGTCTTGGTCTTGCTTGGCGTGAGCAATGCAGTGAGATTGTCCATGCCACCGCGCTTCGTTTCGGCCAGAAACGCTCCGTATTCCGTCCACACGTCCTTGCCGTTGATGATAAGCAATCCTGCCAATATCCTGTCCATAATGTCTGTGTTTTGGGTGTTATTTCATTTTCAGTCCGTCCCTGATGATTTTCCGTATCTCTTCCTTGATTTCTCCCAGATGTGATGCGCTGGTTCCTGTATTTTCGGCAATACGCGCCAAATGGTTTTCTGCCGACGACATTTTGTCGCTGACGCTCTCCATGATGGTATGCATGCCTGACCAATGCTGCAGACCGGATGTAAACATGCCTTCGAGCTTTGTGCCCTGGTCTTGTGTCATCGCTGCAAATCCTCCCTGCTTGGCACTTTGGTTCACTCCGCCAGTTCCTGCTTCCGTATCAATGCCGGTGGCTTCCATGATGGAATTGCGTTCCTCCAACGCGTCGTTGACTATCGCATTGTATTCATTCCTGAGGGCATCGATTTCCTGCTGGGTCATATCCCCATCTTTCATGGAATTTGCAAAATTCTCATACCATTCCCGGAGTCGTTGGGTATATTTTTCGCTCATCATGCCCTCCACTAAAGCTTCAAGCATACTGTTGTTGAAACTCTCGGCAAAGGTTTCGGCATCGGCATCCATGTTGAGCAATGTGCTCTTGAAACTGTCGCGAACGCTGTCGAACGACACGCCGGTCAGTTTTTCGAGATAGGCGTCCTGCAGTTCATCCAGTTCCTTGTAATAGGCAATGTATTCATCCATGTACTGTCCGGCGTCTTCGTGTCCTGACGATGCAGCCTGCTGTATTTTGGTGTAGAGGTCGGTTGCCTCGTCGGCTACCTTTGCCATTTCCTCGCTCGACAGTCCCCAAAAGTCACTTGCATTGTTTACGTTCCTGCCTACTATATTGCTGATCCGGGCCCAATCGGAACTGGACATGGCGTTATTTATTTGATAATTGGATGAACGCTCACCACCCATTCCCAAGAATCCATTGCTGTAAGCTGCGCCGGAGCGTTGCATCATTTGCTGGGTGTTGGCAATTTGTTCAGCCATGAGCTGCTTTTGCCGTTCATATACATCCGTCGCTTCTGACACCGCCGCATCTTCCATGCGGTCAGCCAGGTTGTCGATGCTTTGCCGCAGATTGTCGTTTGATTTTGCCAGCAGCTCCATGTCGCTCTGCAGGTTCTTGTCGCTTTCACCATTTCCTACCCAGTTTGAGAAAGCGCCGAAAGTGAGCGCATCAAATATCTTGCTTACACCTTCCAGCAAAGATTCTGCTATCGTAACAAATAACTGCCCGGAGAATATATCACCCAGAATACCGCTTATGGCATCAAAAACCGCATCCAGCAGTCCTTCAATCACAACACTGATACCGTCCTTGAAAAGGTCGATAATGCTGACAATCCACCCCAGAACCGGTACGTTTTCCATGGAATCGGCCAACTTTCCAAATGCATCTCCCACCTTTCCGCCTATGGCAGCTGCTCCCTTGCCGAGGGTTATCAGTCCGTCGTATGCCCCGGTAAGGCTTCCTGAGGCTATCTGCTGCAATCCACTGCGCACATTGTCCATGCTCGCTTTCAGTTGGGTGGCAGTGTTGTTCACGGCCTGTTGCGCGGCTGTGGCATTGTCCTGCAGGGTATTTATGTTCTGTGTGGCTGCGTCGGCCTGCATCTGCGCGTTTTCCAAAGCCTGCTGTGCTGCCTGCCGCTCTTCTTCGCTGCCTTCCGCCATGGCCTTTACATATTCCTGTTGTGCTGCTACCAGTGTCGCATAAGTGCCCGCATATTCCGCCTGTGCCGCCTTGAGCTGCTGCATGGCGTTCTGGTAGTCTTTCACTTCGTTGCCCAACTGCCGGAAACTGACTTTTTCCACTCCGCCCAATGACTCCTGCATCTGTTGTACGGCCGCCACCAAAGCCTCTTGGCTGGCCTGGTCGGCATTCTTGAATTCATCGGTCTGCATATAGGCTTTTGCATCGGCCAGCACGGGCCGTATGACTTCGGCAAACATGCCTCCGAACTCTCCGAACACCGTGCCCCAATCCATATTCGCTTTCAGTTCCTGTGCCTCTATGCCTGCCAGTTTGCTATCGCGTTCCACCGTAAGCGACATTTTTTCGCCCTCAGATGTTGCGGCCTGTATCTTTTCTGCATATTCCTGTGCAATGGCCAGTTTCTGCTGCTGGAAATTGCCGTATTCCTTCAGGTGTTCACGCATGGCGTCAAACTCCGCCTGATAGACCTCGGTCACTTTCTGCAAGCGCTGTTCCTCGTTCAGGCTGTTGGCGCGGTCAATTTCCTGTTGTTGTTCTCCGGTAAGTTCCGGCGACAGTCCTGCCTGCCGGTTCAGTTCTTTCAGTTCAGCGGCCTTTGTATCGATAGCCTCTTTCTGTTGCTTGTATTCCAGTTCAATTTGGGCAAGTTTCTTTTGGGTTCCCTCCTGCATGGCGTTCACCTCGCCCTCGTCGTTCTTCCGTCTCAAATCTGCCATTTCCTTGCCCAGTTCGGCAAGTGCCCTCAGGCGGTCTTCTTCGGTCGTATCTTTGTCAGTTTTTGACTTATTGTGCTTTCCTAATCCTGCTGAATCAGACAAGGCTGCTATTTGCTCCGATATTTCCCTGGCTTCCTCCAGAAATCCATCCCTTCGGGTTTTCAGGTTTTCCATGAGCGTGTCGTAGTTTTTCTGGTTTTCTTCCGCAATGATGGTTTCTGCATCATAGGATGTGTTTCCCTGCTGCGCCATTTGTCCCTGCGCGAAATAGATTGCCCATTTTTTCAACCAGCCCATGGCACTTTCCGCTTCTTCGGGTTTCTGCGCTTCCAGTTTGGCTACTTCCTCATCGGCTTCTGTGGCTTTGTTAATTAGCGCCTGTTGTTTGTTTTGCAAGAAAAGCATCTGCGTATAAGCCGCGCCTTTGGCCGTCAGCACGTCATACCATTCGGCTATCGTCTGGTAATAGCCGAAGGACTCGCCGTATTTGCTGTTGAGCTGTTCCACCATGGCTTTTTCCTGCTCCTTGCTTCCCTTGAACTCCCTGAGGCTGGATATGACGGAGTCAATTTCAAAACGTGTCTTGAGCATTTCGGCACGCGCGTTCTTTTCAATATCGACCATTTCCTGTGCGGAAATATTGAATTCTTCCAGCCTGTTCTTGGCGGTAAACAGGTTTTTGGTCCAGTTGACGATTTCTGCGCCATACATGGTGAGCAGCATGACACCAGCCGTCATGGCAGTCTGCCATGACAGCAGTGACTTGAGCATCTGTTTCCACACGGGGGTTGCCTTTTGTCCGGCTGCCACCAACGCTTCGTATTCCTTGCGCGCGCTGGATACGGCATCAGCGAATATGGGCAGGTTGTTGCTGATGGCCATGAAGAAAATCTGCGGCCCCATGGCCAATGTGGGCATTTCGCGTGCCAGCTGCTGTATGCTCATGTGGAGGCTGTTGAATTTCTGCCCCGCCTGTGGCATGCTTTCGGGTATGACCGTCGTCTTTTCGGCAACACCCTTCAGTTGTACCAGTTGCGCTTCCAGTTCCCTGATTTTCGTTTGCAGTGCTTCAATCCGGGCAATGTTGGCACTTTGGTCCAAATCGGGCGACGCGTTGGTGCCCGCCAGGCGCAACTGTTCCATCTGTGCGTCGAGTAGCGCGATGATGTTGCGCAAATCCTGCATTCTCAGGTTGACGGCCTCCAGCTCATCCTGTGTCAGCGAAGCCTTGGATGCCAATTCATCTATACTTTTGCCGGCCTTACCCAGTCCGGGCGTAAGGCGGTCTTTCATCAGGAACTCTATTTCTACAGGTTTCATCCGTCTAATTCAATTTGGTTTGGAAAAATCCGGCTATTTCATTGGCTTCCTCTTCGGCATCCTTTTCTTCATTCTGCTGTGTGACATATTTGGG
This sequence comes from uncultured Bacteroidales bacterium, assembly GCA_944321895.1. Classification (GTDB taxonomy): domain Bacteria; phylum Bacteroidota; class Bacteroidia; order Bacteroidales; family Paludibacteraceae; genus CALUNA01. The sequence continues at coordinate 131,557 of CALUNA010000004.1, read as the reverse complement.
TGCGTCGCTCAGCATCATGATGAGCGTCTGGTAGTTTACCTTTTTCAGTATGTAGTCAACCGTCCATCCGGTTGCCGAAGCGATTTGTCCTATAAATCCGAAGGGGCTATGAGAGCCTTCGTAGCGGCTCTTTAACTCCCCTTTGCTGTGTGGCTCAGTCGTGCTTTCATCGGGTTCGCCCGTTCCGCCGATCTGATAATACTTATAAAAGGGTCTGTTCCCATGAGCCGGACGAAAGTCCTGAACAGGTAGAGAGCATAACGGTGTTCTACAAAGTTGCGTATGAACCATGCTCCCAGACTGATTCCCATGCGGCGCATCAGAAAGCTGCGGCAGAGTGTATAGGCCAGCATGCGGCTCACCGGCTTGATGTTTTTGACGAGGAATTCCATCTGTTCCTCTTTGCTGAATGCCTTCATCTGTTCGGCCGTTACATTCATGGAAAGGTATATGCGTGCGATGTGCAGCTGCCCGTCCATGCAGGGGCGTTTCATGGTCATACGAAACAAAACAGGCTTCCTGCGGAAAGGAAGCCTTATTTCTTTGAGAGGGACGGAAACCCCCATGTCGAGCAAGGCTTCCGCTCCTTCTTTTTCAATGCGTCGGATAGTGGCAGCATCCATATCATTCCTCCACAGTGTCGTTGATTTCGTATGGGGCTGAACCATCGGACGGTTTGAGCACCTTGAGCTGGCATTCCAGTTTGGACACTTCCGTCATGGTGAGCTTTCCACCCAGGTTGGCCATTATCATGCCGTTGGGTATGCTGACCGTTTGTCCGCTGACCAGCTTGATGGTCCATGCTCCGGAAATCTGTATGAGACTTGTCGGTGCTTTCCAACCCGTATAGCTGCCAGTTGAACCGACCAGTTCGCCTCCCAGCATGGCCTGCAGTGTTTCGTAGTCCAACTGTATGAGGTTGAATGTGGGTGAAATCTGCCCGTTTTTCTGCGCCAGCGACAACACGGGTGCATCTGGCACTTGTTCAGCCTCAATGTCGGTACTTTCGGGTTTTGAGCCGCCCCAGTCGAACGATCCTTTTTCAATATAGCCGACTGTCTTTTCGCCGAACTTCAATTCGGCTATGCCGTACATAAAATTTCTTGCCATAATCTTTTGAATAAAAAGGTTAGTATTATGCCGGTCGCCACTCCGGCAAAAAAGGCGATGATTCCCGCCTTGAAGGGATGGGAATGCTTCTCTTGCGTTTCTTCAAGGAGGCGTTGTGCTTCATTGTAGGCCTCCCGATAGAAGCCAGCCTCCCGTTCGTAGTATTCACACCAGCGCTGCAGGCTGTCACACTCCGCATGGACGAGCAGGGTGTCTCCCCTTGTTTTGACCATAGCCGATGCCCGTCCGCTCTTTGCCCTGTATTCCGCTCCCTCAGGAAGTTTACGGAGGCTGTCGAGCGGAATCTTCATCGTTAGCTGCGACATCGGCACTGTCTGCAACCTTATCACGCGCTCCACGCGGGCGAGGCTGTCCGCGGATTTCCACTGTACGGTTTGCCGGGCTGACTGCACTGCCTTTCGGGATGTCACGCAGCTTGTGCAACACAGGACAATCAGCATTATACCTGCAACTGTTGGCCGACTCAACCGCTTTGCGGAAACGCGCCATTTCGCGCTTGGTGGAGCCAAATTCCCTTTTGACATCGCGCAATTCCTCTCTCGTTTCACTCAATTCCTGTTTTAAGGGTTCGACAATGTTTTCAATCAATATCCTCGTGGCCCGTTCAGCGTTGTCAATACGTACGGTTTCCGCTTCGGCCTTCGCCCTTTCTGCCTCTGCTTTGGCCTTTTCCGCTTCGGCGTTGGCTCTTTTGACGGTGGCCTTCAGTGTAAGAATGCCCACTATACACGCCAGCAATCCTCCTCCCAATATGTAATTGAGCCATTCGCTGAACTCCATGATTTATCTTGTTTTACTGGTTTATACCTATTGACTCCAACCAATCCTGCACACAGAAAGACGGACATGCCTTTCCTTTGTCAAGCTCGTTGTGTCCTACAATCTTCACCTCCGGAAAGCGGCGATGGAAATCCCGTACATAGGAAGCAAGTGCATCTTTCTGTGCTTCCGTCCGTGTATCCTTTGAGCGTTTTTGCCTGTCCAGTCCGCCAGCATAGACAATATGCCGGCTCACTCCGTTGTAGCCAGCCGCTCCGTTGGTAATTTCCCACGGGTCAACATGGGCATCTTCGTTGTTGTTGACCAGCCGCTCCACCGTTCCGTCCAAATGTACCAAATCGGTATATCCCACCTGTTTCCAGCCACGCCCACCCTTGCTTACCGGGTTGGTGTGCCATGCCCGTATATCGTCAGACGACACTTCACGGCCTTCCGGCGTGGCTGTACAGTGGATAACCAGATATTTCAATCCAGCCATATCGTTATGCGCTATAGGTGCTCGTCATCACAACACCGGCATCTTCTTTCTTCGGCATACAGATGAAGTAGTGACGGAAGTTGATGGTGTTCTGCTGGTGTTCCGGGTCGGTAATGGCCTCACGGTAGTACATCTTGGTGGAACCGGTTGCCTTGAATACGCGCGGCGCATAGAAAGCGAAGGAACATTGGAATTCGCCCGTTGTGGCTACTGCACCCAAGGTTTTCTTGGCTCCGGCGGTCGTGTAGAGCGGATTGTTGGCAAATTCATAGATGTCAAAGCCGTAGAGACGTCCGATTACGCCGTCAGTGCGGTTGATGTTGTACTGTTCGCGGAAGCTCTGTTCGCTTGCCAGCAAGTCGTTCACATGGTCGGGACAGAGCACCAGACGGCGGCCTGTTGCCGGCACTTTCAGTTTGTCCATAGCTGCCTTCATGGCAATGACATCCTTCAAGGTCATCGGGCTGCGACCGTCACTTCCTTTCGTGCCCGAGGTCTTCAACACAGGGGTTGTGGCTGTATTGGCTTGTGCACAAAGGGCATGCGCAGCCTTGGCAAACTTGGAGTCACTGATGGCGTTGGCATGGCTTTCCTTGACACGTGTCATCTTGTCGTAGGAAACGGCATACAGCTCGTCATCGGTAATAGGGGTGACCTTGGTCTGGAACTTGTCGAGACTGATGGATATGTCCTTGTCGTCGAGTTTTTGCGTCGCAATGGGATAGGTCGTATTGTTGACCAATACATCAGGGTCAACACCCACTTCCACCAGGTGGATTACATCGTTATTGACAACGGAACTGGCATCAGGAATGCCGTCGAGCCATGTGCCGTCCAATTTTCCGCGGAGTGATTTCACCAATTCTCCCGTCCAGATTTCTGTGAGCACACCGGCCCTCAGTCCTTGCGGAACCAGTTGCATCAGACAAGCAGCCGCGTTGGCTGCAAAAACGGCAGGCATAGGCGCAATGCCCGTTACGCCTGCAAATACGACACCGGTCAACGAATTGAACAACAGTGCTGTGAAAATGGAAATAAATGCTTTCATCTTTTGTGTTATTAGGTTTTTTACAATTCGCAATCCATACCGTATTCAGCCTTGTAGAGGCGCTTGTACTCTTCCGGCTGTTCCTCTCTCATTTTGAGCAGCATGTCGGCCGGCACATCGCTGAGTTTGGCAAAGGTTTTCGGTCCGTCGGAAGGAACACCCCCCTGGTGGCCTATAATGGCACTCAGCTTTACCTGCGGTGACATGGCAGCCAACACATTGGACAGTTCTTCTGCTCCAATCTTTTTGCCGAGTTCGACAAAATGGTTCTTTTTGTCGGCAGCCAGTCTTTTCTCTCCAATGGCCTTGTCAACCATGGCTGTGATATGAGCCAGGGTGAGTTTGTCACGCTCCGCCTGGAGTGTTTCGTTTTGCTGTTTGGCAGCATTCAGTTCGCCGATTTTAGCGGATATTTCGGCTTCCGTTGCCGTTTCCGGCAAGCCCAGTTGCAGGGCAATGTTTTTTGTGTCCATTTCGCTTGTTGTTTTAGGGTTATTACTAATTTCGGGAAGTAGGCAGAAGCCGTCCTTTCCGAGCGTTATCTGTTGTCCGTCCTTTTTAAGCACAATGGCGTCATCGTTGGCTCCCACATCCACCAAACTCACTTCATAGAGTTTGCTTTTGCTGATTGTAGGCCGTGTCTGACCCTGCAGAAGCAAAGCCGGTTCTTCGCTTGTTTCCAGAATGTCGATGCCGACGCTCACCATTTTCAGGCTGCCGAATTCCCACTGCTTTTTGCAGCGTTGGCTCAATTCTGTGGCCTCGTCAAACACCAGTTCGCCGGTCACTTCACCGTCTTCTACCTTCAGGTCTTTCACCAGTCCGATTACCTTGCCACGCTCGTGCATATACAGCAGCACCGGATTGCGGCGGTATTGCTCCACATCCATCCCGTCGGTCAGCACACGGGTACCGTAACAGTTCAGACGGTCGTTTGAAATTCTTACTCTCTTTCCCATTTCCTTTTGATTTTAAAAGAATGCCGTCTCTCCGGCTGTCACGGCTCTTTCGCCGTTGTCATGCGCAAAACCAAACCTATCAAAACAATCCAATCTAAAGGTTTTTGTTGTACGGGCAGGATTCGAACCTGCGGCCTCCGGGACATGAACCCGACGAGCTGCCAACTGCTCCACCGCGCTTTTGATTATGCGGCAAAAATATACCCTAAACTATTGTGCACCAAAAAAGTATGAAACGCTTGCATGCTTTTATGAAGCGGTTGCACATTTTTTTTGAAAGCATGCCAGAACACAGCAACTTTGCAGAAAAATGAACTTTCACAAGGAGGCTTACGCCTCCTATACAACCCCATTTATCATGACAAAAGGAAAAGAAAATGCAACACTCCCCCCAGGCGGGGAGAACGGCGGCAGAAGCCGCTCGAAAAAAGACCTGGAACGGCTGAAATCGCTTGCCCGTTCACTCTATCTTTCGGGCATGGAACAGACAGAGATAGCCGAAAAGACAGACGTGTCGCGTGTAACTATCTCCAAATGGTGCACGGCAGAAGGATGGAAAGAGGCGCGTGCCGCCAAGAATGTAACCCGTCCGGAACTGGTCAACAAGCTGCTGGCCACCATTGACACACTCATCACCCAAGTGAACAGCTCGGAAGACCCTGCACTTATTGCCGGACTCGGCGACAAGCTGGCCAAACTTTCGGCCGTGATAGAGAAACTCGACAAAAAGGCCAATGTGGTGGATGTCATTGAGGTGTTCATGGCATTCAGCAAATGGATTGAATACCGCTCTACCATTGATCCTGAAGTGACACCGGAACTCATCAAGGCCATCAACAAGTATCAGGACATGTACATCACCGAGCAAATGGGCATCAAGTAATATGGCAACAGCAGCAGAAAAAAAACAGGCATACGAACAGTGGAAAGAACACTGCAGGCGGGTGCAGTCCATTACAGATACTTCTGCCATGGCCCGGGAAACCCCGACTGAACGTGACAGGCGCAAGCAGCGTTTGCTGAACAACTATGCCGCCTTCTGCGAATATTATTTTCCGCATTACCTGCAGTTGAGTGATAAAACCACCGGCAAGCCATTGCGTACCATACACAACGCTCCTTTCCATAACAGCGCCGCCCAGAAAGTGCGCACAACGCCCAATCTGAAGGCCGTGTTCAAGTGGCCGCGCGGACATGCGAAATCGACCCATTTTGACATATTCATCCCTTTGTGGCTCATGTTTCAGCCCATGCGGCTCATCCATTTCATGGTTGTGGTGGGAAAATCGGAAGACAGTGCCATACGACTGTTGGGTGACATTCAGGCCGAACTGGAATATAACGACCGCATCCGGGCGGATTTCGGACAGCAAAAAGGCAGTGCCTCGTGGCAGGATGGCGAATTCAAGACGGCCAGTGGAGTGAAGTTTCTGGCGTGCGGACGCGGACAGTCGCCCCGTGGATTGCGTGACCGTGAAAGCAGACCTGACTATATAGTCATTGACGACTTGGATGACGATGAACTGTGTCGCAACGAAAAGCGCGTGAACGAACTGACCGACTGGGTAAAAGAAGCCCTGTTCGGTGCACTGGACGTGGGGCGTGGGCGCTTCATCATGGTGGGCAACCTTATTTCCAAAAATTCCGTATTGGCCAATATCACCAAGACAAAAGGCGTGTATGTGTCAGAAATCAAGGCGGTTGACAAGAACGGCGACCCCGTCTGGCGGGAAAAATGGACACGGGAAGAGGCGCAAGCCTACCGTGAGTTTGTGGGCTACAGGGCATGGGAAAAGGAAATGATGCACAATCCCATTGTGGACGGAACCATATTCCGCAACGAATGGATACGTTTCAAGAAGCTGCCGAAACTGTCGAAATACGAAATGCTGGTTTGCTATACCGACCCGTCGTTCAAGTCAACCACGGCAAACGACTACAAGGCATGCCGCCTTTGGGGAAAAATCGGTACCGAACTGCATTTGATAGACTGCTTCGTAAGGCAAGCCACCGTGGGGGAAATGGTCCGTTGGCTGTATGATTTGTACGAGCGCACACGCGACATGGCTGTCATACAGTTTTTCATGGAGGCCAATTTCATGCAGGACATCATCCTTGATGAATTTGAGGCGGAAGGCCGCTTGCGGGGCTACCAACTGCCCATTATGCCCGACACCCGCAAGAAACCGGACAAGCTGCAGCGCATCGAGTCGGTGAGCCCCTTGTGGGAAAGAGGTTTTGTCTGGTACAACGAACAGCTGAAAGACAGCACCGACATGCAGACCGGCATCGAACAGACGCTTGCACTGGAACGGGGCAGCCGTACACACGACGATGCACCCGACGCCGACGAAGGAGCCCTATGGATGCTGCAGCGCAACACAAGACAAATGGAATTCAAACCTGTGGTCGGCAAAAGGCCGAGACCCAAAAACACCTGGTAATATGATAAAATGGATACGATACATGCTTTTTGCATGGAGATACAAAAGAGCCGTAAGGCAGGCCAATGAGCTGTCGCAACTGCTGGGCATGAAATATTATGTGATTATGCTCAACAAACGGCTGAAGGTGGTCCCCAAACAGACCATCAAGGAACTGGTAAAAATGCACCGCTTCCGCAAGGGAGTGAGCGTGGAGGATATTGAAAAACGTGCCTTGTACATTGCGGATGGGCACAAAGCGTAAAGAAAAGGAGGCATATATGTTCATTACAGAAGAAGACTACAAGGTGGTCATCGGCGAACAGGCGCTGAAAGTGATTACGCAGACATCGGAAACCAACCGGCTGAATGCCGAAATGGAAGCACAGGAGGAAATCAGCGGCTATTTGCGTCCACGCTATGACTGCACAGCCCTGTTTGCAGCCGAAGGCGAAGAGCGTAACCGCCTGGTGGTGATGTACACCTGCGACATTGCCCTCTATCACATGGCGTCGGCGCTGCCCCAGAAGATGGGTAGCGAAATAAGGAAAGAGCGCTATGACCGTGCCATCGAATGGCTGAAGGGCGTACAGGCAGGAAAGATAGTGCCCGACCTGCCGCCTGCTACCAATGCCGACGGAGAAGCCGCCGGAAGCGGAATAAAATGGAACGCACAGAAAAAATTGAGACACAACTGGTAAGAACAACAAAACAGCAACACCATGGACTTCAAGAACTGGATAGGCAAACACCTGTTGCCAAAGCAGGACAACATATTGCATACACCGCACGGTGACTTCAATCTGGCCAAAGAGAGCGACCGTCGGAAAATCAAAAAGATGGTCATCGAACTGCATCGCACCACTGACGCCCTCACACGCAAGGACATTGCCGACTGGCGCAGCGCCTGGCAACTGGCCATCAACGTGGATTATCCAAGCCGGATCAGGCTGTATGACATATACCGTGATGTAGACATTGACCTGCATCTTTCCGGCTGTATTGGCCAGCGGAAGGGATTTGTGATGGCCAAGAGCTTCAAGTTGACCGACAGCCAGGGTAAGGAAAACAAGGAAGCGAAACACTATTTTGACCAGGCATGGTTCAAACACCTGGAGGAACTCGTGCTCGACTCGGTCTATTGGGGGCATTCGCTTATCGAACTGGGCGATGTGGTGACCGACGGTGACGGCTGTCCGTGTTATTCGCAGGTACTGCTCATACCACGGAAACATGTCATCCCTGAATACGGACGCGTCATCACCGACCTCGGTCAGGACTGGACAACAGGCATCGACTACCGGCAGGAACCATTGGCCGACTGGCTCATTGAAGCAGGAAAACCCGATGACCTCGGGCTTTATCTGAAAGCAGCCACACAAACCATTCCCAAGAAGAATATGACTGCCTTTTGGGACACCTTCGGTGAGATATTCGGAATGCCCATGCGCATAGCCCGCACCACTTCGCGTGACCAGCAGGAAATAGACAGGCTGGACAAAATGTTGCGCGAGGCAGGAACGGCACTTTCCATGGTGGCAGGCATGGAAACGGAAATCGAATTTGTGGAGAGCGGACGGGGCGACGCCTTCAATGTGTATGACAAGCGGATTGACCGTGCCAACTCCGAACTGTCGAAACTCATCATCGGACAGACCATGACCATAGAGGACGGCAGCAGCCTTTCGCAGAGCCAGACCCACCTGAAAGTGTTCCAGAACCTGGTGGAAAGCGACGCCGACATGCTGCGTGATGTGGTGAACAACCAGCTGCTGCCACGCATGGAAAAACACGGTTTCCCCGTCAAGGGGCTGCGCTTTGACTGGGACTATTCCATTGACTACACCCCCGAACAGCAGGTGGCCTATGAAACGATGGTGGCCGACCGCTATGAAGTGGAACCGCACTATTTTGCCGAAAAATACAACATGCCGGTGGGACAACGCAAGCAGGCGCATGACAGCACAAACGGACAACAGACCAACGCACGCCCTTTTTTCTCCTGAGCCCCACCTTCCGCCGGTTGACGGATGAAGATTACGTGGGGCTGCACAAACGCTACGCCCAGCTGATGGATGCCGGCCATCTGGAATGTGCGCTTTCCGAAGAGGATGCAGCGAAAATCCGCCACAGGCTGAGCCGCCTGTTCGACAGGATGATGAAAGTGCTCTTCCGTCAGCAGGGGGCAGAAATGAAGGTGGAAATCATGCTGGAGAAACCCGTACAGGACTTCATGGAAGCACACGCAACGGCATTGGACCAGTCTATGAAAGAAGTGGCCATGTCAGAGTTGATGCGCAGGCGGCTACAGGAATCCAACTATGTGTTCTCGGGTATGAAGACCTTCCATGAACTGCGCGAGGCCTTTCCTTCACTCCTGGATGAAAATGGCGTTAGAAAGACGTTCGAACGCTTTTTGAACGATGTCAGAAAGGTGGACGAAACCTACAACAGCCACTACCTGCGTGCGGAATACAATTTCGTGCACGCATCGGCAAGCATGGCAGGCAAATGGGAACAGTTCATGGAAGACGGCGACCGCTACAACCTGCAATACCGCACGGTGGGCGACGGCAAGGTGCGCCCCACACATGCCGCCCTCCACAATGTCACACTGCCGCCCTCCGACCCGTTTTGGGACGAATACTATCCGCCAAACGGCTGGAACTGCCGCTGCACCGTGGTACAGGTCATAAAGGGGAAATATCCGGAAACGCCGCACGACGAGGCCATGAAACTGGGCGAACTGGCACTGCAGGACGACAGAAAAGGCATGTTCCGCTTCAATCCCGGTAAACAGGGGAAATCAGTTCCTGACTACAACCCCTATACCATACGCCGCTGCCGTGACTGCGACATTGCCAAAGGCAACCTGAAGCTGGCAAAGACTTTCATACCCGACAACGAACTGTGTGAGGCGTGCAAGGTTATTCGGGAAATGAAAACAAAGTTGAAACAACGTATAGAACAGAACGGGAAGATATACAATCAGCTCATTAATGATCCCAATTATACGGACGTTCATTTCAACAAAAATAACGGAGGGTTGAAAGCAACACACATAAAACACAATCTAGACCGCCAAAAAGGCTGGTATGAAAAGGCAGTTCAAGATGTAGGATATAAGTCGGGGCACTCTGTGATACTGGAAGAAGAAGACCACACAAAAATGAATATCAAGAACATCGAGGGATTTTGGGATGGAATGAAGTTCGAGATTGCAGCAGCTGAAACAGCTACAGCGAACAACATCCGAAATGCGCTGAAACATTGCGCGTCAAAACCTGATTGCAGAGTAGCTGTGGTCTTCTTGCCTAACGGACATGAGAACCATATTATCCGAGAAGCTGTCAGAAAATACGAGGGGCTTCGAGGTACAACCCAATGGAGAAAATTTAGAATTGTTTATTTTATATCTAATGATGGTATTCTATACAACTACCGCCCGGAATGAATATCCGAGCGGCAGGTAGAACAGGGGACGTGTCCCTTTCGGGATTAAACGCTCCCCCCGCACCGCAAATATACGAACTATTTTCCAATACGCAATAATTAACGAAAAATTAACCTTTCAACAGTTTGCGCGCATCGGCCTCGTCAGGCAACATCGCCTCCAAAAGGGTGCACACGCCATAGACGAAGTCCGGGTCATTGTCCAGGAGCTCCTTGTCGGCTGCCCCCATGCAGCGTATCAGGTCGCGCATGAGTTCCACCCATCTGTCCGCAGGAAAGGGCGTTCCCATCTCTATGACCAGCTTGTCTTTTTCAAAGCGTACCATCACTTGCTCTCCTTTCTCCCGTGCTTGCGGGCATTCTGGTTGCCGGGCTGGCCGCCCCGTCTGTTGGTTATGATGCGCAGTTCGGGCAACGAGTCACCGCCTTGTGTGCAATGATTCGGAAGCCCCGCCCCGCGGAGCCGCTCGGCCATCACACCCGGTTCATACTGCAACAGATACTTCTCGCGGTTTTCCCTTGCTTTCCTGTAGAGCGCCGCCAATATCCGGCTGCTGCGGTTGTAGCCGTTCAGCGTACGGTTTACGGCAATGCGGCTCACACCCAGTTCCAGGGCTATCCTGGCTTGGTCGCCATGTTCCAGGCTCTCGCCTATCAGCCACAGCAGGTCCATCATTTCAGCCCGCACACCCTCGCCGCGGCTCATGCGGCAGGCGTCCTTCCGCAACGGCTTCGACTCATAACGGCCTGTCTTGCGGATGGATGGCAGGACTTCGTCAAATATCCATTCTTCGAAAATATCAGCCTTGGGCAAAGTACAATTCACAATCAGACGATACATATTACCTTCGTTAATATACTTCAGCTTCTGAATACCTCCTTCAGTAAGGGAGTCGCAAAATGCTACCCCCTTTTCTTTACAATGTTTTTTGATTGCATCGCGAGGATTTGAATACTGCAAAGCCTCGGCTACATCCTTTGCCACAAACCACGGCTCGCCATTGATTACCTGCACCCGAATGGGTGTCTTTTCTTGGCTGAAGCTGAACACTTCAACCTTGCCTACGGTCGTAGGACTTGTTTCTTTCTTGTTTGACATAATTGTGTAAGATTTTAGCATTGGGCACAAAAAAAGCGGTGCGCCACTTCCCGCTGCTAAAGTTCTTACACAAGGACTTGACATGGCCATTACAACCATATCACGGGGTTAGCACACCGCCATATATGAAAGCCGTTGCCGGGCATAAAAAATGCCCACCAAGCGATGCTTGTGGACGGTTTCGCCGTCCTTGTGTATTAAAAACTTTAGCACCGCAAATATACAACAACTTTCTGAAAACCGCGCACGCCTGCACGTTTTTTGTCTTTCCTGCCTGTTTTTTCTCTATAAAGTTACGGAAAATCCGGCAGAAAAACAAGCGGAAAAGGTTAAATATCTGTCTGTTTTACAGTCTTCTGAAGGCAACGCAGGTGTAGGTGTCGATGCTTTCTACAATGTCTTCGTGGTTGTGGTTGGTCTGTGTTTCCTGCAGGTCAAAGTCTGCATAGGAATGGCCACAAAGTCCGGTAAGTGCGGCGTGCAGCCGTTCCGACCAGTCCAGCTCACCGGTGGCTGTGGGTTGTGTGCCGCCGGTGGCGGCTGTGCAGCCTTGCCAGTCGGTTACGATGTGCAGCCTTATTTCCGGCTCGGCACGGTATTCCACGCCCGGCATGATGGCATTCCACCTGACCGGGGCAAACTCGATGAATACAGCCGGACGCTCCCAGCTCTGTTCCTGTTCGATAAACTCCACGTTGTGGTTCCACAGATCGACGTGGCGAATGCCGTTTTGCAGCAGCAGGGGGCTGATGGTGTTGTACAGTTCTTTTCTGAAATCCATGTTCGTCATTTTTTTGTGATTGAATAATCCAGGTATTTGTCAAAATATTCCCCGAGGTTCTTTTCCACTATGCGTCTTACGGCTGCCTCCACTTCGGGCGATGTGCCCAGGAAGCGGCGGCGGGGAATTTTGATGGTGGTACCGGCTTTTTTCAGCGCCATGGCCTTGTAGAACTCCGCTTCGGTGGAGAGTCGGGCGTTGCGCTTGTCACGCCGCAGGCTTCCGTCCTTTTTCCGCCCGAAAGAGCCGGTTGTTTCGGCATATTTGATCCAGAAGTAGCCTTTCATGCGTGGGGTGACCACAATCTCGCCTCCGTCGTTGTGTATGGCTGCATAGGGAAGTGTGGTGTAGAAAGTGATGCTGTTGGCTGTGGTGCGGGCCTTTATGCTTTTGCGGAGCTGGCTCGTCTGTACAAGCAATGCCCCTTCAGGACGCAGAGGGCTTTTCCTCCGTTGCCATGCTTCGGAGAAAAAGCCCTGCCGCTCGAAGTTGCGGTCGAACTCTTCCTTCATTTCCACCCGCATATCCTTCAGGATAAGCCGGATGATTTTATCTGTTTCCGCTTTCATGTGGTTTCGTTTTCTCTGAACAGGAGCAGCTGCCTCGTGTCATCAGGGATTCTGTTTTTAGCGTCGGCACTGGCATTTAGCAAGTTGTATAATGTCCGTTCGCTTATTCCATAAACGGGATATATGTACCTTCTCCAGATTTCGCGGTTTGATATGCCACGCTCTGCATATTGGTCATATATCCTGTTTATTTCTTCCACCCGTTTCCGGTAACTCACTCCCCGTCGTTTGCTCATGGTTAATATTTGGGGTTATAGGGTCTGATGTCCAATTCCATTCTTGCGCTTACGGTTACTCTGCCTGTTCCGTTGCACTGGTTGCAGATGGCAGGCTCGAAATCCGGGCTGTTTGTGGGAACACGCCCCGTGCCGTGGCATACACGGCACAAGGCTATTTTCGCTTTTTTGGTCACTTGCTGTTTCATGCTGCCTCCTCTTTCTTGGGTTCTACATAGAAGGTTTCGTCCTGCGCCACCTGGATGCCGCATTTGGCCATCTGCGGCAGCATGTCCGTTGCATCGCGGTCGGCCAGCAACTTGTCCTTGGCAATCTCTTCCGTCTGCCTTACATAATCGGGCAGGAACTCCTTCACCAGTTGCAATGCACTGGCCCAGGTGAAGCCTTTGATGGTCTTCAGCTTGGGCGTTCCCGTGCGGAATCCGATTATACCATGCGCCATTTCAAGGCTTTTCCTTTTGGCGAACAGCTCAGCCTGGTTTTCGGTGGCAAAGGCCTGCAGGGTTTCAAAAGCCTTTGTCTTCTCCTCTTCCAGCTCGGCCAGCCGAGTGGCATACTTTTCTCGGATTTTTGCACATTGCAGTTCAATGTCTGCAGTAATTTTTGCACTTTGCGCATCAGCTTTCGCGTAGGATGCAAACGCTTCGTCGGCGCAATCTCTTGTTACGCCCGTGATAATCACTTTCTTTTCTCTCTTTGCCATAATTCGTTTTTTTTTAAGGTGAATAAATCGGTCAGTTTTCGTCGTCATAAGTCTGCATTTCAATTTCGTTGTCCATGCTCATTTCTTCACTCATGGCGTATGCCCAGTCGGCGATTCCGGCATAGAATTCCGCCGCTTCGTAGCGTTCCATGGTGAGCGCTGTTTCATTGGCCGTATGGACGATGGTGTTGATGGCCTGTTCTGTTTTCTTGTCCATGTCGTTTAGTTTTTAGGCGCGTTCAGGTCAATGAGCAGATAGTTCATGCCTGTCGCTTGTTTGACTTCTGGTTGTTTATTTTTCAGGCCGCCTTTCCGCTGTATGGTGCGGAGTTTGGCGGCAAGTGCTTCCAGTTCGGCAACATTGAGCCGCGCAAAGGGTCTTCCCGCTATGCGGTGGTCGTTGCAGAAACTGTTGATGCGTGTCCAGTCGGTGGTGTCAATACCCAACTGCTGCATCAGTTTGAGGCAAAGGCTGCGTTTTTTACGCAGTTGGTCATTGCGTTTGGTCAGCCCTTCCATGGCACGGCAGCAGGTGTCATATTCCTGGCTGCTCATTTGGCGGAGGCTGTCAGTTCGGTTGCCCGTGTATTGCCTTATCAGGTCTTTCCGGAACTCTTCCCTGTCGCCTTCATAGGCAAGACTGTTGAACAGGGCATAGAAGCGGGCAAAATTGAACGGTTTCCTGTTCATGTCAAATTGGTTTTGCGTATTCAAACAACACCTCTATGCCGCAAGAACTGGCTACGTCAAGCTCCAGCTTGGCACCCTTGCTCAACTCCCATCCCTGGAGCATGAAAATACAGTCGCATTGGAGCAATAGGGCGATGTCGGCACGCATGTGGTCGCGCCAGTGGGCATCGGCGGGCAATCCGTTGTTGAAAGGATTTACCGGCTCATAGCCTTTCAGGTCGAGGTAGTGTTCGGCCATGTCGAATGTTTTCTTGCGTTCCTGCAAGTCATGGTGGGCAATTGCTCCACTGATGTAGATTTTCTTTTTCATTGCAATTTCGTTTTTTGAATAAAGTTCTTTTATTTTCCTGTTTATTTGGTCTATGCGTTCTTTTGTCAACCGGTCGCCTATTTCTATCAGGCCGTCAATGCTTTTCCTGTAATAACACACGGTAGAATGGTCTTTCCGGATGATAGCTCCCACTGCTTCAAGTGTGAGGCCACGCTTTAGCAGAAACCATGCTGCCAGTTTTCTGGCATCTACCTGTTGCCTTTTCCTTGTGTTGTCGGTGAGGCTGCAGCACAATGTCTGGCATACGGCTTCCTGTATATGTTCGGTTTCTTTTCTTGTCAGCATGTCCATGTCTGTTTAATGCTTGGCTATTCAAATTGTGCGTTGCCTAATGTGTTATACACTTCCACGGCTTTTTCCTCCCAAATGGTGTAGAATTCGCTCACTTGTCCGGCATAGCGGCCTTGGCAATAAGCCCGATAGCCTTGTGTGCGCACCTTGATTCCGGCAATGTAGCGGAGGCGTATGGCGGCCTTTCCAATGGGTTTTCCCCTGTCTTCCTGGCTGATGAAGATGAAAGTCTTGCGTGGGAATTCGTCAACAAGGGCTTTGGTTTTCGGATATTCCCAACCTCCTTCATCATGTGCTACCTGGTAACTGTCCACGATAATGAATTTGGCACTTTTGGGCTTTTTCAGCCGTTCGCGCAGGCGTTCCAAGTCGCCATCGGTGACAATGCGGAACGACCCTTGTACTTCGTCCATGCGGAAACGTTCCAGCCTTTGCTGCATGGATAGCCCCACGCCCTCTTCCAACGACAAATAAAGCACATTACCCATTCCGCAGAGCATTTTGGCCAGTTGCATGACAAAAGAACTCTTTCCGCTGGCGCTGGGTCCGGTAATGAACCATGTGTCGCCCATTTCCGGCTGCCCGAACACGTCTTTCCACTTCCCAACCAACGGCAACACTTTGTGGCTCATTCCGGCTATGTCTTTCGGACTGTATGCACGTTTTACCATGGCTTATTGTTCTTTTTTTATGGATATGACCTTATATTTCAAGAAACCACGTATAATGTGTGGCGGATGGTGTATGGGCAACAGTTGACCGGTGCGTAAGTTCCACACGGGGATATATGCGCCTTTCCAAAACTCATTTTGAAACGGGCCGGCCTCTTCCACAAGGCCACCTTCGTTTACCCGTAACCACAACAGGTCTTGCCCTTTGTCTTCCAATGTTATCTTTGTTGTCATACTGCCGTCATTTTAAGTTTTTCGATTTCGGTATATACGCGTCGCAGTCCTCCTCCTGTTTTCCTCACGAGAGCAGCTATATCCGCTCCATCGGGCGCGTTCACTCTGGCTACTGCTCCTGCCTGGTCTTTCAGGAACTTGTCACGTTCTTTGCTGTCATCGGGCGTGACCTTGCTGTAGCGGTCGCCATAGCGGCTGAGCATTTCCGTATAGCCCACCTTTTTGCATTCAATGGAGCGGTTGATTTTCTCTTTCAGTCCGTCAGCCCCCATCATGTACCAGGCACAGCAGCGTTCGGTGGCATTCCACAAGGCTTTCAGTTCAAGAAAAGCCTCATATTGCAGGTCGCCTGCTTCGTCGAGGACAATGAGTGGCGTTTCGATGGAACGCAGATAGAACACGAGGTCGTCATATACGTCAGAATAGCGTCCCTTGCTGTCCACTCCGAATTCCGAAGCTATCTTGCGCACCAGTTTCAGTTTGGTCTTCACCTGCGAGCAATCCACATATACGGCATTGCGGTGGCTTTTCACATAATAGCGTGCAGTGAAGGTTTTTCCGATATTGGGAATGTCACACATGATGGCGCTCAGACCGCTCTGTTGGCAGGCCTCAAGCTGTGTGCTGATAAAGTCGAATGTGGCCGTGCGTGCGGCTTTCCATTCTATGCCGCCCCGCAGGCTGACACCCAGACGGCGGGCAATGGTAATCCAGTTGGCTTCGCTCAGCGCCTTGTCGGTCTGGCCGTTCTTTACGGAACTGTAAACCGATGTGGCAATGCCCAGCGATGCGGCGTGTTTGGCATCGCTCGGATAGTTTCTGCGGTTGGCGGCAACAGCCTCCAATATCCGTTTTTTCTGTTCGTCTGTAATCATAAATCTAACGTTATTTTAATTGTGTTTTAATGTCGTTCTAAATGGATTCCAATGCGTTGGGAATGTGATATGTTATCGTTTCTTCTGGCATGTTCTCAGGAGGTGCCAATTCGAGCTTTTCAGCAACCAGGCCATATTCGTGCTCGCCTTTCGACACGCCCACCGGACGGATGGCATTGGCTGCCACATAAGTGTTGAAGGCGGCAATTTTCTTGCGCTGTTCAGTGAATATAGCCCTGTCGCGTTCGGTCTGTTCCGCATCGGCCGTATTGAATGTACCCAGGTCTTCAAGACGGTCAACAAAGCGGTCGTTCTGGAAGATGTACACATCAGTCACATTGCCGTCCTCGGCGGTAAGGCAGTAGGCATCCACTTTCCAGTTGTTGGGAGCAAGGCGGGCAATCACTTCCGGCTTGCTCAGCCACCAATCCTTGTATGCTACACGGCAGTAGCTGTTGCGGCGGATGGTGGTTTCCACATGTTCGCCAATGAATCGTGCCCACACAGATTTGTCCATAGGCCGGAGCGTCGGGTTCATGTTCATGCAGAGCACCTGCCAACGGGTCATTCCCGGATATTTCTTTTGATTTGAATGGAGCGCATGGTTGAATTCTTGTATGTCGCGCATGTCATCGGCAATGAGTTCTTCCCATGTATAATACTGTTTGTCCTCGTACGTGTCATTGAGTTCGTCAAACACTTTCTTGGACTCTGTGCGGTACTGGCGTGTCCTGGCATAGAAACGCCCGATGCCTATGTGGTTCTTGTGTTCGATGCTGCGCTTCTTGGCTCCGTTCATGGGCTCTGCATACTTTTCTTGCGAGTTCATGGGAGCGCAGAAACGGACAAAGGGAAACAGTACACCGGCTTTCAGGAAACTGTCTTTCCATTGGCTCATAAGGTGGTTTTCCACTTCTATCTGGGCCGGACAACACCACCCGTTACGCTCGATGAGCCGGAACATGGAGCGGAAGCAGTCGGCCACCAGGTCGGCATTCTTGTAGCGGTTATAGGCAAATCCAACCACGCATTGGCTGGCCACGTCATAGGCGTAATAGGCTTTCGGCCGTGCCTTGGTGTCTTTCAGCTTGCGCGGCAGGTCACGGTCGTCAAACGACACCTTGGAAAAGGAAAATTCCGGCGCATGCCTGTGCATGTGGGGCATCTGCTCGTGCATGAAAGTGGTGTGCGAATCGGTGTATTTTGCAATGAACAACCGATTCTTGGGAGCGTTCAAATAATTTGTAATAGTGCTTTCACTCAAAGAAAGTGGTTCGCCATCTTTACCTGTCCAGTTGTCTGGATTGAACAATTCACCAGTTTCCGGGTCGAACACATCCAGCTCGCCACATACGAAGGAGTTATACATTTCCCATACGCTTGTGTTAAAAGGCTTGTTGGGCAGGCAGGCAATGGAAAGTATAAGCCGTTCCGTCTTGAAATCCACTTTCCGGCGGGACTGGTTGCCGAACTTTCCGCTGATGAGGCACTCGTATCCGAATTCCATATACTCGTTGACCTTTTTGCGGAATCGCAGCATGCTTGCTGGCAACGTGTGCCCTGTCTTCATGCGGTAACCCTCCACGGCCTGAGCCATCATGTTCCAGTCATATTTCATGCCCATAGTCTTGTGTATGGCCTTCGCGTTGTTGTAGAGCCTTATGCAGGCATTGAGCACGCTGGCGTTGGTAACATATTCTTTCACGTGTTCATCGGTCGCATGGTCATGCCCGCAATGGTTGCGCCAATCGGCAAAATAAGCTGCTGCAGCCTGGTCTGTCTGGTAGTTGGCATCAAGCCATGCCATCAGTACCTCCAGTGATGGGTTGGGATAAATGGTGTTGAGCTTTTCCTTGTACGTGTCGGGCAGGCTGCTTACGGCTACGAGGGCACATCCTGCTCTGCCGCCACGACGGGCTACAGTCATCTTTTTGCGTGAAACCAGCTTGTCATAGCAGTCTTGCGACATTACGCCATGATTCACCAGCTCACGGGCGGATATGCAAAGTGTATTGCCGTAGTATTCCATAGAACCTCCCTTACTTCAAGGCACCTGCCCAGCACTGTATATCATTGATTTGGCTGACAGCCACATTTTCATATCTTCTTACCTTCTCTCCACGCAGCCATACGTCACACGTCCCAGCATTCTTGTCCATTTCAAGGAGAACTCCGTTGGGCATGTACTGACGTATGTAGTTGTCGTTGTCGTGCAGGGTTTCCACTTCTGGAGCCTCCACCATGGGTATGCCTCCACACTCTATGGCAGCCTTTCTTATTTTCCTGGCAAGATCACTGTTGCCGCGTTCGCTGTCATAAATAATGGCATTGAAGACAGTGCGTTCCGTAACACTGAACGCCTTGGCAATTTTCAGCCTGTCTTGTTTTCTGATGTGAATGTAACGTTTCATATAGCCTATGTTTTAATTGGTTTGGTTTTAGTGTCTTGATTCAAGATAAAATGTTATCTTTGTTCCGTTTCAAAAATGAACAAGCCATGAAGTGTGTTATCCGAATATTGATTCCATTGTGCAACGAACCCAACTATATCGAGAAATATAGGCGTAACCTAATAACGTTTTGCCGAATTGCTCAAATTCGCAAACCGGTACCGCAAAACTTGCCAAGCGGGGATTCTTTCGTAATCGACTTAAAAGGTCTTTCCGAACATACACAACTTCTGTGGCTCCACATATTGTGCGACCTTGCGGCATTGACCCGCCATTATAGCGTAGAACTCTGTTCTCTACCTGACGACTGGCCTCTTCAAGAGGTGTATTGGTAACTTCTTCCATATCTCACTCGTTTTAATTGGTTTGGTTCTTTTTGTTGTTAGCAGTTCTTGTTCAACTCACCCGACAAGGCTTTTTCTCTCAACAGGTCGAAAGCGGCAGCGCTCAGCTGCAGGCACATCACGTATGCCTCGTCACGATAACGTTCGTCCCTTTCAGGAGCAGCTTCTTTCATCTCATTCATCACTTCACTCAACACATCAATCAGTGTGTCCAACTTTTCAATGCTCAAGCATTCCAATAATGTTCTTTCCATGATTCTATATGTTTTGGGTTGGTTATCTTGTCGTTTTTCTGTATCTTTGGCGCCCGTGCAAATACGAACACGGGGCAAAGATACAGAATTTCTGAATTATCTCAAAATAAAATTCTGTTTTTCTGTAGTAAAAATCAAAAACATGGAGAAAAACGATATAAATGGACGCTTTGTAGAAGCCATAAATACTCTATTAAAAGACAAAGGACTCACTAAAGCTAGTATTGCCCAGAGCTTAGGTATAAAACCTTCTAAATTTTCAGAAATTCTGAATGGAAGAATGAATGTTGGTACCGATACTATTGCTTTGCTCTGCGAAAATTTCAGCTTTAGCGCTGCTTGGATATTGCTTGGAAAGGGAAATATGCTTGAGATAGGAGAGCTAAAAGGAAGATCCAAGCGCGCTATAGCAGTTCCTAAACTACCAGAATTTCCTATGACATCAGAAGGCGTCTGCGAAATGTTTATCTCAATACTTCGTGATCGAGACGAACGACATAAGGAACTGTGTGAAGAAATAGGCCGTCTTAAAGAACAAATACGCCAAATGACTATTGAAAAAGAAAAGCATGTGTCGGGTGCGTCCATTTCGAGTACTGCAAATGCAGGGTAGGTGGGTTTGTTGTATCTTTATATCGCTAAGATGGTACATATTATTCGTTAAACTTGAAGCTCCTTGCACACCAATTGATGTATAAGATGATACGACTTGAATAGCGGTCCATGTACCTCTTATGCTGTTGATGGTATGTGTGCCCCCCTGATATGTGTTCCCGTAGGTTGTCCAACCCGCTTTCCATAAGGGATTCAGCCTCAAAGAGCACACGGAAACTTATATGTCGGGTGGTAAGTTTCCACCATTCAAAGGGTCAAAAACGGCATGTTTCTGCCATCTTATTTACCCCCCAACTACCCCAAATCTGTCCGTCCTAAAATTGAATTTTGTCCGTCCTAAATGTCCGTCCTAATGTCCGTCCAAACACTTTCATTTGTACTATGGTGGTTCCAAAAGTCTAAAAAGTATGCTTGAGGCGTAATATGTTTTTGGCATTATATCTGTGTTGTTTATATCGGCATTTTCTTTGCGCTGTGTGTGCTCTAACTACGTGTATATATGACATTTATCTTTATGGCATAAAAAAAGGCCGTAGAAGTAAATCTACAGCCCTCTCTATGTAAATCTGATGTAAACGCATCATGCACTTAGATACGTCAAAATTAAACCGAAATTAAAGCAATGTAAACGCTTCGTTTTATATAAGCATGAATTCTATCTACATGTAATATTCTGTATATCAAACCATAACAACAATTATTCAATCGTATTCATTTATACATTTCATTTTGTGCCCCATACAAGGAACGCAATTTTTATTATGATGAAATAATTTTGAATAATAACCCTGATCCACGTGGCATAGAAGTTATTTCCACCGCAGCCACTGTGGCCAATTTTGAGGAAGACGGCACCGGTGCAACCACCATTGACACAGGAAGCGCATGCCAGACCATCGAAGTAACTGACAATCCAGACCCGACCGGCATAAATACAACCGCAAAAACGTTGCACATACACACGAACAGCACCGCTGCCGAATGGTGGGCCGGCGTAGATATCACGTTCTGGAAATACCTGTCTGTAGGTGACGAAAATCGCTACATGCACATTATGACCAAAAGCAACGCAAACGACATGGAATATGTCGTATATGCCGATGGCGAAAAATGGGCCGGTTCATTCACCATTACGGAAACAGGCTGGTTCGACCATGTCATTGACTTGTATAACGTGAAAAACGAGCACAACCTGCAAGGAAAAACCGTAACCGGCATCAGGGCTGCCCTGGGAATGCAAGATACCAGAAATCAAAACAAGGACATCTATATAGACGAAATAGTTGTTGACAACAACCCGAATCCGCGCACACAAACCACCGGTTTGCAGCAAACGCAAATTACGGGTGCCGTCCATGCCATTGATGGCGGAATCGCCCTGCGCGGCATAAACGGGACAGTCAAGGTATTTGACGTAACCGGCAGAACCATAGTGAACACCTGTGTGGAAAATGACATGAACATTACCTTAAAAAAAGGTATCTACGTGGTTGCGACCACCGACACAAGAACAAAAGTAATCGTAAAATAACCATTTCTATCATTATGAAGGATATGTCTGCCATGATATATCCTTCATAATTCTTCAAATGACACAACAGTATGATTAAGAAAGTTATTAGTGCAACCATTTGTTGCATGTTGTTCATCAGCCAAATGACGGCGCAAACCATACTTGCCAACTTCGACAATGTATTGGACGAAAGCGCATTGTCCATACAAACAGGCGATGGAAACACGGCATGCAGCATTTCAGTAGCAGACAACCCAGACAAAACCGGTATCAACACGACCAACAAGTGCATGTACTTCAAACAGGACAACGACCAGACCGACTGGTCGCGTGCCATCATTACGCTTGCGGAAACCGCCCAAATCACCAATGAAAACCGCTATCTGCATATTATGGTCTATATGGACGTAGCCCAGACCGATTGCGGCTTGTCAAGCGACATGACCAACTATTCGTGGCTCGGCGACCTCGGTGCAAGCCGGATAAAACCCAGCGCCAAGAACAAATGGGTGGATTTTGTCTATGACATGAAAGGCAACAGCCAGTTGTCAGCCATCACATCGTTCAAGCATATTGCTTTTTCCGAATGGGGCATCAGGACTGCCAACATGTATTTCGATGAAATCGAACTGAACAATGACCCGAACCCGCGGGGCACAACAATAATTTCCACGGCCGCCACCGTAGCCGATTTTGAGGACGGCGGGACTGGCGCCAACGCATCTGACACAGGCAATGCCTGCCAAAGCATAGAGGTAACTGCAAATCCCGACAAAAGCGGCCTCAACACGACAGAAAAAGCCCTGCATATACATACAAACACTACCGGCGAATGGTGGGGAGGTGCAGACATCACCTTTGAAAACCAGCACAAAATAACAGATGAAAACTGCTACCTGCACATCATGACCAAAAGCAACGCCAGCAGCATGCAATATCTTTTTTATGCCGGTAGCGAACAATGGCCGGGTGCATTCAGCATTAACAAAAGCGGCTGGTTTGACAAAGTCATCGACCTTTCCGGATTCAAGGGGCAAACCCTGACTGGAATCCGGGCTGTAGTGGAAGTGGACAAAGCAAACAACCAGGACAAAGACCTGTATATCGATGAAATCATCCTGAACAATGACCCGCAACCACGGGTTGTAGACCAGAGTGAAGAAGAACTAAAGCTGCAATTCACTTTCGAGGATGTTGAAGGAAGCATTGTCAAACCGGCTGTCGGCTCATACAATGCCACACTGGAAAACAACGCCTCTATCGTAGATATAGGAGCATATAAAATACTCGACCTCGGTTCCGAAAACGGCTACCTCGATTTGGGTTCTGACATGAGTGACCTGATTGCACAAATGTATAACTTCACCATAGCCAGTTATGTTTATGTCGATACAAAAACAGACCTGACCGTGAATGGAAACTTTATCTTCACTTTCTCCAATTCCACGGACATAGCCAATGATCCTGTCGGTTGCATATTTCTCAGTGCCATGAAACAGCGTTATGCCATATCCACCACCAATTGGGGCGGAGAACAAGGCGTTGAAGTCGGCAGCCCGCTGGAAAAAGGCGTATGGAAGCATGTGGCATACGTGCAAAACGGGACAACCGGAACATTATACATAGACGGGCAAGCCGTAAACAGCGGCACAATCAGCATTTATCCATCCGATTTGGGAACAACCACCTACAACTTCATAGGCCGTTCACCCTATGTGGGAGATGCCTATCTGAAAAACTCGCTGCTGACCGACATTCGGATATACAACATGGTGCTGGATGCAGACGGCATTGCCGGACTGGCTGCCGACAGGGAAGCCATTGAGGACGCATACACGGATTATATCCTGAATAGAGCCAAGGAAAACCTGAGCATCAACGGCGGCGAAACAATCGTAAGGGAATCGTTCGAGCTGCCGACAAGTTACGACGGAGGAGTACAAATCAGCTGGACAAGCGACCAGCCCGATTACATCAGCAACACCGGCAAGGTAACACGTCCGGAAAACGGGCAGCAGGCCGTTGAAGTAACGTTGACAGCCACATTCAGTCGGAACGGCAAAACCGTTACCAAAACATATACGTTGCAGGTACAGCCTTATCTGAGCGATGAGGAATCCGTGGAACGCGACCTTTCCGACCTGCAGGCCGCATGGAGTGAAAAGTGCATACGGGAACAAGTCGAACTGCCGACAAACGGCATAGAAGGTTCGGTAATCACATGGAAATCGAATAATCCGGATTTCATTACCGATGATGGAAAAGTACTGAAACTCGCCCCCAAAGGACAAGGCAACAAAACGGTTACGCTGACAGCCACATTCCAGAAAGGGGGAAGCAGCATGTCACACGACTTTTCCGTTTGCATTCTGGAAGATGAAGGCTACTCGGCCTATCTGTTCGTCTATTTCATCGGCAACAACGGAGATGAAGAGGCCTTGCGCTTTGCCCTGAGCCGCGACGGCTACCACTACAACGCGCTCAACGGCAACAATCCGGTAATCGCATCCGATACGATAAGCCTGACGGGCGGCATACGCGACCCGCACATCCTGCGCGGCGAGGACCTTATCAACTGGACACACAGCGCAATTGACATCAAAGCCAAATATCCTGACAAATTCGGCAGCATACAAAGCGCATGGGCACCACAAACCATATACGACCCGGATGCCGGCAAATACATGGTCTATTGGTCAATGCGCTCACCCGGCGTGCATGAAATCATTTACTACGCATACGCCAACAGCGACTTCACCGATCTGGAAGGCGAACCGCAAATCCTGTTCAACCATCCGGACGCCAAGTCAACCATCGACGGCGACATTATCCTGAAAGACGGACAATATCACCTTTTCTTCAAGACGGAAGGCGATGGAAACGGTATCAAGAAAGCTGTTTCCGACAAACTGATCAGCGGTTATGTTATCCAAGACAAATACCTGCAGCAAACCACCGAATCCGTTGAAGGCGCATGCGTTTTCCGCCTGACAAATTCCGATACATACATCCTGATGTACGATGTATACAACAACGGACGGTATGAGTTCACTGAAAGTACCGATTTGGAAAACTTCACCAAAATCGATGACAGCAAAATCTCCATGGATTTCCATCCACGGCACGGAACAGTCATACCCATCACGGAAGAAGAAAGCGAACGTCTGCTGGACAAATGGGGTACGGAAAGCATGCTGGACATTGTAGGCAGCGAATCGTCGGCCGTACGTACACGCAACCTGATCAAGGAAGGCACGGAAATATTCCTGCCCGTAGTTTACGGAACGGATCTGACCAGTTTTGACCCGGAACTGTTGGTCCTGCCCGGCATAACCGTGAATCCGACAGGAGCACAAGACTTCAGCAGCCAACCGATAACCTATACCCTTCAATTGGACGGAGCCACCAAGGATTTCAAGGTCACGGCACAAGTAAACGCCAACCCGGTATTGGACGGATATTATGCCGACCCGGAAATATTGTACTCAAAAAAGAACAACAAGTACTACATCTATCCGACAACGGATGGAACGGAAGGCTGGGCATCGACTTCGTTCAAGACATTCTCTTCCAGCGACCTGATACACTGGAAAGATGAAGGTGAAATCCTGGTTCTGGGCGAAGATGTGGAATGGGCGGCACGCAACGCATGGGCGCCATGTATCATTGAAAAGGAAACCGGCAACAATGAATACAAATATTACTACTATTTCACCGCCGCCCAACAGATAGGCGTTGCCGTAGCCGACGATCCGGCCGGCCCGTTCAAAGATTACGGCCAGGCGTTAATAAACTCCAAACCGGCTGGTGTAACAGGAGGCCAGGAAATTGACCCTGATGTATTCTGCGACCCCGTTTCCGGGAAAAACTACCTGTATTGGGGCAACGGCTACCTCGCCGTAGCGGAATTGAATGACGACATGGTTTCCATAAAGTCGGGTTCCATGCAAGCCATCACTGTGGACAACACGTTCCGCGAAGGCGTATACGTATTCTACCGGCAAGGCAAATATTACTTCTTCTGGTCGGAAGACGACACCGGCAGCGAAAACTACAAAGTACGTTATGCCACGGCAAGCAGCCCGCTTGGTCCATTGAGCATTCCGTCCAACAATATTGTCATCCAAAAAGATACGGAAGCCGAAATTTACGGTACAGGCCATTGCTCCGTCCTCCAAATTCCGGATACGGACGAATGGTACATTGTTTACCACCGCTTCGGGCGTCCGCGCATAGACCCATCCGGCTATCGCCGCGAGGTCTGCATTGACAAACTGGAATTCAATGCCGATGGCAGCATAAAAGCCACAACACCAACACTGGAAGGCATTACGGAATCCAAACAGATTGCTACATCCATGCCGGATATCGCCAGCGCGGAAAACACACTGCGCCTGATTCCGAATCCGGCATCCGACCTGCTGAAACTGTCAGGCATCACCACCGGAAAACTGACAATATACGACAGCATGGGACGCAAGGTGTATGAACATGACCATTTTACGGAACAAGACGCCGTAAATATCCAGACATGGGCATCCGGCGTTTACTTTGTTCAGATACATAATAACGGGTTGGGACAATCGGGAATTCTGATTAAAGAATAGACCGGAAGCCAGGGCACATTGCCCGACATCGGCAGGCAGATTCTGACATGACGGAATTTGCCTGCCGATTGTGTTTTTACAAAGGACAAGACGTTTCATGCCATGCCTTTAACCGAGATGCCATTCCACTGACTCCCATGCCGCAAAATTTTCCCCAAAGCGGCATCCTGACACATTCCGGCATGCCGCAAGCTGCCGGCTGAAAAAAACCATGTATATTTGCACGCCGAACCACATGACGGAACGAAAAATCATACATATTGACATGGATGCGTTTTACGCTGCCATTGAGCAACGTGACCATCCCGAATGGCGCGGACGCCCGATAGCCGTAGGCCATCAAGGTCCGCGCGGCGTCGTTGCTACAGCCAGTTATGAAGCACGGCGTTATGGAATACATTCGGCCATGTCCAGCACACGTGCCGCCAGACTGTGTCCGGAACTGATTTTTGCACCTGTACGCATGGAAACCTACAAAAGCATATCCAGGCAAATACAGACCATTTTCCATGATTATACGGACCTGGTGGAACCGTTGTCGCTCGATGAGGCTTTCCTCGATGTTTCACATTTGCCGTCGGCAACACTATTGGCGCGCGAAATCAAACAACGCATCTTCGAACAGACGGCACTGACTGCCTCCGCAGGCGTTTCCGTAAACAAAATGCTGGCAAAAATCGCTTCCGATTACCGGAAACCGGACGGATTATTCGTTATACCGCCCAAGGCGATAGATTCATTCACCGCAACCCTGCCCGTTGAAAAATTTTTTGGTATCGGCAAGG
Organism: uncultured Bacteroidales bacterium; assembly: GCA_944321895.1. GTDB lineage: Bacteria > Bacteroidota > Bacteroidia > Bacteroidales > Paludibacteraceae > CALUNA01. Next base: position 104,237 of record CALUNA010000004.1, on the reverse strand, counting down.
TAACCGCCCTCAGAATGCATGAATTAGGCATACACACAGGAGCCGACCTGCGCCAATGGGACGAAAAAGAACTCATCAGACATTTCGGTAAAGCCGGCCACAACTATTACGAATATGCCCGGGGCATTGACACACGTGAAGTCATGCCCGACCGGAAACGGAAATCGCTCGGCGCCGAAACAACCTTTGCGGAAGACCTAAACGAAATACGGCAACTGAAAGAACAGCTACATGCCGTATGCATGGATGTATGGAAACGCATGGACAAATACAATTTCTGCGGAAGAACCATCACACTCAAGGTAAAATACGACAACTTCAGACAAATAACCCGTTCCAGAACCCTGCCCTTCACCATAAAGGAAGCTGAACAGCTGCAGAAAATTTCTCTGGAATTGCTGGAAAGCATAGAAACCGGAACAAGGAAAATACGCCTGCTGGGCATTAGCATCGGAAATATTCCCGAAACAACAGATGCCGTGCAGTTGCAAATCGATTTCAACGACCTGTAATACCACAAATACGGACTGAATAAAAACCGCCTTGAAAGCAGTTTTTAACCACAACATATCCCCTTTTCATGATAAATGTTGTATCTTTGTCCGTCAAACGGATTACGGAATATCATAAAAATCATAACACCATGCACAACTTGGAACCCAAAGAAGTTTTCGGTATTTTTTCCGAAATAACCAAAGTACCCCGTCCTTCCAAAAAAGAAGGGAAAATCATTGCTTATCTGCAGAACTTTGCAAAAAAGCACAACCTGGAGCACGAAACCGACAAGGCCGGAAACGTCATCATCCGCAAACCCGCCACTGCCGGATATGAAGCCAAACCCGGCGTCATTCTGCAAGCCCACATGGACATGGTCTGCGAAAAAAATGCCGACACACACCACGATTTTGACAACGACCCCATAGAAACATACGTTGATGGAGACTGGCTGAAAGCCCGCGGCACGACACTCGGCGCCGACAACGGCATCGGCATGGCCATGGCGCTCGCGACACTGTGCTCCGACACAATCAGGCATCCTGCCCTGGAATGCCTGTTCACTGTAGATGAAGAAACCGGCCTGACCGGCGCATTCGCTCTGGACAACAGCCTGTTGAAAGGCAAAATGCTCATCAATCTTGATTCCGAAGATGACGGCCAGATTTTCATAGGCTGTGCCGGCGGTATCGACACTGTCGCCACATTCCACATGGCACAAGAGAAAGCTCCCGACGGTTATTTCGCGGCCAAAGTCAGTGTCAAAGGCCTGCTTGGAGGCCATTCCGGCGATGACATTGAAAAAGGACGCGGCAATGCCAATAAAATACTGAACCGCTTTTTGTATCGGCTGAACGAACAGACCGATTTGCGCATTTCACATATTGATGGCGGCAACTTACGCAACGCCATCGCCCGCGAGGCGTACGCCATCATTTGCGTGCCATACAACTACAAGGAGCCGCTACGCATCGAGCTGAACCATTTCATAACCGATATGGAACAGGAAATCGGCAAAACGGAAACAGGTTTCCAAATGGAACTGGAAAGCGAGAGCCTGCCTGAAAAAGTGCTTACAAAAGAGCTGTCAACCCGTCTGATACGAGCTATCTACGCTTGTCCTCACGGTGTCATGGCCATGAGCCGCGACATGCCCGGCCTGGTTGAAAGCAGCACAAACCTGGCATCCATAAAAATGAATCCTCAGGAAATCACGGTAACAACCAGCCAGCGCAGCTCCATTGAATCGGCCAAACACGATGTCAAAAACATGGTAGCGTGCACTTTCGCACTTGCCGGTGCCAGTGTGACACACGGAGATGGATATCCGGGCTGGAAACCTAACGTGGATTCCGCTTTACTGCACATTGCACAACAGTCCTTCGGCCGCCTGTTCGGCGAAACGGCAAAAGTACGCGCCATACACGCCGGACTTGAATGCGGGCTGTTCCTGGAAAAATATCCGCATCTGGACATGATTTCCATTGGTCCGGACATGCGCGGAGTACACTCACCCAGCGAACAGTTAAGCATAAAATCAACACAACGCTGTTGGAACTGGTTGCTGGATATCATGGAAAATCTGTGATTTCAGAACGTCTGTCCATGATTTCCGGCAATTTGTCGGGCATATTAAAAATCCGTTGTAAAAAGACGGATTTTTTTGTACCTTTGCGGCCGCAAAATTCAGTATCTTTTTTCAATACAGTTCAAATATACATTTATATATGAAAATTAAAGTAAACCACGTAAATCAGGTAAATTGGAAAGAAATCAACGTCAAGACCAATTTCCCGGAAAAATTAAAAAAATTAGAAGAACTTGCACAAAACCTGTGGTGGGTATGGAACTCCGATGCCAAAAATATTTTCCGCCACATAGATGAAGATGCATGGAAAAAAGCCGCATCCAACCCGATTGTATTATTAAATATCCTGAGCTATGACAAACTCGTTGAACTCAGCAACGACAACAAATTCATGGCCAAACTCAACAAGGTATATGATGAGTTTTGCGCATACATGAACGAACCCAAAAACACGACCAAACCAAGCATTGCCTATTTTTCAATGGAATACGGGCTGACTTCCGTATTGAAAATATATTCCGGCGGACTCGGCGTGCTGGCAGGTGACTATCTGAAAGAAGCCAGCGACTGCAATGTGGACATGACAGCAATCGGTTTCCTGTACCGCTATGGCTATTTCACGCAAACCCTGTCCATGGAAGGACAACAAATTGCCAACTACGAGGCACAGAATTTCGCCAACCTGCCTATCAAACAGGTGAAAGACTCACAAGGCAGTCCGGTCGTGGTTGAAGTTCCCTATCCGGGCCGCACCGTCTATGCCTACATCTGGCAAGTTGCAGTAGGCCGAATCAACCTGTATCTACTTGACACCGACAACGAACTGAACAGCGAATTTGACCGCTCCATTACACATCAGCTTTACGGAGGCGACTGGGAAAACCGCCTGAAACAGGAAATAATGTTGGGCATTGGCGGCATATTGGCACTGAAAAAACTGGGCATCAAGAAACAAGTTTATCACTGCAACGAAGGACACGCCGCACTGATCAACGTACAACGCCTGATTGACCACATGGAAGAATACCATCTGACATTCAACCAGGCACTCGAACTGGTTCGCGCCAGTTCGCTCTACACCGTACATACACCCGTACCTGCCGGACATGACAGTTTCGATGAAGGACTGTTCGGCAAATACATGGGCGAATATCCCGCAAAACTGGGCATTTCCTGGGGAGATTTCATTGACATGGGCCGTGAACATCCGGGTACGAATGAAAAATTCAGCATGAGCGTATTTGCCTGCAACACCTGCCAGGAAGTAAACGGAGTAAGCTGGCTGCACGGCAAAGTTTCACAGAAAATGTTCAGCCCGATATGGCAAGGCTACTTCCCCGAAGAATTGCACGTCAGCTATGTAACCAACGGCGTGCACCTGCCAACATGGACCGCCTCCGAGTGGAAAGCCCTGTATGAGAAAAACTTCACGCCTGACTTCTACAAAGACCAGTCGAACATGCAGATATGGAAAGCCATTCAGGATGTTCCGGACGATGAAATATGGAAAGTAAGAACCACCGTCAAAGGCAAACTGATCAAATTCATACGCGAACAATTTGCCGAAACCTGGCTGAAAAACCAAGGCGACCCATCGCGAATCGTTTCCGTGCTGGAAAGCATCAACCCGGACGCACTGATTATCGGATTCGGACGCCGCTTTGCCACCTACAAACGCGCCCACCTGCTCTTCACCGACCTGGACAGGCTGGAAAAAATAGTAAACAATCCGACACGCCCGGTACAGTTCCTCTTCACCGGAAAAGCACACCCGGCCGACGGCGGCGGACAAGGACTGATCAAACGGATTGTCGAAATATCACGCATGCCACAGTTCCTTGGTAAAATCATCTTCCTGGAAAACTACGACATGCGCCTGGCCAAACGGCTGATATCCGGAGTCGACATCTGGCTGAACACACCGACACGCCCGCTGGAAGCATCCGGAACATCCGGCGAAAAAGCACAAATGAACGGAGTCCTGAACTTCTCCGTACTTGATGGATGGTGGCTTGAAGGTTATGTAAAAGGAGCCGGATGGGCACTGACCGAAAAACGGACCTATGAAAACCAGGCACAACAGGACCAGTTGGATGCCGCTACCATCTACAGAATGCTGGAAAATGAAATAATACCCATGTATTATGCACAAAACAGCAAAGGCTACTCACCGGAATGGATACAGACAATCAAAAATTCCATTTCACAAATCACACCAAGGTTTACCACCAAACGTATGATGGACGACTATTTTGAACGTTTCTATAACAAAATGGCCAAACGTTCTACATACCTGAGAGCCAACGACTGCGCTAAAGCCAAGGAAATCGTAGCCTGGAAAGAAGATGTCGCATCCCACTGGGACAACATCGAAGTCTTGAACGTTTCCACTTCAGACCAGCTGACACACGACCCGTTGGTAGGAGAAAGCTACAACCTGAACGTGGAAATCGATGTCAAAGACATGAAAACGCATGGCATAGGCATAGAATTGGTCACTGTCAAATCGGAACAGAACAACGAAGACCGCCTTTATGACGTGGCAGAAATGAGCCTGATCAAAACCGAAGGCTCCAAACTCACATTCGGACTGAATTACCAGCTGGACTATGCCGGACCATTCAAATATGCGTTCCGCATGTTCCCGAAAAATGAAGAACTGCCTCACAGACAGGACTTCTGCTATGTAAGATGGATTTGAAATGAACATCAGCCTGTTGCAATATCCAATCGTATGGACCGACAAGAAAGCCAACCTGCTTTTCTATGAAAACAAGGTTGCTTCGCTTGCAGGAAAAACCGACGTGGCGATATTGCCGGAAATGTTCTCCACCGGATTCTGTACAGACCGCCCCGAACTGGCGGAAAACATGCAGCAAGAAACGGTCCAGACATTACGCAAATGGGCACACGACACAGGAATAGCCATTATCGGCAGCTTCTTGGCTACCGGTAATGGCTTGCTTTATAACCGGGCCTTCATGGCCGAACCGGACGGAAAAATCCATTATGCGGACAAACGGCACCTGTTCTCCATGGGAAAAGAAAACGAACTGTTCACGCCCGGCACAAAACGTCTGACCGTGAAATACAAAAATGTCTCCTTCTGCATACTGATTTGCTACGACCTGCGATTCCCGGTATGGAGCCGGAACATGACAGGCAATGACTACGATGTGCTCGTCTACGTTGCCAACTTTCCGGAAAAACGCATCCCCGACTGGGATGCATTGCTGCCCGCACGGGCGGTGGAAAACCAATGCTACGTCTGCGCCGTCAACTGCATCGGCACCGATGGACTCGGCATCACGTACAACGGACACTCCATGCTGCTGGACTACAAAGGCAGAACGCAAACTGCCTTTGCCGACAACGAAGCCGGAACAAAAACCGCTACCTTAGATGTGGAACAACTGCATCAGGCACGGGCAAAATTCCCGATATGGCGCGATGCCGATAAATTTGAACTTTTATAAAACAAAACCACATGAAATCATACACCAATGTCAAGGACCTGGGCAACCTGCAAGCCGCCGTACAGGAAGCACTGGAAATAAAGAAAAACCGCTACGCCTACAAACATATTGGAGAAAACAAAACATTGCTCATGGTATTCTTCAATTCCAGCCTGCGCACACGCCTGAGCACGCAAAAGGCGGGCATGAACCTGGGAATGAATACCATTGTGCTGGATGTAAACCAGGGAGCCTGGAAATTGGAAACCGAACGCGGCGTCATCATGGACGGCGACAAACCGGAACATATTCTGGAAGCCATTCCCGTCATGGGATGCTATTGCGACATCATCGGTGTGCGTTCGTTTGCACGCTTTGAAGACAAGCAGTTCGACTATCAGGAAACGATTCTGAACCAGTTCATACAATACTCCGGCAAACCCGTGTTCAGCATGGAAGCCGCCACAGGACACCCGTTGCAGGCCTTTGCCGACCTGATTACCATAGAAGAATATAAAAAAACAGCCCGCCCGAAAGTTGTCCTTACATGGGCACCACACCCGCGGGCACTCCCGCAGGCTGTCCCCAATTCTTTTGCCGATTTCATGAACGAAGCCAATGTCGATTTCGTCATCACACACCCCGAAGGCTACGAACTGGACGAACGCTTCGTTCGGAATGCAACCGTGGAATATGACCAAATGAAAGCTTTTGAAGGAGCGGATTTCATCTATGCAAAAAACTGGGCGGCCTACAAGGACCCAAACTACGGAAAAATTCTGAGCTCCGACCGCAGCTGGACCGTCAGCAACAGGCAAATGGCTGTGACCAACAATGCCTATTTCATGCACTGTCTGCCCGTAAGGCGGAACATGATTGTCACGGATGATATCATAGAAAGCCCGCAATCTCTCGTTATACCGGAGGCCGCCAACCGGGAAATATCAGCACAAACGGTAATCAAACGCCTGCTGCAAAACACATAAGATCTTCGTTTCCGTTTCCTAAAAAACGATAAATCAATAACATGTCAAGCGTAGCAACATCTATTTCTTGTACTTTTGCAATTGAATAACATAAACACAACATTCATGAATTTCGACAAAATCATACGAATGATATGCCTGGCTTGTGTCATCATCACCCTGCCGGCTTGTCTGAAAGACAAAGAGGAAGAAACGGAACCCTCGGATGACCCGACACTGGCATCGCTCACATTCGCTGCAAATGACAGCATACCCCATCTGGATGAAGCCGTCTTTACCATTGTCAACGACAGCAACCTGGTGTACAATCCGGATTCACTGCCCTATCAGACACGCATAGACAGCGTTTTTCCTACATTCACGTTCAATGCACCATCCGGCGGAGCCATTCTATATTGCGGCGATGACACCATCATACTGACCGGAAGCGATACGGTCGACTTCTCAATCCAGCCCGTCCGCCTGCTGAACTATGCAGCCAACGGCATCGATACCATGTGGTACAACATTTATGTCAATGTGCATCAGGTTGACCCAGACCTGTATGTGTGGAAACAACAAACTCCGGAAATCTATACACATGCAGGCAGCAACCAAAAGGCCATCTGGTTCAATGATGCACTCTACCTTTTTGTCAGCAGCGGAATCAGCAACTACCTGTACACATCGGAAGATGGGACCACATGGCAACCTTTGGCCAACCAGCTGACGGGATTACCTTCAAACAATGACTTCAGGCACATGGTGCCCTACGGCAACAAGCTCTTCATGACTACGGAAAACACACTCTACATGTCTGAAAACGGAACAGAATGGACAAGTATTGACATGTCTGGAAGCCCGTTCATATTCACGAGCCTGCTAATGGATTTTGACGGTAAACTTTGGGCTATCGTACGGGAAAAGGAAACCGGCGCGCATTATTTTGCATGGACAACCGATGGAATCACATGGGAACAAGGTACGGAAACACCGGACGGATTTCCAGTCAGCGACTTTGCCGGCATTACCTTCCTGTCGCGCACAAACACACCGAAAGCCTTGATCATGGGTGGATATTCTGTAAACAACAAACCCGTGAACACACGCTGGACAACCGAAAACGGAGAATATTGGATAAACCTGAGCATAGAACAGCCCTCGTTCGGTTCCCTGGCCGGCGCCTCACTCATCAATTACGATGACAAACTGCTGTTGTTCGGAGGCACGGACCAGAATGGTGAATTGATAACATCCTACATATTGGAAACCACCGATGAAGGACTTAACTGGGTGGCTCCCGACACAACGTCAAACGCCATGCCGGACAATTTTGAATTGCGCACCAACCAATCCGTCGTCGTAAACGAGGCAGACAAACGCATTTACATTATCGGCGGGCAGTCACAATACCGGATATTCTCCGATGTCTGGACCGGAAAAGTAAACCACGCATATTGGGAATAGGTTTACACGCGCCCCATTATCCATACCGCAATGTTCCAGTTTCCTGTGATTTTACGGAAATTGGAACATTGTTTTTCTGAAAACAGGAAAGGCCCGTTTCCTGCCTCCAGACAAAACCCGATACAACACCGTATGCTCGCGCATGATATCTCCAACCCATAGTCAGCAACTTTGCAGCCCAATGCCATCGGTCTTCATGCTTTCCTTGTGCCCTGACAGCCAAAAATGCCGGAAATAGTCCGCACAAGTCTCCTTTCAATACGGTCTTCCGCGGCAACGACAATGTCATTTTACAGCCTCACGACCTGATTCATTCAATGCCGTGCATCTAAATTAAGTTCAGGTCTTTTGCAATCCGGCATGCCTCAATGGAATTTCTCACCTGGAGCTTGCCCAAAATTTCCTGTCTGTGCCGGCTAACCGTGTTTATACTGATGGCAAGAATTCCTGCTATGTCTTTGCTTGCCAAGCCCTTGTCTATCAGATTCAAAACCTGTTTTTCCCTGGCTGACAATATCTTCGTGTTATCTTGCTTCTACAGTTCCAGCATTTGGCCGTTAACGGAATTCACCACCATGCAACGGCCCGGAATATCGACCGACAAAGGGCTGTAAAGGCATAAGGCCAACCACAAGGCATCGCTAAAAGGGACTGATACATAGAACATGCGATGCAACACGGGAATATACGCATCTGATTTGCCACGCATACGCAACTTGCTCGCCAGATAATAATCCACACGCTTCTTTTTGGGTTGCCGCTTGATAAAATGAAAGAAACATAGTTCATGCAGATGTTTGCCGGCCAAATCATCCGGATGAATAAGCTTGAATATGTCTTTTTCCCAGATGGAAAACAACTTGCCTTCTTTCCCGATACCATCCATTTGTAACATTCTGGAAAAACCGCCGTAATAAATATAACTGACATTGGACTTCATGTCGCTCAAAACGGCAATTGCATTCTCCAGCCGCGCATAAGCACATGCCGTTTCCCTGTATCTATCCAACAACTCCGCATACGGCTGCTCTCCTGCAAAGTCCTGTTTGGAAAATTCCCTGTTCAGAATATCCGTAGTGTCCATCTTCCGACAAAAAAATGGTTATTTTTAATCATTGTACAATAAAAGACAATGCCTTACCTTTGCAAAGGTAAACAAAAAGAATGGTTATCCATGGGAAATGAAAAGGAAAAATGCCGCCAAGGCAAATTATACGATGCCAATAATGACACGGAATTAATCGCCGAAAGACTGCTATGCAAGGAAATCTGCCATGAATACAACCAGCTTTCGCCGTCAGACATAAAACACAGAGAGGACATTATCCGAAAACTGTTTGGAAAAACCGGCCGGAAATTTCTGATAGAACAACCTTTCTTCTGCGACTATGGATATAACATCGAAATCGGAGAAAATTTCTATGCCAACGTGAACTGTGTCATTTTGGACGAAGCCACGGTGCGTTTTGGCAACAATGTGTTTGTTGCGCCCAACTGTGGATTTTATACCGCCGGACATCCCTTTGACGTGGAACAACGAAACCGCGGACTGGAATATGCACGACCGATAGTCATTGGCAACAATGTATGGATAGGTGCACAAGTCTGTGTGCTCCCCGGAGTTACCATCGGCGACAACTGCGTAATCGGAGCAGGCAGCGTGGTGAACAAAAACATTCCAGCCGGCTCACTGGCAGCAGGAAATCCCTGCCGAATCATACGGAAAATATAAACTTCATATCAATCAAAAAAATGAAAAGAATATTGTTAGGTGGAATACTGGTTGCCGCTTCATGTACATGCATGGCGCAATCTTTGGACAAAATGCAATGGTTCAACGAACCGGAAAAATGGGAAATAGAAGACAATGTGCTTTCAATGATTGTCACACCCAAAACCGACTATTGGCGCATATCACACTATGGATTTACCGTGGATGACGCACCTTTCCTGTACACAATCCGTGGAGGAGAATTTGAAGTGAAGGTAAAAATATCGGGAGATTACAAAACACGGTTCGACCAGTCGGGACTGATGTTGCGCATAGACCACGAAAACTACATCAAGACAGGAATCGAGTTCGTAGAGGGCAAATACAACCTCAGCACAGTGGTTACACACCACACAAGCGACTGGAGCATCATACCGTTGGACAAACCCGTACCGTTTGTCTGGATAAAAGCTGTACGCAGGTTGGATGCCGTGGAGATATTCTACTCGTTCGATGACAAGGAATATGTCATGATGCGCAACGCCTGGCTACAAAACAACCACCCTGTCATGGTGGGCATCATGGGTGCCTGTCCGGATGGGAACGGATTCAAAGCCAGATTCGAACATTTTTCCATCAAGCACCTGCCCGATACACAGCGGGAAAAATGGCTGGAACAGAACAAGGAAACAAACAATTAAGGAAAAACGAAAACAAGAGCCGACAAAACACAAAAACAAATCCCTCTTTTCCGGAAGGTATTGAACATTTCAGTCCCGGAAAAGAGGGATTTTTGTCACCGCCATAAACAAACAGTCCGCAACGTGATGGCATGTATGCTGAAGTTGCTCCATATCCACTAAAACAGTAACATCGAAAAACAAAAGCGTCCGGACTTACTTCAATGTAACTCCGGACGCTTGTTTCACACATCCATTCTTGATGTTTCCGCGGTATGGACGGGACTCGAACCCGCGACCCCATGCGTGACAGGCATGTATTCTAACCAGCTGAACTACCACACCATTTTTTCAGTCTTCCTGAAAACCGCTGCAAAGATACTACTTATTTTTATATCCTGCAAGAGAAAAACGCAAATTTATTTGCCGCGTTTTCCGTAACGGCTCATGAACTTATCTACACGACCGGCAGTATCTACCAGTTTCGATTTGCCCGTATAGAAAGGATGGGAAGAACTGGAAATTTCCAATTTAACCAATGGATAAGTAACACCATCGATCTCTACCGTATCTTTTGTATTCACGGTTGAACGGGAAATAAATTGCTCGCCGTTCGACATATCCTTGAAGACTACAGGACGATAATTTTCAGGATGAATTCCACTTTTCATATTGTTAATGCTTTAATTGTTTACATTTACTTTTGGAAGCGCAAAGGTATGAATTTTGTTTGATTCCAGAAAATAAAAATGCCTTTTTTGCAAAAAATATTTCACATACAAACAATCTATTCATAATCAACCATTTACACTGCCGCCAAAAACAAAAAGACCATTCCGGCAATGACACCTGCCAAACACAAGGCTTTTAATCCGACATTTTTTTCGTGCATATAGAGTGCCCCATAGGCAAAGGGAACAATCACGCCGGCCCTGCGGACAGTGGAGAGCACGGAAATCAGCGAGTCCGGCAAAGACAACGCATAAAAGTATAAAAAGTCGGATACAATCAGAAACACGGAAATCAGTACAATGACGTTCCGCCACACAAACGGCGTGTGCTTTTTGCGGTGCGGATACCACACAACCATCAGAATAATGGCCATCAATACAATTTGGTAGAAAATGTAATAAACCTGCACCGCCATGCGGTCCAGCGTGCGCATCAGGTATTTGTCGTACAAGCCGCTGCACGCACCCAGCAAAGTAGCCAGCAGCAGGCACCAAATCCATTTGTTGTGCGTAAAGGAAACACCTTCCCGGTTGCCGACCACCGAAAACATGAATATGGACAGCAACGCAACGGCTATGCCTGCCCACTGGAAACCAGACAACTGCTCATGGAAAATGGTCACGGCACCCAGCAAAGTCCACATCGGGCGCGTCGCATTGACCGGCGAGACAATGGTAATTGGCAGATTCTTCATGGAAAAATAGGCGCACAACCACGAGGAAAGCACCAAAAACGACTTGAAGAATATCAACACATGCGTGTGGAAATCGACGGCCGGGACATAAAACATGGTGCCGGACAAGGCTTCCGGCCAGAAACGCGACACCAACAGGAACGGCAACAGCAAAATCCCCGAGCACAAAATCGAGAAGAACAAGACGGGAATGACCGCATTGCCCTGCAACGATTTCTTCTTGCAAATATCATAAAAGCCCAACGACAGGGCTGAAAAAATTCCAAGTATAAACCACATGATTCACCTCCACATTCTACAACACTTCTTTCGTGCTCGGCAAACGGAAATTATAGATATCCCGTTTTTTCGCCATCTTGATGGCCTTGGCAAAAGCCTTGAAAATGCCTTCTATCTTGTGATGTTCGTTCTGTCCTTCCGCCTTTATGTTCAGGTTCATGTGCGCCGCATCGCTCAGACTCTTGAAGAAGTGCATGACCATCTCCGTGGGCATGTCGCCGACGCGCTCCCGCTTGAAATCCGCATCCATGACCAGCCAGGCGCGGCCGCCGAAATCAAGCGCGACACTGCACAGGCAATCATCCATGGGCAGGCAGAAGCCGTAACGCTCAATGCCGCGTTTGTCGCCAAGGGCTTTTTCGAGCGCTTCGCCCAGCACAATGCCCGTGTCCTCGATGGTGTGATGCTCGTCCACCTGCAAATCGCCGGCGGCCTTCACCGTCAGGTCGCAACCGGAATGGCGGCCTATCTGCTCCAGCATGTGGTCGAAAAAGTGCAGGCCGGTGGAAATATCGCACGTGCCGGTGCCATCCAAATCGAGCGACACGAAAATGTCCGTTTCCCTGGTCTTGCGGTGCACGGTTGCCTTGCGCTCGCCGGCAAACAGCAGTTCGGATATGTCATCCCACGAGGCAGCCACACGGAACGTGTCCGGCAGGCAGACCTCCGCCACTTTTTGCTTCCAACCTTGCAGCGCCGCCTGACGTTCCGCCTCCGGCATGTCCGGCGGGCAAGAAGCGACAAAAATAGCCTTCGTGCCGAGGTTGCGCGCCAGCTGCATGTCCGTCAGGCGGTCGCCGATAACGTAGCTGTTCGCCAGGTCATAATCGCCACCCATGTACTTGCCCAACAGCCCGGTGCCCGGCTTGCGGGTCGGCAGGTTATCTTCCGGAAACGATTTGTCAATCAAAATATCGTCAAATTCGACGCCTTCCGTGCGGAAGATGTCCAACATTTTGGACTGCACCGCATCGAAATGCGCCTGCGGATAGGCAGCCGTGCCCAAACCGTCCTGGTTGGAAACGATGACCAGCTCGAAATCCAGATGCCGGCGAATGAAATGCAGGTTGCGCAACACGCCCGGCAGAAACTCCAGCTGCTCGAGCGTATCAACCTGGAATGTTACCGGCGGCTCCACTATCAGCGTCCCGTCGCGGTCTATAAACAATGCACGTTTTTTCATTCTTCCTCTTTATTTGCTTGCGCGAGTTGCTCCATGACAACCCACAGTTTATCGTTTTGCGGCACCGGCGCTTCTATGTAAACCTCCTGCCGCGACACCGGATGCACGAAACGTATGCTCCGCGCGTGCAACGAAATGCCGCCATCGGGATTGCTGCGCTCGTAGCCGTATTTCAAATCGCCGCGGATGGGGCAGCCGATATGCGCCAGCTGGCACCGGATTTGGTGATGCCGGCCGGTTTCCAGATTGATTTCCAGCAAGGCGTAACGCTCCGAAACCGCTATCGTCCTGTAATCCAGCACGGCCTTTTTCGCCCCCGGCCGGTCGGGGTTGCAAACATAGCTCTTGTTCTGCTGCTCGTTCCTGAACAGGTAATCTTCCAGGCGTCCTTCGGCCGGATGCGGCCGCCGCTTCACAATGGCCCAATAGGTCTTTTGTATCTCGCCGTGCGTCCGGAACATGTCGTTCAGGCGCGCCAACGCCTTGCTGGTGCGCGCAAACAGCACAACCCCGCTCGTCGGGCGGTCGAGGCGGTGCGTCACGCCCAAAAAGACTGCGCCCGGCTTGGCGTACTTTTCCTTGATGTACGCCTTGACCGTCTCGGACAGGGGCGTATCGCCGGTTTTGTCGCCCTGCACGATTTCCGAACAGGTCTTGTTCACGGCTATGATATGGTTGTCTTCGTACAGTACAGTCATGTCCTATTTGGAACGTTGCCGGATTACTTCATACATCAGGACGCCCGCCGATACCGATACGTTCAGCGATGCGATAGTCCCGAACATGGGTATCCGGACCTGCGCATGGCACAGCCGGAGGTTTTCCGGCGCGATGCCCGTATCTTCGGCACCCATGACCAACGCCAGCGGGCCGGTCAGGTCGCACTGCGTGTACGGCTGCTCGGCTTTCTCGGTGGCAGCCACTATTTTCAGGCCGGAATCGGCCAGGAACTGCAGGCTGTTGGCCAGGTTCTCCGTCCGGCAGACGGGAATGGAGTGCAGTGCCCCCGCCGATGTCTTGACCGCATCGGCATTCACGGCCGCGCCGCCCCGCGCCGGGATGACCATGGCATCGACGCCGGCGCACTCGCACGTGCGGGCAATGGCGCCGAAGTTACGCACATCCGTAACGCCGTCGAGCACCACCACGAAAGGCACGCGCCCGGCCTCATACAGCGCGGGAACAATATCCTCGATACGCTGGAACGTTATCGGGGCGATAAACGCTATCGCGCCCTGATGGTTCTTGTCCGTGAAACGGTTCAGTTTTTCCTGCGGCACACGCTGCACGGGCACCGTCGTACCCTGCAACTTGGCATACAGCTGCCGCGCAAGGTCGCTGCCCATGTCGCGGCGGAGCAGAATCTTGTCTATCTCGCGCCCCGCGTCAATGGCTTCCATAATGGCGCGGATGCCGAAAATCATGTCCTTCTCGGGCAGGCGGCGGGTCTGCGCGGAATAATCCTTTTTGGCCGCCGGCTTTCTATGCCACTCCGAAGGCAACATTTCGTTTCGTCTTTTAAATCCTTCCATAAATATGTCTATTGTACATTTCCGTTTTCAAGCACGGCCGCCATGCGTTCCAGTGCCTCGCGCAGTCTGGCCCGCGGGCAAGCCACATTGAGCCGCAAATGCCGTTCGCCGCCCGCACCGAAAGTCGTGCCTTGGTTCAGTCCGACTTTGGCCTCATGCACCATTTTATGCTGCAAAGCCTCCGAATCCAGGCCGCAGGCCGAAAAATCCAGCCACACCAGGAACGATGCTTGCGGCACCATGGGCCGCACGGCCGGCATACGTTCGCGGCAGAACGCCACCACGAAATCCACGTTGCCCTGCACGTAGTCCAGCATCTGGCGCCGCCATTCGTCGCCCCGGGCGGTATAGGCCGCCAAGGTAGCCACGACAGCGAAGATATTGGGCGTATTCAGCTCCGAGCTGTCCAGATAGGCGGCAAAACGCTGCCGCAGCTCCGGATCCGGAATGACGTAGAACGAACTGACAAGCCCCGGGATGTTGAACGTCTTGCTGGGCGCCATATAGGTCAGGCTGTTGCGCGCGGCCGCTTCCGACACCGTCGCAAACGGGATATGCCGGTTGCCCGGCAATGCCATGTCGGCATGTATCTCGTCGGAAAGCACGAGCACGCCCCGCCGGCGGCAAATATCCGCCAGGCGGCGCAAGGTGTCCGCATCCCATGTGCGCCCGCCCGGGTTGTGCGGGTTGCACAGGATAAACAGCCGCGTTTTCGGCGTTATCCTGGCTTCCAGGTCATCGAAATCCATCTCGAATCGGCCATCCGCCTCGCGCAAAGGGTTGCACACCACGCGGCGGCCGTTCTTTTCCGGCACGTGCAGGAAAGGCGGATAGACAGGCGGCTGCACGATAACCTCGTCGCCGGGCTGCGTGAACGCATTGACCGCATGGGCCAACCCCGGCACGATACCGGCCAGGAATCCCATCCACTCCGGGCGTATGTCCCAGCCGTGCCGGTCGCGCACCCAGCGCACCACGCAATCATAATAAGCCGGAGGCGTAACCGTGTAGCCCAACACGGGATGCTCCAGCCGGTGGCGGATGGCATCCAGAATAAAATCCGGCGTGCGGAAATCCATGTCGGCCACCCAGAGCGGTTGCACATCGGCTGTCCCGAATACCGCCTCGCACTGTTCCAGTTTGTAAGCGCCCGTGCCGCGGCGGTCTATCTGTTCATCGAAATCGTATTTCATCCCGTTGTTTTTTCCGGCTGCAAAGGTAATCATTTTCAAGGATACGGCAACGCACAACTAAGGAGCAACGCCCTGCCCCTTTCTCCCCGCGCGTCCTCTTTTGCGGGCGATGCAGACAAACGGCTTACGCGCTGCGCTTGTACTCCCTTTCTTTCAACAGCAAAAGAAAGGGAGGAAAGAATGCCGCCGCTGAATCCGCCTCCATCCCGACAGCCGGGCGCGTCGGACGCTAAAATTCATAAACTTGCCTACGGCTTCGGACAGTATGAATTTTGGCCGCGCCCAACGCTGGCTTGCCGGGCGGCGGATAAGGCGGGGACGCGCTATCCAACGGACTGCAACGTCCGGGCGGGGTTTCACACAAACGCGCATGGTAGAGACGCTGCGTGCAGCGGCTCCAACGTTGGCAGGCAACCACAAAAGGCTCGCGCTACGCTTGTACTCCCTTTCTTTCAACAGCAAAAGAAAGGGAGGAAAGAATGCCGCCGCTGAATCCGCCTCCTTCCCGACATGCGGGCGCGTCAGACGCTAAAATTCATAAACTTGCCTTCGGCTTCGGACAGTATGAATTTTGGCCGCGCCCAACGCTGGCATGCCGGGCGGCGGATAAGGCGGAAACGCACTATCCAGCGGATTGCAACGTCCGGGCGGGAGGTTTCGCACAAAGGCGCATGGCAAAGACGTTGCGTGCAGCGGCTCCGGCAATGGCGCAACGGCTGTGCCCGCAAAAGGCTTACGCGCTCGCTGCGCTGCGCTTGTACTCCCTTTCTTTCTGCAGCAAAACAAGGGGAGGAAAGAATGCCGCCGCCGAATCCGCCTTCATCCCGCCATGCTGGCGCGTCGGATAATGCGGGAACGCACCACCCGACGGACTGCAAGCCGGGCGGGGATTTCACACAAAGGCGCATGGCAAAGACGTTGCGTGCAGCGCCTCCAACGGTGGCAGGCAGCTGCAAACGGCTTACGCGCTACGCTTGTACTCCCTTTCTTTCAACAGCAAAAGAAAGGGAGGAAAGAATGCCGCCGCCATATCCGCCTCCATCCCGACATGCTGACGCGTCGGACGCTAAAATTCATAAACTTGCCTACGGCTTCGGACAGTATGAATTTTGGCCGCGCCCAACGCTGGCATGCCGGGCGGCGGATAATGCGGAAACGCACTATCCAGCGGATTGCAACGTCCGGGCGGGGGTTTCGCACAAAGCCGCCTTGTAGAGACGCTGCGTGCAGCGGCTCCAGTGGTGGCAGACCGCGACAGCACAAACGGCTTACGCGCTACGCTTGTACTCCCTTTCTTTCAACAGCAAAAGAAAGGGAGGAAAGAATGCCGCCGCTGAATCCGCCTCCATCCCGACATGCTGGCGCGTCAGACGCTAAAATTCATAAACTTGCCTACGGCTTCGGACAGTATGAATTTTGGCCGCGCCCGACGCTGGCCTGCCGGGCGGCGGATAATGCGGAAACGCACTATCCAGCGGATTGCAACGTATCGGCGTTTTCGTTTGTTCCCTTTTGTTCCCCCTCGCGCCCCTTTCTCCACACCGTCATGCCGGCCGCCGAGCCGGCACCCTGCGGGGTGAGTGCGGGGATGATGATGGCGCGGTGTGATGGCACAAACGGCTGTGCCCGCAATGGCTTACGCGCTCGCTGCGCTGCGCTTGTACTCCCTTTCTTTCAACAGCAAAAGAAAGGGAGGAAAGAATGCCGCCGCCATATCCGCCTCCATCCCGACATGCTGACGCGTCGGACGCTAAAATTCATAAACTTGCCTACGGCTTCGGACAGTATGAATTTTGGCCGCGCCCAACGCTGGCCTGCCGGGCGGCGGATAAGGCGGAAACGCACCACCCAACGGACTGCAACGTCCGGGCGGGGGTTCGCACACCGGCGCATGGTAGAGACGCTGCGTGCAGCGTCTCCAATAATGGCAACCACGTGCAAAAAAAAACGCCCCTCCACCGCCCACGGCGGCTTTCCTGCGCGCACCCCCAAAAAAACACCACCCAAAAACCTTGAATTTCTAAAAAATATCATTACTTTTGCAGCAATAACAAAACAAACATGAAGATTAACAATACATACAACTCCCGCCTGAGGCTACCAAACAGCCCGGATATGTTATGTACAGTTAATTTTTACCCCCCCCCCTGTTAAAATCTAATAATCAGTTAGTTATATGCATAATTAAAAGATTGCCGGCAAGCCTGCAAAACTTCTGGAAACCTTGCTGCAAACCGGCGGCAGGGCTGCAAACTTCTGGAAACCTTGCCGCAAACCGGCGGCAAGCCTGCAAACTTCTGGAAACCTTGCCGCAAACTGGCGGCAAGCCTGCAAAACATCTGGAAACCCTGCCGCAAACTGGCGGCAAGCCTGCAAACTTCTGGAAACCCTGCTGCAAACCGGCGGCAAGCCTGCAAAACTTCTGGAAACCTTGCTGCAAACCGGCGGCAAGCCTGCAAACTTCTGGAAACCCTGCTGCAAACCGGCGGCAAGCCTGCAAACTTCTGGAAACCCTGCCGCAAACCGGCGGCAAGCCTGCAAAACGTCTGGAAACCTCGCCGCAAACCGGCGGCACACTACACGAAACTTTTTCCGGCACCATGCCGGCATTTCTTTTTTATCAACCCATTTAAATCCGTAAAATTATGGCTACCCTTATCAAAAACCTGAAGGACTACAAGCTCACGACTGGAGCAATAGTCGATTTCCACACCCGCGTAAACGAACTGATTGCAGCCACGACACCGGCGGCACTGCATGTGGAAGACCTCACCGAAACCTATGCCGCCCAGTTGGACACGCTCAATTCCGTGGTAAACCGGGCAACGGCCTACCAGAACACGCAACTGATGGAACAAAAGGACAAGGAACGCGACAACCTGTTCAGCGTCATACGGAACGTGGTGAAGGCGCATGCTACCAACACGCTGCCCGCAAAAAACGAAGCCGCCGTGCGGCTGGGAGCGGTCATGGCACCCTACGAGGACCTGCGCAGGCACCAATACAACAAGGAAACGACCGAACTGCGCGGCCTCATAAAACAACTCAAGGCAAATGCCGAACTGACAGCAACGCTGGGCATTGATGAAGAAATTGCAGAGCTCGAAACCGTAAACGAGGCGTTCGACAACGCTTTCAAGGCAAAAACAGAAGAACAGGCCGCAAGGCAGGAACAGAAAGGCATTGACACCAAGGAAGCCGTGGCCAACATATCCGGCACGTACGAGGCCATGGTGCAGCGCATCAATGCCTATGCCCTGATACAGCCCGACGAAACGACAGGAAAATTCATCAACGACCTGAACGGAATCATAGACCTGTTCAACAACATACAACAAGGCAGCAAAACGGCAACGGGAACCGAACCGGCCGCCGATGCCGACGCATAATGGCAACCGCGGCACACTGCACGCACGGCGGTGCGGCAGGCGATTGACAACACATGGTAGAGACGCTGCGTACAGCGGCTCCAATAATGCCAACAGTACAAACGGTGCAACAGCACCGTCATGCCGGCCTCCGGGCAGGCATCCTGCGGGGCGTTGGCGGGGATGGCACCGGCGCAATGCAGACCGACGCAAAAGGCTTACGCGCTACGCTTGTACTCCCTTTCTTTCAACAGCAAAAGAAAGGGAGGAAAGAATGCCGCCGCTGAATCCGCCTGCATCCCGGCATGCTGGCGCGCCGGACGCTAAAATTCATAAACTTGCCTACGGCTTCAAACAGTATGAATTTTGGCCGCGCCCGACGCTGGCCTGCCGGGCGGCGGATAAGGCGGGGACGCACCACCTAACGGACTGCAACGTCCGGGCGGGGTTTCGCACAAAGCCGCATGGTAGAGACGCTGCGCGCAGCGTCTCCGATAACAAAAACAGGAAGGACGCCCCGCAACCGCAAGGATAAACACACATAACGGCATGGAAAACGGTTGCGGGAACGTCCTGCCAGTAGGACAAAAGAACAAAAACATTAAACAAAACAATAACACTAACATTTTAAACTCAAAACAGTATGACAAGAAAACTATTTACTTTTGCCCTTGCCCTGCTGGCGGCAGCAAGCGCATGGGCATACGATTTCAAAAGCGGTGATTTGTACTATAACATTATTGACGAAGCCGCCAAGACTGTAGAAGTAACGTATGAAGATCGATGGAGTTCCAGCAATTACAGTTCCCTGCCCGGCGCGGTAAGCATTCCCGAAACCGTAAGTTACAACGGCATAAATTACAGCGTGACAAGCATTGGAAACATGGCGTTCTACTACTGCACCGCACTCAAGCAAGTCAACATACCCAGCAGCGTAACAAGCATTGGAAGTTCGACGTTCTCCAGCTGCACCGCACTCACGCAAGTAACTATACCCAGCAGCGTAACAAGCATTGGAAACATGGCGTTCTCCTACTGCTACGCACTCAGGCAAGTGAACATACCCAGCAGCGTGACAAACATTGGAGAAGGGGCGTTCTCTATATGCCTCGCACTCACTGCCATTAATGTGGAAGGCAGTAATACGACCTATTGCTCCGAAAACGGCATATTGTTCAACAAAGGCAAAACCACGCTGGTATGTTATCCCGCCGGCAAACCGGAAACCGTCTATGCCATACCCAACAGCGTGACAAGCATTGGAAGCTCGGCGTTCTCCGGCTGCTCCAGACTCACACAAGTGAACATACCCGACGGCGTGAAAAGCATCGGAGACGGGGCGTTCTCCAACTGCTCCGCACTTACGCAAGTGGACATCCCCAACAGCGTGACAAGCATTGGAGGCCGGGCGTTCCGCGATTGCTCCGCACTCACCGACATCAATGTGGGAAGCGGCAATACGACCTATTGCTCCGAAAATAGTGTATTGTTCAACAAAGACAAAACCACGCTGGTATGTTATCCCGCCGACAAACCGGAAACCGTCTATGCCATACCCAACAGCGTGACAAGCATCGGAGACTGGGCGTTCTTCCGCTGCTCCAGACTCACACAAGTGAACATACCGAGCAGCGTGACAAGCATTGGAAGCCAGGCGTTCCAGCACTGCGACGCACTCACGCAAGTGAACATACCGAGCAGCGTGACAAGCATTGGAGACTGGGCGTTCGCCTACTGCTCCAAACTCAGACAAATGAACATACCGGGCAGCGTGACAAGTATTGGAGAATGGGCGTTCTACGGCTGCTCCTCCCTCACGCAAGTAACCATTCCCGAAAGCGTGACAAGCATTGGAAGCTCGGCGTTCGGAGGCTGCGACGCACTCACGCAAGTGACTTGGAATGCAATAAACTGCAACAGCAATGCCCCTTGTTATGACATCAGTTCCAATATAACCAATTTCATATTCGGAAACCAAGTGGAACATATACCGGCCTGTTTATGCTACGGTATGGACAAACTCACACAAGTAACCCTGCCCGAAAGCGTGACAAGCATTGGAGAATGGGTGTTCTACGGCTGCTCCTCCCTCACGCAAGTAACCATTCCCGAAAGCGTGACAAGCATTGGACAATGGGCGTTCTCCGGTTGCGACGCACTCAAGCAAGTGGCTTGGAATGCCATAAATTGTGCGGATTTCACAAACTACGAATACAGTCCTTTTTATGGCATCAGTACCAATATAACCAATTTCACTTTCGGCGAACAGGTGGAACATATACCCGCCCTTCTGTGCTACGGCATGGAAAAACTCACGCAAGTGACCCTGCCCAACAGCGTGACAAGCATTGGAGACTATGCGTTCGAGGACTGCTCCGCACTCACGCAAGTGAACATACCCGACGGCGTGACAAGTATTGGAGAATGGGCGTTCCACGATTGCTCCGCACTCACTGCCGTTTACTATACCGGCGATGTGGCCGGATGGTGCGGGATTACGTTTAGCACTTATTCTTCCAACCCGCTGTCTTACGCCCATAACTTGTATATCGACAACACTTTGGTTACGGAATTGGTTATACCCGAAGGCATAACCGAAATCAAGGATTATGCGTTCTTCGGCTGCTCCGCAACACAAGTGAGCATTCCCAACAGCGTGACAAGCATTGGAGGCCGGGCGTTCCGCGATTGCTCCGCACTCAGACAAGTGACCATACCCGACGGCGTAACAAGCATTGGAGACTATACGTTCTCCGGCTGCTCCGCACTCACGCAAGTGACCATAGGCAACAGCGTGACAAGCATTGGAAACAATGCGTTCTGGAACTGCTCAGCACTCACACAAGTTACGATAGGCAACAGCGTGACAAGCATTGGAAACTCGGCGTTCTCCTACTGCTCCGCACTTACGGAAATGACCGTGCAGGCCACCACGCCCCCCACGATTGCCGCCAAGACATTCTACGATGTAAACCGCGACATACCCGTGTATGTGCCTGCCGATGCCTTGGAAGCCTACCAGAATGACACGTATTGGCAGGAGTTCAACCTGCACGCCATGCCGGCTACCGGCCTGCAAACGCCGTCCATGCCGGAGAGCATAAACGTGTACGGCGGCCTGCTGCACAACCCGCAGCAGTTGCCCGTAAGCCTCTATGACATGCAGGGGCGCATGGTGTACAGCGGCACCGCCGCCACCGTAAGCCAGCCCGCGGGCGTATATGTGTTGCGTTGCGCAGGCGCAAGCAGCAAAGTGCTGTTCTAAGCCGCAAGCCAAAGGCCCTTATCCCGCCGGGAACGGAAACGTTTCCGGCGGTTTTTGTGTATGGGCGTCGTGCACAGGGCGCTGCACCGCCCGAAAAGCACATGGGCTGTGCCGGAAATCCGGCACAGCCCATGTCTGTTTTGGGTATCCAGCAGCTTCACACCACGCCTTGCGCCAGCATGGCACGGGCCACTTTCATGAATCCGGCTATGTTCGCGCCCTTCATGTAGTTGATGTAACCATCGGGCTGCCGGCCGTATTTGACGCACTGGGCATGAATGTCGGCCATGATGCGGTGCAACCGCGCATCCACTTCGTCGGCCGGCCAGCAGAGGTGCATGGCGTTCTGCGTCATTTCCAGGCCGGACGTAGCCACGCCGCCCGCATTGACCGCCTTGCCGGGGCCGTACATGATTTTGTTGTTGATGAACAGGTCTATGGCTTCGGGCGTGCAACCCATGTTGGATATTTCACCGACGCATATCACGCCGTTGTCTATCAGGCGTTGGGCATCCTCGCCGTTCAGTTCGTTCTGTGTGGCGCACGGCAGGGCTATGTCGGTCTTGACCTCCCACGGACGGCGTCCGGGTACGAACTTCACGCCGAATTTCTCGGCGTATGGCGCAACCACGTCGTTGCAGGTGGCACGCAGCTCGAGCATATAGTCGATTTTCTCGCCGGAAACGCCATCGGGGTCATAGATATAGCCGTCGGGGCCGGAAAGCGTAACGACCTTTGCGCCCATCTGGGTGGCCTTGGTTGCCGCGCCCCACGCCACATTGCCGAAACCGGAAATGGCTATGGTCTTGCCTTCGATGCTCTGTCCGGCCGTTTCCAACATCTGTTTGACGAAATACAGCCCGCCGAAACCGGTGGCTTCCGGCCGTACCAGCGAGCCGCCGAATTCCAGGTTCTTGCCGGTCAGCACGCCCGTATGCTCATGCGCGAGTTTCTTGTACATGCCGTACAGGTAGCCTATTTCGCGTGCGCCGACACCAATATCGCCGGCAGGCACATCCGTGTCCGGGCCTATGTAGCGCCACAGCTCGGTCATGAAAGCCTGGCAGAAACGCATCACCTCGCCGTCCGACTTGCCGCGCGGGTTGAAGTCGGAGCCGCCTTTGCCGCCGCCCATGGGCAAGGTGGTGAGCGCATTCTTGAAAATCTGTTCAAATCCGAGGAATTTCAGGATGGAGAGCGTCACGGACGAATGGAAACGCAAACCGCCCTTGTAGGGGCCTATGGCATTGTTGAACTGGATACGGTAGCCCAGGTTCACCTGCACTTCGCCGCGGTCGTCCACCCAGGGGACACGGAAGGTAAAAATGCGGTCGGGCTCCACAATGCGTTCGGCTATCTTGGCCTTCTCAAACTCGGGATGCTGGTTATATACATCCTCGACAGTAATTAACACCTCACGTACAGCTTGCAAATACTCGGCCTCGCCGGGATGCTTTGCTTCAAGTTGCTGCATTAATTTTTCTACATTCATAACTGATACAAGATTTAATGGTTTTACGGCCTTCCTGAGGGTCGTTTTCAGTTGCAATGTTATTGTTTTTTTTCCAGACAATCAAATTAAATAATGTTTTTATTGCCTTTCATTGTTGTTTTGCGCGGTTATTTCGGAAAAAAACATTTACCTTTGGAGCAACAAAAGTGTTATTTTGGCGTATTCCGACAAAAAGAGCTTACGATGAGGTACAAATTATTTCTTTTTTCCGCCTTTTTCATATTCGTGTTTTGCAGTTGCGGGTCCGAAGATGCCGATGTTAAAAATGTACAACACTCTTTGTTGCAACAGCAGAAGAAGGCCGACAATCTGGCGGCCTATGCCACCGGAATTCTGACCGGCAATGAGCCAGACTCCATCACGAGCCTGTTGCACATGGACCGCAAGGGAACTATCTTTTACGTGTTCAGCGGCAGCAGACTCATTTTCTGGTCGGACAACTGGCTGGCGGCCAACGAGGTATCAGTCTATCCTTTCGGGAAATGGTTCTACCAGCTGTTCGAAAACGCGCACTGCATTTGCCGGTGGAACAAGGCAGGCACCTACAACCTGCTCACCATCATTCCCATCAAATACAACTACCCGTTCGAAAACAAGCAATTGAACAACAATTTCCTTCCACCTTTCAAACTGCGCAACGAATGGGATATCATCTGCGACACGAACCACTCCAACCCGATATACGGGCCCGACAACGAATACCTGTTCAGCCTGTGCGAGCATGCCGGACACAGGAAAAACGCCGGTTCACAAATACGCATCGCCGAAAGCTTCAGCTATTCGGAACTGCTCGTATCAGGAAACACACAAGGATACACCCGTAACCTGTCACAAATGAAAGTGCGGATATATTTCATTTTATGCGTATTGTTATTTACATGCGGTTTTATTTCCGTTGCCTACATCATTTACAAGAAACGGGGCTTCCGCAACCTGAAACTCGGGCAGAAATTCGGTTTTGCCTTTATCATTCTGCTCATGCTGAGTTTTGTATGCGTTTTCTTTGCATCAATAAACTACGTGCGCAAAAGCTACGAGACCAAGCAACGCGCCGATCTGCAACGGAAAACATTTTATATCCAGAAAGCCCTTCAGGAAATGTACTACTGGAACCAGTCGCTGAGCC
This sequence comes from uncultured Bacteroidales bacterium, assembly GCA_944321895.1. Lineage (GTDB taxonomy): Bacteria > Bacteroidota > Bacteroidia > Bacteroidales > Paludibacteraceae > CALUNA01. Next base: position 78,991 of record CALUNA010000004.1, on the reverse strand, counting down.
TGAACAACACCACATCGCTCAACATAGACCTGCAGGACCTGTCATACACCTACGAGACAGACATCCACGTCTACGACATCAACGGAATGGTTGTGGGCAGTTCGATGCCTACCCTGTTCAGACGCGGACTGCTCGGCCGACGCATGGCACCCAGTCCCTACTTTGCGCAGGAAACCATCATGACACAACAGGAACAGGTGGGCAACCTCCAATACCTGTCGGCATACACCGATTTCTACAACGGTGACTACGTACAGATAGGCTATATTGCCGTTCCCCTGTTCATCAGCGCAAACGAAATCGCCGCCGAAGTGGACAGCCTGCTCGCCAAACTGCTGCCCATATACATAAGCGTACTGCTGCTGGCCGGACTGCTGACCATGATTATCGGACGGCAGATAACCGCACCCATAAACACACTCCAGAACAGACTGAAACATATGCGCATAGGACAGTTCAACGAAAAAATGACCTACAAACCGCACGATGAAATCAGCCACCTGGTAACACAATACAACCTGATGGTGGACGAACTGGAAAAAAGCGCACAACTGCTGGCCAAATCGGAACGCGAGAACGCCTGGAAGACCATGGCGCGCCAGATAGCGCACGAGATAAACAACCCGCTCACGCCCATGAAGCTGACCATACAGCAGCTGCAGCGTACCAAATCCATGGACGCGGAAACATTCGACAACTATTTCAAGAAATCCACCGCCCTGCTGATAGAGCAGATAGACAACCTGTCGCGCATAGCAGGGCTGTTTTCGCAGTTTGCCAAAATGCCCGAAATGCACCTGCAACCGGTCAACATTGCCGCCAAGCTCAACTCCGTGGCGACCCTGTTCGAGAACAACACCGACGGCATACAAATCAGTTGCACCGGCACGGACAACGACCTGTATGCCACCACCGACGACGAGCAAATCATGCAAGTGCTCAACAACCTGCTCAAAAACGCCATGCAAGCCCTGGCAGGCCGCAGCGATGGCCGCATAGACATACGCCTGACCCAGGCGGACGGCATGGTACGCATAGACATCGCAGACAACGGACCGGGCATAAGCGACGACATACGCGACAAGATATTCGTGCCCAACTTCACCACCAAGTCCACCGGCATGGGACTGGGACTCGCCATATCGAAAAACATCGTGGAAACATCGGGCGGAAGCATCACCTTCACATCGGAAAGCAGCAAAGGCACCACGTTCACCGTGACCCTGCCCGCATCCTGAAACGACACGGGTATTGTTTTCTTTCCATCAGCAGATTATATCAATAGTTTTTCGTATCTTTGCAGCCGATAGCAGGACGGTCTGTCGCTTGTCCGTAAGGGCATGAGGAAAGTCCGGGCAACGCAGAGCACCATATTTCCTAACGGGAAGCGGTCCGCGAGGGTCGAGTAGCGTAACAGAAAATAACCGCCCCGCTCCGGTGGGGCAAGGGTGAAAAGGTGGGGCAAGAGCCTACCGGTGCGCATGGCGACATGTGCAGCCGTACGCCTTATGGGTTGCAAGATCAAGTAAACCGGCGTCCGAGGGTTGCTCGCCCGAGCCGGAGGGTAGATCGCTACATGCAGGCGGCAACGTCTGTGGCAGATAAATGGCAGACATTCCGGAAACGGAATACAGAACCCGGCTTACAGGCCTGCTATTTTTTAATGGAAAACGCAAACCCACATATCCCGAACGGGCATACAAAGCGTGGACATATATGAAAAAAATCAGCGCATTCTTCAAGTCGGTTTACACATTCGTCCGTTACGACGTATGGCGCATCACGGAATCGGAGCTGACACGCGGCAAATGGTTCGGCTACCGTACCGTCAGAACACTCTACCTGGCCATACGCGGCTTTTTCGACGATGAACTGTACATCAAGGCATCCGCCCTGACCTACTCGCTCATGTTCGCCACGGTGCCCATACTGGCCCTGATGCTGGCCATAGCAAAAGGTTTCGGCTTCGAACAAATCATTGAAGACTGGCTCTATTCGAGCATGATAGGCTCATCCGGCATGGTGCCCATCATCATGGGCTTCATACAACGCTACCTGGAAACCGCGCAGGGCGGTATCTTTGTCGGTGTCGGCATCCTGTTCCTGCTCTGGTCGGTCTATTCCTTTTTCCAGCAGGTGGAAGACTCGTTCAACAAGATATGGCAAGTCAAGAAATCACGTTCATACATACGGCAGTTCACGGCCTATTTTGCCATTCTGCTGCTTATCCCGATACTGATTGTCATTTCAAGCGGACTGTCCATATACATCAACTCAGTGCTGTCTCAATCAGCGGTATATACCATCATGGCACCCGCCATCAAGGCCGGACTCAAGCTGTTGCCGTTCCTGATATGCTGGATTGTATTCACGCTGATGTATGCCGTCATTCCGAACACACGGGTCAAGTTCTGGAGCGCGGCACTGTCGGGTGTCATAGCCGGAACGGCCTACCAGCTGTTCCAGATGCTCTACATCTGGGGACAGGTTTACCTGTCGCGCTACAATGTCGTGTACGGAACTTTTGCAGCCATCCCGTTGCTGCTGCTGTGGATGCAGATTTCCTGCCTGATTATCCTGCTGGGAGCGGAAATATCGTATGCAGCCCAAAGCGTGGAAAACTTCGACTACGAAGTGGACACCAAGAACATCAGCCGCCGCTACAAGGATTTCATAACGCTGTACATTTGCTACATGGTCATCAAACGCTTCGAAGAGGGCAAGAAGCCCATGACCGCGCAGGTCATCGCGCTCAAGAACCACCTCCCCATCAGGCTGGTCACCCAGTTGCTCGGGCGGCTGGTCGATGTCAACATACTGGCTGAAACATACATCCAGGGCGCACAGTCCAAGACCTACCAGCCCGCGCTCGACATCAACAAAATCACCGTGAACCTCGTGTTCGACCGCATCAACGCACAAGGCTCCGAACTCTTTCTGAAAGGCCAGACGCCCGAAATGATCGCGTTCTGGGACAAAATGGTGGAAATAAACGCCGAACAACGCAGCCAGACCGACAAACTGCTGGTTAAGGACATTATCATGAAACCGGTGGAACTGCCCGAAAAAGCATGCCCCACCTGAAACGGGAAAGTACACGCAACTGCGCAACAACCAAAAGAAAATAGTATCTTTGCACCCCGAACAAAGATAACAAACGATATTTACCAGAACAATATGAATATCTCTTACAACTGGCTCAAGAAATACATCAACATTGATGTCGCTCCCGAGGAACTGGCGAAAATCCTCACATCCATCGGACTGGAAACCGGCTCGACGGAAAAAGTACAGACCATAAAAGGCGGCCTGGAAGGTCTGGTTGTCGGCCATGTGCTGACCTGCGTACCCCACGAGAACTCCGACCACCTGCACGTGACCACCGTCGATATCGGGCAAGGCGAACCGCTGCAAATCGTCTGCGGGGCGCCCAACGTGGCAGCCGGACAGAAAGTCATCGTGGCAACCACAGGCACCGTGCTCTACAACGGCGACGAGAGTTTCACGATCAAACGCTCCAAGATACGCGGCGTGGAATCGTTCGGCATGATTTGCGCCGAAGACGAAATAGGCGTCGGTACCAGCCACGACGGCATCATGGTGCTGCCCGACGACACGCCCGTCGGCATGCCGGCCAAGGAATACTTCCACGTGGAAGACGACACCCTCATTGAAGTGGACATTACGCCAAACCGCGTCGATGCCACCTCACACTACGGCGTGGCACGCGACCTGGCTGCCTGGTGCGCCCTCAACGCACCGGAGGTGAAGCTCACCAAACCCTCCGTCGAGGGCTTCCGCATAGACAACAACGAATTGCCCGTGCCCGTCGAGGTGCGCAACCCCGAAGCCTGCCCGCGCTACTCCGGCCTCACCATACACGGCGTGCACGTGCAGGAATCGCCCGAATGGCTGCAAAACGCCCTGCGCACCATAGGCCTGCGGCCCATAAACAACGTGGTGGACGTGACCAACTACGTGCTCCACGAAATGGGGCAGCCGCTCCATGCCTTCGACGTAGCCAAAATCAAAGGCGGTAAAATCATTGTGGACAACGTGCCCCAGGACACCGAGTTCGTCACCCTGGACGGGGTTACACGCAAGCTGGATGCCGCCGACCTGATGATTTGCAACACCGAAGAACCCATGTGCATCGCCGGCGTGTTCGGCGGGCTGGATTCGGGCGTCACGGAGAGCACCACCGACGTATTCCTGGAAAGCGCCTACTTCAACCCCGTGTCCATACGCAAAACGGCGCGCCGCCACGGACTGAACACCGACGCCAGCTTCCGCTACGAACGCGGATGCGACCCGAACAACACTCTGTACATACTGAAACGCTGCGCCATGCTCGTGCAGGAGGTGGCAGGCGGACAAATATCCAGCGACATCGTGGATGTGAAATCGGCCGACTTCCCGCCCTTCCGCGTGGAGTTCTCCTTGCAGAACTGCCGCAACCTCATAGGCAAAAACCTGGAACGCCAGACCGTGGAAACCATACTGGCCGCCCTCGAAATAGGCATGGAGCGCGTGGACGACGACAAATACATACTGCAAGTGCCTACCTACCGCGTGGACGTGCAGCGCGAATGCGACGTGATTGAAGACATACTCCGCATATACGGATACAACAACGTGGAACTGAGCAACACGCTCCACAGCAACCTGAGCTTTGCGCAGAAGCCCGAAAGCCACCGCGTGCAAACACGCATATCCGAACAACTGACTGCCTGCGGATTCAACGAGATAATGAACAACTCGCTCACCAAAACGGACTATTACGAAAACGGGCAGACCTACAAGGCCGAAAACTGCGTAAAAATAATGAATCCGCTCAGCAAGGACCTCGGTGTCATGCGGCAAACACTGCTTTTCGGCGGGCTGGAAACCATAGCATACAACGCCAACCGCAAAAACGCAGACCTGAAACTCTACGAGTTCGGCAACTGCTACTACTACCACGCCGAGCGGCGCAATCCCGAAAAAGACCTTGCGCCCTACTCCGAAGCCTACCACCTTGCCCTCTGGATTACCGGAAACAAAACCACCCAGACATGGGTAAGACCCGAAGAGAAAAGCACCTTCTTCGAACTGAAGGCATATGTTGTGAATATATTCAAACGCCTTGGCATAGACCCCGACGGACTGCACACCGAGTCTGCCGCCAACGAGCTGTTCGCCGAAGGCGTAAACCTCTACAGCAAACACAAAAGGCTGCTCGGATTCATCGGAATCGTGTCGCCAAAGACCCGCAAGGACTTCGACATAGACAACGATGTGTTCTATGCCGAACTGAACTGGCAGGCACTGCTCGACGAATACAAGGACGCACGGACACGCTACACCGAAATACCGCGCTTCCCCGAAGTGAAACGCGACATGGCGCTACTCATTGACCGGAACGTCAAGTTCGGCGACCTGCAACAAGCCGCCTTCCAGGCCGAACGCAAGCTGCTCAAGCACGTGAACCTGTTCGATGTGTACGAAGGCAAGCACATTGAAGCCGGCAAGAAATCATACGCCATCAGCTTCATACTCCAGGACACGCAAAAAACGCTTACCGACAAACAAATCGACGCCATCATGGACAAGTTGCGCAAAACGTTTGAAGACAAGTTCGGAGCGACACTCCGCTAACCGCGGACGAACGGACACACCCACGACGGGGAGCGACAAACCAACGCTCCCCGTTTTTTGTTCCCCTGCGGCGCAACCGCGATGATGATACAAATGGCACATTGTAGAGACGTTGTGCACAATGTCTCCCGCGATGGCAACCGCGGTAGCGGCTGCCATGACAGCACAAACGGCGCGTTTGCGCCGTCATCCCGCACTTGATGCGGACAATTGGTGCAAGGTGAGCGCAACCGTGCTTGCACGGATGGCCGACACGCCGTCCCGAAACGGGACGGAGCCATGCAGCCCTGCAACATGCCGTCCCAAAACGGGACGAGGCCGCGCAGCCCTGCAACGCTCCGGCAGAGCCCTCGCGCGTCCCCCCCCCTCCACCGTCATGCCGGCCGCCCAATTGGCGCGCAAGCGAACCAGGAGCGAGGCGCAGGCGGGGCATTGTAGAGACGTTGCGTGCAGCATCTCCGGCGGCAATGGCGCAGGCGTGCAGCGGGCACAAAAAAAACCGCCCGGACATATCCGGACGGTCTGTCATGCGGTTGCACGGTGCTTATTCGGCAGCCGTAGCCAACGGGGCGGCCTGCGTATAGGTACGTGCGGCCAGTTCCTTGTCAATCATGTAAAGACCATAGCCGTTATCCTTGATCATGCGGAGCTTGTCAATAATTTCGCGGGCGGCTTCTTCTTCCTCCACTTGTTCATCTATAAACCATTTGAGCATGCTCTGCGTGGCGTAATCCTTTTCTTCGGTAGCCAGGCCATAGAGGTTGTTAATCAGGCCGGTCACTTTCTGTTCGTGCTCGAGTGTGTTCTCGAAAGCAGCCAGCGGCGATTTCCATGCGGTTTCCACGGCATCGATGGGTGCCAGCAACACACGTCCCCCGCGGGCAACAACGTAGTTGAACAGGATTTGTGCGTGGTCCTGTTCTTCCTTGAACTGTACGGTAAACCAATTGGCCATGCCCGGATTACCGTTTTCGTGGCAATAGGCAGCCATGGACAAATACAGATAAGCCGACCACATCTCGGCATTGATTTGGGCGTTCAAAGCCTCTTCCAGTTTTTTGTTCAGCATAATTGAATAGTTAATTTAGTTATTATTGTTTATTTTGTGCTGCGCGATGTATATTCTCGCTCACCATTTCATACAAGAACCGTATGTCCTCATCGGACAACATGGCTTTATGCCTGTCCATGACCTTGCGGTCGTATCTGACTGCCGGGCCGGTCTGTGCCTCTGCAGGCGCGAGCTCGTGCACCTTGGCGGCCGTCTCGTCAATCAGGGGCAACAGGACATCGAAGGGCAAACCCGCCCCACGTATCAAGTCGTCGGCTATGGCGTACATGCGGTTCGCAAAGTTGCAGGCGAACACTGCCGCCAAATGCAGGCGTGCCCGCTGCACGGAATCAGCTTCGTACACTCGCGTAGATATTTCCTCGGCTACAGCCCTGAGGCACTGTGTCACCTCCGGCGTATTTCCTTCCACAAAAACGGGTATGTTGTGAAACGCCACATGCCTGTCCCTGGAGAATGTTTGCAGCGGATAGAGCACACCGCAACGCGGTTTGTCTCCAAACACCTGCAGGGATATGCTTCCTGCCGTATGCACGTGCAGGGCCTGCGGGGCATGCATACGTGTCGCCAGACTTTCCAAAGCATCGTCCTTCACGGCATAGACATACAAGTCTGCATCCTCGGGCAGGTCTTCCAGCCTGTCCGTTGCAGGCACATTGAGCCTGTTGCCAAGCAAGGAAGCCGAAGTTTTTGTCCGGCTGTACACCGCCCGCAACGGCAAACCGTTCTGCATAAAGGCATATCCCAGATTGGTTGCCAGGTTGCCCGCCCCTATCAGTACAATGCCGTTGTTCATTTGCCGGATTGCGTTGTTTGCAGACTGTCGCCGGAAGTAGCCTTGACGGATACTTCGGGCAATTCGTTTATTTCCTGCGGCAGGCGGGCCGAATACAGTACCGCTTCCAGTTGCCGCAAGGGGTTACGCTTTTTTTCGCCCGGAGCGAAGACAAACACTTCCATTGTGATGACCCGCTGATTAATTTCATCCAGGCGCGTATGACTGACAAAAGGCCCTCCCATGGCACTTCCGTTCAACATCTTCCACAAACCGCGTATTTCGGCGCAGTAGTTGCCGTTCACGCTGATTTCATTGAACACAGGCGGAATATGTTTGTACTCCGTACCCATGTATGAACCTTCAAACTCGCCCGGCACATGATATTTCATAACCGTATCGCGTTTTGCCAGCAAAAACTCTTTCGTGAAGGTGTTCGGGTCCGTGTACGGATAGGAATATACGATAATATCGCGACGCACGGATGTACGGTCATCCGTAATCCAGAAGAAATCCGTATCCGTTGTCATTCGGGCCACATCATTGGGGATATTCATCTCCACGCCAAACATTTCCAATACTTTCTTTTGGGCAGCATGATTCGTATATCCCTTATAAAAAGCCACCTGACGCTCAATCTCGCTCTGAACAAAGTATCTCACAATGTTCTTGCCGTACAGTCCGAGCGCCTCGCGGAACGAAGCGCCATCGGGCGCGGTTATGCGCACCACGGCTTGCGGCTTGGCCCAAGTGTTTTTCATATAAGCCACTTTGGCCTGCGTGTAGCCGGCCGAGTCTATCTCGGCAAGTATGATATTGCGCACGGGTTTCAGAATGTTGGAGAACTCGGCCTTGTTCACTTGTGAGATAGTGAACATTGGCTCCACCTGCGGCATTTGCCCCATATCGGCCGCCATATAGGCACGTATGGAATCTCCTTCGGCTCCTTTCCAATACTTGTTTTCCATGACAACCAGCACCTCGTAGCTCGTACCGGTAACACTCGGCATGACACGGCCGCTGTCGACACAGGAAACAAGCATGGCCAACAGGCCGAAAAAGCAAATTGCATTTCTTTTCATAAAATCAGTTATTTGGTTATTCCCTATTGTTGAGTTTCTTTTCATGAATCGGCAATGGATTTGCACGCAACTCACGGTTCTGCTTGCGGCGTGCATAAATATCGACAGCGGCAAACAAAGCTGCCCGGAAAGACTGTTCGTTGGCAATACCTTTGCCTGCGATATCGTATCCCGTGCCATGGTCGGGCGATGTGCGCACGATATCCAGACCGGCCGTGTAATTCACTCCATTGTACATATTGATTGTCTTGAAAGGAATCAGCCCCTGGTCATGATACATGGCCAGTATTCCATCAAAGTGCCTGAACTGGCCCGCCCCGAAAAAGCCATCGGCTGCATAAGGCCCTGCTGCAATAATTCCCTGCTCATTGGCGGTTGCTATGGCCGGCTCTATTATTTCCGCTTCTTCCTTTCCAAGCAAACCGTTATCGCCCGCATGTGGGTTCAGTGCCAGTACGGCAATGCGCGGCCTGATAATATTGAAGTCATCGTGCAATGCCGCATTGAACACCTGCAGTTTCTGCAAAATCCTTTCCTGCGTAATTTCCGCGGCAACTCCGGCCATGGGCGTATGGTTTGTAACCAGAGCCACCCGCATGGTCTCGCTGACGAGCATCATCAGTGATGTTTTTCCTTTCCCGAACTCGGATTCCAGATACTCCGTGTGGCCGCTGAACCGGAATTCATCCGACTGTATGGTATCCTTGTTGATCGGTGCCGTAACCAAAGCGTCAATGTTGCCGGCCTTCATGTCGGAGCAGGCGCGTTTCAAAGCCTGAAAAGCGGCCTTACCGGCTACAGCGATTGGAACGCCAAACTCCACAGGCAGGTTGTCCGTCGTGCAGTTGATGATATTCACCCGTTGTGCCATTGCTTCCTCGGGTTTGTTTATCTGCAAAAAATTCAGATTGATTCCTTCCAGTGTTTTCCGGTGTATGTTGGCCGTCTTGAGCGAACCGTAAATAATCGGCGTGCATATATCGAGCACATAAGGTTCGGCCAGCGTTTTCAGGATAACTTCATATCCAATGCCGTTCGTATCGCCTGCGGTGATGCCTAATTTCAGTTTCATATCTGTTTGTTGTTTCCGAACTTTCCGTAATGGATTTTTTCATAACTCAGTTTTTCTTCATCGTAGGGTTTTCGTTCCTCATCCTTATAGCCAATGGAGATAATATTCAGCACGGCATAATTTTCAGGTATATCCAGCAATGAACGGACAAATTCCTCGGCGGTCTGCCGTTCATCCTTTTCGCGGCCATAAACCTGCACCCAACAGGAGCCCAAACCCAAATCGGCCGCCTCAAGCTGCATGATTATGGATGCTATGGCGCAATCGAACATCCACGTGTCGGACTTGCTTTTGTCCGCGCACACGACAATGCCCAACGGGCTGTTTTCCAGCAACTGGGAACCATAAGTACGGCATGCGGCCATGCGACGCAATATTTCACGGTCCTCCACCACGACAAATTCCCAGGGATTCAGGCGTTTGCCCGCCGGAGACATCAATGCCGCCGTTGTTATCCGCTTGATTTTGTCGGCTTCAACAACCTGAGACTTGTACTTGCGTATGCTACGCCTATTTTTCACCAAATCAAAAAACGATTCCATACCATGTAATTTTAAATCATTATACCGCCGACAGGCCTCTGCAAACAACAGCCAATATGCTGGTCATCCTGCCGCTACATCCGTGCAAAGATAAGCATTTATCGGTAAGTTGGCATCAATCAAACCGCTTTTTTATAGAGAAAGTAAAATTTAATACACTCCTGTGACCGTATGGCACAATATTTGTAAAAATCAACCGCATCCAATTTAACATAAAACACATGAAAAAAATAACCTGCTTTCTCCTCGTTATTGCATCGGTTGCCTTCAGCTCATGTGTCGGACCGCAAGGACCGCAAGGGCCACAAGGCGAACCGGGTACAAGCACCCAATGGAAAATCATAAACCTGACCGTCCCCACCGGCAACTGGGAGCTGGCTTCCAATGATGACGGCACCAATCCATATTATTACGCAACATTCGACGTGCCGGAACTGGACGATTTCATATACGACCAGGGCCTGACCAAATGTTACATCGAATTTAACCGTGGCACAAACGACGCCTACCAACAGGAACTGCCCTACGTCCGCCACTTCGAAGCATACGACAACGACCAGCAAATCACCTGGACACAAACGGTTGACTATGACTTCGGCATCGGTTTCGTAAATGTCTATGTCACTTTTTCGGACTTCTTCGTTGACGAACGGCCGGAGACCATGGATTTCCGGCTGGTGCTGATGTGGTAAGCTGCCGGAAAGTTCGTACCTTTGCGTCCGATGGACGAGAACACCCGTAAATTCATAGAGGCGCACACCGGCGATGATGTCCGCCGGCTGGCATTGCAGGCAAGCCGCTTCCCGCTGGTTGACATGCCGTATGCCTTGCAGCAAATTGAAGGCAGACAAAAAGCCCGCCGCAAATTGCCGACGCTGTATGCCAACCTCGAAACGGAATATCCTCCCACGCTGTCCATGGAACAATGCTCCGGTGAGCCGGCTGCACGCTACAAGGCCAGCCTTGTCTCCGGTGCATCGCTTATCGACATGACCGGCGGATTCGGTATCGACTGCTTGTTCATGTCCGAACATTTCCGCGAAGTACTTTGCATTGAACGCAATCCTGAATTGCTCCGCATTGCAGAACATAATTTCCGGCTTTTCGGCCGAGAACACATCCGTTGCGTAGCCGATGACAGCATCAAGGTTATCAGCGGGCTCACACAACCGGTAGACTGGATATACGTAGATCCGGCAAGACGGGGAAAATCAGGACAAAAAACAGTCCTGCTGGCCGACTGCGAGCCGGACATGACACAAATCATCGGTCTGTTGCGAAACAAAGCCAGACATGTCCTGGTCAAATTATCACCCATGATTGACATCAACGCCGCACGCAAACAGCTGCCTTATACGACCTCCGTACATATTGTTTCCTCTGAAAACGAATGCAAGGAAGTTCTGTTCTGCATAGCCGGCACAGAGCCTATTGCCACAACAGAGCCAGACATCATTGCCGTACGACTGGCCTCCAACGGTACGCAATACTTCCGTTTTACCATTTCGGAAGAGCACCAGGCCGAACCGACATACACATCCTGCATCCATAATTACCTGTATGAGCCGGACAGTGCCTTGTTGAAAGCAGGTGCATTCAAGACCGTTGCTGTCAGATTCGGATTGGAAAAACTGCATCCGAACACACATTTATATACATCAGACACCTATCATCCCGATTTTTGCGGACGCGTATTTCAAGTGGAAAAACCATTCAGCTGGCAAAAAAATGAAATAAAACAACTACGCAATGACATACGCCAAGCCAACATCAGCGTCCGCAACTTTCCTGAAAGCGCGGATACCGTCCGCAAAAAACTGCAAATAGCCGATGGAGGCGACGTTTTTCTGTTTGCGACAACCCTTGCCAATGGTACACACCTTTTACTGAAAGTCAGAAAAGCTACACAATAGACACCTATTCCGTCAATAAATACACGTGCCTGTTTCATATTCGCCTTAATTTTGTGCATTCTTTCAAAATGAATAAGAATATGAAAAAACTAATTTCTACTTGCTTGTTTTTTCTCTGTGTGATAGGGAACACCCAAGCGTATCTGCCCGTTGGCTACGCCACTTGCAACGGAGGTACAACCGGTGGCGGTGATGCCACCCCCGTAACCGTAAGTTCACTGTCGGAATTCAAAAAAGAATTACCCGCCAACGCCAAAAACAAGGTCGTGTATATAGACGGAAACATAACCATGGACGGTTGTTACAGCGCGGAAGGCTGGGAAAATATTACAATCTATGGCCTGCCCGGAGCTACCTTAACGGCCAAAGGCTATGTCAAAGAAGAAAGCGGAATCCTTTACCTGCAAAACGCACATAACATAATCATCCAAAACCTGACTTTCAAGGGCAAAGGAGCATACGACTGTGACGGACGTGACAATCTATGCATAGAAACCTGCACCAACATTTGGGTTGACCACTGCGATTTTCAGGATGGAACGGACGGCAACTTCGACATTACACACCAGTCAGACTTCGTGGCCGTAACCAACTGCATTTTCCAATACAAACTGGATCCGATTCCAGGAGGAAGCGGCGGCAGCGACGACCACCGTTACACCAACCTGATTGGCAACAGCGACAGCAACACCGAAGACAAAGGCACATTGCATGTAACCTACCAATACTGCTGGTGGGCGGAAGGTTGCGTAGAACGCATGCCACGTATCCGTTTCGGACAAGTACATTTGGTAAACAACCTGTTTACAAGTTCCGTGGGCAAGTATTGCGTACGCGCCGCCTACCAATCAGATGTATATATTGACAAAAACGCATTTATCAATGTCAGGAATCCCGTAACCAACAACAGCTCCCAGGAATTCAACTGTACCTTCACGGACAATTATACATCGGGAACAAGCGGCACCGACACGGCAGAGGAAATGAAAGCATTAGACGGTTATGCCGGCGATGCGACCAATCCGTACTCAAGCTATTGCGAGGCAATAAGCACCATTGCAGCCAGTGAGGTCGAAGCAAAAGTAAAAGCCAACGCAGGCGCTATTCTGACCTCCAACGAACCGGAAATAGGGGGCAATCTGCCAACACTCGGATATACCGGCAACATTGACCAAACCGTTACGAAAGGCAGTGACATCACACCCATTACATTCACAGCCGGTGCAACCGCAACCGACATTACCGTCAGCAACCTGCCAGAAGGACTGAAATCTGACATATCCGGTCTTACACTCGTTATCAGCGGGACACCAACGGAAAGTGGTACATATACAGTCACCGCCACGAATAATGCCGGTGAAACGGTTTCCATAAGCGGAACCATCACCGTCAATGTTCCCAGCGAAGTATCCGATTTCTGGAACTTCTCCGATGACATATTCAACAGCCTGGGCAATCCGATTGCGGCAAACGAAGTTACCATTAACGGACTGACACTCATCAAGGGAAGCAAGAACATAGGCGTCATTGAGGCCAGCGGCTCCTGCGATGGTTACAATTTCACACATGCACTGTCATACAGCGGCAGTGGCAACACAAGCTCCTGTGCTGTCAGATTTGACGTAGAAGGCAATTGTACGATTACGGTATACGGCATTTCAGGAGGAAAAGAGGAACGCACCTTGCGCCTGGCTACCGAAACGACAACAATACAAGACAATACCGTGCCGGCAAGCGGCTCCGACATTGCCAAACTGACATACAATTATACCGGCGAAGCCACAACACTCTATTTGTTCTCTGCAGGAAGCGGCATTCGGGTATTCGGAATCAAGCTCAGCTATCCGCTTTCAACCGAACTGACGGTACACACCGGTTCTTCCATACGTTACCAGAACGGTGAAATACAAAATCCGGAGAACACACCTGCCATGTTGTTCCATATATCGGGACAATGCATGGAATACAGTACCGGAAACATAGACATGAAAGCATATCCTTCCGGAATCTATATTATCAGAACCGCCAAAGGTGAAAGCATAAAAATCATGCACAAAAAGTAAGGTACAGCTGCACGGTCCGACAAGACATGGAAACGCCAAGGCGTCTGACTCAAAAACTGGAGTCAGACGCCTTTTTCTTGCTTCCAGCAAGGTTCAAGTATTCACCTGTCATACGACAGGACAGCCGTGCCAAAAGTTTTTTTTTGAATCGGATAGATTATTCCCCTGAACAGCAATCATGCCATGCAAGCCGCCCGGCACGGTTATTTTTACGCGACACTTCTAATTCTCACAAAAAAACAGCGGGACTGAATCAGTCCCGCTGCCTTTCTCGTTCCCAAAGGAGTCTTAGACTTCCGTATTCGGCATAATAAGCTTGTAACCTTTACCATGAATATTGATAATGCCAACATTCGGGTCATCTTTCAACAACTTACGCAGTTTGGTGATATACACATCCATGCTGCGGGCATTGAAATAATTGTCATCCACCCAAATGGTTTTCAAGGCAAAGTTACGTTCCAGGATATTATTTGCATTGATTGCCAGCAATGTCAAGAGTTCCGACTCCTTGGTTGTCAGCTTGGTAACCTTGTCACCTATTGTCAGCAATTGTTTCTGTGAGTCAAAAACAAAATCGCCTATGTGATAGATAATAATATCTTTGGTCCGTTTTCCGCGTACGCGGCGCATAATGGATTCTATACGATACAGCAGTTCTTCCATGCTGAACGGTTTGGACAAATAATCATCTGCACCGATTTTGAAACCCTGCAAGATATCTTCTTTCATTGATTTTGCGGTCAGAAAGACAATAGGTACTTCCGTATTAATGGATCTGATATCCGCAGCCAACGTAAAACCATCTTTTTTAGGCATCATAACGTCCAGGATGCACAAATCATACTTGGTTTTTGCAAAAGCGCGATAGCCAGCTTCTCCATCTGGCTGCAAATCACAATCATAACCTTTGGTTTGAAGATATTCTCTGAGTAACATGCCTAAGTTCTCATCATCTTCACAAAGCAAAATTTTCACTTTTTCATCTGTCATAATTCGTAGTTTTTAAGGGTTGGTAAATTTATTGTAAATTTTGTTCCTACATTCAGTTCGCTTTCCACTTTTATGGTGCCTTTATGGGCCGTCACCATCTTTTTAACATATGCAAGCCCCATGCCAAAACCTTTCACATTGTGCAGATTTCCCGTAGAAACGCGATAAAATTTATCAAAAATTCGTTTTTGATTCTCTTTGCTTATGCCAATGCCATTATCCTCGATGGTAATCAGCAGGTTTCCTTCCTTGTCATTAGCCGTATAGACTTCCAGCAGCAGAGGTTTGTCACAATACTTCAAGGCATTGTCCATCAGGTTATAAATCACATTGGTAAAATGCACCTCGTCTACCAGAACAAAATCGTTTTGCGCCTCCAGATGCATGGTTATCTGCCCTCCCTTTCCTCTTACCTTCAGCATGAAGGTCTTGACTATATCCTGGATCAGAGCATTGATATGCATTTCTGTCAGCTGCAAGATTGACTTGTCCCGTTCAAACATGGCCATTTGCAGGACCTTTTCCACCTGCAGACTCAAACGCTTCGTTTCGTCACGGATAATATTGGAAATATATTTCAAGGTTTCAGGTGTTTTGCTGACACCTTCATCCTGCAACATTTGAGAAGCCAGCGAGATGGAAGAAATCGGGGTTTTAAACTCATGTGTCATGTTATTGATGAAATCGTTTTTCATCACATTGATGTTTTTCTGCTTGAAAATGATGACCAGCGTTATTATAAAAATCCCCAGCACAAGAGCCATCAACACGACAGAGGAACAAACCAGTTTCATTGAGTGCATGAAATAATTTGTACGTGTCGGAAAACTGACGTTCAAATAAGCTGTCCTGACATTCAGTTGCTCACGCGGAAAGAACTGCATGGAAAAACAACTATTGGCCGATTTATGATTGACATGCTGCGTGTTCACACGGTCCGAATGATATAATTCATTACCCTGTTTGTCTACCACGGCAAACTCAAAAGGAAGGTTTATGCCATTGTTCTCAAATGCAAGCTGCAAAATGGTATGCAATTCCTCAAAATCAACCCGTTCTGCTATTTCCTTGTTATTAACCTCGCGCAACCAGCGGAAAACAGCTTGATCCAATATCGTCTTGGAACGGGAAAAATTTTTCTGGAACTGTTTCTGCAAGGCTGTCAGCGTCTGCTCCATGCTCGCCGAGCCATGCTTGTCCGATAATTTAAGCCGGGGAGAGGTTTTAGATGATATGGAATCCAAATTGTCCTCCAGACCATATGACCCGCCACCCAATGTTTCAGAAAGATAAATCAAAGCCTCTTTTTCCTCCAGATATTGCATGGTCTGAAAAAGACTTCTCTGCACGGCATCATCAAACTGCTCTTCCGACATTTGAACGTTGCTGCGGATATAGCCGAACTGCAACATTACCAGACTGGCAAAGACAACGCACATAGCAACAATCAATGCTATCAATGTCCATTTTCTCATATTCTTCGCACAAAAATACGTGTTTCTGAAATGTTAAATGCAATTTTATGCGTATTTAACTGATATTTTTATATTGTTAACGTTTTGGTTTCCCATACCATTCCACTTTTTAATGCGCAACCCGGCAAGGACACACATTAAAACATATAAAAGCCAATTTTATGGAATAATTTGGCAGGAGAACGGATTTAACAAATATCTTGCCAACTCAGAATGCCCATGAAACTCCGGCAAGAAAGTTTATTCCTTGCACCTGATAGCCGTAAAAGACTTCGTAACGGTTGTGTACAAGATTATTCAGCTTGAGAAAGGCCGAGAACCAGCGGCTGAAAGCATAAGAGGCTCCTATATTCACATCATATACGGGCTTGAGCAAGGACGTTTCCCCGCTTGAGAGCAAGGCGTAACGTTTGCCGTTGAAATAATTATCCGTGTAAAACGACAATTTGTCCGTTGCCTTTACATAAACGGAAGCATGTATCTCCCAGGCCGGTCTGTCCCATGCATGCAACTGCCCTTCCGCCTGCCAATAGTTGTAAGAGCCATCGACCGAGACATTCACAATATCCTGATAATGATATGACAAAGCCGCACCTGCCTTAAAACATGCCGTATTGGCTTTAATAGTCGAAAACATGCCGGAACCCTGCGTATCAAATACATGGTAATACTGGTCAAACGTATAGGCATATTTTGCATAGGCATTGATTTGCAGGTTATCATGTGGCTTCAGTTTGAAGCCAAGAAACCCATTTGCCGGCGTGTATGTATTCAGTGTATCACACACATGTATCTGTGGTAACAAATAACGGTTTTCCTGCATGGTTGTTTCCAGGGTATTCACCTTGTATTCTCCCGTAACACCGCCATAGAAAGCCAGCCACTTGGGAGCAAGACGAACCTCAAAATCCACGTTAGGCGATGGACGGAAGAGGGGACCTTTTCCAAACGAGAAATCAAAATTAACACCTGCATGCAACCTGAATATGTCGCCTTCATACACATAGTAAGGTTCCAGATGCCAGATATGATGTGCCCGGACAGACAGAGCCGTATCCTGGGAAGCATAAAATAAATTCTGCACATCCGTTGTTGCCCCCAAACGGCTGTTGTTCAGTTCCCACTCCACGGATGCCTGCGTGTGAACCTGATGTTCGGTCAACCCAATCCGGGTGTTGAACATTTCGTATCCTGCCTGTACCAGAAAATCGACATTGCTCATGGGCAGGGAACGGACCCCAATACGCGTATCAATATTCCAGAACCGGCCATACAATGCTGTGTCAGAAGACATTCTCGTAAAATCATATGTATTCTGCTGATTGTCGTAATAACGGCCATAATAATTGAACCATGTATTGTCCGCCCCCACCGAACAAAAGAGGCCGGCATTCGAAAACAATTTTTCAAACGCAAGGTCCAATCCCGTCTGACTCAGTGTTTTGTTTCCCCAAAGTCCATTATGGTCAAGTGCCGCATCAAAAAACACATCGTTTTTATCTGACATGCGATATTTAAAATCAAACAAGGAATTCCACACCCCCACACCCCCACGCAGGAAACCGCGTTCAAGACGAGGCTGGACAAAATTCATATCCGCATAGGGCAGGAAAGAAAAATCATTCTGGATATCCAACGGTTTGTTGAAGCCAGTCACATAATCCACCTCCTGCTTCTGAATAGCGGGATTGTACACATCGGGTCTGGTCTGTATTTTTCCAGCTTCTTGTATAACTGGAGTGAATTCACGTTCAACGGTCACGTTGCGTTCTACTATTGTGTCGCTCTGGGCATATACGCCACATGCCAGAACATGAAAAGTCAGTACATAAATTATTTTTTTCATTGAGAAGCGCTATTTTGAAAATTGCACATATATTAAACCACCATATCAGTCTATGCGTTCCTGCTCACGATTGGCTATAAGTTCCAGGCGTTCTGTAATCAGCTGCTGTATTTCGTTGTTTTCCTTGTAATTGTTCTGGACACTCAACAAGTACTGTTTGGCCTGGAAGTCATCTCCCTTTTTCATGTAAATATCCGCCAGGAGGACAAAACTGCGTGCCAGCCAGAACTGGTGCGGTGTGTTTTGCTCGGCAAAATCCATGATTTGCTGCTCTGATTTATCCAGATTGCCTTCCTGGAAGTAAACATCTGCCAACAGGTACTTGGCTTCTGCTCCTATTTCCGTACGCAAGTCCCCGGAAAGCGTTTCCAGATCATTTTTAGCCCACTCATTTTTCTGTAGCTTCAAATAAGCCTTGGCGCGATTGTAACGTGCTTCTTCACAAACATCGGTAGCAGACCGCGTGTCATCCAGTATCTGAGTTGCTATATTCACCGTTTGTTCATAATCATTCAGTTGATTGCAGCAACGCAAAATACCCAGACGCGCCACGTTGATATTCTCAATACTGTTGGCCACTGTCTGGAGTTGCTGGAAATAAGTCCGTGCAGAAGCATAATCTTCCTGGTCATAGCAAATTTCCGCACAACGCATGCAAGCCTCTTCCATGTATTGGTTTCCTTGCATTTCTGTCAAGGCACGGTATGAGTCCAATGCTTTTGTCCGTTCATTCAGTTTATAATAGCTGTCAGCCAGGTAATAACGCGCCATTGTGCAATAGCGTCCCCCCGGACAGAATTTTTCAAGATAGGCCTCCAGGCTCGTTGCCGCCTGTCCGTAGTTGGCCAATATATACTGATGTTCCGCTGCCATATAAGTCAGCGAATCTTCCTGATTTTCAGATGCATCGATTTTGATCATCCGTCCCAGGCTATTCACATATGCCAGATAATCAGAAACCCGGTTCAACTCCACATAGACACTTTGCAGTCCATCCAGCGCCACATACGATTCTTCGCTACCCGGATAATTGGTAATGACTTGTTTATAGGCATCTATACATGCATCATAATTTTTCATATTATAATATACCATACCTATTTCGAGTGCGGTTTTCCGGGCCAGGCCACTGTTGGGATATGCCTGCAACAAGCGATTGTATGCCGTTATGGCTTCCTGGTTGCGTTCTACCATCAGTTGAGCGCGTGCTATCTCATACAAAGCATCGTCCGCATATTCCGATTTCGGATAATCCTTTACCAACTTTTCCAGGGAAACTATCTTATCATCATATTTTTTCAGCAATCCGAGCACACAACCACGCTGGAACATGGCATAATCCGTTCCGATGGAACCAATTGCCACTACTTTTGCATAATAGGCATCTGCCTGCGCAAAATTACGTGCATAGAAATAACTGTCTCCAATACGGTTCAATGCATCTATGTAAGTATTGTCCTGTTCCTTCTGCAAAGACAGATATGTCAAAAAATAGGTCTGTGCCTGGGCATAATCCTTTAAGGCGAAACAAGCATAACCAGCAGAATAATGCGCCAGCACATAATTCGGGCTTGCCTTTACATCAGAGGCGGCAAAATAGTTTTTCAAGTCAGTCAGACATGCTGTGTAGTTTTTCAACCGGTAATAGCTTTCCGATCGCCAGAACAGGCTTTCCGTGGAGTATTGTGTTCCAGGCAAGGCCAGCACTTCCGTAAAATCGCGTACCGCCTCCTCAAAATTATTCTGGGCAAAAGCCTCTGTACCAAGGTGATAAAGCAAATGGCGTTTTGCTGCCAGCAGTTTGCCTGTCGGGTCACTTATTTCAGACAACGCATCCAAAGCCATCCGGTAGTCTTTTGTGTTCATAAAGACATCTACCAGATAAGCATATGCCTTATCGGCGTATACGGAACCCGGATATTGCTTCAAAAAGTCACTGAAGGCTGTAACCGATTCGCCGAAAGCCGCTGTTGTCTCGTAAGTAGTCAGGGCATAATTATACATGGCCTCTTCGTGTACGGAAACATCAAAAGTCGTCCTTGTGGCAGCACTGAATGCCAGACGCGCGTTATCCAGGTCATCCAAACGGATATAGGAGAATCCCAGGTGCAGATAGGCATTTTCGGACATCATGTCGGATGCTGTTGTTACCTTGGAAAGGTATTTCACGGCATTCCCATAGTCGGAAGTCTGGTAATATGCCAGTCCCAACAGATACAAATCTTCCCGTTGCACCTGCGGAACCGCTTGCGCATAAGCAGACAAATGCTGTATGGAGCGGGCATAATCCGATTCCCGGAAATAGATTTCTCCCAAAATACGGTGAACTTCTGCGTTATGCTCGTTATCCGGATTCTGCGACAGTATATTTTCTGCACGCTCCATAACTTCATCATAAGCCTGTTGCTTGTAATAAATCTGGATAACATAATACGGAACTATATTTTTATATGCCGTATGTTGTTCCAGTTCAAGAAAACAGGGCAATGCCTCTGCATAGTCCTGCTGTTCATACCGGCAATAGGCATAATAATACTTTCCGGCCGCATCATAACGGGTTTTGTTCTTTATCAAATCCTGAAATGCCACGACTGCATTTGCATAGTCTTCCAACTGCACACATACGTATCCTTGATAAAACAGGAAATCCGTCTGGTGGGCTCTGGACAGAAATTTCCGCTTAACGGCAGCGAATTCACGGCTTGCGGATTTATATCTTTCTTTTTCCGTATACAATACTCCAAGCATAAAATGTACCTCCTGCATGTACGTTGAATAAGGAAACAACTGTTTGTATTCCTGCAGACGGGACATGGCATCCGTACGACGCAATTCATAAGCATTGGCACACAGGAAATATGTTGCACGTTCCTTCCAGACTGTTTCATCTGCAGGCAGTTGTTCCAGGAAAGTCTCGAAAGAACGGAATGAGGCCGAATATTTTTGCTGTTCATATAATTCCATTGCGTCCGAAAACAAGGCATTGTCGGATGCATAAATCTTGGAGTATTGGGAGGAAGCGTGGCTGCAGAATGCCATGCAGGCAAACGCAAATAACAATCGTTTCATGTATATGTCAAATTAAAACAAACTTATTATAAAAACGGACAAAGATACGGATTATTTTAAAAACAAGACGATTCATGATCAAAGCCCACGCATCTTATTCCCGGCAAAATAAACGTTATGTTGCAGCAAATGCTGTTTTTCCCTTTCAGAAAGTATATCCTATATAATAGTTAAAGCCGAACGTCGTATTTGTTTTATACCCATAACCCGGGATATACCATGTATGCAGGACTTCCTCTTTTCTTGTAATCAGGAACTTGAATCTGACGGACCAGCCCATGTTCAGGCCTTTGTATATTTTAACGTGAGCTCCGCCTACCAACTCCGCCCAACAATCAAATTTGGTACTGTTCGGGAAAGAGATGGTCTGAGTCGTGTTCCAATATCCATCCGTAATGTATATATCCGTAATGCTGTATTTTTGTTGCGCCATACCAAAGCGCAGACCACCCAGGAAGAAATTACCTGCATCCTGATTTTTTTTCATCAAGTTGAAGTCTGCACCTATGCGGGCAAAGACCCCTCCTCCGTTGAAAGCAGCTTCGTTTTTGGCCGTATGGGAAACATGTGCATAACCGGCTTCAATGGTCGGGAAATATTTGTTAAGCAGGTTCACATGCACAAGGGCCTCATAGGCCTGAATTTCACCACTGCTGCCAAAAAATGCATACAACGGATTGAACAAATCCAGTTTCAGGGTTGTTCCCTCATATATTTTCGTCTTCTCATCCAGTTGCTCAGGTTGAGTTGCCGCCACATCTGCGGCCACGGTATCCGTTACGGCCACACTGCCGGCCGTATCCAGTGGAAGGGATAGATCCGCAGGCGACAAACCGACCGTGTCCTGCACGACAGAATCGGCCTCCAATACATTCTGTGCCGGCAATCCGGATATACACAACAGCCCGCAACTAATAATACAAACGAATATGTTCTTCATCAAAGGTATTTACTTGTTGGTTCAATACTTCTATGGAATCAAGGGCGTGCCGGGTGAACTGAAAATCCTGTAAGGTCTGATATACGAAACAGCCGCATTCCAACGAAATATATGTATTTGTATTCACATATGAAACGACAAGAGTGTCTTGTGCATCAATATGTGTATTTTCGTCCGGCGAGTACCAATAGTGCAATACAAATGTGGAAGAAGCGGCATTTTTATTCAACGGCAAATAAACATAGTTTGTCTGTGCTCTGTCGTAAAGCAATGAATCGTTTCCCAGCCCCCAGACAGACAAGCTGTCCGGTGTATGCTCCACAGGCGTATATGTTTTTTTCGTTTCATTGAAACTTTGTGTATACAACATGGCCTTCATGCGTATGATGTTTTCCTTGCGGCACTCTTCATCCGGAGCACAACCACAAGTTGCAAAAAAGACAGACACGATAGCCAATACAATTGTAGAGCGTTGCATATTATTGTCAGAACAGTTCCCTAACCTCCTGTTTCAGCCTTTTCATGGCGAGTTCAGTCGGTGTGTCAGGAGTATAGTTATATGTTTTTATCAAAGTTTCCGCGAATTTGAGCGCCGGATCTTCCTGTTTGAAGTTTTGGGCGCACACGTTTACCAGATGCAACAGGCTTTCCTTGGAAGCCCTGACAAGATTCCACAATTCGTTGCTCACGTATATCTGCTGTGCCGCGTTGTGGTCATATTCCTGTCTGATTTGTGTCAACAAGGCCGTTTGCAATTGCAGGCAATTCATTTCCGGCAGATTCATGTTCAGGAGCATCGTTTCCGGAACCGTTCTGTCGAGCAGAAGGGCCAGACGTTCATATCCCCGGAGCCGTACAGGCGTAACGACATTGGCCTGTTCCCGTTTCAATGCGGCCAACTGCCGTGCCGTTTCCGCACGCATTTGTACAACCAACACAACGCAGGTAGCCAGCAGGACAACCAGCGAAGGCAAAATGTATTTCAAGATTTCCAGCATATTCTTCAATGATTTACGATGGCTTTTCCTGCCCAAAAAGCAAGCAGGCCAAGGCCGAGTGACAAAACCACATACAAAAGGGCCCATCCAGCCAGATTACTTTGCAGCAGCTTCACATTTTCTGCCGTAAAAGTGGAAAAGGTTGTGAAACCGCCGCATAAGCCTACTGAAAGAAGTAATTGTACATCACGGTTAAAATGTTGGGAGGCAACGCCCAGCAAGATACCCAGCAAAAGGGAACCGGCAACATTGACCAACAATGTACCGACCGGCAGGTGTCCCCAAACAAACCGGTTTCCCCAAGATGAAATACCATAGCGTAGCATACTGCCCACGGCACCGCCCAGGCCAACCAAAAGACATGTTTTCATAAAAGTCTATATTTCCTTTTCTATCAGATAGTTATTCCGTTCTGTAGAATTACGGGTTATCAATTCGCCTAAAAATCCGGTAAGAAACAGCAAGGTGCCGAGAATCATGGCCAGCATGGCCAGATAGAAATAAGGGCTGTCCGTTATCAAGATAGCCTTGACATGACGGCTGAGTGCAACAATCTTGTTTACGCCCACCACTATGATGGACACAAAACCCAGCAGGAACATCAAGCTGCCATACAAGCCGAAAAAGTGCATGGGCTGTTTTCCGAACTTGAACAAGAACCACAATGTAATCAAATCCAGATAACCATTGACAAAACGGTTCAGACCAAACTTGCTCTCTCCGAATTCCCGTTTTCGATGTTGAACGACCTTTTCGCCAATCCGGGTAAAACCTGCATTCTTTGCCAGATACGGGATATAGCGATGCATCTCGCCAAATACCTCAATGTTTTTCACGACTTCGTTCCGATAGGCTTTCAGGCCGCAGTTCATGTCATGCAGTTTCAGGCCCGTCACGCGACGCGCTGTCGCATTATACAGTTTTGACGGCAGATTTTTTGTCAGCTTGCTGTCATAACGTTTCTTTTTCCAGCCGGAGACGAGGTCGTAGTTTTCTTCTTTGATCATCCTGTATAGCTCAGGAATCTCATCCGGGCTGTCCTGCAAATCGGCATCCATGGTAATGACCACATCACCGGAGGCCCTCCGGAAACCGCAGTACAAGGCCGGCGATTTCCCATAATTATGCCGGAACTTAATGCCGTGCACATTGGAGGAACGCTGTTGCAGACTTTCTATGATTTCCCAGGAATGATCCGTACTGCCATCGTTCACAAAGATCACTTCCCATGTGAAATGATGCTCTGTCATGACACGTTCCAGCCAATCAAACAATTTTGGCAACGATTCTTCTTCGTTGTACAAGGGGACAATTACCGAAATATCCATTGTCTAAATTTATGCGTCGAAAATACCTTTATCCTTTTTTACAAATGCGGCCATTACCACGCCGACCAAAAAGCCGAGAAATGCATTTACCCAGATATACTGCAAAGTGAAATTTATCGGAGTCAGCATGTTTTCCAGATAATCATACGCATCATCTTCCGGAAGCGATAACTGCAATTGTTCCATTGTTGCCATGGTCATATTCAGCACCTCATTCAGATAATCCGGATTTATAAACTGGAAATAAACATATTTCACGGCAGAAGAGATTATGGCTGCAAAGATATAGAGCACCACGATATACCACAGACTACGTCCGTAAGAAATCACGCCGGACTGTTCCGTATCACGGTAATGACACACAAAACGATAGGTCAGATAAATTATGGTTGCCATGACAAAATATGTCAGCAGTCCCAGCCACAGGGATTTGGAAAGCGACAGCAGAAAATTAACCGAAAAAACAAGGCCAAGGATCAACCCGCATGTCATGGCATGTCTGTAAAAATTTTGCTGCATACATTATTTTTTTGCAAAGGTACGTGTTTTTTCGGTTTTTGCCAATCCTATGAGATTTTCTTCCAATAAACAGTCATCCCGACTACCGGTATCCCGACATATCCTCTGACATTCAATGTTTCCGCATCAGCAAACTTCATTTGTACCTTGTAAAACTTGCCATGTACAGGGTGATAAATTCTGCCTTTTTCCCACATTTCCTTGCTCGGATTATATTGCAGCCCCGTTATAAGAACAATTTTGTCCGCCGGCGTATCTCGCAAATCAGGATCGGGGTTCTTTATGTCCGTCTTCAACGTTCCATCCGGATAGTAAGGTTCGGCCAACCATATTACTTTGGCACCATACGTATTGCCGGTTTTGTAGATTTCCACTTTCGAGACTTCACCTGTTTCAGTCTCGGTTACTTCATATACCCCGACAATCTTGTCGGCCTGTGCCAGACATGACAGGGAAAATCCCGCCGACAGGCACATCAAAAAAATCGCCTTTATCTTCATACCGGTATGTTTTTTAAGAAAATATCACTTGAACAATACTCTAAATGCTTCTTCAACTTTTTTAGCCCGTATAATTTCCATATCGGCCGGTTTGCGGCCCAATTGCTCCAAAGGTTGGTCCGGCACAATGATACGCTTGAAACCGAGTTTTCGCGCCTCAGCTATGCGTTGTTCAATGCGGTTCACCGGTCTGATTTCACCGGAAAGCCCGATTTCGCCGGTCATGCAGGTGGTCCGGTCAATAGCAATATCCATGCTGCTCGACAAAATCGCCGCAATCACCGCCAGATCAATGGCAGGGTCATTGACTTTAAGGCCGCCGGCGATATTCAGAAAAACATCCTTCTGCGCCAATTTGAAGCCCGCCCGTTTTTCCAGCACGGCCAGCAACATGTTCAGTCGCCGCAAATCGAAACCGGTGCTGCTACGTTGCGGTACACCGTAAGCCGCCGAACTGACCAAAGCCTGTACCTCTATCAGGAAAGGCCGGATACCTTCAATGGCCGATGCGATGGCAATACCGCTCAAGCCCTCGTGGTTTTGCGAGAGCAACAGTTCGGATGGATTTGCAACCTCACGCAAACCGTTTTGCTGCATTTCAAAAATGCCCAGTTCCGATGTACTGCCGAAACGGTTCTTTATGGCCCTCAAAATACGGTACATATAATGTTGGTCACCCTCAAACTGAAGCACCGTATCCACGATATGCTCCAACACTTTGGGGCCGGCAATGCTGCCTTCCTTGTTGATATGCCCGATAATCAAAAACGGCAGATTGTGTTCCTTCGCATATTTGAGTATCTGCCCGGCACACTCGCGCACCTGCGAAACGCTTCCGGGAGAAGCCTCCACACGTTCCGTGGAAATGGTCTGTATGGAATCAACAATCACAATATCCGGCTGCAGCTCTTCAATATAGCCGAACATGTTCTCCAAAGCCGTTTCGCTGACAATATAGCAATGTTCGGCATTCCCCCGAATCCGCTCTGCACGCAATTTCAGCTGCCGGGTACTTTCCTCGCCGGAAACATACAACGTACGTTTGTGCTCCAGATTCAACACGACCTGCAAAACCAGTGTTGATTTTCCAATGCCAGGTTCCCCACCGATAAGCACAAGCGAACCCGGTACCAGACCGCCCCCCAGAACCCTGTTCAATTCACCGCAACGCGTGTCGATACGAGTTTCATGTTCAACTTCCACATCATTGATATTCACCGGTTTTTGACGGGACAGCTGCATCGGTACGTGTTTCCTTGTATCCTTGCTTACAATTTCCTCTACATACGTTCCCCATTCACCGCAAGCAGGACAACGCCCCAATTCCTGCGAAGCATGCGCCCCACAATTCTGACATACATATATTTTCTGAATCTTGGCCATAATCCTTGTTTGCAAAAAACATTATCCGCACATGCCAGTTATGACAAACATGCACAAGTATGCAAAGATAATACAATTCATTTTCCCCACCAATGTCCGACCACTGTTGGACCGGGCAAAACAGTATGTTCGTTCCAACAACCATACCAAACAGACGTAAAAAAAATGGGATATTTACTGTTTTTCCATAAAATCCGATTTTATGCCATGTCGCTGAAAACGAAGTTATTCCACAGTCACGGATTTGGCCAGATTCCGTGGCTGGTCTACATCGCATCCTTTTATAACCGCAATATGATAGGCAAGCAATTGCAAAGGCACAGAGGCCAATAAAGGCACCAGGCATTCTTCTGTCTGCGGAATTTCTATGACATAATCGGACACGTGTCTCCTTCCGTAACCACGGATATAATACGTCCTTTCCGTGCCTTGATTTCCTGAATATTGCTGACAACCTTTTCATAGGTTCCCGACTGCGGGGCAATGACCACGACCGGCATTTCATTGCTGATAAGCGCAATAGGTCCATGTTTCATTTCAGCGGCAGGATAGCCTTCTGCATGGATATAGGAAATTTCCTTCAATTTGAGTGCGCCTTCCAAGGCAATCGGGAAATTATAACCGCGACCGAGATAGATAAAATTATGTGCATAAGTAAAAGTCTTGGCAAATCGGGATATCATATCGTTTTTGGCAAGGATACCGCTCATTTTTTCTGGTACATCCTGCAACTCCCGAATGATTCGGGCATATTTTTCTGCGGACAAGGTACCTTTTTCCCTTCCTATCGACAAAGCCAGCATAATCAATACCGTTACTTGTGCCGTGAATGCCTTTGTGCTGGCAACACCTATTTCCGGTCCGACATGCGTATAACAACCTCCGTGTGCACAACGCGGAATGGATGCACCGACCACATTGCAAATTCCAAAGATAAATGCGCCTGCCGCTTTTGCCATTTCAATGGCTGCCAGCGTGTCGGCTGTTTCTCCTGACTGTGAAATGGCTATCACAATATCGCCCGGAGCGACTACAGGTTTCCGGTAGCGGAATTCAGAGGAGTATTCCACCTCAACCGGAATGCGTGCAAACTCCTCTATGGCATACATGCCAATCAACCCCGCATGCCATGACGTGCCGCAAGCGGTGATTATGATGCGCCCGGCTGCCAGAAACTTGTCTCTGTTTTCCTGAAAACCCGCCAACGTTATTTTTTCCGGATTCACGTGGACACGCCCCTTCATGCTGTTAGCCAGAGCCACAGGCTGTTCAAAAATTTCCTTAAGCATGAAATGTGGATAACCGCCTTTCTCCAGCTGGTTTAGTGTCAATTCCAGTTTCTTGATTTCCGGTGTTTTTTCCACATTGCTTATTGTCTTTATGCGAATTTCCCTACCACGTTCCAGCACAACAATTTCCTCATCGTCCGGATAGACGACCCGACTCGTAAATTCCACTATGGGTGTTGCATCGGAAGCCAGAAAATATTCATCTTTCCCAATGCCGACAACCAGCGGGCTGCCCTTGCGGGCCGCAACGAGCATATCAGGATTTTTCCGGTCTATTATGGCTATGGCATAAGCACCGACCACCTGTCAAGTGCCAGTTGCACCGCCGTCAGCAAATCCGACTTATCCTTTCTCAGAATATAGTCAATCAATTGTACCAGGACTTCCGTATCCGTAGAACTTTTGAAGACATAGCCATTTGCCTGCAGGCTCTGTTTCAGGACGGCATAATTTTCAATGATACCGTTATTATGTATCAGAGCAATATCGCCGGATGCGGAAACATGCGGATGCGCGTTTATCTGATTTGGCTCGCCATGAGTCGCCCAGCGCGTATGCGCAATGCCGACAGTACCGGTACTGTCCTTATCCTGCACGACGGCTTCCAAATCGGCCACCTTGCCTTTCGACTTGTAAACATTCAACTCGCAATGTTCATTCAACAGTGCCACACCGGCACTGTCATAGCCCCGATACTCCAAGCGGTGCAGGCCCTTGATCAAGATCGGGAAGGCCTGCCGAGGCCCGATATACCCTACTATTCCACACATAAATCACGTCAGATATTTATACGTTTGTCTATTATTTTGTCTCAACAGCCGCAAAGAAAATAACTTTTTGACAATAAAACAAACAGTCAAAGAACAAAACGACGAGTTTTTACCTTAAAACAATCCAAAATGCTTTTCAAAAGGGAACTGTTGCCTGTTTTTCAGAATATGTTTACCTTTGCACGGAATTTATTCGGATTTCAAATGAGGACATATTCGTTGCAATATTCATGTTCAGGTTTACATACCTTATTTCATATTCCAAAACAGCAAATGCGTTTTCCGTTTCAAACGGCCAACGCATTTTTTTTATACGGCAATTTATTATCATAAACAACCATTTAACAAGCACCCCAGCAAATGAAAAAAGTAATTCTTTTAGGTTCAGGAGCCTTGAAAATAGGCCAGGCCGGCGAGTTTGACTATTCCGGCTCGCAAGCGCTCAAAGCAATGCGCGAAGAAGGCATTGAAACCGTGTTGATTAATCCGAACATTGCCACCATCCAGACCTCGGAGGGCGTGGCCGACACCGTGTATTTTCTGCCCATCACGCCGTATTTCGTAACCGAAATCATCAAGAAAGAACGCCCTGACGGCATTTTGCTGGCTTTCGGTGGACAAACCGCCCTGAATTGCGGTACCGAATTGTATCTGAACGGCACGCTGAAAAAATACGGTGTCGAAGTATTGGGCACTTCGGTCGAGGCCATCATGATTACGGAGGACCGCGATTTGTTCGTACAGAAACTGAAAGAAATCAATGCGCTCACGCCCCACTCGCAGGCGGTTGAAAGCCTGGAAGATGCATTGAAGGTTGCCCGCAAGATAGGTTATCCTGTCATGGTGCGCTCCGCTTACGCCTTGGGCGGTCTGGGTTCGGGTATTTGCGCCAACGAACAGGAGTTCCGCACATTGTGCGAATCCGCACTGGCCTACTCGCCGCAAATCCTCGTTGAAGAAAGCCTGAAAGGCTGGAAAGAGATTGAATTTGAAGTCATCCGCGACAAAAAGGACCGTTGCTTCACGGTAGTTCCGATGGAAAACTTCGACCCGCTCGGCATCCACACCGGCGAAAGTATCGTGGTCGCACCGATTATATCGCTCACGCAGGAACAAATCAACATGTTGCAGGAAATTTCCGTGCGTGTGGTCCGCCACATCGGCATAGTGGGCGAATGTAACATTCAGTACGCATTCAACGCACAGACCAACGACTACCGTATCATTGAAATCAACGCACGTTTGAGCCGCTCGTCGGCCCTGGCCTCCAAAGCCTCCGGCTATCCGCTTGCCTTTGTTGCCGCCAAACTTGCGTTGGGCTACACGCTGGACCAAATCGGCGAAATGGGTACCCGCAATTCCGCATACGTTGCCCCAAGTGTCGATTACATGATTGTCAAAATACCACGCTGGGACCTGACCAAATTTGCCGGAGTCAGCCGCGAAATCGGCTCCAGCATGAAATCGGTCGGCGAAATCATGTCCATCGGACAATCGTTTGAAGAAATCATGCAAAAAGGCCTGCGCATGATTGGCCAGGGAATGCACGGTTTTGTCGGCAACAAGGATCTGACCTTCGACAATGTGGAAGAGGCCCTTTCGCATCCGACGGACCTGCGTATTTTCGCAATTGCCGATGCCCTGCAAAAAGGCTACACCGTCGAGCAAATCGAAGCACTGACCAAAATAGACAAATGGTTCCTGAACAAGCTGAAGAACATTGTTGACTATACACAAATCCTTTCAAAATACAACAAAATAGAAGATTTGCCGGCAGATGTCCTTGCCGAAGCCAAACGCCTCGGTTTTTCCGATTTCCAGATTGCCCGTTATGTAGAAAACCCGGACGGAAACATGGAAGCGGAAAACCTGCGTGTACGTGCATGGCGAAAGCAAAACAACATAGTGCCGAAAATCCGGCGCATCAACACGGTGGCATCCGAGAATCCGGACAAAACGAATTACCTGTACATGACCTACGGCGAAGGCGCAGCCTACCAGCCGCAACGGCACACCGACAAGGAATCAATTGTCGTATTGGGTTCAGGCGCATACCGCATCGGTTCATCCGTGGAATTTGACTGGTGCTCGGTCAATGCCGTGCAGACCGCCCGCAAACTGGGCTACGAGTCCGTCATGATAAACTACAATCCTGAAACCGTCAGCACGGACTACGACATGTGCGACCGCCTGTATTTCGATGAATTGTCGTTGGAACGCGTGCTTGATATCCTCGACCTGGAAAAACCCAAAGGCGTCATCGTGTCCATGGGCGGACAAATCCCGAACAACCTGGCCATGAAGCTGTACCGCCAGCACGTGCCTGTGTTGGGAACATCGCCTGTCGATATAGACCGTGCCGAAAACCGCGAGAAATTCTCGGCCATGCTCGACGAACTGGGCATAGACCAGCCGGCCTGGAAGGAACTGACAAGTTTCGAGGACATTGAAGCCTTTATCGACAAAGTAGGCTATCCCGTTCTGGTGCGCCCGAGCTATGTTTTGAGCGGTGCGGCCATGAATGTCTGCTACGACCACGCTGAATTGAGGACTTTCCTGAACGAGGCCTCCAAAGTGTCCAAGGAGTTTCCTGTCGTTGTGTCCCAATTCCTGGAAAACACGAAGGAAATAGAGTTCGATGCCGTCGCGCAGAACGGCGAAATCGTGGTTTACGCCATCTCGGAACACGTTGAATTTGCCGGCGTACACTCCGGCGACGCGACCATGGTGTTCCCCGCACAAAAAATCTATTACGAAACCGGACGACGCATCAAACGCATCAGCCGGCAGATTGCGAAAGCACTGCACATTTCCGGCCCGTTCAATATCCAGTTCCTGGCACGGAACAACGAAATCAAGGTTATCGAGTGCAACCTGCGGGCATCGCGTTCGTTCCCGTTCGTAAGCAAAATACTGAAATACAACTTCATTGATACGGCAACACGCATCATGTTGGGCGCGGAATTCAAAAAGCCCGAAAAGAATGATTTCGACATCGACTATGTGGGCGTGAAGGCTTCGCAGTTCTCGTTTGCGCGCCTGCACAAGGCCGACCCCGTTCTGGGCGTGGACATGTCGTCCACCGGCGAGGTGGGCTGCCTGGGCAGCGACATGGACGAAGCCTTGCTGAATGCCATGATTTCCGTCGGGAACAACATTCCGCGCAAGGACAAGGCCATTATGGTTTCGTCGGGTGCGGTCAAATCGAAAGTGGACCTGCTCGACCCCTGCAAACTGCTGCAGCAACACGGTTACAACATTTACGCCACACACGGGACAGCCAAATTCCTGCAAGAAAACGGCGTGAATGCCAAGGTTGTGAACTGGCCCGATGAAGATGGCGAGAATGTGCTGGACCTGATGGCGAAACATGTTTTCGACCTGGTTATCAACATTCCGAAAAACCATTCGAGCCGCGAGCTGACCAACGGCTACAAAATACGCCGCTCGGCCATAGACCACAACATTCCGCTGATAACCAACGCACGGTTGGCAAGCGCGTTTATCATTGCTTTTACCAACATGAAGCAGGAAGACATACAAATCAAAGCCTGGGGTGAATATTAATACCCTTGTCCTCAGCACGTGAGCGCATCCATGATTCCGGATGCGCTCATTTTTTTTGTTACAAGACGGCTGAACAGCATTTCTCCGGCCCCGCACCCAAAAGCAGCCGCAAAAGGATACCTAAAAACCATGAATTTGCCGGCAAAATTTCCCCCGTAAAAATACCCATTTTTAGCGATTGCCGATTTTTCAACCTCCAACTACTTTTGCAGCCGAGAAAAAACGTAGATATTTTGAAAACGACCGACAAACGACACACATTTTCATTCCTTTGCCTGGTTATGGCAATCTGCCTGTTTCCGGAAAAAATATTTTCCAACAATGCCAGTATCTCCGGCAAAGTCATTTCCAGCGAGAAAGACAACATTGACTTTGCAACCGTATTCCTAAAAGAGGCCAATACCGGCTGCAGCACAGATGAAAACGGCACGTTCCGCATGGAAGTGCCTGCCGGAAATTATACGCTCATTGTATCCGCCATAGGTTTCAAAACAACAGAAAGGGCAATCCGTCTACAACCGAATGAAGATTTGCGGCAAGACATCGTGCTCGAAACAAGCGTTACGGAACTGCAAGAAGTTGTCGTCGCATCCAACGGTGTGAGCCGTGTGAAACGCTCCGCATACAATGCCGTTGCTGTAGACACGAAGGGACTACAAAACACGACCAAGAACCTGGGCGAGGCTTTGTCCAAAGCTCCCGGGCTGAAACTCAGGGAATCGGGCGGCGTGGGCTCCGACATGCAGATAACCCTTGACGGTTTCAGCGGGAACCATGTCAAGATATTCATTGATGGCGTGCCGCAGGAAGGCGTTGGCAGTTCATTCGGACTGAACAACATCCCCATCAACTTTGCCGACCGCATTGAAATATACCGCGGTGTCGTACCGGTCGGATTCGGAGCCGATGCCATCGGTGGAATCATCAATATCGTTACGGGCAAAAAGCGGCGCCAATGGTTTCTGGACATGTCCTATTCCGGCGGGTCGTTCAACACGCACAAATCATCCGTCAATTTCGGACAGACTTTCAAGAACGGACTTACATACGAAATAAACGCATTCCAGAACTATTCGGACAACAATTATTACGTAAACACATCCGTGCAGAACTTCGGTGGCGACAACGCGATTGATGAAAGCAACATCGTACGGGTCAGACGATTCAACGACACCTACCACAACGAAGCTGCCATTGCAAAAATCGGAATTGTGGACAAGAAATGGACAGACCGGCTCATGTTCGGTTTCACCTACTCGCGCATGTACCAGGAAATACAAACCGGCGTACGCCAGAAAATCGTTTACGGAGAAAAACACCGGCGCGGTTACTCGCTGATGCCATCCCTGGAATACAGCAAGCACAATCTGTTCACAAAAGGCCTTGACCTCACACTGACAGCCAACTACAACCGGAACATAACCACCAACATAGACACAGCAAGATACGAATACAACTGGCTGGGCGAAAAACAGCTCATGAACTCGCCCGGCGAACAGTCCTACCAGCACGCACGCCTCAACAACGACAATTGGAACGGCACATTGACCTTGAACTACCGCATCGGAAAAATGCACAGTTTCACACTGAATCATGTACTAAACACATTCCACCGCAAAACAACATCACTGCTGGCTACGGAAGAACAGGAATTTGCCATCCCGAAGGAAACGCGCAAAAACATATCGGGACTTTCCTACCGGCTGATGCCCTCGGAACACTGGAACATTTCCGTATTCGGGAAATATTACAACCAGTTTGTAGCCGGTCCGATGGCAACCGACTCAAAACTAACCGAATATGTACGTACAACACGCACATCCGACTCCTGGGGCTATGGAGTTGCCGGCACATATTTTATCCTATCCGGCCTGCAAGCCAAGCTGTCCTATGAAAAAGCATGCCGCCTGCCCACCATTGAAGAAATGTTCGGCGACGAAGACCTGGAAATGGGTGAAGTCAGCCTCCGGCCGGAAAAAAGCGACAACCTGAATTTCAATTTAAGCTACAACGCCACTTTCGGCAAGCACAGCATATATGCCGAAAGCGGTTTCGTTTACCGCAACACACAAGACTACATCCAACGAAACATTGCCGACCTGGATGGCGGCAAACAGGCGGCCACCTACATTAACTACGGCAAAGTACTGACGCTGGGCTACAACATCTCAGCACGATACGATTTCAGCAAATGGTTGAGCATAGGCGGAAACTTCACGCAAATGAACGTACGCGACAACATGAAAACAATCATTGGCAGCACCGCTGCAAATCCGGCCTATCGCCAGCGGATGCCCAACCTGCCCTACCTGTTTGCCGACTGCGACATCAACTTCCACTGGAACGACCTCTGCAAAAAAGGAAACAGGCTGACAATCACGTATGACAACCAATACTTACACAGTTTCAGCTACTACTCGGAGATTTTCGGTTCCAGCAACACGGCCTACATGGTACCAAACCAGTTTTCGCACAACATAAGCCTGAGCTACAGCATGGAACACGGGCGCTACAACATCGCATTCGAATGCAAGAACCTGACGGATGAAAAACTGTATGACAATTTCAGCCTGCAAAAGGCAGGAAGAGCCTTTTACGGCAAATTCCGGATACATCTCAGCAATGACACCCGGCACAAACATCAGCACAAAAAACATGTCAGACAATAAAAAACCAATCAACATATCAACAAACAAATAATAATCAAAGACATGAAGAAAAAAAACATTTTTTTTGCAGTAATCGTTGCCACAGCGATAACAGGAACAACATTCACGGCATGCGATGAACCCGCAACGCCAGACACGGCAACCCGAAAAGGCGAATACGTCATCGCATCCGCCACAAGCGTATCCGGCCAGGAAACCAACGTCCTGCTCACGGCAACCACATTGGATGAAGGCAGCATTTCACCGGTAGGAAACGGGCTCGTAAACGAAGGAGCCACTTACTGGGTCTTTTACGACAACAAATACCTGTATGCCCTCAACTACAATCAAGGTGAAGCCGGAACAACGCAATCCTTCATTATGGACAGCAACTACAACCTGAAAAAACGCGACAAGGAATTCAAGGTGTCACGATTCACTACCTGGGGAATCTATAAAGACTACATCATGACCACTTCCACCGGCAACGGAAAAACGGAATGGGCCGACGCGAACGGCTATATACCTCAAGCCATTCTCATTTCCTATCTGAACCCTGCAACCGAATCATATACAACCAACACAATGGATTCCACCTATCTTTCAGAAAATTTCCTGGGCAACGGTGAATATGTAACCCTTGCCGGATTAGTGGAATACAACGGCAAGATATACAGCGCTGCCGTACCGATGGGACTGAGCCAATACGGTTGCATGCAGAAAAACGAGGACGGCAGCTACAAATGGGTTTTGCCAGGCAACGAGGAGCTGATCAAAACCGAGTCGGGAGGTTCGGGCAGCGGAGCCTACGACAAGGATGAATTGCAGTGGACACAATATCCGAATGAATGCTGGATTGCCATCTTCGATGATGAAACCCTGACCGGCAAAAAACTTATCAAAACGGACAAAATCAGTTATGCCTGCGGCCGGAACAGATCACAGTACTACCAGATGATCTGGACAGCCGATAATGGCGACATATACATATTTTCGCCAAGCTATGCGAAAACCATGTCCGATGCGCGCCAGCAAACCACCCTGCCGGCCGGCGTTGTACGCATCAAGGCCGGCACGGAAACTTTTGACGACAGTTATTACTGCAACATGGAAGAACAAAGTTCAGGAAAGGCTTTCCAGCGCAGCTGGCACATTACAGGCAGCTACTTCCTGCTGCTCATGTACGACCGCCCGCTCACGGAAAGCGGATTCGTAGCAAGCGAACTGGCCATTTTCGATGGAGAATCGAAAAAACTGACTTACGTAACGGGATTGCCCGCCAAAGACCAAATCAACAGTTTCGGTTCCGCACCCTATTTCGAAAACGGTTATGCCTATATGCCCATTTCCGTAAACAATGGAAATCCGGTTATCTACAAAATCAATCCGGAAACAGCCTCCGCAACCCCCGGAATAACCGTCAGCGGAAGCACCACTATTGCCGGTACGGGCAAAATGATTCCACTGAACTAACAAACTGACAACGTTCACTTCCAGGCCTGCCTGTCCACAAAAAGGACCGGGCAGGCTTGCCGCAAACAAATAAAAACATGAAGAAACTTTTCAGGAAACTGCACCTGTGGCTATCTGTTCCGGTCGGGGTGATTATCAGCATTATTTGCCTTTCAGGCGCAATATTAGTTTTCGAGCAGGAAATCACGCGGGCGCAAAAGCCACAGCTTTATCGGGTGGAAAACATCACCCATTGCGCCAAACTCAAACCATCGGAACTGGTTGCACGCATAAGCAGACAAATCCCCGACAGCCTGCAGCTCACAGCATTGCAATATTCCGGCCGGCATGATGAAACCTGCCAGGTGTCCTTCACAAATTCCGGACGCAAGACACTGAGCGTAAACCCGTACACCGGTGAGGTTATCGGTTGGATTGAGGGAAACCGCTTTTTCCAGCAAGTACGAAAACTGCACAGATGGCTGCTGGACGCGCCGGCACAGAAAGGTGAACAGTCTTTCGGCAAAACCATCGTCGGCATCAGCACGCTGCTCATGGTTCTGATTCTCATTAGCGGGCTTGTTATCTGGATTCCACGCTCCCGCAAGGCACTGAAAAACCGTCTGACACTGTCCTGCAACAAAGGATGGCGCAGGTTTGTCCATGACAGCCACGTAGCATTAGGTTTTTATGCAACCTTGTTCCTGCTCCTGATGGCCCTGACCGGACTGACATGGTCGTTCGGCTGGTACCGGAATGCCGCATATTCCCTGTTCGGTGCAAACACACAAACAACAGCCGTGACCGGGCAAAACAAAAACCGGCAAGAACCGGCAGAACAACAAACAAAACAGGAAAAACCGGCATTCAATTATGCCGTTTGGGACAACGCGCTGGCAGAATTGCAGATGCATTATCCGCAATACAAAAGCATAAAACTCAATATGGACAATGCACAAATCGCACCTGATCCGGAATCTGCAGTGCGCCGTACGGATACCGCAAAATTTGACCCAGAAAACGGTAAAATCCGGCATATCCAATACTATCAGGATTTACCCAAATCGCAAACCTTACGCGGTTGGTTCTATGCATTCCATACCGGATCCTGGGGCGGCATCTGGACGAAAATACTTTATTTCATCGCTGCCATGACAGGTGGAACATTACCGGTTAGCGGATACTATTTATGGATTAAACGGATACGAAAGAAACAAGAATAAATCTCCCGCAATATCAATCAAAAATTCACAAAAAAATCTGGCATTTGCCAGATTTTTTAACGTTGTTTTTGTTCTTGTTTTGCATAATTAACGGCATCAGCAAAAACAAAGCCAAAGTCAGTCAGATAAATGCTGTCTTCTTTGCTTTGTATATTTACATCTCGTAAAATACCACTGCCCCGCATTTTATAAAGGTTTTTTTCTGGTATATTATCAAGCAACATCATTATGTTGGCTTTTATAATAAAGGAGCCCGAACCATGATAGGCTTCGCCATTGCTTTCAAGAACAACATATCTGACGTTTGCAGAATCTGCAGATGCAATAATATTTTGTTCTTCTTGTGCATCAAACCAATTTCCTGGTCCAAATGTATATATTGTATCGTGTTGTTTTATTACAGGTTCATTAGATTCACATGCACTGAACATGCTGGCACCCGCCAAACCCAATGCAGGTATTAATGTTTTTAATTTATATGGTATTTTTTTTGTTAAACGCATTGTTTGCTCCTTTGTTTTTTATCTTTGTTTTTGATTAGTTCCTTGTTTTTCATAAACAATATTTTCAAGTTTGAAGCCCATGTTAACAAGGAACGCACTATCTTCCTGATTGTTTATATTTACATCGTATAAAGTTCCGCGACATTTTATTTTGTGCATTTTTTCTGGCTTTACAAAAATAAGAATTTCTTGTTCTATATCAAATCTTATTCTTGATACACCAAAATAACCCCAACTTTTTTCATCGCTTTGTAATATAACATTTGTTACTTCGGCAGAATCTAGTGTCGCGATAAAATTATAACTGGGACTGAATGCGTCAAAATTGTCTCGACCAAATTCATATACCACATCGTGCGGTTGAACTATTTGTGGCTCATTTTTATCCTTGCATCCAGATAACATACTGGCACCAGCCAGACCTAATGCAAAAATTAAAATTTTCTGTTTGCAGAAAATAGTTTTCATGGTCCTTTTCCCTGATTTGATTTAGTTTCGCAAAAATAGAATAAAAAATCGGTATTTGCAAAAAATAATTTGACAAATTTAAAAAAACAATCCGGCCAACCTTTTTCGAGGTTGGCCGGATTTATTACAAGCTAACGCTTATACCATTTTACACATTGGTAGTAGTCGTAATGTCCGTAACATTCTTGCGTGCTGTCATCAACTTGTCGTACTCGTCACGCGAACCGACAATCAGTTTGTCGAAATCGCGCAGACCTGTACCGGCAGGAATCAGATGTCCGCAAATCACGTTTTCCTTCATACCTTCCAGTTTGTCCACCTTGCCGTTGATGGCAGCGTCGTTCAGTACCTTCGTTGTTTCCTGGAACGAAGCAGCCGACATAAAGCTGCTGGTCTGCAAGGCGGCACGGGTAATTCCCTGCAAAATCTGGCTCGAAGTGGCCGGAACGGCATCACGGGTCTGCACCAGTTTCAAGTCCCTGCGTTTCAGCATGGAATTTTCATCACGCAACTTGCGTGCGGTGATTATCTGGCCGGGTTTCAACGTTTCCGAGTCGCCGGCATCGGTAACAACTTTCTTGCCCCAGATACGGTCGTTTTCTTCCATGAACTCGTTCTTGTCCACTACCTGTTTTTCCAGGAAGCGCGTATCGCCCTGGTCCTGAATTTCAACCTTACGCATCATCTGACGCACGATAACTTCAAAGTGCTTGTCGTTGATTTTCACACCTTGCAGGCGGTAAACATCCTGCACTTCGTTCACAATGTAGTCCTGTACAGCCGTCGGGCCCTTGATCAGCAGGATATCGGTCGGCGTAATGGCGCCATCCGACAACGGCGTTCCGGCACGTACGAAGTCGTTTTCCTGCACAAGAATCTGTTTGGACAGCGGAATCATGTATTTCTTGACTTCGCCCGACTTGGAAGTTACCGACAATTCACGGTTACCGCGTTTGATTTTACCGAAGGTTACTTCACCATCGATTTCAGCCACGACAGCCGGATTGGACGGGTTGCGGGCCTCGAACAATTCCGTTACGCGGGGCAGACCACCGGTAATATCACCGGCTTTGCCGACTGCACGCGGAATCTTGATCAACATTTGTCCGACCTTCACCTTGTCGCCATCTTCCAG
Source organism: uncultured Bacteroidales bacterium (assembly GCA_944321895.1). Taxonomy (GTDB): domain Bacteria; phylum Bacteroidota; class Bacteroidia; order Bacteroidales; family Paludibacteraceae; genus CALUNA01. Next base: position 38,732 of record CALUNA010000004.1, on the reverse strand, counting down.
AACCAGGTGGGCGCCCACAGGCAGGTTGTACGTGCGCAAGACATCGCCTTGTTTATCCACAATATGCGCGCTGGGCACTTTGTTCCTGTCTTTGGATTCAATGATAATCTTTTCGCGCAATCCGGTGGCATCATCAATTTCCGTCTTGAACGTAACGTTTTCCACAACATCCTCAAAACGGATTTCACCGTCATTTTCCACAATGATAACGGCATTGAACGGGTCCCATTCGCAGACCTTGGTGCCTTTGGTGCAGATATCCTGGTCTTTCACGAACAACTTGGAACCGTAAGGCACGTTCTGTGTCGTCAGAACAATGCCCGTATTCGGGTCAATGACACGCATTTCCGTCAGACGGCTGACAACAACCTGGTATTCCGATTTGTCATCGTTCACAACATCCACGGTACGCAGTTCGTCAAACTCTACGCGGCCATCGTAACGCAAGACGATGCTGTTTTCGGCAGCCACGTTGGAAGCCACACCACCGACGTGGAACGTACGAAGTGTCAGCTGTGTTCCCGGCTCACCGATTGACTGGGCTGCGATTACGCCGACAGCCTCGCCGCGGTTGACCATTTTACCGGTTGCCAGGTTACGGCCGTAACACTTGGCACATACGCCCCTCTTCGACTCGCAGGTCAATACGGAACGGATTTCAACGCGCTCAATCGGCGATTCCTGAATAATCTGGGCCGCTTCTTCGCGTATTTCTTCTCCGGCTGCGACAATCAGTTCGCCCGTAGTAGGATGATATACATCATGTACGGAAACACGTCCCAAGATACGTTCATACAGGGAAGCCACCACTTCTTCGTTGTTTTTCAGTTCGGTAGCCACCAGTCCGCGCAACGTGCCGCAATCTTCTTCCGTAACAATCACGTCATGCGAAACATCAACCAGACGACGGGTCAGGTATCCGGCATCAGCCGTCTTCAAGGCCGTATCGGCCAGACCCTTACGTGCACCGTGTGTGGAAATGAAGTATTCCAACACAGACAAGCCTTCCTTAAAGTTGGACAAAATCGGGTTTTCAATGATTTGTCCGCCTTCGGCACCGGCTTTCTGCGGTTTTGCCATCAAGCCACGCATACCCGACAACTGACGGATCTGTTCCTTTGAACCACGTGCACCGGAATCCAGCATCATATATACGGAGTTGAATCCCTGGTTGTCGGCCGCAAGCTGTTTCATCAATACGTTGGACAGTTTGGAGTTGACGTGTGTCCATGTATCGATAATCTGGTTGTAGCGTTCGTTGTTGGTAATGAAACCCATGTTGTAGTTGTTCTGGATTTCTTCAACCTCGGCATTTCCTTCGGCAACCAGCTGTTCTTTTTCAGCCGGAATGATGATATCACCCAGGTTAAACGACAGTCCGCCCTTGAAGGCCATGTAATACCCCAAGTCCTTGATATCATCCAGGAACTTGGCAGCAGTAGCCATACCGCAAACCTTGATTACCTTACCGATAATGTCGCGCAATGACTTTTTGGACAAGAGTTCGTTCACAAAACCGACTTCTTTCGGCACACACTTGTTCACCAGTATACGTCCGACTGTGGTTTTGATGTTCATCAGTTCCAGTTCGCCCTTATCGTTCACATCCATGGTTTTCACGTGAATCCATGCGTGCAGGTCAACCTTGCCTTCGTTATATGCTATTTCCGCTTCTTCCGGCGAATAGAACCTCAGGCCTTCGCCTTTGGCTTTGTCGCGGGGTTTGGTGATGTAATACAAACCAAGAACCATGTCCTGCGAAGGCACCGTGATAGGAGCGCCGTTTGCCGGATTCAGGATATTATGCGACTGGAGCATCAAGAGTTGCGCTTCCAGAATGGCTTCGTTGCTCAAAGGCAGGTGTACGGCCATCTGGTCGCCATCGAAGTCGGCATTGAACGCCGTACAGGCCAGCGGGTGCAACTGGATTGCTTTTCCTTCTATCATTTTGGGCTGGAAAGCCTGGATACCCAGACGGTGCAATGTCGGGGCACGGTTCAACAGCACCGGATGTCCTTTCATGACATATTCCAGAATATCCCAGATAACGGGGTCCTTGCGGTCAATGATTTTCTTGGCCGACTTAACCGTCTTGACAATTCCGCGTTCAATCAGTTTGCGGATGACAAACGGTTTGTACAACTCGGCCGCCATGTCTTTCGGCAAGCCGCATTCACCCATTTTCAGTTCGGGTCCGACCACAATTACGGAACGTGCGGAATAATCGACACGCTTACCGAGCAGGTTCTGACGGAAACGTCCCTGCTTGCCTTTCAGGCTGTCGGACAATGATTTCAACGGGCGGTTTGCGTCCGACTTGACTGCACTTGACTTGCGTGAGTTGTCAAACAGCGAATCAACCGCTTCCTGCAACATGCGCTTTTCATTACGCAAAATCACTTCGGGAGCCTTGATTTCCAACAAACGTTTCAGACGGTTGTTACGGATAATGACACGGCGGTACAGGTCATTCAGGTCGGATGTGGCAAAACGGCCTCCATCCAGCGGAACCAACGGGCGCAGCTCCGGCGGGATTACGGGCACGATTTTCACGATCATCCATTCCGGTCGGTTACGCGGACGTGATGCGCGGAACGATTCCACAACCTGCAAACGTTTCAGGGCTTCCGCCTTGCGTTGTTGTGATGTATCCTTGCTGGCCTTGTCACGCAACTCATAAGAAAGTTTGTCCAGATCCAGACGCTCCAACAAGTCGCAGACTGCTTCCGCACCCATTTTGGCAATGAACTTGTTCGGATCCTTGTCATCAAGCATCTGGTTTTCGCGTGGCAGGGCTTCCATTATGTCCAGATATTCGTCTTCCGTAAGCAATTCACCGGTAGCCAGCTGGGTTTCGCCATGCATTTGTCCATCCAATATACCGGGTTGGATGATGACATAACGCTCATAATAAATAATGGCGTCCAGCTTTTTTGTGGGCATGCCGAGCAAATAGCCCATTTTGTTGGGCAGGGATCGGAAATACCAGATATGGGCAACCGGAACAACCAGTTGGATATGTCCCATACGCTCACGGCGGACTTTCTTTTCTGTTACCTCTACACCGCACCGGTCACACACGATACCTTTGTAGCGTATGCGTTTGTATTTGCCGCAATGGCATTCATAATCACGTGTAGGACCAAATATACGCTCACAGAACAAGCCATCGCGTTCCGGTTTGTAAGTACGGTAATTGATTGTTTCCGGTTTCAACACTTCACCGCTCGAAAGTTTCAGAATCTCCTCCGGAGATGCTAATCCAATGGAGATTTTGCTGAAACTTGCCTTTTTATTATCATTCTTAAAAGCCATACTTCTTATTTAATTCTTTATTATCGTTTTTAATTGTTCCTTCCCGTTTCCTGCATGCTTTTCGCAAAGGGATTTGCAGGAAATCCGGCAGACATTTATTCCAAATTAATACTCAAGGCCAGTCCACGAAGTTCGTGCAACAAGACGTTAAGTGATTCCGGAATTCCGGGTGTAGGCATCGGTTCTCCTTTCACGATTGCCTCATAGGTGCGTGCACGGCCCATGACATCATCCGATTTGACAGTCAGTATTTCCTGCAGGATATGTGCCGCGCCAAATGCTTCCAGTGCCCATACCTCCATTTCACCGAAACGCTGGCCACCGAACTGTGCCTTACCTCCCAACGGTTGCTGGGTAATCAGCGAGTACGGTCCAATGGAACGTGCATGCATCTTGTCATCTACCATGTGTCCCAGTTTCAGCATGTAGGTTACTCCCACTGTAGCCGGCTGGTCAAAACGCTCACCGGTTCCACCATCATACAAGTAGGTTTTGCCATATTGGGGCAAACCGGCCTTTTCCGTCCACTGGTTCAAATCTTCAAGCGAGGCGCCATCGAAAATGGGCGTTGCGAACTTCACACCGAGTTCCTTACCTGCCCAGCCCAGAACAGCCTCAAAAATTTGTCCGAGATTCATACGGGATGGTACACCCAGCGGGTTCAGAACAATATCCACCGGAGTTCCATCGGCAAGGAATGGCATGTCTTCCTGACGCACAATACGCGAAACGATACCTTTGTTTCCGTGACGGCCGGCCATTTTGTCGCCCACGCGGATTTTACGTTTTTTGGCAATGTATACTTTGGCCAGCTGCATGATTCCATTGGGCAGCTCATCACCAATCGTGATATTGAACTTGCGACGTTTGATGCTGGCATCCAGTTCCTTGTACTTTTTCAGATAGTTCATTATCACTGCGCGGATCTGACGATTTCTGGATTCGTCCGTTGTCCATTTGGTCAGCTGTACCATGGAATAGTCCACATCGCGCAGACGCTCAGCCGTAAACTTGCTGGTTTTCGTAATGACATCCGTTCCCAGGAAATCTTTTACTCCCGCCGATGTCTTGCCTTCAGTCAATACCAGCAGTTTCTTTATCAATATTTCTTTCAACTCGGCTGCCTTTGCTTCAAATTCCTCATCAAGCTTCGGCAGTATGGCTTTGTCTGCTGCTTTCGCCTTACGGTCTTTCTGTGCCTTTGCAAACAGACGTTTGCCGATAACCACTCCCGACAAGGATGGTGTGGCTTTCAGCGAAGCATCTTTCACGTCACCGGCTTTATCGCCAAAAATGGCACGCAGCAGTTTTTCTTCCGGCGACGGGTCCGATTCGCCCTTCGGAGTAATCTTGCCGATAATGATATCTCCGGGCTCTATACGGGCACCGATACGAATAATTCCGTTTTCATCCAGGTCTTTGGTTGCATCTTCGCTCACATTGGGTATGTCGGACGTGAATTCTTCCATACCGCGCTTGGTTTCGCGCACTTCGAGCAACTGTTCCACCACATGGACAGAGGTAAATATGTCTTCGCGGACAACACGTTCATTAATGACAATGGCATCCTCGAAGTTATAGCCTTTCCACGGCATGTAAGCCACTTTCAGGTTCTTTCCGATGGCAAGTTCACCATTCTGCGTGCAATAGCCTTCGGTCAGAATCTGTCCTTCCTCCACACGTTCGCCTTTGCGAACCAGAGGATGCAGGTCTATGGTCGTATTCTGGTTGGTACGCTGGAATTTCGGAATCTTATATTCTTTTACCGCGGAATCAAAGCTGACAAATTCTTCTTCTTCCGTACGGTCATATTTGATTTTGATGACATCGGCATCCACATATACCACTTCTCCTGCGCCTTCCGCCATAATTTGCGTACGCGAATCCTTGATCAGCTGGCCTTCAATACCGGTGCCGACAATCGGAGCTTCGCTGCGCAACAAGGGCACGGCCTGGCGCATCATGTTCGAACCCATCAACGCACGGTTGGCATCATCGTGCTCCAGGAACGGAATCAAGGCGGCAGCAATGGATGCAATCTGCGAAGGAGAAACGTCCATCAAATGTACTTCGGACGGGTCAACCACAGGGAAGTCTGCCTCATAACGTGATTTGACTTTGGAACGGATAAAGTGCCCGTTTTCATCCAACGGTGCATTTCCCTGTGCCACAGTCAGGTTTTCTTCTTCTTCGGCAGTCAAGTATTCAACACCTTCCGGACTCAAATCAACCACGGAATCCTTTACCTTGCGGTAAGGAGTTTCGATAAAGCCCAGTTCATTGATTTTCGCGTAAATACACAAGGAAGAGATCAATCCGATATTCGGGCCTTCCGGGGTTTCAATCGGGCACAGACGGCCGTAATGCGTATAGTGTACATCACGCACCTCGAATCCGGCACGGTCACGGCTCAAGCCGCCAGGTCCGAGAGCCGACAAACGGCGCTTGTGTGTGATTTCGGCCAACGGGTTCTGCTGGTCCATAAACTGCGACAACTGGTTGGTGCCAAAGAACGAATTGATTACCGAAGATATGCTCTTTGCGTTTATCAAATCAACCGGCGTAAACACCTCGTTGTCACGTACGTTCATACGTTCACGGATGGTACGGGTCATACGGGCCAGGCCAACCGCAAACTGGTTGTAGAGCTGTTCGCCTACCGTGCGCACACGACGGTTGCTCAAGTGGTCAATATCATCCACCTCGGCTTTGGAGTTGATCAGCTCTATCAGATATTTGATGATTTCAGTAATGTCTTCTTTTGTCAATACCCTGACAGACATGTCAGTTGAAAGGCCCAACTTGCGGTTGATGCGATAACGGCCCACTTCACCCAAATCGTAACGTTTTTCCGAGAAGAACAGGTTGTTGATTACTTCGCGGGCGGTGGAGTCATCAGCCGGCTCGGCATTGCGTAACTGACGGTATATGTACAATACGGCTTCCTTCTCCGAGTTGCTCGGGTCCTTCTGCAAGGTATTGAAAATAATGGTGTAGTCTATGGAATTGTTTTCTTCCTTGTGCAACAGAATGGTCGGTGTATTGGATTCCAGGATTGCTTCTATGTGCTGTTTTTCCAACACCGTTTCGCGGTCGATAACCACTTCGTTACGTTCTATTGTAACTACTTCGCCGGTATCTTCATCAACAAAGTCCTCTACCCATGTTTTCAGCACGCGCGCGGCCAGTTTGCGTCCAAGAACCTTGTTCAAGGCCGTTTTGGAAACCTTGACTTCCTCGCAAAGGCCGAAGCATTCCAGTATATTCTTGTCGCTTTCAAACCCAATTGCACGCAGCAGGGTCGTGACCGGCAATTTCTTTTTGCGGTCGATGTATGCATACATGACGTTGTTAATGTCGGTAGCGAATTCAATCCAGGAGCCACGGAACGGAATGATTCGTGCCGAATACAATTTCGTGCCGTTGGCATGGAGGCTCTGCCCGAAGAACACTCCCGGTGAACGGTGCAACTGGGAAACGACTACGCGTTCCGCGCCGTTGATAACGAATGTTCCTTTTGCCGTCATATATGGGATTGTACCCAAAAAGACATCCTGAATAGCCGTGTCAAAATCCTCGTGGTCAGGATCCGTACAATACAGTTTCAACTTGGCTTTCAAGGGGACGCTATACGTCAATCCACGTTCTATGCATTCCTCTATGGAATAGCGTGGCGGGTCAATGAAATAGTCCAGAAACTCGAGTACGAAGTTGTTGCGCGTATCGGTAATGGGAAAGTTTTCGGAAAAGACCTGATACAGTCCTTCACTTCTTCTGTTTTCCGGAGCCGTGTCCATTTGGAAGAAATCGTGGAATGATTTCAACTGAATTTCCAGAAAATCAGGATACGGAAGTTGATTTTTAATGGAGGCAAAGTTTATTCTTTGCGTTTTTGTTGTTGAAGACATTAATCGAGATGTTAATTGGGTTAAAGCAAAAAAGTTTCCGGTCTGCTGGAATGGATTTTCCGCAAGTAGCCCATAAAAGAACGTAAACTTGCTTATTTATTTATAAAAATCGCATTGGCAGGTACCTTATTATAGACAAAAAGGTTTAGAATCTCTCCGAAAAGAGACTCTAAACCAATTACCTGTCGACCAGGTATCTTATTTCAATTCTACTTCAGCGCCGCCTTCTTCAAGAGCTTTCTTCAAGGCTTCAGCATCGGCTTTGGAAATTCCTTCTTTGATTACGGAAGGAGCAGCATCAACCAAATCCTTGGCATCTTTCAGTCCAAGACCGGTCAATTCTTTTACCAGTTTAACGACACCGAGTTTGCTTGCACCGGCTGATTTCAGAACTACATCGAATGATGTTTTTTCTTCAGCGGCTTCAGCGGCTGCACCAGCAGCAGGACCAGCAGCAACAGCAACAGCAGCAGCTGCGGGTTCGATACCATATTCGTCTTTCAAAATTTGGGCTAACTCGTTTACTTCTTTAACGGTAAGGTTAACCAACTGTTCAGCAAAAGCTTTCAAATCTGCCATTTTCTTTAATTTTTATAGAGTTTATTTTTATCGTGATAATTTGTTCCCGTAACTTTCTGGAAAGTTACGCTCTTTCTCCTAACGTTTTCAACACGCCATGGATAGTATTTCCTCCTGACTGGAGTGCGGATACGACATTCTTGGCCGGCGATTGCAACAAGCCGACAAGTTCGGCAAGAAGTTCATTTTTGCTCTTCAGGCTGGCAAGGACATCCAATTGGGCTGCGCCCAAAAAGACTGTTTCTTCCACATAAGCAGCCTTCAATACCGGTTTTGCGTCCGGATTCTTGGTCGTGGCAACAAATTCCTTGATCAGTTTTGCAGGAGCGTTTCCCGTATTGGAAAGCATAACTGCTGTTTCGCCTTTCAGGGAGTCATACAGCCCGCTATAGTCCTGCCCCAGATTTTCCAGGGCTTTTCTGAGCAATGTATTTTTTGCAACTACAAGACGAACATCTTGCTTAAAACAGAGCCTGCGCAGGTCACTTGTAAGAGCTGCATTCAAACCTCCTATATCTGTCAAATAGAAGTGTGCATACTCAGACAATGTTGCTTGCAACTGCTCAATGACAGCACTTTTATCTTCCTTCTTCATAATTCTGTTTTTTATTCTTCAATTGATTTCGGGTCTATTTTCAGACCTTTACTCATTGTGCTTGAAAGATAAATGCTCTTTACATAAGTACCTTTGGCGGCTGCCGGTTTCAGTTTTATCAAGGTCAAAATAAATTCCTTGGCATTCTCGGCAATCTTGTCTGCGGTAAAGGAAACTTTACCTATGGACGTATGTACGATTCCGCTTTTGTCAACCTTGAAATCGATTTTTCCTTGTTTAACCTCTTTTACGGCTTTGGCCACATCCGGGGTAACCGTTCCGCTCTTGGGGTTTGGCATCAAGCCACGGGGACCCAACACACGTCCCAGAGCACCCAATTTACCCATGATGGCCGGCATGGTGATAATGACATCAATATCTGTCCAACCGCCCTTGATTTTCTCGATATATTCATCCAGACCGACATAATCTGCACCAGCCTCCTTGGCTGCGGCTTCCTGGTCGGGTGTACATAATGCAAGAACCCTTACTTGTTTTCCTGTACCATTAGGGAGCGACACAACGCCGCGCACCATTTGGTTTGCTTTACGTGGATCAACACCTAAGCGAACATCAACATCTACAGAAGCATCAAACTTGGTGGTTGTTATTTCCTTTACCAAAGCGGCTGCTTCTTTCAGTGTATAGGCTTTACCTGCTTCAATTTTCGCGGCAGCCAACTTTTGGTTTTTTGTCAGTTTACTCATCTCAATTGAAGTTTAATTATTTAACGGTTATACCCATACTTCTTGCTGTTCCTGCCACCATTTTTATTGCAGATTCAACTTCAAAGCAGTTCAGGTCGGCCATCTTGTCTTCTGCAATCGCCTTGACCTGATCCATTGTCACGGTAGCCACTTTTTTACGATTCGGCTCGGCCGAACCGCTTTTGATTTTGGCTGCTTCCAACAACTGGATTGCTACCGGAGGTGTCTTTACGACAAAATCGAAAGATTTGTCTGCATAATAAGTGATGACAACAGGCAATACCTTACCTGCCTTGTCCTGGGTTCTGGCATTAAATTGTTTGCAAAACTCCATAATATTGATTCCCTTGGAACCCAAAGCAGGGCCCACCGGAGGAGATGGGTTTGCCGCACCTCCCTTAATCTGCAATTTAATAAGTCCAGCAATCTCTTTAGCCATAATTTTCCTTTTTATTGTTTGTTAATTGCGGCGCAGTTTGTCCGTAACATGACATCCTACTCCTTTTCTACTTGTGTGAAGCCTAATTCGAGCGGTGTCTTCCGTCCGAATATCATAACCATTACCTTCAGTTTCTTCTTCTCGTTCATCACTTCCTCTATCACGCCACTGAACCCATTGAACGGACCGAAAATGACACGAACCGTTTCTCCTACGACAAACGGTGTCATCATTTCGACATCGGCTTCCTGCAGCTCATCAACCTTGCCCAGAATCCTGTTGATTTCCGATTCACGGACAGGAGTCGGGACATTGTTTCTTTCGCCCAGGAAACCCAAGACATTGGGAGTGTTGCGAAGACGATGTGGTGTTTCACCCACGAGGTTTGCTTCTACCAAGACATAGCCCGACAAATAGTTACGTTCCTTAATAACCCTTTTGCCGTTACGGATCTGGTACACTTTCTCCGTCGGTATCAAAACTTGCGAAATACATTGGCCAAATTCGGGAGAATTCTTGGCTTCCGCCTCAATATATTCCTTTACTTTGCCTTCCTTTCCGGTTATAGCACGTAAAACGTACCATTTAAAACTCGTTTCCGCCACTTCTTCTACCTCCGTAAAATTTTAAAATACCTTTTCGTAAATAAACGTCATGATAGTTTCGAAACTTTTGTCCATTATCCATACAATCAACGCAATGACGATGGAAGCGATTAAAACGACAACTGCGCTGTTCGCCAACTCCGAGCGAGTTGGCCAGGATACTTTATGAACAAGTTCCATGTAAGATTCCTTGATACTGTTTATAATCTTCATAACCATGTAGATTTTTGCACGGGTAGAGAGACTCGAACTCCCGACACCTGGTTTTGGAGACCAGTGCTCTACCAACTGAGCTACACCCGTATTAAGACAGCCAACGTGCCGGAATGCCGGCACGCCGCTGTCAGAAAAAAGTTCTTGTTAGTCAAGCAATGCTGTGATCTGACCGGAACCAACCGTACGGCCTCCTTCACGGATAGCGAAACGCAGACCTTCGCTGCAGGCTACCGGATAAATCAGCTTAACGGTGATTTCCAGGTTGTCGCCAGGCATTACCATTTCGGTTCCTTCCGGCAAGGTGATTTCACCTGTCACATCCAAAGTGCGGATATAGAACTGAGGACGATATTTGTTGTGGAACGGAGTGTGACGTCCGCCTTCTTCTTTCTTCAAGATATAAACGGAAGCCTTGAATTCGGAGTGAGGAGTTACCTTGCCCGGGTGCGTGATAACCATACCACGTTTAACTTCATTCTTGTCGATACCACGGAGCAACAAACCTACGTTATCACCGGCTTCGCCTTCGTCCAACAGTTTGCGGAACATTTCAACACCGGTTACAACCGATTTCTTGCCATCTGCACCCAAACCGATAATCTGAACTTCGTCACCAACTTTGATGACACCGGTTTCGATACGACCGGTAGCAACTGTACCACGGCCAGTGATCGAGAACACGTCTTCTACAGGCATCAGGAACGGTTTGTCGATAGCACGCGGAGGCAACTGAATCCAGTTGTCAACGGCATCCATCAATTCCATGATTTTTTCTTCCCATTCAGGAACTCCGTTCAATGCACCAAGTGCAGAACCGCGAATTACAGGCGTATTGTCACCGTCGAACTCATAGAACGAAAGCAGTTCACGCATTTCCATTTCTACAAGGTCCAACATTTCCGGGTCGTCAACCATGTCGCATTTGTTCATGAAAACAACCAGGCGCGGTACGTTTACCTGACGAGCCAGCAGGATATGTTCACGAGTCTGAGGCATCGGACCATCCGTTGCTGCTACAACAATGATTGCACCATCCATCTGGGCGGCACCAGTTACCATGTTCTTTACGTAGTCGGCGTGTCCCGGGCAGTCAACGTGTGCATAGTGACGCGTTGCAGTCTGATATTCTACGTGAGCAGTATTGATAGTGATACCACGCTCTTTTTCTTCAGGAGCGTTATCGATAGAATCGAACGAACGTTGTTCAGAAAGACCTTTTTTTGCCAATACGGTAGTAATGGCAGCCGTCAGGGTGGTTTTACCATGGTCAACGTGACCGATAGTGCCAATGTTTACATGAGGTTTCGACCTGTCAAATTTTTCTTTTGCCATAATTCAAAGATTACTTTTGAGTTTAATATTAATTATAAAAGCTGTTTTCTTCGAGCTGTTGATGGGAATTGAACCCATGACCTCTTCCTTACCAAGGAAGTGCTCTACCCCTGAGCTACAACAGCAATTTTTTGAGCGGAAAACGGGACTCAAACCCGCGACCCTCAGCTTGGAAGGCTAATGCTCTATCAACTGAGCTATTTCCGCAAAATTGCAGTTTTGTGGGCAGTGATGGATTCGAACCACCGAAGTCGAAAGACAGCTGAGTTACAGTCAGCCCCATTTGGCCACTCTGGTAACTGCCCCCATGTTTTCTGGCCGGGCGCTTGTCCCGAAATGCCATCCGCAATTATAAAAGAACATTATTCTGAGCCTCTTGTCGGATTCGAACCAACGACCCCGAGATTACAAATCACGTGCTCTGGCCAACTGAGCTAAAGAGGCAATAATCAAAATTTCAGAGTTTTACCGTTTAAAAAGCCGTTCTGACTATTTCCATCAAAACGGCTTGCAAATGTACTGCTTTATTTTCAATTACCAAACTTTTTCGGAAAAATTTTTATTTTGAGCATATTTTTTCCTTATGTTTCTTGATTTGACGCTCTACAGCCTCAAGACTCAAGTCAAAAGCCTCTTCAAATGTATCACATACCTTGGAGGCAAAGAAGTCAATGTTCGGAGCCGACACTTTCACCTGGACTTCCTTGTTCAGAGCTGTCTCCGGTTTCACTACTTTCAGGTGTACCTCCACATCAATAATGTCATCAAAGAAGCGGGTGAGTTTGTTGGCTTTCTTTGTAATGTGTTCCTGTAATCTTTCACCGGCATCAAAATTAATGGCCTGAATGTTAATCTTCATAATTACCTCCTTTTTTATTTATGCCCTTGGATGGGCGTGTTTGTAAATATTGTGTATTTCATCAAATGTTGCATGTGTATAAATCTGGGTAGCGGCAAGGCTCGCGTGTCCGAGCAACTCCTTGACGGCATCCATATCCGCTCCGTGATTCAGCATGGTGGTGGCAAATGTATGGCGTAGCACATGAGGACTTTGCCTGTGCAAGGTACTCACCTGTGACATGCGTTTGTGTACCATATTATATACAAGGTTAGGATAAAGCGGTTTGCCGTTCTTCCTCACGAAGAAAGAACCCGTATCCGAACCGAACAGCTGCATGCGCGCATCCATATAATTCCTTATTTCCGATGCCAGTCCTTCTCCAAACGGAATCATGCGCTGTTTATTCCTTTTACCCAGAACAAGAAGAGTGCAATCGGCCAGATCCACATCGGTATCTTTCAAGCCGACAAGCTCCGAGCGGCGGATTCCTGTTTCATAAAACATACGGATAATCAAATGGTCACGGACAGCCTCGAAATCATCCGGAACCGGTTGCGACAAGATTTCATCCATCTCACTGTCCTTATAGAATACCGGAATCGGACGTTTTTTCTTCGGAGAAATGATTTTGCGCAAAATATCTTTCTCAAGCATTCCCATTTTCATGCAGAAACGCCACAAGGCCTTCAAGGAAGATATTTTTCTATTGACAGTTTGCGGAGTCTCGCTTTGCAACAGCTGAATGAGCCACTCGCGCACATCCAGCTCCGTAACAAGCACCGGATCAAAAGCATCCGCATCTACCCCCAAATACGAGCAAAACTGGAGCAAATCATTCCGATAAGCCAATATCGTATGCACCGAATAGTGCTTCTCAAATTGTATGTAGTCCAAAAACTGCTTGATGACCATGCTCCACATCATTTTTTCCGCAACGAAAATAGAGATTATTTTTTATTTCCACAAGGAAATACTTCTTTTTATTTTATTTTTCCGAGATTCCTGCTATTTTTGCGGGCAAAATAAAAAATCGACTCAACCGGCAAGCATGGCTTACTGAACAATTGCTTGCTTCCACAAATTTCCATTTGACATGAAAGACATTTTTGCGAACCGCCACATCGGCATAGACAAAGCTGAACAGGAAGAAATGTTAGCGTATTGCGGGGTCCAGGACATGGAGGAGCTGATCCGCCAGACCATTCCTCAGAAAATACGCACCAAAACGCCTCTACAGCTGCCGGAGGCCATGACCGAACGCGCCTATCTGGAACACATTTCCGATCTGGCCGCCCAAAACAAGACATATACCAGCTACATCGGCCAGGGATGGTATGACACAATAATGCCGGCCGTAATCCAGCGCAACATTCTGGAAAATCCGGTATGGTATACATCATACACGCCCTATCAGGCAGAAATATCGCAGGGACGCCTGGAAGCGCTATTCAATTTTCAGACTGCAGTGTCCGATTTCTGCGGCCTGCCGCTGGCCAACTGTTCCATGCTCGATGAAGCCACGGCTGCTGCCGAAGCCGTTACCATGATGCACAACCTGCGCAGTCGCGAACAAGTAAAAAACAACGCCAACACATTGCTGGTTGACCGGCACATTTTTCCGCAGACTCTGGCCGTGTTGCACACACGTGCCCAGGGGCAAGGCATTGTTCTGGAAATTGCCGACTACGCCGACATGAAATTTTCGGACAAGCATTTTGGCATTATCGTGCAATATCCGAACGCAAACGGCGCTGTTGAAAATTACGGAGAATTGACCGAAGAGGCACACATACATGGCTGCAAGGTCGCTGTAATTGCCGACCTGCTAAGCCTGGCCCTGCTGAAGTCACCGGCAAGCTGGGGTGCCGACATTTGCGTCGGGAGTTCACAGCGCTGGGGCATTCCGATGGGATTTGGGGGTCCATACGCAGCCTATATGGCCACACGCGAAGAATATAAACGCGACATGCCCGGACGTATTATCGGACTGAGCAAGGATGCCTACGGGCAGCCGGCCTACCGACTGGCCCTGCAAACACGAGAACAGCATATCAAACGAGAAAAAGCCACTTCAAATATTTGTACGGCACAGGCCCTCATGGCCATCATGGCCGGATTTTATGCTGCCTACCATGGCGCGGAAGGAATACGTTCCATAGCGGAACGCATACACGGCATCGCCACTTACCTGAATGAAATGCTTCCCGTGTACGGATATAGCCAGGAAAATGAAATTTTCTTCGACACACTGAAAATCAACCTGCCAGAGCATGTGTCGGTAGACACAATCCGACAGAAAGCTGCCGAATATGAAGTTAATTTCCACTATTTTTCCGACCAATCTGTCGGCATCAGCATAGACGAGACAACCGATGCTGATGATGTAGACGTACTTGTCGACATTTTCGCCACAGCAGCCGGCAACTCTCCCGTTTTTCCGGACGCGGGAACCGATTTCGGACGAATCTGCAATATTCCGGACAGCCTGCTCCGCGAAACAGACTATCTGCAAGACGACATTTTCAAGCGCTACCATTCCGAAACGGAAATGATGCGCTACATGAAACGTCTGGAGACCAAAGACATTTCACTTACCCACAGCATGATACCGCTTGGTTCCTGCACCATGAAACTGAATGCCGCCGCCGAAATGCTTCCTGTAAGCTGGATGCAGCTGGGCGGCATACATCCCATGGCTCCGGCCGGGCAAGTTGGCGGCTACAAACAAATGCTGGACGAACTGCAGCAAGAGTTATGCTGCATAACCGGATTTGATGCCTGTTGCCTGCAACCCACCTCCGGTGCGGCAGGCGAATACGCCGGACTCGTCGTCATCCGCAACTACATGCACAGCATCGGACAGGAACACCGCAATATTTTGCTTATTCCAGCTTCCGCACACGGCACCAATCCAGCCAGTGCAGTACAAGCCGGCTTTACTCCCGTTTCCATCCCATGCGATGAATTCGGCAACACCAGCCTGGAAATCTGGCGGGAAAAAGCGACCGAACATGCGGAACAGTTGGCCGGCTGCATGATCACCTACCCTTCCACACACGGCATTTTTGAAGAAAACATAATGGAAATGTGTGTCATAATTCATCAATGTGGCGGACAAGTATATATGGATGGCGCAAACATGAACGCCCAGGTCGGACTGACCAACCCGCATCTTATTGGTGCGGATGTCTGCCATCTGAACCTGCACAAGACCTTTGCCAGTCCGCATGGCGGCGGAGGGCCCGGTGTCGGAGCCATTTGCGTGGCAGCTCACCTCACAGAATGCCTGCCGGCCGAAAAAGAAGGACGTGTTTCCAGTGCCTTTTACGGGAATGCCGGGATAGCCTGCATCAGCTACGGCTATATCCGCATGATGGGAGGAGATGGACTTACACGGGCAACATGCACTGCAATTCTGAACGCCAACTACCTGGCGGCGCGCCTTGGCAAAGAATACGGTATCGTATATACAGGTGCACATGGACGTGTCGGGCACGAACTGATTCTGGATTGCAGGAACTTCAAGAATGCCGACATAAACGAGAACGATATTGCCAAACGTTTGATGGATTACGGTTTCCATGCTCCGACACTGTCGTTTCCCGTACACGGAACACTCATGATAGAACCGACGGAAAGCGAAAGCAAGGCCGAACTGGACCGTTTTGCTGATGCACTATTGCGTATCCGCGAAGAAATAAAGGAAATCGAATCTGGTGTGGCCGACAAGACAGACAATGTTCTGAAAAACGCCCCACATCCAGACTATGAGTTAACAGCCGATTCGTGGGAACACGCATATCCGCGCAGCAAGGCCGGATATCCAGCGGAATGGGTCCGCCAGAACAAGTTCAGAATTCCCGTAGCGCGCATAGACAACGGCTGGGGAGACCGCAACCTGAAAGCAAGGCGTTAGTCCAAACATACATGCAGAAGAACCAAAAAGCAAGACGGGAAAAAAGACAAATTTTCCGCCCTGCTTTTTTGTAACAGAATTGTAACATTGATTCTTCGTCTGGACCAATTTCTTTTCCTAATTTTGCGCCGGTTAAACAACAGACTATATGGACTTAATGTATTGGGGATTTATCCTGTTCCTGTTTCTGCTGGCCATTTTCGACTTGTGGGTCGGCGTCAGCAACGATGCGGTCAACTTTCTCAACTCTGCCATCGGCTCAAAGGCAGCCAAATTCCGTACAATTATCTTAATAGCATCGTTAGGTGTATTTTTCGGTGCTACCATGAGCAACGGCATGATGGATATTGCGCGGCACGGCATTTTCAAACCCGAACAGTTCAGTTTTGAACAAATCATGTACATCTGCTTGGCTGTCATGGCTGCCGACATTATTCTGCTCGACATTTTCAACACCTACGGCATGCCGACATCAACCACCGTCTCCATGGTATTCGAGTTGCTCGGTGCATCGTTCGCGTTTTCCATGATACAACTGGCAGGTTCAGACAATGGCATGACACTGTCGGACTACATGAACACAAGCAAGGCATTGTCCGTAATCATGGCCATCTTTGTTTCCGTGGCGATTGCGTTCTTTTTCGGTTTCCTCATACAATACATCGCACGGTTGATTTTCACGTTCCGATACAAGGAAAAATTGCGCGGGAAAATCGGGTTGTTCGGTGGCATTGCTGCTACAGCAATTGTTTATTTTATGCTGATTAAAGGTGTGAAAGACCTTTCGTTCATGACACCGGCTGTCAAAGACTGGATTCATGAAAACTCCGGAATAATTGTAGCAGGCTGCCTGGTATTTTTCACTCTATTGATGCAGGTGCTTCACCTATTGCGGGTCAACGTGCTGAAAGTTGTCGTGCTAATGGGCACATTCGCGCTCGCCACTGCCTTTGCAGGCAACGACCTTGTCAATTTCATTGGCGTGCCGCTGACGGGCTATGCCGCTTTCCAGGATTTTGCCGCATCCGGCAGTTCCGACCCTTCCGGCTATATGATGGGAGCCTTGAATGCACCGGCTACAACCCCCATCCTGTTTCTGATTTGTGCTGGAGCCATT
This sequence comes from uncultured Bacteroidales bacterium, assembly GCA_944321895.1. Lineage (GTDB taxonomy): Bacteria > Bacteroidota > Bacteroidia > Bacteroidales > Paludibacteraceae > CALUNA01. The sequence continues at coordinate 21,162 of CALUNA010000004.1, read as the reverse complement.
ATGGTCATGGCACTGATTTTATCCAAAAAAGCCCATAACGTAACCAAGACAGAAATCAGTCTGGCACGCCAGGCGGCCGGTGAGGAAATGTTCGGTTCATCCAAGGCAGCACGCAGTCTGGTGAGATGGGGCAATGCCGTGGCCACAAGCATCATCAACATAACCCCCGAATCGGCCAGACGGTGGATAAAGACCCGTTTTGATGCCACTGAAATAGAGACCGAAGATGGTGCCGCATACGATTTGGTCCGTGCATCGGTCAATCTGGTCATTGCATCGTTGCTGATTGCCCTTGGCACATCGCTGAAGCTGCCGTTATCTACCACCTACGTAACATTCATGGTTGCCATGGGTTCATCGCTGGCCGACAAGGCATGGGGCCGCGAAAGCGCCGTGTTCCGCATCACCGGCGTATTGTCGGTCATCGGCGGCTGGTTCATCACGGCTGGAGCCGCATTCACCATCTGCTTCCTGATGGCACTCCTCATGTATGCAGGGGGCAATATTGCTGCCATTATTATTGTAGCCTTCAGCGTTTTCTTCCTGATAAGAAGCCATATCAAATACAACCAAAAGACTACGGAAGAAAAGGAAACCGACAAGCTGTTCAAGGAAATGCTTGCCAGCAAACATCCAGCCGATGTATGGCCGCTGCTCACCAAGCATGTCAAACTCAACGAACTGGATTTCCTGAAAAGTTATGCAGATTTATACCGGAACACAACAGAAGGTTTCATGACCGAAAACCTGAAACTTCTCCGTAAATCCAAACAATTTATCGACAAGGAAAAATACCGGCTCAAAAACCTGCGACGCAAGGAGACACTTTGTCTCCGCATGAGCGGGAAAGACATGTTCATGAAAAAAGGCACGTGGTTCCACTCGCTACATAACGGCATGGAACAAATATACTACAGCATACGCCGCATGTATGAACCGACTGAAGAACATTTGGAGAACAATTTCCCGCCATTGCCTGCGGACAAGGCCAGGGAGTTTGGACAGGCACGCAATGAAGTCCTTGATTTTATCGACCAGGTGTTCGTTTCGTTGCGCGACAGGCAATGTATCGACGACAAGAAATTAATAGCCCGCGGCGGGGAACTGCAGAAAAAATTTTCCAGCATGCGCAAACAACTGGCCCTTGACATGCAGGAAGACAGCACAAACCTCACGGTTGCCTACCTGTACCTGATTATTTTACAGGAATCCGAACAGTTTGTCGTGCAGCTGCAGCAGCTTACACGTGCTTCCGAAAAATTCTATTCGGCCTGAATCCGGACTTGTCCTGCATGCGGTTGTTTACACTCCCGTTCCGGAGTGTAAAGTATCAATTTGTCTCTTTCCATGCTGACCGAACGACATTTTTTTGTACCTTTGCACCGTGCATCGAGGTGACATCAAATGCACAATCTGTTCCAATACAATTATTCCGGTAAAAAACATGTACACAGTCATCAAACGCATGGAGGTGTCGGCAGCCCACAGCCTGCACCTTGCCTATCCCAGCAAATGTGAAAATCTGCACGGTCACAATTGGATTATCACGGTATATTGCCGTTCGGAAGAACTGAACGCTGACGGGATGGTAGTGGATTTCAGTCATATCAAGCAAGCCGTGGAGGGTTGCCTGGACCACAAGAATCTGAATGACATTATTCCCGGTAACCCTACTGCGGAAAACATTGCCCATTGGGTATGCGAACAAATTCCTTTCTGTTTCAAGGTGGAAGTGCAGGAATCGGAAGGCAACACGGCAATTTATGAGAAAGATTAACGAGATTTTCTACAGCTTGCAAGGCGAAGGTTTCCACACCGGAACACCTGCCGTGTTCGTACGTTTTTCGGGTTGCAACCTGAAATGCCCGTTTTGTGACACGCACCATGAAGACGGTGTTCCGATGAGCGATGAGGAGATTCTGCGTGAAGTGAATAAATATCCTGCACGAATGGTCATTCTGACAGGCGGCGAGCCCTCGCTCTGGATTGATTCCGCCTTGATTGACATGCTGCACGGAGCCGGGAAATACATTTGCATAGAAACCAACGGCACCCGTTCTTTGCCCGAAGGAATTGACTGGATCACCTGCTCACCCAAGGCCGGCAGCAAACTACGCCTGACACACATGGATGAAGTAAAAGTGGTTTATTTGGGACAGGACATTACGCCTTACGAGCAATTGCCGGCCGCCCATTATTTCCTGCAACCCTGCTCATGCCGGAACACACAGGAAACAATAGCCCAGGTATTGCAACACCCACGCTGGCGACTCAGCCTGCAAACGCATAAACTCATCAATATCCCGTAAAAAAGATTAGTTTTTCTGCATTTTCCGGTAGACAATTTCCACCAGCTGACTGGCCAGCTCCAACGTGATATTTCCGGTGTTCAACATCAGATGATAGCGATGAGGCGCTCCCCACTTGCTACCCGTGTAATATTCGTAGTGACGAACACGGTTGCGATTCACCCGCCTGATTTCGGCTTGTGCATCATCTCTCGGCACTCCGTACTGATTTACACATCTTTCCATCGCCGTTTCCATGTCTGCATAACAAAATACTTTCAGTACCTTCGGATAATCTTTCAGCACAAAATCGGCACAGCGCCCTATAATAATGCACGATTCCTTCTCGGCCAACTCTTGTATGATCTTGCTTTCAGACACAAACAGCACATCATCAAAGGACAAGCTTGACTCAAGAGGCTGCTCGCTGCTTTGGGACAATATGCATTTCAGCCAGAACGATGGTATGGACTGTTCGTTTTTCAGTATGTAATCCCTGTCTATTCCACTGCGCTGGGCCGCCATTTCAATAAATTCCTTGTCATACAACCTGATGCCCAACTGTTTGGACAACATCTCGCCCAACAAATGGCCGCCGCTGCCATATTCGCGGGCTATTGTAATGACCACATGTTCCGGCTTTGCCGCCGCTGCCTTTTCCAGCTGACCGGGAGCAGTAATCCATTTGTCCAGAAAACGGTAATACGGACTGACAAAGTGTACAATGGGACCAACCAGCAAAGCCGCCGCCACCGTGCCCTCACGCACACCATAAATCCCCGACATGAAAACAAGCGACAACGTGCAGGCTATGACAAGCAAGGTTATGTCAAAACCCAACTTCACATAACCGAATTCCTTCTGAAACCTGCGTGTAATGACATTCACGAAATACTCACCAGCCATCATGGCGGCATTTGCCTTTACTTCCAAAGCAATACCAAGCGCCAGAATGACACAACCAAACAACAGAACAACTATCTTGCTCAAATATGCCGATGGATTCAACCAAAAAAGCAGATACATGGAAAAGTCAATGAACAATCCGAAGCAGCAGGAAATCGGAATCTGAAGCAAATACATGCGCAAATCGGAACGCAAGTAACCGGGTTTCATAAAAAACAGCTCCAGCACAACAAACAATATGTTCAGGATTATGGTCCATACCCCCATGCTGCAGGGTGTAAACATACTCAGCACATACGTAACGCTCGTAATAGGCGATGTCCCCAACAAAGCCTTGGTTATGAAAGCTATACCAAAAGCATTTATAAACAAAGAAACAACAAAAAGTAAATAACGTCTGGCAGTATACTTATCCATTTCTTCAGCTGATAAAAACGCTGCAAAGTTCCGGCTATTTTTCCATTCGGTACTCGGAAAAGAACAACCAATATTCGTCAAAAACGAAACAAAACATGTATTTTTGCAGAAAAACAGGACAATCATGGAAACCAGCATTCACAAACTCATGCAACCAGGGGAACAACAAGAGCTTCCGGCATATAGCCTGCAACAAGGAGACAAACTCCGCAATTACAAACAAATCAGCCTGGACAAAGGATTCTTTTTTATCCTTGTTACCAATGGAACAGCCAGATTGTCAGACATGTATCAAGAATACGACCTCTGTCAGGACAACCTTATCATACAGACTCCAAGCATCACAAGCAAGCTCACTGACATCAGCCCTGATTTTGACGCACTCTGCCTATATGTTCGCCCCGAATATTTCGACAGTCTGCCGGCCGGCCAACTCGTTTATAACCAGGTATCGCTGTTTACAGGAAATTACCGGATACCCGTTTTCCCGTTAGGTGCAACGGAATCGCACGTCCTGCAAAAGACCCTGAACTTGTTTTCCGGACAAATCCAGGCCATAAGTCTGTACAGGGAAGGAATCATACGCCACCTGTGCAGCCTGCTTTTGTTGCAACTGGCAGATGTCCTGCACAAGAAAAACCAACATGCGAACGTATATTTGAAACGCTCAAATGAAATTTTCCGCAACTTCAAAAGACTCTTGGTGCACCACTACCGCGAACATCATGACATAAGCTTCTATGCAAGCCATCTGAGCATCTCCACTACCTATTTGTCACGCATCGTCAAAAACAAAACAGGACACACGGTGCGTTTCCACATTTCCGAACTGCTTTGTGCGGATGCACGCAAACTGCTGGAAAGCACCGACCTCGATGTCAAGGCCATTGCCGACATGCTCGGATTCTCCGACCAGTCGGTCTTCGGCAAGTTTTTCCTGCGCCAAACCGGACTCCCACCCGTAAGATTCCGCACGAAGAAAGAACACTAAACCGGCTGTTTGTGCATTAAAATTGCGTCCCGAGCAAATACAGAGAATAAATGATTGTACCTAATCTTAAAAAAAACATACTCTTTTATATTTATATACAAAACATTTATAGAAAACAAAAATAATAATTTCCTTTGCATAGTTATTATTTAAAAGAAGAAATAATTTATGGGGAAAATCATAAAACCAACAAACACATATGAAGTAAGGAGTAGAAAAGTAAACATCAATACAGACACAAAATACTCATGAAAAAAAACTAATCACATACCCCTCCCCCCCCCAAAAAACATACAGTGTGGAAAATAATAAAAAAAATCACTATATTAGGCTTTCGGTATATACATTTAAATTGAATCATAATTTTATCCACAACACACTCTAACAACATGAAGTTGAACATATATGCGCAAGAAATAAACATGGAAAAAAAGCACTATACAATAAAGTATATTATTCTCTTGTGCCAAGAAGCAACCAGCACATATTATAGTTGATCAAAGATTAATCTAATGGATTTTTTCAAAATATCATTTTTATGTAATAATCGAGAAACAAATAAAAGATCAAAAGAGTTGCTATTTTATAATCCAACAAACTACAATTAAACTAATACAATTTTAATACATGACAGAATCGTTAAAAAACAAAATAATCCAAGCATTGAGTACTAACGATGGATTAAAGGCTAAAGATTTAGCCCATAGTTTTAATGTCAATAAAAAAGAGATCAACTCTATTTTATATTCACTCAAGGGGAAAGAACTTTTTGTTGATGCAAAATATCAATGGCATATAAACAATCCAAACATTCGCCCGCCACAAAAAACAGATGATACACATGTCGACAAAAACCTATACAATCTTTGTCGCTATTACCTAAGTTGTATTAATTTAGAGGATAATAATAAAATATCAGCATTTCTCACCTCATTATATACAACAGATTATAAAACAGTTCAAAATATTGATCCACATTCTTTTGGTGAACAAGCAAACGAGCTAATCAGGAAAGCGAACACAGATCGCAATATAATATCTTACCTAGGATATCCTGTACAAATATATACTATAACAGGGAGAAATGGTAGATATAAAAAGATTGCACCTATCTTTATTCATGAAATTGAAACAGACAGTAGTGGCATAAATCTGAGCTGTATACCAAACATAAATATGGAAGTCATCAGTAATTTTTCATCTAGAGACATTGACGAACAAATTAACAATCTTATTCAAATAGAAAGAGACCTATGTATGGATGATCCAGATGCTGAGCTATCTTTAGATGACTTAGTTTTTGCCCTTGAAGATATTCGTCCCCAGTGGCCATGGAAAGAAAAACCTGATCCAGAGTCATTATCTTTTACAAATGGCATTCCTGCTAATTGTGAAGATGGGATTTATAATACTGCTATAGTAATAAATAGCCAACGCTCACCTTATACAGCCGGATTAGTAGAAGAGTTATCAATGCTAATGAAATTAGATACAAACTCATTTAAAGAGACGGCTTTATATCAATGGATATATGGGATTCCTGCAGTTAATTCCGAAAGGACAAAACAATCTGAAATTCTTTCCGTCTTACCCATGAACACAGAACAATATGAAGCAGTCTCACATAGTTTACAAGATTCTTTAACGGTCATAACAGGACCTCCTGGGACGGGGAAGTCTCAGGTTGTAACTAATATACTAATAAACCTAATAAAAAGGAATAAAAATGTGTTGTTTACATCCAAGAACAACAAAGCCGTTGATGTTGTAGAAACTAGGCTTAACAACATTTCAGGACATCCTGTAATGCTTCGTGTTGGAAACGCCAATCAATATGCAGTTCGATTCTCTCATTTTATAAGACAATTTTTAGATTTTCAAACAGTCACTCAAGAAGACAAAGATAATTTTGAACATCTAAATAATTCATATTCAAAGGTAATAAATGAATATGACAAATATCTGGAAGAAAAACACAAGGTTATTGCGTTACGTAATAAAGTTGATAAATTAGAAAATGTCATTTATGATAGAAGGGAAAAATATGGACAATGGATTAATAAAGTAGATATATACAATATTGAACAATTAAAAAAGACCTTTTCTGATTGCCAAATATCGTATAACGCTGCGCAAAAAGACAAACAACCATTCCTAACACGTCTATTTTGGCCCTTTTGCAAATCTAACAGGTATAAAATAGCTGAAGAAAGCATTGAGAAATTAAATATAGAATTAAATAAATATAGCATCAATCCTTTACCATCATTTAATGACACTGACGACACTAATCTGGATTCTGTATCTAATGACATTAACGAATTTGTTACCTTTATTGAGGATTCCAATAAATACATCACAAGCCTTAATAATTTGAGCGAAACAACCCCTAGCGAAATTTACGATCTAGAATTGTGGAGGTGTCAAGAAAGACTTTCACAATTAGCCGAACAACTCTGGAACTCATGGCTTTCTATTCAAGGACTGAATATAAATTCTGAAACACGTAAAAAAATGAATGAATATATCCAAGCAATAAACCTAATTACGGGAGTACCAGATCTAAATCAATATCCTAATATCCGAAAAAATTTCAACTCTCTTCAATCTACAATATCAAAGACCTTAAAATGTTGGGCAGTAACAGCTCTATCAGCAAAAAATAGAATCCCATTCACACCTGGTTGTTTTGAATGTGTTGTAATAGATGAAGCTAGCCAATGTGATATTGCATCAATGCTCCCATTATTATATAGGGCTAAACGTGCTGTTATTATTGGAGATGATAAACAACTCACTCATATTAGTACATTAACAAAGAGACAAGACATTGATTTGCTTAACAAATACAATATTCATACGAATTGGAGTTATTCTCAATGTTCGCTTTTTGGGAAAGCAATAGAAATTTGCAATGACAACTTGGTTATGCTAAAAGATCATCATCGTAGCCATAATGACATTATTGGATTCTCCAATAAAGAATTTTATGGAGGAAGATTACGAATCGCAACAAACTACCAGCATTTAAAATATCCCCAAGGTGATAATCCTGGATTAAGATGGATTGATGTCGTTGGAGAAGCTAAACGTCCATCTGGTGGTTCACTAAAAAACGAGGAAGAAGCTAAAAGAGTAATCCTAGAAATTAAAAATTTACTATCTAAAGGATATACTGGGAGCATAGGAGTTGTTACACCATTTAAAGCACAAGCCGAATATATAAAAAGTCTCATAGAGCAAGACGAGTATCTATTAAATCATGATATCCTAGCAGATACAGTACATAAATTCCAAGGAGATGAAAGAGACATCATGTTATTTTCAACAGTTATTTCACAAGGAACGACAGATGGGGCTTTTTCCTTTTTAAGAAACAATGGCAACTTATTTAATGTTGCTATAACAAGAGCTAGAGCCGTTCTTATTGTTGTGGGAAATATGGATTATTGTCAACACTGCAATGTAGAATATTTAAGACATTTCACAGATTATTATTTAAGCCAAACAAAAAAAATAGAACAAGAAACTGATTGTTGTGCTACATTTGAATCAGAATGGGAAGAAATTCTATTCAATGCTCTTTCAAAAGAAGGAATAGAGCCTAAAATTCAATATAAAATTGACAAATATCGTTTGGATATGGCTTTAATTCTACCTAATGGGAAAAAACTTGATATTGAAGTTGATGGAGAACATTATCACAAGGCATGGAATGGAGAATTGTGTTACAGAGATCAAATTCGTAATCAACGCATGTACGAGTTAGGTTGGGACGTTAAACGTTTTTGGGTTTATCAAATACGAGACAATATACAATATTGTATTGATGAAATAAAAAAATGGATTAAAGAAAACCAAGAGTAGTATTAAATAATCAAGTAAAAGGGTAAAAATTCACAGTTTATTACTAACTCATGGTGCTAACCCCTTATGAATCAATTTATCACTATTTTTGGAAACAGAATCCAGATATAAGAAGAAACTTATAACTGAATCCTGTTTCCATTTACACAAAGATTTTGGACAGAGTCTATAAAATAAACAATCTAATTTCACAACAACAAGAATAACATTGGAAAACACTTTATTACCAGCACTACTTTGTATTGCTTTTTCCATTCTCCAAATCCATGAATCTTTCAAATTCATATAAAAAAAATTGGCATATTTATTGCCAAAGGCCATAACCGAAATATAAACAAGACAACAAAACCCCATAACACATATAACAGATTATGAGACTAATTATGAGCGACAAACCGCTGGACATAAGTATCCGGCAAGACAGTGAGACCCGGTATTTTGATTTGTCGTCCCTAAAAATAGCCAATTGCATGGGATGCTTCGGTTGCTGGACAAAAACACCGGGCAAATGCGTAATCAGAGACGATGCCACCAAGGTATATCCATGCATTGCAAAAAGTGACAAGGTTCTTTATGTCAGCCGTCTGAAATACGGAGGTTACGATACCATAATGAAAACAATGCTGGAACGTGCCATTCCGGTGCAACAGGCATTCATACGCATTCACAACGGTGAGACTCATCACGTGCAACGCGCCGTTGTTCCCAAGGAAGCCACTATCATTGCCTACGGTAATATCTCAGACGAAGAAAAGGATATTTTCCGGCAACTGGTGGCGCGTAATGCCAGCAACATGAGTTTCAGCAGCCACGAAATCATATTCACAACAGAATCCATGGTTGAGGACCAGGTAAAAAGAATTTTAGAGAAATGGGAAAAATAATGATACTAAACGGCAGCCCGAGAGCGCCGAAATCAAATTCAAAGCGTTATGCGGAAATTTTCAGCAAATATTGCACCGCTGAAACAGAATACTACAACATCACCAAGAAGAACCATCTGGAGCTTTGCGCCAAAATGGAGGATTATTCGGATGTATTGTTCGTTTTTCCTCTTTATGCGGATTCTTTGCCGGTAGTTTTCCTGAACTTCCTGAAAACGCTGGAAGCCAATCCGCCACGACGCAAACCCGTAATATCAATACTTATCAATTGCGGTTTTCTGGAATACCAGCAAAACAAGGTTGCAATCCGGATGATGAAATTCTTTTGCCACCAGAATCATTATATCATAGGTTCCATCCTTATGCTTGGCAGTGGCGAAGCAATATTGGACACGCCTTTCCGGTATGTGGCAACCAGAAACATCCGCAAGCTGGCACAATCCATTGCAAGCAAAAACTACCAGTTGATCCGGGCTACAATGCCGCTCACGAAAAAACTGTTTCTAATGGCATCCACTATCTACTGGAAACGCTTCGGGCAGAAATTCGGTACAACAAAAGAACAAATGCAGACAATGGAAATTGAGGGGGAAAACTAACGGAGCATACGGCCAACAAGTTTGTGCATCCCTGTTAAGTTCAGCCCGCCAAGCAAGATACCCAACAATGCATAGAAAAACAGTTGGTGTGGGGAAAAGAACAGACATGTGTCATGTATCGCCCAGATACAATAGGGCAAGCATAATGCCGTGGATACGATGGCAGGAATATATCCGCGCCATACAAATGAACTGGACGATGTGGACAAGTTGACGTTTTATTCTTCCTAAGGATTGAAAATCAAGCTATTTTAGGAACAAATGCTGTTGAGTTTCTATAAACGTCTTTTCATAAACCAAGGTGTTATAAATTGCATTTCATAATATACTCTTCTTCTGTTTCCCGAACCGTTTCGAATCCGAGACGGCGGTAAAGGTGGGCAGCAGGATTGGCTTTCTGCACTGAGAGAGAAACCTGTTTGTAACCTTTGGTATGCAACAGGTCTATCATTTCCCGCATCAGGAGGGTACCGATTCCTTTCCCGCGGAATGACGGGTAGAGGGAAATGGCAAGCGAAGGCGTGTGGTCATCCACATGCCCATAGTCCTTCATTTGGCGAACCCAAACGGCACCAACTACTTTGCCGGAGTTTTCGGCCACCAAACAATGATCGTCCAAGCGGTTACCGAAGTCCTGAATATAGACTTGCAGCTCAGGCAAGTCGATGACACTGCGGGGCGGAGGCGGCGTACCATCGGGCAGATAGATGGCCTCGTAAAGGAAGTCACGCAACAGGTGAGTTTCGTACAAGCGAAGGGGACGGATAGTGATTTTTTCCAGACGTTCCAACATCTTTTGCAAATGAACTTCGTTCTCCTCGTCCGATATTGTCGGGTCTTTCATGAAACGGGCACAAGGCAATTCAGGACACCCGCCACAATTCCGTTTTTTCTTTTCACGGCAACATTGGTAAACAGGACATGACTTGTTTCCGGTAAACTGCAACCAAAACACCTTGCCGCGTATTTTCCGGCAACCGCCACAAACAGTTGGAAAATTGCCGCACTCCGCACAGACAGCCCCACAGGGCGATGGTTCTGTAAATTCGTCTTTCCACAACCACCATTTGCATCTGGCTGGATCAGGATTTTCCGTATTCACAAAATACTCCACTGCACGATAAAGGTACAATTGGCAGCGGTCCAAGACGCAACCACGCAAACGGCATTCTTCTGCATAAAGGTCTTCCGCCCACTTGCCACGCAGAGACGCGATGGTAGTGTAGCCCATCGCTATCAAATCCTGTTCTGTCCGTTTTCCCACATTGGGAATTTTCCTCAGTTCAGTCATAAAACAACTTTCACACCGGCTGGTTTCATGCCGGCCGGTCAGAATTTCCCATCACTTGGCCGGTCGTTTGGTTCGCCCTCCGCGACTTCCTCATCCAATTGCGCCCCGCAATACTTGCAATACAAGGCTTCCGGTTCGTGCCCTTCCCTATGACAAGCAGGACAGCGACGTTTTGCCTGATGCTTGTATTGCCGTACCATCGTGGCCGAAACGATACCGGTAGGCACGGCAATAATCGTGTAGCCGATCAGCATAATCACCGCCGACAGGAAACGCCCCACCGGCGTAACGGGCGTTATATCGCCATAACCGACCGTAGTCATGGTTACAATAGCCCAATAAATACTGTTCGGGATATTGTTGAAGGCAGAATCGGGCAATGTGCCCTCAATCATATACATGACAGTACCCATGGAAGTAACCAAAATAAGCACGAAAAAGAAAAAAATCAGGATTTTCGGCATGCTCATCCAGAGGGAACGCAAAAGCAAATTCCCTTCCCTGATAAAAAGGAACAACTTGAATACCCTGAAAACACGGATCAAACGGAAGGCACGAATAACAAGCAGGTATTGCGAACCCGCCAGGAAAAAACTCAAATAGACTGGTAAAGTTGCCAGTAAATCAACGATGCCGAAAAAACTGAAAATGTATTTGAGCGGTTGTTTCAGACAATAAATACGGGCCAGATATTCAATGGTAAAAAACAGCGTAAGCAGATATTCCAATATTTTCAGAACGAGATTCGCCGATGGCGGGAATATATGCATGCTTTCCAGAATAACCAGCAACACACTGAGGATAATACTGCCCATCAAAATGATATCAAACAGTCTTCCTTTGGGTGTGTCCGACTCAAAAACGATGGAATATATTTTCTGTTTCAGCTCATCGTTGTGCAGGAAACGCGCCCAACGCCGGCGAAGTTGTGAAATCAATTTCATATCACTGTCTGCCAAATTAGAATTACAAAGGTAACCATAAACAACTATAAAGCTATCCCGATATTCTGGAATTGCGTCTGGCTCACATCATTTGGTATTTTATGCCGAAGGAGGACACAAAAGCCAACAATTCATGGAAGATTGCGGATGCTTCCGCAGGCGTATGAAGGTCGGCGGTGAAATCGACGCCAAACCGGGCATTCAGCAAGGCCGGCAACTCGACCAGGGAAACTTTCAACTTCTTGGCAAGCTGATAGGCATCTTCCCTGCCGATTTGCGCGCTCTTGACAAATGACCGTTCAGGCTGATCATAATCCGTACGATCAAGCCTGAAAACCAAGGAAGAGCTATCGTCAAAACCGACCGTCACAGTTGCCACAACCGGCTGGTCACTGTCCGTTTCAATAAGCAGTTTTTCCAATGCAAGCATGTTATTGTCCAGCTAACGTTATACATCGCGGGCAGCAAAGCCATTGCCACCCGCGTTATAACCACACAAAACTTATCTCACAACCTCGGTAAATTCGGGTTTCTCGTCCGGCCCGTTGCCCACAATAACGTAGATAACGGCTTCCACATCATTGCCGTCCGCATTCTTGCTCTGTGCCGTGAAGCGGTATTCCGTTCCGGCGGAGGTCATCCGTTTGCCGAACGTGACCGGCGTACCAAGCGGATACTTGTAATCGCCGCAAGCGGCATTGAATATGGCCACTTCCGCATCCGTAACAGGCTCCTGAGCCGAAAATTCCGGCAGTTTTTCATATTCGCCCTCGATAAAACCGTGTTCTTTGAGGAAACGTTCCACCTCGGCCGGTGCTTTCGTTATTCGGGCATTGCGCACGCCGTAGCCGGGCAGGATTTCCGCATCGGGCAAGGCCGCTTCCAAGTCCGCCATGCTGGATGCAAGCCCGCCGCTGCCGAACGTGCAGAACGGCACTATCTTCTTGCCTGCGAAATTGATGCTCTTCACCAAAGTTGCTACCGGTGGAGCGTATGTGCCGAACCAAATCGGATAGCCGAGGAAAACAACATCATAGCCATCCAGATTGATTTCCTGCGCGGCCAGTTCCGGCAGTTCATTGTTGGCCATCTCCTGCCTGCAACGCTCGATGGTTTCATCGTACGTGCCGTTATACGGCTGCGCCGCGTCGATGCGCAAGGTGTCAGCCTCAAGCAGGCGGGCAAACTCCCGCGCCACCTGCTGCGTGGCTCCGGTCTGCGAATAGTAAATAACCAGACATTTCCGCGTCTTCGTTTCCTCGTTTGCTTCGCTTTTCTTCTGCGAGTTGCAGCCGAACAATGTCAAGATGGCTGCAAACAATGTCAATCCTTTTTTCATTGTCGTATGTTTTTAGTTGTTATAAAGATTATTCTGTTCCTGTTTCCCGTATCACCTTGCCCGCCCAATCCAGCAACATGCGGCTATCCGCCTCAAAAGTTTCCCCGGACATATCATTATTCACTGTTGCGGCCACATCCAGTATGCGGCGGCTGTCCGCCGATACGCTTCCGGCCAAACGCCCCATGGAGGCGATATACTCGCCCGTATCCAAATAGTGTTTCATGCACACCGTGAAACGTGCCGCCTTGTATAATCCCGCAAGTGCGGCTGTGTTGCGTTCGTGCAGGAAATTGTGCAAGCAGGCATGGTAGATGTTGCACGCGCCAATCAACACGGCACGGCGGACATCGCTGTCGGAGAAGAGCGGACGCAGGCCATCGAGCGTGCCGACAATCGGACGTGTGTCCAGGACAAGCTGCAACAAATCCGACTTTTCCCAGCCCAGTAACTCGCCCTCTCCGGCCACGAAGCCGCAGACCAGACTGCGGTGCTCCAACGTGTCCAACATGGCGCGATAGGCCTGCAAGTCATCGAAACGCACCTCGTCGAGTATGACCACCACGTCAATATCGCTCGATGCCGTCTGCTCGCCGCGGCCATAGCTGCCCTGCAAACCGAAAAACCGCAGGCGCGGACCGAACAAGTCCGTGAGCTTGCCTTGAAACTCTTTCAGCCAAAGGTTTATGTCAAAAGGTTGTGCCATATTCCTGTTGCCAAGACTGCCCCACTCCTCCCGCGTCATACGCATGAAATGTTCCGTGCGGACATCGCCCATGGGGGAAATTTTCCCCGTTTCGGTATGATGAAAGACAAAACCGCATTTCTCCATGACACGGCGCGACTTCGTGTTGCCATCATAGTAGCCGCACCAGACCGCCGGCACGCCAAGTTCCTCGAAACAACGGTGCAACAGGCAGCGGACAGCCTCCGGAATCAGGCCTTGTCCCCAATAGGGCACGCCTATCCAATAGCCGATTTCGGCATCTCCTTCTTCCATCGTGGCACTGTGCACGCCATCACCGAACATTATGCCCACACTGCCCACCGGCTCGCCGGTAGCCTTCAGCACCACGGCATAGGTCTCCGGCGCGGAAAGAATGGTGCGAATAACCTCACGGCTGTTTTCCACCGAAGTATGCGGCGGCCAGCCCGCAACCGGCCCGACAGCCGGGTCGCAAGCATACCTGTAGAGCGACGGCGCATCGTCTTCCGTCCAAGGGCGAAGGACAAGCCGTTCGGTTTCAAGTCGGGTTGTATTCATATTTGCTTGCTTTTATTTATTACGGTCATGCACACTCCGTGCCCCCACATGCGGTGGCATCATTCAGCCTTGCAACGCCTGCGTGAGTTCCTGCAGGGACATGGGTTGCTGGTCGCCGGTCTGCATGTTCTTGAGCATGACCTTGCCGGCGGCGCGCTCCGTCTCGCCGACAATGGCAACGAACGGTATCTGCTTGCTGTCAGCATAGCCCAGCTGTTTTTTCAACTTGGCCGGTTCGGGATATATTTCCACATTGATGCCTTGTTTGCGCAAGGCGGCCGCCCACGGCAGGCAGAACGCAATGTCTTCCGTACCCATGCCGGCAAACAGCAGGCGGGTCTGCTCGGTCGATGTTTCGGGATAGAGGCCGAGCTGATTCAGCACATCATAAATGCGGTCAGCGCCAAAGGAAATGCCCACACCGGACACGCCGTCCATGCCGAAAACGCCGGTCAGATTGTCGTAACGGCCGCCGCCGGTGATGCTGCCAATCTGCACATCCAGCGCCTTCACCTCGAATATGGCACCCGTATAGTAATTCAGGCCGCGCGCCAGCGTCAAGTCCAGTTCCACCGGCGTGGCTATCTGCACGGCATCGCACAGGCCGAAAATCGTTTCCATTTCCTCTATGCCTTTCAGCCCGACGGGCGAATCCGCCAGGATTTCCCGGAGGCGTGCCAGCTTGTCCGCATTGCAGCCCTGCAACAGCAGGATAGGCTGCAGCCGGCTGATGGCTTCCTGCCCGATTCCCTTGGCGGCAAGCTCGGCGTTCACGTTGTCCAGGCCGATTTTATCCATCTTGTCGATGGCCACGGTGATGTCCACTATCTTTTCGGCTTCACCGATAATATCGGCTATGCCGGCCAATATCTTGCGGTTGTTGATTTTGAGGCACACGCGTATGTTCAGGCGGCGGTACACTTCATCGACAATCTGTATGAGTTCCAGCTCGTTGAGCAGGCTGTTGCTGCCCACCACATCGACGTCGCACTGGTAAAACTCGCGGTAACGTCCTTTCTGCGGCCGGTCGGCACGCCATACGGGCTGTATCTGGTAACGCTTGAAAGGGAAGGTTATCTTGTCGCGGTTCTGCACGACGAAGCGCGCGAAAGGCACTGTCAGGTCGTAGCGCAGGCCTTTTTCGGAAATCCGGTTTGTCAGCTTCACGCTGTTGCGCGCCAGCAGTTCATCGTCCTGCAAGCCGGCGGCAAAGTCGCCAGAGTTCAATATCTTGAACAACAGTTTGTCACCTTCCGCGCCATATTTGCCCATCAGCGTGGAGAGGTTCTCCATGGCCGGCGTTTCTATCTGCCGGAAACCGTAGAGCCTGAATACGTCTTTTATCGTGTCAAAGATATAGTTGCGCTTTGCCATTTCTTCGGGCGTAAAGTCGCGCGTTCCTTTGGGAATGGTAGGTTTCTGTGCCATAAGTCGTATGTCTAAAAGTTTTTCTGTTTTTCCAATCAGTTTTCAAATATGTCGTGCATCAGCCTGTCGGTTGCACCGCGTTCTGACTGCACGTATTCTCCGGCCTTGTGTCCGGCATCCACCGGATGAGCGAACAAATCGTCCAGGGTTGCGGCCAGAGTGCGGTAATTCTTCACGGGGAAGCCTCCGCCGCAGGCGACCAGCCCGTGCGCTTCGCGGAACTTGCGGTATTCCGGCCCGAACACCACCGGCACGCCGAACACGGCTGCCTCGATTGTATTGTGTATGCCTACACCGAAACCGCCTCCCACGTAGGCGATGGTCGCATAGCGATAGAGCGACGAGAGCATGCCCATCGTGTCAACAATGAGGCAATCGGCGTTCGAAAGGTTCTGGGGCGTCGCTTCGGTGTAACGGATATAACGCCCTTCGAGCATCTGGAAAATCCGGTTCAGGTGTTCCGCGTGTATTTCGTGCGGCACCAGAATCAGTTTGAAGTTGCGACGTTCATGATAATAGCGCACCAGCAATTCCTCATCGGCCGGCCATGTGCTGCCGGCAACGAGCACAGGACTGTCCTGCACGAACTTCTGCACCAGCGGGAATTCCTTTGCTTCGGCCGCTATGGCCGCCACACGGTCAAAACGCGGGTCGCCGCAGACGGTAGTATTCCCGATGCGATAGCGCGCGAGCAGACGCGCGGAAGCCTCGTCCTGCACAAACAAGTGCGTGAAACAGCGCAGGCATTTGCGGTAGCTACCGCCATACCAGCGGAAAAAGGCCTGCTTCGGGTTGAATATGGCCGCAATGCTGTAAACCGGCACCTTGTGCTGCTGCAAACATTTCAGGTAGTTCGGCCAGAATTCATATTTGATGAATATGGCCTTTTCCGGCCTGACCATTTCCACGAAACGGCGTGCGTTCTTGCGCGTGGCAAAAGGCAGATAAGCGACAATATCGGCCAACGGGTAGTTCCTGCGCATTTCATAGCCGGAAGGCGAAAAGAAAGTCAGTATGATTTTCCTGTCCGGGCGTTCGGTTTTCAGGCGCTCTATGAGCGGGCGTCCCTGTTCGAATTCGCCGACCGAGGCGGCATGGAACCAAATGTACTTGGCCGAAGGCTCCAACCTGGCCTCCAGTTCCTGAAATACGGTTTTCTGGCCATCGACCAGCTTGCGGGCTTTCCGGTTAAACAAGGCGGCCACACGGACCAGCCAGAAATAAATGGATACGAACATGATAATTCCGGTTTTGCTGAAAATGAGATGCAAAGGTATAAAAAAAGCATGAACTCTCCTTGCCAAAAACAAAACTAACCGACAAAGCAACCCCTTCACTCATTCCGTCTCCTCGATTCCTGTTATTTTCCGTCCTTCGTGCCGCGACATAAACCACCGTTTCCGACTCACAAGAAATGGCTGTAGTATCGGATTTTCCGGCGTGCCGGCTTCCACACAAACCAGCGACAAGTCCCTTCAGAAACGCAACTTTGACTTTTTAACAATAGAAATCCAATTGGCTCTTGATTATTAAGTATTTTTCAGCTACTTTTGCCTGATAAAATACAGTCCATGGAGGAGAATGCGAAAATATTGACGGAAGAAGAGGCCATCCAGCAGGAATTCCAAAGATTGCTGTCTGAATACAAACAGACTGCCCACAGGCAAAAAATTGAAATCATTACCAAAGCATTCAATTTTGCCAATGCAGCCCACAAAGGCATACGACGGCGTTCCGGAGAGCCCTACATCATGCATCCACTGGCCGTGGCACGCATTGTTGTCAAGGAAATAGGTTTGGGCTCCACATCCATTTGTTCCGCCCTGCTCCACGATGTGGTGGAAGACACAGACTATACGGTGGAAGACATTGAAAATCTTTTCGGCCCCAAAATAGCCAGCATTGTCGATGGACTGACAAAGATATCAGGAGGCGTTTTTGGCGAGCATGCATCCGAACAGGCCGAAAATTTCCGGAAACTGTTGCTTACAATGTCGGAAGACATTCGCGTGATTCTGATAAAAATAGCCGACAGACTCCACAACATGCGGACATTAGGCTCCATGCCGACAGCCAAACAACTGAAAATCATTGGCGAGACATTATATATTTATGCTCCGCTGGCTCATCGTCTGGGACTGTTCCCCATAAAAACCGAACTTGAAAACCTCAGTTTCAAATACGAACATCCGGACACTTACGCCATGATAGAGCAGAAAATTGCAGCGGACAAAGCCGCCCGCAAGGAGTTCTACGACCAGTTTTCCGCACCTATCAACAAAAAACTGACCGCATTGGGCTATCAGTTTGTCCTGACAGCACGCATAAAATCCGTCTATTCCATTTGGAAAAAAATGTCCACACGGAATATCCCGTTCGAGGAAATCTACGATTTGCTGGCACTCCGTATCATTTTCAAGCCCAAACCGGACATAAGCGAGAAGGAACAGTGCTGGATGATTTATTCCGCCATTACGGAAATCTACAAGCCTCACCCCGAGCGCATCCGCGACTGGATCAGCACCCCGAAAGCCAACGGCTACGAAGCCCTGCACGTTACCGTGATGGGACAGGATGGACAATGGGTGGAAGTGCAAATCCGCAGCGAACGCATGCACGAAATTGCCGAAAAGGGACTGGCCGCCCACTGGAAGTACAAAACAGGCGAGCATGACGAATCGGAACTGGACAAATGGCTGAAAACCATCAAGGAAATGCTGAAACATCCGGAACCGAACGCCATAGACTTTATGGATACGTTCAAACTGAACCTGTTCGCTTCCGAAATATTCGTATTCACACCCAAAGGCGAAATCAAAACCCTGCCACAGGGAGCCACCGCGCTCGATTTTGCCTTTATGTTACACTCCGATTTGGGCTTGCGGTGCATCGGCGCCAAGGTAAACCACAAACTGGTGCCGCTGAACTATGTGCTGAAAGGCGGTGACCAGGTTGAAGTGCTGACCTCAAAAAAACAGACACCACAAAAAGAATGGCTCGACTTTGTCACGACAGCACGCGCACAAAGCCGCATAAAAGCATATTTCAGACGCGAAGAACGCCTGCGCATCCTGCAAGGCGAAAAAGCCCTGAAAACCGAAATGGGAAAACTGGAACTGCCACTCGATACGGAAAACCTGAACAAACTGCTGAGCTACTACAAGGTGCTTTCCAAGAATGAACTGCTGCGCCAAATCGGATACGGAAACCTGAACCTGAGCGAACTGCCAAAAGCCCTTATCAAACCCAAACAGGAAAACATCTTCCTGCGCTACCTGAAACGGCCGTTCACCTCATCCAACAGCAATAACACAAACACGGCAACACAGGTCACCACCACTGCAATTCCGCCCAAAGAACACAACATAATCCTGACAGAGGAAAACGCCGACAAGCAATACCAGCTTGCTCCCTGCTGCCGACCCATTCCCGGCGACAACATTATGGGCTACCTGGATGATTCAGGCGTGGTTATCATACACAAACGCCAATGCCCCATCGCCACCAAACTGAAAACAAACTTCGGAAGCCGCATCGTCACGGCCGAATGGCAGACACACAAACTATTCTCTTTTGTGGAAACACTGGAAATCAGAGGAATAGACAAAATGGGCGTTATTATCGAAATCCTGAAAATCATTTCCGGCAAATATTCCATGAACATAAAAGCCTTGAAAGTGGAATCGGAAGCCGGCATCTTTACCGGAACTTTCGAGATATATGTACACGACACGGAAGAAATCAAGGAATTGTGCGAGAATATCCGTAAAATAAGAGAAGTGAATTCCGTACAGCGTATAGAAAAACAATAATCCAAGAGCACCCGAAGCAGCTGTAAAACACAACACAAGCAATAAAAAAGCCGGCATTTCATTTTTCATCAACTTTTTTCACGGAAAATTTGGCCAATCCGTTTTTTTGCCTTAACTTTGCACCCGCAAAAACCCAAAGGTGCCATAGCTCAGTTGGTAGAGCAAAGGACTGAAAATCCTTGTGTCCCCGGTTCGATTCCTGGTGGCACCACAGAAAACAAACAGCCAAATGATAAAAACATTTGGCTGTTTGTTTTTTTAAGCGTGTTTGTTGTATGCAACTTGCAATTTATAATTATACGGAAAGAGCAACTCTTGTTGTCTTTGTAAACATAAACATACCATGGAAATAAAAGATCTCATCCAAAACATCGCAACAATTGAAAACGGCTTCAACCACATTTTAGATGCAGCCCAACAAATCTTTTCTTGTTACAACGAAAAAGATTGTATGAGAATTGCCCTACAATTATATGAATATCAAGCCTATCAGGTACGTATGCTTTCAGTTACATTATTGGGGTATATCTCGGTAAAAGACCATAGCGCGTTAGATTTTCTAAAAAACAAGGTAAGTCATGATGACAATTGGCGAGTTCAAGAAATGTTGGCTAAATCATTTGACTATTTTTGCCAGAAGCAAGGCTACGAACAATCTTTGCCAATTATTAATGAATGGTTGGAAAGCAACAATCCCAATGTAGTACGCGCCGTAACAGAAGGATTAAGAATATGGACATCAAGACCATATTTCAAAGAACATCCAGACAAAGCTATAGAATTACTCAGTAAACAAAAATCAAATCCAAGTGAATATGTAAGGAAGTCAGTAGGCAACGCATTGCGGGACATCAGCAAGAAGCATCCCCAACTGATACTTAAAGAACTGTCCTCATGGAATCAGACGGATAACAGAGTTCAACTAACCTATCAACTGGCAATAAAATATATTCATAAAAAATAGAATCCTACTTTATCCATATTTACGACCAAGAGCATTCCAACAAAAGAACAAAAAAACGGTTAACTTACTCGTACAAAGCAAATTAACCGTTTTCTTGTCGGGATGACTGGACTATATTCCTTATTTCTCGTCTGCTTTGTGAATACTCAGAATAGGGATTCTATCCTA
>CALUNA010000003.1 GCA_944321895.1 uncultured Bacteroidales bacterium | reverse complement strand
TAGGATAGAATCCCTATTCTGAGTATTCACAAAGCAGACGAGAAATAAGGAATATAGTCCAGTCATCCCGACAAGAAGAAAAATCCAGGTTCAAATTATGAATCTGGATTTTTTTATGTCCAGCCCCAATGTAGTTGTGCTTATTGTTGATTATATCCCCTTAAAAATATTTTTTCATTCTTTTGGCGCATTACGAACTTACACTTATATTTGCACTGCGTAAAAATCATAGCTCCACTGCGTAAAATGTAAAGTCATGTATAAACGGGCAGAATACCAGACAATTAAAGCAAGGTTGGAAGAGCCGAGAAAATTCATTCAGGTGCTGATGGGCGCCCGCCAAATAGGCAAGTCCACCGTAGTCAAACAAGTGCTTCAAGATTTGAACGCCCCTTACCAGTTGTTTTCTGCCGACAATGTTCCGGCAACGAACAGTGCTTGGATATCCAATTGCTGGGCGGCGGTCCGGAGTTTAAAAGAAGCCAGGAAACTGGACAGCATTGTATTAGTTATTGATGAAATACAAAAAATCTCAAATTGGAGCGAGGTTGTAAAAAAAGAATGGGATGAGGACACCTTTTACGACCGCAACATCAAAGTACTGCTTTTGGGTAGCAGCCGCGTCCTGTTGGAAAGGGGACTCTCCGAATCTTTGGCCGGCAGGTTTGAAGAAATACGCATGGGACACTGGAGCTACTGCGAAATGAAAGCGTGTTTCGGTTTTTCGCTGGAACAATATCTGTTTTACGGAGGATATCCCGGGGCCGCTTCCCTGATTGGCGATGATGACCGTTTCCAGCAGTATATCCAGTCTGCCATTATTGAAGCCACCATCAACAAAGACATTCTGATGGATACGCCCATCAGTAAACCGGCGTTACTCCGCCGGACTTTTGAGTTGGGCGCAGCCTATTCCGGCAATTTGCTCTCCTTGAACAAAATGTTAGGGACATTGCAAGACGCCGGTAACACATCCACGTTGGCCGGATATATCAATTTGCTGGATGAAAGCGGATTGCTTTGTGGAATCCAGAAGTTCAGCAACGACACGGCGAGAAGAAAGGCCAGTATCCCGAAGTTCCAGGTGTACAACAACGCCTTGAAAACCGTGTACACTCCTCTGACTTTCGAGCAAGCTGTTTTGGACAGAAAGGCTTGGGGGTATATTTTTGAATCAGGAATCGGGGCATACCTTGTCAGCCAGGCTTTTATACACCGGTTCGAGATATTTTATTGGCGCGAGCGTAACGACGAAGTGGATTTTATATTGAGGAAAAAAGGCTCCGTGGTGGCAATTGAAGTCAAAAGTAATGCTGAAAAGAAAACGGAAGGCTTGGAAAAATTCAAGCAACTTTTTCATCCCCACACTGCATTCATAGTTGGTGATGGCGGCATCAGTGCGGAAGATTTTCTTATGTTGAATATCAAAGAATTATTCTAAGGTAGTGCGTTGCGTTCGGGATGCAGAGATCGCAGGTTCGAGCTTTGTCATCCCGACAAGAAGAAAAATCCAGGTTCCAACCGGAGAGCTTGGGTTTTTCTTTCCCACTGCGTAAAAATCGTAGCCCCATTGCGTAAAATGTGCAAGTGCATATGAAAAAGCTGAACATCAATTTATTGGGTATTATGCATCTGGCATTTGCCAGATTTTTTTTATCTTTGATAATTTTGGTCCTTTACGAACTTAAATCCCATATTTGCCAGATAAATACTGTCTTCTTTGGAATCTATATTCAAATTACGTAAAATACCGCATCCCTTTATTTTATGTTGGTTTTCAGCTGGAATTTTTTTTATCATTCTAGAAATAGTGAATTTTATAACTCCTACAGGTTTATAAACATAATCCTTGCCATCACTTTCTAATACAACATATCGTACAGTTATTGAATCAGCTGATGCAATAATATTTTTTTTCTCTGTTTCATCCCACCAATTTCCACTACCAAACATATACACTGTATCGTGTTTTTTTAGTGTTGTTGGTTGTTCTGTTTCTGGCTGTGGTTCTGGTGTTATTTCATGTTCATTTTTATCCTTGCATCCGCCACCAAGTATTGTCGCGCCAGCTAAACCCAACGCCGGTATTAATGTTTTTAATTTGTTTAATTTATTTATTTTATACGGTACTTTTTTTGTTAAGTGCATTGTATGCTCCTTTACTAACTTATTTTTGTTTCTGTTTTGTTGACATATATATTGGGTCAAGAACGCGTGTTGTGTTATCAAACTGAAAACCAAATTTTGATAGCTTTACACTGTCCGATATCACATCTATATATACTTGATGTAATGTTCCTTGGCCACTTACTTTATACGCGTTTTCTGGACTTGCAAACATTAGTATTTCGTCAATCTGTTTTTTTATATAAGATACTGGTGAAAACAACCAATCTTTTTCATCACTTTTGATATATACATTTTCGACCTCGGCGGAATCAACAGTGATGGAAAAATAATATATCGGTTTAAATGCAGAAAAATTATTGTACCCAAATTCATATGTGACATCGTGTGGTGGAATAAATTCGGGTTCTTGTTCTGGCAGTGGATCTGGTTGAACAATTGGATCTGGTGTTATTTCTGGTTCATTCTTATCCTTGCACCCGCCACCAAGTATCGTTGCACCAGCCAAACCCAATGCTGGTATCAAAGTTTTCAAATTGCAAAATAATCTTTTCTTCATGGTGCTATTATATTATATGTGTGTTTGGAATTAGCCTGATATTTGCACTGCAAATATGCAACAAAAAATTGACTTAAGCAAATATAATTTGACATATTGACAATAAAAAGCTGACAAATATAGGCTAAATATTTGTATATTAGCAACATGGATAGGCAAAAAATTCACATAGGAGAATTGGTACGAAAATACATCATATCAAAAGATTTGAGTTTTTCGTCCGTAGCAAAGGAAATCGGAATTTCCAGGCAAGGTTTGGATGCGGCATTGAAAAAGGAGGATATGACCGTCAAACGTTTGTTGACAATCTCGGAAGTGTTGGGTTTTGACTTTTTCCAGTATTTTACCGACAAGGAGCAGCAGCCCAAAGAAACGGAGGGGAAAAACGAAACGGAATATACCTTGCACATAAAAGTCCCCAAAAACAAAATGAAAAAAGTCATGGACTACATAGAGGAAAAAGATTTGTTCAATATTCTGGAAGAACAATAACGAAATCTGCCCCAAACATATCCTGTCCGCACATTGGCACGGCATACGCGCCACAATATCTAACCTCGGTCCTCCCCAAAACTCCGGCAACTTTCCGGTTTATTCCTTAGTTTTTTATATATTGGTCAAGCAATTGTTTCAATGCGCACATTTGCTTCCTGTCAAGCATAACGTACAAGTCGTCCACATGTATGGTGTACCGTTCCTCAAAATCATCCCATTTTTTATCGGGGAAATAGGGTTTATGCACTTCCAAGCAGACTTTTGTCGCGTTGTCTTTTTTTTCAATGATGCGTCCCATGGCTATAGCTCTATAGTACTGAAAAACAAAAAGCACGCTTACGGGTGTCAACAAACTTCCAAGTCGTTCCCGGGCATTTCTGCTCCGGCGGTCCGTGCGTGCCTTATTCTTCGAATAAGTTATTTACTATTTATGTATGGGCACAAAAAAAGCCGTTACACGACGGCGGCTTGTGCCGACTTAGAATAATTTGTTGACGTTGCAAAGGTGGGGAAAGTTTTTGGAATGTGCAAAGGGAAGGGAGAAAAAATGTTTTCCGGTAGTAATTGAAACTTAGAATTTTTGCTATGGGCTAATCCAATTTGCCGGCATGCAAGTCTTCCAAATGGAAATCCAAATCATTCCCCCATGCAATGTTGCCGCTCTCCAAACGCATTTTCCTGAAATTGGAAAGTTTGAGGTATTTGTTGTATTGCGGATGCGGGTGTTTGCGGATGAAAGCTCCTATGTCCACTCTCTGCTGGGTTTTATCGTTGAACGACAGGCTTACTGTGAGGTCATCGTTGCAAACTGCATTTGTAATAGACAGAAGTTTCATGGCTATAATTTTGTTTTTATGGTTGTTTTCCTGATCCTTTTTCTGAGAATGAAAAAGTTTATCCATTTCTCAATGATATTTTCCGCATATTTGGTTACGAAAAGTTTGGCTACATTTAAATCATTTCCCGATAAGGGTTTTACGCCTTGTCTGGCACGTTGCCGTATTTCTGAAAGTTTTCCGTTTTCAATTATAGTCCAAATATGGTTTCACAATTTCCCTTGATTACATGTAGTCTATAGGTTCATGTTCATTGGAATAGAACTTGAAAATAAACCCGAAATAATCGAATATCGTAGGCATTGTTTCTTGTTTTCCTTTTGGCAAAGTTACACAATCCGTTCCAACGGCGCAAGCTGGAAAAGAACTCCCGCAGCTCCGGGAGTGGAGTGCGGGAGTTTAAAACAAATCTGCATGTGTGCCGGTATTGGTAAAAAGCAAAATCAGTTCTTTGTCGTTTTGTTTCCACACCAGCAGCCAGTCAGGGCGCAAATGGCATTCCCAGCAATCTTTATAATTGCCTGTTAATTTGTGAGGCTTGTATTTGGGTGGTAAAGTTCCCGTTTCCGACAGCATTGTAATGGCTTGTCGTAGTAATGACATGTCATATCCCCGTTTTTTACAACGTTGATATTCTTTTTTGAATGTGTTGGTGTAGGTGATCTGATAAGCCATTATTTATCCAGTTGTATGAAAAGGTCATCAACGTTTTTTGCTTTGAATACCTGTCCTTCTGCAGCTTCTTTCAGTGACTTTTGCACGGCGTTCATTTTATTTTCCGTAGTCTTTATAAGTCCGAGGTTTTTCAGGTATTCAAGCAGACTTTTACCTTCACGTGTGCGTTCATTGATGAAAATAGTGTAAGTTGCCATATCGCATGTCCTCCATTTACTTTGCAAAGTTACAAAATCCGTTCCAACGGCGCAAGCTGGAAAAGAACTCCCGCAGCTCCGGGAGTGGAGTGCGGGAGTTTAAAACAAATCTGCATGTGTGCCGGTATTGGTAAAAAGCAAAATCAGTTCTTTGTCGTTTTGTTTCCACACCAGCAGCCAGTCAGGGCGCAAATGGCATTCCCAGCAATCTTTATAATTGCCTGTTAGTTTGTGTGGCTTGCATTTTGATGGCAAAGTTCCGATTTGGGCGAGCAACGACATTGCTTCTTTTAACAAAAACATATTGTAGCCGCGTTTTTTTACATCTTGCGGCATTTTTCTCAAATTGCTTAGTTGTCCGTATGCGATAGATTACAGCAACTTGTTTTTTTCGAAGAAATCATCCACACTATCGTATTTTTCAATGCGGCCTTTTTCAATGTCTTCCATGGCTAGTTCCAGTCCACTTTTCTTTCTTGTTTTCTTTTGAGGGACGACCGTTGCGCCCAAAGCAATCATGGCTTCTATCAATTTTCTCAGTCCTACATTTCTGCCATCGTATTCCAAGGTGATTGTTGCCATTGTTTTTCCTCCTGCCATTTTCTTTTGGCAAAGTTACATAATCCGTTCCAACGGCGCAAACCATAAAAACATCCCGCTGTTTCTGATAACACACCTATTTTGCCGTGTCCTAATTGTCAGCTGCATAATTTTTTATACTTTTGTGCAGCAAAAAAACGGACAGCATGATAGAAGCAATTGACATACATAAATCATTTGGTGCGCTGGAAGTGCTGAAAGGTGTGGACTTGCATGTGGAAAAGGGCGAAATCGTTTCGATTGTCGGGCCGAGCGGGGCAGGAAAAACCACCTTGCTGCAAATTCTGGGCACGTTGGACAAACTGGACAAAGGCGAAGTTATCATAGACGGAACGAATGTCAGCCGCTTGTCTGACAAGGAACTGGCGCGTTTCCGCAACCGGCAGATCGGGTTTATTTTCCAGTTCCACCAACTGTTGCCGGAATTCACGGCTTTGGAAAACGTTATGATTCCCGCGCTGATTGCGGGCGAAGACCAGCATGCGGCACGCAAACGGGCGGCGGAGATTCTTGCGCAGCTCAAATTGGCCGACCGGCTGGAACACAAACCTGCCGAACTGAGCGGCGGCGAGAAACAACGTGTTGCGGCAGCGCGCGCGCTTATCAACCGGCCGGCTGTCATTCTTGCTGACGAGCCGTCGGGCAGCCTGGACAGCGCCAACAAACAGGAGTTGCACAAACTGTTGTTTGAACTGCGCGCCGATTTCGGACAGACCATCGTCATCGTGACGCACGACAAGGAACTGGCCGCCATATCCGACCGCATGATAGAAATGAAGGACGGGAAAATAATAACGCCGCAATGACTTGCGGCGCCGTACCCCCGAGCAGAATCGAACTGCTATTTAAAGTTTAGGAAACTTCCGTTCTATCCGTTGAACTACGGGGGCTTGAAAAACGGCACAAAAATACAAAACAAAGTTGACAATTGAAAATCGGAAATATATCTGTCCGCTCAAAACGGAATTATCAGTCTGATATTCTATGGCTAAAAATAAATTTTTTGTAGTGTGGGATGGTAAGGAACCGGGCATTTACACCTCGTGGGAAGAATGCAAACGGCAAGTCAGCGGCTATGCCGGTGCAAAATTCAAAGGTTTTGCCACCGAAGCGGAAGCACGTGAAGCCATGCTGTCGCCCTGCTGGGATTATATTGGCAAAAACGCCGTGGCAAAACGTCCTGACTTGCACAAGTTGCCTGCCGACCGGCGTCCGGTTTTTCCGAGCATAGCCGTAGATGCGGCATGTAGCGGCAATCCCGGCGATATGGAATACAGGGGCGTCAATGCACAAACCGGTGAAGAAATTTTCCGCCGTGGCCCGTTCCCCGAAGGCACCAACAATATAGGCGAGTTTCTGGCGCTGGTGCACGGCCTTGCATTGCTGAAACAGCAAAACAGCAAACTGCCCATCTACTCCGACAGCCGGACTGCACAAGCCTGGCTGCGCAAGAAAAAAGCCGCAACCAAACTGCAACCGACCGAACGCAACAGGATATTGTTCGATTTGGTGGCGCGTGCGGAAAAATGGTTGCAGGAAAACACGTATGAGAATCCTGTCTTGAAATGGCAAACGGAACTATGGGGAGAGATTCCCGCCGATTTCGGAAGAAAATAACAACAATGAAAACAACATTCACAGCACTGTTCACCACCAACTTTTGGGGTGTACTGAACGACAATTTTCTGAAAACGCTGGCCGCCTTTATTGTCATTGGCTGGATTGATGACCCGCAAATGCAATCGCTTGTCGTAAGTATGGCCGCCGGCGCACTGGTTCTGCCTTACATTTTCTGCTCGGCGCTGGCCGGACATCTGACACAAATATACAGCAAAATAAACATTATCCGCTGGGCAAAGATAGCCGAACTGCCCATTATGGGCATCGCCATTCTGGGGTTTTGCCTGCATTCCGTCTGGATTGTCATCACGGCGGTTTTCCTTATGGGATTGCAGAGCTCGCTCTATTCACCTGCCAAATACGCGTTGATACGGGATATCGGCGGATACCAGCGTATTTCCGTCGGCATGGGCGGCATGGAGGCCATTGCCTTTGCCGGCATGCTGGCCGGCACCGTGCTTGCATCTTTCGTCATTGAAGACACACCGCCGTTTGTACATTATGTCATGCTTGTCGGATTTGCCCTGCTCGGACTGGTTTGCAGTTTCACCATCAAGGCAAACGAAACGAAAACCAGCATGCCCTATCCGGTGAATCCAATCAAGTTCTTAAAGCTGATACACCGGAAAACACTCGCCTATAAAGGAGTCAATTCCATTATTTACACGCTTTCCGTGTTTTGGTGGCTGGCGGCTTCGTTGCAAATCGGTTTGATTATTTATGGCAAACAGGTTCTGGAACTCGACGCCTTCCATACCGGACTAATATTGTCGCTGGCCGCTATCGGTATTTCGCTGGGCAATGTGGTGGCCGGGTGGGTTGACAAGAAAATCTATTTGTTGGGGTATGTGGCTTATTTCGGCTGGTTTCTGGCTGTGCTGTTGCTCTTTTTGTTTTTTGTGCCTTTGAAGCCTGTTCCGTTTGCCATTATGCTGTTTATACTGGCTTTCACCGCAGGATTTTTCAAGCTCCCGCTCGATGCGGAAATACAGAAACGTGTCAAAGGGACGACCCTGAATGTCGTGTTGGCCTATTTCAACCAGGTTTCGTTCATATTCATACTGCTGGCATCCGGCACATTTGCATTGTTGACCTTCTTTTTGCCGGTGCAATACATGTTCCTGCTTCTGGGTATCGTGCTGTTGCTGACACCTTTTTATCTAATGTTCAATTATCGGCCGGTCATTTGTTTCACGTGCAGGCAGCTGTTCCGTCTGCGCTACGATATCCGCATTGAAGGAATGGAATATCTGAAAACCGACAAGAGTTGCCTGATTCTTCCCAATCATCAGGCGGTCGTCGATCCGATGATTCTGTTTGCCGAGTTTTACGCATACCGCATCCGGCCGCTGGTTGATGAGGGCTATTTCCACATTGGTTTGTCGCGCCGTATTTTGTCGCTGTTCGATGCCGTCTGCGTTCCGGACCTGAAAAAGAACCATAACGGACTGGAACAGGTCAAAAGCCTGCACACCATTGTGCATGAAACGTTGCAGGCGGGCGGTAATGTCCTGTTTTACCCCTCGGGACATATCACGCTGGACGGAACGGAAAAAATCGGCAACCGGCAACTGGCATACAATGTCTGCACGGAATTGCCGGAAAATACGGTTGTGCTCGGCATACGCACCGAAGGGCTGTGGGGCAGTATCTGGAGCCGCTACGGTCGCAAAAATACGCCGCCGCTCATACCTACCCTGCTGAAAAGCATTGGTTTGTCCTGTACGCTCCCGTTCCGCAAACGCCGGCGCGTCAACATAACCATCGAACCGATTACGGAACAAGTGACCCAATGGAGCAAAGAAGGTAAAATCGGATTCAACCGGCACATGGAGGATTATTACAACCACGGCATAAAAGACATCCGACCGGCCGCAGATTAGTTAATCGAAAGATTTGTCCCGGACGGGTTCCATTTTATACAGCTTGTCGTTGCGGCGTATCAGTTGCTTGGTTTTGATGGAGAAGAACGTGCCTTTCCCGACATGTTCCACAGGTTTCAAATCGACGCGGATTTCTTCCACCACATCCTGATAGGCGCCGGTCGTTTCGCCGGTAACCAGAATTTCATCGCCGACAGACAATCCGCTGGCCTCCAGCAGAAATTCGGCGACACCGATTTTCTGGAAAAAGTTCGTGCATTTGCCGACATACACCTTGCGTTTGGTTGCCGCCGAACCGTAATTTTTGGTCCATTCACCCAACCGTTGCCCCAAATAGTAACCGTTCCAGAACCCACGGTTGAATACGGTTCTCAGCCTTTCGTCCCAAACGGCTATTTTTTCGTCGGAATATGTCCCGTCTATGCAGCTCTCTATGGCCTCACGGTAACATTCCACAACGGTTTTCACGTATTCCGGCCCGCGTGCACGCCCTTCAATCTTGAACACCCGCACGCCGGCATCCATCATTTTGTTCATGAAATGGATGGTTTTCAGGTCCTTGGGCGACATAATGTATTTGTTGTCAATGTCCAACTCAATGTCGCTCTCGCGGTCTTTCACCGTATAGCCGCGGCGGCAGACCTGCATACAGGCTCCGCGATTGGCAGAAGCATTGTGCTCGTGCAGGCTGAGGTAACATTTGCCGGAAACAGCCATGCATAGTGCGCCATGACAAAACATTTCGATGCGTACCGGCTTGCCTGAACGGCCACATATATTTTCTTCCGTGATAATCTGGTGGATAGCTGCCACCTGCGTCAAATTCAGTTCGCGCGCCAGCACCACGACATCCGCAAACTGTGCATAAAACCGGAGTGCTTCCACGTTGGCTATGTTCAGTTGCGTGCTCAAATGCACTTCCACGCCCTGGCTGACCGCATACATCATCACCGCTACATCCGCGGCGATAATCGCCGAGATACCGGCTTCCTTGGCTGCATCGACAATGGCGCGCATATCGGACAGGTCGCTGTCGTAGATTACCGTGTTCAACGTCAGATAGGACTTGACGCCGTGTTCGGCACAAATCGATGCGATTTTCCGGAGGTCATCCAGCGTGAAATTGTTCGATGACCGGCTGCGCATGTTCAAATGCTCCACACCGAAATACACGGAATCGGCACCGGCCTGGATGGCTGCGCTCAAACTCTCCCACGAACCGGCAGGAGCCATTATTTCGTAATCAGTCCGCAACATAATGACAAGTCTGTTTTTGCAACGGCAAAGATACGAAAATATGCAGAACACCGCATAATGATGGAGCAGGAATTGGCATAAATGAATTTCTGGAGATAATTCTCTTTTGATAGTTATTCCATTTGTACTTATGACCTTAGTTTTTGCATTTAATATATATTTATTATTTTTGCCCCATAATCGAATTAAATTTTTGCCTATGGAAAAATAAGCATGTAGTTATTACATACATTTTAAATTTTGGGAAAAGCGTTTAGCTTTTATTCTGGTTCATGAAACTTCGACACTTTCATTTTTCCGCCAAGAGTAGAGCAAAGCGCCCACGTGTGTTGCGTGGGCTTTACTCGTTTATTTGGCGGAAAGGTAGTCGAAGACCTCATGAACAGATGAAAGATGTAAGGTCCTCGCTTTTTTTATGTGTGTATTTCATAAATGGACTGGTTTAAAACAATTACTAAGTTCAACATTAAGTAGATTTGTATTATGAGAAAAACATTGTTATTATTATGCGCCTTCTGGTCATTAAATTTTGTAACAGAGGCTCAGGAGTATTTTTTGCCATTTTTACTTAAATATCATACTAATTGGTTCGATGGCCTTCCCATTGTAGTAGATAACTTTGGACAGCGTTATTATGACATTATCAAAGCAGAAGTCGCAACAGATGTAGAAACCTGCACGGAACGAGACATTCCCTTATATCCTTATGATGCAATCTTCTCAATCAACGGAGAAGAAGTACAAAATAAGGATATAAATGAAATAGAAAGGCTGTGTCATAATAAAGATACGTTGAATATAGTCGTCTTTAAGCAAACCCAGAGCGGAAACATGGTTTTGAATTGCACAATATGCCAAAAGGATAATCATACATATGCTCCAGACTTATACAATACATATATATGTGTAAATAATCCGAAATTCCCTCCTAAAGAATTAAAGATATTCAGTGATTCTCGAATTGATTTTGTAAAATATCATACGTATGATTTTCTTATTGTTAGCGATGACCCTTTAGAAGACCAAACTGTCTTAGAAGAATTTGCCAAATATAATTTATATAATTTAGTTCGAGATACAGAATCTCCAGATATAGTTATCACTATTGCCAAAAGTGTAAATGAGAGTGTTAACTCTACTTATGTTCCTCCTGTATCACAGATTGTAACTACAGGTAGTACAACTATTCCAGTATATAATTATATAACACATAAAAATACATGGATCACTAAAACACATACCAAGGTACATGAAACAGAAGGATTTACTAAAACAACAAAGACCTCTGATATATATCTGGAAATTTCAATACTTGATGTGAGTAAAATGGCAGAAGCCAGTCGTACGACACCGCCAATAGTATGGCAAATGAAATACGATGCAGTAGTTACTGATTTTTCGGGACAATTAAGTGACTTGTACATGCAAATTGCACGTTTTAATGCATATCCGTTCAAAGTAAGTAAATATAGGGATGTGATGCGACCAATAATAGGTGCTTTTTTTGATGAAAATAATGTCGTGGTTTCGGTGACGGCTGGATCTCTCGCTGGAGAATTATTGAAAACAGGAGATAAAATCCTTAAAATAGATGGTAAAGATAGGCTGGAAGTAACCATGAAATCTACAACTAAAAGTTATTATAAAGTATCTGACACTAATGAGTATTATTTGAAAAATCGCAACGCTATTAATGATGCTATAAATCAGTATTTGAGAAAAGCTTCTATAATGATTACGAGTGATATTAGAGAAAGATACTATGATAATCATGTTACAACTAATTTTGGAGGAGTTCGGACTATTACAATATTAAGAGATGGGAAAAAGATGAAAGTAAAAGGGATTTTGTTCCCTTTTATAGATATCGATGACGTTAATTACAAGCGTTGCTACCCGGTAGAAAGAATATTTAATCCATATATTTTGTCAAATTAGTAGCTATGTTATTATAATTTATTGATGAAAAACATAGGACTATTTTATAGTTTTAGTTGCAAGCGATTAATCCGTTTTTGGAGCACTATAAATATTTGCATAAATGAAAACGCGGGACCCTACTTGAATTGCACCTCAAAAGTTTTGTATCTAACTTTTGAGGCGCAATTCAGTTGCGGCTCTGCCGTTTTTTTTATAACTTGCGCGCTTGCAACCAAAGGGAATGAAACGTGGAACTTGCCTATCAAAACGTCATGTATTTGCCGGGGGTCGGGCCAAAGCGCGCCGAACTGTTGAAGACGGAAATGAAAATCTATTCCGCGGAAGATTTACTGCATTTTTATCCTTACAAACACATTGACCGCACGCGCTTTTACCGTATCCGTGAAATAAGCGATGACCAGACTTATGTGCAAATCAAAGGGCAGATTATGAGTTTCAGTAAACAAGGCGAAGGACGCAACGCACGGCTGACGGCCATTTTCAGCGATGGCGAGCAAACCATCGAACTCGTCTGGTTCAAAGGCGCAAAATTCATTCAAGACAAACTCAAAACAGGTGTTACATACGTCCTATTCGGCAAGCCGAGCGTTTTCAACCACGAATATAATTTCGTCCATCCGGAACTGGAAACGCTCACCGAGTACACCAAAGGGCAAACACTCGGTCTGGAACCCTACTACAACACGACCGAGAAAATGAAAGCCGCCTTTCTCAACTCCAAGGCAATCCGGAAAATCATGTATGGTTTGATGCCGCAGGTGGCTGCCGGATTGCCGGAAACCTTGCCGGCATCGCTGTTGCAGCGCTTCGGGTTGATGAACCTGACGGAAACCATGCAGCAAATCCATTTCCCTAAAAACATAGAATCGCTCAAACGTGCGCGGCAACGGCTCAAATTCGAGGAACTTTTTTACATCCAATTGCAGATACTCCGCCAGACCAAATGGCGCGAGCAAAACATAAAAGGTTACTCCATGCCCGTTGTGGGCGAACATTTCAACCGGTTCTACAAAGACTACCTGCCATTTCCGCTGACCAATGCCCAGAAGCGGGTCATCAAGGAAATCCGACTGGACATGATGGCCGGCAAGCAAATGAACCGGCTGCTGCAAGGCGATGTGGGTAGCGGGAAAACGCTGGTGGCATTGATGTGTGCGCTGATTGCGACAGACAATCATTTCCAGACCTGCATCATGGCGCCGACCGAAATTCTGGCCAACCAGCATTTCCAGTCGCTCGGCACCATGCTCGGCGACATGGATGTGCGCATCGACCTGCTGACCGGCTCCACACCGGCAAAAAAACGCGCAACCTTGCATGAAGAACTCCGCAGCGGGAAACTCGATATCCTGATAGGGACACACGCCCTGCTGGAAGATGTCGTTGTTTTCCATAATTTGGGCTTGGTCATTATCGACGAACAGCACCGGTTTGGCGTGGCGCAACGTGCCAAACTCTGGCAAAAAAACAACCGGCCGCCGCACGTGCTGGTCATGACGGCGACACCGATACCGCGCACACTGGCCATGACCATTTACGGCGATTTGAGCGTTTCGGTCATTGATGAACTGCCGCCCGGACGCAAACCGATTGAGACATACCATTATTTCAACACGAAACGACAGACTGTCAACGCTTTCCTGTACAAGCAAATCATGGCAGGACGGCAGGCTTATATTGTTTATCCGCTTATCCAGGAATCCGAAAAAAGCGATTTGGCCAACTTGGAAGCGGGTTATGAATATATGCGTGAAACTTTTCCGCAGTTCAAAATCAGTATGGTGCACGGCAAGCTCAAGCCGGTCGAAAAAGAATTGCAGATGCAGCGTTTTGCCACGGGACAGACGCAAATCATGGTCGCCACAACTGTTATAGAAGTAGGTGTGAACGTGCCGAATGCAACTATCATGGTCATAGAAAATGCCGAGCGGTTCGGTTTGTCGCAATTGCATCAACTGCGGGGACGTGTCGGACGCGGGGCGGAGCAGAGTTTCTGCATTCTGCTGACCGGTGTCAAACTCAGCTCAGACACACGCCAGCGCATGGACATTATGGTCCGGACAAACAATGGTTTTGAAATTTCGGAAGCTGATTTGAAACTGCGTGGTCCGGGCGATTTGGAAGGAACGGCGCAAAGCGGGTTGCCATTTGAACTGAAAGTGGCCAATCTGGCCACGGACGGACGCATGCTTGAAATTGCGCGCCGCACGGCCATTGAAATTCTGGATAATGACCCGAATCTGGAAAAACCCGAAAATGAAATTTTTGTCCGCCAGTTGGAGAAATTGAAAAAACAAGCGGTGAATTGGGGCGTTATCAGTTAAAAAAACGGGCGGCTGATACTTTGCCGCCCGAATCCAAAACATTCACTCTCTTTTTACTAACTAACTTTGCCTATTTGGGAGCATTCGCACATCCCTGTCTTTCCCATGGGCAATTTTCGTGCCGCAATGGACGTTCCGGAGCTTTCTTTTCACGCATTTGTTGAAGTTTTTGCATGTTTTCAGAACCGATTATCTCTTCCATTTCATCATTGTACTTTTTCATCTCGGCTTGCCATGCTTCACGCTGTTTGGTACGCTGCTCTGCCATTGCTGTTTTGTGTTCATCCACGGCTTTTTCTTCCTTGGTAAACAACTCGACAAGTTTCTGCTTCACATCATCGCTCAACTCCAGCTCGGCCGCCAAACGGTCAGCTCGCATCATTGCACGGGTCTCAGGCGAAAATACTTCAGCCGGCCTCTCGGCAATTCGGGCCGGACCAGCCGGTTTCTCTGATGTCGGACAAACCTGAGGACATTTTTGCGGACAGTTTCCTTCATCTGCTCCTGGACATGGATGACACGGACGCTGTGCTACTACACTCACTGCAACAAAGCTCATACAAACCATTGCTGCCATCAATACACGATTCTTTTTCATACTGTTTTCTTTTAAAATTTACATAAAGGGTTATTTCTATTATTCGTCATTCAGACAAGCCAAGAGGCTGTTCGTTTAATTCCAGATTCCGGTTTTTGCGTTTTTTATGCAACACGCTTCCGGTTCAGAAAGCCTCTTAACGTGAACTGCCCGATGAGCGCGAGCTGGTACGTCCTGTCGATCCGGAAGAACGTGTGGCAGAACTGCTTCGCGCAGATGTTCCGGAGCTTTTGCGTACGCTTGCCGAGCTTGAACGAGTTGCCGTCCTGCTCGAAGATGAAGTTGCACTTTGCCGTGTGGAAACACTGGAACGGGTTGCCGAAGATTGTACCGCAGACGACTGACGCGGAGAAGCTGAAACAGAAGATTTACGCGTGTTGCTGCTGCCCGTACGTGTACTACTGCTATTTGTACGTGTACTACCGCTATTTGCACGTGTACCAACACTGTTTGTGCGAGAACTCGTACTGTTTGTGCGTGTGCCAACACTGTTTGTGCGGGAACTCGTGCTGTTTGTACGGACAGTTGAACCGGTCGTTGCCGTACGCGAAGTCGACACTCTGCCTGAAGTTACGGAACCGCCGCGGCTGCTGGTTGCAGAAGCGCTTGATGATGTTCTGGAATTGACAGGTGTACGTGCAGAATTTCCGGACACCCGCTGTGCATCCACTACACGACGATTTGTTGCACCATTATTACGTACCGAGAAAGAATTGTTCGGATAGCGTACGGCATAGTCATTATGTGAGATCGTTGCATGGACTCTGCCGTAATTGTAACGAGGCTTGTCCGCATAATGGAATGACATGTGCGTATAATGTGCGCGGCGGTAACGGTGCATGTGATGCAAATAAACGTTTACATGTATGCATGGACGATAATGAAAATATGACGGGTAATACCCCCAGTAATACGGCGAAACATAACAATGATAAACCGGACGCCAGAAATAAGTGTAAATTACCGGAACCGTTACATAGACAGGTTCAATAATGTAGTTTTCCCCGTAGATATAAGGGTCGCCGACAATCTGCACGCTTACACTTTTGGAAGTTGTTTCCTTGTCCACCACTATGGTTGCCACATCCTGATACAGATCTTTTGCCAAAACAGCCTGCACCACCACCACGTGCATATTACCTTCCATGGCTTCCACAACCCGTAAATAATCCACTTCACCATCATTGTTCAAATCCAGATTGGAAATCTGTGCATCTGCACTGTTTATCCTGGCTTCAAAATCTGCCAGATCTTCCGATTCGCCAAAAACATACGCAATACCATACAAATCCAGATTGTTGCTGATATCTTCATCGTCTACAGTAACCGTAACCGTCTTTTGCGCGAAACTTGATTGCGCCATCGCCAACAACGCAACCGCCAAGGTTGTGATAATCGTTCTCATACTACTCTTCGGTTTTTTGTGTAAGACACTAAAGTTAATAATCCGATACTGGATTTCCAATTTTTATGCCAAATTTAAAAACAGCCGGACAAGAACCCGAAAAGGACGCTATTTTTCTGATTTTTGCGACAAATACTCCCCATATATTCTGGCCGCCTCCGCCACGGTTTCCGCACAAGGACGTTTTTTCAATACCGGCCGGGGAGCTCCGTCCGGAGATAACGGTGGTCTGGACAAGCCCAGCAATTCCGCACAAATCAAAGAACCATTACGTTCCTTGAATACAGATGCCAGTTCCTGAACAACCTTATAACATGCGTTTTTACCGGCTGTATCATGTGGTGACACACTTCCTGCATCCAAACCTGCCAACAGAAACATGCCGCATGCAGCTCCGCAAGTTTGCCGCATCCGGCCAATGCCGCCACCGAACGCCGCCGAAACACGCAACGCCTGTTCATCCGTCATGTCATATAAATCTGAATATGCGGCCACAACCGCTTGCGCACAATTGTAACCATCTTTAAACAATTTAACCGCCCTGGCTACACGTTCATCTTGTTCCATAAGTTACCAAATATAAAATATACGGGGTAAAGATATGACTTCCGGCGATAACAAGCATGCCCGTTACATTTTTTTATCATTCATAAAACGATTACTTTCCCGTTTGATGCAAGACAAGGAAAATCTAAACCTTAAAATTAAAAACTTTAACCCTAATGCTTACAATCCTGAGTTTCAATATAATAATTATTATTGTTCCAAAAAAAAGCAGGACAACTATTGCATATCAGCAATTAATTTCTACATTTGCACCATAAAACGATTTTAGTGCAATATATATATGGACCGCATTAAAGAAACACGCAAACAGATTCTGGCTACAGCAAAATATTTGTTTCTGGAATATGGTTTTGACAAGACCTCGCTTGACGAAATAGCCCGCGCATCGCACAAGGCGAAACGTTCGCTATACAATCATTTCAACAACAAAGAAGAGATTTATACTTTTGTATTGGAAGAAGAACTCCACAATATGCAAACAGCCCTGGAGAAAGTCTTCAACGATGAGTCCATTATTCCCCCGAAACGCATTCACAACTATCTGGTGCAACGTATGGAATTAATGAACCAAGCAAAAGCCATACAGCAACAACTCAAAAACCGGGTGGCAAACCATGGAGAGAACCGTTTCGTAAAAATACACCAGCTCTTTGAACACTTTGATGCATGGGAACGGAAACATTTTCTGGATTTGTCGTCAGACAAGGTTATATGCGAGGTTTTCAACGGCTTTGATGCAGAAGCCTTTGCCGACATGCTG
The DNA here is from genome assembly GCA_944321895.1 of uncultured Bacteroidales bacterium. Taxonomy (GTDB): domain Bacteria; phylum Bacteroidota; class Bacteroidia; order Bacteroidales; family Paludibacteraceae; genus CALUNA01. The sequence goes on along the minus strand of CALUNA010000003.1, from coordinate 175,606 downwards.
CAAATGGTCATCAAAAGCCTGGATATCACTTTCTTCGTACAAGGGAAATACGCACAATACAAACCCACTTTCTCATATATGATTGACCGTATCATACAACTGAGTTTTACGAATATTACACCCTTGCCAATCAATAATGAACTACAATAAATCAAGATACAAGATGAAAAAAAACATCCTACTCACAATTATCTTCGTATTAACCCTTGGCGGCTGCAAAAAAGATGCCGACCTGTTCAGAGGAGATTACAGCTACAAGACATCCGGTACAGTATATGTCGAATATAACGGCTCGCGAATAACGTACAATCTGGACAACCAGATAGGGCAACTGCGTATTGTAAAACAAAACAATACGGACAGCATCCTGCTCATAAAGAATCCGTTAAACGGCGAAGTGGAAACTCTAAGGGCAAAAGCCGTTGATGATTCCATTTTCATTGCACCCTACGAAAAGGAATTGTCCTTCTTTCTGAACGACTCTATTAACGGCAATTACGACATCATAGTCAGCGGCTGTGGAGCCATATACGACAAAAACACCATCATTTTGAGCGAAAACTATTATGGCGTAGGCATCTATGACACGACAACACTCCAAATATACAGTGACAACATCACAACATTCGCCCAACGAAACGAATAAACCACTATGCTTATGAAGGCAAGACACATTATTGGATTTATGGGCATCTGCATGCTGTCAACAGCCATTTCATCGTGTACGACACATGCGGAACAGTCCACCGGGGCAAATCAACCGTTTAAAGTACGCGTGTTGCAAACTGACAGCGCAAGCAGCGGCATCGTCAGAAGCTATGCCGGTTCCATCGAAGAAAACTCATCCACTGCACTGAGTTTCAGCACAGGTGGCTATGTGCAGCAGGTCAACGTGTCGGAAGGAGAATTTGTAAAAAAAGGCGATTTGCTGATACAGCTGGACAAAAGCAATGCCCAAAGCACCTACGATGCAGCCAAAGCAACCCTGGAACAAGCACAAGATGGTTATCGACGGCTAAAACAAGTCTATGACCAGGGCGGTATTGCCGAAGTGAAATGGATTGAAATGGAAACGAATCTGGCCAAGGCCGAATCCATGGAACAGATTGCACGCAAGAATCTGGACGATTGTGAAATGTATGCACCGTTCAATGGCTTTATTGGCACAAACCATGCACAGGCAGGCATGAATCTGCTACCCATGCAACCTGCCATTATTCTCTTGGACATAAATACCGTATATGCAAAATTCACCGTTCCCGAGAACGAAATATCTTTCATTGAAATCGGACAGGAAGGTGAAATATCCGTATCGGCAGCCAACAACCGTACATTCAAAGGCCAGATAACCGAACGCGGAGTTGTAGCAGATGCCTTGTCGCACAGCTACACGGTTAAAATAAAACTGCAAAATCCGCAAAAGGTTCTCTTGCCGGGAATGGTATGCAAGGTCAGTTTGCACATCAATTCGGGTTTTTCCGGCATTGTAATTCCGAACCATGCCGTTCAAACCGACATTGACGGGACCTATGTATGGCTCGCACAGAATGGGAAGGCCACTCGCCGCCGCGTAACCATCGGAGATTTTGCACCCAACGGTGTGTATGTTACCGAAGGATTGGCCGTCAACGACCTGGTAATAACAGAAGGCTATCTTAAATTAAGCGAAGGGAGTAATATTACCGTAACAGAATGAGAAGGGACAAAGGCATAATAAACAAAACCATGCAGAATCACAACATCGTGTTTCTGATGGTATCTATGCTTGTCATTGCCGGCATATATGGGCTCATTTACATGAACAAGGATGAATACCCGCAGTTCACTATCCGACAAGGACTTGTCGTAGGCGTATATCCGGGCGCCAATTCGGTAGAAATAACGGAACAATTGACCAAACCGTTGGAAAACTATCTGTTCACATTCCCCGAAGTGGACAAGCAACTCACATATTCCTATTCACAGGATGGGATGGTATATGTTTTTGTCGAACTGAACAAGAACGTACACAACAAAAACGAAGCCTGGAGCAAAATACGGCACGGGCTCAAGGATTTCAAAATGCAACTGCCGGCCGGTGTGCTGGCACTGGTTGTTGTTGATGATTTCGGGAACACATCATCCATGCTGCTCACGCTGGAATCGACGGACAAAAGCCAACGGGAACTGCAAACCTACATGGCTACACTCTGTGACCGTTTGCGAACGATACCAGCCATGGGCAACCTGCGCACGCTGGGCACACAAAACGAAGAAATAAGCATTTTCATAAAACCGGAAAAACTGGCCATGTATGGCATTAGCCAGAAAACATTGCTTGCAAACTTATATACGCAAGGTTTCCTGACCATCAGCGGCAACATCAGTACCGAATACTTCAACCAGCCCATACACATAGAGAGTCCGTTGCAAAGTGAACAGGAAATAGCCGAACAAATCATATACACGGATCCGGCCGGCAACATTATCCGCATGCGTGATGTCGCCAACATAGAGCGCCGCTACAGCCTTCCCACGGATTACATCAACAACAACGGCAACCGCGCCATATTACTGTCCATGGAAATGCGCCCCGGAAACAACATCGTCGCCTTTGGCGAAAGCGTCAATGAAATTGTTGACGAATTCCAGCAGGAATTACCAACAAGCGTCAAGTTATCCCGCATCAGCAACCAGCCGAAAGTGGTCGGCGATTCCGTATGGTCATTTCTGCGCGACCTGGTCACCTCCATGATTATCGTCATAGCCGTCATGCTCATGCTGTTCCCGCTACGCTCCGCCTTAGTGGCCGGCACAAGCATTCCCATCTGTACGGGTATTTCGCTGGCCATCATGTTTGTTTTCGACATAGAATTGAATACAGTCACGCTAGCTGCACTTATCACGGTGCTGGGCATGATGGTCGACAATTCCATTGTAATGATCGATGGATATATTGAACGCATAGAACGCGGCACATCACGCTGGCACTCGGCAATTGCCAGTACCAAAGAGCTTTTCCCGCCGCTCCTGCTTGCCACGGTGGCCATCAGCGGCATGTTCTTTCCCGTGAAATATATCCTTACGGGTGCCATGCAGGATTTCGTGAAGTTGTTCCCCTGGACAATTGCCATATCGCTGCTTATTTCCCTGGTATACGCTGCACTGGTTGTTCCCTATCTGGAATTTTCTTTTATCAAACCAAGCAAATCCAACAAAAAAGTCAACCTCGCCACACGGATACAAAACAAATTCTTCTACTGGTTGCAAAACGGTTATGAATGGTTGCTTCGTCTTTGCTTCCATCATCCATACCTGACCATACTGACCGCCATCGGAACCACTCTGGTAGGGGTCGGCATGTTCCTTTCGCTGAACGTGCAAATGATGCCCATGGCCGACCGGCCGTGTTTCGCTGTTGAAATCACGCTTCCAATGGGCAGTACCCTGGAACAGACCGCCACCATTAGCGACAGCCTGCAAAAAATCCTGATGAACGACAAACGGATAACATCCGTAACGGCCTTTGTCGGAAACAGCTCTCCACGCTTCCAGGCCACCTATGCACCCAATATTCCCGGCAGTCACTTCGCCCAATTCATTGTCAATACGGAATCAAACAGCGCTACGGAAGATATTCTGGAAGACTATGCCCATTATGCCAATTACTTTCCGAATGCATATGTACGATTCAAGCAGATAGACTACCAGGCCGTATCCAATCCGGTAGAAGTCCGCTTTACTGGTGAAGACAGGGAAATACTGCAAGCTCAGGCCGACAAGCTGATGGCCTATATGCGTACATTGCCGGATAAAATGCAGTGGGTACATTCCGACTGTGATGGTACGTTGCCCTGCATCAACATCGAACTCCGGGGCGATGAAGCCACACGGCTGGGCATCACCAAAAGCATACTATCCATGCATTTGGCCACCGCATTGGGCGGACAGTCACTGACAACGGTTTGGGAGGGCGATTATGCTATTCCCGTAAAGCTATACACCACCGATCCGGAATGTAAAACCGACTATCAGGAACTGGAGAACCTGCTGATTCCGACCGTACTCGGCACATGGGTTCCCCTGCGACAGGTGGCAACCTTAAGCCCCGGATGGCAGCCAACACGGATCGTGCATCGGAACGGAATTCCCTGCATAACAGTTGGTGCCGACCTTGTGCGGGGAGTCAGCCAGCCTGTTGCCATGAAAGAGGTGAAGCAATATGTGGAAAACGAACTGATTCCAAACCTGCCCGAAGGCGTTGAAGTAACTTATGGCGGGCTGACAGCAACCAATCAGCAATTGATTCCTGAACTGACATGGGGAGTCATTCTGGCTATTCTGGTCATTTTCCTGTTCCTGATATTCAATTTCGGCAAAATAGACATAGCTGTTTTGTCGTTGGCAGCCTGCATGCTGTGCTTTTTCGGAGCATTTTTCGGCTTATGGATATTCAAACTCGATTTCAGTATAACAGCCGTTTTGGGTATAGTCAGCCTGATAGGTATCATTGTTCGCAACGGTATCATCATGTTCGAACATGCCGAAAACTTGCGCCTAAACCAGCACAAAACTGCATACGAGGCCGGATTCGATGCCGGAAAACGACGCATGCGTCCCATTTTCCTTACTTCAGCAACAACGGCATTGGGCGTATTGCCCATGATTATCAGTGGCACATCACTATGGATGCCCATGGGAGTTGTCATTTGCTTCGGCACAATATTCTCGCTGATACTCATAGTCACGGTATTGCCTGTGGCATATTGGTTGATATACAAGAAAAAAGATGACAAAAAACTATTGAAAAAGGCATGAACAATTTTATGAAACGACATAGAGCCTTTTTTGCAGGACTCATAATCCTGCTTGGCGGTGCAGGCCATGTGTATGCAAATGGTCTGTCTCTGGATTCCTGCCTGACACTTGCCCGACAAAATAATGTGAAACTCAAAAATGCCACCCTGGAAATAAAAGCAGCCGAACAAGTCAAAAAACAAGTATTCACCAAATACTTTCCGAACATAAGCGGTGTAGCCGCCGGATACCAGGCGCTGGAGCCATTTGTGGAGTTCGGTATCAATGACATAGGCAATGCAGGCGTACGGGCGCTCTTGAATACATTGTATGCAGAATATGGTACGGCACTGGGATTGCCCAACTCGCTGGAACTGTTCCGGCATGGAATTATCGGGGGTGTTACGGCCGTACAACCGGTGTTTGCCGGCGGACAAATCATAAATGGCAACCGGTTGGCAAAATTAGGAGTCAAAGCCGCAGAACTGCAAACGGAAATGACCGAGCAAGAAGTTTTGCTGCAAACGGAAGAAAGCTACTGGCTCGTCGTTTCACTACATGAAAAAGCCAAAACCATTGAACAAGTAAAAGTCTTGTTGGACACCATTTACAGGGATGCACATGCAGCACGCAAAGCCGGCCTGGTTACCGAAAATGATGTCCTTAAGGTCACACTCAAGCAAAATGAGATGAGCTCCAACCAGTTAAAGGTAGAAAACGGTATTCGGTTGGCTACAATGGCCTTGTGTCAGTCAATCGGCATCGAATATACCGACACGCTGCAACTTACCGACTCGCTTTCCGCTGACATGGATGAGCCGATGCAGTATTACAAAAATGCCGATGAAACCGTTTCCGGACGTACGGAAAAACAACTGCTTGACTTAAGCGTGGAAGCAGAAACATTACAGCGCAAAATGACAGTAGGCAGCACGCTTCCTACCGTCGCGGTCGGAGCTGGCTATGTGTATACAAACCTGTTCGAGCGGAACGACTTTAACGGGATGGTATTTGCAACCGTACAAATACCTATTACAAACTGGTGGGAAACCGGACACAAACTGAAACAACAGAAAATCAAACAGCAAATTGCAGAAAATAACCGTGATGATCTGACAGAAAAGCTCGGACTGCAAGCACAACAGGCATGGAATGAACTGGAAGAAGCCTACAGTCAGGTTGCCTTGGCCGACACCACACTTGAAAACGCGCAGAAAAACATGACTGTCGCACAACAGAACTTTCATGCAGGACTCATAAGCCTGTCGGAACTGCTCGAAGCACAGACCCTTTACAGACAAGCCATTGATCAGCAGTGCGATGCACGCATAACCTACCGCATCAAACTGAGCCGGTACAAACAATACATCGGTGCCGCCAGATAAGGCCAGTCCGGGTCACTCCAATTCAACGACCGTTATACCGGCACCACCAAACTGGACATGTTCATCATGAAACGCACGCACACCCGAAACAGTGGACAGATACTGCCGGATCAATTGCCGCAACACGCCTGTGCCCGTTCCATGCAGGATACGAACCGTGCCTGCACCGACCATGATGGCATCATCAATAAAATAAGTAACGGCCTGCAATGCCTCATCTCCGCGCATGCCGCGGACATCGATATCATGCCTGAATTTCAATTTGCGTTGCCGCACCGTATCCTGCGAAGCAGATGAAGCGGCTCCCTGTACAAGGGCATGCTGTGCCATACGCGACAAACGCTCGACGGAACGGACCTGATTGTTGCTGACCGCCTCCAGTTTGTCCATAGGCACAGTCGATTTCAACTCACCAACGGCAATAACCGCATTTTTGCCATGAATTTCCAATATGCGTCCGATTACAGTCTGCCCCTTGACACGCACATTCATGCCCACCGACAAAGCTTCGGGCACAACAGTACCTGCCGATTTTTCCGACCTGGTTTTGAATGTCTTAGACTCTCTTTCCCGCTTATTTTCTGCATCTTCATCAGACAAATGACGCTCATATTGCTTCAGGGACTCACGCGCGGCCCTGGTCCGTTCCCTTTCTGCCTGAGCTTCCTTAATGGTACGGATTGTCTTTTCTATCCGGGCATTTGTCTGTTGCAGAATATCACGCGCTTCCTGCCGTGCCTGCTCGGTAATTTCACGGCTTCTGGCCTTGATTTGTGCCATTTCCTCATCATAGTGCGCGATTTTTTCCTCCAGCTGCTTTTCCTTTATGCGTATCTGCTGACGTTTGCGCTCCCAATAACGCTTGTCGCGGACGATATCCTGCAGGTGCTTGTCATAATCCACATGTTCAGCACCCACTTTTTCAATGGCATCGGCAATTATATCTTCCGGCAAGCCAATTTTACGGGCTATTTCCACCGCAAAAGAACTGCCCGGGTTACCTATTTCCAGCTGGAAGACAGGACGCATCAAATGCCGGTCATAAAGCATGGCTCCATTCACGATTCCATCGGTATCTTCAGCAAAATGTTTCAAGTTGGTATAATGTGTCGTTATCACCCCGAAGGCCTTGTTCCGGTTCAGGCGATTCAGAGTAGCCTCGGCAATGGCACCGCCGATTTGCGGTTCGGTTCCACCCCCAAACTCATCAATCAACAACAAGGTTCCGGCATTACTGTGCCGCACGAAATACTTCATGTTCAGCAAATGGGAACTGTAGGTAGAAAGGTCATCCTCAATGCTCTGCTCATCACCAATATCAATAAAAATACGTTCAAAAATACCCATTCGTGATGTCTCGTGCATGGTTACCATCAAACCACACTGCATCATGTATTGCAAAAGCGCCACCGTTTTCAGGCACACGGATTTTCCTCCCGCATTCGGGCCGGAGATAAGCAGCATACGCTGTTCTGCCGTAAGGCGGATATCAAGTGGCACAACACTTTTTCCCTGTTTGCCAAGCGAGAGGAACAACAGCGGATGCACCGCCTGTTCCCATTCGACCACCGGTTCATGCAACACTACCGGCCGGATAGAGCCAAGCTGTTTTGCCAGCAAAGCCTTTGCACGCAGAAAATCCAGTTTGCCCAAAAATTCCTGCGACTCCATCACATCCGGCACAAGCGGCCGCAAAAAATCGGTGAAATCGCGTAAAATACGCATCACTTCACGCCGTTCTTCACCTTCCAGCTCGCGAATCCGGTTATTGGCCTCCACCACTTGCTGCGGTTCTATGAACACGGTCTTGCCGGTTGCGGATTCATCATGCACAATACCGCCTATTTTCCGCTTGTACATGGGCGATACCGGAATGACCAGACGACCTTCACGTACAGTTGGCGTAACATCCTTATCGACAAAGCCATCGGCTTGCGCCTGCCGCAATATGGCATTCAAGGTGCGTGAAACACTCCCTTGCGCCTGCTGGCATTCCCTCCGGATACGCGCAAGTTCCGGAGATGCATTATCCTTTACGCGCCCATACTTGTCCAGAATGGCATCTATCCGTTGCGCAATTTCGGTCATCGGAACTACCGGATGAGCCAGCCGTTTCAGCGATGGGTATTGTTCTTCCTCCAACGCATGAATAAACACAAGCAACTGCCTCACCGCCTCCAAGGCCCGCCTCAGATCGAACAGTTCGCTTTCATCAAGAAACAGCCCTTCCACATGTATACGCCGCAAGCTGTCGCGTACATCGTAGAACGCGCAGGCAGGGAACGCCACCGAAGGGTCGGACAACACCCGGAACATTTCATGTGTTTCATTCAGACGCGCTTCCACATGTTCCGGCTTATCCGAAAAAACCATGCGTTCCACTTCCTCCACACCGGGAGCAAACGTACACAGCCGGACCAGCATTTCACGTACGGCCGTGAAGCCTGTTTTCTGTTCAAAATTTTCCGGATATATCATTTGGTCAGCTGTTCGAGCAGCCAGTTCCGTTGCATGGCCGCATGTTCAGGATAAAGCCAATGTGCACAATCCAATACAGGCAGAAGCTGCTTGGGTGCCGTAATGACATTGAATACCGAGTAGGTGGATGTCGGGCAACAGACCTGGTCGTTGTAACCCCATATGTACAGCCCGGGCACCGTAACAAAACGTGCAAAATTTACCACATCATAATATTCCGACACCCGCACTTTGTTTTCCAACGACACTTCATCCGGATTCTTGAATATTTTGGGCCAACCAGCCGCACGACCGTGATAATATCCGGCTATCTCAGCCAAAGCCGGATAAGCAGCCGACAAGCATTTGATACGTTTATCAAGTGCCGCCGTAACAACCGACAACGCGCCGCCCTGGCTGCCGCCATAAACCGCAAGCCGCTCCGTATCGACATTGGGCAATGAGCACAGAAAATCGACAGCACGCACACAGCCCACATATACTTTTTTGTAATAATACAAGTCACGGTCGTCGTTGTTGTAAGTATTGTAGCGCGACAGTGCGTTTTCACGCAAATCGGCATACACCTGAGTTGGCAGATTGACCGGAATACCGTGAATACCTATTTCCAAAGTAATCACGTCATGTTCCGGAAAGAATGACTTGTCGCCTGAATAGGAGCGAACACCGGCACCCGGCACACGCAGTACGGCGGGGAAAAACCCTTCCTTTTTAGGAACGGACAGCATGCCATACAAATATGTTCCTGGCTTTGTATTCTGAAAGCGCACATGATAAACATCGGCAAACGGAGTGCACAAATCAGGCTGAAGCGTCATCATCGATTCCAGCGGTGTTTCACGGGCATCAGCAACCGCTTTTTCCCAGAATGCCTGAAAATCAGAAGGCAGTTGTGCCGTCGGTTCTATTTTCTGCGGTTCAAAACCGACATTTATGTAATTGGAATAAACCCGGCCATCAACCTCAGCCGTAACCTTGCAGGTCATGAAACCCGGCTCTGAGGCTCCTTTCAGGACCAAGGATCTGACACCTTTTCCTGTGTTCAAGGTTCCGGTTTCTCTTGGTTCATGTTGTTCCATACCCCATTCGTAAGTGATGTCCAGGTCCGGTATAGCCACATAATGTTTCCTGACCGAAACATCAATCTGAACCGTCTCACCCACTTCATAAGTCCAATCGGCATGATCGGGTACAAACATAACCGTAACATAATCTTTTTGATTGTTCCGTTGCCCAACTGCCAACAGGCAACAGGCGCAGGCAAAGAAAGAAAAGAAAAAACGTTTCATGCTGTATTTCATTATAATCCGCACAAAGATAGTGCAAACGGAAACGGCATCCAAATTTATTTGAGCCAACCCACCCAGCCGAACAGACATGGAGTGTCCACTCAATCCATAAGAAATATTACCGAAAATATTGTTTTTTCTTAAAAATACACTTATATTTGCAGCAATAATGAAACACAAATGAAAATTAACTATACATACCAACTTTTTTGGAAAGCGCGGAAAATCAAAGTTTTGTCGCGTATAGTTAAATTTACCCCCCCCCCCCCATAATACTGATAATCAAGTATTTGCGGAAATAAACATACAAGCGACAACACTATCTCAAACAAAGGTCATCACCGACAACACCAACGGGCACACTGCATTTCCTCACAACAATGAACACAGAAATGCACAGCAACCATACAACAACACAACGGCGGACGCCCACAACCTCTGGATAAATTTATGCAGCGGCATAGAACTGGTTGCCAGGGCGTTCCGCCTTTGTTTACAAACATAACACGTGAACTCCATTCCTTTCCCAATCCAAACGGGACATTGAATTTTGCCATATTTTCCATACATTTGCATGCAGAAAACCACAAATCTCCTGCCTGCATTTATGGAACTTACTCTTTCACAGCTTTGTGCCGACATATCCGACAGTATCAGTGCCGATTTTTCAGAAACAGTCTGGGTACGTTCGGAAATTTCGGAATTAAGCATACGCAACGGGCACTGCTACATGGAACTAATCGAAAAAGACGAATCCTCCAGTCGCATAATAGCCAAAATGCGGGCCGTTTGCTGGGCAAACATATTCGGCATACTGAAACCCTACTTTGAACAGGAAACAGGACAGGCGTTGCACGCCGGACTGCAAATCCTGGTATCCGTCCTGGTCGAGTTCCATCCGGCATACGGGCTGCAACTGAACATAAACGACATCAACCCGACCTACACCATTGGCGACATGGCACGGCAACGCCAAAAAATCATTGCACAATTGCAAGCCGACGGCGTCATGGACATGAACAAGCAGTTGCCGTTCCCCACCCTGCCGCAGCGCCTGGCCATCATTTCATCGGAAACAGCCGCAGGTTACGGCGATTTCTGCCACCAGTTGCAACAAAATCCTTACGGTTTCGCCTTCCGAACGGAACTGTTCGCTGCCATCATGCAAGGCGAGAATGCCGAAGCAAGCATCATCCATGCGCTGGAGCAGATTTTCAGTCGCACGGAAGATTTCGACGCGGTTGTCATCATACGCGGCGGCGGCGCGACAACCAACCTCAGTTGCTTTGACCGCTACGAACTCGCACTCAACTGCGCCCAATTCCCACTGCCCGTCGTTACCGGCATCGGGCATTTGCGCGACGTGAGCGTTTTGGACATGGTGGCGCACACCTCGCTGAAAACCCCGACAGCCACTGCCGAATTTTTCGTTAACTGCATGAAACGGCAGGCAGACATCATTGCACAACAAAAACAGCGCCTGCTGCAAGCCATCGAAAACCTGTCTGACAGGCAACAACGTCGCATCGACATGCTGGCCATGCGCTTCACGGCAGCCAATGAACGGTGGCTTACACGACAACGGAACAAGCTGGAACTCCTGCAAAAAACCATCGAACTGCATTCGCCCATGCGGATATTGAAACAAGGATACACACTGACACTGAAAAACGGCAAACCCGTAACCTCGGTTTCCGCACTGACTGCCGGCGACCAAATCACAACCGAATTTGCCGATGGAACCGTAATATCTACCATTAACAACCAAACCGATAAAACATGAAAATCATTCTGACCAACATGCGCTTTTTTGCCTATCACGGCTATTTTCCTGAAGAAAAAAAGAACGGCAACCATTTCCTGGTAAATCTGACAATTGAACTACCCGAATGTGCCGCCTGCCGGACAGATGAACTGGAAGACACGCTAAACTATCAGCAACTTTACGATATTGTAAAACACGAAATGGAAATACCCTCCAACATGCTGGAACACGTGGCCGCACGCATCAAAACCGGAATACGCAGGCAATTTCCCGAAGTAACAGACATAAGCGTGAGGGTTTCCAAACGCTATCCGCCGCTGGGCGGACAAGTGGAATGGGCAAGCGTGGAGCTTTGAAAAACGAAAAAAAAATCCTAACTTTGCATGTTTTTGAAAAACACTACTTATGAGCATGATTGATGACAGCCACGATGAAGACGATGTTTTGAATGTCCGGGACGAAGAAACGGCCGGGCAGGAACAAAACGATGATGAGGCCACTCCTGTTGAACATTCCACCTACCAGGTACATTTCAGTTCAGATGCGTCCGTAAAATACCACCTGACCGGCATGTACCAGAACTGGTTTCTGGACTATGCATCCTACGTTATTCTGGAACGTGCCGTGCCCGATGTATATGATGGTTTGAAACCCGTACAACGCCGCATACTGCACGCCATGAAACGCCTGGACGACGGACGTTACAACAAAGTGGCGAACATTGTGGGGCACACCATGCAGTTCCACCCGCACGGCGACGCATCCATCGGCGACGCACTCGTGCAACTCGGACAAAAAGACCTGCTCATAGACTGCCAGGGAAACTGGGGCAACATCCTGACCGGCGACAGCGCGGCCGCACCGCGATATATCGAGGCACGCTTGAGCAAATTCGCGTTGGAAGCCGTATTCAACCCGAAAACAACGGAATGGAAACTGTCGTACGACGGCCGCAACAAAGAGCCCATCAACCTGCCGGTGAAATTCCCGCTACTATTGGCGCAAGGCGTGGAAGGCATTGCCGTCGGGCTCAACTCGAAAATCCTGCCGCACAACTTCAACGAACTGCTCGATGCCTCTGTCGCCTACCTGAAAGGCGAGCCTTTCGCGCTCTACCCCGACTTCCCGACAGGCGGTTCCATCGACGTGAGCCGTTACAACGACGGCGAACGCGGCGGCGTGGTCAAAATACGCGCAAAAATAACCAAACAGGACAACAAAACCCTGGTCATAAGCGAAATTCCATACGGCACGAACACGACCAAACTCATCGACTCCATCATAAAGGCCAACGACAAAGGCAAAATCAAGATACGCAAAGTCGATGACAACACATCGGCCAACGTGGAGATTCTGGTGCACCTGCAACCCGGAAGCTCGTCTGACAAAACCATTGACGCACTCTACGCCTTCACAGACTGCGAACTGAACATCTCACCGAACTGTTGCGTCATACGCGACAAAAAACCGATGTTCATCACCGTCAGCGAACTGTTGCGCATCAGCACCGACCACACCAAATATCTGCTGCAGCGCGAACTGGAAATCCAGAAAGGCGAGTTGGAAGAACAGCTGTTTTTCATTTCGCTGGAAAAAATTTTCATCGAGGAACGCATCTACAAGGACAAGGAATTCGAGGACAGCCGCTCGCCGAAAGAAGCCATGGCGCATATCGACAAACGTCTGACCCCGTTCAAACCCTCACTGATACGCGAAGTGCGCACCGAAGACCTGCAAAAACTGCTCGAAATCAAAATGATGCGTATCACCAAATTTGATTCCGACAAGGCAAACGACCAACTTCTGGCCATACGCAAGAAAATCGACGAAATCAATTACCATCTGGAACATTTGGTTGCCTACGCCATCAGCTGGTTCGAAAGCCTGAAGAAAAAATACGGCAGCCGTTACCCGCGCCTGACCGAATTGCGCAACTTTGAAACCATCGTAGCCGCCAAAGTGGCCGAAGCCAACGAAAAACTGTATGTAAACCGCAACGAAGGCTTTATCGGCACCGGCCTGAAAAAAGACGAATTTGTGTGCAACTGCTCCGAGATAGACGACATCATTATTTTTTTCAAGGATGGCAAATACAAAGTCGTCAAGGTGGCCGAGAAACTGTTCGTCGGCACAAACATCCTGTATGTCGATGTATTCAAGAAAAACGATGTACGCACCATCTACAACGTGGTTTACCGCGACGGAAAAACCGGTCCGTTCTACATCAAACGTTTTGCCATCAAAGGAATTGCGCGCGACAAGGATTACGACCTGACGCAAGGCAAGCCCGGTTCCAAGGTGCTTTATTTCACGGCCAATCCGAACGGCGAAGCCGAGATTATCCGTGTCGTGCTGCGTCCGGGACCACGCATCAAAAAACTGTCGTTTGAAAAGGATTTCAGCACCATTGCCGTAAAGGGACGCCAAAGCATGGGCAATCTGCTCTCGAAAAACGACATACACAAAATCACCCTGAAACAAAAAGGAGGTTCCACGCTGGGCGGCCGGCAAGTCTGGTTCGACCCCGACGTGCTGCGGCTCAATTACGACGGACGCGGCGACTATCTGGGCGAATTCCACAGCGATGACCTCGTGCTCGTCATTACCGTCAGCGGCGAGTTCTACACGACCGACTTTGACCCAACCAACCATTTTGACAATAATATCCTGCGCATGGAAAAATTCCAGGCGGACAAGGTCTGGTCATTGGCTCTCTGGGATGCCGACCAGAAATATTATTACCTGAAACGCTTTGTCATCGAAGCGAACAAGAAGCCACAAAACTTCCTCGGCGACAATCCGCACTCGCGGCTCACATTACTTTCCGACCAGAACGCACCGCTTTTCAAGGTTACGTTCGGAGGAGCAGATGCTTTCCGTGAAGCATTGGAAATCAATGTTACCGATTTCATCGGCATAAAAGGATTTAAAGCAAAGGGAAAACGTATCAGCACATACGAGATTGCGCAAATCGAAGACATAACTCCAGAAGAGCCGGAACTGCCGGATGAAAATGAAAACAATGGTACGGGCAACGATGAAGAAACAACGGAAAATATGGGCAAACCAACCGGAAACGAACAACCGGAAACCGTTGAAAACACAGAACCCGCAAGTGTTCCGAATGAGAAAAACACGGAAAATACGGACACAAACGTAGCCAAAGAAACCGGAACGGAAAACATTGTTGTCCAAGACACCGAAAACACGGAAAAGCAAGCAGCAGAAAGCAAGGCATCGGAACCGGACAGAAAATCGGACACACTGGAATCAACGCAGTCCATACCAGGCGACGACATCCAAATGGAAATAGTGGCCAACATTCCGGATGATTCGCTTCCGGCAGAAAAGACAATCCGGAAAAACCGGAAAATAAAAAAAGACAAAGAGCCGGACGAGAGCGACCAAATGTCGTTGTTCTGAATTTCCTTGAGCTGCAGAAAACACATCCGTGTATCCGATTTTATCCTTACCTTTGCAAGCGGATTCCGCAAGGTGGGAAAAACGACATAAAAAAATTCCGATTATGACAATCAACGAATTACAAGACGAGATTATCGAAGATTTTTCCGTATTGGAAGACTGGATGGACAAATATGGAATGCTCATTGATCTGGGCAACGCGCTCGAACCGTTTCCCGAAGAATACCGTATTCCTCAAAATCTGATTGAAGGATGTCAGAGCCGCGTGTGGTTGCACGCCGAGATGCGGCAAGGCAATGTTATTTTTGCCGGTGACAGCGATGCAATCCTGGTCAAAGGAATCGTTTCATTGCTTATCAAGGTGCTGAGCGGCCACACACCCGATGAGATCCTGCATGCAGATTTGTATTTCATCGACCGCATCGGACTGAAAGAGCATTTGTCGCCGACACGCAGCAACGGACTGCTTGCCATGGTGAAACAAATGAAAATGTATGCACTTGCATTCCAGGCCACTCAAAAATAAGGTAGTCAGTTCAGCATCAGACTCATATAAGCATTCAAACCATCGAAAAGCAGACGGCTGCATCCGCCTGCATCCAGTGTTTCCGCACCGGAAATCTCATCATGAGCAACAGTGCATATGCCATCAGAAATAATATACGTACCTGAATTTTGCGGCAAGGCATCATCATACAAGCAATAAGCCGCCGACAAGCCAGGATGATTTTTCGCATACCAGGCCAGCAGCTCATACGGCCGCAGCACCCGCGCCATCCCTAACGGTTGCCCTGCTCCGGCAGCAACAGGTTTTACCATAGAAACCAAAGCCTTGCCATAAAATTTACCGGCAGCAGCCAATAAACAGTTTTCCACGATTTCATCGGAAACCAACAACTCCGTAACCCGCAAAACATCATCTTGCGGCAAAGCAAACAACAGACCTTCCGTTTGTTCCCGCTCCGCAATCCAGACATCACCGCCGGACAACTGCAAATCCATGATAACCGTCTGCAAATTTTCCGGCGTATGCTGTATGCAATACGACCGTTTCCGCATGGACGACTCAAAAAATGTCGCCACCTGCTGCCAACGCGCCGCTCCGTAACGGCTGATACGCAGACCGGCATCATGAACATCCGGACAAGAAATCTGCAAGGAAGTCTGCCAAAAGGCTGTTGCATAGCCCGATTTGGCATAATAATCCCACAACCACGGCTCGGCCGGAATCAGGAAAGAGAACCAGGCACCATCGGCAAACATGCGCCGGTGCGTCTGCGCGAGCAAAGCGCGCATTAAACCGCGGTTACGGAAATCGGGATGCGTGCATGCACCGGAAACATAGGATGCAGGAACCGTTCCCACTGGGAAAGTCATGGAATAGGGTAACATTTGCAAAGCCGCAGCCAAACGGCCATCCTGCCAGATTGCCATCGTATTGGCATCTGTGGTGCAACGGTCAAAATAAAGTCTTATGAACGCATCGCTGTCGCCGAAACAGATTTTCCAAAGTTCCTCGTTGGCCGTTCTCATCGTACTTCCGTTTTCAATTCAGCCACATATTTTTCCAAAATACAAACCGGCTGGTAAGAAATTTTGGCCGCACGCAAACCTTCTATGCCCAAATCCTCCTCCCGGTTTATGTAAACATATTGCTCCGGCAAATGCTTGACAAACTCGTTGTTAATCATCGTATATGCACCCTCTATGGAAACATCGGCTTTTTCCACGCACACATCAAACGTGGTCTGGTTGACCGGCGCCCCGAACGTAAAGGCTGCAATGTTTCCTTCGACACACAAAACGCCACCCGTAATATCAAGCCTGTCAAGATGTTTGAGCGCATAAGTCATCGATTCCTTTTCCGCCAGCAGGGCGCGTTGCTCGTGCTCGGTGTTTGCACGGAACCACTTGCGCTCCAACGCCAGGCATTCGGGCACCAAATCCGGCGACAAAGGCAGGTATTCGTAGCTGTACATATTCTTGAAACGGTTGATATGGTTGCGCTTGGACTGCAGTTTCTTGCCTTGCAAAGTGGCCAGACTTTCACGCGAATAAATGTAATCGGCATAATTCCGGTCAATGGAGAAGCGGAAATGTTCCGGCATGAGCAATTCAATTTCAGGCATGGTATCGTTGCAAATACCAAACATGCGGAACGGATGGCCACACTCCCGCGCATCAGCCATCAAATCGGCCAGGACTTTTTTCAAATCGCCGTGACCAACCGGCAACATATACGCCCAGCCATCCTCCGTGCGGAATTTCAACACAAGAAAGCCATCCATCTCCGTCCAGACGGTGTGGTAAAGAAAACGCCAACTGCATAAATTGGCAAAAACAAGGTCGCAATTCTGACGGTCGCTGTAGAGTGTGTAAGATTGGATTTTGTCCTTGTCGGACAATGTCAGTTCCTTAAATCGAATCATGGAAATGCAAGTCTAAACAACAGAATGCAAACGTACAAGGTTTTTGGCAGATGGGCAAATGATGTACAAAAAAAGTTGGCAGGATTTCCGCCAACTTTTCCGGATTTTCATTTTACAATGCTTATCCATAAATGATTTTCCCGTTTTCATCGGTATATTCTTCCAATCCTTTACTATATTGGTTCATAGCCCGCAAGCTCATGCCCATGCTGGAGAAACCGCCATCATGATACAAGTTCTGCATCGTTACCTTGCGGGTCAGGTCGGAGAACATTGTGATGCAATAATCGGCACAATCATCCGCATTCGCATTTCCAAGCGGACTCATCTTTTCGGCAAAGTCCATCAAATGGTCGATGCCTTTCACGCCGCTCCCGGCCGTTGTCATGGTCGGTGACTGCGAAATGGTGTTGATACGCACGTTCTTCTCGCGTCCGTAAATGTAACCGAAACTGCGTGCTATTGATTCCAGCAGGCTTTTGGCATCGGCCATGTCGTTATAACCGAAGAATGTACGTTGTGCGGCAACATAAGTCAGCGCAACCACCGAACCACCTTCCGCTATGGCATCGAGTTTTTTGGCCGTTTGCAGCATTTTATGAAACGAAACAGCCGAAATGTCCAAAGTTTTGGCCAGCATGTCGTAATCCAAATCATCGTATGTGCGTTTCTTGCGTACATTCGGGCTCATACCGATGGAATGCAAAACGAAATCGATTTTACCGCCCAGCAGTTCCACGGATTTGGTGAAGACTTCTTCCAAATCCTGCACGCTCGTCGCATCAGCCGGAATTATCGGGGCATTCAGCTTTTCAGACAAAGCCTGCACCTCGCCCATGCGCACGGCTATCGGCGTATTGGTCAATGCAATCGTCGCACCTTCTTCTACAGCACGTTCAGCCACTTTCCAGGCAATGGACATGTTGTTCAAGGCACCGAAAACAATGCCTCTTTTACCTTTCAATAGATTGTAACTCATAATAGTCCTTTTAAAATGAGCCGCAAAATTACGCCAAATATTACGATCGGCAAAATTTTCCGCACATTTCGGACAAAAATGTGCAAAAAAAAAGATTTTCTCCCATGCACGTAAAGCTATCGTGCTATTTTCTGTAGCAGATTATTTTAGAAGATTAATCAGCAAATAATTGGGTTGTTCCCTATTTACATAAGCCCGCTCTTCCCTTGTCAATGATGACAATACACAATTTTTCCCATTACGTAAACATCGTAACATTAATTACGTAATAAGATGGCCAATTATTACACAACAAAAATTGAGTTGTCACCATCCCAATCTTCATCTTCTCGGTAAAAAGGGGAAATAGTATATGAAACGAGAATCTGGATACCGCATTTCTGCGGCATGGCGCAATAAAGATACCATTAGAAAACCCAAAACAAACGGGGCCGCACTTTTCAGTACGCCCCCGCATAAACCTATATTAGTTCAAAATTAGGCTTGAACGTATTGCTGCAAATCTTCTACGTTGAACGAGCGGATAAAACTGTCATGTTTTTCCACTTCGGCTGCGGCATAGTTGACGTAAATCAAAGCAGATTTTTCAAACATTTCAGGTGCACGTGTTGCATCTTGGATAATCAGGTGCGACATAACACATACGGCTGCCATTTCATAGAGACGGCGTGCCATAAAGTCGTGCAGTTCCTGGTTTTGGGCCTCCTTCACCAGATTGGTGCATGCCTCAAACTTGTCAGTCATGGCTTTTACGCGCTCCATAAACGGTTGCATCTTTTCACTGCAAGCCACTTTTTCATAGTCACGCAAAATAGCGGCATAAGCGCCATTGGTTACATAACGGATGGCAGCCACAGTTTGCAACTGGGTAGTTCCTTCATAAATGCTGGTGATACGGGCATCACGGTAGATACGCTGGCAAGCGTATTCCATCATGAAACCCGAACCGCCGTGTACCTGGATACAATCGTAAGCATTCTGGTTGGCATATTCAGAGTTCATACCCTTGGCAAGCGGAGTGAAAGCATCGGCCAGTTTGGCATATTGCTTCTGTTCCTGACGTTCTTCCGGAGTAAGTTTGCGTTCACGGGCGATATCATCCAAAGCCTTGTAGATATCTACATAACGGGCTGTTTGATAAAGCAATGCACGTCCGGCATCAAGTTTTGCCTTCATAATGGAAAGCATGTCATAAACAGCCGGGAAATGGATAATTTCCTTACCGAACTGCTGACGGTCGCGGGCATAAGCCAATGCTTCGTTGTAAGCAGCCTGGCTCAAACCTACTGACTGAGCGGCAATTCCCAAACGGGCACCGTTCATCAATGCCATTACATATTTGATAAGACCCAATTTGCGGTCGCCGCACAATTCGGCTTTTGCGTTCTTGTAAACCAATTCGCAAGTAGGAGAACCGTGGATACCCAACTTGTTTTCAATACGGCGCACATTCACACCACCATTGCGCTTGTCATAGATAAACATGGAAAGACCACGTCCGTCCTTGGTGCCTTCTTCCGAACGGGCCAATACCAAGTGGATATCAGCGTCACCGTTGGTGATAAAGCGTTTTACACCATTCAAGCGCCAGCAGTTGTTTTCTTCATCAAAAGTGGCCTTGAGCATAACGCTCTGCAAGTCAGAACCGGCATCCGGTTCGGTCAAGTCCATGGACATGGTTTCACCAGCGCAAATGCGAGGAATGAAACGGCTGTGTTGGTCTTCGTTTCCAAATTCGTAAAGAGTTTCAATACAGTCTTGCAGAGACCAGATGTTGCCAAAACCAGCATCGGCAGCTGCAACGATTTCCGCACACATGGTATAAGGAGTGATAGGGAAATTCAAGCCACCATAGCAACGTGGCATGGTCATGCCGTTAAGACCGGCAGCCACCATGGCGTTGAGGTTTTGTTGAGTTCCGGAAGCATAATGAACACGTCCGTTTTCACATTTTGGACCTTCTGCATCCACACCTTCTGCATTCGGAGCAATGGTTTCACCCGTGATTTCACCGGTAATTTCAAGCACTTTGTCATAAGAGTCCATTGCATCCGCATAGTCCTGCGGGGCATAGTCATACTGGTCCTTGTCTCTGTAGTCGCGCTCCTTGAGTTGGCAGATGCGCTCCATCATCGGATTGTTCAAATGATATTTGAGTTCCGGAATGTCTTTATAGTAATTTGCCATTGTTGTATCTGTTTTTGGGGTTACTTACTGTTCGCTTTGTAATATTTGATCATTTTGGGCAGCACTTCTTCCACCGTACCCGTAATGACATAATCAGCAATCGTGTTGATTGGCGCGTTGGGGTCGCTGTTGACAGAAATGATAATGCCGCTTTCCTTCATACCGGCAATGTGCTGGATGGCACCAGAAATACCGCAAGCGATATAGACTTTCGGGCGAACGGTTACACCGGTCTGTCCGATTTGCATGTCATGGTCGCAGAATCCTGCATCGACCGCTGCACGGGAAGCACCCACTTCAGCATGCAATTCCTTGGCCAAATCATAGAGCAGTCCGAAACCTTCACGTGAACCGACACCATAACCACCGGCTACAATGATAGGTGCACCCTTGAGGTTGTTTTTGGCAGCCTCCACATGGCGTTCAATCACTTTTACCACATAGTCGGTATCTGGAACAAACTTGGCTACATCATGCACAATTACTTCGCCTTTGTAGTTCGGGTCAAGCACTTCCATCTTCATCACACCGCTACGAACGGTTGCCATTTGCGGACGGTGTTCCGGATTGACAATGGTAGCCACAATGTTACCACCAAATGCTGGACGAATCTGATACAACAGGTTGTCATAGTGCACACCGGCTTTCTTGTCGTCGTGCGGACCGATTTCCAATGCCGTACAGTCGGCTGTCAAACCGCTGGTAAGTGCAGAAGAAACACGCGGACCGAGGTCACGGCCAATAACGGTAGCACCCATCAGACAGATTTGCGGTTTTTCCTGCTTGAACAGATTTACCAAAATGGAAGTATGAGGCTTGGAGGTATAAGGGAACAATCCCTCCGCATCAAACAAATGCAGTTTGTCCACCCCGAAAGGAAGAACCTGCGATTCCACATTTCCTTTAATATTATGACCGGCACAAATCGCTTCCAGACTAACACCCAGTTGGTTAGCTAACTTGCGTCCTTTGGTGAGAAGCTCCAGACTTACTTCGGCCACTTTTGTGCCTTCTATCTCGCAATATACAAATACGTTATTCATAATTTCTTATCCTATTGTATGGTTAGCTAACAATTCTTTCATCAGGTTGTCAATATCCTGGTCGGATGCGGTAAGTGTCTTGCTTTCCTTGGCCTGGAACACAATGTTTTCAACCGATTTCACCTTTGTTGGAGAACCGCTCAAACCGCATTGCTGCAAATCGGCATCAATATCGGCAGTGCTCCATTGGTTAAGGGTGAGATAAGGTTTGTTTTTATATTCGTCTGCATAAGGAAGACCTTCAGCCGGCATTTCAAGAGGCACAAGGGCTTTCTTGTATTTCATCACCAGTTTGGCGTTGCGCGGACGGCAAGGAGCAGCCGAACCGTTGACGGTAATAACAATGGGAAGAGGTCCTTCCACCGTTTCCACACCTCCGTCAATGTGACGACGTACAGTGATGCGTCCGTTTTCACATTTGAGGATTTCCTCAGCATAGGTAATTTGTGTCAATCCCAACTTTTCAGCTACCTGAGGACCAACCTGAGCGGTATCACCGTCAATAGCCTGACGGCCACCAATAATGATGTCGGGTTGTCCGATTTTCCTGATAGCCGTAGCCAAGGCATACGAAGTAGCCAAGGTATCGGCTCCTGCAAATGCGCGGTCGGTCAACAGATAACCATCATCGGCGCCACGGAACAAACCTTCACGGATGATATCAGCCGCGCGGGGAGGTCCCATGGTAAGCATTGTAACGGTCGAGCCGGGATTGAGGTCCTTGAGGCGGAGCGCCTGTTCGAGGGCATTCAGATCTTCGGGGTTGAAGATGGCTGGCAGAGCGGAACGGTTGACCGTACCTTCGGGTGTCATGGCATCTTTTCCCACATTTCGTGTGTCAGGTACTTGCTTGGCAAGCACTACAATTTTCAAAATCATAATTACTTGTTTTTATATAAGCATTTCTATTTGCCGGACAGCCGTCGGCTGCGGCATGATTTATTTTTCCGGTATCGGTTAAAACAAAACAGCCACAAAGATAGCGAAAATCTGTAAAAACCAAAGGAAAAATATTTCAGAGGCCGA
This sequence comes from uncultured Bacteroidales bacterium, assembly GCA_944321895.1. Classification (GTDB taxonomy): domain Bacteria; phylum Bacteroidota; class Bacteroidia; order Bacteroidales; family Paludibacteraceae; genus CALUNA01. The sequence goes on along the minus strand of CALUNA010000003.1, from coordinate 152,826 downwards.
ATGAAAGCCACAAATTTTGTTATATTTCTATTGCGACGCTGATGCAAAAATAAGCAGCGGGGTTTCCTCTTACGATTACAGGATAATTTCAAACATTACGGGGACGGCATGTACCATCTCGCTCAAACAGGGGACGGCTGTAAAAGCAACATACACCGTCTCGAGTGTGAATCTGTCATGCCAATCCAGCGCAAGAAAAACAGCCAGTACGGATCATTATACATCTGGCAGCAAAAATGCAAGTAAATACGTTTCGTTGGACGCAAAGGAACTCGAGTTGAACGCAGGGACACTCACCTTGGGCATATCATTCACCTTTAAGATGAAAGCCGACATTTATTTTGACACAGGCTGGAGCAGTTATACAGCCCTGCCGGTATCTGCCAACTTTAAAGCCAATATAGAACAAAGTAGCATTAAGGTTGTCGGCATAGACCGTGCTTGCGTGCTTGCCAACGACGGCATGGCAGTAATTGCCAATTCCGACAGCCACTTTTACGTGTACAACTCAAAAAGCAGCCTGGACGTCAGAATGAAAGGGCTGCCGACAAGCGCAACGGAATCGGGGCAGTTGTATAGAAGCGGAAGTTATTTGATGATACAAGACTAATAAACTAAAAAACATTTGTTTTCATTGTATTGTATTGTGAGCGTATCTATCATGGTAAATACTCTTGGCCACGGATATTCATTGGCTTCTATGTCGGGATATTTAAGTATGTATGTGCTGTTGCTTAAATATGGCTGGTTTTCTATGGGGGTATAATCAGAGTTCGGAGTAATGTATCTTTTTATACTATCTGCTGTGAAGATATAAACATAAAAACTTCCATCTGCTACACCAGAAGTTGTTTCGCTTGTCCCTACATACATTTTCCCTGCAAGGCTGAAAGTTTTTGGGTTTGCAGGCTGGTGGTCTGGCGTGGGTTCTGGTTCGTTCTGGTTATTGCAGGCCGCAAGGCACAGGGCAAGGCATACGGAAAGGAAATAGATTGCAGTTTTCATGGCTAAAAAAATTAAAAGTTTCCGGCAAAGATAAGGAATTTCGGAGAAAAGGCAAAACACGGGCACTCCCGCAGGAGAGGACACGCATGGAACGTTTCGTTTTAAAAAAACATACGCTTCGTTCCGGAAAATCCGAACGCTTCGTTTTGCGGATTATAAAACTGCCGCAATTACCAACAACATAATATAAAGAAGAAGCCGCTTCCTGTTTTCGGAAAGCGGCTTCTTTTCCAATATATCCGAAATTTATTTGGACTGATTGCCTCTTGTATGACGCGAACCACGTTCCGGACGCGGCCGGCGTTCACGCGGTTCCGGTTCCACATAACCTTCGGGTTTTTCCTTCAGCACTTTGGCGGAAAGTTTGAACTTGCCGGTTTTTTCATCAATGTCCAGCAGTTTCACATCAATGGTATCTCCCTCCTTATAGTTGGTTTCCTCGATTGTCTCGAAGCGTTTCCAGTCTATTTCGGAAATATGCAGCAAGCCTTCGCGGCCCGGCAGGAATTCTACGAACATGCCATAAGGCATCAACGATTTCACGGTTGCCTTGTACACTTCGCCCACTTCGGGAATAGCCACAATGGCTTTGATTTTGGCCAGTGCATTGTCAATACTTTCCTTGTTGGATGCTGCAACTTCCACAAAGCCCGCATCGTCCACTTCATCAATGGAAATAACCGCACCGGTTTCGGCTTGTATGCCTTGGATAATCTTGCCGCCAGGGCCGATTACGGCACCAATCATTTCTTTCGGGATGGTCATTGTAACAATACGCGGAGCATGCGGTTTCAAGTCAGGACGAGGTGCAGGCAAGGTTTCCTGTATCTTGTCCAGGATGTACATACGGCCTTCGTGTGCCTGTTTCAAGGCATTTTCAAGAATTTCGTAGCTCAGTCCGTCCACCTTGATATCCATTTGCGTGGCGGTGATGCCATCGCGTGTTCCGGTCACCTTGAAGTCCATGTCGCCGAGGTGGTCTTCATCACCCAGAATATCGGACAGGACTGCATAATTTTTACCCTTGTTTTCGGAAATCAAGCCCATGGCTATTCCGGAAACCGGTTTTTTCATGGGCACACCGGCATCCATCAGTGCGAGCGTGCCGGCACAAACGGTGGCCATGCTCGACGAACCGTTCGATTCCAGAATGTCGGAAACGACACGGACAACATAAGGATAATTTTCCGGGATCATATTCTTCAAAGCGCGGCAAGCCAGGTTTCCGTGTCCGATTTCGCGACGTCCTACCCCGCGTTGTGCTTTGGCTTCGCCTGTCGAGAAAGGCGGGAAATTGTAGTGCAGCAGGAAACGGTCATTGCCCTGGATCAGGGCTTCGTCCACCATCTTCTCATCGCGCTTGGTGCCGAGCGTTACTGTACACAAGGACTGCGTCTCACCACGGGTGAATATGGACGAACCGTGAGGGCCGGGCAGGTATCCAACTTCCGACCAGATGGGACGGATTTCCGTCGTTTTGCGGCCATCCAGACGCTTGCCTTCGTCCAATATACTGCGGCGCATGGCTTCTTTTTCCACATCGTGGTAGTAGCGGTCTATCAATGCGCCTTTTTCTTCCAGTTCTTCTTCGGTGAAGTTGGCTTTGTATTCTTCCTTCACAGCCTCAAAGTTGGCAGCGCGCGAATGTTTGTCGGCATTGCAGGCCGTAGCCAGCGCATACACTTTGGCGTAAGTTTTATCGTGTACGTCCTTGCGGAGTTCTTCATCGTTCACTTCATGGCAATACACGCGTTTTTCCGTCTTGCCGGCAGCTTCCATCAGTTCAAGTTGCACACGGCAATGGTCCTTAATGGCCTCGTGTGCCACTTTCATGGCATTGAGCAAATCTGCTTCGGAAACTTCCTTCATTTCGCCTTCCACCATCATGATGTTGTCCAGCGTGGCAGCCACCATGATATCCATATCGGCTCTTTCGAGGTCGGCAAAAGTCGGATCCACAACATACTGTCCGTCAATACGTGCCACGCGCACTTCGGAAATCGGGCCGTGGAACGGAATGTCCGAAACGGCGATGGCGGCAGAAGCTGCCAGTCCGGCCAATGCATCGGGCATGTCCTCACCATCGGCCGAATAGAGGGTTACGTTCACAAACGTTTCTGCGTGATAGTCATCCGGGAAAAGCGGACGCAAGGCGCGGTCCACCAGACGAGAAACAAGAATCTCGTAATCGGACGAACGGCCTTCGCGACGGGTAAAGCCGCCGGGGAAACGACCGTTGGAAGCGAATTTTTCCTTATACTCTACCGTTAACGGCATGAAATCGGTGCCGGGAACGGCATCCTGTGCGGAGCAGACCGTTGCAAGCAACATGGTCTTGCCCATCGTTACCATTACGGCGCCATCGGCCTGTTTGGCCAACTTGCCTGTCTCCAAGGTAATGGTACGTCCATCACCCAATGTGATGGTTTTTGTAACTACATTCATACAAATTATTTTTGATTCTCTAAAAAATTTCGGGCGCAAATGTACGGAAAAATAATGAATTAACAGACACACCGGAAAAGATAATTATTCGGGGCAACCGCGGCGCGTCAAAACCGCACCGGAAAAGCAACAAAACCACAGACTGCCGGAAAGTTAACGCAAGGCCGATTTGCCTGTTAGGCAAAAATACCGTACTTTTGCCGCCATGAAAAAGAACCGGTTGATATTGTCAGTATGCCTTTTTGCCGCATTCTGTCCGCTCCGGGCGGAAACACCGCGTGTCCTTGCCACGGAAAACGACCTGGCTGTCAAGTTCGGCGGCATGTGGATGAGCGACGAGTATTTGTCGGCACTGCCGTATTCAGGTCTGTCATTGCACCTGCAAAACGAATGGTGGAGCTATTTCAAGCCTGAAAGGACGGATTTTTCCTACGTGGACCGGCTGGAAATCACCGGCGCTTTGCTCTACAATCCCGCATACAGCAACCGCATTACGGCTTTCGGCGTGAACGGCTCGTGGGGAGCATATTACAATTACCGCCCCGTGGGCGGACTGACCATCCTGGGCGGCATGCTGGTGGAAATAGACTGGCTCGGCAAATACATGAGCCGTTCGGTGAACAAACCCTACTCCATGGACTTTGCCACGAACCTGCACCTGTCGGGTGGCGTAAGTTACGACATCAAGCGTCCCAAAACGGCCTACCGCATCCGCTACATGATACGCACGCCCTTTGCCGGCTGCATGTTCGTGCCGGAAATGGGCGGTTCGTACTACGAAATGCTTTTTTCGTTGAAAAACACGGTACACGCTTCGTTCTTCACAAACAAGGCCGGATTACGGCACGAACTCACGTTCGACATGCGGTTCAAGACAACCACCTGGCGGCTGGGCATTGAGCACGAATACCTGCAATACCACGCGAACAACCTGCGTTTCAGCCGCGAGCAGGTCAGCCTCGTTGCCGGATGCATCTTCAACACATACACATTCGGCGGGCGGCGCAAACCGGATAACATACAAACAGTTTGGTAAATGAAACGTAAAAACATACATATCAAATTCCTGTGCAGGCAATTGCCGTTGCTGTTGCTGCTGTTGCCGCTCGGCAGTTGCTTCGACCCTTCGGAACAGCTGAAACCCGATACGCCGCAAGGCAACTTCGAGGCATTGTGGGAAATCATCGATACGCGCTATTGCTATTTAGACTACAAAGGAATCGACTGGGACGGGGTCAAGGCCGTGTACCAGCCGCGCGTGGACACCATCAGTGCCAACAACTACCGCGGCCTGTTCGACCTGTTCGCGCAAATGCTCGACACGCTGCAGGACGGGCATGTGAACCTCTATTCCGATTTCGACGTGTCGCGTTGCCGCGGCTGGTTCGAGAACTATCCGGCCAATTACAGCTCGTCCATCCTGTACAGCGACCGCTACCTGGGACAAGACTACAAAATGGCCGGCGGACTGTACTATGAACGCATTGCCGATGACAAGGTCGGATATATCCGTTACAACTCGTTCTCGGATGCTTTCAGTTCCAACAACATTGCCTATGCCTTGATGTACTGCGCAGACTGCCCGGGCCTGATTCTGGACGTGCGGGACAACGGCGGCGGTTCCCTGGAATATGCGCGCAAGCTGGCAGCCACGTTTTTCGCTGAAAAGACAACCGTGGGCTACATGCAGCACAAGACTGGAAACGGGCACAACGATTTTTCCGAGATGGTTCCCATGGAGATAGACACCGCCATGATGCCGCACCGCTGGTTGCGGCCGGTCATCGTGCTGTGCAACCGCCAGTCGTACAGCGCGACCAACTTCTTCGTGAACGCCATGCGCTACGCGCCCTACGCGTTTGTTGTCGGCGGTATCACGGGCGGCGGAGGCGGAATGCCGCAATCGTACGAACTGCCCAACGGCTGGCTGATACGCTTGTCGAGTGTACCCATGTACGATCGCGAGAAAAAGCATATAGAAAACGGCATTGAGCCAGACTATGCCATCAACATGACGCAGGAATCCATGGCGGAAGGCAAGGACGACATCATCGAGTTTGCCGTGGAACTGATTGAGAAACTAACCCAACAACCCGAAACGAAGTGACAGACAAGAAAATAAAAATTCTCTTCTGGCTTGCGGTGGCCGTGCTGTCGTGTATAGGCACGTGGCTGTTGCGTCCCGACCGCGAAATCAAGCCCATACGCATCGGCTCGTTGAGCTACAGACGGGACTTCAACGACATGAACGATGTGCACCTGAAAGCCGCAAAGGCCATCGGTCTGGAGCCGTTCGAGAACCGCGAGGAAGCTGCCAGGGCACGCCGCAAGGTGGTGGAAATAAAAAGCAACAAATACTACGACGTACGCCGGCTGGACTATTCCGCATCCTACCTCGTACCGGAAGCCGCCGATTTGCTCGACGAAATCGGGGAGCGCTTCCGCGAACGACTCGAAGAACTGAACGCACCCCTGTACAAACTGCAAATTACCAGCATAACGCGCACGCGGGAAGACATACGCAATCTGCGCAAGGTGAACATAAACGCCTCGGCCAACTCGGTGCATGTCTATGCCACTACGGTGGACATATCGTGGTCGAAGTTCACCAAGGTGAGCAAGCGCGACAAACGCGAGCTAACGCCAGACCAACTGAAACAAGTGCTCGGCCTCGTGTTGCGCGAACTGAAACAGGAAGGCCGCTGCTACGTAAAACATGAACGCCAACAAGCTTGTTTCCACATAACCGCACGGCCGGAAACGGACTGAACCGCCAGCAAAAACAGACATGATGGAGAAACTGAAAATAACCGAAATAAACCGCCTGAGCGAGGAAGCGTTCAAGGCCGCCGAGAAAATCCCGCTGGTCATGGTGCTCGATAACGTGCGCAGCCTGCACAACGTGGGCGCAGTGTTCCGCACCGCCGATGCTTTCCTGCTGCAAGGCATATACCTGTGCGGCATTTGCAGCACACCGCCCAACGCCGAACTGCATAAAACTGCCCTGGGCGCGGAGTTCACCGTAGACTGGAAATACACGGCCGACACCCTCGACGCCGTGCGCGAACTCAAAGCCGCCGGCTACACCGTCCTGGCCGTGGAACAGGCCAAGGGCAGCACCCTGCTGGCCGACCTGCAAGCAGACCCTGCCGGCAAATATGCCCTGGTCATGGGCAACGAGGTGAAAGGCGTCGCGCAGGAAGTAATCGATGCGTGCGACAACTGCATCGAAATCCCGCAATACGGCACCAAGCACTCGCTCAACGTGAGCGTGACGGCGGGCATTGTCATGTACGAACTATCCGAAAAACTACGCAAGAAACCATGAACATAGACTGGAAAGACAAACTGGCGGCCATAGCCGATGAGCATCCCGAGTTGAACCGCGTGCCGGACAACCTGCCCGAACCTGCGCCCGAACAGACCCTGCGCGTGGAACTGGACAAGCGCAAAGGCAAAACCGCCACGCTGATTACCGGATACGACGCGCCGGACGAGGATGTGAAAAAGCTGGCACAGACGCTCAAAATCAAGCTAGCCACCGGCGGCTCCACCCGCGACGGCGAGATACTCATCCAGGGTGACGTGCGCCGCAAGGCCGCCGAGCTGCTCGAGGGCATGGGATTCAAAGTGAAACGCATTAACTTCTGACGACATGAAACAATTGCTTTACAGCCTTATCTGCCTGTGTTGCGCCTGCCAGCCTTCCGGCACAACGCAGACCACAACCGCGCAACAGGATGACGCCGCACCCGCCATCGAGTTTTCGGCCGACTCGGCCTACCGCTTCGTGGAAGAGCAGGTCGCTTTCGGCTACCGCATACCCAACACACCCGCACACAAAGCCTGCGCTGCCTATCTGGCCGCCAAATTGGAACAGTTCGGAGCCACCGTAACCCTCCAGGAGGCCGATGTAACGGCCTATGACGGCACGGTGCTGCATGCCACCAACATCATCGGCAGCTACCGCCCCGAACTGCCCGACCGCATACTACTCTGCGCGCACTGGGACACGCGCCCTTGGGCCGACCACGACCCCGACGAGGCCAACCACCGCAAACCCATTGACGGGGCCAACGACGGGGCAAGCGGCGTCGGTGTGCTGCTCGAAGTGGCGCGCCAACTGTCAGGACGGTTGCCCGCCTGCGGCGTGGACATCGTGCTGTTCGATGCCGAAGACTACGGCACGCCCGAATTCCACACCGGTACGTACAAACCCGACACCTGGTGCCTCGGTTCGCAACACTGGGCCAAGGAGGCAAAAAAGAACGGATACAAAGCCCGATACGGCATATTGCTCGACATGGTCGGCGCGCCCGACGCCATCTTCCCGCGGGAATACTACTCCACCTATTACGCCGCCGGCGTACTCGACAAGGTGTGGCAAACGGCACGCTCGCTCGGCTTCGGGCAGCTGTTCGTGCAAACAAGCACCTATCCCGTCACCGACGACCACTACTACGTGAACACGCTGGCAGGCATTCCCTGCATAGACATTGTGCACTACAACCCGCACGGCGAAACCGGCTTCGGCGACTACTGGCACACGCTCGACGACAACATGGACAACATAAGCAGGCAGACCCTCTACGCCGTCGGCAAAACGGTGCTGACGGTCATTTACGACGAACAATAAAGCCACAACACTATGAGATACCAAAGAATAGCCGTAAAGATAGGCAGCAACGTACTGACCCGCCCCGACGGGACACTGAACATAACCCGCATGTCCGCCCTGGTGGACCAGGTGGCCGCCCTGCACAAGGCCGGCGTTGAAATCGTGCTCGTGTCGTCCGGCGCGGTAGCCTCCGGCAGGAGCGAACTCCACATAGAGCGCAAGCTCGACAGCGTTTACCAGCGGCAACTCTACTCCGCCGTCGGGCAGGCCAAGCTCATAAACCGCTACTACGACCTGTTCCGCGAGCACGGCATTGTCGTCGGGCAGGTGCTCACCACCAAGGAGAACTTCGCCACGCGCAGGCACTACCTGAACCAGCGCGACTGTATGCGCGTCATGCTCGAAAACAACGTCATCCCCATCGTGAACGAGAACGACACCGTGTCCGTGACCGAACTGATGTTCACCGACAACGACGAACTCTCCGGCATGATTGCCAGCATGATGGACATGCAGGCGCTTATCCTGCTCAGCAACATAGACGGCATATACAACGGCGTACCTTCCGACCCTGCCAGCCAGGTCATCCGCCGCATAGAGCACGGCCAGGACCTGGCGGCCTATATACAGCACACCAAGTCATCGTTCGGGCGCGGCGGAATGCTCACCAAGACCAGCATAGCCGGCAAGATAGCCGACGAAGGCATTGAAGTACTCATCGCCAACGGCACGCGCGACAACATCCTGACCGACCTGCTCGACGAAAACAAAGACACCGTCTGCACCTGCTTCGTGCCGGCCGCCGATGCCGTGTCGAGCGTCAAGAAATGGATTGCCCACAGCGAGGGATTCGCCAAAGGCGCCATCCACATCAGCGACCCCGCCCGCGACGCCCTCAACGCCGAAGCCGCCGTCAGCCTGCTGCCTGTCGGCATAACCCGCATCGAAGGCAACTTCGAGAAGGACGACATTGTCAGCATCAAGGACAGCCAAGGCAACACCATCGGCTACGGCCGCGTGCAATACGACAGCCTCACGGCCGAGAAATACATGGGCAGCAAAGGCCACAAGCCCATCATACACTACGACTACCTTTATATGGAATAAGACGGCCACGCGCCATCGCCCCGTACCCCTCGGAGCGTGCGGACGATTGTCCGCGACATTCCGTACCCCTACAGAGACGTGCGGACGGTTGTCCGCGGCTACCGCCGCGATTGCCCCGCCAACACTCCCCAGGGTGCCGGGTCAAGCCCGGCATGACGGCGCAAACGCGCCGTTTGTGCTTTTTACACAGCCGCCCGCAACCCCACCACGTCATGCCGCACTTGATGCGGCATCCAGCAAGCATGGCCTTGTGCGTCCGTTCCCGCGGCTGCGCCGCGGTTGCTGGCTCAACGTTGTCAAGGGTAACAGATACTCGTCGTCAAGGGTAACAGATACTCGTCGTCAAGGGTAACAGATACTCGTTGTCAAGGGTAACAGATACTCGTTGTCAAGGGTAACAGATACCCGTCGTCAAGGGTAACAGATACCCGTCATTAAGGGTAACAGATACCCATAAAAAGGCCTATTCGTAAGGTTCTGACAGGTGCGCGTTTCGTCCGCACCTGCCACCTCGCTCCTGGGTTCCGGGTCAAGCCCGGAATGACCGGTGGAGAGGGGGGGCGTGTTTCATCCGCGCCTGCGCCCCCCAGGGTGCCGGGTCAAGCCCGGCATGACGGCGCGGTGCGCCGGCTGTGCTGTTGCGCCGTTTGTGCAGCTTTGCCTCCCCGCAAAAACAACCCTCCCCGCAGGGAATGTTTCCGTGCGGGGAGGGCCTGCCACATAAAAGGAGGTCTGCCTGTTACTTCACTATTGCTTTGCGCACCTGTTCTTCGGCGCGGACGATATAGACGCCCGCGGGCAAATGGAGGGTGCGTGCCGTGCCGCGGTAAACCAGCAGGCCGCGCACGTCATACACGGCGGCTTCGGCTGCCGTGCCCGCTATGTGCAACATGCCGTCCGTACCGAACACGCGCAACGTACTATTTTCCGTTACAGACAAGGCTGTTGAATTTTCAAAGGAAGCTGTTACAGTAATCTTGAATGCCGGCATGGTGAAGCTGCCGTCTGCATTGACGGGTACTTCCACAATCGGGTAATCGGCCTTGAGCACTTTGAGCGAACCTTCCACATAATGGTTCTGTTCATTCGGAACCGGTGTCAGTGTAACCATATCGCCGGCTCTTGCCCATGCCGTGTCAGCCTCTACTGTTCCATTCTCTACTTCGGCAATGGTAACCGGATAGACTGTTTCCACATACAATTCAAAGCCTTCGTTGGTTCTACTTTCATCCGATATAAACCGGACAGTGAGCGTATTGCCGGAAGAAAGCAATGCCGGTTCTATCGTTCCCTTATCACCATATTTGCCCAAAAGGCTGTTGTTACTGTCATAGATGGACAGCTCATCCCAAACGGATTCCGTGCCGTAGCTACCGGTCAGGTAAATGCGGCAATCCGCATAGGCTGTAATTACCGCAATGTCATCCGCCATATCGGAATAATTCCCGTTCCGGCCGCCCTCATCGGTAAGCACCAGATGATTGTCGCCCAAATAAATCATCAATACCCCCCATCTTACCATCGAGATGCTTGGATATGCATATACCGTCAATAAGGTTCTCCGGCTGCGCACACCCTCTGTATTCACAACATAAAGGGTATAGTTATAAACACCAGCTTCGGAAACCTGATCTTGCCACGAAGTTTCACCGGCGGCAGTCGTATGCACAAGCGTTCCGTCCCGGTGAATTTCGGTGTGACAGTCCGATGCATCATAATCCCATGTCAGCATGACATTGTAACCGTTGTCATTTTCACTGGTTGAGTATGTCGCATCATACAGATAAGGGATAAAGTCGGCAGACAGAATGACATCGGCAGCCGGCATGGTAAAGGTGAAATCTTCGTCCTCGTATTCGTAGTGCTGTCCGTCGGAAGTTGTCAAGTAGATCATGAAAAGTTCGTAGCCATTGTAAGGATTGGCCTCAACCGCCACTTCCGCTCCGGCATAGCAGGAATCGTATGATACGGATATGTCTCCATGAAGGATGTTATCGCTTACAGTAATCGAATACAATCTGCAATTGACAAGAATCACCGTATCGGACAAGAGTGTCAGGGTTTCCGTAAGCGGATTGCCAAGCGTATCGGTGAATGACACTTCACCATTGGCTCCCAACTCCTCTGCCGTTGGCAATGGTATTTGTGCATTCAAGTTGCCGTATTTGCCCATCATTTGCAGGTCTGTAGCTTCATGGATGAACAATGCGGCATAGACCCTGTGTTCGGACAGAAGCATCGGCAAGGTATCGGCAGGCAAATTCTGGCCCCATATCTGCGTATCATCGGTTATTGCATGTTGCAGCAGCCATGTTACCTCGCCGCCGGCGAACTGTTCCGCTGTGCGCGATTCCACATTTTCAACCGTTCCATCATTTCTATTTCTATCCACTCCCTTGTCCGCACTGCCCTGCAAATAATAGCTGCCGATAATGCGTCCACCACTATTATATGAGGCTACCCCGCCTATGTAACCGCTGTAATCGGCGGAAAGCGATGCCGTGCTGTAACAGGAGGAAATGGTGCCGTAATTTCTGCTCACCACTCCGCCTACGTACGGGTCAGAACCGGTGCCATGCACCTTGCCCGTGGCATAGCAACAGCTCACCGTACCGTTGTTTCTTCCGGCAACACCGCCTAACGGATAATCATAACCGATGACGGTGCCCGAATAGGAACAGGCGGTAAGGGTGCCTGAATTATATCCTGCTATGCCACCGACACCATCCTGTCCATATATATAGCTGCCGGTCACTTCTGTCCGGCTTACCGTGCCATTGGACCCAATGTATCCGAACAGTCCCTGCATATCGTCCGACGGTCGGTTGATATACAGGCCGGTGATGGCATGTCCCTGCCCGTCAAACGTGCCGTTGAACGATGCATCTTCGCTTCCTATGGGTGTCCAGGCCGTCAAGCCGTCCGTATCTTCCACCAGCTCTCCGTCTGCCGTGAGCACCTGTTCATTGATGACGATGTCGGCAGTAAGGACGGCAGCGGCTTCCGTGTTTTGCGGCACGGACTCCAAGGTGCCGTTCACCAATGCGGCAAACCAGTAAAGTTCCGCTATGTTGCTGATTTGGTAAACATTTTCCAACTGGGCCGGTTCGACAAGAATGAACATGCCGCAATAATCGCATTTGTGGTCATTGTCAAGGTCGGCATGATGTTCCAAAGATACCATCTGCCCGCAAAGCGAACAAATCTTGCCATGGTATTGCTCATCTTTTGCTATCCATTCACCTGACGGAATGCAGGGTTCCGGCTCGGTTTGATACCCGCAATAAATGCAAACCTGCCGATGCTGTTCTGCTCCTTCTACCGGTTCATAACGGTAAGAACAGTCCTCCAGAACCGAGTTCTCCCCCAATTTCTTCTGATGTGTGCCATCGTTGTTGGAAGTGTATTGATAATCCGATTTTAGTGTCACACTGCCCTTATCACTGTTCGTGAAGCTCGATGCACCATCTATCGTTACTGTATTGACGAGGTTAAAGGTGGTGTTGTAGTCCGAACTCCATGCAAAGCCGCCACCCGCACTACTCTGGTTTTCCAGCGTCAATGTACCATCCAGCACAGAAAGGTTGATAATCCGGGGCGCTTCGGTATCACCCCTGGATGCAAGAGCCGTATGGTTGCCTGAACATACACGGCTTGTTCCGCTGGAATACAGGTTCAGGACAATGGTGTCCGTTGACGTTTCGCTCGTAATAGATACGGCACCTTCCCATAGTCCAGTCTGTATGGTCAAGTCACGGAAGGTAACGTCAAAGGTCTGCTTCACACCGCTTCCGTTGTAGATGATCAATGCATCCCCACCAGCAGTACCGGTAAGAACGTAGGCACCGGTATAGGAAACCAATGCCGCATCACTCCCCATCTTGTACCCATCGGGATAGATTTCAATGCGGGACACACCGTCGCCGTAAGAGAGCGTCAATGGCTCGGCTGATTGTGCCCGCAGCGCCGTGCCTGCCATCAGGAACAGGGCGCATACCAAAAAGAATGTCCGTTTCATCATTTGTTTGAATTTAAGTTAGTAAAATATTGAGGTTTATAGTATTGCCTTTTTGTTGGAACAGAAAACTATTTCACCACTGCTTTGCGCACCTGTTCTTCGGCGCGGACGATATAGACGCCCGCGGGCAGGTGGAGGGTGCGTGCCGTGCCGCGGTAAACCAATGCGCCGCGCACGTCATACACGGCGGCTTCAGCTACCGTGCCGGTGATGTGCAACATGCCCTCCGTGCCGAAGACGCGCAGCATGGCGGCTGCCGTCTGTGCGAGGCCGCTGCCCGTGTCACCGGCCAGGCTGACCGTAATGTCGTAGGCCAGGTAGTTGGCCGTTTCGCCCACGGGGACGGTAACGGTGTACGTCTTCCCGTTTTCGATGCCGCTGCCGCCGGTGTAGCCCAGCACGTTTCCTGTGATGGCGATGTTTTCCACTTCGGGGTCGCCGGCGGGCGTGCCGAACGCAGCCCCGTCGGGAACGGCGGGCAGGTTCACGCTGCCGTCGGTGTCCGGCGTGATGGTGCCTTCAACCGTCTTCACGCCCGTCCATTCCGCCTTGTTAATGGTGAAGGTGCCCGTGGCGGTGCCAGTGTAGTTGCCCGTGCCGGTTACGGTTACGGTGGCCGTTCCGGCGTTGATGTTGTCGGAATAGGCCAGGGCGTAGTCGATGCCCGCTTCAAGCGTTTCGCCGGCCAGGGTGACGGTGACTGCGCTGCCATCGGGCACGATCTCGTCCCCGTCATAGGTATATTCGCCGGCCACGTTCACCTGTGCGTTCTCTATGGATATGGGCTCTACGGCAAAGGCAAGGCTGACTTCCGCGCCGGCGCCGTTGCTGCCGGAAATGGTGAGCGTTTCGGAATGGCTGCCCACGTCAAGCCCGGTAACAGGCCGGACGGTAAAGCTCGCCGTGCTGTTTGGGGCAAGGGTTGCGGCGTCATTGGCAAAGCCCTCGCCCGCCGTGATGGTGTAATTTGTGCTGCTGGGCAGATCCACCGTTACCGTCTGGTTGCCCGTGTTGGTAACCGTCACCGTCTGCGCATCGGGTGCCTCCGCATAGCCGACTGTTTTGCTGCCGAAGTCCAGCGTCGCCGGGGACGCGGAAATGGAATAGGTCGGGGCAGGTATGGTAATGCTTAAAATCTCGCTGACATTCCCCACCGCGTCTTTGACGACAACCGCCACATACCAGGCGCTTGCGGTAAGATTGTCCAGCTTGATCTCGTTTTCGCCAACTTCGCACGCTTGCTCTGTACCCTGTGCGGCAATTCCCGTATTGGTCAGCGTGATTTCCGTTTCCTGCGCAATATAGTAGCAGGTGCCTGCCTCGTCGCTGGTAAACGTCACGGTGGCAGTGGTTTCGCTGTCGCGGGTTGCGCTGCCACCACTCAAAGCCGGCGCGGTGGTGTCAACGGTAGGATTTACTACTTCAATCAGCCGGCTGCCGTAGTCCGTCAGCCTTGTATCGTCATTTTCCCCGCCGTTGTACTGCTCGTTGAATACATACAGCTTTGTCGTACCGCTTAATGTTGTACCCGCAGGGAGGGCAAGGCTTTCCGTTCCGCTTGCGCCATTCGTCGTGCCGTCCAGCTGCAAAATGCGTCCGTAATGGGTGATTTCGCCGCCTTCCTCGATTACAACGGAGATGTATTCCTTTTCTCCTGTCTGTGCGCCGGAGTAGGAAAAGGCGATGGCGTCGCCGCTTGCGTTCGTCTTGGCATCGGAAATCGCAAAGCCGCGGCTATCGTCTAAAAGCGTCAGCTTCCACTCGTCGTCGGTATAATCAGTCACGGCTTTCAGCCCGCCGTCGCCTTCTTTACCGCCTGCGGCGGCAGAGGTGAGGAGGACAGAGTTCAGATCTAAATGAAAAGCAGGACGAGCACCGTACCCACCGTACGAAGAAGCGACAGACTTCCCCTCGCTGCCAACATCACCATTGCCCTGCACGAAGGCGGCATAGCTAGCTCTGTAGCCGGGGGAGCGCAGCCACCAATAGCTTGATGCCCAATCTGGATGTTCTTTATTCAAAATTCGCAGTTCCTTCTCTACCTCGTTTGCTTCCGCTGTGGACAGCGGCCAGAATACAGCGTCATCCACCTGCGCTCCTGCTATGCAGTCGGTATTATCTCCTTCGTAACTTCCACTTGTAAGCGTCCGTTCGTTTACGGCAGCAGTTTCTTCTGCCGTCAGCTTTCCTGCAAGCGCGTCTATGGCGGCTTTCAAATCGCTTATTGCATATTCGTTGCTTTCTCTGTCAACGTCAAATTGTACAAGTCCCATATTGCCTGCCGCAAGCAGGGTCATATCCCCCTGTGCGCTGGTAACGCCGTTGCCGTTATAGCCGATCACACGCCATGCGCCGGGCTGGTCTGTGTTATTTTTGCTGAAATATACGGTGGCGGCGTATGCCGTATTTATCTCCGCATTCAAAACGCTTGCCCCCAGCATGATGGTCTTGTCGGGGACTACGGTGAGGGCAATCTCTGCAAACGCGCTGGCGTAGTCGGTCATGTAATCGCCGTTGCACTGCTCGCTGAACGCATAAAGGGTATAGGTTCCCAGTGCGAGGCCGGCGGGAAGGGTAACCTCCACCGTTCCGTCTGCGGCGGCCGTCTGCGTCACTCTGCCATAATACTGTGTGCCGTTGTTATCCGCAATGATGACGGAGATATATTCATTTGTCCCGGTGGTCGCCCCGGTGTAATGCAGCGTAACGGTACCGCCGGAGGTCACGCTGACTTCCGTTTCCGTTACGGCAAAATCGCGGC
This sequence comes from uncultured Bacteroidales bacterium, assembly GCA_944321895.1. Classification (GTDB taxonomy): domain Bacteria; phylum Bacteroidota; class Bacteroidia; order Bacteroidales; family Paludibacteraceae; genus CALUNA01. Next base: position 136,872 of record CALUNA010000003.1, on the reverse strand, counting down.
TGCTGTCTAAAAGCGTCAGCTTCCACTCGCTGCCCGTATAATCATCCATGGTTTTCAGCCCGCCGTCGCCCGCTTTGCCGCCTGCGGCGGCAGAGGTGAGGAGAACAGAGTTCCGATCTAAATGAAAAGCGGGACGCACACCGTACTCATTGATGACATTGTTTATCACGTAGGCGACAGTACCATTGCCCAGCACGGCGGCGGCATAGTTAGCTCCGTCGCCGGGAGAACGGAGCCACCAATAGCTTGACATCCAATCTGGATTGTCTTTATCCACTATTCGCAGTTCATCCTCAACATCATACGCTTCCGCTATGGACAGCGGCCAGAAAACTGCGTCATCCACCTGCGCTCCTGTTATGCAGTCGGTAATCACGTAGCTGTACTCTCCGCTTATAAGCGTCCGTTTGTTTACGGCAGCATTTTCTACTGTCGTCAGCTTTCCTGCAAGCGCGTCTATGGCGGTTTTCAAATTACTCGGTGCATATTCGTTGCTTGTTCCGTCAGTGTCAAATTGCGAAAGTCCCATATTGCCTGCCGCCAGCAGGGTCATATTCCCTTGTGCGCTGGCAACGCCGCTTCCATCATAGCCGATCACACGCCATGCGCCGGGATTGTCTTCATGGTTCTTGCCCAAATATATGGTGGCGGCGTTTGTCGTATTTACCTTCGCATTCAAAGCATCTGTGCCGAGTTGTATCGCCTTACCGTTATTCGCCGCAAATGCCGCCGTGGGCAGCAGCGTCAGGCACAGGACCAGGGCGCATAAAATACATAATGTTCGTTTCATAATCTTTTTAATTTAGTTTATACTGTTTATTTCTTGTTGTCTGTCTTTGTTGCCATGCGCTTGCGCGCCAATCGGGCGGCGGTTCGGCAATCCGTGCAAGCACGGTTGCGCTCACTCTTCTGTCATTCCGGCCTCCGAGCCGGAATCCTGGGCGGCCTTGTATGCGGTATTGCGTTACGCTAATCGCCGCGCCGGTGTTTCATCCTCGCCAACGCCCCCCAGGGTCCCGCATCAAGTGCGGGATGACGGCGCAAACGCGCCGCTGTGCTGTTTCGTGTCCGCGGCTGCTGCCGCTTTCGGAAAAATCCAAGCCAAATATAACGAAAGATATTCTCCCCGGAAACCCTCTGAAATGTGAACGGATGTTATTTATCTGTTTTTTCGGGGGAAAAACGGCGAAAAAAACGGGCAATCGTTGAATGGCGGTAATTTAGAAAGGGTAGCCGATGAAAAATTTATCTGTTTTTCGGGGAAAATTGTAGAATAGGCAAAAGTGCCTTCAAAAATCGGCCGAAAAAAAAGGCGTTTTTTGGCCTGATTTTAAGATTTTTTATTTATCTCCGAATTTCTGCCTCCACACAGTGGGTGTGTATCCTTCCTTTTCGGTGAATATTCTGCAGAAGTGGCTCATCGACCTGAAGCCTACGGCTTCGGAAATTTTCCCGATGTTCATGTCTGGCAGCGCGGTCATAAGCCGCTTTGCTCGTTCAAGCCTGAGGCTGGTAATCCAATCGCGGAAAGTCATGTGGTAAGCATCCTTGATGTAATCTGCCAGGTAGGTGCGGTTGGTTTGTAGTTCCTGCGCCACTTCCTCTATGTTCAGCCCTGGGACAACATATTTGGCGTTGCCCAGCCAATTGGCCAAGTTACATTCCAGCATTTCAAGGGCTTTCTGTTCCTGCAATTTTGAATCATCATCCTCCGGCATGACGGCCTCGGTCTCCATGCCGGTTTCCAGGAATTGCTCCACCTGCTCGTAAAACAGCAGGTAGTTCATGTAGGAACAGTAGAGGTAAATATAGAACGGTATGGACGACAAAATCCAGATGAACACGTATTTGTCGGGCAGGAAGGTGAAGAGGCCGCATCCGATGCCGAAGATAATGGCCCAGTAGGTCAGTACGGGCATCCAATGTATGTAGGCATCAATGTCGTCGGACGTGTAATCGCCTGCCAGGCGGACGGCCCGGCGGTATGTGTGTATGAGCTTGCTTGCCGGCCCCACCGCATAAGCGAGAAACCAGCAGGCCATCAGCATGACACCGGCAATCTGGACTATCCCCCGCGGCAAAAGAAACAGCACAATGGCAGCCATGCCCGTGAACAGCAGCCAGCCGGCCAAGTGCCAGACCGTGCGCCGCCAGGTCAGGTAACGGCGGTCGAGCAACAGGATGAGCGCCGAACTGAACAGGAACACGCAAAGGTAATAGGTGGACAGGTTCATAAGTATGGCCGCGCCCGGATAGGAGAAACGCGGCTCGAAAAACCAATGCACGGCATAGTTGACGGCCAGCACCAACAATGCCACACCCATAATGCGCCGCGAACGGATGTAATTGTAGAAAATAGGCTTGTCGGGCGTCCTGCCTGCCAGGAAATAGATACTAAAAAAAAGCAGCAACACCAACGCGCCGCAAAGCGAATAATCGTATATGATATGGTTCATGGATGGCAACCTCTTTTACGGCTGCAAAGATACGAAAAAAAGCCTACACGATAATGCACGGCATGGCAAAAGAAGTTTTTCCCGGCCGCAATCGGCTATTCGTAGCGCATGACGGCCGCCGGCGAAATCTTGGTGACAATGTAGGACGGGCCGACCATCATCAACACGGACACGAACAACGTGCCTGCATTAAGCAGCACAAAATAGAGCCAGTTAAACGTAATGGGCACGTAGCTGACATAATAGGCAGAAGGGTCGAGCGGTATCAAATGGAAAAAGTATTGCAGGGCACACACCGCCAGGCCGACAACATTGCCCCAGAACATTCCCTTGGTTATCAGGAAAAACGCCTGCCACAGGAAAATCCGGCGTATCGTCCAGTTGGTACTTCCCAGAGCCTTGAGCGTGCCGACAAGCTGCACGCCGTCCAGAATCAGGATGAGCAGGCCGGAAATCATGTTGAAGCCCGCCACGGCCAACATCAGCACGATAATGACCCAGACGTTCATGTCCAGCAGCTCGAGCCACGAAAAAAGCTGCGGGTTCAGGTCCTGCACGGTCTGCGTGTAGTAGGTGTTGCCATCCTCATCAAAGCGGTTTGCCGTGGCAAAATAAACCTCGTCGGCCACGGCGTTGAGGTGTGCAAAGTCGTCAATCCGTATTTCCAGGCCGCTGTACTGCGTGCGCTCCCATCCGTTGAGGCGCTGCACCTGGCGCATGTCGCCAATCAGGAAGAGCTTGTCGTAGTCGGAAAATCCGGTGTCGTATATGCCGCTAACGCGGAACTTGCGTGCGCGTACATTGTCTTGGATAAAATAGGTGTAGAACGCATCGCCCACCTGCAAGCCCATCAGGGCGGCAAGCCGCCGCGACACCAGCACGCGGTCGGACACGGTGCTGTCGGACAGGACGGGCACTTCGCCCTCGACCAGGTTGTCCCGGAAAAACGCCCAGTCGAAATCCGTGTCCACGCCTTTCAGGATAATGCCCTGAAAGTCGGTCTCGCTCTTGAGTATGCCGGGTTTGGTGCAGAAGCGGTTCACGCCACACACGCCCTGCAAGGTTTCCAGGCTGTCCACCAACGCGGAATCGACACTGATGGCCTGCATCTCAAAACTGTTGTTGTTTTCGAAATTCGTTACCTGTATGTGCGACCCGAAGCCGATGACCTTGTTGCGTATTTCCTGCTTGAACCCCACCACAACGGCAATGGCAACAAGCATGACGGCCAGTCCCACCCCGATGCCGAGCGTGGCCACACGTACCGCCGGACTGGACACACGGCGCTCCGCCGACTGCGCAAAATGAATGCGTCTTGCTATGAAATACTCAAACGACAAATGCTTGTTTTTTTCAGATTGCCACGGCAACCTGCGGTTCTACTTCTCCATGACTTTCTGGTAGGCTTCCAGTGCCTTGCCGAGCACAATGAGCGCATCTTTCAGGTCTTCCTTGCTCAACACATAGGCTATGCGGACCTCGTTACGCCCCAGTTCGCGCTGCGTGTAAAAACCGCTTGCGGGTGCCAGCATGACAGTTTTACCCTCGTACTCGAAATCGGACAACAACCACGCGCAGAACCTGTCGGCATCATCAATAGGCAGACGCGCCACAGTGTAGAACGCACCCATCGGTATGGGCGAATAAACGCCCGGAATACGGTTCAGGCCGTCAATCAGGAACTTGCGCCGCTCCACATACTCGTTGTACATTTCGAGCATGTATTCCCTGGGCGTGTCCATACTGGCCTCTGCCACAATCTGCCCAATCAGGGGCGGACTCAGACGGGCCTGGCAAAACTTCATGACTGCTTCCCGCACCTTCTTGTTCTTGGTCACCAGCGCACCAATGCGGATGCCGCACTCGCTGTAACGCTTCGACACGGAATCAACCAGAATGACATTCTCCTCGATGCCGTCCAGGTGAAAAGCCGAGATATAGGGCGCGCCCGTGTAGCAGAACTCGCGGTAAACCTCATCGGAAAACAGGTAGAGATCGTATTTCTTGACCAGGTCGCGTATCTGGTTCATTTCCTTGCGGGTGTACAGGTAGCCGGTCGGGTTGTTCGGGTTGCAAATCAGAATGCCCTTGGTGCGAGGCGAAATCAGAGCCTCGAAACTCTCCACGGGCGGCAGGGCAAAACCATCCTCAATGCACGAAACAACCGGTTTGACAACTGCGCCTGCGGCAATGGCAAAGGCCGTGTAGTTGGCGTATGCGGGTTCCGGCACAATGATTTCATCGCCCGGATCAAGGCAGGACATGAACGCAAACTGCACCGCCTCGGAGCCGCCCGATGTAACGATGATTTCCTCGGCACCCACTTCAATATTGAAACGCTGGTAGTAAAGCGCCATTTTCTGGCGCAAGGACTTGAATCCGTTGCTCGGACTGTATTCCAGCACTTCGCGGTCAACATTGCGCAAGGCCTGCAAACCGACTTCCGGCGTCTTCAAATCGGGCTGCCCGATGTTCAGATGATAGACTTTCACGCCGCGGGCCTTGGCCTTGTCGGCCAACGGAACCAGCTTGCGGATAGGCGATTCGGGCATCTGTTGCCCGCGCATGGAAACTTGTGGCATAATTTTATTTCAAATCAACGGTTAAACGTACGTTAAACATAAATTTCGTCAGATAATTGGGACTGGCAAACTGCTGCCCGTCTATGGTCGTTACCCAATAATAGGAATTGACGTTGTCCACATTCAGCAGGTTGAATATGTCGGCATGAATCCAGATGTTCTTGATGTGCTTGGCCCATGCCTTGCGCATGATGGCATCAGTCTCGCTCATCAGCACCCGCGACGCGCCTATGTCCACACGCCAGTAGGCCGGCATGTGCTTGTAGTTCCGATAAGTGATGCTGCGCGGTTGCCCGTAAGGCAAGCCGTCGGCGAAAATGACCTTCAAATGCAGTTTGTACTTCGGATTGTTGGGCAGGTAGTCCTGAAAGAACAGCGAAATGTTGTAACGCTGGTCGGTCGGGCTCAGAATCCAGCCTCTGTTGTCGTAGTCCACATCCTCGCGCGAGCGCATGAACGACATGCTCAGCCACGAGTCCGCGCCGGGAACCAATTCGCCGTACAGCTTGAAGTCTATGCCCGTGGTGTAGGATTTGGCATCGTTCCGACCGGAATAGCGCACACGCACGTTGTCGATGGTATAGGATATGACGCGGTCGGCATATTTGTAATAAGCCTCGGTGGTGAACTTGAACGGCCTACCCCACGCACGGAAATAATAGTCGCCGCCCAGAATCAGATGATAAGAACGCTGGGCACGTATGTCCTTGTTCAAATGTACTTCCGTAATACCGTAGGAATTGACCACCGTATCGCGCAGCTCCTTGTAGAACGGCGACTGGTAATAAACGCCGGTAGCCAGCCGGAAGCCGAAGTCGCGCCGCCAGCCAGGCAGGTAGGAAAACGACACACGCGGGCTGGCCAGGAACTCGTTGTTGAATGTCCAGTAGTTGAAACGGACGCCGCCCGTAACGGAAAACGCCCCGGCATCCGTGCGCCACTTGTAGGTGTCCTGCACATAACCTTGCGCACGGTAGGAATCCATCGTGTTTTCGCTTTTCATGCTGTAGTACAGGTCCACGGCTTGCGGATTGCCGACGGGAATGGAATAGTCGGCCGAATCGCGCATCTCCCACTCGCTGATGTGGTCGTTAATGATTTCGCGCTGCACGGACGCGCCCCACTGGAACAGATTATCGCGGTATTTGTATTCACCCGTATGCGCCAGGCTGAACACACCCGCATTCAGCCGGTTCCGGGCATGCTCGTGATAGATGCCGGTGCCGAGCAACGTGCCTTCCTGTGCCGTGCCGCTGCTTATGTCCACCTCCGACAGCCAATATTCGCTCCGGATGTCATAGGTCTCGGTCTCATCGGTATAAAAACCGGAAGCCACCAGCCCCAGCTTCATGCCGGCAATGGGTTTGTAGTTCAGCGTCAGCGCACCGAAAAACGTGCGGAACAGGTCTTTTTCCTGCCCATCGTAATAAGTGGTCAGCTTGCGCGGGCTGCTGAATGTTCCGGAAGAAACCGCCGATGAATCCGGCTGAAAAATATAGGAATTCTGCGAAATATTGCCCAGAAAAGTCAGCTCCCATTTCGGATGGAGCTGATAGGTCATGTACGTCTGGTAATCCAGATAGTTGGGCTTGTAGGTTCCTTTCGTATCAAGCGTGCCGAGCAGGTATTGCTGCGTCTTGTAACGTATGCCGTGCATCTGCGTAAACTTGTCGTTCCCCATCCCGACATAGGCGCTTGCACCGAGCAGGCTCAACGACAGGCTGGATTCAAAGGCCTTGGGTTTTTTGTAGGTAATATCAAGCACGGAAGACATTTTGTCACCGTATTTGGCATCGAAACCGCCGGCCGAAAAAGACACGTTCTCGGCCATGTTCGGGTTGACGAAACTCAGGCCTTCCTGCTGCCCGGCACGTATCAGCAACGGGCGGTATACCTCAATGCCATTCACGTAAACGCAGTTTTCATCAAAATTTCCGCCACGCACGGAGTATTGGGAACTCAGCTCGTTGGTCTGGCTCACACCCGTAAACGTGATAAGCAGGGACTCTATGCTGCCGCCGGTTGCATCGGGTATCAAACGGGACTTTTCCGCCTTGATATGTTCCATGGTTCCGGTCTGTTTCTGGTGTGCCACTATTTCCACATCGGCCAGGGCGGTCGCATCGCTCTGCAACTCCACGGAAATCTGCATCACACGCTGGTTCGGCAACAGGGTGTGTTCCATGACCTTGTAGCCCAGCATGGAATAAACCAGCGTTATCGAATCGCTGCACTCCACCTGCAAGTCGTAATAACCGTTGCGGTTGGTGGTTGTACCAATGGTCGTACCTTTCACATACACGTTGGCCAGTTCTATGCCGCGGTTGTCCGTGTCTATGACATAACCGTAGAAACGGACCTTCTGCTGCCCGAAAACCATATCGGGAAACACCGTCCCTGACAACAAGGCAAGAAACAAAAACAGCCACCTGCCGGAGCAGGAATATCCGCGGTTTGGTATGATGCGTATCGGTCTCAAATCGTTTGAAGAAAAAGGTTTGCAAAAGTACGCTTTTTTAATGCCACGTACAAATCCAATAACGAAGTTTCGTCCCAAAAAGTATCGGCATGCCGCTTTTTGGCCGCTTCCTGAGCCAAAATAATTCGACAATAATTCTTAATTAACCTTACACAACCATGACCGGAACACAAAAAACACTCCGTTTTCATTATTTTTCGTAACTTTGCAGCCCGTTTTTGACAATCTTGGAAACTTATGCTTCGGGAATCCATACACCACAAAGTGCCGGAACCTACGCTGAGAAGACTTCCGTGGTATCTGGCATACGCGAAACTTGCGCAGCAACAGGGTGAAAAATACCTGTCTTCCACACAAATCGCGCATAACATTGCCGTCGATGCATCCATGGTTGCCAAAGACTTGTCCTACGTGAACATTTCCGGGCGGACACGCGTAGGATACCACATCAACGACCTGATAGGCGTATTGGACGACTTTCTCGGATTTACGGGAACGCACAGGGCTTTTCTGTTCGGAGTGGGAAACCTGGGAGGCGCACTGCTGCACGACCGCGGACTGGAACAGTTCGGTCTGAACATCGTGGCCGGCTTCGATGCCAAATACGAACTGGCCGGAACAAGCATAAACCGCATACCCATACACCACATCAGCCGCTTCGAGGACCTGCAGCAAAAAATGCGTGTGAACATCGGCATACTGACCGTTCCGGTAGACAAGGCGCAGGACGTATCCAACATAATGATTGCGGGAGGCATCAAGGCCATCTGGAACTTTACACCCTTCCGCATCCGCGTGCCGGAAAACATCGTGGTGCAGAACACATCCATTTATGCCCATCTGGCTGTCATGTTTAACCGGTTGAACGAACTGAAATGAAAATTATCGCGGTAGGATTGAACTATGAACGCCATTTGAGCGAATTCAAGGCGGACAAACCGACAGAGCCGGTCATTTTCATGAAACCGGACTCGGCATTGCTGAAAAACAACAAACCGTTTTTCCTGCCTCACTTCTCGGAAGAAATACACTACGAGACCGAAGTGGTTGTCCGGATTTGCAAGCTGGGGAAAAATATTGCGGAAAAATTCGCTTCACGCTATTACAGCGAAATCGCCCTGGGCATCGACTTCACGGCACGCGACCTGCAAACCCGCGCACGCCAGCTGGGACAACCCTGGGAAACAAGCAAGGCATTCGACGGCTCGGCTGTCATCAGCGATTTTGTGCCCCTGACCGATTTCGGCGACATACAGCATATCGGTTTCCATCTGGACATAAACGGCAACACGGTGCAGACAGGAAACACGCAAGACATGATTTTCAGCGTCAATGAAATCATTGCCTACGTCAGTCGGTTTTTCACACTGAAAACAGGCGACCTGATCTATACGGGAACCCCGGCCGGCGTCGGCCCCGTAAAACGGAACGACAGGCTGGAAGGATATCTGGAAAACAGACTCATGTTCCACTTCAACGTGAAATAACAATAAACACACACAAAAGGCGTTTAAAATATTTAGACATGATGCGTATGATTCTCAAAAAAAGCATAGTTGCAATCGGGCTGCTGGCATGCGGCATGTCGCTGCAAGCCGCCGAAAAGAAAATTTCCGAACACAGAGTGGAATGGCAGGACGTGCAGACATGGAAAGCCGACTCGACGGAAATACCCGTCATCGCGTTCCGGGATGCCGCCTATCCGACGGAAGACCGCCTGCCGCAAATAGAAATCAGCCTGCCGCTGGCCGACCATATACCGGACGTACGCATCGAAAACGCCGAATTCATCGCCCTGAAAGAGGAAGAACGCCAGTTGTTGGAAAACATGGAGATACCGGATTCCATCCAGCTTTCCACATTCATAAGCACCGAACGGAACAACAGCCGGCTCACCGTGCACATAAACCCCTTTGTGCGAATCGACGGCACCGTGAAAAAACTGTCGAGCTACCGCCTGGTGCAGATTCCGACAACACGGACCAAAACATCACTGCGGAGCACACGGCACAGCTATGCGGACAACTCCATCCTGCAAAGCGGCACGTTTGTCAAAATACAGATTTCCCAAACGGGAATTTACAAGCTGACGTATGAAGACCTCGTATCCATGGGCATTGCCGACCCCGCCAACGTACGGATTTTCGGATACGGAGGAGGAATGCTTCCGCAATCGTTCACAACCAGCAAGCTGGACGATCTGCCAGAAGCCGCCATATACATGAACAAGGGAGCGGACAACGTCTTCAATGCCGGAGACTACATCCTCTTCTATGCACAAGGACCCGTAAAATGGAGCTACGACGCATCTGCACGCATGTTTACACACCAGACCAACGTCTATTCCAACTACGGTTACTATTTCGTAAGTTCCGATGCCGGAACAGGAAAAAAGATAAGCCTGAAAACTCAGGATCTGCATGAATCGGGTGCTCTGGAGATAAACAGATTTATCGACTACCAGCTGCATGAAACCGACATCATTAACCTGGTCGATGCCGAAAAAGGCACCTCGGGGGGCGGACGCGAATTCTACGGAGAAACATTCAGCACAACCTTGTCACGGGATTTCAGCTTCTCGTTCCCGAACATCGTAACTTCATCTTCCTATAACAAGCTCAAACTTGCCACTGCCGCCGCATCGAGCATGGAATCCAGCTTCACCGTTTCCATCAACGGCATAAAGACAGGAACGGCAAACATCAGCAAACTGCCTTCGGATTCATACACAAAGGCCGTAGCCAGCTCAACCACACTGAGCTATACGCCGACATCGGACAACCTGAACCTGAACCTCACTTACAACCAATCGACATCTACCGGAAAAGGATACCTGAACTATATTGAAATCAATGCCGAACGCGCCCTGACAATGGAAGGAAACACCATGTTTTTCAGAAACCCGCAGGGTGCGGACAATCTCAGCAGCTGCATGTACAACCTTGCCGGTGCGGATGGCAACCTGCAAATATGGAACATTACCGACCCGCACAACATCTGCCAGGTAAATGCGACATTGAAAAACGATACCCTGCAATTCTACGACTACAGCGAAGACGTGCAGGAATACGTCGCAATCAACCCCGACAATCCCGACGCGTTTTCCAAGCCTACAATTGTCGGCAAAGTCAGCAACCAGAACCTGCATGCCCTCTCGGACATTGATTTCGTGATTATCACACATCCGACATTCCAAAGCGCGGCTGAACGACTGGCACAAGCACACAGAGAGATAGACGGCATGAACGTCGCCGTTGTTACGGCCGAACAGGTATACAACGAATTTTCTTCCGGAACACCCGACGCCACCGCCTACCGCTGGATTATGAAAATGCTCTACGACCGCGCAAACAACAATACGGACCTGCGGGCACCGCGATATCTGCTGCTGTTCGGCGACGGCTCGTTCGACAACCGAAAAATACTCTCATCATCACCGCAAAACTGGCTACTGACATACCAGGCCAGCAACTCCGTTTCTGAAACAAACGCATACGTCATGGACGATTATTTCGGCTTTCTGGACGACAGCGAAGGAAACTCCGATGCATCCGACAAAGTGGACATCGGTATTGGAAGGTTTTGTGTCAATTCAGCCACTGAAGCCGACAACGTCGTTAACAAAACCATCAAATACATGCAAAACTCCTCCAAGGGCATCTGGAAAAACCAGCTCTGTTTCCTGGGTGATGATGGAGACACGGCCGCCGATGGCATAACGCACATGCAGCAAGCCGACTCGGTTGCAAACAGCGTCGGAAAAAGAAACAAAGGATTCCAGATTAACAAAATACTGCTGGACTCGTACCAGCAGGAAGTTTCCGCTTCAGGTGAAAGCTATCCGCTGGCAAAAAACAAACTGGACAACCTGCTCGCCAACGGCGTTCTCCTCTGGAACTATACCGGACATGGAGGAGCCAACGAAATAACCAACGAGGGAATGCTGGACGTAAACGCAATACGAGCCATGTCCAACGAAAACATGGGGCTATGGTCGTTCGCGACATGCAGCTTCAGCAAATTCGATGCGGCCACCGTGTCGGCCGGTGAAGAAGCCGTGCTGAATCCGAACGGCGCAGCCATCGGCGTTTACTCCGCGGCAAGAACCGTGTTTGCGGCACAAAACCTGAACCTGATAAAATGTTTTTGCGACAGCCTCTTCATAACGGACGCCAACGGTGAACATTTGAGAATCGGAGACGCCGTGCGAATATCCAAAAACAGCATCCCTTCAGAAACCAACAAACGGGCCTACAACTACATAGGCGACCCTGCCGTAAAACTGAATTATCCGACCCAATACAACATCGTCACGGAAACCATCAACGGAAGGCATGTCAATGAACCGGACACTATGAGAGCGCTCTCTACCGTCACCATAACAGGATATATAGCCGACAAGAACAACCAGCTGGCCGAAAACTTTAACGGTGTTGTACAACTGGCGGTTTATGACAAGGAATCCACCTTCCCATCGCTGAACAACAACGGATTTTCCTCCGGATTTACATTCGTAGACCGCCAAAGCACCATCTTTTCCGGAAAAACAAATGTGGAAAACGGGAAATTCAGCGTAACATTCATGGTCCCCAAAGACATCAAATACAACTACGGCACCGGACGCATCAATTATTACACCTGGGACACCAATACCGGTGAAGAAGGACAAGGCTACTTCGAAGACTTCTACATCGGAGGTGGAAGCGACGATTTCATCGAGGAAACTGACGGACCGGACGTTTCATGCTATCTGAACTCAACATCGTTCACATCGGGAGACAAGGTCAACGAAACGCCACTTTTCATCGCCTTCCTGGAAGATGAAAACGGAATCAACACATCCGGAGCCGGCATAGGACACGACCTGATGCTGATGCTCGACAACGACCCGAACCAATACTACGTGCTGAACGATGCCTTCGAGGCTGATGAAGGCAATTTCCGAAAAGGAAGCATAAACTACCAGTTGCCCGAACTGACCGAAGGAAAACACACCCTTACGTTTCGGGCGTGGGATCTGCTGAACAATTCAACAACCAGCATTCTCGATTTCGAAGTCGTCAAGGGACTGGACGTAACCATCTATTCCATCAAGGCTTATCCGAACCCCGTCATGCAGGGAAACACATTTAATATTGTCATCACACACGACAGACCCAATACCCTGTTGGAAACAAACGTCTATTTCTACGACCTGAGCGGACGGCTTGTCTATCAGCAAAGCAACAGCTCCAGCTCAATGGAAACCATCACATGCAATCCGGGACAAGCCGGACTCGCACCAGGCATGTACCTGTACAAGGTTTCCATCAAGACAACAGACAGCGAATTCACCACAAAAAGCAATAAAATCATTATTGCCGGACAATAAAAACATGCACGGCAACGTTTAAGGATACTAAAAAACAACTCTATAACTGAATCTACAAAATGAGAAAAAACTTTTTTTGCATAGCAGTACTTGTTTCATGCACATTACCGGTTCTTGCCGATAGCTCAAAAGACGCACTTAACCCGCTCCTGACAGGCGCACCGTCCTTGTCCATCACGCCCGATGCACGCGGCGGAAGCATGGGCGACGTGGGCGCAGCCACTGCACCCGACATCAACTCGCAGCACTGGAATCCGGCCAAATATCCGTTCATTGAAAGCAACATGGGGCTGGCCGTAAGCTATACACCGTGGTTAAGCGCCATTGTGAACGACATCGATTTGGGCTATTTGTCCTATTACTACAAGTTTGATGATTTACAGGCCATCAGCACATCGTTCCGATATTTTTCCTTGGGAAACATTCCGCTCACAACTGCCAACGAAGAATATCTTGGCGATGCACAACCGTTTGAACTGTCTGTCGACGTTGCCTATTCACGCAAACTGTCGGAACACTTCTCGGCAGCCGTCGCTTTCCGCTTCATCTACTCCGACCTGAACAACGGCATCAATACAAGTGCAGGCGGCAGCAGCACGGAAATGTATCCGGGCTGGTCGCTGGCAGCCGACGTGGCAGCTTATTATAACCTGCCGATAACCTTGTCCACCGGCGACGCTAACCTCGCTTTCGGTCTGAACATCTCCAACCTGGGCTCCAAAATATCTTACGACCAACGCACAACCAGCAACTTTATCCCGACCAACTTGCGCTTCGGAGCTTCGTTCGACATTCCGTTCGACGATTACAACCGCCTGTCCATCAATGCCGACCTGAACAAGCTAATGGTACCAAGTTCACAATCACGCTTTGCCGAAGGATTCGACCCGAACGACGACACCACATGGGACCTGGGCGATGCCTATTACGACATATCGCCCATGCGCGGCTTGTGGATGTCCTTCTGCGATGCCCCGGGCGGATTCAAGGAAGAATTGCGCGAGATAGCTTGGGGAGCCGGTCTGGAATATGCCTACAACAAACAGTTCTTTGTGCGCGCCGGCTATTTCAACGAACATGAAACCAAAGGTAACCGCCGTTATTTCACCGTCGGTGCCGGATTCAAACTCAGCGCATTCAGCCTGGATGCCGGCTATGTAATCGCACTGCACCAGACCAACCCGCTGGACCGCACACTGCGTTTCACCCTGGCATTCGACATATTCGGATTGCAGAATCTGGTGAAATAAGATTTGCAGATAAGAAAAATATCGTAACTTTACGGCGGTTTTGGCTCAAGGCCGAAACCGCCTTTTTGTAACTTTATACTTCTATGTATCGAATTGGTTTTGGTTATGACGTACACGCTTTTGCCGACAACAGGGAACTGTGGCTCGGAGGCATCAGGATTGACCACGACAAGGGACTGGCCGGACATTCGGATGCTGATGTGCTGATACACGCGCTTTGCGATGCGCTCCTCGGCGCCGCCAACTTGCGCGACATTGGCTTTCACTTTCCAGATACGGCCGATGAATACGAAAATATCGACAGCAAAATCCTGTTGCGCCGCACCATGCAACTGGTTCGGGAAAAAGGCTACGAATTCGGCAACGCCGACTGCACGATATGCGCGGAAGCACCCAAACTGAACCCGCACATCCCAGACATGCAACAATGCCTGGCACAAGTCATGCAAACCGATGCGGACAATGTCAGCATAAAGGCTACAACCACCGAAAAACTCGGTTTCACCGGACGGAAAGAAGGAATTTCGGCATATGCCACTGTTCTGATAACAAAACAAAAAACCGACAAGATATGAACAAACAACTTCTCGGAATCCTGCTGTTGTGTTCCATACCAATGGGCATCTGCGCGGAAACATCCGTGTTGGCCTTTCCTGAAGCGGAAGGTTTCGGAAAATACACCGTCGGCGGAAGGGGCGGACACGTTATCACCGTAAACACCCTGGACGACTACGCCACCGGTGAGGAAGCCATCGAAGGCAGTTTGCGCTGGGCGTTGAACCAATATGTCCGTACGGACTCGGCATACCAAACATACGCATCCAAAGTGGATGGCAGCGATTCACTGGTAAAAAAGCCCATTACCGTTTATGAACCTCTGACCATTGTATTCAATGTTTCCGGCACTATCTGGCTGAAAGAAGAACTGCGCATAAAACGGGACTATCTGACTATTGCCGGACAATCTGCCCCCGGCGATGGCATTTGCATAGCCGGTAACTCCGTTATCGTGAACGGGGCCACAGGCGGTGAAATGTTCCATTGGGGGCCACGCCGGCGCGACGTAATCATACGTTACCTGCGTTTCCGGCCAGGGCCGCCCAGGGATGCCGACGGCAACATCACCGGCAGTTTCGTGACCTACGGACTGGACGTGGAAAACTACGAAAATGTCATCATTGACCACTGCACCATAACCTGGGCAAACGAGGAATGCCTGGCCATTTACGACACCAAGAACACTACCGTGCAATGGTGCATCGTGGCCGAAGGGCTCTATTCGGCGGGACACGCCAAAGGCAACCGCTCCTACGGCGGCGTATGGGGCGGACAGTTCGCCACCTACCACCACAACCTGCTTGCACACCAGAACAGCCGCGTGGCACGCTTCAACGGTGCACGCGCACACGACACCATCGCGGTAATCGATTACCGGAACAACGTTATTTACAACTGGGGAAGCAACAACAGCGCCTACGGTGCCGAAGTGGAAATCAGGACACCCGAAACACGCAACGAGCTGAACATGGTCAACAATTACTACAAACAAGGACCGGCCACCAGCAAGGGACGCACCGTAAAAAGCAGCGAGAAGGCACACCGCATTGTCATTATCGACCAGGACTCCGCCTCGTGGAACGCAGGCTACCACAGCCGCCACTACATTACAGGCAACTACGTTACCGAATTCCCGACCGTCAGCAGCAACAACTGGAACTACGGCGTGCAATTCTCAAAAGTCCCCTACAAAAACGACTCGACGCTGGCCAATTCCCTGTTCCGTGCCGCGGATTATTCGCCCGAAGTGGCCGCCATCCAACCTGCCCTGCTGGAAACTGCGGAAGAGAGTTATGCAAACGTATTGGAAAACGTCGGTGCCATGCGCCGCGACTGGCAGGATGCGCGCCTGATTGACGAAGTACGCAACGGAACAGCTTCCGGTTCCGGCAAATACGGCAAGGAAAAAGGTATCATCGACACGCCGGACACGATTGGCGGCTGGCCCGAACTGACCGGTGAACCCTACACCGACACCGATGGCGACGGCATCCCCGACACATGGGAAACGGAACACGGGCTCGACCCGAACCTGGCAGCCGACGGTGCACAAATCACCGAAAGCGGCTATTCCAACTTGGAAATCTACCTCAACTCGCTGCCGGAACTGCTCACGGGCATACAGACACCCGTACAGACGGAAAACCAATGTTCAGTGCACCGGAACGGGAACAGCCTGCAAATAACGGCAAGCCTTCCGGTTACCGGCGTAACCTTATACGACATGCTCGGCCGGACGTTGCACCAACAAACGGGAAACAGCACCGAACTATCACTGCCCCTGCCGGACAGGAACAGCCTCTACATAGTCAAAATCACGTTCAACGACCGTACAAGCACCGTACGGAAAATATTCTGAAATTAACGCACGACATATGAAAAATGATATTATCAACGACCTGACAACAGGTGATTACAAATACGGGTTCACAACCGACATAGAAACCGATGTCATCCCGACTGGCATCAACGAGGACATTATCCGGCTGATTTCGGCCAAGAAAAACGAGCCGGAGTGGCTGCTTGATTTCCGGCTGAAAGCCTTCCGCCACTGGCAAACCATGCAAATGCCCACATGGGCACATCTGGACATTCCGGAAATAGACTACCAGGCTATTTCCTACTATGCCGCGCCGCGGAAAAACAGCCCGAAAAGCCTGGACGAAGTTGACCCGGAACTGCTCAAGACCTTCGACAAGTTAGGCATACCGCTCGAAGAGCAGAAAGCCCTGTCAGGCATGGCCGTCGATGCCGTCATGGACAGCATTTCCGTAAAGACAACCTTCCGCGAGAACCTGGCCGAACTGGGCATCATCTTCTGCTCGTTCAGCGAGGCGGTGAAGGACCATCCCGACCTCGTGCAAAAATACCTGGGTTCGGTCGTGCCCTACACCGACAACTTTTTCGCGGCGCTGAACTGTGCCGTTTTCTCCGACGGCTCGTTCGTCTATATCCCAAAAGGCGTGCGTTGCCCGATGGAACTGAGCACCTATTTCCGCATCAACGCGAACAACACCGGCCAGTTTGAGCGCACGCTGATTGTGGCCGACGAGGGCAGCTACGTTTCCTATCTGGAAGGTTGCACGGCACCCATGCGCGATGAAAACCAGTTGCACGCCGCCATCGTGGAAATCGTAGTCATGAAAGACGCGGAGGTCAAGTACAGCACCGTGCAAAACTGGTACCCCGGCGACAAGGACGGCAAAGGCGGCATCTACAACTTCGTTACCAAACGCGGCATCTGCAAGGGCGAAAACGCCAAACTGTCGTGGACGCAGGTGGAAACAGGTTCCGCCATTACGTGGAAATACCCGAGCTGCATTCTGAAAGGGAACAACTCCACCGCCGAGTTTTATTCGGTGGCCGTAACAAACAACTACCAGCAGGCCGACACCGGCACCAAGATGATTCATTTGGGACGGAACACGCGTAGCCGCATCGTTTCCAAAGGCATCTCGGCAGGCAAGAGCCAGAACAGCTACCGCGGACTGGTGCATGTGGCCGCCAACGCCGATGGCTGCCGGAACTTCTCACAATGCGACAGCCTCCTGCTCGGCAACCAGTGCGGCGCGCACACCTTCCCGGACATGCAAATAGAGAACGAAACCGCCATTGTGGAACACGAAGCCACAACCTCCAAAATCAGCGAAGACCAACTGTTCTATTGCCAGCAACGCGGCATAGACACCGAAGATGCAGTCGGACTGATTATCAACGGCTACGCCAAAGAAGTCATCAACAAACTACCGATGGAATTTGCCGTCGAGGCGCAAAAACTGTTGCAAATCTCGCTGGAAGGCAGCGTCGGATAAACACCAAACATCATGAAACAACAGAAAACCATCCTGCTCCGCGTTTTCGACACCTTGCCGGAAGCCGTCTTTGCCAGAGATGCACTTGAACAGAACGGAGTTCCCTGCTTCTTGAGCAACGAAAGCATTAACCAGATGTATCCCGTTTTCGGTTCATCGTTCGGAGGCGTGCACCTACATATTTTCGAAGAGGACACGGAACGGGCCAACGACATTCTGGACAACCTGCCCAATAAGGACTGAACGCTATTTTGCGTCTGTTTTTTACTGTCGCACATACCGCAACTGTGTCATGCCGTATCCTCTCCCTGTCATTCCTGCAGCTACTGCCGCGATTGACAGTCCCACGGTGGAATAAGGGTAACAGATACCCGTGAAAAGGCGTATGCGTGAGCTTCTGGCGAGCGTGCGTTCCAAGCTTGCCAACGCCCACAGATTCGAATGCCGAAAAATACGAACTGACCGCCGGAAAAAGGAACACACGAAAACAAAACAAAGCCAACAACCAACGTTAAAAACTCCATTTTCCATTTGCCTCTCCGCTCAGCTTTCGCTATCTTTGTTGTAATCAGGCAGGTTTTATTTGGCTATCAACAGATTGGATAAAACTCGCACGAGAACGGGCAATGGATAAGAAAAAGCCGGACTGTTCCGAACCGCCATATTTCTCATGCTTTCAAATAACTCTTAATCTCAGTTGCAAAGATAGCATTTCTTGAAAAAAAGGTCTCATTTAAACAATATTCAATTGTAATTGAAGTTGTTGCTCTTCTTGCTGTAATTCAACAATATTCATTTGATTAGGCTCATATAGTTCAAAATTGAATACTAAAGCTTCTATCATAGTATGCCTATTCTCAATATGGGCTCCACTATGATAAAAATGCTCTTGAGTTTCAATATTAAAATGATTCCAAAATCTTTCTATCATTTCATTAGATCGAAATTCATTATGATGCCAAGTTGAAAGTATAAAATGAGCAGGAGTATGCAGAAGAGCATTGAACAGTGTTTCCTCGTCATTCTCTGACCATCCATTATAATAATCTACGTATCTGCCAAAATATGGTGGATCACAGTAGATTAAATCACCAGCTTGTGCATGATTTATTGTTTCTATGAAGTTTTGATTGTGAAACTCCCAATGATTTGCTAAAATTACACGTTGAGCCGCGGCAATCTGGTTGCATATCTTTGTGACATAGGCAGGAGCAAACCGTTCTGGCTTTTTGCAGAAGGGAATATTCCACTGCCCTTGACGATTAAACCTCATCATACCATTAAAACCCGCACGAGATAGAAAAATGAAATCGAACGGACTATGTTCTGTATTAAATCTGTCTTTTATAGTTCTGTAGTGTGCATAACCTTCTTCATCGGCAGTTGCTAATAGAGCCCCTTCATATTCTAAATATTGACGCATGTTTTGAGGGGTAATTTCACCAATTAGAATCCCATTATAGAAGTTTATAATGTGAGGATTACTATCACCAACATATCTGTTCCCGCCTACTGGAGCATTGAGTCCAACAACTCCAGTACCGAAAAAGGGTTCAATCCAATTGGTATTGGCTAAATCTAAGCCTGACTTGGCAATTAAATCGTTTATCCAAGGAACAAGCTTTGTCTTAATTCCTTGTGATTTTATTGGAGGTACTATTACTGGCATGGTTAGAGTCTTGATAATTTATTAGCTTGTGATTTCAAATAATCTTTGTAGGTTTCTAAATTGTTGTAGTGTGGGGCTCCAATACCAGCTTTCTTAGCATCATCTTTATTGGAGTACCCCATCCAATAATCATCGAAGACATCCTCACCCAATGTTGCAAAAGGACCTTCTCCATTTAATAGTTTTTGAATATTTGTTATACCTCCAATATTTCTTGTATTGCCACTTCCTGGAATATCGTTGGCAATCTTCCATTTGGGTTGTACAAAGAATATAAAATTCTCTATAACAGAATGAATAATATCTAATTCATCCACCTTAAAGACGTTTTTCTCATTCGCAGTTTCATCGCTTTGTTTGTATAACATGCCAAGCACAATGTGAGCAGAATATGAATTATAGGTATAATCCATACTCATCTTTTTATCCCGATTTCTAAAATAACCCCAGTATGAACCAAGAGTTAAGCCATTAACAGAATCCGAATTATAGTAGCTTGATTTAAAATCAACTGCAAATAAGTGACCTTCGTTATCTTTGAAGGTTAAGTCTGGATAATAATTTTGTTTTGAAGGAAGTTCAAGCTTCATGTCGTGATTCCGAGCAAATCTATCCAATTTCGGAATAAGTAGAATCTCGATTATCTTAGATACGACTTTTGTATCATTCGTAATGGTATAAACATTTTTATCAATATCAATGAAGCCTTTTACAATCCACTCATTATTGCCTGTTTCAAGGAATTGTTTATATGTTTTTACCTCTTTAGTTAGAAGGGTGAAAAATTCTTCTTTGGTCATGGTGATGATATTTTAATTTCAAAGCAAAGATATAAAACTTATTTCGTAATAGCATTAGTGATAATAAAAAATGTATGGGGCTATTCTAACAAATGTGTATTTCTTATCTCTCGCTAAGACAAAGTAGGGTATGATAATATGTTTATGGAGTAAAGACTGTAAGACAGCGGATAGGTAGCAATTTTACTGCTTAACTATTCAAAAATCGGCTTAAAGACATATATTAAGGAATATCGAATAAAGCCGCATATCTCCCTGAAAGTCCAATAGTTTACATTATTCTTCTTAAATCCATCCGAAATCGCCCGGCTTTCGCTATCTTTGCCGGACTAAATTAAGACAGAAGATTATGGAAATAAAAGGAAAAATCATTGCTATACCGCCATTAGCAACAGGCGAAGGCCGCAACGGTCCCTGGCGTTCACAAGACTACGTGCTGGAAACAATGGAACAGTATCCGCGCAAGGTGTGCTTCAACCTTTTCGGCGACAAGATAGACCAATACCCAATGGCTATCGACGATATTGTAACCGTTCATTTCGACATTGAAAGCCGCGAGTGGAACGGCCGCTGGTTCACTTCCATCCGCGCGTGGAAAGTGGAGAAGGACGCGCCGCAACAGCCTGCCGCACCCGTTTCCAACATGGAGCCGTTCGATGGCGCAGCCGACAACACCGACGATGGTTCGGGACTTCCTTTCTGAGGGAGTTTCCGGCCATGCCGGTTCACTCACTTCACCTCACCTGCAATAGGATAAACGCCCTTGTCCGTGCCGAGCACCGTGTTCGGGAAAATGGCGCGCGCTTCCTTCAATAAATTTTCCTGGTTGCTGTGCCGGGCGGAGAAATGCCCGATAATCAGCTTTTTCACACCGGCCTTGCGTGCAATGGTTGCCGCCTGCGATGCCGTACTGTGCTGTGTTTCCTGCGCGCGCTTCAGGAACTCTTCCTCAAACGTCGCCTCGTGGTAGAGGCAATCCACGCCCTGAATCAGCGGAACAAGGTCTTCGTTGTAGGCCGTGTCCGAACAGTAGGCATAACGGATCGGAGGCGTGGGCGGTGTGGTCAGCCGTCCGTTCGGGATGCGCGTGCCGTCCGGCAACACATAGTCCTCGCCCTTTTTTATGCGCGGGATGTATGCAATCGGAATCTGGTAGGCATCAATCATTTCGCGCAGGATATGCCTGTCCTGCATTTTTTCCTCGAACAGGAAGCCGCAACAAGGCACGCGGTGTTTCAGCGGCAGGGAATATACGCACACGGTGCGGTCTTCGTAAACAAGTTCGTGCCTTGCGGGGTCAATGGCATGGAAAATAACGCTGTACGGCATCTTGTCGCAGAAATAGCGCAACTGAGCACCGAGCAGCAATTCCAGATCACGGTGTGCATGTATGTGCAGTTCGGCAGTGCGCCCGAGCATTCCCCACGAGGATATAAGCCCCATCAGCCCAAAACAATGGTCCCCGTGCAAATGCGAAATGAAGATATGTCCCAGGCGCGCCGTCCGGAAATTCATCTGCCGCATGCGGATTTGGGCGCCCTCGCCGCAATCAATCATAAACTGCTTGTTGCGCAGCTCCAGCACCTGGCAGCTCGGAAAATTGGTGCGCGTAGGCAATGAGGAGCCACACCCGAATATGGTAACCGTATTGTTCATGCCATCATTCGTCAGTCGGCCGGCTTTTACGTTTCAACTCGAAATCGCGCCCAAGATAGTTTTTCCGTACAATCGGGTTGGCGGCCAGCTCCTCGGGCGTCCCGTGGAAAAGGATTTTGCCTTCAAACAGCAGGTAGGCGCGGTCGGTAATCATCAGCGTTTCATCCACGTTGTGGTCGGTAATCAGAATGCCGATATTTTTGTCTTTCAGTTTCCAGACAACATCCTGTATTTCCTGCACGGCTATCGGATCCACACCAGCAAAGGGCTCATCCAGCATAATGTAGCGCGGCTCTATGGCCAGGCAGCGCGCAATCTCGGTACGCCGCCGTTCGCCGCCGGACAGGCGGTCGCCAAGGTTCTTGCGCACATGTCCAAGATTGAACTCCTTGATTAGTTGCTCCAGCTTCTCCGCCTGATAGGCCTTTGAAAAGGAGGTCATCTCAAGCACGGCTTTCAGGTTGTCTTCCACGGACATCTTGCGGAAAACGGAGGCTTCCTGAGGCAGATATCCGATTCCGTTCTGGGCGCGCTTGTACATGGGAAAATCGGTAATATCCGTCTCATCCAGAAAGATTCTGCCTTCATTGGGCGTTATCAGGCCGGTTGTCATGTAGAATGTTGTCGTTTTGCCGGCACCGTTCGGACCGAGCAGCCCCACAATCTCCCCCTGATGCAACTCAATGCTGACATCATTCACGACGGTACGTTTGCCGTATTTCTTCACCAAATGCTCCGTCCGGAGTACGATATTGTCGTTTCCCATAACTGAAAATTAACCTTTTACTTCCAGAAAACGCAATGCTTTGGTTATGTAGCGCGGCAACGGCTTCTTGTCATCCCTTCCTGACAAATGCAAATAAATGCCCAGCTTTCTCAGGACTGGAATCTTGAATGTCTCCACAAATTCAATCAAGGTTCCATCCGGGTCTTCCACATAGGTGAAATGCCCGTCGGCCTCGCCCATTTTGAAGTCGGCACCACTGTCGCATACGAACGGATGGCCGAGTGCTTCGGCATCGGCTTTCACGGCATCCATGTTGCGCACATCAAAGCACAAATGAATAAATCCGGGGTCGCCCCACCAGCGGCCTTCATACAGTTTTTTGGGCGTACCTTCCAGAGCCTGTACAAGCTCTATGTGGGCAGTGCCCATGATTTCGCTGAGCGGTCCCTGCATGGGTTTGGTGCGGTTCAGCATGACACGCCGCAAGCGTTTGTCACCGCCCTCAACACCCTGCAAATCCTCAAAAATACCGGTTTCATCGTATTCCACACGGTCAAATCCCAGCAACTTGCCATAAAAAGCCATGGATTTTTCCATGTCAGAAACTCCGATAATTGCACCGTTGGCACCGCCGGTTGCCTTGTTCTGGTCGATGAAAACGTAATTGTCTTCTTCCACTTGAAACAAATTGCCATACACATCCAGCAGGAAGAAATGTTTCCGGCCCGACAGGGAAATCCGCGGTTCGCAAAGGATTTTTGCTCCGATAACCTGTTTCAAATGATTGTAGGCACGCTGAATGTCCGTAGCCTTGATTTTAGCACACAAAATTCCCAGGTCGCCCAAACGCACCGGTTCCTGCAGGTAACGCAGGGCACGACCCTGAGGCTGCCATATTTCAAAACCGCCGCCACCGCGCAGGTTATAGGCCAGAATGGCCCACCTGTCCTGAGGCTTACCGCCCGTGTAGGGCAACATGCGTTCGGCTGTACCTTCCGCATCCAGGATTTTGGCATTGCACCCGAAGGCTTCCATGTACCATTTGAAGGCTTCATGTACGTTCTCGACGCCAATACCCACCTGTTGCATTCCGCAAATAACTTTTTCTCTCATAATTATCTGGTTTTAGAATATCCAAACTTATCCGGCATCAGGTCGCACTCACCTTGCGTGCCAAATGGCGGAACAATGGCGGCACCCATTTCTTGAAATATACCATCAGCAGTTCCTTGCCGCCAATGAGCTGACGGTGCTTGCCTTTTTCAATGGCACGGACAGCTATCTCCGCACATTTTCCCACATCAAGGCCATGAGCCTGGCCGCTGTCCATCTGCCCGTATGTCTCGCCGTTGCCCAGAACCGCGCTTTTGCTGATAGGCGTGTTGATGCGTCCCGGAATAAGGAATGTTACGCGGATATTGTCATTCTCAAGCTCCAGCGTCTCAAAAAAACCGAACAGCGCATGTTTGGATGCACAATATGCAGAGCGTAGCGGAAATCCGAACAGTCCGGATATGGAATTGGTGACCGCAATGGCCGTATAAGGATTGCTTTTCAGCATATAACCCAACTTTTTGGTCAGACAGACCGGACCGAAATAATTCGTTTCCATGATTTTGCGGTCCACAAGGATATCGGTGTCCAGTGTCAGCGCGCGCTGCGAAATGCCGGCATTCAATACCAGACAGTCAAAAACACGTTCCTGTTCCCGTTGTTCATTCACAAAAACATCGATGGAATCGGCATTCGACATGTCTACCTGTCGCCACTCGGCTTTCCCGCCCAAAGCGACACACTGCTTCGTAACCGCTTCCAGACGTTCCGTATTACGTCCCACCAGCATCAGACGGCAGCCCTGCCGCGCAAAACAATACGCAATGGCTTCACCGATACCGGAACCGGCGCCCGTAATCAATATGGATTCGAATTTTTTCATAATTGTTCTGCTATAAGTTCCGCTACATCCTTCACATGGGTCGGCTGGCCATGCTGGAAGGCTTTCTTGCACATCGGGCAGGCCGTCGCTATCAAGTCCGGATGGTCTGCCGTCAGATTCCGCAAAGCCGCATCACGCACCTTGTCCTGCTTTTCCACATCCAGGGCCGTGTTACCAAGACTATGGCCGCAACAAATGCTGTGCTCCCGTTCTTTCTGAACACGGACCAGATCGGCCACGGCCTGCAACACCTCACGCGGCTCATCGTAAATATTGCAGCCGCGCCCCAACTCGCACGGATCATGATAGGCCACTTTCAAACCGGTTTTATGCGGTTTCAACTTGCCCAGACGTATCAGGACCGCCAGATATTCGGTGTGATGAATGACCTTTATCGGCAAATTATATTCTTTCTTGAACGACTGATAGCAAATCGGACAGGATGTGACCAAGTATTGCGCATGGCTTTCCACAATCAGACGGGCGTTCTTCCGGCGCAACTCCGCGGCTTGGGCTATGAAACCTTGTTGCAGCAACGGCCGACCGCAGCAAATGGTCTTGTCCTCGTCCATCAGCCAGTACTTCTGCCCGACCGCATCGAAAATCTTTTTCATCGATTCGGTTACACCCGGAGTCAAATGCGACATGCAACCGCCAAAGTAGGCAATACGTCCAATGGCATTGAACGATTTTACCGAATCCAGAAAACGGTAGTTGTCGTGCGTATCCAACGTGCCTTTGTTGCGCTCCTGCTTGCGTATCTCGTTGATTTCTATACCTACCGGACAATCCACAACGCACTGGTCGCACATCAGGCAGTTTTCCGTTGCATTGCGGTGCGGAAGGCCGTGACGTACATCACGCAACAAATAAACGCCCTGTATGTCATTTATATTCAAATCCTTGTCAAGCGGACAACCATCTATGCAAATGCCGCAACGCGAACAGGCATTCAATTCCATGCGCGTATAACCCGTGGGTTGGCTGCCCTCACGGACTCCAAGACTCCTGAATACAATCAAAAGCGGTTCGGTGAATATATGCATGTAGCGGGAGAACGGAAACAGCACAAAAAATACACACAGACAGGTGGAATAGGCCGTCCAGAAAGGAACTTCCATGACTTGGGCAAACTCGGTGGGCATCATGTCACCGATTCCCTGGGTCAGAAAACCGCCATTTCCAGTCAAAGCGGCCGTAGCGCTTTCCGACAACAAACGCATGGGAAATATCAGCCACAGGGAATACCGCAGACAGATATCGAACCAACGCAACCGGGTGTTCTTGCGCATGCCCACAATCCGCGAATAAATAGACTTGAATATGGCGATGGAAACACCGGAAAGCACGTAAAGCAACAGCAAATCCATGACATCGGCCCACACACGAGATATGCCATAGGTGTAGTCACGCACAAAAAAACGGAAAAAGATGCCCAACCACGGAGGATGACCGCTACCCCTGAAATGAAACAACGTTTCCACAAATCCGGTAACAATCAGCAAAAACCAACCCAGGGCAATGCTCCTGTGCATGTAGCCCATACGCCAGTTGTATCTGGTTATGTTCACATGCAACAACACTTCCTTGACTATTTCCTTGAAAATACGCCACAAGGAAGGAAAAATGCGGACTGTCAGCAGGGACATCCACACATTCTTCTTTTGCTTGCGGTCAAGCCCGCTTATCCAACGATAGAACTTTACAGCTATCACCGCAAACAAAACCAATGTGCCTATACAGAAAGGAAGAATGAAAGGATGAAAGTATGATGACATAAAATAGCTTACTGGTTATGGTTTAAACCGTTCCTACCGGTTGTTGTT
The DNA here is from genome assembly GCA_944321895.1 of uncultured Bacteroidales bacterium. Taxonomy (GTDB): domain Bacteria; phylum Bacteroidota; class Bacteroidia; order Bacteroidales; family Paludibacteraceae; genus CALUNA01. The sequence goes on along the minus strand of CALUNA010000003.1, from coordinate 110,251 downwards.
TCGTATAAAATGTTGGTAATCGCCGGGCTGGTGATCCTTGTTTAGGGCCTTGCGCAAATGAATTATCAGCGAACGCAGATTGACCCCACGCGGACAAACCAGCGTGCACTTGCCGCACAACATGCACTTCTGTAATTCTTCATCCAGCTCCTTGTATTGTCCCCAGCGGTACAGGTTGTGTACCTTCCGGATGTTGAAATCGGTGAACTGTCCGGCAGAACATGTCGCCGTGCAACCTCCGCAATTCATGCACCGCCTGAATGTAGGAACCTGCTCTTCCAACTGTAACAGCTGTTCCCTGCCGGCTTCCGTCGGCTCAATGGAACGCGGTTTTGATATGGTAAATCCAAAATCCATAATTCAAGTCTTAGTTAGACAAAGCTGTTTTCAGATAGTCGGCTATTCCAACCGCAGCCGAGCGTGCATCGTTCACGGTATCCGACACGCTCATCGGACGTTTGCAGGAACCAGCCAAAAACAAACCTTGACGATCCGTCATGTTATCGGACAAATAGGGAGAACAACTGTGAGCAAATCCATAGGCTCCCTCTACACCGCAACATGAAGCCAGTTTTTTGGTACCGCACGAGGCTTCCATGCCTACCATCAGAACCAGCAAATCCGTACTCATCTTCAACGGCTGACCCACCAGCGTGTCTTCTGCCTTGATCTGCACACGGTCATCAAACGTCGACGCGGCCTCCGAAATGCGACCGCGGACAAAACGAATCCCGTACTGCTCCTGCGCTTCGCGATACAACTCCTCAAAACCTTGACCCCACATGCGCAAATCCATGTAAAATAAAAATACATCGGTTCTCGGAGACAGCTTTTTCACCTCTATCGCCTGCTTGACTGCCGTCACACAGCAAACCTTGGAACAATAATGATTCCCTATCTTTTCATCGCGTGAACCTACGCACTGCAAAAAGGTAACGCACTGAGGCTGTTCGCCCAATACATTCACAAGCTTGCCGGCCTTCAGCATACTCTCCAGATCTATGGATGTCACAACGCCTTTGTAAATGCCATAACCCAGCTCTTCCTTGCGCCTGGCATCAAACACATCATAACCGGTTGCCAGCAAAACGGCAACAGCCTCATGAGTGTGCCCGTAATTGTCCGTAAGAAACCATAAACCGCCCTTCTGTTCCATGGAAACAATCTCCGTATCCAAATGAACGGATACATGACTGCCTGACAGTTTATGCGATAATGTCGCAACCAGCTCCGATGCCGATGAAAAATCGGGAAACAATTTGAACTTGTTACCTACATTATGGGCAAGAACCGGTTCGCTCTCAAAAAGAGATACCCGGATACCGTTATTGCTCAATGCACAAGCCGCCTCTATGCCGGCGGGACCGCCACCGATTACCGCCACCTGCGCTGTCGTTGTTCTGTCGCTCATTCTCTTTTCTCTTTAATCACACCAATAAATTATGAGGCTTCTCCGGCCTCGGAAGAATTTTCCCGGAAACACCCGTAAACTTCTCATTCGGATCGTAGGCTATGCCTATCTTGTTCAGCAACGGCTCCGCCTGGACCTGATGCAGCTGCAAGCCCAATTTCCACGGATCATAACCAAGCAACAGACCGGCCATTTCCTCATACGAAAGAACCGGTATGCCATAGCCGTTTTTGTCATAAGTCTTGTTCTCCATCTCGGCTATCGTATACTGCCATTTATCAAGAAACATGGTACAACCCGGACAGTTTGCCACGATGAAATCGGGCTCATAGGGTTCCATGGATTCAAATTTCTTCTTGGAGTTCGCTATCGAGTAACCGCGGTTCTCCTGAACCAGATATTGCCGGAAACCAAAACCGCAACAATGACGGCGCTCCGGATAGTCTATCACTTCACCGCCCCATGCCTCAATCATGCCGGCCAACACATACGGAAACTCCGCGTTGCCCACACCGGCTTTCGGAAATATCTTCGCATAATGGCAACCGATATGCTCAACCACACGCAACGGCTTACCCGTAAAACGGTTCACCAGCTGGTACTTCATTTTCTGCTTCAAGTCATAACGGAACTTGTAGATAATATCCGATGGATGCGCGATATTTTTCGGAATCTCAAATGTGCGCCCCGTCGTATCATACAAAATCTTACGCGTCTTTTCCAGTAATTCCGGATTATGCTTCCACATTTCCACCATCTCCGTGAAAACACCGAATGAGGTCACGCAAGAAGGTACATAATTCTCATAACCGGCCTCGGTCATCAGCGCAAAAAGCCGCGCAACCACTGTCATGGTCGTCTGCAAGGGCACAATATCCGAATGATAGCCTATGCCTGTACACGTATGCTGGTTGGCCTCATCATAAATATCCTTACCCAATTCTTCGCGGAGCATTTTCAGAAATGCCGCCTCCGAACCCGGAAAAAAGGTCTGCCTGATGCAACTGCGTTCATAAAAAAACTTGTCATCGGCTATTTCTTTCTGATATTCGTTCCAATAACGTTTCATCATTCAATCAGATCTTGTGTTTGTCGGATTTTTCACTTGCCGGCTCCTCACGCTTGATTTGCTCCAACAACTCCATTCCACCGGTAGCTTCAAATATCTTACGTATCTCCTCCAGATTTTCTTTACGCACCGTACGCAATGCACCCGGGCCATCACCATGATAATTGGCCCCCAGCTTGGGGGCTATCTCTTCAATATTCTCACGATACCAACGCCAGATTGGACCTTGTTCAACATGCTTATCCGGATCAATACGGTCGGGATGTACGCAATAGCCGATTTCCAGTATATTCCGACCAACACCATCTACAATACTGCACTGCTGACGCCCCATCCGGCTGTCCGCAAAATAACCCAGCTCCTGCGACACTTTGCGCAATATGTTTATCAGCGAACCGGGTATGTTGCCACGGGGACAACGCGTCTTACAAGACATGCACTGCCCGCAATACCATATCGTGTCGGAACGGAGCAGACTTTCTATCTCCTCCTCATTCTGCCTCTGAACAATATCGCATATCTTGCGGGGATCATACGGATAAAATTCCGCTGCCGGACATATCGCCGTACATACACCGCAATTCATGCAGGCTTTCAACGCTTCTTCAAAACGGACATCCTGCATTAACAAGTTATACAAATTTCCCATAAGGTAATGATTTTCATATTGATTTACAGGGACTCGGCGGTCAATCAATGGGACACGCCTTCTTGGTCTCCTCTACAAAAGCGGATGCACGGCCCGCACCCTCACCTATGTTGAGCAATACCGTTTCGCCACCATGAATCTTGCCCTCTGCAAGCGCCTGATAAAAACCGGCTATGCATACAATGGATGCCGGGCCAAGATAAACTTTCATCTCATCATACACCTTACGGGCATAAGAAGGCAATTCGGCTTCCTTTACCCGCAGAAAATCACCATTCGTCTTCCGTACTATCGGAGCCACCACGGGAAACATGGCCGGAACACCAGCCGACAAGATAGATACTTTTGTCAGAGGATTTGCTATCGTCGGATAGTCGTTTTCAAAGCCCTCCGGAAAACCGTTGGCACGTGCAGACTCCCAACCCTGCACCATCGGATCACACAAATCCTGCTGCACAAGGAGCATCCGGGGAGTCTTCAAACCGCTAAAATGGCTCTGAAGCTCACGTACGCCCTTATCCAACGCTATGGGACCGGTTCCACCGCCAACCGCCTGCATGTACACATCAGGCAACTGCCCCAACTGACGCATGAAATCAAAGGCCATCGTCTTCTTGGCCTCCACACGGATCGGATCAATATTGCCGGTAGAAATAAGCACATGGTTTTGCGCCGCAAAATCTGCAGCCTCCTTTTTGGCCTGCGCATAATTGCCTTTCGACAAAACTACCTCCTGACCCAGAGCGCGGATTTCCTCAACCGAATCCGGATTGATGTCAGAAGGAGCAAAATTGGTGAATTTAATACCGGCAAGCGCCAGATATTTGGCAAAAGCCGTCGCCGTATTGCCCGTCGAAGCCACACAATACTCACGGACACCGTTTTCCAGGAAAATGGAAGCTCCAAGCGCACCGGCCACATCTTTAAATGTCTGCGTTCCACCGTTCAGGTCATTACGACAAACAAAGACTTTGCAATCAACACCATAACGTTCCGATGCATGTTTCTCCAGAAAACCCCAGCGCTCAAGGTCCGGTGTTCCTTCATTGCAGGTAATTATGTTTTTCCTGTCCATGAGCGGCAGAAAATCAAAATAAGCCCAGAAATTTTCCGGCTTAGTTTTAAAAACATCCCTCAGCTTGGCATAGTCGGTAGTGTATTCTGCTTCCGAATGTTTACTGCCACATTGGGGGCACGCCTGATTTTGTCTGAACCAGGTGGCAAAATCCGGCGTAACATAGCCGCATTTCTTACATTTGAGTTGATACTTCATAAGCTTGTCTTTACGATAACGTTTCCCGCAAACACATGGACACGGCTACGGAAAAAACCGGAAACGGACAACGCCGCTTGCCCAACCATGCACTTGCAGCAGAAAACGAGACGGCATGTGTAGCACATGTCGTCCCGTAAGGAAATATTAACCTTTGTTTATCAGGTTCATATTGGGCATCTCGTGGTCATAGTATCCAGCGGCAAGTTTTTCCTTGACTTCGCTGAATACGCTGATGGTACGTTCCACATGTTCCAGCGTATGGGCTGCCGTCGGTATAATGCGAAGCATCAAAACACCTTTCGGCACAACCGGATAAACAACGATGGAACAGAATATGCCGTAGTTCTCACGCAAGTCAACCACAATATTGGTGCCTTCGCCCACACCGCCCTTGAAATAAACCGGCGTAACCGGCGACTGCGTGTGACCCAAATCGAAGCCCTTGCTCCGCAAACCTTCCTGAAGGGTGCGTGTAATAGTCCAGAGCTTGTCACGCAAGGAGTTTTCCGTCTTCAGCAGTTCCAAACGCTTCATGGCACCGATAACCATAGGCATCGGCAAGGATTTGGCAAAAATCTGGGAACGCATGTTGAAACGCAAATGATCCACTATCTCACGCTCGGAAGCTATGAAAGCACCTATGCCGGCCATACTCTTGGCAAACGTGCAGAAATGCAGGTCAATTCCAGCCTGGCAGCCGAAATGCTCCGGAGTCCCGGCACCGGTTTTGCCCATGGTTCCGAAACCATGTGCATCATCCACCAGAATACGGAAACAGTGGTCCTTCTTCAAGGCAACGATTTTGTCCAGAGCGCCAAGGTCGCCGGCCATGCCAAACACGCCTTCCGTTACAACCAGAATACCGCCTTTCCCGCCTTCCTTGTCAATGTAGTTCTCGGCCATCTTCAGCATTTTCTCGCAACGGTCGATATCATTGTGGGGATAAACGAAACTCTTGCCTCCCTTGGCCTTGTGCAGGAATATGCCATCCATGATACATGCATGCGCCTCAGAATCATATACAATGACATCAAAACGGCTGCACATTACATCAATAATGGATACCATGCCCTGATAACCGAAGTTCAACAGATAAGCGGCCGGCTTGCCGACAAAATCTGCCAAATCCTGCTCCAGCTTTTTGTGATATACCGTGTCACCCGACATCATGCGGGCTCCCATCGGAGCGGCCAGGCCAAACTTGGCTGCGCCTTCCGCATCGGCCTTTCTCACTTCCGGATGATTGGCCAGTCCCAAATAATTGTTCAAACTCCAGTTTAAAACCTTCTTGCCGTTGAAAACCATTTCCGGACCGATCTCACCTTCAAGCTTCGGAAACATAAAATAACCATCGGCATTACCCTGATATTGTCCTAACGGACCGGGAATTGACTTGATTGTTTCAAAAATATCTTTCATTTTCTGCTAAAAATTGGTACAACTTTTTATCTTTGTACGGGTTATAAAATAATTTTTTTGTGAAACCGTTTGCAAAAGTAACGCATTTATTCCAAAAAACATTCACTTTGGAAAGAAAATAAGAATGTTATTTGTCAAATTGCACACTCGAAAATCAAATGTGCCGAAAAACGGGCAAAACCACAACGCAACATCCCGATAGATGTTTTGACGTTGTGGTTTATACTTATTGTTCAGCAACTCTTACACACCCAACGAGGCACGTACGGCATCTATTTTCTCGCTTGCGGCCTTGTCGGCTGCCGCATAATCGGCACGGCTGTGCATCGTGCCGCGGACCTCGATATAGAACTTGATTTTAGGCTCCGTACCTGAAGGACGTACGGAAATTTTCGTACCATCTTCCGTGAAAAACTGCAATACATTGCTTGTGCACGGGAAATCCAGCTTGCTTGTCTTGCCGGTGGCGGTCTCGGTTGCCGTCAACGTCTGGTAGTCCTTGACAACGGCCACCCTCGAACCAGCTATCTCCTTCGGCGGATTGGCACGATAATCGCGCATCATCTGCTGAATCTCTTCTGCACCCGATTTGCCCTTGCGGACAACGGAGATGCCTTTTTCCTTTCCAAAACCGACCTCCACATAAATATCCTGCAGCAACTCGAACAGGGTCTTGCCGTTATCCTTGGCCCAGGCAGTAATCTCCGCCATCAGGGCGCATGCCGAAACGGCATCCTTGTCACGGACAAAATCTTCCGCCAGATAGCCGTAACTCTCTTCACCGCCGCCTATGTATTTGCGCTTTCCCTCCAGCTCGCGGATAATGGCGGCAATCCATTTGAAACCGGTGTAGCAATCAAAAATTTCCACACCCATCTTGTCTGCCACATCTTTCATCACCTCGGTGGTAACGATGGTTTTCACGCAAAATTCCTTACCGGTCAATCTGCCAAGCTCTTTCCAGCGGCGCAGAATATAATATGTGAAAAGAACACATGTCTGGTTGCCGTTGCAAAGAACCCACTCACCGGCATCATTCTTGACGGCAATACCCAAACGGTCGGAATCCGGATCGGAAGCCATAACAATATCGGCATCGGTTTCCCTGGCCTTGGCCACCGCCATTGACAATGCGGCCGGCTCTTCCGGATTCGGAGATACCACGGTCGGAAAATCACCGCTCACTACGTTCTGCTCCGGCACGGGAATTATGTTTGTAAAACCGAATTCCTTCAAACAACGCGGAATAATGCGGACACCCGTACCATGAATCGGCGTATAAACAATTTTCATGTCCTTGTGACGGGCTATGCTGTCAGGAGACAATGTCAGCGTCTTAATCTTTTCAATATACAATTTGTCTATTTCCTCACCTATAATCTTTATCAGGGCCTTGTTTCCCTCAAACTTGATATCATCAACCGACTGTATCCGGTTCACTTCGGCTATAACGGCCGTATCATGAGGCGCAATCATCTGGGCGCCATCGTTCCAATAGGCCTTATAACCGTTATATTCTTTCGGATTATGGCTGGCGGTCAGAATAATGCCGCTCTGGCAACCCAAATGCCGTATCGCAAAAGACATCTCCGGAGTCGGACGCAAGTCCTCAAACAAATAAACCTTGATTCCGTTTGCCGAAAAAATATCGGCGGATATTTCCGCAAATTTGCGGCTGTTGTTCCGGCAATCATGCCCTATGCATACGCTGATTTGGGGCAAACCGGCAAACTGTTTCTTCAAATAATTGCTTAATCCCTGTGTGGCTGATCCTACCGTGTAGATATTCATACGGTTCGTGCCTACACCCATGATTCCGCGAAGCCCACCGGTACCGAACTCCAGATTCTTGTAAAAAGACTCGATAAGCTCTGTCTTGTCCTCGGCTGACATCAACTTCCGTACGGCATCCTTTGTTTCTGCATCATAATTGCCATCAAGCCACATTTGGGCTCGTTGCATGACTTCTTGCAATAATTCTTTGTCGTTCATAATAAATTAGATTAGTGTTGTTCAAATTAAAAACGTATCCTTAACAAAAACCGTGGGCTTTGAAAACAGCACCACAAAAACATCCTCGGCACCCATTCCTGAGTGGGAAAGAATATTACGGCAAATGTACAAACTTTTGTCTGTTATACAAAAAACAAAACCGTTACAAACCAAAAAAAACAGACTGATTTACCCAAAAGCATTTGGCCATCGCTTCAATTACATGCCCCGACACACAGCTACGCCACCAAAGGGAAAATACGTTTCAACAATATAATTGTCAAAAAGCATAATTTATCGCCATGTATTCGAACTACCACTTGCGCCATGTCTGGTCCGTATTGATTCCAAGCCCCTGATTTGTTCTTTTTTGTTAAAACCCAGGTGACATGCCATCCTTTTGCACCATCCTGTTCAGGAAACCACAAGCAGACATGATGTTCCAAACACAAGAATGCACAAGCTGCACGCCGGCCGCCCATTTCCGAGCGCACAAAAAAACATTGCACTTTAGTTTTTCTTTTCCGACTTTTTTGCTTTATCTTTGCTGTTGCCTGCTTGCCGACCCGGCAACAGGTGCAGACAAGCAATGCCAAATCAGCAACTTCACGGAAAACAAACTACGTAACAACAAAAAAAAACAATATCATATGAACGATCAGGATTTCATGCGCATGGCCATCAATTTGTCAAGCAAGAATGTAAAAAACGGCGGAGGCCCTTTCGGTGCAGTTATTGTAAAAAACGGCCAGGTTGTAGCCACCGGCACTAACCGCGTAACAGCAAATTGTGACCCGACCGCCCATGCGGAAGTTTCCGCCATAAGACAAGCGTGCAAAGTACTGAAGACTTTCAATCTGTCCGGTTGCACCATCTACACATCATGCGAGCCCTGCCCCATGTGCCTGGCTGCGATTTATTGGGCACACATAGACAAGATTTTCTACGGAAATACAAAAGCCGATGCCGGCAATATAGGCTTTGACGATTCATTCATCTACAAGGAAATGGACCTGCCACTTGAAGAAAGACGCATCAAAGCCATCCAGTTGCTGCCGGAAGAAGCCATCAAGGCATTCCAGGAATGGGAAAACAACGAAGAAAAAACACCTTATTGAGTAGCAGAAAAGGCCAAAAAGCGGAACAGCATATAATTGTCATGCCGTTCCGCTTTTTTTGCATCTTCAACTATCGCCACGGCTGTGTTTCAAGCGGTTTTGATATTCTGTCGGGCTTTCATTGAAATATTCCTTAAAGCATTTGGTAAAATAAGATGGCGATGAAAAACCCGTATCATAAGCAATTTCAGCAACTGTCAATCCGGAACTTATCAATATCCGCCCAGCTTCCTTCAAACGAATTGCACGTACCAGCTCATTGGGTGCATAGTTGGTGAGAGCCTTGATTTTCCGATAGAGCTGTATGCGCGACATGCCCAGATTACGTCCGATTTCATCGACATTCAGCCCATTGTCCGACAAATTATCCATGACGATTTTCCTGAACTTGTCCATAAAACTCTTGTCCATCTCTGTTATCCGCGTCTTGCCATCCCCGAAAGTCAGATTCCGGTTGAAATATTCTTTCAAACGTTTCCGGTTGGCTATCATGCTGCGTATGCGGACTTTCAGCAAATTCTCGTTAAACGGCTTGGGGATATATGCATCCGCTCCATTTTCAAACCCTTGCGCACGTTGCTCATCGAGCGAGCAAGCCGTGAGTAACACAACAGGTATATGGCAAGTCGAGATGTCGCCTTTCAATTGACGACACAACTCAAAACCATCCATGCCATCCATCATCACATCGCTTATAATAAGGTCAGGCATGTACTGCACGGCCTTTTGGAAGCCATCCAACCCATCGGCCGCCTCTACCAGTTCATATTCATCCGACAAAAAAGTTTTTACGTATAGGCGTACATCCGCATTGTCTTCCACGACAAGGACAAGCGGTCTTTCGGAATCTCCGGCAGCGGTCCTGTCAGAAACGGCCTCATCTTTCAACGAAGCCGTACCCGGAACGGATGTTCCGGCAGATGCCCTGGACATATTCACCGATTCCATCGGGAGACTATCTGATTGCAGAAACGGCAGCAACACAACAAACGTGCTGCCTTTGCCCAGTTCACTCTGTACGGAAATTGTGCCGCCATGAAGCTCAACAAGCATCTTGGTCAAGGCAAGGCCAATACCCGAACCAGAAGCAACCTCATCTGCCTTGTAGAAGCGTTCGAAAATATGCGGCACATGCTCCGCTTTTATGCCTATGCCGGTGTCCATAACCCGGACCTGAAGCATAGAGCCATTCTCACAAAGTCTTTTTTTAAGCTCCAACGTTATCTTACCATTTTCCGGCGTATATTTAAAAGCGTTGGACAATAAATTGAAAAATATCTTTTCCACCTTTTCCGCATCATACCAACACAAAAAATCATCGTCGGACGCTATAAAACTCAAATGCAAATGTTTGGTAACGGCCAAATTACGGAATGATTCGGTTATATTGCAAAGAAATTGCTTGAAATCGCCCGGCACAAAAGACATGTTCATCTTTCCGTTTTCAACTTTACGGAAATCGATAATCTGATTGATAAGTCGCTGCAATATCTGCACATTTTTCTGTATCAGAAATGCCAGTTGCCGGCCTTCCGGACTCAGTTGCTCACGTTCCATCAAAGTGTCAAGCGGGCCGGAAATCAAAGTCAGCGGCGTGCGGAATTCATGCGATATATTGGTAAAGAACACCAATTTGGCTTGTGTAGCTTCTTCCAGATTTTTGGAAAGTACCATCAACTGATCACGCTGTTCAGCCAATTCGGCTTTCTGTTTGTTAATAGCCGTGTTCTGTGTTTCAAGCAACTTGTTGGTACTATTTGATTTGCGATAGGCCCGTATCAGCAAAACCAACAATACACAGATTATCAGCAAAACCAACAGCGACCCCAAAAGTAGAAAACGTTGTACAGAATACTGCATCAGACTCTCGTTCAATATTTCGTTCAGACGCTGAAGCTGGTTTTGCTTGGCTGTAACTTGGTCGGTCTGCAACTTCAAGACACGGGCGTTGGTTTTGTCCACGACTGCCGTATAAAGCCTGTTATCGCGGCTATATGATTCCCCGTTTAAAATGCGCAGGGCTGTTTGCACAACACGTTCGCCACCGGTCGGATAAAAGAATGTGGCATCAATCACATCGTCCAAAACCATTTGTATGCCGCCGCTCGGCCCAGGCAAAGCATCAATGCCGATAATATCCGGACGCTCCAAACCTGCATCACGGTAGGCTTCATAGGCGCCCAGAGCCATTTGGTCGTTATGGGCAAATATCAAATCGACAGACTGGTTCCCTGCAAGGAATTGCTCTGTTTTTTTCTTGGCCACATCGCGGAACCAGGCTCCATCAACCGACGAAACCACTTCTATTTCAGGATGCATAGCGATAACATTCATAAAACCATTATGACGTTCGGTTGCAGGAGTAGAGCCGTCCAATCCCCTGACCTCCAAAATCTGGCCACCATCTTTCAGACGTTCCGCTATGTAAATGCCCGCATCGCGCCCGACTTCATAGTTGTCCGCTCCAACAAACGCCGTATAGCGTTTTGAGGCTATCTTACGGTCGGCCAACACGACGGGAATACCTGCATCCATCGCTTTTTCCACCACCGAAGTCAGCGGAATCGCCTCGTTCGGCGCAAGTACAATCAAATCGACTTTGTCCGCAATGAACTGTTCCACATCGCGAATTTGCTGCTGCGTATCATCTTTGACGCTTTTAATGCGTATTTCAATATTGGGATGAAACGATACTTCCTGCAAAACCTCGTTATTCATGGCCGTGCGCCATTCATCCTCACTGCACTGCGAAAATGCGATGATTTTCTTGTCGTGCCCGCAATTGCAGGAAAAAAAGCAGAAAAACAACGGCATGAAAACAACAGCAAACAGATATTTTTTCATAGAATAGTCTTCCTTTCCCCACACAAAATTAGATTCGAAAAAACGAGCAGCCAAATGTTTTCTTTTTGTTTAACAACAAATAGGTTAAAACGCGACAGGCTCATAACCTATTTTTCAGATTATCGGGCAACACCGGCATGGCTCCACGGCACGTACAGACATAAGCGGAAACATCCACTGCAAGCCGGTGAGCCTCTTCCAGACTATAGCCACGAAGCAACGCAGACACAAAGCCGGCCGTAAACGAATCGCCGGCACCGACCGTATCGGCCACTTGCACGACAGGTGTCGGCCTGAACAAGGTTTTATCGGCAGACAACACATAACTCCCTTTCGTGCCCTTGGTCAAAACGAGCATGTCCAAGGCATAATTGTGCCGCAGAAGCTGGCAGATTTCCATTTCCGAACGGCCTTCCCAGCCGAACAAATCAGCGACAATTAGTACTTCATCGTCGTTTATTTTCAAGATATTGGCACTGCGCAACGATTCTTCTATCAATTCCTTGTTGTAAAAATGCTGCCGGATATTTATGTCAAACACCTTCAGTGCATCAGCTGGCAAAGCGGCAATAAACCGTTTTATCGCAGCGCGCGAAACCTGATTCCGCTGTGCCAGCGAACCGAAGCAAACCACTCTGGTCCGGGCTGCCAAATCTGCTAATTCATCGGTGAAAATGATATTGTCCCACGCCACGTTTTCACATATTTCATATTGGGGTATCCCGCCGGAATCCAGTGTAACCTGAACAGTGCCCGTAGGGAAAGGCACATCTTCCAGCACATAATCCATCCTTTTTTCATCCAGGACACGACGGATTTCCTGCCCCAGTTCATCGCTGCCGACCGCACTGACAGCGCAACTCTTAAAACCAAATTGTGAAACATGGTAGGCAAAATTGGCCGGCGCACCGCCCAAGACTTTTCCTTCCGGCAAAACATCCCACAATATCTCACCAATTCCGACAATCGTATCAGCTTTCATAATAAATCTTCTTTAAGTTTATGCTTTTTCAGACACAAAGAAAAGAAAAATAAATAAATTACGGCCAAGGTTATCACAATTACCGCACCGAGCTGAGTCTGCACAGCATCGGAAAACAAGCCCATCAAAAACGGGAATACCGTTCCACCAAAAAGCCCCATTATCATCAAACCAGATATTTCATTCTTTTTATCAGGCTTGTACAACATGACTTGCGAAAGGATAATCGGGAAAATATTCGAATTGCCGAAACCAGCCAATGCTATGGCAACATAAAGAACAGCCAATGAGTTCCCGAAAAACAGCCCCAACATGGACAAAATCATTGCGGCAACGCTTAATGCGAAAAACTTCCCCGCCGACCAACGGCTCAAAATAAACGTCCCACTGAGGCAACCGACCGTACGGAACAGGAAATAAACGCTGGTGGCAAAACCTGCATCGGCCAACGACATATCCAAACGTTCCTGCAAGATTTTCGGAGCCGTAACATTCAGGCCGACATCTATGCCGACATGGCACATTATGCCCAAGAACGAAAGCAAGACTATCCCATCGCCAAGCAAGGCAAAACATTGCGCGAAAGTCGATGATTTCTGCTTCTCTTCCCCGTTTTCATCGCTGATTTCAGCAAACCCAAGCCACAATACGGCTATGACAGAAACAGCCATAAATATCGGATATAACAACCGCCAGTTGCCTAAGGACGTTGCCGCCCATGTGGCCAAAATCGGTGCGATAAACGATGCAATGGCTTTGACGAACTGGCCAAATGTAAGCGAACTGGCCAATTTGTCGCCTTTCACGATATTGGACAAAAGCGGATTGACCGAAACTTGCATCAAGGCATTGCCTATGCCAAGCAACGAGAATGAAACCAACATGGATGCGAACGAATAACTGAACAACGGCACGACGAGCGACAAAGCGGTTATAACCAAGCTCCAAACGACCGTCTTACGCCGGCCGATACGGTTCATCAACATCCCCGTCGGCACCGAAAATATCAAAAACCAGAAAAACACCATTGAAGGCAGCAAGTTAGCAAACGTATCATTTAGATGAAAATCCGTTTTTACATAATTGGTTGCAATGCCAACCATGTCCACAAACCCCATGCAAAAAAACGCCAGCATCACAGGGGCAATCTTACTTATTTTCCTGTCCATCATAACAAAATCCATAAAAAAATCAATATCAAAACTTTACTAATCCAAACCCAACCTATAAACCCGAAGATCCTTTACCGTCCAATTGGAGTCTGGAGAAAAAAATGTCATCCGATTAAATACATCACGCGGAAAAACCAAGGAAGTAACAACCACTTCACCCTCGTTGACAAACAATTCCGTAGATGCTTTGTCAAACAACAAACGAACCGCATATTCTTCCGCATCCGGCAGCGGAGCTTCCGAAATACAGGCAAACTTGTCGCTAAAATGTGCCAATCCAGCTTCTTGCCGATTAACAGACAAGATCTGCCGCGTCTTATCGAACATATAGTTCAAATAGTCGCCTTTGTTGTTGGTGAACCCGAAGCCAAAAACCGATGCCCCGTTCGGTTTGATGACCATCTCCACCTCGAAACACCCATCGTTGTCCTGAAGCAGCTCATCAATCGCCACATCATCATGCTCGATACGCTGCGTAGGATAAACGGCCGGCTTGCCGCGCAAAGCCAGACATTCCGCCACAGGGCAAGAGGACAACACAAAATTCTTTCCGTTGTGTTTCAGGCTCAACTCACGCGGCAAAGTCATTCCGTTGCGAAAACAGACCGTAGGCACCTGGTTTGCATAATCCCAATTGCTCATCCACCCGATGAACACCCGCCGGCCATCAGGAACATTGTTCCACGTAACACCCGCATAATTGTCACGGCCGTAATCTATCCACAGCGGATAAGGCAGGTTATCTGCCTTGAATTCCTTCCCATCAAAATCACCAATGAAATACTGCGTGGCACTACCTTCATTCGGGCCTCCCGGATTGATACTGACCAACAAGACCCATTTTCCCTGTCCATCGTCCGTTTTCATCGGGAATAAATCCGGACATTTCCACACTCCGCCATGTTCACCGATTCCTTCACCAAAAGAGCTCAATTTCTCCCAATCGGTCAAATTCCGGGAAGCATAGAATGTAATTGTCTGTGATTTGGCTAACGACATAATCCATTTCCCTGATGCCGCATGCCAAAACACTTTCGGGTCGCGGAAATCAACACAAGTTGAATCGGCCAACACCGGATTTCCCGCATACTTGGCAAACGTGCGCCCATCATCCAGGCTATATGCCAGCGATTGTGTCTGCCACCTGCCCGCCGAAGTATAAACCGCAACCATGGCATTCTCACCAAAACTTGCCGTGTTATTTTCATCAATGACGGCACTGCCGGAAAAAATACTTCCCAACGAATCAGGAGCAAGGGCAACGGGCAAGTGTTCCCAATGGAGCAAATCTTCACTTACAGCATGTCCCCAATGCATGTTCCCCCACATGGCGCCATACGGATTATATTGATAAAACAAATGCCATTTACCATTGCTATAAACCATCCCGTTCGGGTCATTCATCCAGCCATACGGCGGAGTAAAATGATAGGCCGGACGATAAGGCTCGGACGAAGCCGGAGAGAAGGTAGAAGATTGCTTTATTTGCTTATAACCAACCGATGACCTTTTTATATGATTACATCGGAATATTATGCGTTGTCCCATGTAGCGTTCAACGTTTATCGGTATCCAATAATCTATTTTTGTCTGCGCCATACGGATAAACATATCTTCCATAAGCTTTTTATCTTCATGGCAAACAGCAACTTTCAATTCAGGAACATTGTCTTCCACAGGAATCAACACATAGGGTTTTGTAATGTCCACAACTACCTCATAATCAAATAAAAAATCACTTTTGGCGCGATTGCCCATTTCTATTTGATCCACAAGGATATGTCCCCATGAACCGCATTGATTGTCTGCAATGCGTATCACCGCCTTCTGTCCACAAAAATCCTCCACATTCCATGAATACCATTGCAACATCTCACTCTCCACTATCGGACGAGTTTCAAACACGCGCTTTCCACCCACTTCCAATGCGATAAAAACACCGGCTCCCATGCCGCCACCCAGCAAAAAGTTGATATAATCGCGTTCAATAACAAACTCTGGAGAAAGCATCTCGCCTCTTGTGTCATCGCCTCCGTGGAAACTGTTGACCAAATATATTCCATCATATCCTGACACAACATTTTGCCTATCAAGAGCACCAGCAGAAGGCACTAAACCAAATGCATCGCCATTGACAATCCAACCCGTATAATCACCACTCTCAAAAGTCGCAATCGGGACAACAGATGGTTTACATGCAATAAAACAAACCGATAAGCAATAAAACCAACAGCCAAATTTTATTGTTTTTATGTGTTTACTTATATACATAGAAAACCTGAAACACTTATTTATTTTGCTTTAATAGGGCATCTATCTGATGTTTGATTACAGGTTCAATTACGGAATATGCCTGCGGGGACAAGTGGACACTATCTCCATTTCCCCTGCAATATTCCGGTCTCAATTTGTTATCATTTGCTCTGAGCAGGGCATGAACATCTACAAAAGTTGCATTATTTGAATCTGCATATTGTTTCAATAAAACGTTCAAATCGACAACTTGCTGAGTCGCATCTGACACAGGAATATTCCAATTCACATTTTGAGCTGGCGGTGTAGAACATATAATAACTTGAATACCATTCTTCTGCGCCAACTCTGTCATAGAAGCAATATTGTTCTTGATACCTTCTAATGTCGGAGCAAAACTTGGATTGTGGGCAATATCATTAATTCCTCCCATAATAACCACACATAAAGGCAACAAATCCACAACATCTTGTTGAAAACGATTCAACATTTGCCATGTCGTCTGTCCTCCGACCCCAACATTGACATAATTATTCCGCATAAAAAACTCTGGGTGATCCATTCTCCATATTTCCGTTATAGAATTACCTATGAAGACAGCCTTAATGGTATTCTCCTGATTTATCGGCCAAGAATCTGCCGGATCTTTTACTTGAGCACAAGCCGTCCAATTAACCAACATAAAGCCCAACAACATTACAATCAATACTTGTTTCATTGGAATAAATTTAATTTAGTTTAATGTTTTACCATATAGATTTCATTGTATAAACCTCCAGCTCTTTAACTCCGATTTCCAAATGCCCCCAAAAAAGAAAACCTTGATGGTTATTTTTATTAGGTTCACGTTGCAAACAAAATGACATCCCTCCATCATCAAAAAACACTTGAATAGATGTTTTGTCAATCAAAATATCAGTTGAAATCTCTTTAGATTCAAAATCTGTCTGAGAATAAAAGAAACCATTTATCCGGTTAAAATTCAAATCATAATCTATGATATGTTGCCCATATAAATCCAATCCGATAGGCGTGCTATGTGTAAATCTTATCGTTGTTTTGATTCGTAAGGTTTCAAAATCTTTATACTCATTCAATAATCGGTTCGCCTCTTCTGCGGAAAGGTCTTTAGCCGCAACAACAAGTTCATTTTGCAAATCATCCAATTCTTTTATCGGATTACAAAATAGACGTACACCAGATGGAGTTGTCCTTAACGTCAATTCCATAGGAATACTCATTTGACCCTTAAACGGCATACCTTGATGTTCAATCCGATCCCATCCTATCTGTATGCGCCGTCCATCTGTAGCAGGAATATTATTATAAGTCTGCCCCGCGTAAATGGCCCCGAAACTACATGCTAATTTGCCGGTAACAGGTCTAAACTCTTTACCATCAAAATTTCCCAACATATAAGTTCCAGAGGCACCATACATCACCCATAATTTATCATCGTCATTGCCATCGACGGAAAGCTCAAACAATTCAGGACACTCCCAAAAACCAACTATATGGCTTTCAAAGTTCCACGTCTTCAAATTTTCCGAACTGTAAATAGAATGGCCATCTTTTTCATTCAAAACCATAATCCAGCGTTCACTTGGTTCGTACCAAAACACTTTGGGGTCACGCGTATCCCGGCTATTCCAATTTTCTTTTGTATCCAGAACCGGGTTTCCTGGATATTTGGTCCAAGTGCGTCCCTTATCCATGCTGAAAGCAATACATTGGACTTGACGATCAATACCATCTGCCGTATAAATTGCCACCATTGGCGGATTCTTTTTTGAACCAAATCCAGATGTGTTCCCATAATCAATCACAGCCGTCCCTGAAAAAGCCCGACCTTGTTCATCTGGATATAATGCCGTAGGCAACTCCGTCCAATGAATTAGATCCTCACTAACGGCATGTCCCCAGTGCATATTCTCCCATTCTTTTTCATAGGGATTGTGTTGATAAAACAGATGATATTCACCATCATAATAAATCAAACCATTGGGGTCGTTTGTCCAACCACGTTTTGTCGTAAAATGCAGTTGAGGCCGATTAGATTCTTTATACATGGTCTCTGAGCCTATTGGCTCATCCGTAAGCTGGATTTTAGCCAAAGCAGCAGAATCACCATCATAAACGATTCTAATTTCTTTGTTTTTAAATTCGCTTACATCGGCAAAAACCCAATATTCCGGTTCGGCAGACAAACGAATTACAAATGACCGTTCAAGTTTATCATGCAAATAAAACGACATGGTCTTACGTTCAACCATTTGTGAAACAGGAAAATTCAAATATGATTTTGTTATTTTCAATTTCATTTCACCCGCAAAGCAAAGATTCGTACAAATCAATGCTCCTATTATCAAACCATTCCATTTCATATCATTTATCCCTCCAAATATTTTTCATTTCATAAATTCTGCAATCATTCAACAACACATTTCCATCAGAAGCATTGATATTAATACTTATTGAACCCATATTCACCGGCTGGAATAATGTCCCCACTATCTCACCACTATTCAAAAACAACTCCATAAAACCTATATCAGACAATAATTCCAAGGTAAGCAAACCATTTTCCAGTGCAATAGATAAGTCATGGACAACAGAACCATTATTTGCTATGATCAAATTTTGTTTTCCAATGTCATATTGAAACAACATGTTATTCATCGACAAAGAAATCTTTCCTGTTGCATCAGCTACGGCGAATTGCACTTTCAAGTGACAAGCAGAAGATGGGACAGAATGCGACACCGGAAGATTTCCAAATTGGTATTCTGTAGAATGTAATTGGTTTATTTCCCGTACAGGTAAACTGTATAAAATATAATCATCACCTTTCTTGCGCAATTCCAGTTCACGCGGAAAAGTCATTTGATTCCTAAACGGAATATATCCAAACTGCTCTCCGGTATTCCATATTTGGATTATCCTGCAGTCCGGCACATTGCCAAATGTCCGTGGCACAAAAGTCATAGCCCCGAAGTCCAAATCTTTGACATTTGTTTCCGGAATAAAATTCCGGCCATTCCATTGACCAACTTGATAATAGCCATGAACACCAGAAAAAACCCATTTGTATTCACTACTCCCCGTTACAGGAATTTTATAAAAATCTGGACATTCAAACTCGCCAGGTAATGTATATGTGCTTATCAGTTGCCAATTTACCAAATCCTGAGACTGAAAAAAACCATAACTATTCCCCAACAAGAATAGAACCATGATCCATTGTTGATGTTCATTATCCCAAAACACATGCGGATCCCGATTTTCAGTACACACTTCTTCCAGCACTGGATTATTTGCATATTTTTTCCAATTATATCCTCCATCTGTGCTGTATGCAATACACTGTGTATGCTTTTTACCTTTGGACATATTAGAAAACCCACCCGCAGCCGTATAAAAAGACACTATTGTATGTTCAGCGTCCTGCTGTAAACCTAATAAATTTTGATCATCAATGACACTCATTCCGGCAAATATTGGCCCCAATGAATCCGGTAAAATAGAATTATCCAGTTCCTGCCAATGCAACAAATCATCGCTCACAGCATGTCCCCAATGCATATTCCCCCAATCTATTCCAAATGGGTTACGTTGGTATTGCAAATGCCATTTCCCGTTATAATAAAATATACCACAAACATCAGTTAGCCATGCCCGGGCAACTGTATAATGATAATAAGGACGATATGGTTCTGTATAAAACAAATCTTTTTCTGCTGGTTCATCCGATTGATATATCAAATCAATCGCAGCGGCAGCTACATTCGCCTCACTATGCAATGGATTGCTACTGATTTCCAGGTCAATAGTCTGACCATACCACTGTTCACAATCCAAATACACCCAATAATCTGGTCGTGATGAAATCCGTATATCAAACTCATATACCTTGTTTGAATTACAAAAAATATTTACTTGTTCTGCATCAATATAATAAGCAACCGGAAGATTTAAATACTTCTTTTCTATTTTAATTGATTTACGTTTAATGACCCCTATCGGATTATCAGACAAACAAAAATAATCAGCATCTACAAATCCCCAACCAGAAGTGGAATTATCTATAATACGAATTTGTGCTTTTTGTCCCATGTAAGCAGAAACATCCTTGGAAACCCATGACATTTTACGAGTTTTCAAACCTGCCTCGCGAAAAATTTCCTCACCATCTATTATCAACGCCACATATACATCTTCAAAGCCTCCACTAATCAGAAAATTCAGATATTTCCTGTTTATCGTAAAAACAGGAGAGGTCAATGTTCCTGTTCCCTTGTCACCATTTACATAACTTGAAATCATGTAATTCCCCTCAAATCCCACATTGCCCCATTCACGTAAAGTTTGTGTAGGAACAAGATACGGATATTGGCCAAAAGCATCACCGGTCGCAATCCAATTCCGAAACGTTTGCGTTTCAAAGTCCTCTATCAAAACATTTTTGGTTTGTTCTGGGCATGGTTGTGGCGAGAGTTTTTCACTGCAGGTTATAAGAGACAAAATAAAAATCACAAAGAACAACCAACTCCCTATTTTTACGTATCGTTTCATAAAATCATTTTACCAATCTGGATTTTGTACCAAATTATCTATATTCATATTTATCTCATCCTGTGGAATAGGGAACAAATAATGCTTACGCTCAAACACTCTGTCTTCTACTTTTTTCCGTTCATAATAAGCCGGGTCTGTCGCATTTGCACCAGCATAGATATTCATGCTATGTATTTGCCTGTTTTCCGTATTTTCTGCTTCTTTCCAACGCCGGACATCAAAGAAACGATGTGTTTCAAAAGCCAATTCTATCCTGCGTTCATGATGTATTTTGGCACGCATTTCCTCTTTACTTAATCCATCTGGCAAATCCGGCAAACCAGCACGTTTCCTAATTTCATTTACATATGTATATACATCAGCTACCGGCCCTTGTGCTTCATTCAAAGCCTCTGCATAATTCAAATACAATTCCCCTACTCGAAAATATACCCAATGATGATTCCTTACTTGAACTGGTGGCGAACTCCGATAACTTGCATCAACCAATTTCCGCATCAAATATCCAGTTTTGCAATAATCTGAACCTGCACGCGATTTCCCATCTTTACCAGAATAGTAAAACTGCAACGTCGACTCTTTCCATTCTTGCAAACAGAAGTTAATACTTGCATAGAAACGAGGCTCACGATTAGCATACATACTCCAGACACCGGCAGGATGATAACCTTGAGGATGTGGTTCTGTAACAAAATGATCCTCAGAATAGCCTGATTCCTGATTGATAATCGGTTTGTACACATCACCATCCAGTTGATAGCCCACAATCGGAGTAGAACCATCTGCCATTTCGTATGCATCCACAATTTCTTGCGTAGGATTGATAATAGATGCTGAATTTCTAAAACTTATCGGATCGGCACATTGGTCTGGATGACGAAAATCCCCACATTGACGCCAAAATATCCATTCTTCATTATAATGTACCTGCCAAACATCAGCATAATTATCATAAGGGTCACCCGTTGAAGAATAATACAATCCATACCCATTTTTCTTGGCTTCCTCCATACAAAACAATGCTGCATCAGCAGCTTTTTGCCATAAAGACAAATCCGGCTCCCCAGATGGTATGAGTTGTTCACCATCAGGATTTTTAAAACCGGCATAATCACTATTACCATTGTATAAAGGACTGGCTGCATATAATAATACACGTGATTTCAATGCAAGAGCAGCTATTGAAGTTGCCCTACCATATTCCGTTGCACCTTTTTTCGGTTCAAGCAATCCAGCCGCCCTATCGCAATCTGCGGCTATGAACGAAGCGACTTTCTGTATAGGAGAACGTTTATAAGTTTTAAAATCGGCATCCGTTTTCACTGTATGATCTAAAATGATTATCGGTCCATGCGTACGCATCAACATGAAATGATAAAAAGCCCTTAAAAAATAAGCCTCTCCTGACCATTCATCCTTTTCTTCCTGTGTCGTAGGAACATTGTTTATACGTTCCAAAAAAATATTGCATTCACGAATGGCATTATATGATTCTGTCCAGATAGGAAGTACATTCGTTGAATTCCAACTTCCTTGATTTATCTCATGAGAATATGCCCCTCCAAAAGCTATTTCCATTTCATCGCAACCTCCGACAAATGGATTACCACAAAACCAGATACCTTGATAGATATCGGCAAAATCCGATTCCACCGGCAATCTTGAATATATATTGGACAAAAACCGTTGTGTATATATACGATCAGCAAATACATCATCCAAGGTCATGTCTCCTGTCGGCTGTTTGTCCAACCAATCTTCACACGAAAACAGTGCAAGCACGCACAAGATAGGAAAAACACTTTTAAATATTTTGAGTCTCATAATGCTATCCTTTAAAGATTAAAAATCTATTTGGGCACCACAGTTTAAAGTTATTTGTTTTGGATAAGTCCCGGTTTGTCCCATTTCCGGATCCATAATTTTGATTTTATCGAACACACACAAATTGCTGCCATTGACAAACAAGCGGATATTCCGTATTTTGATTCTTTCCATCCATTTTTGCGGGAATGAATATCCAATTTCCACATTTTGCAAACGCAAATAACCAGCATCACGCATATAAAGTGTAGAAGTCCTGTAATTATTTGAATTTTTACCCGCTATAACAGCCGGATATTTCGCATTGCTATTATCCGCATCTGGGTAAGGAATGTAACGATTGTCATAATATTCTCTGAAAACATTATAAGCAGGATATTCCAATGCATAAGGCATCATGCCGGCACCATCCAAAAAGACAGAACGATTTGCAGCACCATTGAACAGAATTGTCAGATCCCAACCCTTATAACCGACAGAACCACCAAAACCATACATAATCTCAGGAATGTTTCCATAACCAATAGCCACGCGGTCATCGTCATCTATTTTTCCATCGTTATTCTGGTCTTTATATTTAATGTCACCCGGTTTCACCACGCTTTGGAATATTTGTACCGGACTTTCCGCAATTTCTTCCTCGCTCTGGAACAACCCAAGAGCCTCAAGACCCCATACTTGTCCCATACGATGTCCACACTCATTCAAATAATCATACTTTTGTGGAGGTATGTCATTTTCCAAAATCTTATTACGCGCAAACGAGAAAGTTCCATGGAACGAATAATATAAACCCGATGCCATTGTACGTTTAATTTCCAATTTGGCATCAATACCTTTGTTTTCAACTTTTCCTAAATTAGCCCATGGGATAGATTCTGACAAATAACCGCTGAACAGAGGAACACTCTGTCGCTGAAGGAATATATTATCCCGCATTTCATGGAAAACATCAACAGACAATGCTACCAAATCGTTAAACAATCCCAAATCCAAACCAATGTTAGCCTTATTAGCCGTTTCCCAGGTTACGTTTTCTGTCCCGATTTTATATTCCTGCAATCCACTATC
Source organism: uncultured Bacteroidales bacterium (assembly GCA_944321895.1). GTDB lineage: Bacteria > Bacteroidota > Bacteroidia > Bacteroidales > Paludibacteraceae > CALUNA01. The sequence goes on along the minus strand of CALUNA010000003.1, from coordinate 86,596 downwards.
CCACGTTGCAGCACTACCCCATGGATAACCATTTGCGACCTTATTAATAGTTGTCAAATAGGCAAAACGAGTTCCTTGTATTCTGTCATTTCCTACTTGTCCATAAGAACCCCTCAACTTTAAATTGCTTATGACATCAACATGCCAAAAAGGTTCATTGGAAACAAGCCAACCCACAGAAACAGATGGGAAAAAGCCATAACGGCTTCCTTTGGGGAAGTTTTCAGAACCATTATACCCAAAATTAAATTCGGTAAAATAACGATTATCAAAATTATACGTAAAACGTCCGGCCAAACCTTGCCAACGGTTTGGAATGTTATCCAATTCGCTCGTTGCCAACATATTGACAAATTCCCTTCGATTAAAAATAAAAAGTCCGCTCACCGTATGCCGTCCAAAAGTCCTATTGTAATTAAGGCCTGCATCCATATAAATGGAACGATTTGCCAAAGAAGCTGTTGACGAATTCATAATTCCTTGCCCTTCACGTACTTGCACATCCTTATATTGTTCTTCTCCAGTAAGAGGGTCCGTACCTAAATACTGTTTCCGAATAAAATCAATATTCCGAATTGTCCATGCTTCATTATAGTTATCAAACGAGAATTTTCCTGAAATAGACAAACCTTCCGTCACTAATCGGGACAAATCCCATTTTGCACTGAATGTTCCCTGTAAAGTATTCAAATACATTGTCCTATAACCACTTTGGGTTGCCATACCCCATGGATTATCTACAGTAGCCGTTGCACTTACAGAACCATCTGGATTACGCAACGGCATATCAATCGGTGAAGTATATTTAGTTTGATTATGGATTGTCGTTGCGTCCGTACCGGGATATACGCGATTCTGAATAGAAGAACTTAGTCCCAACGTTACAACCAAATCCTTATACACATTAACATCTATATTTGACAACAAATTGAAACGATTCAATCTTGTATTTGTATTGTAATCCAAACTTTTATCACGTTGGTAAAGCCCGCTTTCACTGGTATGCCGTGCGCTAAGATAATACCGAACCACCTCACTACCTCCGCTTATACTCAATGTATTAATTGTTTGGTTCGCCGTTTTCCGATATACTGCATCCGTCCAATTGACATTGGGATAAAAATACGGTTCAGAACCATCCTTAAATTTCTGAATTTCTTCTTCTGTCCAAGGATTTGGATTTCCTGAGTTATACGAAGCCTCATTCATTAGTGATGCAAATTCCCAACCTTCTATGTAATCAGGGAACCTCGTACCTATCAATTCAGCCACTTCAGTCCTAAATGTAACTTGTGGCTTACCAGCTTTTCCTTTCTTCGTGTTAATCAAAATGACACCGTTGGCTCCACGAACACCATAGATAGCGGTAGCCGAAGCATCTTTCAATACCGACAAAGACTCCACATCGTGCGGATTTACAAGATTTATATCCCGTTCTATACCATCAACTAAAACCAAAGGCTGTGAATCACTCCAAGTTCCTTGTCCACGAATAAGTATACTTGCATTGGAACCCGGTTCCCCTGAACTTTGCTGAGTTACGACACCTTGCAACAAACCTCCAATTGCATTTGACAATGTCACAACAGGAACTGACAATATATTTTTAACAGGAACCGTCGATATAGATCCAGTTATAGAGGCTTTTTTCTGATGTCCATATCCTACAACAACCACATCTTCCAACACTTCTGTCGCTTCACGCAATACAACATTGATAACCTTTCTTCCCTGTATCTCGATTTTCTGTGTTTGGTACCCGACATAAGAAAACGACAAATATCTTTCCTTCTCATCAACATTCAACACATAATGTCCATCCACATCCGTAATTGTACCTTGATCCGTATCAGGCACTGCGATAGTCACCCCAATCAAAGGCTCCCCATTTACATCCACAACTATTCCTCTGATAGATGCTGGCAAGGAAACCATTGCATGAACAACAAATAAAAGCAGAAACAAAAACTTTTTTTCCATAACCACGGTATTAGTTTAATAAAATAAAAGTTACGACAAAAATAGTTTGTCACCATTTACCACTTGATAAATTTCGCAGTAGTCTTTTTTCCGTCCTTTGTAGTCAAACGAAGCAAATACAAACCTTGATTTAAACCTGCAATGTCAATAATAGATCCTACATTATTCAGGCAATTCAGCATTTGTCCATTCAAATTGAATATATCAGCCGCCTGTATTCGATCATCAGTAATAACAATCCTATCTTTTTCGATTACAAAAGCAGGTTTTGCTGATATGGTGTTATCCAACCCACTTGGTAATCCGCCCAATTCGGTCAAAGCATTTATAGTGAGCCACTCAATATTTGACTGATACATGTTTTCACCAGAATTTTGATTCCATTCATAACCTGTATCCATGATCGTAATCGCCTTACCTTGGAATTCTCCCCACGGCCACCAGCGTGCAATAGACATTCTATGGTATCCAAGCGCATATTCATAAGCAGCAACAGCCTCTACATTATATGCTTCCTCAAATAAAGTTAGAAAATCAGGATTGTCTATACCACCTTCAATTCCAGTATTCAAATCACAATCCATCGTCCAAGTTACCCTATGTACTTCCTTTTGCCCCGCACCAATTAAAGGGTAAATCAGATACGTGGTTTCACTCAAATCCCAAGTTTCTGTTGTAACCCGGACTTCCGAAATAAGCCCTTCAAACAATCTGTCATCTGAACGGTCAATTACTTGTTTTGTAGGGTGGTTGGCAAAAAACCTTCCGAAAGTGGAAATCGGCCCCCATGCAACTAAATTATCATCCGGGACATTACTCCCATCTTCCCACAATTCACTAAAACTATTGTTGCAACGCCCCATGTCAGCCAAATATTTAACGGCATAATTAGTAAGCAATAAATTCCCTCCATTTTTATAAAACTCAGCTATGGCATTTTGAACATTTCCACATAGTTCTATGGGAAAATTTGTAAATCCCCACGGACGCTCAATCGCCAACCAAATTACATTATATTGGCTCAAATCCGTCGTTTCAACATCTTTGGTAGAAAGAAAATCCCCACCAAATTCATCTGTGAACCAGTTAGCAGCAGCAACTTCATCATCGTCGCCGTTTGCCCTTAAATCAGAGATAGATTCAAATGTACTCAAAAAAGCCGCCTTGCTTTGGGCATTAACAACACATACTGAAAGGATAAAAAATCCAAGAATCATAATTTTTTTCATGGCAAATCCAATTTTAAACGTTAGCAATAAAGATAAATTTTGTTTTCCACGGTGCAAAAATAGGCGGGAAGAACGATGGAGAAATATAAAAATCGTTTCATCGTATTGCAATTTTGTTACGTTCAACGGAAATTTAGCGGAAAATAGACGGAAAAATGCCGGAAACCGTCTGCCAGCGATGAAAACAAGCCATATCTACCGCCAATTTTCACACAAAACACTTCCGTTTTCCCAGCGGGCAGGACAGGCAAACCAAAGGCAGGACAATAAAAAATCAGAAAATAAAAACGTAACTTCTCTATTTTAGTTTTCCCATTTAATGCAAATGTATTAATTTTGCCGTCGGATTTCATATAAACAAATTATACATTATGATTAACTACAAAGACTTAGGCTTGGTGAACACACGTGAGATGTTCAAGAAAGCCATTGAAGGCGGCTACGCTGTTCCCGCTTTCAACTTCAACAACATGGAGCAATTGCAGGCCATCATCAAGGCTGCAGCCGACACCAAATCGCCCGTAATCCTCCAAGTATCCAAAGGTGCGCGTGCATACGCAAACCAGACCTTGCTGCGCTACATGGCCGAAGGAGCCGTGGCATACGCCAAGGAACTGGGCTGGGAACACCCGCAAATCGTTTTGCACCTGGACCACGGTGACACGTTTGAATTATGCAAAAGCTGTATAGACATGGGCTTTTCGTCCGTAATGATTGACGGATCACACCTGCCATACGATGAAAACGTCGCTCTGACAAAAAAGGTTGTGGACTATGCACATCAGTTCGATGTAACCGTAGAAGGTGAGCTTGGCGTACTTGCCGGTGTGGAAGATGAGGTTTCATCCGACCATCACACCTACACCAAGCCAGAAGAAGTTATCGACTTCACAACCAAAACCGGTTGCGACTCACTGGCCATCTCTATTGGAACAAGCCACGGCGCATACAAATTCACACCTGAACAGTGCACACGCAACGCCGAAGGCAAACTGGTTCCTCCTCCTTTGGCATTTGATGTTTTGGATGCCGTTATGGAAAAACTGCCCGGCTTCCCCATCGTCCTGCATGGTTCTTCCTCCGTTCCGGAAGAAGAAGTGGAAACCATCAACAAATACGGCGGCAAACTGCCCGATGCCATCGGCATTCCGGAAGAGCAACTGCGCAAAGCAGCCAGATCGGCCGTTTGCAAGATCAACATCGACTCCGACAGCCGTCTTGCCATGACTGCCGCCATCCGCAAAGTATTTGCTGAAAAACCGGCTGAATTCGACCCGCGCAAATACCTTGGCCCGGCACGCGACAATATGGAAAAACTATACAAGCACAAAATCATCGACGTGCTCGGAAGTGCAGGAAAAGCTTTGTAAAAAAAAGCACATCCGCCCCAAATAATCAAGCCGCATGGAGCAAAACGCCATGCGGCTTTTTATTGCCCGTCGCTGACTCGGAAAAATGTTTGCCGGTTCATTTTGATTTTTGTACATTTGCGGCCGATTTCCTAACCATAATCATTTTGCGTAAAGAACGTGTAAACACCTTATAGACATGGAGTTCCTTTCTGACATATTTACACAGCCTGGAATTGTTTCAACCTTGTTGTATCTATGCCTGGCCGCATTCTCGGGCGTGCTGCTCGGCAAGTTCCGTTTCCTTCATATCAAACTGGGAGTCGCCGGCGTTCTTTTTACCGGGATCATTATTGGACATTGCGGTGCTGCATTTGATCATGACATTCTGGTTTTCGTCCGCGACTTCGGACTCATACTTTTTGTCTACAGCATTGGCATAGATATGGGACCGCGGTTCTTCACCTCATTCAAAAAAGATGGACTTACACTGAATCTGCTGGCCGTGGGCATTGTTCTTGCCGGATTCGGTATTGCATTTCTCATATACGCCCTGACCGGGCTACCCTCTGAAATCGTAACGGGAATCATGTGCGGGGCCGTAACCAACACCCCGGGATTAGGTGCGGCGCAACAGGTATTGACTGACATGGGCATCAGCGCGGACACTGCCGCTACCGGCTATGCAATAGCCTATCCTTTTGGCGTTATCGGACTGATTCTGGCCATGTTGCTCGTGCGCTGGCTCTTCCGTATCAAAATAGATGATGAAGAAAAAAACTATTCCAAAAGCCTGGGCGGGAAAAACAACAAATTGGAAAGTGTAGAAATCACCATAACCAACCCGAACATTATCGGGCAAAAAATAAGCTACATACGTGAGGCCGTCGATTCGGAACTGGCCGTGTCACGCATATACAGGAACGGACAATACATCTTTGCCGCAGAAAACGAAGTGCTGCAAGAAGGAGATGTGCTCTACGGCGTTTCCGCCCGAAATTGCATACGCAACCTGCAAATCAAGATTGGTCCAGTTACCATCGGAGGGCGCAAGGAGATAGAGGGAATGCTCGGCATCCACAACATTCTGCTGACCAACCGCAAACTGGCCGGAAAAACGATAGAACAAGTAGGTATCTACAGACGATATCCGGCCAACATTACCCGCATATACCGGTCCGGAATGGAAATCCTGCCCACCTTGAAAACAACCATTGAACTGGGCGACACGCTGAAAGTTGTGGGTAAACGTGAAATACTGAATGATGTCAAAAACGAGTTGGGCGATTCCGTCAAGGAGCTGGCAGTGCCAAACATCGTGCCTATCTTTATGGGAATCTTCATCGGAATTATCCTCGGCAGTATTCCCATTTTTATTCCGGGATTGCCGGCACCTGCCAAACTGGGACTTGCAGGAGGCCCGCTTGTTGTTGCCATACTGCTGGGATACAAAGGACGTATCGGGAAAATGAATTTTTACATGACCCCCGGAGCCAACCTGATGCTGCGCGAAATGGGTATCATCATGTTTCTGGCAAGTGTCGGCCTGATTGCAGGACGGACCTTCTGGACCACCCTGACAAATGGAGGCTGGATATGGCTTGCCTACGGTGCTGCCATTACATTCATTCCGGTCATGCTGGCCGCAACAATAGCCCGTTTCCTGAAAATAAACTATCTGAAAATATGCGGTTGCGTTGCCGGAGCCATGACAGACCCGCCTGCGCTGGAATTTGCCAATGGCATAGCACCCGTGCAGGCACAATCCACCGCTTACGCAACCGTATATCCGCTTACCATGTTCCTGCGTGTAATGCTTGCGCAAATGTTCGTACTGATGACCATGTAAGGACTCAGAGTTTGTAATTTATATAAAAACTGACATATATGAACATACCTACCGAATTGGGAACCGAAAAAGTCAGCGTATTGTTACGGCGTTATGCTGTTCCGGCCATCATTGCCATGACGGCATCATCGCTTTACAACATTGTTGACAGTATCTTCATTGGCCAGGGTGTCGGCGCGTTAGCCATCTCGGCATTAGCAGTGTGTTTCCCGTTCCAGAATCTGGCAGCAGCATTCGGGTCCATGGTTGGCGTGGGTGCCAGCACGCTTGTTTCCGTAAAACTGGGCCAGAAAGACTATAAAGTTGCGCAGCTTGTCCTGGGAAATGTGGTTATCCTGAATACCCTCATTGGCATTGCCTTTACTTTCGTATCACTGATTTTCCTCAAACCTATTCTGTTCTTTTTCGGCGCAAGCGAGCAAACCATTGGCTATGCAACGGAATACATGGGAATCATCTTATGCGGCAACGTGGTAACCCACCTCTATTTAGGACTGAACAGTGTATTGCGCTCGGCTGGTCATCCCCGCAAGTCCATGTATACTACCATACTTACCGTAGTTCTTAATTCCATACTGGACCCTTTGTTCATATTCGGATTCGGTTGGGGAATACAAGGTGCCGCATGGGCCACCGTTCTGGCACAAATCGTATCGCTCGTGTGGCAAATACGGCTTTTCTCAAACAAGCAGGAACTGCTGCATTTCCATAAAGGGATTTTCACGCTGAAGAAGCGCATCGTATCCGACACATTTGCCATAGGCCTGTCTCCTTTCCTGATGAATGTCGCTTCATGTTTCATCGTTATCCTGATAAACAACAGTCTGAAGAAACACGGCGGAGACTTGGCCATAGGAGCATACGGAATCGTAAACCGGATCATGTTCCTGTTCGGCATGTTCGTCATGGGCATAAACCAGGGGATGCAACCAATTGCAGGATATAACTATGGAGCAAGGCAGATTTCACGTCTGCTGGAAGTTTTGAAAAAGGCCTGTCTTTATGCAACTATGGTCACGACAAGCGGTTTTCTGCTGGCCGAACTTGCCCCGGGACTGGTGGCGCGCATTTTCACCCACGATGAAGAACTTATTGCACTGGCCAAATACGGCCTGCGAATCAGCTTCCTGGCTTTCCCCATTGTCGGCTACCAAATGGTCATCTCCAACTTCTTCCAAAGCATAGGCATGGCAAGAAGTGCTATTTTCCTTTCGTTGACACGGCAAGTCCTTTTCCTGATTCCGTTCCTTATCATATTCCCGAACCTGTTCGGAATCACCGGTGTGTGGGCCAGCATGCCAAGTGCGGATGCCATTGCCGCCATCACATCTGCCATCATGATTACGCGGCAAATCAGGAAATGGAAAAAAGCCGGTATCATGCCAGAAAAAGACAACCAACAAGAAACCATAAAAACCAACACATTATGATTATCAATATCGGAAGACAATTGGGCAGTGGAGGCCGTGAAATAGGTGAAAAACTGGCTGCAGAGTTAAATTATGCCTATTATGACAAAGAACTCATCTACATAGCAGCCAAACAGAGCGGCATTGCACCGGAGTTGTTCACAAAAGCCGATGAAAACGGACAAAACAAATTTCCCGGTGCATATTGGGGAATGCATCTCCCCTACACCAACGGACTAATGCCATTTGCCACAGGACTTGACAACGACAGCTTGTTCCGGCTGCAAAGCGACACCATACGTAACCTCGCCGAAAAAGGAAACTGCATCTTCGTGGGAAGATGTGCGGACTACATATTGCGCGAACGGACCGACTGCCTGAACATATTTATTTCGGCCGATACTCGACAAAGAATAAAACGATTGATGGACTATGAAGAAAACATAAGCATCCGGCAAGCCACTGAAATGATGGAAACAAAAGACAAGGAACGCGCCGAATACTACAACTTCTATTCCGGCAAAAACTGGGGCAGAGCCGACAGCTACCACCTTTGCATCAATTCTTCACTGCTCGGCATAGATGGAACCGTAAGGCTACTGAAAACCATCGTCGGCAAACTGATGGAATAGAACTGCCCAACGAACAGAAACAGAGAGCGGCCGCAGAAGCGGCCGCTCTCTGTTTACATGCATCATATCTTCAATAATAGATATTTGGCAAGAACCTCCCCCACCACAATGGACAAGATAAGCACCATTGCCAGTTTGCCGCTTTTCAGGTCGCAGGATACGCGAACCGCATACACCATCCAAACAACAACCCAGATAACGACAATAACATTTACAATCAAAAACAGGACAAATCCGAAATTGCGGAACAACACAAACGGATCTGCCGCAATATCCGCCATGGAAGGCAAACTGACAGCCAAACCGGCCAACATGCTGAGCAAAAAAGGCACACGCGCAAAAGTAAGCGTGCCGGCCAAATCCAACAAACGGAAATTACGCGTAAAAATCAGCGACAACAGAGCACAGACAAACACAAGGCAAGCTTGCGACACCAAGGGGAACAACAACGCCTTGCGCCAGGTCAGATCTGCCGGGTCGTCGACAAAATGCACATCAAGCACGCCATCGGACAAAGCACCGGCATAATAGCCGACAACTGCCGTCAAAACCATCACACACAAACCGGACAACAATGCCGGCCAACCAGCCAACCGGCTGAAGGGATTCAACAACAAACGGGCAAAATCATTTCGTTTCATAAGCATTGAGTTTAAGAATTATTTCATTCAACATATTCCGGACAGTAGGATAACTCAACCGGCGCAAAGCGGCCATTTCCTTCAGGCTGCCGCTGTTCTTGACAAACTGCAAGACAAACAACTGCTCATCTGGCGACAAAAGAGCAAGTTCAGGCAATTCATAGTTGCCGGAAACTTCCGTCCCACACTGTTCACACTGCATTTTACGCACATGGAGCTGCGCATGGCAACTCGGACAATAAACTGGTAACATAACTATAAAAAATATTTCCATTAAAACAGTTGCAAAAATAAAACATATAATCAATATAAACAATATACAAATTAATAATATTTATTACATGGTAAATTAATCAAATTCCGGAAGACATAAAAACACTTGTTTAAAAGGAATAATTTTGCATAACAAGAAAAAAAACATACATTTGCCGGAGAAAGACAATTATCTTAATTTCTTGCCACAAGGCAATAAAACCACAAAACAATGAAAAAACTATTTTTCACATTTGCATTGGCAGTTGCAGCAACCGCCATGCATGCACAGATGTATGTAGCAGGTTCCATCGGCTTTGATGTCAGCGGAGGCAAAACAACCACCAAAGACCAGAACACAAGCATTGAATCCAAAAGTCCAAGAACCACATCATTCCAGATAGCCCCTTCACTTGGCTACTACATTACCGACAAATTCCTGATTGGAGGCAGAGTAGGTATCGGAACCAAAAGCGAAACAACCTTCAACAACGATGGAGGAACAGCTGCCAAAACATCAAGTTTCGATTGGACAATCGTGCCTTACGCCCGCTACAAATGTGCCGGACTGCAAAAATTCGGAGTATGGATTGAAGGAGCCATAAACATTGGCGGTTCCACCAGCAAAGAAACAACAGGAAACACTACAGCCAAACAGCCATACACCACTTACTACGGCATCAACTTTTACCCGGTGCTCACCTATGACCTGACCGACCGACTGACTCTGGAAACCGGTCTGAACATTTTGGGCCTCGGCTTCAACGGTAACGCAACGACAAACAAAACAACAGTAAACGAACAAACCATAACCACAACGACTGCCCAGAACAGTTTCAGCTTTGCAGCAACCACCGAAAATGCCATCGGTACACTTGGCGGAATCAGTATTGGCATATCATTCAAACTTTAAGACAAGGAAACAGAACCATAAAACATGAAGAGCCGGTATCAGTACCGGCTTTTTTTGTGTTCCGCACAAATGAGAATATTTTTCGTACCTTTGCAACGTTTTCTCAACAACTAAATATGGGCATTTTTACTAAAATATTCGCTACCGGTCTGGGATTCGTACTGGGCGGCTACATTGGAGCACTCCTCGGGTTTGTACTAAGTTCAGTATTCGATGAAATACCGGAAAAACAAAAACAGTCAGGAACCTACCGTGTCAACGAAGGCGACTTCAAAATGAGCCTGCTCGTACTGATGGCATGCGTCATGAAGGCAGACGGACGTGTCGTCAAGTCAGAACTGGGCATCGTGAAACGCTTTCTGGTTACAAACTTCGGTGAAAACGGCGCGCTGGAAGCCTTGCAGATACTCAAAAAACTGCTCGAACAGCCTATCAACGAAACAAAAGTAGCCATGCAAATCAACGAATACATGAACTACTCCACCAAGCTGGAACTGACACACCTGATGCTGGAAATAGCCAACGCAGACGGCGTTATTGTGCAGGCCGAACTGAATATTATCGAGCACATCGCCGCCATCTTCCGCATTTCACCGGCCGACCTTGCATCACTCAAGGCGCCTTACTTCAAACAGACAGACCAGAACTGGATGTACAAGGCACTTGAAATAGAACCGACTGCCACAAACGATGAAATCAAGAAAGCCTACCGGCGGATGGCCATGAAATATCATCCGGACAAAGTTGCCGGTGCCGGCGAAGAAGCCAAAAAAACAGCGACAGAAAAATTCCGCTCCATAAACGAAGCCTACGAAGCCATAAAAAAACAACGGGGAATCAATTAATAAAACAAAAATATGAGCTTACTTATTTACAACACGCTGACCCGAAAAAAAGAAGAGTTTGTTCCACTGCATGCACCACACGTGGGTTTGTATGTCTGCGGTCCGACCGTATATGGCGATGCTCACCTGGGACATGCACGTCCGGCCATCACCTTTGACCTGCTGTTCCGCTACCTGACCCATCTCGGCTACAAGGTGCGCTATGTGCGCAACATTACCGATGTAGGACACCTGGAACACGATGCAGATGAAGGCGAAGACAAAATAGCCAAAAAGGCACGACTTGAAAAGTTGGAACCCATGGAAGTTGTGCAACGCTATCTGAACAACTACCACAAGGAAATGGAAATGCTGAATGTGCTGCCACCCAGCATAGAACCGCATGCATCAGGACACATCATCGAACAAATCGAATTTATCAAAAAAATACTTGCCGCCGGATATGCCTACGAAAGCGAAGGTTCCGTATATTTCGACGTAGAAAAATACAACCAAAAATTCCATTACGGCAAACTGTCCGGACGCAACATAGACGAACTGCTCGAAGCAACCCGCGAACTTGACGGGCAAAACGAAAAACACCGCAGCATTGATTTCGCACTGTGGAAAAAAGCGGCACCCGAACACATCATGCACTGGCCAAGCCCATGGAGCGAAGGCTTTCCCGGATGGCATCTCGAATGTTCCACCATGAGCACCAAATACCTTGGCGAGGAATTTGACATACACGGAGGCGGCATGGACCTCATGTTCCCGCACCACGAATGCGAAATAGCCCAAAGTTGCGCTGCCCTCGGACATGACACCGTAAAATACTGGATGCATAACAACATGATTACCATCAACGGACAGAAAATGGGAAAATCACTCGGCAATTTCATTACGCTGCACGAATTTTTCACCGGCACGAACAAATTGCTGAGCCAAGCCTTCAGCCCCATGACAATACGGTTCTTCATTTTGCAGGCACACTATCGCAGCACAGTCGATTTCAGCGACGAAGCTCTCAAAGCCTCTGAAAAAGGACTGGAACGCCTGATGGAAGCCTTCCAAAGACTGCAAAAACTGCAACCGTCGGAAAAAAGTACGGTAAAAACGGCCGGATTACGTGAATTGTGTGAAAATGCCATGTCCGACGACCTGAACTCGCCAATGGTTATCGCACATTTATTCGAAAGCGCCAAAGCCATCAACACCGTATTCGATGGCAAAGGAACCATTTCCGCCAATGACCTTGATGAACTGAAAGACACATGGAAACTGTTTGCTGAAGACATCCTGGGATTACGAACGGAAAACGACGACAACGCCAGCAACGAAGCCTACAAAAAAGCTGTAGATTTGTTGCTCAACATCAGGCTGGAAGCCAAACGCAACAAAGATTGGGCAACCTCGGATAAAATCCGCGATGAACTGACAGCCATGGGATTCACCATAAAAGACACCAAAGACGGATTTGAATGGATGGCACCCTGAAAAAACAAAAAAGACAAATGAAAGAACGCTGCCGGACCGGCAGCGTTCTTTCATTATTCCCCATATCAAAAACACGATGAAAAGACAAAGACCACAAAGTCAAACAACAAATAGTTGCTAATCATAACAAAAAACTCATGCCGAATTAGCAGTTTGTTCAACGATTTATCGTACCTTTGCCGATTGGAACATCTACTTACATACGTATTTTATGGAAACCACACGCATGCAAAAAATTGCACGGTTGCTGCAAAAGGAATTAGGCGACATTTTTCTGACATATGCACGCAAATATCAGGGACTGCTCATCTCGGTCAGCGAGGTTCGCATAAGCCCCGATTTAAGCATCGCACATGTCTATCTGAGCATTTTCCCCAGCGAACGGGGAGCTGAAGTCATCGGGCAAATCAACGCGGACAACAAATCCATCCGCTTTGAACTGGGCAACCGTGTCCGTTTCCAGTTGCGCATCATACCGGAACTGAACTTCCACATAGACGAAACGCTCGACCAATTAGAACACATTGACCAGCTGTTGAAACAATAAATCTGGACCTTTCCAACCGGAAAACATACTTTTTTCAAGATTTCAGAGTTTATTACAATATCATAAAAAAGACAAAGTCAAGTGGTTCTTTCAAAAACATACCGTTCCCTGCTGTTGCTGGCCATATGCACAGTTTGTTCATGCTCCACACAGAAAAACACGTGGCTCAGCAGGACGCACCACATCATAAACACAAAATACAACGTCTACTACAACGGTAACGAAAGCTACCAAAAAGGACTTCAAAGCATAGCCGATGCCAATACGGACAATTTTTCCGAAGTGCTGCCCATGTATCCCATCAGCAACCACGAAAATGCATCGGCCGCCATCGGCGACATGGACAATGCCATTGAAAAATGCCGCAAAAGCATTAAGCTCCATTCCATCAAGAAAAAACCACAATATAACTACAAAAAAGCCCAAGACCCAAGATACCAGTCCTGGTACAATCAGGAAGAATTCAATACTGCACTGGCAGAAGCATGGCTCCTGCTTGCAAAAGCAGAATTCCACAAAGGCGAGTTTCTCGGATCCATCGGTACATTCCTCTACATAGAGAAACACTATTCCTACGACAAAGATGTCGTTGCACAATGCCAATTGTGGATTGCACGCGCTTATGCGGAAACCGGCTGGATATACGAAGCCGAAGAAGTCCTGCTGAAAATCAAGCAAGATGAACTGAAACAATCCAATGCACATCTTTATGCCGCAGTACAAGCCGACCTGCTGCTCAAGAAAAAACAATACAAGGAAGCCATACCTTTCCTGCAAATAGCGCTCGAAGCCGAAAAAGACAAGGAAACAAAGACCCGTTTCCAGTTCATTTTGGGACAACTCTATCAACTGACAGGCAACACCCATGCCGCAGAAGCCGCCTACACAAAAGTCATCAAGGCAAACCCTTCCTTCGAGATGGACTTCAACGCGCGCATCAACCAGGCCGAAATGTCCTCAAACCATGCCGCAACATTGAAAGCACTCGGCAAAATGGCAAAAAAATACAAATACAAAGACAACCTCGACCAGATTTACGGTGCGATTGGCAATATATACATGGCACAGAAAGATACGCTGAAAGCCATGGAAAACTATGTTACCGCAACGGAAAAAAGCACACAAAGCGGTGTTGAAAAAGCAGTCGTGCTCATACAACTCGGCGATTTGTATTATGACAAAAAAGACTACGTCAAAGCCCAGCCCTGCTACGAAGAAGCCAGCCAGATAATTTCCAGCAGCAGCGATGACTATGCCCGGATTACCCAACGCGCACAAACCTTGGGTGAACTGATTGTAGAATACAACGTAGTCGTTCTGCAGGACAGCCTGCAACGGCTTTCCAAAATGACCCCCGAAGAACAAATGGCCGTAGCGGAAAAAATAATAGCAGACCTGGAAGCCGCCGAAAAAGCGGCAGAAGAAGCCGCACGGCTCCTGGAAGAAGAAGGGCTGACAAGCGTCAACACGACCAATATGCTCGGTGGCGGAAACATGGGACCTGCCGACTGGTATTTTTACAATTCAAACCTGATGAAAAACGGCAAAACAGAGTTTACACGCAAATGGGGACAGCGCAAACTGGAAGACAACTGGCGCCGGGCAAGCAAAAGTGTGACCACACTGTTTGCCGATGAAACAGGCGACGGAACAGGTGAAACCATTGAGGGCAACGACAGCATTGCCGCCACCGATGCCATAAGCGATACAAAAAAACCGGAATTCTACCTGAACCAGATTCCCAAAACCGAGGAACAACTCAAACTGTCTGATGAACTCATAGCAACCGCCTTGTTCAACATGGGATTCATCTACAAGGACCGGGTGGAAGACATCAACATGTCACTGGAAACATTCGATGAATTCGAAAAACGATTCCCTGCCGACAACCGCATGCCGGACGTTTATTACACGCGCTACCTGATTTTCCTGCAACAAGGCAATGCCGCGGAAGCAGAAACACACCGCATGGCCCTGCTGGCAAAATTCCCCGACAGCAAATACGCACAAATGCTTGCCGACCCAAACTATGCCGAACGCATGCGTAAAATGAACGCAGAACAAGACTCATTGTACGCCGCCACCTATCAGGCATATTCACAAAGCCGCTACCAGACCGTCTTTGAAAACACACAATATGCGGAACAGAATTTTCCACTGTCGCCGTTAATGCCCAAATATCTGTTCCTGAACGCTCTGGCAACAGCAAAAACCCAAAACCCACAAGCTTTCGGCGATGCATTGCGCGACATGATAAACCGTTTTCCGGAAAGCGATGTCAGCGCAATGGCCAAAGACATGCTCGCATTGATGAACCAGGGAATGGAATCACAAACAGGCGAATCGCACGGAACACTGCTGACACGCCGTGAAACCGAATTAGCCGAAACGGAAACCGAAGAAAATGCCAACAAGACATTCATGGCAGAAGACAACATGCAACACATAGTCCTTATCATTATTCCGGAAAATGCAGACAACCTGAACAAACTGCTCTACAATGTAGCCCTGTTCAACTTTTCGCAATTCCTCATCAAAGACTTTGACATGACGGCCATGACCAATTTCACGGACGGCACATCCGCCCTGAAAATAAACTACATGGACTCGGAAAAAGAAACGCAATGGTATATTGACCTGTTGCACAACAACACGGAAATGAACCTGTTGCTGCACGAACTGAAAGCCGATATTCTCGGCATAGGCAAGGAAAATCTGGACCTGATTACGGCTGGAATCAAAGATATCGATGAATACAAACTGTGGCGGGCAACCGGAAGCGGCCGGAGCCAGAAAACAGAATCCTGAGCAAGCGGCACCATTATTGCATGGCCACAAAAACAAATTCAATCTCATAAACTATGAAATCCGAGCGCATACTTTGGGCTGATGATGAAATCGATTTGCTGCGCCCATACATCATTTTTCTGGAAGAAAAAGGCTATGAAGTTATCACAACCACAAACGGCAAGGATGCCGTGGAACTATGCCAGCAGGAAAACTTCGATATCGTTTTCCTTGATGAAAACATGCCGGGACTAAGCGGACTGGAAACCCTGTCAGACATCAAGGCCATAAATCCATCCACACCCATAGTGATGATCACGAAAAGCGAAGAAGAAAACATCATGGACATGGCCATCGGCAACAAGATAGCCGACTACCTGATCAAACCGGTAAACCCGAACCAGATTCTAATGACCCTGAAAAAACACATACACAAAAAAGACATTATAAACGAACATACGACAACCACATACCGGCAGGAATACCAGGATCTCAGCTTTGTCATAGACAAGGCAACCACCCTGAATGAGTTCATGGGCATACACAAAACACTTGTCTACTGGGAACTCGAATTGCAGGAAAGCGACAAAAGCATGCGGGAACTGTTGGAATCGCAAAAAGCCGATGCAAACAAAGCATTTGCCAGATTCATCCGTAACAACTACGAAACATGGTTCGAACAAACCAGTGAACGTCCAATGCTCAGCCCCGACATTTTCAAGAAAAGGATATTCCCGCTGTTGGACAACAATGAAAGTGTTTTCTTTATCCTGATAGACAACTTCAGATACGACCAGTGGAAAGTAATACAAACACTCCTGAACGAGTTCTACAATGTCGTAGATGACAGCATGTATTGCAGCATCCTGCCTACAGCCACACAATATGCACGGAACGCCATCTTTTCCGGCCTGATGCCACTGCAAATCCAGCAAATGTATCCAGAACTATGGGTCGAAGAGGAAGAGGAAACGGGCAAGAACCTCATGGAAGACCGGCTGATTCAGACACAACTGGACCGCTTCAGAAAACATTACAGTTTTTCATACAACAAAGTAAACGAATCAGACTATTGTGAGAAACTTATCGGCAGGCTACCCCAGCTCCGCCAGAAACAACTGAATGTCATCGTACTCAATTTCATTGACATGCTGAGCCATTCCCGCACGGAAAGCAAAATGATGCGCGAACTGGCCAACGATGAACCGGCCTACCTATCGCTGACAAAATCATGGTTCAAGCACTCGCCGACATACGAACTATTCAAATCAATTGCCGGAATGAGATGCAAGGTAGTTGTAACAACCGATCACGGCACCGTAAAAATCACCGACCCGGTCAAAGTCATCGGCGACAAAAACACCAACGTGAACTTGCGTTACAAAATAGGCAAATCATTAAGCTACAACGCACAGAAAGTCTATGAAGTCACCCAACCCAGGAAAATAGGGTTACCATGTCCCAACGTCAGCTCCACCTATATTTTCGCGACACAAAACGACTTTTTTGCCTACCCGAACAATTACAACTACTACGTAAGCTACTACAAAAACACCCTGCAGCACGGTGGAGTTTCCATGGAAGAAATGCTGGTGCCGCTCGTTACCCTGGCACCGAAATAAACGTCTACAGACATGACATTCATAACAATCCTCGATTACATCGGAACATTTGCCTTTGCCATCAGCGGAATCCGGCTTGCATCCGCCAAACACTTCGACTGGTTCGGAGCTTATGTCATAGGGCTGGTAACAGCCGTCGGCGGCGGAACACTGCGCGACCTGTTGCTGGGCTGTACACCCTTCTGGATGACACAGCCATCCTACCTGATTGTGACAGGATTTGCATTGATCGCTGTCCTTATTCTGGGAGACAAGGTGATACACATGCACAACACCATTTTTATTTTCGATGCCATCGGGCTCGCATTGTTTACGGTAGTCGGCATTGAAAAAAGCAATGCAGCCGGTTTCCCCATGTTTGTCGGTATTATCATGGGCACACTTACCGGTGCGGCCGGAGGCGTTTTC
Organism: uncultured Bacteroidales bacterium; assembly: GCA_944321895.1. Classification (GTDB taxonomy): domain Bacteria; phylum Bacteroidota; class Bacteroidia; order Bacteroidales; family Paludibacteraceae; genus CALUNA01. The sequence goes on along the minus strand of CALUNA010000003.1, from coordinate 68,657 downwards.
CGGGACACACTCATCAACGAAGAACCGCTGATTTTCCGCAAGGACATTTATGCCATAGCATGCATTTTGGGCGGATTTGTATACTATTTATGCGATTTCATCGGGCTTCATACCGCACTGACCGGCACAGCAACCGCTGTTACCGTAATTCTGATACGCATCATTGCCGTAAAATACCACATCAGCTTGCCTACACTGAAAGGAGAAGAAAGCAAAAACACGGATAAATAAATCTCCACATCGCCACAATTTAATTATTGCATCCAAGAACATTTTTTTATAATTTTGCCTACTCAAATTTTTATAGTAGGACTCATGGCAACAAAAAAAATCAAGCGAGCTTTAATTTCTGTCTATCACAAGGACAATCTGGACACGATTATCCGAAAACTGCATGAAGAGGGTGTTGAATTTTTATCTACGGGCGGGACACAATCGTTTATCGAATCACTCGGCATTCCATGCCAAGCCGTAGAAGACCTGACCACATATCCATCCATCTTGGGCGGACGCGTCAAAACCCTGCATCCGAAAGTGTTCGGCGGCATACTTTGCCGGCGCGACAACGAAGAGGACCAACGACAAATCGCCCAATATGAAATTCCGGAAATAGACCTGGTCATTGTAGATTTATATCCGTTTGAAGAAACAGTTGCTTCCGGCGCCGACGAGCAGGCCATTATCGAAAAAATAGACATCGGCGGCATTTCGCTCATACGCGCTGCCGCCAAGAATTACAAGGATGTCGTCATAGTGGCATCCAAAGCACAATATCAACCGCTTCTGGATGTGCTGAACGAACACGGAGCAAACACCACACTGGAAGAACGCCGCTGGTTTGCCAAAGAAGCATTTGCCGTTTCAAGCCATTACGACAGTGCCATCTTCAACTACTTTGACGGAGACAACAAATCGGCATTCAGAATCGCATTCGACGAATCGAAACCATTGCGCTATGGCGAAAACCCACACCAGAAAGGATTCTTCTTCGGCAATTTCGATGAAATGTTCGAACAAATCCATGGCAAGGAAATCTCCTACAACAACCTGCTGGACATTGATGCAGCCGTGAACCTGATGAATGATTTTGACGACATAACAGTTGCCATACTGAAACACAACAACGCCTGCGGACTTGCATCGCGCCCCACGCTTTGCGACGCATGGAAAGATGCATTGGCCGGCGATCCTGTTTCCGCATTCGGAGGCATTATCATTGCAAACGCAGCCATAGACAAAGCCACAGCCGAGGAAATGAACAAAATATTCTTCGAAGTGGTTATTGCACCCGACTACGACATGGATGCCCTGGAAATACTGACACAAAAGAAAAACAGAATCATTCTGATACAAAAAAAGAATCCCGATGCAACCATGCAGTTCAGATCCGTCTTGAACGGCGTGCTGGTTCAAGACAAGGACTTGAAAGTGGAAGAGGTTTCCGAACTGAAAACAGTCACGGACAAAGACCTGACAGAAACCGAAAAGGAAGACCTGCTGTTTGCCAACAAGATAGTCAAACATTCCAAATCAAACGCCATTGTACTGGCCAGGAACAAACAGCTTTGCGCAAGCGGCATTGGCCAGACATCGCGTGTGGACGCGCTGAAACAAGCCGTGGAAAAAGCACACAGTTTCAACTTCGACCTGAACGGCGCAGTCATGGCTTCCGATGCATTCTTCCCGTTCCCCGATTGCGTGGAAATAGCCGCACAAGCCGGCATCACGGCCGTTGTACAGCCAGGCGGTTCCATCAACGACCAAAAATCCATTGACAAATGCAACGAACTGGGCATTGCCATGGCAACAACCGGATTCAGACATTTCAAACACTAAAACAGCAACAGCAAAAATCAAAAACACAATAACATGGGACTATTCACTTTCACACAAGAAATAGCAATGGATTTGGGTACAGCCAATACCATTGTGATTTGCAACGACAAAGTCGTTGTAGATGAACCATCCGTCGTCGCATTGGACAAGCGGTCCGACAAGTTGCTTGCCATCGGCAAGAAAGCGCACCAAATGCGTGGACGCGAAAACGAAGGCATACGCACCATACGCCCGCTCCGCGACGGTGTTATTGCCGACTTTTACGCCTGCGAGATGATGATGCGCGGCATGATAAAAATGATTCCGCAGAAAAGCCGCATGTTCACGCCATCGCTGAAAATGGTTGTCTGCATTCCTTCCGGAAGCACGGAAGTTGAAATACGTGCCGTCCGTGACTCCTCGGAACATGCCGGCGGCCGCGAAGTCTACATGATTTATGAGCCAATGGCTGCCGCTATCGGCATCGGTATTGACGTGGAGGCCCCGGAAGGCTGCATGATTGTCGACATTGGCGGCGGAACAACTGAAATCGCGGTTATCTCGTTGGGCGGCATCGTGTGCAACAAATCCATCAAGATTGCCGGAGATGACCTGACGGATGACATCATTGAATACATGGGGCGCATGCACAACATGAAAGTCGGCGAATCGACCGCGGAACGCATCAAAATCGAGGTCGGCTCCGCATTGACGGAACTGGAAGACGCTCCCGAAGACTATATCGTAAGCGGCCCGAACCGAATGACCGCACTGCCCATGCAAGTGCCGGTTTCCTATCAGGAAATAGCCCACTGCCTGGAAAAATCAATTGCGAAAATCGAAAACGCCATACTCAGCGCACTGGAACAGACGCCGCCCGAATTGTATGCGGATATTGTCCAACGCGGCATTTATCTGGCTGGTGGAGGTGCGTTGCTCCGCGGACTGGACAAACGTCTGACAACCAAAATCAACATTCCGTTCTATGTGGCGGACGATCCTCTGCGGGCTGTAGCCCGTGGAACGGGAATTGCCCTGAAAAATACGGACAAGTTCTCGTTCCTGATCCGGTAATAAGACGTTCCAATGTCTAATTGCGAGCTGCAAGTTATGCCCCAAAAAGCAACTTGTAGCTCGTGGCATATCATTGACTTATGAAAAATCTGATTCAATTCTTTATCCGTTACAGCATTTTTTTCCTGTTCCTGCTACTGGAAACAACGGCTTTTCTGCTGATTGTACACAACACGGGCTATCAGCGCATCGTGCTCTTATCTTCGGCAAATTCAATCGCCGCACGCATGTACCAGGTCAGCGGAAGTGTCATTGATTTTTTCAAACTGAAACAGGCCAACATAAAGCTGAACGAAGAAAATGCCGACTTGCGCAACCAAATTGTGGAACTGCAAAACGAACTGGGGCGAATCAGAAACCAACAAAATGACACGACCTATATTCCGGCTGAAAATGACCTGCAATACATACCGGCAAAAATCATCAACAATTCAACCAACAAATACAAGAACTACATAACCATAAACAAAGGCAAACGCGATGGTATCATGCCCGGAATGGGCGTAATTGCCACAGATGGCGTTGTCGGCATCGTCAAGACCGTTTCTGAAAAATTCGCAGTCATAATCCCCATCCTGAATCCGGAAATCTCCATCAACTCCAAATTCAAATCCAACAACTACATTGGACCGGTGGAATGGCAGGGCAAGGACTACCGATTCGCCAACCTGATGGACATAGCCCGCCATGTGCACGTTAACAAAGGCGACAGCATAATCACCAGCGGCTTAACTTCCGTTTTTCCGGAAGGCATTCCGGTCGGCACGGTAGAGGAATTCAGCCTGGGCGAGAATGATGCCTATTATAACATCCAGCTACGGCTTGCTGTCAATTTCCGGACACTTTCCTATGTGCGGGTTATCCGGAACAACAACCGCCCTGAATGGGAATCACTGGAAAATACGGCCAACGACAATCCAAACTAACTGACATCCATGAGAATAATTACGGAAAACATACTGAGGTTCTTACTGCTGGTTATCGTGCAGGTTCTGTTCCTGAACAACCTGCAATTCACCTTCTGCACACCCTATATTTACATTTTGTTCATCCTGAGTCTTCCGGTTTCATGCCCGCGGTGGCTTGACCTGATAGCCGGCTTCGTACTCGGATTGACCATTGACATGTTCTCAAATACACTGGGGTTACACACCTTTGCATGCGTGCTGATTGCCTATCTGCGCTATTTTGCCATCAAACTGTTCGTTTCCGAAGAAAACCGCATAACAAACATACCTTCATTCCATTCGTTCGGTGTCATGCCCTATATCAAATATGTAGTCTTGTTAACCGTTATACATCACACCGCACTGCTGGCACTGGAAACAATGACTTTTGTGAACTGGTGGATTACGCTCTTGCGCATCGTCATCAGTTCTGCCGTATCCATCGCAATAATCATAGCCCTGCAATTCCTTAAAAGAAACTAAACCCGTATGATCAACGACACGCTATATAAACGCAGATATATCATAGCAGCTATCATGACAACCGTCATTGTCATCTACATCATACGATTGTTTTCCCTGCAAATCTTGAACGACAAATATGCCGAGCGTGCCGACAGCAACGCCCTGTTGCGCAAAACGCAATATCCGCCACGCGGATTGATCTACGACCGCAACGGCGAACTGCTCGTGTTCAACCAGCCAGCCTACGACATCACCCTGATTCTGCGGGAAATGTCCGATAAATTCGATACAACCGGCTTCTGCAAAGCCCTGAACATAGATACCGGCTTTTTCAACGAACGGATGGCCAGTATCAAAGACCGCCGGAAAAATCGCGGCTATTCTCGTTATACGCCACAGATATTCATGACACAACTACGTCCGGAAGAGATTGCGACCTTACAGGAAACACTATACATGTATCCCGGCGTATACATACAAAACAGGACCTTGCGCGACTACACATACCCGAATGCAGCACATGTTCTCGGAAGTATCGGCGAGGTTTCGCAAAAAATGCTTGATGATGATCCTTATTACCAGAGCGGAGATTATGCTGGCCGCGACGGCATAGAATACACTTATGAAAAAGCCTTGCGCGGAGAAAAAGGTACGGAAATCATGTTGCGCGATGTCCGCGGGCGGATTATCGGCAGGTATGAAAACGGCGCACAAGACATAGAACCGCATGCCGGCACTGACCTGACACTGACGCTGGACATACAATTGCAGATTACAGCGGAAGAACTGCTAAGCGGTAAAATCGGCAGCGTTGTTGCCATAGAACCCGCAACCGGCGAAATTCTGGCATTGGCCTCCAATCCGACATGGAATCCGGCGTTGCTTGTCGGACGGCCACGCTCCGAAAATTACGCTGATCTGGTGCATGACAAGACCAAACCCTTGATGAACAGAGCAACCCAGGCCCAATATTCTCCTGGCTCCACATTCAAGACCATTCAGGCATTGGTATGCCTGCAGGAAGGAGGAATCACGGAGAAATCCGTTTTCCCGTGCAACGGCCCCGCCTCGACACCCATTAAATGCACGCATCACCACGGCTCAAAAATTACCTTGCTCAACGCCATAGAACAAAGTTGCAACCCTTATTTCTGGGGAGCCTTCCGGGAAACACTTGAAAAAAACGGATACGGAGAGAAAAACGCCCTTTTCAAGGCGCAGTATGAACAATGGCGCAAGGATGTAATGAGTTTCGGCTTCGGACAAAAATTCAGCGACACCGACTTGTACGAACAATCCAGAGGCTATATCCCGACCAAGGATTTCTATACAAAATACTATGGTGAAACCGGTTGGCGCGCGCTGACAATCCGTTCCCTGTCAATTGGTCAAGGTGAGATTCTGGTTACACCATTACAGCTGGCCAACGCCATTGCAGCCATCGCCAATGATGGTTATTACATCACACCACACCTGAACAAATGCGACTCACTACTACAACACAAGCATTTGACAAATGTGGAATCACAACACTTTTCCATCGTCAAGGAAGGCATGTATCACGTGTTTGAATATGGAACAGGCCGCTATTATAAACTGCCAGACATTTCCATGTGCGGAAAAACAGGAACCGTACAGAACAGCCAGGGCAAGGACCATTCCCTGTTCGTAGGATTCGCACCCAAAGAAAACCCTCGGATTGTACTGGCCGTCGTTGTCGAAAATGCCGGATTTGGTGCCACATGGGCCGCACCGATAGCCAGTTTGCTAATAGAACAGTACATGTACGGAACCATTAAACGGAAAGATCTATTTAACCGCATATCAACAACAGTTATCAATCCAGATGTCAAGAAACGTTAGCATAACATATGCACTCGACTGGACCACTATAATCATGTTTTTAGCCCTGGTCCTGTTCGGATGGCTTAATATTTACGGGGCAAGCTATACCTTTGACCAAACCAATATCCTTGATTTCGGGCATCGTGCCGGCAAACAGTTTGTATGGATCCTGACTGCCATCGGAATAGGAGGAATACTCCTGCTCATTGATTCAAAAATGTACAACTTTTTTGCATATGTCATTTACGGCATCGTCGTTGCACTACTGATAATAACACCGTTCCTGGCGGAAGATGTAAAAGGTTCGCGCTCGTGGCTATCCCTGGGACCGGTCAGTCTGCAACCTGCCGAATTCGCAAAAGTAGCTACCGCACTGGCAATTGCACGCTTCATGAACTCCTACGGCTACAAAGTGCGTTCTCTGAAAGATCTGTTCATCCCTGCCCTGCTTATTTTTATCCCGTTCTTCCTGATTATGGTTCCGCAAAAAGAAACCGGCTCGGCCTTGGTTTTCGTTTCGTTCCTGCTTGTGTTCTACCGGGAAGGAATGAACGGCATCATACTGTGGCTCACATTGATAGCCATCGTGTTCTTTGTAGTCGTCATCCGCTTCGGAACCATATCCCTGCCACTGGGAACCGGCACATGGGGATTCTTCAGTTGCATGTTGTTCATTCTGCTGTTACAGGCCGGCATACTGTTGTTCAAAGAACATAAGAAAAAGGAAACGGCTTTCATGTCTGCCGGAATTGCGCTTGCCTTTCTGGTCGGCATTATCATTAACAACTGGCATCCGGTTAATTTCAACTATCTTTCCATTGGAATTATATTAGCGGCTGATATTTATCTGGCTTACATTGCCCTGGTAAGCAGAAAAATCCAGCTTGGTTGGGGTATATTATTCTCTATTTGCTCCATAATATATTGTTTTTCAGCAAATTACGCATTCGATAACATACTCCAGCCTCATCAAAAGACACGTATTGAGGTTTTATTGGGAATTACAGATGACCCCCAAGGTGATGGTTACAACGTCAATCAGTCCAAAATTGCCATTGGCTCCGGCGGCCTTACAGGAAAAGGCTTCCTGAACGGGACACAAACCAAATTGAAATATGTACCAGAACAGGACACGGATTTTATTTTCTGCACCGTAGGCGAAGAATGGGGATTTTTGGGAACAGCGGGCGTACTGATTGTTTACTGGCTGTTTCTGATGCGTCTGCTAAAACTGGCCGAACGTCAAAGAGACACATTCAGCCGCGTTTACGGATATTGCGTTGCAAGCATTTTCTTTTTCCATCTGATGATTAACGTCGGCATGGTTTTAGGCATAATGCCCGTCATTGGAATCCCGTTGCCGTTTTTCAGTTACGGAGGTTCCTCGTTATGGGGCTTCACCATTTTATTGTTTATCTTCTTGCGTCTGGATGCCGCACGGTTAGAAAAATTGAGATAATGGATTTTAAATACGACATAATAGTAGTAGGTGCCGGTCATGCCGGTTGTGAAGCCGCCTGCACAGCGGCAAATCTGGGTTCGAAGACCTTGCTCATAACCATGGACATGAACAAAATCGGACAAATGAGCTGTAATCCCGCGGTAGGTGGCATAGCCAAAGGACAAATCGTACGCGAGATTGATGCCATGGGCGGACAAATGGGTATCGTTACCGACCGGAGTGCCATCCAGTTCCGTATGCTGAACCGTTCAAAGGGACCGGCCATGTGGAGTCCACGCTCCCAAAGCGACCGCAAACGCTTCATGGAAGAATGGACAAAAACAGTCAGCAACACCCCAAACCTGTATCTTTGGCAAGATACGGTTATCGAACTCATGGTAGAAAACAACGAAATCAAAGGTGTGAAAACCTTGCTTGGCGTCACCATGAAAGCGCAAGCCGTCATTCTGACAAACGGCACATTTCTGAACGGACTGCTCCATTTCGGCAAGACGCAGATTATCGGCGGACGCATCTCCGAACCCGCTTCGTTTGGCCTTACCGAACAACTGAAATCGCTCGGGTTTGCAGCCGGACGCATGAAAACCGGCACGCCCTGCCGCGTCGATGCGCGAAGCATAAACTTCCATGCCATGACCGAGCAGAAAGGTGATGACGATTTCCATAAATTTTCATACCTGGACACGGTAAAACGCGAACTCAAACAAATGAGTTGCTGGATTACATACACCAACGAACAAACCCACGAAGAGCTGCGCAAAGGCCTGAAAGATTCACCGCTTTACAACGGACAAATCAAAAGTATCGGCCCGCGTTATTGCCCAAGTATCGAAACGAAAATCGTTACTTTTGCCGACAAGAACGCACATCAACTCTTCATAGAACCGGAAGGTGTCGATTCGCAGGAATATTATATAAACGGGTTTTCATCTTCCCTGCCCCTGCAAATTCAGTTGAATGCACTCAAAACCGTAAAAGGACTGGAAAACATACAACTCTATCGCCCGGGCTATGCCATTGAATACGACTTTTTCGATCCGACACAACTGTTGCACACGTTGGAAACCAAACGCATTAAGAACCTGTTTTTTGCGGGACAGATAAACGGGACAACCGGATATGAAGAAGCAGCCGGACAAGGTCTGTTAGCCGGAATCAACGCACATCAAAACTGTCACGGAGGCGCACCTTTTACCTTCGGACGCGATGAGTCCTATATCGGTGTTCTCGTGGATGATTTGGTTACAAAAGGCGTTGATGAGCCATACCGCATGTTTACGTCGCGGGCCGAATATCGCATCCTGTTGCGTCAGGATGATGCCGACATGCGTCTGACAGAACGTTCCTACGAACTCGGACTCGCAAAAGCCGACCGTTATCAGTTGCTGTTACAGAAAAAAGAGCAACAAGCCGCTTTGCTCTCGTTCATTCGGAATTATTCCGTCAAGCCGGCACAAATCAATCCCTTTCTGGAAGCACGCGACCTGACTGAATTACGATTTGGCTGCAAGCTGAACGACCTTATCCTGCGCCCGCAATTGGGCATATATGATTTGGCAGAAGCAATCCCGGAATTAAAAACAAAAATCGACAACATCCAAATACAACCGGAAGAAGTTATCGAAAGCACGGAAATCATCATCAAATACAGCGGTTACATTGACCGGGAAAAACAGATAGCGGAGAAACTGCACCGTCTGGAAGACATCCCGCTCAAAGGCCGCATTGATTACCAAAAAGTAAATTCCATATCGACGGAAGCGAGGCAAAAGCTCATGAAAATAGAACCGGAAACCATCGGACAAGCCGCACGGATTCCCGGAATTTCGCCCAATGACGTAAACATCCTGCTCGTGCTTTTGGGAAGATAGCAACAAATTGTTCCACGTGAAACATTTTATTTTATAATAACAATCAATCTTATGACAGCCGAAGATGTAAAAAAAGAAATCAGGGACGTAAAAGACTTCCCAATCAAAGGCATTGTTTTCAGAGACCTGACAACCGCCTTCAAAAATCCGGAATGCATGCGCTTCTTTGAAGAAGAAATGTACAGCATCTACAAAGACAAAGGCATTACGAAAGTAATAGGAATCGAATCACGCGGTTTTATCATGGCTCCCGTCCTGGGACAGAAAATACATGCCGGATTCGTTCCTGTACGGAAAAAAGGGAAACTACCGGCAGAAACCATCGATGTGAGTTACCAGAAAGAATATGGCACAGACACCATTCAAATACACAAGGATGCACTTTCAGAGAATGACATTGTCCTGATTCATGATGACCTGCTGGCAACCGGAGGAACAATGGCAGCAGCAGTACAACTCATCAAAAAATTCAATGTCAAAAAAATCTACGTCAATTTCCTTGTCGAACTGGATGACCTGAACGGAAGACAGATTTTTGACAGTGATGTGGAAATAGAATCACTCATACATTATTGAAAGAAAAACTGAAAAACCAATCATGTTGAAAGCCGGTTTCCCGGCTTTCAACATGCAAACACACTTCAATCAATCTTTCAGAAAATAATCAACCCGCGTCACGACCCGGACTGTCTTGATATAAGGCGTATTATTATCCCTGTCCATAATGGAGAATGTTCCCTGGTCGGCAGTACGGATTTTTCCCAATTTGCTGCCGGAGTCATCGGCAAATTTCAGCGCAGCTTCACGGGCATTCTTTGTTGCCTGCTCTATCATTTCCGGCTTAATGTCATTCAAAGCATTATAGGAAAAAATAGTCTGATACTGATAATCATCCTGCGTAAGAACAATACCTTTTTCCATCAATTCCGACTGCTGGGACATCAGCTGGCGGACAAGCCCAACCTTACCGGACGCAACAGTTATGACAGAAGTCACATTGTAACGATAAGGAGCCTTCTCGGTCCGATAACGATCAGCTTCCAAATCAATAACAGCGGGAGCTGAAAAAGAGATTTCATCGGCATTTATACCCTTTTGCACCAAAAAAGTACGAACATCATTGTTTTTACGGCTCACGTTTTCTATAATTTCCGGCAAGTCGTCACCGACTTCCTTGTAAACCAACGGCCAAATCACATAATCCGCTTCAACAGAACGCTCGCACAAACCCTTCACAGAAACAATCCGGTCGCGATCCTTAAAATTCTCAAGCGCACCTTTCAAAACAAAACTCGAAACAACAAGACCAGCAGCTACCGCAAATCCCATCCAAAAATTCTGATTTTTCATAACAACAACAATTTATGGTTTACACAAGTTGTTGAAAACAGAAAAAACCATGCCAAAACACACTTGCCAGTTCCGAACAAATCCGCTAACTTTGCAAAACAACAAAAAACCAATCAAAATGAATTAAAGAACCAGTCAGAAATAAAAACAACAATAACAAGAAGCGTTTGCTGAATTTATGCCACGAAACCTGAGAAATTTCATTTGCATAAACGCAAAACAACAGACAAGGAGAATTTCTGTCCCCCCGGCGCGGATAGAAGTTTATTTTCCTTGTTGGGTTTTCTCAGGACCTCGTGGCGTAGATAAATTTCTATCTGCGCTTTTTTTATCAATCCATTTTTCAGAAAATGAACACACAGGTCCACAAAACAAAAATCAGAAAAATCATTCCGGCAATTTTCATTGCTCTCTTATGCTTTTGCCTGCAAGGCAACATATCCATGACATTTCCAAAAATACAATTGAAAATAAACGATGGAATCGGAATAAGCATGACATTCAGCAACGAAATAGAAAAAGGACCAGTAACCCACAACAAAAACAAGGGGCAAAACATCGTCATCATCAAAATTGGTAAAACAAACATATTCTGCCTGTATGGAGAAAAGATTGAGAAAATCAGTATTTCTACATTTAAAAACTTGATTATCAACATAAAAAAGTAAATACAGACAAAATACGGGAAAAGAAAAACACAAAAAATCAACAAAGCTCGAGCAACACAGCCCGAAAAGCAAAATAAAAATGCCTATTTTTGCAGGAGCGAACCATTTTAAACAGTGCCCAGCTTTGGATGCCCAATCACATATCAAGCAGATTATTTCCACCTTGCCGGAAACTCCGGGCGTATACCAATACTTCAACAAGGAAGGAACCATCATCTATGTCGGGAAAGCAAAAAACCTGAAAAGGCGCGTTTCATCCTATTTCAACAAGGAACACGACTCCATAAAAACCAGAATGCTGGTAAAGCACATACACGACCTGAAATACATTGTAGTGAACACGGAAACAGATGCACTGCTTCTGGAAAACAACCTGATAAAACAATACCAGCCACGCTACAACGTATTGCTCAAGGATGGGAAAACCTATCCGTGGCTGTGCATAACCAAAGAACCGTTCCCGCGCGTTTTCCGGACGCGGCAAATCATAAAAGGCGCGGAATACTTCGGGCCATACAGCTCCGTATACGTACTGAACACGCTGCTCGAACTGATACAGGAAATTTACCCTGTCCGTACTTGCCGATTACCTTTAACCCCCGATAAAATCGCCGCCGGACAATTCAAGGTATGCCTCCAATATCACATAAAGAACTGCAAAGGCTGCTGCGAGGGACTGCAAAGCCAGGCGGAATACATGCACATGATTGATGAAATCAAGGAAATAGCCAAAGGCAACAGCCACAACATTACGGATTACCTGCTCCAGGAAATGCAGCGGCTGGCAGCGGAATTGAAATTTGAGGAAGCACAAATCCTAAAGGAAAAATACGATGCCATCGTAAAATATCAGGCAAAAACCATCATCACGACAATTCACGATGATAACATGGATGTGTATGGCTACGAGGAAGACGAAAACAGCGCATACATCAACATGCTGCACATCGTGAAAGGGGCCATTGTAAAAGGATACACCATCGAATATCAGAAAACCATGGATGAACCCAGGGAAGAATTATTCGCCATGGGAATTCTGGAGTTGCGCAACCTGCTCCAGAGTTCGGCCAAAACAGCGCTTGTTCCTTTCCTGCCGGACATGGAACTGAACGGAGTGGATTTTTATATCCCGAAAATAGGCGACAAACGGAAATTGCTGGACTTGTCGCTGCAAAACGTCAAGCAATACAAAATAGACAAATACAAACGGGCTGAAAAGCTGAACCCCAACCAGCGCATGGCACGGCTGCTCGGCAGCCTGCAAGCCAAACTGCATCTGGAAAAAATGCCCATGCACATCGAGTGTTTCGACAACTCGAACATTAGCGGCAGCGACGCCGTGGCCGCATGTGTGGTTTACAAACAAGCCAAACCATCCAAAAAGGATTACCGCAAATACATCATAAAAACCGTGGAAGGCCCGGACGACTACGCGAGCATGAAAGAAGTGGTCAAACGGCGATACAGCCGCCTTGTCCAGGAGCATTCTCCCCTACCCGACCTGATTATTGCCGACGGCGGAGCCGGACAAATGGAAATGATACGGCAGGCAACGGAAGAAGTCGGAGTGGAAATACCGATTGCCGGACTGGCAAAAAACGAACACCATCAAACACATGAACTGCTGTTCGGATTTCCGCCGCAAGCAGTCGGCCTGAAACCGACAGAAGAAATCTTCAAATTCCTGGCCGGGATACAGGAAGAAGTCCACCGCTTCGCCATCAGCTTCCATCGCGACAAGCGTAGCAAGTCGCAGCTCGCTTCGGAGCTGGACAACATAACCGGAATTGGCGAAAAAACCAAAAACGAGCTTATCCAGCATTTCAAGAGCCTGAAACGCGCTAAAACGGCCGATTTGGAAGAATTGGAAAAAGTTATCGGAAAACGCAGGGCATCAGTGTTTTACAATCATTTTCACCCCGCCGGAAGTGTCTGAGATTCGTTTTTTCGGGAAAAGGCTGTACAAATATCCAGATTTTTTTAATGTCAAAACCTCAAACGCCCGAATAATATTGACTACTTTTGCAAACAAAAAAAACGAAATGAAATTGACCATAGCATCACTCGACAGCATAAACGAAACCGCACGACAATTTATCCGGCAAATCGGCAGCGACCGCGTGTTCGCATTCAATGGTCCAATGGGTGCCGGCAAAACCACGTTCATCAAAGCCATCTGCGAAGAGCTCGGCGTAAACGACACCGTGAACAGCCCGACTTTTGCCATCGTCAACGAATATGAAACCGATGACCACCGCATCATTTACCATTTCGACTGCTACCGGCTGAAGAATATCCAGGAAGCCCTGGACTTGGGAGCCGAAGAATACCTGTACAGCGGCAACCTGTGTTTTATCGAATGGGCGGAAAACATCTCCCCTATCCTACCCGGCAACCTCGTGCAGGTGGACATACAAGTCTTGCCCGACAACCGGACACGGGAAATCAGCATCCACCGATAGGAAAAAGTACTTTTCTTCAGAAAGAAAAAAGGCCGTTCAAATAAATTTGAACGACCCCAACATTATGAAACAAACATTAATTACTACAATAACGATTCCGGATTCAAGTGGTCTTTCTCAATATCCAGAAAGTATTTGTAGGTACCAACCTTCAGCTCGGCGCAAGCCTCATAGTCGCAAACGATAATCCCCTTCGGGTGCATTTGCAGGGCGCTGATTGTCCACATGTGGTTGATCGGTTCTTCCACCGCGTGGCGTAAAGCGCGCGCCTTGTTGTGCCCGTTCACGATAATCAGCACTTCCTTGGCATCCAAAACCGTTCCGACACCGACCGTCAGAGCCGTTTTCGGCACTTTGTTCACATCATTGTCAAAGAAACGTGAATTGGCAATCAGCGTATCAGTGGTCAAGGTCTTCTGGCGCGTGCGCGATGTCAAGGACGAAGCCGGCTCATTGAATGCAATATGACCATCAGGACCAATGCCTCCCAGGAACAGGTCCACACCGCCCAACTCCTTCATCTTGGCTTCGTAGCGGGTACATTCAGCAACCAAATCGGGCGCATTGCCGTTCAATATGTTCACATTCTCCGGCACAATGTCAATATGGCTGAAAAAATTGTTCCACATGAAAGAATAATAACTTTCCGGATGCTCCTTGGGGAGATTCACATATTCATCCATATTGAAAGTTATCACATGTTTGAAAGAAACAAGTCCCTGTTTATGCAATTCTATCAAACGGCGATACATACCCAGCGGGGAAGAGCCTGTCGGCAACCCCAGGATAAACGGTTTTTCTGCTGTCGGCTTTGCTCTGTTAATGCTGGCTACAACATAGTTGGCAGCCCATTGGGATACGCTCGCGTAATCCGGTTCAATAATTAGTCTCATGTTTATTTTGATTAGGGTTAGAATTTGGTTTCAAAAATACGATTTTTTCTCCAAACAAAGAAAATTTATTCCGCATATATTTCCATTTTTCAAAAAATATCCATATATTTACCCCCATTATTTCACTTAAATTTCACAATTATGTCAGTCAACAAGGTTATTTTAGTAGGCAACGTAGGACGCGACCCGGAAGTCCGTTATCTGGACAAGAACGTTGCAGTAGCAAACTTCACATTGGCTACAACTGAACGCGGATTCACCATGCAAAACGGCACACAAGTGCCTGACCGCACGGAATGGCACACCATTGTGGCCTGGCGCTCTCTGGCTGAGCTTGCCGAAAAATATATCCGCAAAGGAATGCAGCTGTATGTTGAGGGCAAGATACAGACACGAAGCTGGGAAAAAGACGGTGTGAAACGTTATGCAACGGAAATTGTGGCAGACACCATCCAGTTGCTGGGAAAACGCCAGGACAACGAAGCTGCCCAAACCGCAACACCAACTCCGGCCCCGACAGCAGAAAACGCACCCGCCCCAGGAGAAGACGGATTGCCATTCTGAGAAAAACGGGAGGAACAAAAGCGGGACCCAGAACCGGAAAGGTTTTGGTCCCGTTTTTTTATAGGCTTCAAATTCCCTACATAAACACAGTAACAACCATTTCGTATTATGGAAAAAACAGGTTTGTTGCTTTTTTTGCCATCATATCAAACTATTTTATAACTGTGTTTTTTATTCTATCTTTGCATAGATAAAAATTGTATCTCATTAAAAAATTCAGAACAATGAAAAAAAATTTTTCCAGGCAAATAACATTGATTTTCGCATTGGGTCTGGCGGGCGCCAGCATATTCAGTGCATGCGAACACAATGAACCAATAATTACGGACCCAGATATAAAAAATCCAAAAGATCCAACAGAACAAACAGATACAACAAAATATCGTGATATTAGTCTATTTTTTTCCAGAAAAGATAACTCTATCGATAGTTTTATATTAACCGATAGTTATGGAAATCGTTATATCAGTCCAACATTAATACGTTATGATTCAATGCCAGATGTACGATATATATATATGACGGTTGGTGATGATTCTTTTTTAAACACCAGTGCTTTTTTAATAAATAAACTTAAAGAAAATACATTAGAACCTGTTATGAACTTTTCAAAAAAAATGCGTGCCAAGGGAACATTTTATTTCAAGGCAGGCGAACCATCCAAGGTTCCAGAAGATAGTCTGTGGATTGTTCAACAGGGCTGGGAAATAAAAAACCAATATCAACGATAAAAAACCGGCATTTTGCCGGTTTTTTTGTTATCCTGCCCAACCTTCACGGTCAAGATTACGATAGTTAATGGCTTCCGCAATATGCCGTGAGTGGATAGCTTCGGAATGGTCCAAATCGGCAATGGTACGCGACACTTTCAGAATCCGGTCGTATGCACGCGCGGACAAATTCAGACGCGACATGGCGTTTTTCAGCAATTCCAGACCGTTTTTATCCGGATTTGCATAGGTCCGCAACAGCTTGGAACTCATTTGGGCGTTGCAATACACGTTAGGAATGTCCTTAAAACGCATTTCCTGCACTTTCCGCGCTTCCATGACACGTTCCCTGATGGCAGCACTCGGTTCGGCCGGCGCCGCCTCCGACAGTTTTTCAAAAGGCACAGGCACGATTTCAATATGTATGTCAATGCGGTCCAGCAGCGGCCCTGAAATACGGCTCAGGTATTTTTGGACAACTCCGGGAGCACAGACGCAAGGGTGGGTAGGGTGGTTGTAATAACCGCACGGACACGGATTCATGGCCGCAACCAGCATGAAACTTGCCGGGTATTCCACAGTAAATTTCGCCCGCGAAATACAGATTTTCCGGTCCTCGAGCGGCTGCCTCATCACTTCAAGGACAGTCCGCTTATATTCCGGCAATTCGTCCAGAAACAGAACGCCGTTGTGGGCCAGACTGATTTCACCCGGTTGCGGAAACGTACCGCCACCAACCAGCGCCACATCGCTAATTGTGTGGTGCGGGCTCCGGAACGGGCGTTGGGCTATCAGGGACGTCTGGCCATCCAATTGTCCGGCCACCGAGTGTATTTTGGTTGTTTCCAAAGCTTCATGCAAGGTAAGCGGCGGTAAAATCGTAGGCAACCGCTTCGCCAACATGGACTTGCCGGCTCCGGGCGGGCCAACCATGATGATGTTGTGCCCACCGGCGGCAGCGACTTCCAATGCCCGTTTGACATTTTCCTGGCCTTTCACATCGGCAAAATCCATGTCCGAAACAGCCACGTTCCGGTAAAACTCCGCACGTGTATCAACTTCGGTTTTCTCCAACCGAATTTCACCGTTCAGGAAGCGTATCACCTCTGTGATATTTTCCACGCCATACACATCCAGATTGTTCACCACGGCCGCCTCGCGGGCATTCTGCTTAGGCAGTATGAATCCTTTGAAACCTTCCTCCCTCGCTTTGATGGCAATAGGAAGCACACCTTTTACGGGTTGCAGGCTGCCATCGAGCGACAATTCGCCCATAATCAGATAGTCGCCCAAATTTTCGCTGCGGATTCTTTCGTCGGCCGCCAGAATGCCGATAGCCAACGGCAAATCGTATGCGGAACCTTCCTTGCGTATGTCGGCCGGTGCCATGTTGATGACAACCTGCTTGCGCGGCATGTGATAGCCCGTCACGGACAAAGCCGAAGCAATGCGCTCATGGCTTTCTTTCACGGCATTGTCGGGCAGCCCTACCAACGAGAACTTGATTCCCTTGTCCACATGGACCTCTATCGTAATAATGGTTGCATTAATGCCTTGCACCGCCGCACCGTATATTTTTACCAACATGCAGGTATTTGACTGACAGGTTAAAATTTTCCCAAAGATAATCAGAAAAAGTGAAAGACAAAAATGAAATAGAAAAAACAGTACATATCATGCAAAAAATACATACAGGCAAGCCTTACCGATTCTCGGACAAACCTTTATTATAAATCTATAAATATTCTTGCCAAGGCAGAAAAATCAATGCATCATCAGCATGTAAGCACGTTAAATATACACAAAATGGCCAATTCTATTGCAAAATCAATCCCAAATATATAACTTTGCAATAGTTAGTTTTCTTTAAAAGAAAAAAGTATCCAAATTCATTATTAACTTTAAAAAAGCATCTATGAAGAAACTTTTTTTATCCCTTTGTGCTATTTGCGCCGTGTTGTCTGCACCGCGCCAAATATCAGCTGAAAATTATGAGATTGCAAACATTACGTCCAACATGTCGGTTTATAAGGCCGATGATGGAACCGTTCACGGTCTTGACAATCTGAAAGATGGTAATTTCGAAACTAAATTCTGGTCAAGCGCCGCTCAAGCTACAGACCAATACATTCTGGTTGATTTAGGCTCTGTACAGCCATTGCAGGAAATAAACCTGTATTTCGCTTCCGGTGACCAGCCTACAGCTGCGAAAGTAGAGATATCGAATGACAATTCGCAATATGAAGAGCTGGTTCGCTTTTCGCAAGGCGATATAGACGGCGCATCAACAAACTATCTTTATTCATGCAGCGCGTTGAACAAGGAAGCACAATACATCCGTTTCAGTTTGACTGCTGCATCCAACAGTTGGTTCCAGATGACGGAAATTCAAATTCCCATCCCCGATGCAAAAGCCCCGAGCAGAACAATAACCGTAAGTGTAAACGACGCTTCCATGGGTATCGCTTATATCGGTAACGAGGGAACACTTTCCGCCACAGCAGAAGGCCCTATCGTACTTACAGCCAAAGCAAATCCCGGTTTTGCGTTCAATAACTGGACATTAAACGGCACCATCGTTTCACAAGCCAGTGAACTGATAGACAATACCGAAGGTGACAAAGAATACGTGGCCAACTTTGCTCCCGCACCGTATGACGACTTCTGCACCCCTGCTGCAACTACTGGAGGAAACAAACGTGCGCAGTCGAAAGGCGAGATTCTCAACGCAGAAGGTGTAATGGAAGGCTCTACACTGGTATTCACACCAAGCGGAAGCACCGCATATCAGGCATGGAGCAACAGAAATGACATGATAAAAGTAGAATCCGGTGCAACTTTTGATTTAAAGGTTACTTACGGAACGAAAGGCTGGGACGACCTCAGTGTGTTCCAGATGACCTCGTCAGATGAATATTCCCTCATATATGGCCCATACAAAGGAGCATGGGCGGAAGGAGCTTCCACTACAGACCTATTCAATAACATCAACGCAGCAAGCGATCAGGCTACTGCCGATGCAACAAATGGGACAATAACCTTCCCAATAACCATTCCGCAGGAAGTAGCCACGGGCAATGCTATAGTGATCAGATTCATCATACACGGATCAGATCTGAGCGATAATCCCTGCGCTACCGGAATCGGAGAATTGAACTATTGCGATTACGTATTTTATGTTGAAAAAGGAAAACCGGTTATTACTGCAAAAGCAGATCCTTCAAATGGAGGCACGGTTGCCATAAACGATGGTTCGTTCAGTGAAACAGCCACATTGGCGGTAGAAGAGAACGGTTCTTGTGTACTGAAAGCCCAGCCTGCTGAAAATTACGAGTTTATCGGATGGTATGATGCCAGTGATACACAAGTAGGTACGGATTTGGAATATACCGTATCCAATATAACCGAGTCAGCTACATATACAGCAAAATTCGAGTTTGTGGAACCCAAATATATATTGACTTATGAAGTCAAGGGAAGCGGTTATGTTGAAGTCTGGTCAGGCGACACATGGAGCGAATCCACAAAACCGGGAGACTTTGTTAATCCGGCCGGAGAAAAATACGAGTTAAATGCAGAGCTTCCTTATAAGGGAAAAGTATACATTTTTGCCTTCCCTGTGGGTGAAAACACATTGGACAGCATTGTTGTCAACGGCAAAAACATGACCAATGATGAATTGTTCAGGAATTATGGAGACATAGAACATACGGTTGAATCAAATCTTCATATTAAAGCTGTATTTACCGGCGATGATATTGTCAATGGTGTAGAATCCACGTTATATGACAATGTAAAGATTCACAGCATTAAAGGAGGCATAAACATAATTGCAGAATCCACGACGGTTAAAATCTACAACATGAACGGCGCCTGCATCAAATCAGTCAATGTCAATGGCACTGAATCCGTTTCTGTACCGGCTGGAATATATGCCGTTGTCATAAATGGAGGTAAAGCATGCAAAGTTCTTGTTAAATAACCGAATGTCTTTTCTGTCAGAACCATACTGAATTATTCAGAAAAGTTACAGATTCAAGAAACAAACGCAGAAGGACCTTGTCTGGCTCCCTTTCCGGAGCAACCGACAAGGTTCTTTTTTTGTTTGATTGAAGACAGTCTGATTCCTGACAACAAACTCAAGTTCACGGAATTCCGGCATATCCAGGCAATGAAAAAAAATTAGCGTTCCTTTGCACATGTCATAAAGCCTGCTTTTTAGGATATCGGCTCTCGCAAATCCAAAAATCCACACATTTTCCTGCCATCCTGACACAATCATACTCCTCCGGAAACAGTGTCACGGAAGAAACGGAGCCGAAAAAAAACGGCCCGCCCCGGAAAGGACAGGCCGTCTCCCTAAAAACTACTGACGGATATGAATTCTAACGGGTTTTCAGGCGATACGCTATTGTGCCTGCATTCACCAAATCTTCGTGTGAAATGAAGCGACCCTTGAACGGCTTTCCGCCCACCATGATTTCGTCTACATATATGGCCTCGGCAGCGGGTTTTTCAGCCTCTATGACGAGTTTTCCTGCCGGATAATAGTTTTTATCCAGATGGATTGTAATCTTGTCAAAAACGGGCGCTGTAAGCGTGTAGCGGGGTATACCGGGACAGTCTGGATAAAAACCCATCATGCTGAACACGGCCCAGGCCGACATTGTCCCCGTGTCGTCGTTACCGGGAATGCCATCCGGGCGGTTGCCGAAACAGGTTGCCAGCAAACGCGAAACCTGATAGTCGGTGCGCCACGCTTCCTTGTCCACATAACAGAACAGGTAAGGGTAGGTAATGTCCGGTTCGTTGGCCGGGTCGTACAGATTCTCATCGAAAACTTTCTGCAATTTCTGCACGAATGCCTTTTCGCCGCCCATCAGGCGCATCAGACCCTTGATATCGTGCGGAACATAAAAAGTATAGTTCCATGCATTGCCTTCGTGGAAACCCGGCGATGGCTCGAAATTCAAGCCTTCAAGCGGGTCGAAAGGCCCGTAAAAACTGCCGTCGGGCATAATCGGACGCAAGGTTCCGAACTGTTTGCAATAATAGTGTTTGTAACCTTGCGAGCGTTTGGCAAAATCGGCCGCCTCTTCCTTGTGTCCGAGCGCATCGGCAAAACGCGACAAGGCAAAATCGGCAATGTAATATTCCAATGCATGCGACACCGAATTGTCATACTGTTCGCGCAAGGGCACATATCCCAAAGCCATGTAATCATCATTGTCGGTACGCAGGAAATTGTCCTTCCCCTGCGTGAGCGCCGACTTCAGCATAGCCTGGTATGCCGCCTCCGCATCGAAATCCTGCAAGCCGCGCAACCATGTATCCGCAACCATAATGGTAGCCGGATCGCCAGACATGGTCAGCGTTTCGTTGCCGTACAATTCCCAGCGGGGCAGCCAGCCCCATTCCTTGTACATGTCGACCAGCGTGCGCACCATGTCAAGCTGTTTGTCTGGAAAAACTAACGACAGGAAGGGATGGACATTCCGGTAGGTATCCCACAGCGAAAAAACAGTGTAGCGCACATGGTCCGTTTTGCCAATGGCACTGCTTTCCATGACGGGATATTCGCCATTTACATCCTGCAAGATATTGGGGTGAATCATCATGTGATACAACGCCGTATAGAAAACCGTTTTCTGCTCTTCCGTACCGCCTTCCACCTCTACACGGGAAAGTACATCATTCCATTGGGTTCGCGCCTGACGGCGGACGGCATCGAAATCAAAACCGTTCTGCTCCTTTTCGAGGTTTTCGCGGGCATTCTCCATGCTCACGAACGAAACCCCGATTTGTACCTGAATTTGTTCATTCGGCTGCGTATCGAACGTAAAATAAACTCCGATATCATCGCCCGACATTTCCTTGGCATATTTCGAATAAATCTTGTATTGTCCGTTATCGGGATCCCACTCCGCCTCTACTCCGGTCATGGGGCGCTGTTTTTTCCAGTAGCCCGACTGCCGCGGTGTCTTGTCCGTCCTGATAACGAAATAAACGGGAAATACACCTTGCCTGTTGTAATAACAAAAGCCTCCCAACAGTTTGCTGCCTTCGTATTCCGTCTCACTGACACGACGCACTGTCGCGCCGCTCTCATTGGTCAGGCCTTCGCCCAGATTCAGCAATACGTGCCCCGTTCCGCCCGGATAGGTAAAACGGGCTATGGAAGAACGCATCGTGGCACTCACTTCGGCATCAATGCCATATCGCGTCAAGTGACTGGCATAATACCCTGGCTCTGCTTTTTCATCGGTATAAGTTGTACCGTACTGCTTGTAATCCACATTCAGCTCTCCGGCAGTAGGCATCAACAGCAGGGAGCCCAGATCCGGACAACCGACACCGCTCAGGTTTACGTGCGAGAAACCGGTAAGAAACGAGTTGTGATACTCGTAAGGTGTTGACCACCAACGGGCATCCTTGTCGTATTTGTTGTCCGGCGAACCCATGACATTGAACGGAGTGACAGACATCAAGCCATTCGGGCAAATAGCCCCGGGATTTGTCGTACCGAAATTCGTCGTACCGATAAAAGGGTTCACATACGAAGCTGGTTCAAAAGCGAGCAGGGCAGGGGAGAACAGCAAAAGCGCACAAGCCGATATGCACAAAAATACTTTCTTCATGGACATGTCAGGCTATGGAAGTCCGTTTTACAAAATCGACAATATCGCGTACATAACCAAATGCCATTCCTACTACCGTATCGGCTGCACCGTAATAAACCGCCACACGTTCGCCATCGGTCAATGCGGCACACGGGAATACAACGTTAGGCACATCGCCGGCCAGTTCGTAAGGAGCAGCCGGAGCAAGAATATAATCGCGAGTGCGATAAAGTACTTTTTCCGGGTTTTCCCTGTCCAGAATAACAGCACCCATGGAATAACGGAAGCCGTTGCAGGTGGTTATTACACCATGGTAGAACATCAGCCAACCTTCGTCCACGAGGAAAGGCACGCTGCCTGCACCGATTTTAGTACACTGCCAAGCACTTTCGGGGAACGGCGTAACTTTCATTACACAACGGTGTTCGCCCCAATACTTCATATCCGGTGAATAGCTGATGTAGATATCACCGAAAGGAGTATGTCCGTTGTCGCTCGGACGGCTCAGCATGGCATATTTCCCGTTTATTTTCTGCGGGAACAACACACCGTTTCTGTTAAACGGCAGAAATGCATTTTCGCACTGGAAGAACTCCTTGAAGTCGAATGTGTAGGCAATTCCAATTGTCGGTCCGTGGTAACCGTTGCACCACGTAACCCAATAGCGGTCTTCTATCCATGCCACACGCGGGTCATATTTATATTCCGATTCAATCATTTCCGTATTTCCAGCCTTGAACTTAATGGGTTCATGGTTTATGTCCCAGTTGATGCCATCCTTGCTGAAGCCGGCGAAGATATTCATCTGCACGGCTTTGTTGTCGCAACGGAACACACCGGCAAAACCATCACCGAAAGGAACCACGGCACTGTTGAAAATACTGTTGGATGTCGGAATATGGTAACGGTCAATCACCGGATTTTTGGAATAACGCCACATTGGGTCGTTGCAGCCAGCAGGACGCTCTTCCCACGGCATTTTGTTTTTTTCTACTTGCATGATTTCTAAAATTATAATTGTTCTTTATTGTTTAAGAAGACATTTTTTCCCTATCGGAATCCCATCTTTCCATATACGTACTACATACAATCCATTTGCCCCAGTAGTCATGTGGATAGGGTACGACTGACCTTTGGCAAGCAAGAAATCCTGACGAAGCACCAGTTGCCCCTGCACATTATAACAATCCAGAGCATAACGTCCGGCATCATTCACCCTGAAAAGCAACACATCAGAGAAAGGATTTGGAGTGAAATAGCAGTCATTGGCATCCAAACCCGACAAACCGGTGGAAACATCTTTCACGGTTATAGGCATATCATAAGCCATACCCTCCATCACATTGGTTGCACATGCATCCGGAAACGATTGCCACGCATTGTTGTAAATTACACGCAGGCGCGAAGTGGCAAAAGCCGCATCTGCCGGCACAGTCAATTCCACATCCATGTTCATAACAATATCATAATTGCCTGCTATGATATTTGAAGGAGGAACATCTCCCCATGAATTTACCTTTTCGAATACTCCATCTGCATCCCAATCTGCATATAAGACTGCCGTATTGTAACGCAAATCCTGGTAAATCCGACTTGTGGAATAGCCTCCCAAATCATTTGCGACCAAATGCAAGGTAAAGGACTGGCCGCGCAAGACCTCGATTTTGTCATCTATAAGCTGATAAAAGGCATCCGGTGTCGTGTTACATGTATAGGACATGTTCCTGGTTGCTCCGGTTGTTGTTACAGAAACCAGATAAGCATTTCCATCGGGATGCATGCTTCCTGCCGGTACACAATATTCAACGGGGGGAATTACGTCCACCACGCTAAAGTTCACATCATAGACAAAACCGCTCTGTACCGGTCCATCCGGCAGCACCGTTTTTGCAGCATCGACCACTATGCGTGCCCGGTAAATTCCAGCCTCGGCCGTATCCGGAACGGGCAGAGTTGCGCTTCCATCCGTTTCCAGGGCAATGGTTTCCGTGTCATCAAATTCATAATCATGATTCCAGTCCACCCATGCCTTGACATTGGCTTGCAACAAGTCGCCGACCCAGCTTGTCTGTACGTAAACCGAGGTTCCTTTTTCGGCAACCATGGAGGAGGCTATGCGGTTGTACACATTTTCCGGAATTGCCGAAGACTGGTAGGCGATATTGTTTTCCCTGGCACCTGTTGTAACCAGACGCGACAGATAGGTTGTGCCTGAATTTCCTGTCGGAACGGAATAACCTTCCTCATTGGCCGAGATACGTGAAAAACGTATCGTATGGCTGTATGTACCGGAAGTCGGGATTTCATATTGGGAAAGCGGCTGTACACCGCTACAACTTGCATTTCCAATTCCCCGTTGCATGTAATCCAGATGCAGAACGGTTTCCTTACGCGGCTCCAGTTCCCAGTCATGGTCTGCGTTCATAAGATCGCTGTCCGTGAAATGCAGTGCGGAAAAATTGACACGTCCTTCCGTTTCCATCAAAAAGCCGTTGCCATTGTCATCGGTAAATTTTACATAACGTACATCTTCGCGGTTACCCATTGTCTGCGGCTTGACATACACTTCATGCATGTCTGTCACGGTTGTGTTGTACAAGCCCAAAAATGCACCGGTTTTTCTGTCTACGTAATTGGCTTGGGGGCCGCGTGCATAATACTCCACGTTTTCAAGACCGGATGCCAGTTGCATGGAAAGCCCCATTCTCCGCAAGGTAGTCCCAAAGGGCTGGTAAACAACTTCCATATCCATGGTTCCATTGGCATAGATTGTATAGGCAATCGTGTAATTGCACATGCCGTTTGCCTGGAAACCGGCCTTAACCACTACTTCCTTGGCACTCGCCTTGGAGCCTTGTGTTACCTCCACATCCATTCCTGTAGCATTGACGTTGGTTGTGGTGTTTGTATACAAGTCGTTTTCAATGTACCGGTGGTTATCGTATTTTGGCCCATTGCCATCATGAATTATTTCGTTGCCGCCATAACGCATGGACTCCAGGAATCCGTTTGCATCGAAAACAAACGAAAAGTCTTCTCCCTGAACGGTAGTTGTCCCGTTTGCGGTGGTAACCAACATGTTTTCCGGTAATGCTGCGGCATCGATTTGCGGCAAGTCGGGGCGCTCGTGCACAATAAATTGCTCCTGTGCTAGCACATGACCTGCCTCACACCATGGGGTGGCTTCCTTCAATACGAATTTAATGTTCAAAAGATATTCTCCTGCTTCCGGTTCAATGTCTGCATAAGGGATAGCCAGATTTTGCGACTGGCCGGATGCAAGTGCAAAATCAGTTATCTTGCCTTCCTGCTTGACAACACCGTTGCACAAAATTTCCCACACGACATTGAAAACATTCAAATCCAGGAAATTATATGCATTTGTGATTTTTACTGTCTTATTATCCGTATTCAGGTCGGCAATCTTGACATACTGGTACACGTGCTTCACCTCCTGCAACTTTGCGCCCGGATTGCGGTCAGGAGTCACGATTCCGTTCGAGCAGAAATTGCCCTGGTGCGGGCCTGGAAAATCATATCCGGTATAGAAACCTTTTATTGCGCCCGACTTGATTTCGTCCGGATGATAGATTGCCTGGTCTACCCAATCCCAGATGCAACCGCCAATGATATGTTCGCTGCCTTCAATCAAATCCCAGTATTCTTTCAGATTTCCGATGGCATTGCCCATGGCATGGGCATACTCGCACACAAAATGGGGTCTGTTTTCGCTGCTGTTGGCATCCAGACTGCGCAAGGCATCCAAAGTCGGGTACATGTTCGAAGTAAGATCCGAATAGGTCCATGTTCCTTGCCCTTCGTAATGAATCAGCCGCTCATCCAATGCGCGGACGGCATCATAAGTGTCCCGGAAATTGGAACCGGCTCCACTCTCGTTACCCAGCGACCAGAAAATGACCGAAGGGTGATTGCGGTCACGCAAAACCATACGTTCTGCCCTGTCCACAAACGCAGGAGCCCACGAACGCTGGCTACTCAGCCCGGTATTGGCATGACATTCTATGTCTGCCTCATCCATGACATACAGTCCGAAATAATCGAACATGGCGTACATTTTGGCCGCATTCGGATAATGGCTTGTGCGGATTGTATTCAGGTTGTTCTGCTTGAACATTTTGACATCCTGCAACATGGACTCTACCGGTACCGCACGCCCGTAGAGTGGGTGCGTATCATGCCGGTTTGCGCCTTTGAAAAAGACTTTCCGCCCATTGACATAGACCGCCTTGTCTTTCTGTTCTATCTCACGAAAACCGTATTTGGTGGAAAATGCCTCCAGTTCATTATTACCTGAATCCGTCAACTTGACGACAACCGTGTACAAGTTCGGAATTTCCGCGCTCCACAAATCCAGTCCGGTCAAGGCAGTGCTGAATTCCAGTTGCTGTTCCGTACCAGGAGCAAGACTATTCAGAACCTGTTGTTCAAACGTATGCTTAACGCTGTTGTCCGGGTTCAGCAGTTCCACCGATGCTTTTACGGTTGCCGGTTCAGAAGAACGGTTATTGACTGTCAGCTGCACATTCAGTGAACCGGAAGTATAATCTGGTGCGCTTAATTCGGATGTTATGTAATGGTCACGGACAAATGTTTCCGGCGTTGCAAAAACATAGACATCCCTGTACAAGCCGCTCATCCTGAACATGTCCTGGCATTCCAGATAACTGCCATCAGACCAGCGGAAAACCTGCACGGCCAATGTGTTTGCCGCACCCGGCCTTGCATAATCCGTAATATCAAATTCATGGTCGTTGTTCGCGCCCTGCGTGTAACCGACATATTGCCCGTTGAGCCACACATAAGCGGCACTGTAAATGCCGCCAAAGTGCAGGAACAGACGTTTCCCTTGCCAGTTTTCCGGCAAATCGAACGTACGGATGTATGAACCGACGGGATTTACTCCGTAAGCATTGCAATCCCACTGGAAACCGTATGCCCAGCCATTGCAATTCGTGCGTCTTTGGATATAAGGCGGATTGTTCGCATGCGGATACTCTACATTGCTGTATATCGGGTAGTCATAGCCTTTCATCTCCCAATTGGACGGGACTTCAATATCATCCCAGGAAGATGCATCAAAACTTTCTGCATAGAAATCCAGCGGCCTCAAAGATGGTTCATCCACCAGATTGAATTTCCACGTCCCGTTCAACGACAAGTAAAAAGCCGATTTGGGAGTCACCCACGGCGTTTCAAAAAACTCCGTATCTTCCATCATGGCCTGCACGGACGGGTAGGGAACATATGTAGCATGTCCGGCTTCTTTGTTTTCCTCAAAAATGGTTTCATTTTCCCAATACTCACCAGGCGTTTGGGCAAAAATCCCGGACGCAAAAACAAACATTGACAACGTTGTCAAAAAAATACCTCGATCAAATAACCTCATAAACCTTGCATTTTATATTTATCCCTTTATTATGCCCACAAATTTATTTATGATTCCTGCTTATCCGGATATGAAAACGGCAAGAAATAAGTAAGCAGGAAAGATGGAACGGCCATTAACAAAGCGATTATGAAAAAGACTTCATATCCTACCAGTTGGTAAATTTTCCCGCTTATCATTCCCGGAATCATAAAACCCAGGTTCATTATTCCGGAAGCGAATGCATAATGGGCCATGGAATGTTTTCCCGGCGCGACCTGTTGCATCATGAAGAGCGTCAGTCCGACAAAACCAAATCCATAACAGAAATATTCCATTACCAGTCCGCTACCGATAATCCAGATACATTCCGGCTGAAAATGAGCCAGCAGAAAATAGACTGCAAACGGGATATTGAAAATGCAGACCAGCGAGAACAGTACCTTGCGTAACCCGAAATGAGCGATGTAATATCCCCCAAGAATAGAGCCCACGATAAAGGCCAATGTGCCCAGAGTTCCGTATATCAAGCCTATGGACTGGTTGGTCAACCCCATTCCGCCTATATCACGTATGTCTTTCAGGAACAGCGGCACCATCTTGACGGCAAAACCTTCCGTAAGCCGGTAACAAATAATGAAAAGTATGTAATACCAGATATGCTTTTTCGTAAAGAAGTCCTTGAACACCTGCCACAGCGACTGCATGCTCTGGCGAAACGATTCGGGTGCATCTTCCGATTTTGACCCAAGCGGCAACACGACCCAGTGATACAGTGACAACCCTACCAGCAACGCCCCAATAAGTCCCATGATAATCATCCAGGCATAGGTCGCCGCATGCTCTGGCGATCTGGTCTCGAAGTAATTAATCAAAACACCGGCCAGACCGACCAGACCGCCATTGGCCAGAACCTTGGCCAGGTTATAAAACGCACCTTGCCAACCAATGTAACGGGCTTGTGTCTGCTTATCCAATGCAGTCAGGTAAATGCCATCCGTAGCAATGTCATGTGTGGCACCGCTGACAGCAATCACGCCCATCATGGCTATCACGAAAGCAAAAGAATTGGAAACAGGAAGCAAAAAAGCAATCAGACCAAAACAAATGCCTGACAGCATTTGCGTTACGACAACAAATTCCTTTTTTGTCCGATAAATCTCCAGCAACGGACTCCACAATGGTTTCAGTGAATACGGAAGAATCAGCAAAGAGGTCCAGAAAGTGATTTTAGCCTTGTCTATGCCCAGGTCGGCAAACATAATGACAGACACCAGGGACAACGCCACAAACGGCAACCCCATGGCAAAATAAACACTCGGAACCCAACGTATCGGATTTACGTTTTCAGCAACTTTCATTTTCATTTTTATTCCAGCAAAACAGCCATACGACTAACGCACCATGATTTCATCCGTAAAGAGCCAGCCACCGGCAATCCCGTTCGACAAGGCACGATAACGCACGTAGCGCGCTTCCGCTTCACCGGCCCAACCGAAATATTTGAACTGCAGAGTTTCTATTTCCGGAGAGATATCGTTATCGATAACGGCAATTTCTTCATAATTTTCACCATCCTTGGAGATGGATATCAGAACTTGTTTGGGCAACCACACATACGGACCTTTCAGCTGCATGAACTCCGCCGTAATTTCACGTATGGGTTTTACCGCACCCAGGTCGAGCGTTACATCCAAATCACAGTTTATAAATCCCTGCCAACGGTCATCGTTGTACATCCAACCGCCGCGTACACCATCGGTCAAAGCCATATCGCCGCCGGCTGTGTAATGTTTCCCATACGTGCAGCCATTATAGGTTACCTCACAACCACGGGCAACATGTTCTTCCGGACGGAATGATTCTGGTTTATCGCCCACCTCCTTGTCCAACGGGAAAGGATGATAGCCCTTTTCACACAAGTGTTCAACAGCCAGCAAAGCGCGTCTGCGGAACCCTTCCCAGTTTTTCCGGCCGGCAGGCGACCAGCCGATTTCGGCCAGCGCAAGAATACGCGGATAAATCATGTACTCGGCATGTTCCTCGGTTGGCATGAATTCCGTCCAGACATTTCCCTGCACCCCCAAGATGCGGGCAGCCTCGTCCAGCGTCAACGAGTCGGGCACAGGTTCGTACGAATATACTTTTTCCAGGGTCAGATAACCGCCTATTGCCATTGGTTGCGTATTCGGTGCATCCTGATATGCATCCAGATAGCAATATTTGCCGGGGGTCATAATGGCATTGTTCCCCGCCTTGGCTGCTTTAATACCACCTTCTTCGCCGCGCCAGGACATGACCGTTGCCGTTGGTGACAAACCGCCTTCGATAATTTCATCCCAGCCTATCAATTTGCGGCCGTGTTCATTCAGGAAACGCTCGATACGATGAATCATGTAACTCTGCAGTTCGTCCACATCGGCCAGATTTTCATCCGCCATGCGTTTCTGACAACGCGGACACTTGCGCCAGCTGTTTTTGGCCGCCTCATCGCCCCCAATGTGGATATATTCCGATGGAAACATGTCCATCACCTCCAGCAAGACATTTTCCAGGAACTCGAATGTTTTTTCCGTACCGACGCAATAATCGGCATCCGCATAGGGAATTCCTGAACAGGACAATTCCGGATAAGTAGCCAGGACTTCTTCCGAATGTCCGGGCATTTCTATTTCCGGGATGACGGTTATATGACGTTCTGCCGCATAAGCCACCACTTCGCGGATATCTTCCTGCGTATAGAATCCTCCGACGGCACGCGGGTCATTCTGGTCACAAAACGTGCGCCCGCCGACCCACCATTCCTGCAAGTCATCAAAAGGCCGCCATGCCGCAAATGATGTCAGGCGCGGATATTTCCTGATTTCTATGCGCCAACCTGCTCCATCGACCAAATGCCAGTGAAAACGGTTGAGCTTGAAATAAGCCATGGCATCCAGCTGTTTCTTTACGAACTCCTTGTCAAAAAAGTTGCGCGACACATCAAGGTGCAACCCCCGATACGGGAACCGCGGGCTGTCTTCCACTGTCATGGCAGCAAGGGTTTTGCCATCGCCGTTGTCAAGCAACTGGAGCACGGTCTGTAAGCCATAGAACAAACCCGCCTCGTGTCGTGCCGTAATTTCAACCTTGTGTCTGTCCACAACAAGTTTGTAGGCCTCATCGTTGTCAAAGGCCGTTTCCTGCACCAGGTTCAGCGCAATGATATCCGTATCTGCATCATCATCTACAAACGGCAACGTTCCCAAAGATGTCCCTTTCAAATAATCGGCAAAAGCAATCCGCGATGCTTGGGACACATTTGTGTAAATGTCGGTTGCAGGAGATATTACAAATTCACCACAATGGATTTGTACGGATTCCGGTTCCGGAATAACGGGCAGAATATCCTGCCGGGTACATCCTCCGGACAAGACCAGCAACGAGAGGGCCGGCAACAATACATGGCATATCTTTTTCATTTTCCAATCTGTTTTTTTCCTGTTAGTAAACTGCTATTTCATCCACAAAAAGCCAGCCTTTTTCTCCATGTGCGCCATGCCATGCCGGAATTTGTGAAGTAGTTTCCACCACCACACGTACCTTGGAAGCCTGTACCGGCTCGAAACGGCACGTATATTCGCGTACGCCATCCGCATCCTGGGCAGCGACAACGGGGATATCCAGCCGGCCTACTTTTGTCCAGCCATCAACGCCATCGGGCACATAAACGGTGATTCCGACTGGCGGGAAAATATATTCCGAGTACTGAACGAGCGAACCGACGCTGACCTCGCTGATCTGGCTCGTTTTGCGTAAGTCAATAACCGCATCAAGCGGAGCATCGATAAATCCGAGCCAGCACCCGTTTCCATAATTGAAATCGCCGCGTATGCCATCGGTAAGGACCGTTGCGCCTCCATAGGTATATTTCTCGCTGGGCTGGTCTTTCAGCTGCGCCAAATGGCCGGATGATTTACTGAAACGGAACGGGCGTATCAGTTCGCGCGTTTCCATATCGGGACGAACGACAATCGCTTTCAGGACACAAGAGTCGGACTTGGGCGCTATAACAAACGGTTGCGTATAGCGGCTGCTCTTTTCTGTCGGTTCCGTGCCATCCAAGGTATAATAAATCGGATAGTCACCTTGAGCACGCAAAGTCACCTCAATGGCATTTTTGGCATCGTTGACCACATATTCGCCGGAAACTTCAAAGATATGTTTTGCATAATTCAGTCCCATCACATTATAAATGGCGAGTGTCTTGCCTATGTTATCCAGAAAACGGTCATAGTCCTTGTTCTCCGGCAAGGTCCACTGCACTTCGCTCAAAGCGGCCAGACGCGGCAGAATCATATATTCCAGATGTTCGGGTGTTGTCATGTATTCCGTCCATACATTGGCTTGGGTGCCAAGAATCAAGGCGGCCTGTTCCGGTGTCAGATCATCCGGAACCGGATCAAACTTGTATACAAATTCCACCGGATTATGTCCGCCAATGGCCAACGGTTCATTTTCCGTGTCGCGTGTCTGGTAATAGTCAAAATAAAGCGGTCCGGTTGGGGTCATGATGGCTTGATGCCCTTGTTTTACCGCCTCAATGCCACCGGCTGTTCCACGCCAGGACATGACAGTGGCGTTCGTGGCCAATCCACCTTCCAGGATTTCATCCCAGCCGATGATGCTACGTCCGTGTTTGTTCAAAAACTCTTCCACGCGATGAATGGTATAACTCTGCAAATAATGTTCGGCCTTGCCGTGTTCATCATCTTTCAGACCAAGTTTCTTGATGCGTGCCTGACAGGCAGGGCATTGTTCCCAGCGCACTTTAGGACACTCATCGCCTCCTATGTGGATATATTCAGAGGGGAAAATGTCTATCACTTCAAGCAATACGTTCTCTATAAAAGTAAACGTTTCTTCCTTGCCGACGCACAACACATCGTCACGGACGCCCCATTGTCCGGAAACCTCATACGGTCCGCCGGTACAACCCAGACTGGGATAGGCTGCCAGGGCCGCCATCATGTGTCCCGGCAAATCCACTTCAGGAATAATGGTTATGCCCAGGTTGGCGGCATATTTTACCATGTCGCGCAATTCATCCTGCGTATAGAATCCGCCATGTGGAATCGTATCGTAGTTGTCCCATTCCTTGCGGATCATGGTTTTTTTGCGAACGCTGCCTATCTCTGTCAGAAGCGGATATTTCTTTATTTCAATACGCCATCCCTGGTCGTCTGTCAAATGCCAGTGGAAGACATTCAGTTTATGCATAGCCATGACATTCAGGATGCGTTTCACTTCATCAAGCGAATAGAAGTGCCGCGCTACATCCAGATGCAGGCCGCGATAACTGAAACGCGGAGCATCGTTTATGCTCACACAGGGTAACGACCAGTCTTCCGAAAGAGCGGGCGCATCGGCATAAATGGCGGCCGGCAACAGCTGTTTTACGGTCTGCAAGCCCAGACGCAATCCTGCCGGTGTTGCTGCAGCAAGCTGCAGTTTGTCCGGTTCTATGGACAACCGATAACCTTCTGCGGGCAAGGAATCGTTTTTCAGGAAAACAAGGGAAGCCGCCGCTTCATCGGCCGACATGGACAAGGTTTTGCCTGAAACAGCGCTGAAATGTCCGGTAAAATCAGAAACAATCCTTCCCATTTCATCACCGCATTCCGGCGAAAGATATACCGGCATGTCGTCAGCAAACTCAAAACGTCCGGAGCGTGGCTCCAAATGATTAGGGTAGGGAATCAATTCATAACGGTTTTCCTTTTCCGAGCATGAAACAACAGCCATACCCAACATTGCCAATGCAAAAATTTTAATAATCCTATTCATAACAAGTATTGGTTAAAATATAATGTTTTTCATTTCAGTTTTTCAGAGGGTTTGTCTCCCATATCAATCACAAGTCGGGCACCTTTCATGATGTCGTTGTGCATGAAAAACGGAGACTCCAGCGCAACACCATCCAAATGCACGCTTTGCACATATTTGTTTTGCCGTGAATTGTTGTTCACGACAATTTCGAATGTCTTGTCTTCCGGCAGGCGTATTTTCACCTTGTCAAAAACAGGACGGCCTATGGAATAAATCGGCATTCCGGGACACAGCTGGTAAAAGCCCATGGCGTTCATGACAAACCAGGCCGACATCTGGCCGCAATCTTCATTGCCAGACAACCCGTTCGGATCATCAAAATATTGCGAATACAAAATAGAATCAACCAGTTGCTGTGTTTTCCACGGTTGTTCCACATAATTGTACAAATGCACAATATGATGGCTGGGTTCGTTTCCATGCGCATATTGCCCGATCATGCCGGAAATATCGGCAGAAACAAGTGGTCCGTCAATGGAAGAATCTGCCAAGAACAAGGAGTCCAGGCGCTCGATAAAGGCTTCAGGACCGCCCATCAATTCTACCAGGCCATCCACGTCGTGCGGCACAAACCATGCCCATTGCCAGGCGGTACCTTCGCAGTAATCATCGTTCCTGTGGTCCGAATAGCGCGGATTGAACGGTGTATGCCATTCGCCTGAAAGAGATTTGCCGCGCATGAAGCCGGTAGAAGCATCAAAATAGTGTTTATAAGCGCAAGCGCGTATCTTGTATTTTTCAGAGATTTCATCCTCACCCAGCACTTTTGCCAAACTGCCAATACACCAGTCATTGTATGCATATTCCAGTCCCTTGGCCACAGCTTCGTTCTCCTTGTCATAAGGCACGTAACCTATGGTATTTTTGTAATATTTCGACATTGGCATCAATCCGCCAATCATTTTGGGTGAGGCCACAATACCCGTTGTGTCGTATTCGGAACTACGCATGCAGGCCTTGAGCAATTCGTGCCCATCAATAGCCCTGCTTCCTTTCAGGTAGGCATCCACAAGCGTTGAAACTGCATGATAACCTATCATGGTTGCCGTGTAGTTACCGGCCAGTTCCCACATTGGAAGTATGCCGCCTTCGCGGTATTTTTGCATTAACGACATCATGAAGCGGTCGTTCAGTTTCGGCTGAATAATGGTCATTAACGGATGCAGGGCACGGAATGTATCCCACAACGAATAAACCGTGTATATGTCCGTATTGTTGTCGGCACGATGCACCAGCTGGTCCATCCCGCGGTAACGCCCATCCACATCGGTGAACAGACTCGGATGAATGGCCGTATGATAAAGTGCCGTATAAAATATGGTTTTGAGTGTTTCATCGGAGCTTTCTACCTGAATGGATGCCAGATAATCGTTCCATGCGTCGCGTGCCTCCTGTGCTATGCTGTCAAAATTCCAGGTCGGGATTTCGGTTTCCACATTCCGGCGTGCGCCCTCAATATCCACAGCCGAGATGCCAACCTTCACGAATATTTCCTCGCCATCGGCCGTGGCAAACTGCAGCAATGCCTTGGATTGTGGCAACATCCGTTTTTTTCCATCCCATTCAACTTCAATCGGCGTATCCACAATTTCACAGATAAACGGTTTGGAGAACTGCATATAAAAACCGATCTGCTGGTTTTCCGCCCATCCGCATGTCCGTTTCCAGCCGGCTATTTCCGTGTCACTAAGCACCTCAAGCCTCATGTCCTCGTTTTCCTGACGCTGCAGGCTGTAATCCAAATCAATTATAAAGCCTGATTCCTGGCTTGCTGGAAAGGAATAGCGATGCAATGCCGCACGTTCCGTGGCCGTTAATTCGACCAATACGTTATAGCGTTTCAGCATAACCCCGTAATAGCCCGGTTCAGCAATTTCATCGTCGTGCGAGAATCCGGATGCGTAGGCGGTCTGCTGGCTCTCATATCCCATATAGTGGTAATCCTGTTTCCCTACGGTTGGCATAATCAGCACATCGCCATAATCACCTATTCCTGTTCCGCTCAAATGTGTATGCGAAAAACCATTGATGGAGCTGTCCGAATAATGATAGCCCGAACAGGCATCCCACTGGTAAATCCGCGTGTCAGGACTTGGCTGTATCATACCGTGCGGACGCAATGGCCCGGGAAACGTATGCCCATGCCCACCTGTACCTATAAACAAATTCACATAATCGGCATATTCCGATTTCTCATCGGAAATGTTGCCACAAGCCGTGCCAAGCAAAAGGCCCAGACCTAACAAAACTGTTGTTGTTTTCATATTCCTATTTTTGATATATCATATAAGGCAGGCCATAAACCAACCTACCTATTATATTCACAAGTAATGATTAAGTTACCATAAGGCGATGTAATCGCGCGTATAACAGCCAATAAACGCGGACAAAAAAGAAAAAAACTCAAAACCAACTGCCTGTATAAAAAATGTTTTCGTATCATGTTTACCATAAGGTCATTAAAAGCTATTATACGGTTTGGAAGATGCCCCCCCTGCCATCCGAAACAAAATAGAAAAGAAAAATACCCCCGTTCCAATCTCCCGTGGAAGAGCATTTTGTACATCGA
Source organism: uncultured Bacteroidales bacterium (assembly GCA_944321895.1). GTDB lineage: Bacteria > Bacteroidota > Bacteroidia > Bacteroidales > Paludibacteraceae > CALUNA01. Next base: position 32,088 of record CALUNA010000003.1, on the reverse strand, counting down.
TTCTACCGTGCTGGTAATTTTCCATGGCCACTATTTCTGCCTAATGCCAGCAAAGAAACATAGCCTAATAATGTTTTTTCATGTGATTGAAATCAGTTAACTATTAAATATAAATAAATCTGTCCTTAAAATAATTCGTCGAATAATTTTTTACACCAAAAATAGTAGTATTTGTATAAAAAAACAAAATTCCTCTTCATGCCTATTTTCAAGACATGAAGAGGAATTAAGAACTTACTTGGATATTACTTTAAAGGTCTTTATACGCTTACCATTTTCTGAAATAGCAATATAATATGTACCCGGATCTGCGTTGACATCAAGTATGTATATTTCTCCTGCAACAGACTGGTGCAGTTTGTTTACTACTTGACGACCCTGCACATCATAAACACTGATTTCATAATTTCCTGTTTCAGAGAACAGCAAGTTTACACTTCCCATAAATGGGTTCGGATATACTGCCATATTTTCAACCACACTACCATCAAGATCGGATGTTTGACCAACAACCACAATATACTCATTCTTGGTCATGGTGTCGCTTCCCCAGCCATTGGCCAATTTCAAAGTAACATCATATTTACCATCTTTTCTAAACGTAGCTGTAGCTTGATCACCACTATTCGATACATCTGCATCTGCAATAGTAAATGTAGAAGTAGCGACAATAGGCAATGTACCACCAGCCAAAGCCGGATTACCTTCAACGCCGATATTAGCGGCCACAATGGATTCACTAGCACTTGACGTATCCTCACCAGAAGCTCCTCCAAATTCAATATAAGCAGCCTTTACATTCTTATTGCCTGAACCCAGATTGGTAAACTCTTTTGTCGTAGCATTGTACGTGTCGTCCTCAAAAGTCCAATAACCAACCAAAGCAGACGGAATCGTACGGGTTGCATATCCATTTATGGCATCTGCAACCTCAGTTGCACTCAAAGTCTTGTTCCATACCTGCATATCATCAATTACCCCTGTAAATCCAGAATGATATACATTGGAACCACCTACATAAATAGGACATTCATAATAATAATCTTTAGTACTTTGGGTGTATGAACCGACTTCTTTGCCATTGAAATAAATCTTTTGTGTTTTCGAGTTATAATCATAAGTAATAAAGATATGGCTCCATTGACCAATCATGAGCCTATAAGGCGAGTCACCATGTTGGGTTCTTCCTGTTGCATCCGTACTACATGCGATATTTGGATTCTCATGACGGTTACCCTCTGGAATCTCAGCAGCACCATGATTGAATAGGACATAACTTACACAATTCTCAGAAATAGTACCTGCAGCTGTCTTAAATTCCGGCCAAATATGTACCCAAAAACGTCCCCAGTTATTATTAGGCCAACTAGTAGTAATATCACGTTGATTCAAAAGGTTTATTCCATATTTAGCCGGCGATAAAATCTCTGGTTTTACCCATAAGCCTATTGAATAAGACTTAGTAGATAATGGTAGAATTTCTTTGGGAATCCGGAACATACCTGGGTCAACCAAATGCAAACCGCGCGAAACAGTACCTTCACCTTTATGTCCCGTATAAGTCAAAGAAACAGAATTCTCTCCTGTTTTCAAATCCAACTCTGTCTTAGAAGCACTAAAGTCATCTATCCGAGGTAAAGAGCCTGTTTCTACTGGAGAAATCTGGATAAAGCCACGGTAGTATAATTTACCACCCCTTGTAAATAATTGGACATCATAATAACCTTCGTTTGGTAATGACATGGTAACTTCTTTTACTCTACCTGCCGTTTTTACTGTACTACCAGTAGTTGCATTCGTAATAGTCCAACTAATCGGTGCATCCTGGTTCGGATCCAACAAACTCAAGGTAAATTCTTCATTCGCCTTGATTACAGATTTATCGCATTTGATACCATCAACTTTCGTAATATCAATATTTAACCAATCTGTCCATGCTATCTCACTTTTAGTTATTCCATCAGGTGCAACTGCACATACACCTACACGATAAGATGCCTCACTATCGGTCGAAACTGGTGCACCTACAACATAATGTGCCCACGATGAAGTAATACCACATAAAATTCGTGGATTACGTGCAGAACCATATTGAGTATACACTTCAAAATACCAAGTATCCACATCTTCATTATAAACAGGGATATACGCAGCCGCAGGAGGTGTTTTAGGAGTACAATTCCAACTAAACTTGAAATCTAGGCTATTATAAGTACGTTTTTTCAAGATTTTGCTTCCTTCAGTTGTAATTACCGGTTTAACAGGGTTGAACGTCTTGCTCGGAACAATACCCAATTCACCAATATACACATCATAATCAGCAGGTGTATTTTCAAATTTGATACCCAACAATGCAACCTTCCCCACCATACCAATAGCATTTGCCGTTGTTGAGAAAGTTACCCATTCTCCCTGCTTGGCACCAGTAATATTACAAGTATGCAATGTGTTTTCTGAACCTACAAAAGACCAGAATAACTTCATACGTGACTCTGTACCTGAATTCAATTTATAAACCATGGATACTTTATCCGTTCCTGAAACTTGAAAATTAGTCTTAAACAAACGGACATTTGACACGGCTGTTTTGCCTGTCACGTGCATGGCAGAACCAGCAAACCACGCATCCTCATACGTAAATCCACAATTAATTGCATCGGCAGGAACATTGCCGTTATTATCCGTTATCCACCAACGCCATGTCGGCAAATAATCTTGCACGCCTACATTGAACCATTTCTTGTCAAAAGTAGTAACACCCTCATAGTTGAAGAACTTACCATTACCCAAACCGAAACGGGTAACAAAAGGCAGTTCCTGCAAAGTACTGCGCGCAGGCAAAAGAGTAGCTATACCATGGAATCTTTTCATGGCAGCCCCGCTCGACTCCGTAACCCCATTTGCAATAGGCGGCAAATTCGCCGGATTCTGGTTTCCGCCGGAAAATACCTGCTCCTGTTTGTCCAAGTAACAATAGGCCATAGCTTCATCGCCTGAACCCCCATCTGTTGAATTTTGATAAATCATATTGGTGGTATGGTTGCCCCAGAAAGCAATGGATAGCTTGTTATTTTTCAAGGTATTCCAATCACCTCTACCTAACCAGTTTCCCTGAATATCATAACCGGCATACAAGGTATAAGGATTAGCTCCTATTCTTTCCGCAAGACTAGTAGAAGAAGCTGCAGAGCCCGCCCAGCTATAGTTCAACATATACATGTCCACCACCTGCTTGTTGTTTTTATACAGCCAATTTTGTTTACTGGATACAAAATCAGAACCAAGGTTCATAGAACCAGTATTCGAACTCGTTCCATACCAATAAACATGGAATTCACGCCCCAAAGATTGGGCATAGGTCCTACATTCTGATATGAAATCTTGGAAATCAGCCGCATTGGGCACGGTTCCTTCCGGATTAACGCCTATGCCATCTATGCCATAATAGTACATAAACTGCACTAACTTCTCTGCATATTTAAATTTACCGCCTTCTTTGGTCGTCAACATATTCACTACATCGCTAGCATGTTTGTTGTCACCACCCCAAGAATCAAAGAAAATCAAACCGCCGCTATTTGCGACACCATTTTTATGGGCGACATCCGAATAAGCTCCGGGAATACGAATATATGGCAAAGACCAACCTCCGTGTGAGTCTATATACGACCACATGCTGAAGTTGTCACCGGCCAACACATACCGCGGCAACGATTGCCAATAAGTATCGGAAATACCCATCGGTGTCCACAAGCAAAATTTACGGTCTTGCGTCAAAGCCGGATTTACCTGCGTATTTGTATTTACAAAACGTTTTTTCAATGGCACACGGGAAATAAAGAAATTCTCATCTTCCGACAATGGTGTACCCGGTGTCCAAGTGGGCAAATAATTCTCCAATGTAAGTGGAACCTGGACACTCGGATTATCTTGCCATCCAGAACTAGTGTTTTCACGACTAGGTTTTGTTTGATCCGTCATCACAACATATTTGTCATGCGTCGGAATTTCTTGGGCTATTGACTGACATATCCCGACAGCCAGAAACGCTAATAATAAATAACATCCTTTTCTCATGGTTTTTTTGTTTTTTTGTTATTAATATAGATACCACGGAAGTATAAACTTCCAAATTTAATTTGTTATTGCTTTTCCCACCAGCGATTATCGCCATAGCCTTGAGGATCTTCCACATCCCACCACAAAGTGGTTGCCATGTAGTTGCCATCACCTAATGCCGTCAAACCGCTCGTAGCAACATCTTGTGCGGCAGCTGCATCGGTTTCATTCCATGGAATACGGCGAATCATACGCCCATTACCTAATGTGCCATCGCCAATATCGTTAGTTGGGAAGATACGCGGGTAACCCGTACGACGCAAGTCATTCCATGCTTCCAAGCCCATTGGGAAATTGGCCAACCACTTTTGCGTAATGATTTTTTCCAATTTCACTTTAGGGTCATCATTCGGATCTATCATAACTCCAATTGTTATTATTCCATCTAAGTTATTCCTTTCATTGGATGGGTCAACATAATTATCAGAACCCGCTTTGTCAATTAAATAATAATTCCAAAATTTATCGCCAAATGGATCTTCTTTATAGCTTTCAAACATTTTCTGGATTCCTTCAATGTAAATGGATTCATACATACCACCACCCTCGGTGCTCCAACGAAGATCCGCTTCTGCACGTAAAAAATACACTTCTGACAACTTTATCAGTGCAAGCGGCGTTGTCCCATAAGTATCCTTCACTCCGGAAAATCCGACATACGGATTATTATCATCCCTCGGAGTTAATTGAATGCCTGTACGTACACCTACAATTGAATCGCCTACATTTAAAACAACTTTTCCAGATCCGTTTTTAATCTCCTTGCTGTTGCGTGCAAAAATGGTTTCCAAAAACGGGAACTGGAGACGTTTGGCGATATTCTCGAACGAAGCGTTCAAACGCGTATCATTCCACAAATAAGATATAAACACTACAGGATGGTTCAAGCCAAAACGCTCTTGCAAATTAAGTTCTACCGATTGTAATATCAAACCTGAATCAATTGCTTTTTGAGCCCTTTCTTTTGCTCTATCCGGTGCCACATTGCTCATGCGTACAGCCATGCGTAACATAATAGTATTCGCGAACCTGCGCCAACCATCTACCGTTGCCCCACATATATAGTCTTTTGCAGCTAAAATAGTATTTATGGAATCCTGATGTTCTTGGGTTGTAGTACTGAATTTTTCCAACACGGTAATAGAGGCATCCAGATTAGCAAATATGGAATCATAAATCTGGTCCATCGGCTCGTATGTTACTGGTGGCTCCTGTTTATCGTTTTTATAATCCGTCCATGGGAAAGGACCATAAATATCGGACAATTCCAAAGCAGAAAAACAATACATTATATTACACATTGCTCCTATTTCTGCCAATCCAAGCCGGTCAGCGGAACGCATAACCGGCAAAGTTGCTTGTGCCACATTAAAGAAACTAGCCTTAGGCCCATCGGCATATTCCGCAAAATAACGGTATGTAGAAGGCAGGTTACCCCCAAAATTCTGTGTAGATGCTAAATAGCCGGAATAGTTATCTATATGGATATTAAACTGAACCTGATATACATGGGCACCATTACCGGCACCAATATCATGCATTTTTTGCTGGGCTGTCAAGAACATGCCAACGGCTTGTTCGTAGTTTTCCGCCTCAGAACCACCGGTAACATCCACGTTCGGGTTCAAATCACTCAACAAAGGATCACCACAACCGGCTAACAACACAGCTGCTATGAAAATTATAAATGAACAAAATCTGTTTTTCATATTATTCTATTTTAAAAAGTTGCTTTAAGAGACAAACCGAAAGAACGTGTCGTCGGCATACTGAAAACATCGACATTACCCAATGCATTCTGGGTAGAAAGCGAAGTTTCAGGATCAATCGGCGCATTCAAATAAATAAAGAACAAATTACGTGCATTGGCAGACAAAGTCAAGTTCTTACCTGCTCCCAACAAGTTGCGGAACGTATAGGCCAACGAAATTTCGCGCAAGCGGAAATTGGTTGCATCATACACATAATTTTTCCCCACTGGTGAAGAACCACCTACTGTCTGGTAATACTGGTCTACTGGAACAATCTGTTTAGTACCAGGAATATACATACCAGGTTTTGAAACAGCTCCATCGGAAGATGTCCATACAATATTATTGGCTTCTGCTTGCATACGGGCATCACCACTTGCCTGTGATGTTCCGAAATAATCCAGATATGCTTCCGTAAAGGAAATTACTTTTCCACCGACTTTCCCATCTATCAAGAAATAGAAAGATAAATCCTTATAATTAAATGTATTGGACCATCCCATAGTATGTTTTGCATTCATATTACCCAAATATTCAATGGCCTGCCCATTCTTTTTAAATGGTGCACCCGTTTCCGGGTCAACAACCACATCACCAGTAGTCTTGTCTGTCATAAATCCGACTGCATATAAATCACCATAAGAACCACCTTCAATAAATTTCACTTTCAGACCACTCAAGTTACCCATATCTACTTCATGTACATAGGGGGTTCCATTTTCTTTCCGGGCTACCGTTAAAATTTTATTGTCGTTAAAGGCGTAGTTCACATTGGTAATCCAACTGAAATCAGGAGTCGGAGCAAAAATATACGATGCCGTTAATTCTACACCTTGGTTACGCACCTTACCTCCGTTGATAAATACGTCCTTCCCTGCAGAACCTTTATATTTCATAAACTGGTTCTTCATTACTGCATTATAATACGTAACATCAAAACGCAATGCACGTTCAAACAAACTTATATCAAATCCAGCTTCAAACGACTCTGTCGTTTCTGGTTTCGGATTCTTGAAATCAATGATTGCACTATTGATATATGCTCCAGTAGCCGGATCGCGCGAAGCAGATGCCAAGAACAAATTATTCGGAATAGAGTTACCTACTTGTGAAAAGGATACCCGTGCCTTTAGCTCATTAATCTGACGGGGCATAGAGAATATATTTGACAATTGGGCATTTGCACCGCCCGAGAAATATGCAAAATGAGGTTTCATGTCACGGAACTGGGTAAATGCACGATACCAGTCGTCACGGTAACTGCCTTCCACCGTAATCCAATCACGCCATGTAAATTGGGCAGTTGCGAATAATGCACGTTCCCAGTTCTTTACAGGCAAACCACCATAGTTATCACTACTATTGATATATATATCAGATAGAATAAACTGATTACAAGAGAAGTCTTCCGTATAAGGGCCACCAGCTTTTGCAACAGGTGTAATCATCCATTGGTTTGATTCTGAATTAAACATGCTGCCACCCGCATTTACTCCTATAGTAAATTCTTCCAAGAAAGTCTTATTATAACTCAACATGAAATCACCATAGAAATCCTGTGATTTGGTATGATCCAGAATCAAACGGCCACGGTCAATCATTTCTGCATTACCCCATGTCGTAGCATATTGCCGTTCTTCTTTATTCGCTTCATTATAATCATATTTAATACGAGCTTGCAAATTAAGACCATCTATAATCCGCCATGTTGCCGCAATACTACCATAAGTACGGTTAATGATATCCTCACGGGTCATACGATTAATCAACCACCATGGGTTATTCAAATTAATGTTATCAGAAAACCAAACTTGTTTCCCATAATTTGGATCCGAAAGTTCAGTCTGAATCTGGTTAGGATTAATGGCCGTTATAGAATTATCATTCTTATCTGTCGTCGACATTAAAATCGAATACGGATTTGACAACCAGGTAGCATTCTTATCCGCATAGTTTTGACGATACCAATTCATATCCAAATTACGCGGTGCTGTATAAAGCTGGTAAATAGGGTTAAAGAATGTACCACCGGTAGGACGGTTAGTGGTTTTCTGGTTTATATAATTGACCGAAATATCAATTTTCAACTTATCCTCGAAGAAAGAGAAGTTTTGGCGCAAAGCAATATTATGACGGCTGAATTTATTAGTCTCTACTATACCGGAAGCTGTCGTATTTCCATACGAGAAATAAGTCTGTGCCGTTTTTGTTCCACCGCTTAACGAAATGGAGTTATTGAAATTCGTACCTAACTGATAGAAATCACGAATATCATATACATCCCGTGACAAACGGTATGGAGAATAGCTAGGATTATAATAATCATCAGGCAAATCTGACATTTTTTGTCCCCAGCTGTTTGATCCCATTGTGAAACCATCCTTAACGGAACCTGTCATGTTCGGACCATATACATTTTGCAGTTTAGGTAAAACCAACGGTGTCTCAAACGTACTGCTACTTGAAATATCAATACGTAACTGCCCTTCTTTACCTTTCTTGGTTGTAATCATCAATACACCATTGGAAGCCGCACTTCCATACAATGCAGCTGCATTAGCTCCTTTCAAAACTGTAATGGTTTCTATGTCATCCGGATTCAATTGGGACAAAGCATCGCTACCTTCTTGAGATCCTTCGGTAATAAGATTAGCACCTCCTGATGCCATATCCATTTGTCCTGATACATTATTTTGCATAGGCACTCCATCTATTACAATCAGCGGCGAGTTATTACCTAACATAGAAGCATTTCCACGTAGCAAAATTTTAGATGCACCACCGGCACCACCAGCATTAGGAGTAATGGTCAATCCCGCACTTTTACCTTGTAAAGAATTAATCAAATTGGCCTCTTTCGCACGGGTCAGTTCATCGCCGCCTACAGTTTGAGTGGCATAAGTCAATGATTCTGCCTTCCGCTCGATACCCATAGCCGTTACAACTATTTCGTCCAATGTTTTGATGTCACTTTGCATAACAACATCAATCTTGCTGCGGCCATCTACGGAAATAGTTGTAGGCTGGTAACCAACGTAGGAAAATTCCAACCGATTACTACCAACCGGGACATTAATAGAATAATTCCCATCATAGTCGGTAATCGTACCAATAGTCGTCCCGACAACACGGATGGCCAGTCCTATCAGGGTCTCGCCCGACTGGTCGGTAACCGTACCGGTCACAATCCGTTCTTTTGTACTCGAGGTTGCCGCCTGAGACACCTCTGCCGTCTCCTGAGCAGGAGCCTGAGAAAGGACTATGTTCGGATTCTGGATTGAATACGTGACATCTGTCCCACGGAACATGAGGTCCAATACTTCGCTCACTGTCTTGCCCTGTGCATCCAGGCTGACAGTCCGCTTTGTATCTATTTGTGTGTTGAACACAAACAAGCACTGGGCCTGTTGCTCGATCTTTTTCAAAACTTCTTCTACGGAAGTGTTGTTTGCCGTAATTGATATGCGTGAATACGCATCTGCATTGGCCCGCAAACCAACAGTCAATGCAAGAGCAATCAGTATTGCTCTGAGATTGTTTACTGACATACGTGCTTTTACATGCATATTTAGTACATGATTTTTTTAAATGGACTTTTTTAATAGTGTTAGTTAGTCAATACTTCTTTAAGAAAAGAATAAAATAGAGTTTTTCAAGATAATATTAGTCAGGTTATAGTCATAGTAATAGAAATTTAAGGTTTTACTTCTGGATTGATTATTTTGTTTTTCAGATTTCTTCAACTTTTCCTTTTCGATGTAATCAGAATGGTATTCCGGTCTTTGTCCCAGCTGTAATCAAAGTCAAAATCATACTGCAAAACCTTCAGTGCATGCTGCACACCGTTGTAACGGTAAAATTTGCCTGTATAATGCTGAGCTGTCTCAACGGAATTGTCTATGTCAATATTCACACCGAAACACTTCTCAAATCCGGCCATTAAATCCCTGAAGGATGTGTCCTCAAAATAATAAATGCCATCCTTCCACAGCTCGGTTTCAAACGACCGGATGACCGATTGTTTGAACTCACCTTGTGCAAACTGAGCCCGGTAGCCCGGCTTTAGGGTAACACTCTTGTCTCCTGCCTCCAGCTTGACCGAACCCTCTATCAGCGAGACCATGAAATTTTCCGTCGGGGTGGAAGTAACATAAAACTTCGTACCCATGACTCTGACCTGTCCTCCCGGCGTACGCACAATGAAAGGCCTGCGTTGGGACGTTACCTCCAGATAGGCCTCACCTTCTATGTCTATTGTACGTTTCAAACCTATGAAGGAAGCGGGATATTTAATGGTAGCACCTGCGTTCAGCCACACCTTGGTCCCATCAGGCAAAAGCAAATTGTTGCTGTTTCCGGCAGGAACCGTCATGGAATATACCGGAACTATGCGGTTCGCAAACAAACCATAGAACGTACCCAAACCGGCAGTCAACAACAAAAGCACCACACAGGCTATCCGCAATAATTGACGGCGATAATGATAACGGAAATGGTATGAAGTGCATTCCGCATGGGCAGAATGACGGGTGGAGGACAAAATTATCGCATTGTATATGTTATGCTCCCGACAAAACATACGCATGTGGTCGGCAGAAGAGGTTGCCCACTTATGTACTGCTACACGTTCCGCTTCGGTTGCCGTGTTGGAAAAATATTTGTAAAAAAGACTGTCGTCCATATACTTCATTGCCTTACAACAGTATAAAGACAAATACAGCAAAGAATACCCTAAACAAAACAACAATTCTTAACAACACGGACATTCCAAAAACAGAACGGTCATAAATAATCTTTCAACCGCTTGCGCAATACACGCATGCATTTTGTCATGTGAAACTCAACACCTTTCACCGATATGCCAAACGATTCCGCTATGGATTTATAGGATTTCTGTTCGTAAAAACGTTCGTAGAAAATCTCACGAGTCCTTCCCGGCATTTCATCCAGGGTTTCCGTCAGAATACGCGTAATGTCATCGCTGAAAAGTTCAGACGGGTCACAACACTGCAACGAAGTAATACTCATTTCAATCTCTCCCGCCAACCGGTCATACATGTCTTCCGCATATTGCAAACGCTGCTTTTTCGCTTCCAGCATGTCAATACACTTATTGCGCAGAATCATGAATATGTAGGCCTTCGCATTCACTATTGTCCGTTCTTTCCTGGACTTCATCTCCCAATACTGCACATAGGACTCCATGACAGCATCCTCAGCCTCCTCCATATTGCCAAGATATGAATAGGCGAACTGAATGAAACCGTTCCTTGAATCTGTGAAAATGGTTACAAAATCATTATCTCCGCTATGGTTGTCCAACATAAGCAATAATGCTGACTGAAATAATTTACAAATACCTGACTACACCGGAAACTGTAAACAAAAAAGAAAAAAAACACACGGACGGCAAATACAAAAAGAAAAACAATCACTTTTTCAGCAACAATTCATACAATCCCCTGTCATTTACATATTTCAGAATTTCCCCCTGCTTGTCCTTTTCTATTTCTATCTGCAATATTATTTTGGTCTCCTGCTCCTTGGCAGAAGGCTGGTTGAATCTTTTCAAAAAATCATACCCCAAAATCTCGGAAATAGTAAACAGATTCTTTACGGACATATCATCCCTGTTCAACCAACCGTTCAGCGTCTGCCGCGATATGCCAAGCTCCCGTGCAAGATCAGACAACGTATAATCACTCTGTCTTACAACATCTTTTATCAATTTTCCAATATGGATTTCCTGTAGTTTCATATTTTTTTAATTTACAACTTCCTGAATAATCTATCAAATATTTATGTAAAATAATCATTAATAAAATAACCTTTCTACAAATACAATTTATGTTTTTCATTTACAAAAACAACAATATCCGGATAAAAACCAACCACCGGTAAAACCGATTCAACAAAACCAGGATTTCTGCCGGCACCAAGCAAACATATTTAACGGAATAAAGTTAAATAAACATAAACTGCAACGACAAATACGAAGAAACCACTTGCTCCATGCCTGCTCCCTTCCAACGCCCTGTTCGGTCCGTACATAATCCGGCCAAGAAACTCTTATGATTTGTTAAAAACCCCGCCTGCGTGTAGATACCCTGTTGCCCGCTTCCTGCCTCATGACCGAATCCCGATGAAAACAAATCACATAACCATCAGAACATTCACATGATACCAAACAAACAACCTTCATGCACGTTATGACCGGATTTTTGGATAAACGACAAAAATCACATATCTTTGTTCCAACAAACAACTAACCTGAAAAACAAAAACAAGATGACAATCTCCCAACACTACTCGAAAGTATCAATGCTAATACTTGCCGCAGCCGGACTAACAGCTTGCAAATCAGGACAGGAACAACCCATGAACATTCTCTACATCATGAGCGATGACCACTCCTACCAGACCATCAGTGCCTACGATGACCACCTGATACAAACACCGAACATTGACCGCATCGCAAACGAAGGCGCACGTTTCACCAACAGTTTCGTAGCCAATTCCATCAGCGGACCAAGCCGGGCCTGCATGCTTACAGGAAAACACAGCCATGCCAACGGTTTCACCGACAATGCAAGCGAATTTGACGGAAGCCAACAGACATTCCCCAAACTGCTCCAGCAGGCAGGATACGAAACTGCCATAATCGGCAAATGGCACCTGACATCAGCCCCCACGGGTTTCAACTATTCTGAAATACTAATCGGACAAGGTGACTATTACAATGCGCCATTCATCCGGAACGGCGAGCAAATCACATCGGAAGGTTATGTCACCGACGTAACAACCGACAAGGCCATCGACTGGCTGGAAAACAAACGGGACAAAAACAAACCATTCTGCCTGCTCCTGCACCACAAAGCACCTCACCGCACATGGATGCCCGACCTGCAGGACCTGGAACTTTTCAGCGATGCCGAATTCGAACTGCCGGACAACTTTTATGATGACTATGCCGGACGGCAGGCTGCTGCAGCACAGGAAATGAGCATAGACAAGGACATGGACCTGGTTTATGACCTGAAACTGGCCGACAAGGAAAACACCATCCACTCAAGGCTCGAAACAGCTGGACGGAACATGAACAACAACATGACACCGGAACAACGGGCTGCATGGGACAAACACTATGACCCTATCATAGCAGATTTCAAAAAGGCCAACCTGTCGGGCAAAGCACTTGCCGAATGGAAATACAGGCAATACCTGCGCGACTACCTGCGTGTTATTCATTCCGTAGACCGGAATATCGGACGTATTCTTCAATACCTCGAAGAAAACGGACTGCTGGAAAACACCATGGTTGTCTACACATCCGACCAGGGCTTCTACATGGGTGAACACGGCTGGTTCGACAAACGCTTCATGTATGAAGAATCTTTCCGCACACCATTGCTCGTACGTTTGCCCGGCGGCAAAAAAGGAGACATCGACAAAATGGTACAAAACATCGATTACGGACCGACAATCCTGGACCTGGCCGGCGTTGAAATTCCAGCAGACATGCACGGAGTTTCATTCCTGCCGCTGTTGCGCGGAGAAGATGTGCCCGAATGGCGTACCTCACTTTATTATCATTATTATGAATATCCGGCAGAACATGCCGTAAAACGCCATTACGGCATCCGTACGGACCGGTACAAGTTAATTCATTTTTACAACGACATAGATTGCTGGGAATTGTATGACCTGGAAAACGACCCGAAGGAAATGCACAACATGTACGGCAAACCCGGTACGGAAGAACTTACGCAAGAACTGAAAAAACAGCTTGTAGCTTTGCAGACACAATATGCAGACACAAACGCCATGCAATACAACAATTGAGTATAAAACCCGTCTGAACGCATCGGATAGCGCTCCATCGGCACCGATTTTCCATGCAAAAATGGATAATTGACTTTTTTAACCTACCTTTGCAGCGCATTAAAAGACATGCATTATGTTACAAGAACATTTTTTCTGGAACAATTCATTGCTGGAATGGCTGATATCCGCCACAATCATTATCGGCGGCTTTCTGGCAGGACGTTGCACATACTGGCTTTCAAGCAAAATTCTCCTCAAATTCACCGCCAGGACAAAAAACAAGTGGGACGACTTGCTGGTAAGCAAACTGCAGTCACCTTTCATATTTGCCATCATGCTGATTTCCTTCTGGTGCGCAATCACGCGGCTCACCTTGCCGGACAAATTCATGCATGCTGTCCAGGAAATCTACACCGTCTTCATAATACTAAACGGCACATGGTTCATTGCCAGACTTATAGGTTGTCTGATCCAAACCATCCTGATTCCATACGCAAACAGGGAGCATACGAAGATAGATGCCAACATCTCAATCCTCGTACAAAGAACATTGAATTATCTGATATGGTTTATCGGTATCGTCTTGGCATTACACAATATCGGGGTGCAGGTCGGAACATTAATTACTGGACTTGGCATTGGAGGCGCGGCACTCGCCCTTGCGGCCCAGGATACCATCAAAAACCTGTTCGGCGGCATAACGCTCTTTTTTGACCGCCCATTCCATATAGGCGACCGAATAAAGATAGACAACGTGGACGGATATGTACTCGATATCGGCTTACGAAGCCTGCGCATACGTACACTGGACAACCGCCTGATTACCATCCCGAACTACAAAGTGGTGGACAGTACGCTGGAGAACATCACCTCCGAACCCAACCGGCGCGTCATAACCGACCTGGGACTTACATACGACACAACACCGGAACAAATGGAGCTGGCCATCAACATACTGAAAAGCCTGCCCGAACAAATAAACGACATAGACTCCCAAGTGGACACTTGCTTCATGGAATACGGAGATTCCGCATTGCAACTCCGCTTCATCTATTACATCAAAAAAGACAAAGACATATACAAAACGCGTTCAATCGTAAATCTGGAAATCCTGCGCCAGTTCAATGCAAACAAACTGGAATTTGCATTCCCAACACAAACCCTGTATGTAAAACATTAGGGACCGGGGCAACACGGTTCTGCTTTCCGGAACAATCACGGATTTTCATTCTTGTTCCAATACAGATAAAGTTGCGGATCTGTCTTTTCCTCCTCCTGCTGGATAAAAAACAGCGGCAAGCGTTTGTTCCACGATTGATAAGTCGCATTGCGGGTCGTATCTTCCACAAACAAACGAATGTTTTCCGACCAGGCCTGCCAGTCATACCGGTCACGCCAGAAGTCACCGCGAAACTGCCGGTAACGCGAACGACCTACATGGTTGTTGTGCAAATCCATCACCATGTCACAAGGAGCGTTGCTGCCCTGATTCTCCCAATACACATCCATGATTAGCCAAGCCAGCGCTTCTGTCGTATAGCGTTTCAGCATTACATTGATAAACAAGTGTTTGTAAGCATCGCCCCTGTGTCCATCTTTCGTCTGTCCCGGATAATAGTAATTGGAAACATATTCCGCACGTGCCTTGCTTTGCATGATACGGTAAAACATATAGGAACCGGCACCCGCAAAAAGGAAAGGAACAGTCAGGCTTTCCTGCAAAAAGAAAGGAATGCTGTCAGAAAGCAACGGCTTGTTCAAATTCCAGTTGCTGTCACGCACAACAACCGTATCAATATCGGACAGGGTAAAAAAAGTGCTGTCATCCGCCAAACGGTTCAACAGGACATAAACTTCACGCTCGGCATCAGTCATGTCCAAAAACTGCATTTCATCCGCATCCGACACAAAAGGATGAAACGCATCCTGACCGGCCGGCTTGGAGGCATCATCCTGCAGCGCGACAAAAGAATCAGATGCAAACGAGGGCAGTTTCACCACATCCGACTCCTTTCTCGGAATTACCCGGCGGGAAACCTTTCCCAGTTTTCGCATCAGTCCCTTGTAAGAATAAGCCGGATACAACTCCGACAAACGCATCTCCATATAACGAGGCAATGTGCATGCACTGTCTTTCCGAACCAGAGCAGCCGCATCCGTATAATACTTCAATCTTGTAGAATCATGAATACTTTCGTATTCACGTGCCAGCAGATAAATTACCGGAGCAGGAAAAACAGGACATCCGGATACAGAGTCCGTCCGCACCTGCAAGGGGGTCTGCTGCACAGGCAACGATTCCACAAGCACCTGTCTGGACTTGCAACCGGCAAAACAAAAAAGGCAAAACAAAAAGCACAATAGATATTTCATGTTCCACAAACTTCATATTCCTGAGCAAAAATATGGAAAAACAATGGCTTTACCGACCCGTTTGCAAAAGAAAAAGATGGCTTTACTTTTTTTTACGGCCGGTCCAGCTCCGTACAAAAACGACATGTGTCATGCCCAAAAAGAAAAATAAAGACACAAAAAAATAAAATCCGGACATAAAAGACGATATTTCTATACATTTTTTCTACTTTTGTACGCTAAAAATAACTTAACAGAAAATCTATGTTCAAAGACCAACCCAAAGGCCTCATTCCTGCCGCCATCGCCAACATGGGCGAACGTTTCGGATATTACATCATGAATGCCGTATTAACCTTGTTCCTGTGTTCGAAATTCGGCTTGAGCGACGAAACCGGAAGTTTGATATACTCTTTCTTTTATGCCGGAATTTATGTGCTTAGCCTCGCCGGCGGTTTCATTGCCGACAAAACACAAAACTACAAGGGAACCATCATAAACGGACTGATTGTCATGTCTGCCGGTTATCTGATTCTGTCCATTCCCATTTTGTCAACAACCGACAATATCACATGGCTGTTGCCACTGACCTGCGTTTCCCTGTTTCTGATTGCATTCGGCAACGGACTTTTCAAGGGGAACCTGCAAGCCATTGTCGGACAGCTTTATGACAACCTCGAAGCAGAAGCGGCCAAAGAAGGACAGGAAGCACTTGCAATAGCAAAAAGCAAACGTGATTCCGGATTCCAGATCTTTTACGTTTTCATAAACATCGGCGGACTCATTGCTCCTTTTGTCGCCCCTCTGCTGAGAAACTGGTGGCTGACCGCCAACAACATGGTCTATAATGCCGACCTGCCAGCCTTGTGCCATGCCTATCTGGATGCCGGCGGAAACCTGGCTGCCGAAAAAATGAACAACCTGACAGAACTCGTTGAAAAAGCCAGCACCATCCATATAACAGACCTGGAAGCCTTCTGCAGCAGTTATCTGGATGTATTCAATACGGGAATACACTATTCCTTCATCGCATCGGTCATAGCAATGCTGATTTCACTGACCGTATTCATTGCCACAAAGAAAATATTCCCCAATCCGGGCAAAAAGGAAAATATGGTGGCCATTGAATATACTCCCGAAGAAAAAATGGCCATGGCAAAGGAAATCAAACAACGCATGTACGCTCTGTTCGCCGTATTGGGCATTGTGATTTTCTTCTGGTTCTCATTCCATCAGAACGGCACTTCCCTGTCACTGTTCGCACGCGATTTTGTCAACACATCCGTCATTCCGCCGGAAATATGGCAAGCCGTAAACCCGTTCTTCGTAATCGTGCTTACACCGATAGTAATGCTGCTTTTCAGTTCGTTAACACGCAAGGGAAAAGAAATATCCACTCCGAGAAAAATAGCTTACGGAATGGGTATCGCAGGAATGGCCTATTTGTTCCTTGCCATTTATTCATACACAAGGGGATATCCATCGGCAGCCGAATTCAAAGACCTGGGCGAAGCCACGAAAGAAGCAATGAAAGCCGGTCCATGGGTCCTCATTGTACTTTATTTCTTCCTGACCGTAGCTGAACTGTTCATTTCTCCGCTCGGACTGTCCTTTGTTTCAAAAGTGGCTCCAAGACATCTGCAAGGCCTGTGTCAAGGTCTATGGCTCGGCGCAACAGCAGTCGGAAACCTGCTTTTATGGATTGGGCCGCTCATGTACAACAAAATCCCTATCTGGCAGTGCTGGAGCGTTTTCCTGATTGTATGTTGCATGTCAATGGGCGCCATGTTCGGAATGGTCAAATGGCTTGAACGGATTACCAAATAACAACACAAATGATTTATGACATATATGGATAAGGAAATCATTGTCAAACTGCTGCAAAAAGACATATCGGAACTTGCACAACTGACGCAAGGATTCGATGAAATGGAAAACCTACCTGCGGTCCTGCTACAACTTGCCGGACAAAAAGCAACCGCCATCGTGGAAAACCTCCAATTGCTTGCAAAACAAAATGTTACCACACCTGCACCGGACGAAACCACCGAAACAGCATCGACCGGACACGAACAGGAAAAGGAAGAAACAAAACAACCACAGGTAACCATGCCTGCCGATGAATCGCAGCCTGTTGCAGCAACGGAAACCGAAATACAGGAAGAAACTGCCGTTACGGAGATACATGAAACCGAATCGGAAACCTCCGAAGAAAAGGAAGAAGAGGCTGCCGGGCAAACAAATACGCCGGATGAAGCAAACACAGGCGAAAAAACAACGGACATAATTACACAACCCGATGAAAAAGAAACCCCTGTAGCCGAAAACACCGCCAGAGTACAGGAAGAAAAAACGGAAAAACATTTCTTCCAGCACGAAGTAGTCACACGGAACGATTCCCTGCAACACAAGGTCGATGATGTCAAACAGGCCATCAGCATAGGCGACCGCTTCCTGTTCCAGCGGGAACTGTTCGGCGGCAACGGCGAGTTGATGAGCAAAACCATTACTGTTATCAACGCATGCAAGGATCTGGAATCGGCCGAACAATATCTGACCAAGAAATTCAACTGGAATCCGGACAATCCGGCCACGGAACGTTTCATGCAAATCGTCCGCAGAAAATTCTGAACAATCATGTCCAAACTGTTTGTGGTCCCGACACCCATAGGCAACCTGGAAGACATGACATTCCGGGCTGTACGCATCCTCAAGGAAGTCGATTTGATTCTGGCAGAAGATACGCGCACGAGCGGTGTTCTGCTCAAACATTTTGAAATCAGGACGCCTCAACAGTCACATCACAAGTTCAACGAGCACCAAACCGTGAACCATGTTGTTGAACGTATCCGCAGCGGGCAAACCATAGCCTTGATTTCCGACGCCGGCACACCGGCCATTTCCGACCCCGGCTTCCTGCTTGTGCGGGCATGTGTCGAGGCCGGCATCGAAGTGGAGTGCCTTCCTGGTCCTACTGCGTTCGTACCCGCACTGGTTGCCTCCGGCCTGCCAAATGACCGTTTCTGCTTTGAAGGCTTCCTGCCGCAAAAAAAAGGCCGTCAAACCAGACTGAACCAGCTTGCGGATGAGAAACGCACCATGATTTTTTACGAATCACCTTTCCGACTAACCAAAACCCTGGCACAACTGGCAGAAGTTTTCGGCAAGGAACGCAAGGCAAGCGTTTCAAGAGAAATCAGCAAAATACACGAAAATACACAACGCGGCACCCTGGCTGAACTTACAGCCCATTACACGGAAAATCCTCCCAAAGGAGAAATCGTGATTTGCGTTGCCGGCAAAGAAAACGAAAAAGCATGAAAAAATACACCTGCGTTTTTATCGACTTGGACGATACACTATGGGATTTCAGGACAAATGCCTACCTTTCCCTGCAAGACATGTACGCCAAATATGAACTGAAACGTTATTTCGGTTCATTTGAACACTTTTTCCGGCTTTATACCTTCCGCAACAAGCAATTGTGGGAACGCTATAACCGCAACGAAATCACCAAGGAATATCTGCACAAGGAACGTTTCCTGTATCCGTTCAGGCAAGTACACGCCAACACTACAGAAGATTTTTCAGAAAAAATCGGACATGATTTCTTAATGACAACGACCACCAAACCGCACTTGATACCGTTTGCAAAGGAATTGCTGGAATATCTGCAACCCAAATACCGTCTGTCGCTGGTCTCAAACGGATTCAGTGAAGTCCAGCAGCGCAAAATCAGCAATTCGCATTTGGACCACTTTTTCGACCATATCATCCTGTCAGAAGATGTCGGATGCCAGAAACCGGACAAACGCTTCTTCGATTTTGTCCTGCAACAAAACAACGTACCGGCAGATGAAGCCATCATGATAGGCGACAACCCGGAAACCGACATTGCCGGCGCGAGAAACAGCGGTATCGACCAGATTTTATATCACCCGAATACACTCAAAACCGAAATACAGGCAACATTTACCGTCAAATCACTGGAAGAGATAACAAAAATCCTGTAAAAAGCGGTATACAACCCAACTGCAGTACGCATAAATTCAAAAATAAACAGTAACTTTGCGGCTGCATTTCAGAAAACGCATGGTAATAATTGACGACATAACCAAACCCATCCTTCAGGAATTCAGACAGTATGAACAAATGCTTCAGCAAACGTTCGACTCAGAAAACCCGCTACTGAAAGAAATCTTACATTACCTGGCACAAGGAAAGGGCAAACAGCTCCGCCCAATGATTATTCTGCTGGCAGCAAAGCTTTGCGGACAAATCACGGAAAATACGCTCTTGAGCGCAGTGTCGCTTGAACTGTTGCATACGGCGAGCCTCGTACACGATGACGTGGTGGACACAACTATGGAAAGACGCGGAAAACCATCCATAAACGCCCAATGGGATAACAAAGTGGCCATTCTGGCAGGCGACTACATCCTGTCGACATCGCTGGAAACCGCCATACGCACACAAGACGTGAAACTGCTCTCGGTTATTGCCAACATAGGAAAATCACTGTCAGGAGGCGAGTTGCTGCAACTATCCGGCGCTCAATCCGGCACATTAAGCGAACAGGATTATTTTAAAATCATCCGGCAGAAAACAGCACAATTGTTCATCGTATGCGTAGAAGCCGGTGCCATTTCCGCACAAGGCACAGAACAACAGCTACAGGCCCTGACACAATTTGGCGAACATCTGGGGGTTTGTTTCCAAATCAAGGACGACATATTTGATTTTTCGGACAACGATACGGAAATCGGCAAGCCGACCATGAACGACATCCGGGAAGGAAAAATGACACTGCCGCTTATAAAAGCCTTGCAGAATGCACCGGAAAGCCACCGTCAGCCTGTTGAAACCATTATCAGGAACAAAGACTTCTCAACCGGGAATCTGGCAATCATCAAGAAGTTTGTGCATACGTTCAAAGGTATTGAGGAAAGCATGGATATTGTACAGAAACAAAAAAACCAAGCACAACAAGCACTTGATTTCTTTCCTGAATCCGAAGCGAAAACAGCTTTGCTCCGCGTGTTGGATTATGCCGTTGAACGGATAAGATAGACTATTTCACGGCATTTGCTATTTCGGATGCAATGCTCGCCATTTCTTCGCTTGGCAAAGACAATTTCTCCTTCCTGAAATCCATGTCGGATTCTCTGCACAACGGCACCAGATGGATATGCACATGAGGAACTTCCATCCCCAAAACAGCCACTCCTACACGTTTGCAGTCAATAACCTGCCTGATAGCCAGCGCAACTTTTTTCGCAAAAACCATCATGTCGGCCAGAGTCTTGTCGTCCAGATTGAAGATATAATCCTCCTCCGGTTCCGCCAGTTTCGGAACAACCAGCGTATGCCCTTTGGCCATGGGATTAATGTCCAGAAATGCAAAAAAACGCTCATCCTCCGCCACCTTGTAGCAAGGAATTTCTCCGGCAATGATCTTACTGAAAATCGTCATAATACATTAAATTTATTTATTACAAAGATATTTCCAGGATTTCGAACTGCATTTTGCCGCTCGGAACGGACACTTCGGCTATATCGCCAACTTTCTTGCCAAGCAAACCCTTTGCAATCGGGGTGGTCACCGACAGTTTGCCTTCCTTGAAATTGGCTTCGCTTTCGGAAACAATCATGTATGACATGATTTGCCCGTTTTTAACGTTTTTAATTTTTACGCGGGTCAGAATCTGCACTTCGTCCGTGCTGATTTTTGATTCATCTATTAACCGTACAGATGCTATCGTGTCTTTCAACTGGGCAATTTTCATTTCCAGCATGCCCTGGGCTTCCTTGGCTGCATCGTATTCCGCGTTCTCACTCAAATCGCCTTTGTCACGTGCTTCCGCAATCTGTTTTGAAATAGCCGGACGCTGAACAGTTTCCAGCTCATTCAATTCATCCATCAGTTTTTTATAACCTTCCTCGGTCATATAAGTTACTGCCATAATTTCCAATTTATTAGGTTTATCATTTATAAATTATTCATTTTATCGTATTCTCAATAAAAACAACAAGAATTTCGACATGCGAAACTCCTGCTTGATGTTGTCCGGCAATAAAAACAGTTGCCTTAATACCTTCTGTTAAATATCTCACTGTACACGAAAGCACGACGGGCATCATCCACATCTGCCAGCGTCCAGCATTCATTGCCTGCGGGTGACAAATCCTCCACCCCGGCCATTGTTTTGGCTTTGGAAGCCGATGGCTTCACGTGCACCGGCGTCGGCTGCAAAACAGTCTCCTTTGGAGCCGCATCGGCAAAAATCGGAGTCGCATCAGCAAAAACAGGTCCGGACTCGCTTTCAGGTTCTCCGAAAACCACCGTTTCCTCCGCTTGCTCTTCTTCCGCCTCCGAACCAAGTCCCCGGCTCAAATCGCGCATACGCTCTTCCCAACTTTTTTCAGATGACACGGCAGGCCGTTGCTTGGCGCCCGAACCTTTCTTGCGCTTGCCCAGCATTGAAGTCAAACCGGCAACCACCAGAAGAATCAAATAAATATAATCGCCTAAATCATCCATTACTCATTGCGAATTTGGAATAGCAAAGGTAAGGCTTTCATTTGACATTCAGCACAAAAACGAGTACTAAAAAAGTAAAAAGAAAACAACGAGTAGCTTCCCAGCTACCCGTCGCCAATTAAACCTAAACCTTAACTATGAAAATTTATCTATTTTTTACAGCTGCAAAGGTATAAAATTTATTTGGCATAACAAAATAATCTTCAATATTTTCTTATTTTAAATGATTGTTTGTTTATTTCAATAACCAAAACGACAATATGAAACTCACGTAAAAACAAACCGGGTCTTCTTGTTAAAAAATTGATTTTCAATAAAATAAACAGCATCAGCAAAAACAGTAACACCACCGGAACAAGAAAGGCAGCAAAATGCAAACAAAAAATACAGCCGCTTAGTCACGTATACAAACGATATTTCGTACTTTTGCCGATAATTTTGTCAAGACGATGAACGCAAGATTTTACATAGAAACCTATGGCTGCCAGATGAATGTAGCTGACAGCGAAGTCGTTGCCGCAATCATGCAAACGGCCGGGTTCGATATTACCGAAAACATCCACGAAGCAGACGTAGTCATTGTAAACACCTGTTCAATACGCGACAATGCTGAACAAAAGGTTATCCAACGCCTGAAATTCCTCCAGTCCCTAAAAAAGAAGAACCGGAACCTGCATATCGGAGTCATCGGGTGCATGGCCGAACGCGTCAAGGAAGAGCTGATAACCGGACACGGTGTTGACTTTGTGGCTGGTCCGGATGCCTATTTGGACATTCCGCACCTGATTGGCAGCGTGCAAAAAGGAGAAAAAGCCATTAACATAGAATTATTCACCACAGAAACATACAAAGACATTATTCCACGCCGTATCGGAAAAAGTATTTCCGGTTTCGTTTCCATCATGCGCGGATGCAACAATTTTTGCTCCTATTGCATCGTTCCCTACACGCGCGGAAGAGAACGCAGCCGCGATGTGACCAGCATCCTGAATGAACTGCACGATTTACAACAACGCGGCTTCAAAGAGGCGACCCTGCTCGGGCAAAACGTGAATTCATACCGCTATGAACAGGATGGACAAATCGTGGAATTTCCCGACCTGCTGGAAACAGTAGCCAATGCAGTGCCGGAAATGCGGATTCGCTTCACCACATCACACCCGAAAGACATGAGCGACCGCACGCTGGAAGTCATTGCCGCACACAAGAATCTGTGCAAGTTCATTCATCTGCCCGTACAAAGCGGCAGTAACAAAATCCTGAAATCCATGAACCGGAAATACACGCGGGAATGGTATCTGGACCGCATTGCTGCCATAAAGCGCATTTTGCCGGATGCAAGCATAGGCACCGACATCTTCTGCGGTTTCCACGACGAAACAGAAGAAGACCATCAGGAAACACTGTCGCTCATGCGGGAAGTGGGCTTCGACATGTCCTTCAATTTCAAGTATTCAGAACGGCCGGGGACTTATGCCGCAAAACATCTGCCGGACAACATAGACGAAGCTGTCAAGCTCCGCCGGTTGAACGAAATCATAGCTCTGCAAAACGAGCTGTCCTACAACAGCAACCAGCGTGATATCGGAAAAATCACGGAGGTTCTGGTAGAAGGATTTTCCAAACGCAGCCGCGAAGAATTGTACGGACGCAATTCACAGAACAAGGTCGTGATTTTCCCACGGCAGGGGCGCAAAATAGGGGAGACCATACAAGTCCGGATAACCAAAGCCACTGCCGCCACATTGAAAGGAGAAGTTGTGGCATAACAAAGCCGCACGCCGGATTTTTTTAATAAAAAATAATTCTTGTATCAGTCCTCGCATCTCCAACTGCAAAAGAAAGGGCGATACTCCATTGACCGGTATGCAACGCATCATGCCCTGACGTAACAAACAAACATTTGTTTATCAACTGGTTATGAAGCACCACAGCATACCGGAGCCAACACGTTGCTCCAAATAATCCGGACAATCCGGAATTATCCTAACGGCCATACACATAATGCATTGATTGCTTTATTCTTATCCATTTTCTTGAAATTGCCTGTTTTTCCGAAAAAAAACACTATATTTGCGCGCTTTTTCTGCAGCAATGCTGCAAGCAACTGTCACAGACAGAAGTAAGGAATTAATTTTAACTTTAAAATAACGATTAAAATGCAAAACAAAGGACTTGTCAGAATTCTGGCCGTAGCGCTTACGTTGGTCTGCCTATTCTATTTGTCGTTCAGCGTTGTTACTTCGTACTACAACAAAAAAGCCAAGGAATACGCCAACGGAGACAAAGCAAAAGAGTATTACTATCTGGATTCCATATCTGGAAAGAACGTGTACTTCAATTGGTACACCCTGAAAGAATGTCGCGAAAAAGAAATCAACCTGGGTCTTGACCTGAAAGGCGGTATGAACGTAACACTGGAAATTTCCGTAGAGGACATTCTGCGCGCCCTTTCCGGTTACAATACCACGGAAAACTTCAACAAAGCGCTGTCACTTGCAGCCGAACGCCAGCAAAAAGGCCAGTCCGACTTTCTGACACTCTTTGTCCAGGCATACACCGAAATTGACCCGCAAGCTCAATTGTCAACCATTTTCAGCACATTTGAGTTGAAAGACAAAATTTCCCTAAACTCCACAAATGATGAAGTTGTACAGGTTCTGAAAGAAGAAATCGAAAGCGCCATAGACAATTCGTTCAACGTATTGCGCATGCGTATCGACCGCTTCGGTGTTGTTCAGCCCAATATCCAGAAATTAGATCAGGCCGGACGCATCCTGATAGAATTGCCAGGCATTAAAGAACCTGAACGTGTCCGCAAACTGTTACAGGGAACCGCCAATCTGGAGTTCTGGGAAACTTATGACTTAAGCGAAATTTTCAATAACATTGTTCAGGCAAACAGCATTCTGGCCTCAATGCAGGAAGCCACAGATGCTGCAGAAAGCACAGAAACAACCGCTGAAGCAGTACAAACGGAAACAACCGCGCAAACGGAAAACGGGACAAACTCCGTTGACAGCCTGCTCGCCCAAATAGGCACGACAGAAGAAACGGAAACGGAAAACGAAGAAGCCCGGCTGGAATGGGAAAAAGAAAACCCGCTCTTCTCCGTTATGCAACTGAGTGTAGACCAGAGCGGACGCCCCTATGCAGGCCCGGTTATCGGCACCGTACATTATAACGACACGGCCAAGGTGAATGCCTTCTTTGCTACCAAACAGGTAAAAGAAATCTTGCCACGTGATTTGCGCCTGATGTGGACAGTCAAAGCAATTGATCCAAACGAAACCTACTATCAATTGATAGCCATCAAAGTCAGCAACCGCGATGGACGCGCTCCGCTTGAAGGCGGCGTTATTACCAACGCACGCGCCGACTTCTCGCAAACTTCCAGCTATGCCAAAGTGGATATGACCATGAACGCAGAAGGAGCAAAAGTCTGGGCCCGCCTGACAAAAGACAATATCGGAAAATCAATTGCCGTGGTTTTGGATGGCTACGTATATTCATTCCCGACCGTAAGAAGCGAAATCACAGGCGGACGTTCGGAAATAAGCGGAAACTTCACGGTAGAAGAAGCCAAAGACCTGGCAAACACACTGAATTCCGGTAAAATGCCTGCTCCTGCGCGTATTGTACAGGAAGATATCGTTGGACCATCACTTGGTCAGGAAGCCATAACAAGCGGTCTGATTTCATTTGTCATCGCTTTCTGCCTGGTTCTGATTTACATGATGCTCTATTACGGTTTCATACCCGGCTTGATTGCCGATACGGCCCTGTTTGCCAACGTATTCTTCCTGTTGGGTATTCTGGCATCGTTCTCCGCCGTGTTGACCTTGCCCGGTATTGCCGGTATCGTATTGACCCTCGGTATGGCCGTGGATACGAACGTACTTATCTATGAACGCATCCGCGAAGAAATGAATGCCGGCAAAAACATGAAGAAAGCCATTGTGGATGGTTACAGTAACGCCATCTCTGCCATTGTGGATGCCAACCTTACGACCATGATTACCGGTATTGTGCTGGCCATATTCGGAACTGGACCAATCAAAGGCTTCGCCGTTACCTTGATTATCGGTTTGATTACATCGTTCATAACCGGCGTGTTCCTTACACGTCTGCTGCTGGAAAACTATGCAAACCGTAAAAATGCCAAAGAACTGCCATTCACAACCAATGTAACCAAAAACTGGTTCCAGAACCTGAACATAAACTTCATTGGCAAACGCAAGGTCGGCTACACCATTTCAGCCATTCTGATTGTCCTGAGTATTTTGGGATTGATACCGCAGTTTTTCGGAAACCTGAACTACGGCATTGATTTCAGTGGCGGACGGAACTACGTAATCCGTTTCCAGGAACCCGTACAGACAGAAGAAATACGCGAGTTGCTGGAAGACGAGTTTGATGGCGTAAACGTACAGGTAATCACCATCGGTTCCGATAATCAAGTACGGGTTTCGACCAAATTCGGCATCGACAGCCAATCCGAGACCATAGACGATGAAATAGAAGCACGCCTTTACAACGGACTGAAAGAAAAAATCGGTGAAAACGTAAGCCTCGAAGAATTCAAGGACACCTACATTCTGAGTTCGCAGAAAGTAGGCCCGACCATTGCCGATGATATCAAGACATCCGCCATCTGGGCAATCATATTTTCCTTGATCGCCATTAGCTTGTACATCTTTATCCGGTT
Source organism: uncultured Bacteroidales bacterium (assembly GCA_944321895.1). Classification (GTDB taxonomy): domain Bacteria; phylum Bacteroidota; class Bacteroidia; order Bacteroidales; family Paludibacteraceae; genus CALUNA01. The sequence goes on along the minus strand of CALUNA010000003.1, from coordinate 4,793 downwards.
CAGGAATGTTGCATTCTCACTCGGAACATTGGCATCTTTGGTACACGACACCATTATAATCCTGGGTATGTATGCCTTGCTTTGGCGCGTAATGCCATTCTCCATGGAGATAGACCAATCGTTCATTGCCGCCATACTGACCATTATCGGTTACTCCGTAAACGATACGGTAGTTATTTTTGACCGTATCCGTGAAAATGTAACCCTGTATCCGAAGCGTGACCGCAAGCAGATTATCAACGAATCACTGAACCAGACCCTGAGCCGTACGTTCAGCACCTCCATGAGTACATTCGTCGTGTTGATTGCCATATTCTGCTTCGGCGGTGAAACCATTCGCGGGTTCGTGTTCGCAATGTTGCTCGGTGTCGTACTGGGAACCTATTCAACCTTGTTCGTTGCCGTACCAATTGCCTATGACACATTGAAAAAGAAACTGAAAAAAGAAGAAGCAATCGTTGAAAAGAAATAATTCAAAGGATGACACAATAATTTTTGTAAAAGCAGGAAAATCCCCTGAGGCATAAAAAACCAAAGGGGATTTTTTTATGCATTTTTTAGTATATTTGCGGCAATTGTTTTTTGCAGGGTTTCCGAATATGAAAAAGATTCACTTTATCGCCATTGCCGGCGCGGCCATGCACAATCTGGCATTAGCCGTTGCAGAAAAAAAAGACTACCGGATAACCGGTTCGGATGATGAAATATTCGAGCCATCGCGCTCACGACTGGCACACAAGGGACTTTTGCCGGATAAACCGGGATGGTTTCCGGAAAAGATAACACCAGACCTGGACGCCGTCATTGTCGGCATGCACGCCACCAAAGACAATCCGGAACTGTTGCGCGCGCAAGAACTCGGCCTGAAGATTTATTCTTTTCCAGAATACCTGTATGAACAGACACGTGACAAAATCCGCGTCGTAGTAGGCGGAAGCCACGGGAAAACCACCACCACAGCCATGATCCTGTATGTGCTGGACAAAATGGGCATTGAAGCCGACTATATGGTCGGAGCACAGATAGAAGGCTTTGAAAACATGGTCAGATTAAGTAACACCGCAAAAATAGCTGTTTTTGAAGGCGATGAATACCTGACATCACCCCTGGACCCGCGTTCCAAATTCCACCTCTACAAACCGGACATTGCAATACTGACCGGCATTGCATGGGATCACATCAACGTTTTCCCGACTTTTGAAAAATATGTCGCACAATTCAAGATTTTCACCGACCTGATTGAGCCGGACGGACATCTCATCTACTTTGAAGGCGACCCTGAACTGTGCAAGATTGCCGCCTGCTTGCGCCCCGACATAAAGAAACATCCGTATGCAACACCAAATGCAACAATCAAGAACGGAACAACCTGCATACTGTCCGGAAATGAAGAAATCCCATTGAAAATATTCGGCAACCACAACCTGCAAAACTTGCAGGCTGCACGTCTGGCATGTTCGCTGTTGGGCGTTCCGGAACATGATTTTTATCATGCCATAACCGGTTTTACAGGCGCCAGCAACCGACTGGAGAAAATCTGCGAAACTCCAGACAGTATCGCATTCAAAGATTTTGCACATTCTCCATCCAAGCTGAAAGCAACCATTTCGGCTGTGCGCAACCAATACCCGCAACGCAAACTGGTGGCCTGCATGGAGTTACACACATTCAGCAGCCTGACTGCAGAATTCCTGCCGCAATACCGCTCCTGTATGGACGAAGCAGACGTAGCTTTCGTATACTTCAATCCAGAAGTAATCAAACACAAAAGGCTGAAACCCATTTCGCCGGCAGAAATTGAACAAGCTTTCCAAAAACAAGGCCTGCAAGTATTCACAAACTCCCACATGTTGCAACAAGCCCTGAAAAACATTGATTACACCAATACGGCATTGCTTATGATGACTTCCGGCAATTTTGATGGCATAGACATCAAAAGTTTTGCCACTGAACTCCTGAACAAACCATAAAACAATTAGTAATGGACAAGACAGACAAACAACAACTACTGGATCGGCGCTACATGCGCATGGCACGCATCTGGGCAGAAAACTCCTACTGTGAACGACGGAAAGTGGGCGCTCTGCTGGTAAAGAACCAAATGATCATTTCCGATGGTTACAACGGAACACCATCCGGTTTCGAAAACATATGCGAGGACGAGAACAATGTATCCAAACCTTATGTCCTGCATGCGGAAGCCAATGCCATAACCAAAATAGCCCGTTCTCACAACAGCAGCGATGGAGCCACACTATACGTAACCGCATCGCCTTGCATGGAATGCTCGAAACTGATTATCCAGGCCGGAATCAAACGAGTCGTGTACGGTGAAAAATACCGCATCATGGACGGCGTGGAACTCCTCGAACGTGCCGGAATCGAAGTCATATTCTTAGACAACACACTGAACAAATGAAATATATAAAAACCCCCATTGTCGTTGCGCTTTCGCTCATCGTTGGCCTGCTGGCAGGAAACCTGATTGCCCGCCGGGCCGATTTGTCCGTAATTACGAACATCGGAAACTCGCACAGCAAAATAGACGAACTGTTGCAGTATGCCGACCAGAACTATGTAGACACACTGAACGTAGAAGAACTGACCGAAGAAATCATGACAGACTTTGTCAGCAAACTGGACCCGCATTCAGCCTATATTCCGTTGAAAGACCTGGAGATAGTCAACAGTGAACTGACCGGAAGTTTTAGCGGAATCGGTGTGCAGTTCAATATTCAGAACGACACGATTATGATTGTCAGTGTCATCAGCGGCGGCCCGAGCCAGAAAGTAGGCCTGCTGGCAGGCGACCGTATCGTAACCGTGAACGATTCTGCATTCACCGGCAAAACCATCAACAACGAAAAGGTAATGCACACCCTGCGGGGACCGAAAGGAACTGATGTAAAAATCGGCGTAAGACGAAACGGAACCCCGGAAATTCTCGAATATACCATTACCCGCGGAGACATTCCGGTAAAATCAGTGGATATCGCTTACATGATAGCACCGAAGGTAGGATTTATCCGAATCAGCAAATTCGGCGAAACCACTTATAACGAATTTCTGAACGCACTGGCCGAATTGCGCAATTCCGGTGCCGACCGCTATATTGTGGATCTTCGTGAAAATACCGGAGGCTACATGGACCAGGCCATAAACATGGCAAACGAGTTCTTGCCGGAAGGACGGCTCATCGTCTATTCGGAAGGAAAATCATACCCTCGCTTTGAAGCGCACGCAAACGGCATAGGCAGTTTCCAACAGGTCCCATTGGTCGTTCTCATTGATGAATTTTCCGCATCGGCAAGCGAGATTTTCGCAGGAGCCATGCAAGACAACGATCGCGGGCTGATTGTAGGCCGGCGTTCGTTCGGCAAAGGGCTCGTACAACAACAGCTGCCGTTCTCCGATGGTTCCGCCATCCGGCTTACGGTTGCACGCTACTATACACCATCCGGACGATGCATACAAAAACCCTATGAAATGGGAAAGGGCGAAGAATATGAAATGGACTTGCTGAACCGTTATGCACACGGCGAATTCAATAATCAGGACAGCATACAAATAGCCGACTCGACACACTACGAAACCATCGGCGGCCGTATCGTGTATGGCGGCGGGGGCATTACACCGGACATATTTGTGCCACGCGACACTGCCGGTTACACACCTTATCTGATGAAGGTAACCAACTATGCATACACCTATCAGTTTGCATTCCGATATACGGATGAACACCGCGCGGAACTAAACAAGATAAAAACATGGCAGGAAATGCAGGCATTCCTGAACAAACAGAACCTGCTGGAACAATTTGTAGCTTTTGCCGCAGAAAAAGGAATCGAACCTAACCGGCAGGAAATAGCTGTTTCGGAAAAATGGCTGACAAAAAGCATACAAGCCTACATCATCCGCAACATCTTGGATGACGAAGGATTTTATCCGGTCTTTTTCCAGGACGACAACATGGTGCTTGAAGCTGTCCGCACGGTGAAATCACTGCACGGAAACACCATTGAACAAGAATATTAATACAAACAAACAGGCATATGCTGATCAAGACCTACAACAACCAGCTGTCCGCAAAAAATATGGAAACAGTGGTGCGCACATTCCGGGATGGTGGGATTATCATTTATCCCACCGACTCGGTATATGCATTCGGCTGCGATGCCAACAACCGGAAAGCCGTAGAACGCATCTGCATGTTGCGCCACAAGGACCTGAAACATCCAATGCTCTCCATTGTATGTAACAGTATTGCCCAAATAAGGGAATATACTTTGTTTTCAGATGATACCTACAAAATACTGAAACAATACCTGCCCGGACCATACACGTTTATACTTGAAGGAAACAGCCACTTGCCGAAACTGTTTCGCAACAACCGGAAAACCATAGGCGTACGCGTGCCCAATCATCCGGTTCCCATGCAAATCATAGACATGTATGGCACACCATTCATGACGGCATCATTACGCGCCGACCCGAATGATGACATAGAGTATATGACAGATCCGGAACTGATGGAGGAAAAATATGGTGACCTGGTGGACATTATCATTGATGGCGGCATAGGAAACACTGTACCGAGCACGATTATCGATTGTACGGGCAACGAGCCGGAACTCATAAGGCAAGGAATGGGCGAGCTGTAACCTCTCGGGAACATCCGGGTGCATCGCCCGAAACGGGATACTCTTATTTCAATATGTGGTAGTGTAAAATAAACTGTGTCACGCATTATTTTTCTCTATAAAACTCATCGGTCGGGGAACGGCCAGCGCCAA
>CALUNA010000002.1 GCA_944321895.1 uncultured Bacteroidales bacterium | reverse complement strand
CGCCGTGTTGTTCCTCAAAAGCGGGTGCAAAAGTACAACACTTTATCCAATTGTGCAAACAATATGGCGATTTTTTTGCAAAATATTTTCCAACAAAACAGCAATACGCTCACAAACAGCAAAATAAAACAAAAGAAAAAATGAAAAACATCAACAAGATTATATGAAACAACGAAGAAAAAAAGAGATTTTTATGCCGTACAACATGTAAAATACGGAAAAATATGCCGAAAAAATACCCGGACACAACACACATAACAATGGAAAAAGAAAAAAAATCAAGGCAACAATGAAATATATGGGAAAGAAAAAATACAATGGTATAACAAAAGACCTATCCGACAAGCATCTTGTAACCGCAAACTTTTTTATATTTCTAACCAACTGATTCTCTGTCTATAGATCACAAGTAAAGTTTTATTCAACCCTCGACGAACAATATGTAGTAGTTTTTCCCAAAAAAATACATTACTTTTACAGCCTGAAAACAAAACAAGCTGGTAAATTAAACTTGTCGGGAAGATATCAGCTCAGACTTGCAAGAACATTGTTATTTGTAAATATTATATTATGGTATATCGATTCACTTTTATTTCAGATGAGGTTGACAACTTCAGATTAGTTATAGAGGCTGACTCCGAATCGACTTTCTTTGATTTGCACAAGATTTTACTGGAATCTGTAAAATTCAGTTCCGACCAAATGACATCATTCTTCATTTGCAACGATGAATGGGAAAAAGAGCAGGAGATTACGCTGATAGAAATGGATGCAAGTTCCGAATATGACAACTTTGTCATGGACAAGACCAAACTGGACGAGTTGCTATATGATGAAAAGCAAAAACTGCTGTATGTGTTCGACCCCATGTTCGACCGCGCCTTTTTCGGTGAATTATCTGCCATTATTCCTGGAAAATCTCTAAGTGCTCCCGTTTGCGTAAAAGCGGAAGGTAAGGCTCCCGAACAAGTCAAACTGGATGACAACATAGACAACATCATAAAAAGCAGCACCTTGGATGAAAATTTTTACGGAGATGAGGATTACGATGCCGAAGAATTGGATGAAGAAGGTTTTGGGGATATGAACTTTGATGATTCATCGCTGTTTTCGGACAATGAAAGGTATTAACCAGCAAGCATGAAAAAATGAATACGTTGCTGGTCATTTTAGGGCCTACCGGCGTTGGCAAAACGGAACTCAGTCTGCAAATGGCTGAGTTTTTTGGTTGTCCTATTCTCTCATCTGACTCGCGCCAGCTATACAGAGAAATGAAAATCGGCACGGCAATGCCAACAACGGAACAATTGGCACGTGTCAAACACTATTTCATAGCAACCCATTCCATATTTGACACCTACAGCGCAGGACAATACGAAACAGATGCCCTGCAACTCATGGAAGAACTGTTTAAACAACATCATACCCTGATGCTGGTAGGCGGCTCCATGCTCTACATCGATGCCGTATGCAAAGGATTGGACAACATTCCTGAAGTTCCACAAGACATTCGCGACCAAGTTAACGCCGAATACAAACAAAAAGGCCTTGAGTGGCTGCAGCAAAGTCTGCAGAAACTGGATCCGGTCCATTACGCCAAGGTGGACAGACATAACCACAAACGCATGCTCCATGCCCTGGAAGTCTGCATAAGCACCGGAAAACCCTATTCAAGTTTTTGCACAGGAAAAAGCAAAAAACGTCCATTCAACATTATAAAAATCGGACTCAACCGCCCCAGACCCGAATTATACGAACGCATCAACCTGCGTGTGGACGAAATGATGCAGGATGGCTTGTTGGAAGAAGCCCAAAAATTATATCCATACAGACATCTGAACCCGCTTAACACCGTAGGATACAAAGAGTTGTTCAATTACATGGATGGAACATGGACCCTGGATTTCGCCATAAACATGATCAAACAAGACTCACGGCACTACGCAAAACGGCAACTCACCTGGTTCAATGCGGACAAAAACATACAATGGTTTCAACCGGACGAATTTACCATCGAAAAATTTAAAGATTTGAAAATTTGAAAATTCTGTTTTCAGGTCAAACATAATTCAGTAACTTTGCGTACTTTAAATTCATATATCCGACAAAATGATTTTCAAGAAATACCAGTCTTTCCTGTTCGTTACAGTTCTATTCTTGTGTGCAAACTGCAAAAAAATAGCACCTGATTTCACCTACTCGCCGGAAGCGCCAAAAGCAGGCGAAACAGTAACATTCACAAATACGACAACCGAAGGAGAAAACTGGAACTGGACTTTCGGAGATGGCGGAACATCTACAGCCAAAAACCCGACAAAGGTCTATCGCAAACCCGGCGTATATGATGTCACCTTACGGGTAGACTCCAACGACCACTTCATAAAAACAAAACAAATCACCATTTACGACACTGTTCCGGCTATCTATACGGAAACAGAAGACATACGGTACTACGAATCGTTCACGGTCAGCGTCCTTGCCTATAATCCATACGACTACACAATGACCTACGAATGGCATTTCTCTGATAACGCCGTCAGCGATGCCATTGAAAACAACATTGCCACAACCCCGACGGTTACACTATTCTTCAAAGACTTCGGGCTGACAGAAACAATATCGCTGACTGTAACCATCGGCGATGACCAATACCAAATATCACGCGATTTCCACGTGGAAGATGTAAAAGCCCGCTCTCTGGTCATGGCCACCAATGACAGCAAAATCATGCGTCAGCGAATCTATGCCAACGGGCTGGAAACTGCACAGCAGACAAATTTCGATGGACAAGGCGTAAATTCCATTTGGGCTGAGAACAATCAACTGTACCTGTTCGGAGAAAACGGCATCAAAGTTATTGACATGGACAATGCAACAAGCCGGAATATTATCAGCACAACCCTGCCCGATCAAACATTTGAGAATGGATTCATTAGCGGGAACAGTATTTTGTGGACTGATGCATATGACCACTTGTACGAAACAGACAAAAACACACGGGACCTGGAAATGTCCAGTGCAGAAGACTTTGCCATATTTTCCGCAAACACCAGCAACAAACAGGCAAACGGAGGATGCGCCTGTTATGACAACACCTATTTCCTGGCAAAAAAAGATGCCGGAAAAGGAATTTATCGTTTCCGGAGAAATCAGAACAACATTATTCCCATTGACACCATATTGACAACATTTGCCATCCAGGCTTTCCGCATTGACGAAGTGCAGCAGAAAATATACTTTTCCGTTCCGGAATCGGAATCGGACAAAGGACTATGGGTTTGCGGAATGGATGGAAGCCGGCCTTTCCAGATTGCGGAAAAAAGTTCAACAGGAATAGCCATCGATTATCAATCGGACAAGATATACTGGACAACAGACAATGCTGTCATGTGCTGCTCCCTGAGCAAAAACACACAAAATACCATAGACCAGACAACTATCGAAATTTTTACAGAAAACATGCAGGTTCACAGCCTGACCTTAGACCGGGTTCCGAAATAAATTTATTTTTTGCGTTCGCTCACGTATAATCCAAGCAAAATCAACACTCCTCCGGAAACAATCCACGGAGTGACCTTTTCGTGCATGACAAAAATTCCTATCAATACAATCAACAGTGGCGACAGATAAATAAAATTGTTGGCCGTCACCGCCCCAAGATGCTGCACAATAGACGCCCACAACACATAGGCCACGCATGATGCGAACACACCAAGAAACAGGACATTCAGATAGTTTACCGGAAGCAAAAGCGCAGACCAGTCAATTTCCGTATGCAACAACAGCATAACCGGCACAAGCGTTACTATGGCATAAAAAAATGTACGACGAGTTATATACAGGCTGGAATAAACATGGCTGACACGACGCATTGCAACGGAATAGACTGCCCACAACAAAGCCGCCAGAATAGCCAGCAGGTAACCACGCCAATCACCGGCCAAATGAAAAGTGCCATTAAAAGATATCAGTGCCACTCCAACAAACGAAACCAACGAACCCAGCCAATGTACCCAACCGACCGGCTCCGACTTGTCGAAAATATGTACCAGCCATAAGGTCAAAAGTGGCGCAACCGCCACAACAAGCCCTACCGTAACCGTAGTGCCGTACTGTAACGCCGTGTTTTCCGCCAGGAAGTAGAAAGTGCAACCCGTTGCACCCAACACAAGAAACAACAGTTCATCTCTCCATGAAACCGGTCTGTGAACATGAGGATGCAATAAAAACAGCCCCAGCCATGCAATACAGAAACGGAAAAGCATGATACTCTCTGGTTCAAAACTGCGCAACAAGACTTTTGAAGAGGCAAAAGTTGCACTCCACATGACTATTACAAAAGGAGCCATAAAATAATATATCGACCGGCTCTTCTGATTTCCGCGAATTCCGACCATAACACAGCAAAACCTTTGATTTCTCCAACTGTCCCTGCCGGGTCATGACTGCCGAAAACAAGGTCTTTCATGACACCGGACAAAAACATTTGTAACAAATCGAACTAAATCCAACTAATTTATGTTATAATTTACTCGAAAATTATTGCTTTTACTTGCTTTTTCAAACAAAAACATATATCTTCGCAACAAGATTTTTTCATAGTATTAGTTTAAGGTTAATTATAGGAGATTGGGTTGTCGGGAGACAACCTTTCTTTATTTTAGAAAATAATCCCATGTAAACAATCCGCACCGCACATCCGCCCATTTGCAACCCCTTCCGGTTGCGCATGAAAAAAGATTATGCGACAAATCAAACGGACCCGACAGGAAGCCGGCTACCTGATTCTGTTCAAATGTTCCAGAACACGGTCGCCCAACGCGGACTTTTCCCTTATATGGTTCAAAACCGCCATTACGAACGGGTTACTCTCAAAACTGCCGCGGACTTGTTCAAAATCCAGATAGCGCTGCTCGGCATCACCATCGACACCAAAACCGGTTTGTGAATTCAGGTTGAATTCCTTTTTCGCGTCTTCATAAACCATTTTGTCAAGCGCGACAACCGAATGTTTCCATTCTTCCACGGTATGTTTCAAATCATCCAGCGTAACATGTTCCAAAGTCTTACCCCAGCGCAACTGCAACTTCTCCAAGGCCCATGTCCATTCATAAGAATAATAATGCCGATGCATGTCCACAAAACAAGCCTGTACATCTTCCAGGCTTAACTCATTCTGTTCCAGACGATTCAGCAACTTGAGCACCTCACTTTTCGGCACAATCAAGCCTGCCAGGTCGCTCCATTCACCTTTTCCGGTTTCCGTGTCGGGGCGTAAAATACGCCTTATTTCATCCAGCGAGTCGTAAGTAGCAGTTTCCAGACGGCTGATCAGTGAATTTCCCAAAAACTTGGCAATGCCTATTTCATACAAAGCCAATCCTTTACGTAAAGATGAATTACGTATGCGGCAGTTCTGGTATATGTATTGTTCTGAATTTTCACCTGAAATCCGCTGCAATTCCTGCAATATCTCTATCCCGCGCCACATTTTCTGAATGGTGTAAGGACTCAACAAATTGAAATTTATCTGGTCTATCTTGTTCGGGTCCTTGCGGTTGTCGCGTTTGGGCCATTTCTGTGCATCACGGATGGTTCCGACGCTGCGCAAGTTCACTGCAGGGACGAGAAAACTTTCAGTGGCATTTTCTATCAGATAAGAAAACGGAAGGTCGCTCGTGTCAGAATGCTTCGTGTGCCTGCCCATAACCAGCGTAAAAGCCCCGACCTTGGCCGGCCACAACAGGTAAGAATCACTGGTTGTTTTGGCGCCACGCTCGGCAACTCCCTGATGAATAGGTCCGAGCTTATACATGTGGTTGCTCTGGTTGCTGCCGCTGCCGGCATTCAGAAATGAAAACATGCCGGCTATCAACAGGCTGGATTTATGGTGTGACACCGTATATGGACCGGCAAAAATCGCGGTTGCCTCACCGTGCATGCCCTGACAATTGGAAAAAAACAACGAATCCAAGGCTGAATAATGCTTGCCCATAATGCATCCCTGCCCGACAAAGCAATGTGAAACCAAAGTGGAATCCGTAATTTCAACACCGGACGACAAAATAAAATCATTGCATTTGACCCCCGAACCAATATGGACAGGCGCATATTCATTACTGTTAATTGATCCGTTCTTCAGAATGGAAGCCCCGACAATACATGCAAAATCTCCTATCCGGACATTTTTTATACTGCCACAGTTCAGTATACGGACATTACACCCTATCCTGCCCATGGCCGACGATTGTTCTCTGGCATAATCATCAATCATTTTCTGCAGATTCTCAATCAACCTGGGACGATGACGGTACAAAGTCAGCACATAAGCCAGGTGCGCCGAAAGCCCATCAAAAATAGGAATCTCACGGCCGCCTCCTTCATTCATCACCGCCACCTTGACACCATTGCCAAAACTGGAAACGCCATCTACCAGAATTGCATTGACATTTTCTATGCAGGTATTACTGCCAATTTCATAATTGGCTATATAATTATGCACATTGTATATTCTGACATCATCCGCCACAATGCAATTATGCAGTGTGGCATGGCTTATACCGGAATGAACTTTCAACCCTCCCGGCAGTTCGAATTCCCGCTCAAAAACACCCAGTTGTATGTCACCCGAAAAACGGACATTATCCACATGGGCCGGCAAAAAGCCATCTGCAACCTTGATGCGGTTCCAGTCATCAGCCGTACAACCTTGCTGCTTCAAAATGCCAATCTCAGCAACGGTCAATAATCTGTACGTGTTCATTTGTCTGTATGTCGTTTTGTCCAATTATGTTGTTGTCTATTTCATTCTGAGCTTTATGGCCGTAAAAACTTTTTTCGTGTGCAACGGAAAATCTCCCTGCATGATCCAGCCGTAATAACCTATATCGGTGCGCAGGACCTCCTCGACACTTTTACCCTTGTATTTGCCGAAATTGACAGTTTCCACACCTTGTTCATTATAAACAATACGCCCCGCATAATCGACATTCCGGCTCTGGGTCGTATATTGCGCCAGAAAGTCTACATTATTCTGCAAATCCGGGTAACGATCCAGCTGAGCCTGCAAAACCTCATAAGTGGCCATCGTATCGGCCTCGGCCGTATGTGCATCGGTCAATTCCTTGTGGCAGTAAAACTGATAGGCGGCAGCGAGCGTGCGCTGTTCCTTCTGATGAAAGATTACCTGTACATCAATGCGCTTGCGTTTCATCAAATCCATATCCACACCGGCACGCAGCAATTCCTCGCCAAGCATGGGAATATCGAAACGGTTCGAATTATAACCGGCCAGGTCACATCCTTCCAGATCGCGTGCAATTTCCTTGGCTATTTCTTTGAATACAGGACAATTTTCCACATCCTTGTCATAAATACCGTGAATGGCAGAAGATTGCTCCGGTATGTGCATGCCTGGATTGACACGGATGGTTTTGCTTTCCTCACGGCCGTTTGGATATACTTTATGATACGAGATTTCCACAATACGGTCCGTAGCGATATTGGTACCAGTCGTTTCCAGGTCAAAAAAAACAAGCGGATTTTTCAAGTTCAATTTCATGACAATACGTTTTAAATCCAACAAAAGGCAGAAATACATCCGTATCCCCACCTTTTTTTATTAAATCCAATGCCGCTAAATCATTCGTTCAGCAACATGGGCATTAACAGCATCAGCAAATCTTCATTTTCTTCGTTCTCAAACGGGAGTATCAACCCTGCACGCGAAGAATCGGCCAATTCAATGACAACATCCGTTGAAACGATATTGCTCAAGATTTCTATCAGGAACGTGGATTTAAAGCCAATATTGATAGGCTCATCCTCAAACTGGCAGGCAATGGTTTCCTCGGCTGAAATGGAAAAATCTATGTCTTGTGCCGAAATATGAATCTGATTTTGTGTGAATGCAAGCTTTATCAGATTGCTTCCCGCATTCGAGAAAACGGCCACACGTTTCAAGGCATTCAACAGTCCCACACGGTCCACAATTACCTTACGCGGATTGTTTTGCGGGATAACAGCATTGTAGTTCGGGAAACGGCCTTCCACCTGACGGCAAATCAACGTATAGTTTTCCAATGCAAAACGGATATTCTTGGAATCAAAAGTAACGGTAATCATGCCCGTTTCTTTCGGAAGAATCGTTTTCAGCATGTTGGCCGGCTTTTTGGGCAAGATGAAATTGGCCGCTTCATCCAGTTTGACTGTCGTATTGACATAGCGCACCAGCTTGTGCGCATCGGTAGCCACCAGGGTCAATGATTCTGCCGACAAATCAAAAAACACTCCGTTCATGACCGGACGCAATTCATCATCAGCCGTGCAAAACAGGGTTTTGCTTATTCCTGAGAGCAATGTTTCACTGCCAATGCTGAATGTTTTCACATCCATGGCAAGTTCCGGTAGCTGTGGATATTCGTCACCATTGGCGCCTATCAGGTTGTAAACGCCGTTGGCCGATTTCAGTTCTATTGCCAGATTCGCATCGTTAATGGAGAACGTGATCGGCTGTTCGGGAAATTCGCGCAAGGTATCCAGCAAACGTTTGGCAGCAATGGCCACTTTTCCGGAACCTTCCGCACTGTCAACAGGCAATGTCGTAACAGCCGTGGTTTCCAGATCACTGGTGGTCAGAGTCAATTGCCCGTTTTCCAACTGAAACAAGAAATTGTCCAATATGGCCAGAGTATTCTTGGAATTAAGAATCCGGCTGATTACCTGCAAACGGTTCAATAAACTTGTACTTGAAATTGTAAATTTCATATTCGTCTAATTGTAAAGTGTACTTATTTTGGCGAGCAAATGTAAAGAAAAATATCGGAATAATCAAAGAGTGAAAAAATAAATTTACCTTTGCGGCATGATTGGAATTTTCGATTCTGGCTATGGTGGTTTGACCATTTTGGAAAAGATACGTGCCATACTTCCCGGTTATGATTATATTTATTTGGGAGATAACGCCCGTACACCTTACGGCACACGTTCATTCGACGTGGTGTATCACTATACCTTGCAATGCGTGGAAAAATTATTTGATTTAGGTTGCCATTTGGTCATTCTGGCCTGCAACACGGCATCTGCCAAGGCCCTGCGAACCATACAGCAGCGTGATTTGCCACGCATAGATGCCAGCCGCCGCGTGCTGGGCGTGATTCGTCCGACAGTAGAATCACTGGGAAAACTCACAAAAACCCGCCACGTTGGCCTATTGGCCACACCGGGCACTGTGCAGTCCGAATCTTATCCCATTGAAATCAAAAAACTATTTCCTGACATCATCGTATCCGCAGAGGCTTGTCCGATGTGGGTGCCGCTTATCGAAAACAATGAACACTTGTCGCCTGGGGCCGACTTTTTTGTCAAAAAGAACATACACCAGCTGTTCAGACAAGATAAGGATATCGATACCATTATTCTGGGCTGCACACACTACCCCCTGCTCCTGCCGAAGATCAGGCAATTCGTACCCAAGGGAATCGAACTTGTTGCACAAGGCGAAATCGTGGCCCGAAGCCTCGAAAACTACCTGCAACGACATCCGGAAATAGAACAGACATGCAGCAAGAACGGACAATGCATTTTCCTGACTACGGAATCGGAAGAAAAATTCGGAGCATCCGCACGCATTTTCCTGCAAAAAGACATTCAAGCACAACACATTTATTTACAATGAACAAGAAAATTATCGGACACATTGCCATGTTCAGTTCGCAACTGATCTTTGGTATCAATAACCCAGTCTCCAAAACCCTGATGCCCGCAGTTGTGGATGGGTTCACACTTTCGTTTTTGCGTATGGTTGGAGCATGCCTCCTGTTTTGGCTCATTTCGTTGTTCACCCCCAAAGAGCATGTCCCCACAAGGGACATCTTCCTGCTGGCGGGTGCAGCCTTGTTCGGCATAGTAGGCAACCAGGTAAGTTTCATCATCGGACTGTCGCAAACAACCACCATCACGGCATCGCTACTTGTCATGACAACGCCAATACTCACCATGCTGGGTGCGGCACTTGTCCTGAAAGAACCTATTACGCACAAAAAAGTTTTAGGCGTGCTAATGGGTGCAACCGGTGCAATTCTGCTGGTGCTCAACACACAAAGAACCCCGGGAGAAAACAGTTTGCTCGGTATCGGATTCCACTTGCTCAGCTGCCTGTCCTTTGCAACATACCTTACTGTTTTCAAGAATCTTATCGGACGATATTCACCCGTAACATTAATGAAATGGATGTTCCTGTTCGCAGCCATTATATGCATTCCCATTTGCGGAAAATCCGTACTCGCCACCGACTTTACAGCCATAAGTCCGAACGGATACCTGCGTCTGATATATGTGATCACCTTTGCCACTGTACTGGCATATACACTGATTCCTATCGGACAAAAGAATATCAGACCAACCACTGTCAGCATGTACAACTATGTGCAACCTGTGGTTGTGACCGTCATATCCGTCGTCTCGGGCATGGGCACTTTCGGTTGGATGGAACTGGCAGCTACCATTTTGGTATTCAGTGGCGTATATGTAGTTACTCAAAGCAAATCAAGAGCACAACTGGATGCAGAACAAGCTTTAAAAGAAACTCAAAACAAACAACAAGATGCATAAGAAAAACATTTTTCTGACTGGTGCGACAGGAACCATGGGATGGGCTGGCCTGCAGGAGTTAATAAAGCGACTCGACCATTTCAACATCACCATCCTTGCAAGGCCAAGCAAAACCAACCGTAAAAAGCTGGCACCGTACGAAAACATGATACGCATCGTCTGGGGCGATCTGACCTGCTACGAAGATATCCTGACCGGCGTCACCGGCGCAGACTATGTGCTGCATGTCGGCGGAATGGTATCGCCGCAGGCAGACTACAAGCCCAAAACAACGCGACGAGTCAATGTCACTGCGGCACAGCATATTGCAAAAGCCGTTCTGGCACAACCCAACAAAGATGATATAAAAGTGGTATATATCGGTTCGGTAGCGCAAACCAGCGACCGTAACGAACCTATTCATTGGGGACGTACCGGCGACCCGATTTGCATAAGCGTTTATGACCATTATGCCATAACAAAAACAATTGCCGAACGCATCATCGTCGACTCCGGCATCAAAAACTGGGTATGCCTCCGGCAGTCGGGTATCCTGCACGCCGGAATCCTGAAAAACTATGACCCCATCATGTTCCACGTACCAATACGGGGCGTACTGGAATGGGCTACAGTGGAAGATTCCGGACGTGTGCTGGCCAATATATGCGAAAATGATGTACCACAGGAATTCTGGAACCGTTTCTACAACATAGGAAGCGGCCCCGAATACAGACTCAGCAATTATGAATTCGAGTGCAAACTGCTGAAAACAATCAGCTGTCCGCCACCTGAAAAAATATTCGAAACACGCTGGTTTGTCCTGCGGAATTTCCACGGGCAATGGTATACAGACTCACAAATCCTGGAAGACTATCTGCATTTTAGAGCAAACATCCCCGTTGATGACTATTTCCGGCTACTCGGCCAGCAGGTGCCCAAATATTTCCATTTGGCAAAAATAGTTCCGCCCATTCTCATCAAATGGGCCATGCGCCTGATGGCATATAAAAAAAATGTCGGTACACAAGACTGGATACGCACAAACGACCAAAAACGGATAAACGCATTTTACGGCAGCAAGGAAAAATGGGCCGCCATTCCCGACTGGAAACACACCGACCTATCACACCCTGCAAACAAAATCATCACAATCGACCATGGTTTTGACGAAAACAAACCCAGAAACGAATTTACCATAGAGGACATGAAACAGGCTGCAAGCTTCCGCGGCGGGAAATGCCTGTCCGAAACCATGAAAAAAGGCGACTGGGCTACACCGCTGGAATGGGAATGCCAGTTCGGACACAAATTCACGGCATCACCATCCCTGGTTTTAGACGGTGGACACTGGTGTCCCGAATGCCTGCCTGCACCCTGGAACTACGATGAAATAGCCAAAGGAAACCCATTTTTTGCACAAGTCTGGTATCCCATACACGGCCGCGATGAACACAACTGTTATGATGCCAGCATTTTCGATGGCTGGGAATAAAATTGCCGGGGAAACATGATTTTGCACAGAACAACAATGAAAGACATTGCAAACATACAAGCCGAATCCGGCAGCAACAAAAAAAGCATCCGCATTGTATCGCCTTCCGGCGCAATAGATGGGCGGTACATCGACGGAGCGAAGCAAGTCCTGCAAAAATGGGGTTTCAACGTTTCCGAAGGGCTGCACGCTCGCGACCGCTACGGACGTTTTGCGGGCACGCAGGCCGACCGCATCGCAGACTTGCAAACAGCCATAAATGACGCCGATATTGACATTATCCTATGCAGCCGCGGAGGTTACGGACTGGCACAGATCATTGACAAAATCGACCTGAAACCGCTTTGCCGACATCCAAAACTGATTTGCGGATTCAGCGACATCACCGTACTGCACAGTGCGTTAGGGAAACTCGATCTGCCATCGGTACACAGCATCATGGCCAAACATCTGACGGAACTGCCCAAAGACGCAGAACCCAAGCTCCAACTGCAAAATATCCTCCAAGGCCAAAAACCAACCTATGAAATATCCAGTCACAGGCTGAACCGGCAAGGCATGGCACAAGGCATCTTGCGGGGCGGCAATTTGTCCGTTCTATACGGATTACGCGGAACGCCCTACGATTTCCAACCGGAAAACACCATCCTTTTCATTGAAGACATTGCTGAAAAGCCCTACCACATAGACCGCATGATGCAAAACCTGAAATTTGGGGGCATATTGCAACGAATTTCCGGACTGGTTGTCGGACAATTCTCCGACTGTGATGAAGATCCGCTCATGATGCGGAGCATAGAAGAAATCATTTCCGATGCCGTCAGCGAATACTCCTATCCCGTCTGTTTCAACTTTCCTGCAGGACACGTAGCACAAAACATGCCGCTCATTATGAACACGGAAGCTGAATTATGCGTAAAGAATTCCGTCACGCTATCTTACCTGTAAAAAAACATGCCTATGAACTTCCGCACCATCGTAACCCTGCCTGACATGCCGTTCCAAATCAGTTACCGGGACCGGCTCTTCTCATTCGGCTCCTGCTTTTCGGAACATATCGGCAACAAGCTGGCACAGGCTTTTTTCCAGATAACCTCATCTCCTTTCGGCATATTGTACAATCCGGCAAGCATCGCGCAATGCCTGTCCATATTGCAATCTGACAAGATATTCGGCCAATCAGACTTGTTCTTTCACAACGATTTATGGCACAGTGCGCTGCATCACGGCGACTTTTCCGACCCGTCGGCCGAAAATTGTCTGAAGCGCATAAACGACCGGCTCACCGCCGCCCGCAAGGTCTTTTCCGATACCGGAATCATGCTCATTACATTCGGCACGGCATGGGTCTACGAACAGGATGGGAAAATTGTCGGCAATTGCCACAAACTGCCGGCCAACCGCTTTACACGGCGACGCATGACAATTGACGAAATCGTAACATTGTTTGAAAAAATACCGGTAAAAACCATTTTTACCGTCAGTCCAATCAGACACTGGAAAGACGGTGCACACGACAACCAACTCAGCAAAAGCATTTTGCTGCTCGCCATTGAGGAAATATGCCATCGGAATTCCAATTGCATCTACTTTCCGAGCTATGAAATCGTGTTGGATGAATTGCGCGACTACCGGTTCTACGCCGAAGACATGCTACACCCAAACATCACTGCCATCAACTACATCTGGGAACGCTTTGGAGAAGCACTTTTCAGCCAGGAAACCCGCCATGCACAAACAGAACTTGAACAGCTGCGACGAGACATGGAACACAAACCCATACATCCGGAAACTTCCTCCTGCCGCAAATTCCAGACACAAACCATACGCAAGGCAGAAGAACTGCAACGGAAATATCCATGGCTGACGATAACCGAACAAACTACATCAGAGGGCTGAACAAGCGGGCTATCGACTCTTTGAAACGCTCCCAGCGGGAACGGGAACACCATACATCAAGCGTAATTTCCGTGCAATGCTCCATATCTTTCAGAAAAGCACTCTTCAACGTTGCAGCAGTCTGCTCATCATAGATAAAGGCATTGATTTCAAAATTCTGGTTATAGCTCCGCTCATCCATATTGGCCGAACCGATTGTGGAAACCATGTCATCAATAACAATAGCTTTGCTGTGCAGGAATCCATCACGGTAAAGAAACACGCGGGCACCAGACTCAAGCACTGTTTCCAGATAAGTGCGCGTCGCCGCGTCGGAAAGAGGAGCGTCCGATTTGGCCGGCACCATCAATCTCACATCAACACCACTCAAAGAAGCCGTCTGTATGGCACCGAGTATGTTTTCCGGCGGAATGAAATACGGCGTATGGATATATACATAGCGGGTAGCCGTCGTTATTGCCTGCATAATGCCCTGCATGATGTTTTCCCAGTCGCTGTCCGGCCCGCTCGTTACGATTTGCACCAGATTGTCTCCTGCAACACTATGCACCGGATAATACTTGGGGTCGGTAATCAGCTTTTGCTCCACAAAATACCAGTCAATCAGAAAACTGGTCTGCAACCCCTGCACGGCCATTCCTTCAATGCGGACAAAAGTATCACGCCACATGCCTAATTTGTTCCCGTACAAATACCGGTCGGCAACATTCAAACCGCCGGTAAAACCAATTATGCCATCCACCACAAGAATTTTCCGATGGTTACGGTAATTTATTTTGGTACGTGCAATCTTGAAACGCGCCGGCAAAAATGCCCGTACATAGACACCTGCCTCACGCAATGAATTCAAATAGGCCTTGTTAAGCTTGAAACTGCCGAAGTAATCGTAAATCATACGCACACGAACCCCCTGACGTGCCTTTTTTATCAGCAATTCACGCAACCTATTGGAGATACGGTCGTTTCCGAAAATAAAAAACTCTATGTGAATATGCTTTGTAGCCTGTTCTATGGCTGTAAACATGGCATCAAAGGTTGATGCCCCATCGGTAAACACATCAATGCGGTTGCCCCGATAAGCAGGAGCATCATTGTTGCGACGTAAAAGTTTGATAAGGTTCAACTGTTGCGGAGAAAGCACATGCGTGTCAATCTTTTCTATGTCGAACTCCGGAATCGGCCGGTCGGCCACCTTGCGGATACTTTTTTTGGAAATGATTTTCTGCTTCCGATAATACTGCCCGACAATCAAATAGGCGACAAAGCCAAACACGGGAATCAGAATCAGCACCAACACCCATGACAGCGAACGCACCGGATTGCGGTTCTCGCTCAGAATAAGCACAATAGTTGCTGCGATGATTAAGATATACACCACATAAGCTATTGTTGATAAAATCACCACCATATCCATAGAAAACCTGTTCTTTTAAGATTCAGACAAAACCTTTCGGATTCCTGAACTGATACAGAGAATGCCCATCCACCTGCTCCACATATTCCGGACAACCCGGCACACAAGGCGCCTGCACACCGGCTCCCAGATATTCCGGCGAAACTTCCACCTGCAACTCATCCCACAAACCTTGCTCCAACAAGGAGCCAAGCACCTGCGCGCCACCTTCAACCAACACGGAATGAACCTGCCGTTCATACAAAACGTGCAATATCTGCGGCCAGATGTTTTCTGAAAAATCAATACGGACAATTTCCGCCGCCGTTTCAAACGGATAGGCATCGAGTTCAGAAAAAACGAGTGTCGGTGCGGAAGCATCCAATAACTTGTAGGAATCTGTCAGTTTCAAATGACGGTCTATGACAACACGCAGCGGATTCCTGCCCGTCCAGCGGGTTACGCGCAAACCGGGATTGTCAAGCAAGGCCGTCCGTGTCCCGACCAGAATAGCCATGTTTTCCGTCCGAATCTGATGCACGCGCTGTTTGGTCAACACATTGCTGATAACCGCTACCGGCTCATTCCTCGTCGTCCGCAGGCGGTCGATAAATCCATCGCGCGTCTGCGCCCATTTCAGCACAATGTAAGGTCGCTTCCGTTCCTGATAACACAAAAAACGCTTGTTCAGTTCCCTGCATTCATCGGCCAAAACACCCGTGCTGACCTCAACACCCGCCTGCCGCAACATTTCCACACCCCGACCGGACACACGCGGATTCGGATCCAGCGTCCCGACAACCACACGCGGAATGCGCATACGGACAATCAGTTCCGCACAAGGCGGCGTCTTGCCATAATGCGAACAAGGCTCCAGATTGACATAAAGCGTGCTGCACGGCAACAGACTTTTGTCCTTAACGGAAGCTATGGCGTTGGGCTCGGCATGCAAGTCACCGAAACGCCGGTGATAACCTTCACCGATAATCCGTCCTTCATGAACAATAACCGCACCTACCATCGGATTGGGAGCTACATGTTCCATTCCCAACCACGCAAGCTGCAGGCAACGCCGCATATATGCAATATCCATATCCATAACCAACCGGTAACAAAGCACAAAAATACACATTTTTTTCAGTGACTGAAACAAAAAAATCGTACTTTTGCAAAACTATGCAGTACATTTCCCGATTGTTCAAGACTTCACTTCCCGACTACGATGCAGGAGAAAGACGCGCCATAGAGCGTCTTGTCCTGGAATATCTCACCGGCTGGAATTATACGGAACTGATTCTGAGAAAACAGGAAATCCTTTCCGACAAGCTGCATGCGGAAGCTGAACGGATAATCGGCCGGCTACAACACGACGAACCGATACAATACATTTTGGGACAGGCTGATTTTTGCGGACTGTCGTTTGCAGTAAACAGCCATGTGTTGATTCCACGTCCTGAAACGGAAGAACTGGTCGCTTGGGTGAGCAGCATCTGCAAACCTGGTTTGTCCGTGCTGGACATCGGAACCGGCAGCGGATGCATTCCCGTTTGCCTGAAACGGCAACATCCCGGGTGGCATATTTCCGCTCTCGACATTTCGGAAGAAGCCCTGGCCACCGCACGCCACAATGCGGAAAAACACCAAACGGACATCGATTTTTTCCTGTACGACATCCTGCGCGGACCATCTGGACACTTGCCGGTTTGGGACATAATTGTCAGCAATCCGCCCTACGTCTGCGAATCGGAAAAGCAAGGCATGGAAAAGCATGTGCTCGAACATGAACCGCACAAAGCCCTGTTCGTTCCAGACAGCGACCCGCTGCGTTTCTACAAAGCCATTGCCGCCTTTGCCGGGAAACACCAGCAACCCGATGGACTGCTGTTTCTGGAAATAAACCGGGCATACGGCAATGAGGTGGAACATTTGCTGCGGGACACCGGTTTCAGGCAAGTGGAACGCAGGCATGACATGTACGGAAACGAACGAATGATATGTGCCTCCGGAAATAAAAAATAAATCGTATATTTGCCCCAAATAACGGAATCCCATGAAAGAATATACCTTTGAAGAACTGTTGCACAAAGCCGCATCCTACTGTTCCATTGCGGAACATTGCAAAATGGAAGTACGCACCAAACTGACCGCCTGGCACGTACCGGCAGAAACACAGGAAAAAATCATTGAAAAACTCGAAGCGGAAGGCTTCATTGATGAAAAAAGATTCTGCAAGGCCTACGTGGCCGACAAATTCCGTTATGCCAAATGGGGTAAGGTAAAAATAACCTTTAACCTGCGCGAAAAACACCTGCAGGAAGTAGACATTGCAGAGGCCCTCGACATCATTGACGAAGGTGAATATGATGAAATGCTCGCAAGCCTGCTGAAAAGCAAACTGCAACACATCAAATACCACTTCGAATACGAAAAACAAGGCAAGCTGTACAGGTTCGCACAAAGCCGCGGATTTGAAAATTACGTCATTGAACGTGTCCTGCGGAATTTATAAAAAGCCAACACCAACAACCGCTCCTTTACATAAAATTAGCACTACAAATGATTGACAAGTCAGTGATAATCGCTACCTTTGCGGCCAATTTAACAAAAAAAACGATACATCTTCATGGAAAAAGTAAGCTATGCCTTGGGGCTGAGCCTCGGCAACAACCTTTCGGAGAGCGGACTCACCGCCCTTGATTACGACAAACTGGCCCAAGGCATAAAAGACGTGCTGGAACACAACCAGCCGGAAATCAGCCTTCAAGAAGCACAAACCATTTTACAGAAATTCTTTCAGGAACTGCAGGCCAAGGCCAACGAAAAAAACATCGAGGCCGGCAAAAAATTCCTGGCCGAAAACGCACAACGGCCGGAAGTGAAAACCACCGCAAGCGGACTCCAATACGAAATCATCAGAGAAGGCAACGGCAAGAAACCGACAGCAGCCGACACGGTCAAAGTACACTACGAAGGCACGCTCCTTGACGGCACCGTGTTCGACAGCTCCGTACGCCGCGGCGAACCGGCCACATTCGGTGTCACGCAAGTCATTGCCGGATGGGTCGAAGCCTTGCAACTCATGACCGTAGGTTCCAAATGGAAACTGTTCATCCCAAGCGAACTGGCCTATGGCGCACGCGGAGCAGGACAAACCATCGCCCCACACTCCACACTGATTTTTGAAGTTGAACTGCTGGACATCGTCTGATAAAACCGGAAACAACAATACCGCTATGAAAAAAATTGCATTGCTGTTATGCTGCTGCGCCGTTGTATTTGCCGCGCAAGCCAAACAACCCAAAAAAACAAAAGGTAAAAAAGCAAAAACAGAAAACCTGCAACCAGCCCTGCCCAACCGCATAGACTCCATGAGTTATGCGTTCGGAATCGAACTGGGTACGAACCTGGTCGGCAGCATAAAGGAAATTCCGGGCGGACAAATCAACCTGGAACAAGTGCTCAAAGCCTTCGGAGCCATCCTGACGGAAGACACAACCGTACTGATGGACAAGGAATTTGCACAGAACTACTTCCGGGACTACATCCTGGAAGCACAGGAAGCCGAAGCACAGGCCC
The DNA here is from genome assembly GCA_944321895.1 of uncultured Bacteroidales bacterium. Taxonomy (GTDB): domain Bacteria; phylum Bacteroidota; class Bacteroidia; order Bacteroidales; family Paludibacteraceae; genus CALUNA01. Next base: position 222,063 of record CALUNA010000002.1, on the reverse strand, counting down.
AACGGGAAAAAAACGAAAAATTCCTGACCGAAAACGGACAACGCCCCGAAGTGGTAACCTTGCCGAGCGGACTGCAATATGAAGTGCTCATACCGGCCGACGGCCCGAAACCGACCACAGACAGCCAGGTTACCGTACACTACGAAGGAACACTGACTGACGGCACCGTATTCGACAGCTCATACGACCGCGGCGAACCAATCACCTTCGGACTGGGACGCGTCATCAAAGGATGGACCGAAGGCGTACAGCTCATGTCAAAAGGAGCAAAATACAAATTCTACATACCCTACCAGTTAGCCTACGGAGAACGTGGAGCCGGCGGACAAATACCACCCTATGCCACATTGATATTTACCATAGAACTAATCGATTTTGAATAACATAAATAATTGAACAATGAAAAAAACAGGAATCTTCTTTTTAATCGGTGCTATCGCCGCATTGGCCTCGTGTTCAAAATACGAAGCCAAAAACGTTCCACTGAACAACATGAACGACAGCTTGAACTACACCCTCGGACTGGCAAACGGTGCAAACATCAAAAACTTCTATTTCAGAGATGACACCACCGGAACCGCTACCAGGGAATTTATGGATGCCTTGGTCAAATCATACAAATCAAAAGAAAAAACAGAAAACAACGAACTGTTCGAACTGGGCAAAAACATCGGCTCATTCTTCAAACAACAGGAAGAAAACGGACTGCTCGGAGACACGGCTCTGACCTACAACAAGGAAATCGCACTGCAAGGCCTGATTAACGGACTGAACAACTACACAACAGGCATGTCCAGCGACGAAGCACGCCAATACTTCCAGAAAACAATACAGGAAATACGCAACCCGAAACCGGCAGCACAACCGACCGATACGGAAGACACACAAGCAAACGACACTATAACCGAATAAATTCAAAACATCATACGAAAATGAAGAACGTACATGTATTAATCGTTATGGCAGCAGCGTTCATGATGGGCGCATGCACCCCAAACAAACCGAAAGACGTCGAACTTGCCAACCAAACCGACAGCCTGAACTATGTGTTCGGATACATTAACGGAATGGACATATACCAATACTACCTGGCAAGCGACACCACAGGCGAAAAACTGCAACAACTGCTCGATGGCATACAGGCCGGACTCAAGGAAAAAAGCACTGCCAACCCGCAAGTAACCGGACTGGCCACACAAATCGGACAGACCCTGAAAATGCAGGCCGAACAGGGATTGATGGGTGACTCCACACTGACACTCGACTTCGAACTGATAAAACAAGGCTTGCTGAACGGACTGCTCGGCTATGAAGGCCAAATGAACGGCATGGAAGCACAGAACTACCTGCAAACAACCATGATGGCCCGCCAGTTCGGACCAAACAAGGAAGAAGGCGAAAAATTCCTGGCAGAAAACGCATTGCGCGAAGAAGTCACCGTAACCGAAAGCGGCCTGCAATACGAAATCCTGAAGGAAGGCAAAGGCAAGAAACCGACAGCCACCGACAAGGTAAAGGTACACTACCACGGAACCCTGATTGACGGCACCGTATTCGACAGCTCCGTTGACCGCGGCGAACCGGCCGTGTTCGGCGTGAACCAGGTGATTGCCGGATGGACGGAAGCCCTGCAACTGATGCCTGTCGGCTCAAAATGGAAACTCTACATCCCTTACGAGTTGGCCTACGGCGAACGTGGAAACAGCGGCATACAGCCCTACTCCATGCTTATCTTCGAGGTTGAACTGCTCGGAATAGAGAAATAAGCCGACAACAGGAACACGGACTTACACCCAGGCAATCCCGATTGTCCGGGAACACAAAGGGGTTGTATCAAATTGAAGTGATTTGGTACAACCCCTTTAAGGTGCGTCAGGATATGTAAGATGCAAGGCGTTGAAGGTGAAGTCGCCGGGAGTTTACTGGTGTAAATGACCGGACCTGAATCCTGATAACAACGCAGCAAATTGCATATCCTGACGCACCGTCTTTGTTTTTCTTCGCCACAAGGAAAGGAAAAGCCCGCCTGCAAACGGACACATCCTGCCGGCCTTCCCTAACGGTCCTCACGATGTGCCAGCAGAACCTCCGCCACGGCCATGTCGGACGGGGTGGTAATCTTCAGGTTCTCGCGGTTGCCCTCCACCAGGTGGATGGTCTGCCCCATGGCCTCCACTACGGACGCATCGTCGGTGAAGGCGGAGGTGTATTCCTGCAAATAGGCCTCCTTGAGCAGGGAAGCGCGGAACACCTGCGGGGTCTGGACGAGGCGGTAGGCACTACGGTCCACGGCGCGGCTACCGCCTTGCGCGAGGCAACGTATGCTGTCCACGGGTTCGATGACGGGGATGGCGGCGCCAAATTCAGCGGCGGCGCGGAAACACCGCTCCAAGGTTGCGCTGCTGACGAGCGGACGCACGCCATCGTGCACGGCAACGAGTGCACCCGTTGCGGCGGCAAGCCCGTTGCGGACGGAGTGAAAGCGCGTTTCGCCGCCGGCCACAATGCTGTGCGGAACGGCAAAATCAGGGCGGGAGTTGCACAAGTCCTGCCAATAGCTTATCTGCCCGAAGGGCAAGACCAAAATGATTTGCAGGTCACTGCGGAACGCACGGAATGCTTCCAACGTGTGCATGAGCACGGGCTTCCCCGCCAGGGGCAGGAACTGCTTGGGAACAAGGCTGTGCATGCGGCTGCCTGCGCCGCCGGCCACTATGATAACTGAATCGGGCATATCTTCCTAATCGTTGGGGCGGGGCCTCCGGCCGGCCGGCATGCGCCGGGGGGTTGATGCGGCCTGGCGTGCCTTGTAGTCGTTGCGTTTGCCCTCGAAGAGCTCGTATTTGTTGTAACTGCAGTCAATGGAGCCGTTGAGCAGCCGGACGCGCTGGCTGGGTTTGAGGCCGATGCGCGCGAGCAGGTCGTCCTGGGAGCTGATGACCCATGCGGTGCATCCGGTGAAGTTGTGCTTGAGCGTGCGGCCGAGTTCAGCGTAGAGCGCGGGCAGGTCGTCGCCGCCGATGCGTTCGCCGTAAGGCGGATTGGTGACGAGCAGTCCCGGCCCCGCGGGACGGACGAGCTTCTGTACGGCCACGGGCCTGAGGTCGATGTACTTGTCGAGGCTCGCGCTTTTAACATTCTGCTCCGCTATCTTGATGGCGCGCAGGGAACTGTCGGAGCCGTAGCACTTGAAGTTGAACTTCCTTTCCGCGCTGTCGTCGTTGTAAAGGCTGTTGAAGAGCTCCTCATCGAAGTTGCGCCATTTTTCAAAGGCAAAGGAGGAGCGGTATATGCCGGGCGGTATGTTCAGTGCAATCATGGCGGCCTCTATGAGCAACGTGCCGGAGCCGCACATGGGGTCGTAGAAGTCGCTCTGCCCTTTCCAGCCGGCCATGAGGAGCATGCCTGCGGCAAGTGCCTCGTTGAGCGGGGCTTCGGTCTGCGCGACGCGCCAGCCTCTTTTGTGCAAGGACTCGCCGGAGCTGTCGAGCGATACGGTGCATTGGGTCTGGGCTATGTGTATGTTTATGAAAATGTCGGGGTTGCTGACGCTGACGGAGGGGCGCTTGCCGTATTTTTCCGTGAAGCGGTCGGCTATGGCGTCCTTGGCCCTGTAGGCAACGAACTTGCTGTGGCGGAACTCATCCGAGAAGACTGTGGTGTCTATTGCGAAGGTGTTGTCCAGCCCCATGATTTTCTCCCAGTCGAAAGCCTTTATGTTGTCATAGACCTGGTCGGCATTGGCGGCATCGAAGGTGAAGACGGGCACGAGGATACGCGAGGCGGTGCGCAGGTGCAGGTTGGCTTTGTAGAGCAGGGCCTTGTCGCCCTCAAAGCTGACAGCCCGCCGCTGTATCTCGACTTTGTCGGCGCCCAGCTCCGTAAGCTCCTGCGCCAGGACTTCTTCCAGTCCCTTGAATGTCTTGGCAACCATGGTGAAGACGGCTTCCGTCTTGCGGAAGCGGCTCAGCTTGCCGTCGGGTTCGTTCGGTTTCATAATGGTCAGTTTTTGTTTGGCTGCATGTTATCTTCGTTGCAATATCCGCGCTCCGGCGGGCACATCGGTGTCCACCCATATATTGCCTCCTATGACAGCTCCATCGCCGATGGTTATGTTGCCCAGAATGGAAGCATTGGAGTATATGATGACATCGTTGCCGATGTGCGGGTGACGTTGTATGCCCTTTATGGGGTTTCCATCCTTGTCGAGCGGGAAACTCTTGGCTCCGAGTGTCACGCCCTGGTACATCTTCACGTTGTTTCCTATCACGGCTGTTTCGCCAATGACGACGCCTGTGCCGTGGTCGATGGTGAAGTATTCGCCGATTTGCGCGCCCGGGTGTATGTCAATGCCGGTTTCGGAGTGCGCCATCTCGGTGATGATGCGCGGTATGACCGGCACGCCCATTTCCAGCAGGGCGTGTGCCATGCGGTAATTGAATATGGCCTTCAGGCCGGGATAACAGAAGATGACCTCCCCATGGCTCTTGGCTGCGGGGTCACCGTTGTAGGCGGCCACGACATCCTTCTGCAACGTCCGCCTCAGTTCGGGCAGTCGCCCGATGAAGGTGCAGGCGAGCTCCCCTGCGGTCTGCGCCAGGTCCTGCGGCGGGCATCCGGCGGCATCGAAGCAGATGCCGGCCTTGATTTGTCCGGAAAGCAGGGTGGCGAGGCGTTCCACATTGACGCCCGTGTGGTAGGCAATAGTGTCGGTGTCGATGGTCGAATTGCCGAAATAGCCCGGGAAGACGAGTGCCCTGGTCAGGCGGACAATCTCCTCCAGCACCGGCAGCGAGGGCATCGGCTCGCTGGGGTGGTGTCCGTTGCAAAGGTGCTTGAACGATGAGTATTCGGACAGTTGGCGTACGGTTTCTAAAAGTTTCGGGTTCATTTGGTCTTTTTTCTACGTGGTTTCTTGAAATTGTCCAACAAGCTGATGGCGCATTGCAGGCGTGCCTCGCCCGTGCCGGACACTATGCCGTAGGGCGCTTGCAGCTCTTCAAGCTCGCGCTTGTACCAGTCGAAGAAGTATTCGCGCCGGTCGCCGTTCTCCCGCAAGGGGTCGGGCTCCCAGGGCAGGTCAGGCGTGCAGAGCAGGTAATAGTCCATGCGGCAGCACTTCAGGTGCTCGGTCAGGAAGGTAGGACATGAGCCGTAACGGTGCAGGAACCACACTTTGGTGATGATAAGCTCCGTGTCGAAGAAGCAGTAGCGCCCCTTGTTGTCGAGCATGCGGTCGAGTTCGCGGAGTATCTGGATGGAAGCTATCTCCTCCACATCGCGGCGGGTGTAGTCGGGACCGTGCTTTTCCAGATAGCCGCGGGCATACTCGGGTTCCCAGGGACAGCGGTAGTGCTTGGCCAATGCCTGCGCCAGGGCGGTCTTGCCCGTGCTTTCCGGGCCTATGATTCCTATCTTTATCATGTTGCACAAGTCGGCTTTTGTTGTCCGGCGGCTGCGTAAGTGCCGTTCCGGCGACCGTGTCCCCATACGTGCGGGGCAGCCGAAAGCCGATACAAAAATAACGACAAATCGGGAAACGGACAATAGCCCTTGCATTTTTTACGCGCTGCCGCGCGCACGCAAGGAGGCGGAGTTTTGTGGCAAAGGCGCGGGGCGCCGGATGGAAAGGCCGCGGGCTTTGCCCGAAAAGGCCGGCAGCTTTTGGCGGAAAGCCCGGCAGCTTTTGCCTGAAAGGCCGCCTGCTTTTTCCGAAAGGACGCGCATCTTTTTCCAAAAGGCCGCGGGCTTTTGGCAGAGGGGTATGCGGGGTGCAGAAAAAAAGCCCGCCGGCACCTCTGACGGGCGGGCGGACTTTGGGTGGACAAGCCGGCGTACTGCCGGGCGTCAGCTGATTTTCTCGTACTGCAGGGTTGCAAGCATTTCACGCAGGTCCACACCGGGCCTGAACACAATTTTGCCGCCCTTGATGAGCGATGAACTGAACTTGCTTTCCTCCACGGCGCCCTCGCTGGTGAGCGTAACCTGGAACGAACCGAAGTCGCCAAAGCGTACAATCTCGCCATTGCTCAGGTGGCGTTTGAGCACCTTTGTCAGGTCATTGAGCACGGCCAGCACGTCGCTGTCGCTGACGGTGGTGGATGCATCGGCAATCTCCTTGGCAAGTTGGCGGTAAGTCAGCTCGCCGCGGGCCTTGGCCTGCGCGTAAAATTTTTTCTCTTCCCCGGACGTTCCGGGCAGCCCCTTTTGGGCAAGGACATAGGTAACAGCCATAAATCCTCCTTTTTTTAATGGTTAAACATTCGAGTTTCCCGCCGTCACACAGGCCGGATTCCGGCACGTTCCCGTACAAATGCTGCACACAACCGGCACGGACACCGCCATCGCAACGGACAAGGTCTGCGGCAAAGTTAAAAAATAAAAGTAAAAAAGCAAGGGGTTTGTACGTTTTTTTAAAAAAAACATCCGGTTTTTTCTCTTGCGGCAAAGGCATCATTGTGCAAATCCGCAGGCATGGGCGGCACGGCAAAAGGCCTCCATTTCATCCGGACGCTCCTCAAGGTGATTGCCCACAACCACCATGTCCGCTCCGGCATCCAGCAGGCTGTACATCTGTTCCACGGTGCGTATGCCCCCGCCCGCAATAAGCGGCACGGACACGGCCTGCCGCACGCGCCGCAGCATGTCCGCAGGCACCGTGAGCAACGCGCCGCTGCCCGCTTCCAAGTAAAGCAGGCGCAGCCCGAGCAGCTCGCCCGCCACGGCTGTGGCCACCGCCTCGTCCAGCGCGTCGCGCCCTATCGGGCGGGTGCCGCTCACCCGCTCCACCGACGAGAGCCGCCCGCCGTCCACCAGCATGTAGCCCATCGGGATGACCTCTATGCCCGACCTCCTCACCGCAAGCGCGGCGGACACCTGCTGCCCTATCAGCATCTCGGGGTTGCGCCCCGAAATCAAAGTCAGGAAAAGCAGCGCATCGGCATGCGCCGAAAACTGCGCCGCGCTGCCCGGAAACAGCACGACAGGCACGGACAGCCGCGCTTTGAGTTCCCGCACCAGGCCGCCCACCGGCTGCACGCCACCGCTGCCGCCCACAAAAACGAAGTCGGGACCTGCGGCCGACACACGCCGGCAAAACGCCCCGACACCCGCGGCCGGGCACTTGTCGGGGTCAAGCAATACGGCAATCATCTTGCGCCCCGCGGCCCTGTTGTGCAATATCTGTTCGTAAACGTTCATGTCGTTTCCCTCCGTGCAAGCACTAAAACGAACGTGCCGGCCAGCCGGTAATCGAGCCGGAAACGGCTTTCCGCAGCCGGAAGGCACGCACGGAAACATCCGCCGGACGGCATCATGCGGAACGGTTCCACGCGGATGTCGCGCGAAAAATCGACGGCTTCCGCGCCGGCAATCTTGTAGATGGCCTCCTTGGCCGACCAGTAAAGGTGGTGCTTGCGCGCTCCGGCACGCCGAAGCTCCGCCAGCTCCTGCGCGCCCAGAAAGCGCTCCCGGACACGCATCACCTTGCCGCCCAACACTTCCACGTCCAGCCCCACTTCCGCATCCGCGCACCACGCAACGGCCGCGTAGTTGCCTGAGTGCGATATGCTTATGTTCTCCGGCCCATCGGCCAGGAACGGGCGGCCATCGGGCCCGTAGGCAATGTCGCGCACCCTGCCGAAGGCCAGGAAAAACAGGTAGCGCACAAACACGAACTCGCGCCGGCGCTGCGCGCTCTTCATGCCCTCCAACGCATGCAACCATGCCGGCGGACAAGGCATCCGGTGCAGGACATCGTCCGTGTCCTCGGTCATCTCACAGACCATCAGACGCACCGTACCTATATGTGAATCAAGGATTTTCATGACAAACAGGCTCAACGCCACTCGAAACTCTCCATAAGGCGCATAATATCCTCCCGCATGTAGTCGAGCATCGGTGCTATGGAGTCCTGGTTGGGCTGGCAGTTGAAGTAGAGCGCCCCCCGGAAGAAGTGCTCCATACTGTCCGTAAGGACAAACTGAATGGGCGAGGCGGTGTTGCCGTACAGTTCGTACAACACGCCGTAAACGCGCCTATCCGGATGTTCGAAACCCCGCTCCGGTATGGCATCCGCCCGCGAGGCGTGCCTGTAAACGAACTTTTGCGCATCGTCGGAGAGCGCGGCCAGGTTGCCCGCCACTGGCTTGTAGCTGCAATAAATTCGCGCGCCTATGGACGGATAGACAATGTCGAGCCAGTATTTTTCACCGGGTTCGTCCTTATAGACCACCGACGCGTTTCCCGACAAGTCAAAGGCATAGGGGAATCCCTTGCCCGCGAAGAATGTGTAAGATGTATCGGGGACTTGCAGGCGCGGGTAGCCGTAGGGGCGCGGCACATAACCGCGCGAACAGGATGCCGCCAGCAGCGCGCACAGGCAGAACGCGCCGGCCAGCCGGCCAAATGCCCTATAACTGCCCGTTCTCAGTGTCGTTTTCATCCGAGCGTTCATTGATATGGAACCTTATCTTTTTTATGCGGCGTTTGTCCACAGCCATCACTTCGAAGTCATACTGCCCATAGCTGATTTTTTCGCCGCTCTTGGGAATGTCGCCCTTCAGCTCCAGCACCAGTCCGGCCAGAGTCTCCACTTCCGTGGTGATGTTCGCGAAAGTATCAGGTTCTATGTCCGTGATTTTGTAGAAGTCATTCAGCAGTATTTTGGCCTCAAAGACGTATGTGTTGTCGTCCACCTTCGTGTAGAGTGTCTCCTCTTCGTCGTATTCGTCGCTTATGTCGCCCACGATTTCTTCCAGAATATCCTCCATGGTCACCAGCCCGGACGTGCCTCCGTACTCGTCAACCACAATGGCCAGATGGACCTTGTTCTCCTGGAATTCGCGCAACAGGTCGTCTATCTTTTTGGACTCCGGCACAAAGTACGCCGGCCTGATCAGCGTCTGCCAGCGGAAAGTCCGCGGCTTGTCCAAGTAAGGCAGCAGGTCCTTGCTGTAAATCAAGCCCTTGATTTTGTCGCTTGTTCCCGTATAGACGGGTATGCGCGAGTAGCCCGAATCGATAATGATGCGCATCAACTCCTGATAATCGCACTTGATGTCCGCCCCGACAATGTCAAGGCGCGAGCACATGATGTCGGACACCTGGATGTTCCCAAACTTGATGATGCCCTCGAGCATGTCTTTGTCCTCGTCCTGCTCGGCGGTCGTCAGCTCCAGCGCTTCCGACAGTTCGTCCATGGATATGTTGTTGTGGCTGTGCTTGTTCATGCGCGTGTCCACCGCCGATGTGGACTTTATCAGCAGTTTGATGAAAGGAGCCAGCACCTTTTCCAGCGTTACAAAGGTACCCGCCGCCCGACGTGCCGTACGTTTGGGGGCCTGGTTGGCGTAAACTTTCGGCATGATTTCACCGAACAGCAGCAGCAGAAACGTAATGACAATGGTCTGCACCACAAAGCCGACAACCGGAGCTCCGGAAAAATCGAACACGGACAACGTGAAATGAGTCAGCAGGATAATGATGACAATGTTTACAAAATTGTTGGCAATCAATATGCTCGCCAGCAGGGCCTGCGGGGTCTCGAGCAATTTCAGGATGTTTTGATCCGCCTTGGCGTTGCTTTGCTTGATTTCATCCAGATCTTTCGGGCTCAGGGAAAAGAACGCAACTTCAGAGCCGGAAACAAAGGCGGAACAAAAGAGCAACAACACGCTCAGGGCAAGAGCCACATAGGCTGTCAGGGGAATCGGGGCCGTATTCAAGACACCTAAAAACAAAGGTAAATGATCAGGGTCCAAGGATATGAGATTTAATGAAACATACAAGACCGGAACTTTTCCGGTGCTGCAAAAGTACAACTTTTTTCCGATAAACGAATTGTTGCGCGGCAATTACACTTATTTTTGTACATTTGCAACATCATAAAAACGACCCATTACATGGAACTGCCTGTTGCTTTCATAGAACGGACTCGGGCCTTGCTGGGCTCCGACTGGACCGAGTTCCAGAAGGCCCTGCAGGAAAACCCGCCAACCAGCATACGGTTGAACGACAAGATACCCATCCGCCTCGGCAAGCCCGTGCCCTGGTGCTCCGATGGCAGGTATCTGGAATCCCGGCCTCCGTTCACACTCGACCCGCTCTTCCACGCCGGTTGCTATTACGTGCAGGAAGCAAGCTCCATGTTCGTGCGTCAGGCTCTGGAACAGTACGTCTCAAAAGACAGCCTTGTCCTTGACCTGTGTGCCGCCCCGGGCGGTAAATCCACCCTGATCAGCCAGTTTCTGGGCAACGAAGGCTTCCTCGTGGCCAATGAGATAATCCGCCCGCGCGCCCATGTATTGGCGGAAAACCTCCAGAAATGGGGGAACGGCAACTTTGCAGTGACGAACGACAAACCGGCGAGCATAGGCAGGCTCACCGGTATGTTTGACGCCATCCTGGTCGATGCGCCCTGTTCCGGCGAGGGCATGTTCCGCAAAGACCCCGGTGCCATTGCGGAATGGAGCGAGGCCAACGTGCGCATGTGTGCTGCCCGCCAGCGGGACATACTGACCAACATCTGGGCAGCCTTAAAGCCGGACGGCGTCCTGATATACAGCACATGCACCTACAACCGTGAAGAAAACGAGGAAAACGTGCAGTGGACATGCGAGCATCTGGGTGCAACCTGCCTGCCGCTGGACATCAGTCCGGACTGGCAACTGACTGACAGTGGTCGGGGATATCACTTTTATCCGCACAAGACCCGCGGCGAGGGTTTTTTCCTGTCCGTCATGCGGAAAGACGGCATGGGCCAACGGACATTCAAACCGCGCACGGGCAAACACGCCAGGCAACGGTTGCCCCAACTCAAGCAATTGCACGATTGGCTACAAGAACCGGATGCATGGCAAATAGAATTTGCAAACAACTGCGCCTATGCCGTTGCCCGGAAGCATGAAGAACTCGCCGGCATCCTGCAAGACGCCCTTTCCATCATTACCGCCGGCACAGAGCTGGCCGAGTGGAAAGCCGGAAAATGGATTCCGCGCCCGGCCATTGCCTTGTCAAAATCACTAAATCGACAAAATTTCATTACATTTGCAGCCGATACGGAAACGTCACTTGCCTTTTTGCGCACAGAAACCCTGAACATGCCGGCTATGCCGTTGGGTTATATCCTCATCACATTTCAGGACGCAGCACTTGGCTGGGTGAAGAACGTAGGAAACAGGTGTAACAATCTATATCCGAACGAATGGAGAATCCGGAAAAAACAACCATAACCATTTTGGGTACAGGAACATCGACAGGCGTTCCGCAAATAGGTTGCCCGTGCGAAGTTTGCCACTCATCCGATCCCAGAGACAAACGTCTCCGCTCATCGATACTCGTTTCGTGCGGAAACACGAACATCCTTGTCGATTGCGGACCGGATTTCCGCCAGCAGGCTCTGCGGGCAAACATATCGCATCTGGATGCCGTATTGATTACGCACGAGCATTACGACCATCTCGGCGGCATGGATGACGTGCGGCCTTTCGGTGACATGCCCGTCTTTGCCGAACAGCGTGTGCTGGACACCATCAAACGTAACCTTCCCTATTGTTTCGGTGAACACGTTTATCCGGGTGCCCCACGCATCAACCTGCATCCCATTGAACCGGGACAAACATTCCGCGTCGGGCAATTGTCCATATTACCAGTACGGGTCATGCACGCCCGGCTACCCATATTGGGGTTTCGTATAGGAAGAACAGGTTATTTAACTGATGTAAAGACTATTTCAGACCAGACCATACAACAAATGCAGGGTTTGGACGTTTTAATAATCAACGGATTGCAGCAGAGCCCGCATCCGAGCCATCTGTCAATAGGCGAAGCTGTCATTGTAGCAGAAAAAATAAAGGCCAAACGCACCTATTTCACACATTTCTCACATAAGATAGGATTGCATGCGACATTGGAACACATTTTGCCATCGGGGATGCAACCTGCTTTTGACAACATGCAAATAGAAACATAATATGACAACAACATCACACAAAACAATGAAAAAACTGGCTTTTGTTGCCGGCATATTGCTGCTTTCTTCGTGTAGCACCCAGCGTTTGTACACGACACTGGATGTCATGCGGCCGGGCGGCATGACATTTGCCCACGATGCAGTCAATATGCTTCTTGTCAACAACACGGTACCGCAACCGGAAAACTATGGACATAAGATTCTGCTGAGCGGACAAAAAGCGTATTCGGTAATCCAGAATATCGACAGTGCATCCCTGTTCTGCATGGCCGGTGCATTTGAGGATTTTGCCGACATTGGCTTTTTCCGGACCGTATTGTTGCAGGACGGAACATTGAACAAATCGGGCGATTTTTATCGTATCAATGCTCTACGGGCAGCAGACGTAGACAGTTTGTGCCGCATGTACAATGTAGATGTCATTCTGGCCCTGAACAGAATTGCCGTCAACGATGTGATTACGGACTATTACCTGCCGGATACAGATGAGTATCTGGCAGCCTTGGATGTCAAGACCATATCCAACTGGTCCGTACATTATCCCGACAGCAACCATTACGAATCAATCAATCTGACAGACAGTTTGTTCTGGGAAAGAACCGCATACGACCGCAAAGAAGCATTGGAGCAGCTCCCCGCCCGCAACGATGCAGTGGTTGATGCCTGTATCTTTGCCGGCAGGCGTGCCTGCGAAAGACTTCTGCCCCGTTGGGAACAAGTGGACCGCTACTTCTTTACAGACCGGAACGAACAAATTAAACAAGGCATCGATTCTGTATATCATAAAAAATGGCAAGGTGCACTGAACGCATGGAAACCTCTGACAGAAACGGCCAAATCCAAATCTGTCAAAGCAAAAGCCTACGCCAACATGGCAGTGGTTTCCGAAATTCTGGGCGACATTGACAATGCCATTTCATATGCAAACGCTTCTCTGAGTCTTTTTTCAGAGTCGTTCAACCTGAACAGTTACGAATATACCTATTGGATATCAACATATATATCCGACCTGTATAAACGGCAGGAGGAAATAAAACTATTGGAAAAGCAATTGTAACAGATTCCATACAAAACAATAACCTTGTTGCACGACAATGGAAATCAACGAAGCCAAGAAATCATATTACGAGCCAATGCATACCACAGAACACATTCTGAACCAGACCATGGTCCGGATGTTCGGGTGTTCCCGTTCTGCAAATGCACACATTGAAAAGAAGAAAAGCAAATGCGACTACTTGTTGCCGAGCTGTCCTACACAGGAACAAATAGACTGCATCGTGCGTACTGTCAATGATATTATTGATGCACATCTGCCGGTTACCATCGAATATATGCCGCGCGAAGAAGCTGCAAAAATTGCCGATTTATCAAAACTACCTACTGAAGCGACCGGAACGCTTCGCATTGTACGAATCGGTGACTATGACACATGCGCCTGCATCGGACAACATGTAAACAACACATCCGAGATAGGCGGACATTTTGAGATAATCAGCCACGACTATGAAGATGGCCGCTGGCGTGTACGGTTCAAGATAAGATAGAGCAAGAAAAAAAGACTGACACATTCGAGACATGAAACCATTAACACAACTGAGAATTGCCATTTGCAGTGACCATGCCGGCTATGAGTTAAAACAGAAAATCATTGGTTTTCTCCGGCAAGAGGGAGTTTCGGAGCTGAAGGATTTCGGGTGTTATTCCGCCGACAGTTGCGATTATCCAGATTTTGCCCATCCACTGGCAGTTGCCGTAGAACAAGGAGATTTCGACTACGGTATTGCCATTTGCGGCAGCGGAAACGGAATCAACATGACCGTAAACAAGCATCAGGGCATCCGTTCCGCCTTATGCTGGCAACCGGCACTGGCTTCCCTGGCACGTCAGCACAACAATGCCAACGTACTCGCCTTGCCGGCACGTTTCATACAAGAAGATACGGCCTGCGAGATTGTCCGGACTTTCTTTTCCACCGATTTTGAAGGCGGCCGGCATCAACGCCGCATTGACAAGATTCCGATTGCCTGACAGGCAAAAGGTTTCTTGTATCAATTGAGCTTTTCCGTATGAAAATGTTCAGGGTCATGGTTGTGGTCATGTTCATGCCCTCCAAACACGGATACGCATATATAGATACCCACAACAATAAAAACAAAGGCACATATCCGCCTGAACCATATTTCTATAGCCGGCATTTTACTGGTGAGCTTTCCTATCCCGGAAACACTGTAGGCGATTATAAATGCTATCATGACAACTGGCAATCCTGTTGCTACGCCAAACGAGACAGGCAACAGCATCCCGGCAGGGTTAGCCAGGGTCATGGGAATCAACATTCCGAAATAGAGGACTCCGCTATAAGGACAAAAAGCCAAAGAAAATATTATACCCAACAAGAAAGCCCACCAAGAACTCCCCGCCTTGGACTTATTTATCAAGCGTTCACTAAAACTATCTTTTTCGTGATGATGTGCGCTATGATGATGAAACTTGAATATTCCAAGCATAAACAAGCCGCACACGATAAGAAAAGGGCCCATTGCCGGTTCGCCGTAGGTTTCAAAGAAATGCTGTATATGCAAAATATCTGCTCCAAACAAGAAAATCAGTGCCAGTCCCGAATAAGCAACCACCTTCCCCAAAGCATACATAACTCCGTTAAGAAGCACCTTCCGCCTATGTTTTACATCCTTGCTTATAAAGGTTATCGCCGTTATATTCGTACAAAAAGGACAGGGACTAATCGTTGTCATGAGCCCCAACAGAAAAGCTGTCACAACCGGGAACGTACCGTTTGCGATTAAATGTTCCAACATATTCATTCTGCATTCTCAAATCCGGCTGCAAAAGTAATACTTTTATCTGATTTTGGCATAAGGATTGTTAGTAAACCCTCAGGCATATGGATATGGACTTTTCGTATCGACACATATTGATTTTATATGTTTTTTCCTTCTGGACAAGTGCTTTATTGGCTCAAGTGGATGGGAAACCGGAACGTACACCCGAACAGGAAGCAACCAAACAAACGGAAGCCATGCAACGTGAACTTGGTTTGACACAAGAGCAAGCTGTGCAAATCCATGAAATCAATCTGAAATATGCAAAGGAACGGCAAGAAACCGATACGCGTGCCGAGGCAATGGAACGCATGCTACACAAAAATGAAGATTATAAGCGCATTTTGACAAAAGAACAATACCAACACCTGCAAAGCAAACGGGTAGAACGGCGTACACGTCCCTTAAACGACCAACAAACCGGAGGATTACAGTCACAACGTCCCCAATTTTCCTCAGGCAGACCTACGGCAGAAACTCCTACGCGGCACGAGCCAACTGCAATCCAGCAGCCTGTTCCTGCCACAGAAGAAAATCGGAATCAGACATCATCCATTCGAATCAACAACACAAGCAGCACCCACACACCAACTTCCAACAACCAGTTCCTGCCACGAAATCCTCAGACCACTCCCCCACGAGTTCCACAACAGCCAATGAAACGATAAAAATGTCCAAACCATTCTTCAAATTCAAACAATTCACCGTTTATCACGACCACAGCACCATGAAAGTCGGTACTGATGGTGTTTTATTAGGGGCATGGACACCCATCTCCGGCAAGGAGGAACACATTCTCGACATAGGGACTGGTTGCGGTGTCATTGCCTTGATGCTGGCACAACGGACATGCAATGCAACAATCACCGCCATCGACATTGATCAGTCATCAATAGATCAGGCAGCCGCAAATTTTTCCGCAAGCCCATGGTCGGAACGCATGCAGGCCAGGAACATATCAATACAAACACTGCGACACACGAGCACCCAACGTTTTGATCTGATTGTCAGCAACCCGCCGTTTTTCATTAACAGTTTGCCCAACCCGCGTCAGGAGCGAATGCAAGCAAGGCATGCATGCATGCTTCCGCACATTGAATTGTTGCTTGCCGGAACAGAACTATTGACACAAGATGGGCAGTTAGCACTTATATTACCTGTAAGCGAAGGCATGCGATTCATTGAACAAGCCCGTAATGGCGGTCTGTTCCTTACACACCAAACCACGGTATACCCGACTCCGGAATCCGCTGCCAAACGCCTTTTGCTTTGTTTCTCCAGAAATCCGGCAAAACGCGCGGAATCGTCCTTGGTCATTGAAACGGCCGGCCGGCATGTATATTCCGAGGAATACAAACAGCTGACGCGTGATTTCTATTTATAATTCCAAACAACTATCAGAATACAAACATAATGCATATTACCGTCACCAGCCAGATTGCGCAAGGAGCATAAGCGACATAAGCGGGGGTAATATGCTGGTTTTCACGTGCCAGGAGCATTGGAAACCGGCGGCGTACAAAAGCCCAGGCACAAACTGCCACCGCTATTCCTACCAACACTCCTCCTAAGATATCACCCGGATAATGTACTCCCAGATATATCCGCGAATATGCATTGAGAAAAGCCCAAACAAACAATAACATGCAAGTCGGCAACTCTTTCCTGCCGGTCATCAGGCAGAAAGACATGGCCAGTCCGAATGAATTGGCTGCATGGGATGAGACAAAACCAAATCTGCCTCCGCAATATCCGTTGACCAGATGCAGCACTCCTTCCAGTTCAGGAACCCGGGATGGACGCGGGCGCTCCACCAACGTTTTTATTATAGAAGAAGAAATGAAATCGGACAAGCCGACACAAAGCCCCAATATCAGCAAAATCCAAAAAGCCTTTTTACGCCAACGACATATAACAAGCACAGCCAAGGCAAGATAAAAAGGAATCCAAGTCAATGACTGACTGTAATTCCACATGAAATGATCCAAAAACGGGGTATGGAACCCGTTCAGGAACAGCAAAAGTTCCGTGTCGAAATGTTGCAGCATGAAACCATTCAAATTCTTTCTACATTGACAGCCTTTAGCCAGCCGACATTTCCGTTGCCAAAACCGATTTCATACCATTCGCCCAAAACCTCCCGAATAGTAACTTTTGTTCCTTCATGAAGGACAAACAAGTCGGTACCGCTTTCATCCGGCGAACTTTTCACAGATACGGAACCGGTCATTACAATGGCAACAGCATGTTCCTTAAATTCCTTATGCGTAATGCCGGCAAAGACCAGCGTCAGTAAAGACAGGCCGATAAATATGATTCCCATACGGAATCCCGCTTTGCGAAATCCCAGTTTTTTGCCAAAGGCAAACAGGAAAAAAGACAGGATGAAAAGGATAAAAAAGGTTATACTTATCCATGCCCAGACATTCGGCAACAGCAGATGCATCAGGTTCATTACCCAGTTACGCAGAAAGAACACATGTGTATCTTCCACTTTATCAATAATCCGGGCTTGTGCAAGTTCCAAATTATATTCCGCATCCTTGTAAAAAGGGCGCAAGCGTAAAGCCCGCTCGTAATTCAGGATAGACTTGCCTATTTCATTCTGTTTATAATATGCGTTTCCCAGGTTATAATATAATTCAGCGGCCTGGCCTTCGGTATCCAGCACTTCTTCATACAGTTGCGCTGCCGACCGATAATCACCGGCGGCATAAGATTCATTGGCTTGTGTGATCTTGTCTTGTGCAAACGTTATTGAGCACATTAACAGCAAGATACATATAATAGAAGTTTTTTTCATTGTTCCTATTTTAAATATTCTTCCAGATTACTAATCACTTTGACAACCTTTGCATATAACTCACCCATTGGGTCTTCGCCGGAAACCGGTGCATAACGTGCGAACTCGCATGTGTTCAGCACATCGATGAATGCATCTATATATTCTTGCGGGACCTTGTGAGCCGCAAGTTCATCGCATACGTTCGCTTTGTTCAGATTCGCCATCGGGATAGAGAGTTTGTCGCTCAGATAAATCCACAATGCTTTCAGTATCTCATCATAAAAGAGTTCTTTTCTGTTTTCCTTCCAATATTTTTGAGCCACTTTCAATCTCTTCCTGGCCACCTTGTTTGCCTTTTTGTTTTTCATTCGGGCAACATCGGCATTTTCCTTGATTTGTTTCCGGAAGAACACGAACATCAGAATTGCGGCAACCAGAGGCAACAGATAACACGACCAGAATTTCCAAGAGCCAAACAACAGAATGGGTTCCGGCTTCAGAACAACAGGTTGTGTCGCTATATACCGGATATCCGTACTTATTTGCTTTACATCTTCCTTGCTTACATAAGTTCCTACCACTGTTGATGTTTCATCAGATTCGCCTTTCTCCACATTCAGTGAGTACGCCGGTGTTTTAAGGGTCTTATAGGTTTTATCCTGCGTATCAAAATAAGAAAATTCCACCGGTGGAATAACAAAACTGCCGGCAGAACGCGGGATAGCCAGATATTCAATCGTTTTAGTTCCCGTTACGCCGGATGTCGTGTTTTTAAAATTATTTACAACCTTAGGGTCATACAGTTCAAAATCGGCCGGGAAATCCACGTCAGGAGTTTTTAGCAACTTCATGTTGCCCGTTCCTGATATGGTCAGCGTCAATGTGACCGCTTCATTGGTTTTCACAGTTGTTTTGCTGATATCCGAATCGATATTGAAACGTCCTACTGCACCTGTATAACCGGCCGGTTTGCCCGGCGGCAAGGCTTTTACGTTTATTTTCACGCCAGGAGCCACCAGCATTTTGGTCACGTTTGTATAGGAAGCAAAGAAATCATCAAAAATACTGCGTACCTGCGAACGGTTCTGGACCCGTATAACTGCCTCAAAATTAGCCGGGTCAATTTCTATGACGCCCGTATGTTGCGGATAGAGCAATACCTGATGCAGCACAACCGTGCCATAATTCCGTCCGTTGTAATGTTCGTAGTCAAGTTGCTGTGTACTGCTTTGCTCTATGCTTTGCTGTAAGAATCCATTGAAATCAGGCAGTTTCGTATTGTTGGTGAATTGGGTTACATCCACCAACGTATATAACTTATAGGTAAGCAATATACATTCCTGTTCATAAACGTTGGTTTTTGATACTTGAGTTCTGATAAAGATGTTTTCATTTGAAATAGAGGTTGCTGAGGCCGTACTGCGTTCCTGCGATTGCCCCTGGGGCTGTCCTTGCTGAGTCTGTGTCTGGTCAGGCGGCAACACTTTTATTTTAAGTCCATTGGTTGTATATTTTTCCCTGTTGACGGTTATGCTTGCCGATGGAATTGTAAAAGTACCCTCTTTTTTTGCCATGAGGGTATAGGTATATGTTTTTGAAACATTGCTTGTACTTTTCCCATTGATAACGGTCATGCTTGAACTTGTGCTTTCGAATGGTCCTGCCAAGATGTCAAAGTCAGTGATTTCCGGTATACGCAAGTCCTTCGCATGCAATGAATTCACTGTATATGTCAATTGAAATGGCTGGTCCATGATGACTGTGTTAGGCGCCGATGCCGAGAATTGCACATCATCGGCTGCCAGAACGGCATGTGTCGCCATCAGGCACAATCCCAATAATAGGTATATCTTCTTCATTTTCTTTGTCATAATTACCAATCTTTGTCTGCTTTTTTCGCACCTTTCATGGTTGCCCGTTTTGCTTTTTCCTGTGTTTCCTTTTCGTCCTGCAGTAAGGCATCCAGAATCTGTTCGGCGTTTTCCTTGCTCATGGTTTGTTCCTGAGACTGCGACTGTTGTTCCTGCTGTTCCTGTTCTTTCTGCTGTTCCTGCTGGTTTTGCTGTTGTTGCTCGTTTTTATTATCTTCCTTATCGTTCTTGTTGTCCTGATTCTGTTGCTGTTGCTGTTGTTGCTGCCGGAGCATTTCCTGCGCATAGGCCAGATTATAGCGGGTTTCGTCATCTTTCGGATTGTTTTTCAATGCCTGCTTATAGGCCGTTATGCTTTCCGCATACTTTTGCTGTTGCAGCAATGCGTTGCCTATATTGTGGTTAACACTGGCTAACTTATCCTTGTCATCTCCCGCCAAAGTGCCGGCGGATTTGAACTGTTCAATGGCATCATCATATTTTTCTTGCCTGTACAGGGCATCTCCCAGATTAAACCGGCCTTCAAAAGAGTTTTTGTTCTTATCCAGGCCTTTGCGGTATTCCACTTCCGCTTCCGTGTATTTTTCCTGTTTGTAAAATTTATTGCCTGATCGTATGTCTGCACTTTCCTGTTGTGCCGTTGCCATTGCTGGACACAACAGGAACACAACCAATAGCCCGAATGTCAGCACGGACTTATAAGTAATTGTCCGAATGATTTTCATAATCCTATTAAACATACGCTCCTATTTAAACAATTCTATTTTGCTTAACCGCTTGTTTTTGCGGCTGAATATGAAGAAATCAATAATCAGCAGCAACAAGGCCATCCATACAAAGGACTGATATTGTTCATTGTAGTCGGCATAGACGGTTGTTTCTATTTCTGATTTAGCCAATCCATCCAATTCTTTGGTAAGCACGCGGAGTGCCGTGTTCGTATTGTCAGCCCTGAGATAAATGCCATTACCAGCTTGTGCTATTTGCCGGCACATGTCTTCGTTCAATTTGGAAACGACTACATTGCCATTCTTGTCCTTATGGAAACTCATGGTTCCTTCTATCGGAATCGGACTGCCTTCCGGTTTTCCGATACCTACCACATAGACAGAGATTCCTTTTTCCTTAGCAAGTTTTGCGGCGCCTACGGCATCATCCTCATGATTTTCTCCATCTGTTATCAGAATAATGGCACGTGCCGCATCGCTTTCCATGCCAAAAGACTTAATTGCAATATCCAGTGCCGTGCCTATTGCTGTTCCTTGGCGCGGTACAAGACTGGGTGTTATATTTGACAGAAACATTTTTGCCGATACATAATCGCAGGTAATAGGGATTTGCGTATAGGCATCGCCAGCAAACACGACAAGTCCGACTTTATCGTTCACCATGCCATCTACCAACTTGGACAACAACTGCTTGGAACGTTCCAAACGATTTGGCTGGACATCCTGTGCCAACATGGAGTTGGAAACATCCAATGCAATCATGACTTCTATTCCGCTACGTTTCACGCTCTGTTCTTTCATCCCGTACTGGGGACGGGCAAGGGCCACAATGATCAGCGTCAGCGCAATTATTTGCAGAACAAATTTCAGGCGCGGGCGCGACACGGACACATTCGGCATCAGGTTTTTCAGCAGTTCCGGATCGCCAAAGGCGCGCAAACGCTTCCGTTGCGTGCGCCGCACAAAATAATACATGATAATCAAAACGGGAATGATTACCAGCAAGAATAAATATTCTGGTTGTGCAAATCTGAACATGTCAATTGGTAATTGATTTTGTAACTAAATTTCGTATCAGTATTTCCAACAGCACGCACAGAAAGGCTACAAGGACAAAAAGGCCGTAACTTTCTGTCTTCTTGCTGTATTCCTGCACGCGGATTTTTGTCTTTTCCAATTCATCTATCTGCTGATATATGGAGCGCAGGGCTGCCGCATTGGTTGCCCGGAAGTATTCACCACCCGTGACCTGTGCAATATCTTTCAGAGTGGTTTCATCAAACTCCGAGTCGGTAGTCACGTATTGGGTTCCCATGGGGGTCTGCACCGGAATGCGTACTTGTCCATGTGAGCCGACGCCAATCGTATATACCCTGATTCCAAAAGTACGTGCAATTTCAGCTGCAGTAGCCGGTGCTATCTCTCCGCGGTTGTTCGAACCATCGGTCAGCAATATTATGACTTTCGATTTGGTCGGGCTGTCTTTCATGCGGTTCACTGCGTTGGCTAATCCGAGACCAATGGCTGTTCCATCCTCTATCATGCCATATTCAACGCTCTTGAACAGATTGACCAAGACTGCATGGTCGGTTGTCAACGGACATTGTGTAAAACTTTGACCGGCAAATACGACCAAACCTATATTGTCATTGGGACGTGCCAGGATAAATTCCGTGGCCACATTTTTGGCAACCTCCAAACGGTTCGGACGCAAATCTTCAGCCAGCATGGTGCTGGATATGTCCAGTGCCATCATGATGTCTATGCCTTCGGTTTTTTCCGTACGCCATTGATTACTTATTTGCGGGCGAGCCAAGGCAATGATCAAGAGTGCAATGGCAATAACCCGAAGCACAAACGGCACATGCAGAAAATAAATCCGGAACGATTTCGGGAAATCACGGATTGTCTTATGGGTCGAGATTTGAACGCTTGCATCCGATTTCCTCATTTCCCAGAAATACCAAAAAACTATTGGTATCAGAAGAAACAGCAAAAACAGATATCCTGGATTGTTAAATGTCATATTTTCTGATAATTTCCCTACTTTTATTAGTTATAAACGATTTCCTATGCTTCTTTGGTTGTTTCCTATGCTTCTTTGGTTGTTTCCTCCAATTCATTATCCTTTGGCATTGTTTCCCGTACAAAGGAATATGCATTGTCCAGGCTCAACTCATTCTCATCCGGCATGGCTGTCCATTTTGCAAACTTCACCAAGTCGGCAAGAGTCAGAATCTGCTTCAAGGCTTCATACGCCTGTCTGGAACTCAGTTCCTGTTTCAAAGTTGCCAGAATTTCCATGGAAGTCATTTCCAGGCTGCCTATGCCGAAGGTTTTGTCAATATAATTGCGCATGACATCTGTCAGTTCCGTATAGTATGTTTTCTGACGTCCGTATTGTTGCCAGATTTTCTCCGCCTTGATTTTGTCCAGTGCCTCTATGGCGACCTCGTATGGCGGGCGTTGGATTTCCTGTGGTACAATTGCCTGCTCTGCTGATGCATGATGGTATTTTTTGTACAGGAAATAAGCCAGCAGCACCAGCCCGGCAAGCACGAGCACCAGCAAGACGATTCGGATTATTCCCCACCAGTAGATTGGAGGAGCATACGTCCCTTTAATGTCCGTTATGGCATGATTGGCCGTATCTATGACAAAGGGCTGGATAACATTCAATGTTATGGCATTTGAGTATACGGTGTCTTTTCCATAAACGAATGGTTGCGCGGGAACATAATACAAGGAATCTTCAAACGAAGTTATGACAAGTTTCTTGGAGACCAGTATTCTATCGGTGGCCAGGCTGGTCGTGTCAAGCGGACTTTGTTCCACAATTTCGACACCATCAATCAGGTGGTCTGTCCACAGCGGCAGGACTACCTGGCTGTCAGCCGGTTGTGCAATTTCAAAAGTAAGATTTGTCTGGTCACCTATCCATATGGCCGTGGTGTCTATTTTTGCATTTATGCTGACTGTCTGGGCTGAAAAAGTTGCACTATACAAAATTGCCGCCAACAAACAACCTATTTCCGATAAAATTTTTCTCATAAGAAAGCTTCTTTTATTAGGCCCGCATTTTAAACAATTTCATCAACGCCTTAACAAAATCATCGGCTGTGCTCATAGAAACAGAGTCAACTCCCGATTTCACGAATGCCTGTTGTATGTTCAATTGCCGTTCGCCCCATGCATCCCTGTAGGCCTTTGTCAAATGTCTGTCAGATGTATCCACCCATATACGTTCTTCCGTTTCCGCATCTTTCAGTTTGAGCAAACCTATATTCGGCAGATCCGTTTCACGGATATCGTATACCTGCAGGGCAGCGATGTCATGCTTACGGTTGGCGATGACCAGTGCGTCTTCAAAATTGTCATCAATGAAATCGGATATGACAAATGCCGTAGAGCGTTTTTTGATGACGTTTGTAAAATACCGCAGCACATTGGCAATGTCCGTCTTATTACTTTCCGGCTGGAAATCAATCAGTTCCCTTATGATATGCAGCACATGTTTCCTGCCTTTCTGGGGTGGTATGAATTTTTCTATTCTGTCAGAAAACAAAATCACTCCGATTTTATCATTGTTCTGGATAGTGGAAAAGGCAATAGTGGCTGCAATTTCCGTAATCATATCTTTTTTGGTTTCCGTAACTGTGCCGAAGTTTCTGCTGGCCGACACATCAACAAGCAACATGACCGTCAGTTCCCGTTCTTCTTCAAAAACTTTGATATACGGGTGGTTAAAACGCGCTGTCACATTCCAGTCTATGCTGCGGACATCATCGCCCAACTGGTATTCCCGGACTTCCGAAAAGGTCATGCCGCGTCCCTTGAAGGCGGTATGGTACTCGCCCGCAAAAATATTCTGAGAAAGACCGCGTGTCTTGATCTCTATTTTACGTACTTTTTTTAATAAATCCGTCGTTTCCACCGTATAGCTTATTTAGTGACAACAACCATAAGTTCAAGGAACTTCCACTGCATTCAGAATTTCCGTTATGATTTCTTCGGAAGTCATGTTGTTGGCTTCCGCTTCATAGCTCAGTCCTATACGGTGGCGCAACACATCATAACATACGGCACGCACATCTTCCGGAATCACATAGCCACGCCGTTTTATAAATGCGTATGCACGGGCTGCAAGCGCAAGATTAATGGATGCGCGCGGTGAGCCGCCGAATGCAATCATGTCTTTCAGTGAATCCAGACCATAATCCTGCGGAAAACGTGTTGCAAACACGATATCAACAATATAACGCTCTATCTTTTCATCAATATACACCTGCTTTACCACATCGCGGGCTGCGATAATTTCCGCTTTGCTGAGAATTGGATTGACAACAGGCTTCTCTTTGTTTATATTCTGGCGTATGATGAGTTTTTCCTCTTCCTTTTTGGGATAGTCTATAATCACTTTCAACATGAAACGGTCTACTTGTGCTTCCGGCAATGGATAAGTTCCTTCCTGTTCTATCGGGTTCTGTGTTGCCAACACGAGGAAAGGTTCTTCCAGCTTGAATGTTTTTTCGCCGATGGTAATCTGGCGTTCCTGCATGGCTTCCAAGAGGGCACTCTGTACTTTTGCAGGAGCACGGTTAATTTCATCCGCAAGGACAAAATTTGCAAAAACAGGTCCTTGCTTGATGGTGAATTCTTCCGTTTTCTGGCTGTAAATTTGTGTTCCGAGCACATCGGCCGGCAACAAGTCCGGTGTAAACTGGATACGGCTGAAGTCTGCTTCGACCAGACTGGCCAAGGTTTTAATGGCCAATGTTTTTGCCAAACCAGGAACTCCTTCCAGCAAGATATGGCCATCCGAGAGCAGGCCGATAAGCAGCGATTCTATCAGGTGCTTTTGCCCTACAATAACTTTGTTCATGCCTAACATGAGGGCATCCACAAATGAACTTTGGCGTTCGATACGCTCATTCAATTCTCTAATGTCTATGATTTCCGCCATAAAATTATGTAAGTTGATTTTTTATTCTTTGCCTTTTCGAGGGGTGAATTCTCGTGCAGCAAAAATAGTTGATTTTGAAATGTTAAAACCACTGTTTAACCACAATTAACCACAATTTGCAATAATACGACAACCTTTTCAACGCCCTTTCTGATTTGTAAATTTACCTTTCACATCCCGGTTCAGGATACAAAAAAAGCTACCTGCCATCTGGCAAATAGCTTTTCGGGAACAGCTCAAAATCCCTAATAATTACGTGCAAAAACCACACGTTGGGCAGATGGTTTTCCTGTTACCATGCATTTTCCCGGAGTTTTGTCGCCATCCAGCGGAATGCAACGGATGGTGGCCTTCGTTTCCGTCTTTATTTTTTCTTCCGTTTCCGGTGTTCCGTCCCAATGACACATCAGGAAACCGCCTTTTTCTATTTCGACCTTGAATTCATCGTAAGAATCCACATTCCGTGTTACGGAGGTGCGATAATCGAATGCTTTCTTGAATATATTGGCCTGGATGTCGTCCAGCAACTGTTTTATGTGGGCTTCTATTCCCTCCAAAGGCATTGTTTCCTTAACCAGAGTATCGCGTCTGAAAACTTCAATCGTGTTGTTTTCCATATCACGCATACCCATGGCCAGGCGTACGGGAACTCCTTTCAGTTCGTATTCGGCAAATTTCCAACCCGGTTTTTTCGTATCGTTGTTATCGAATTTGACCGAGATGCCTGCATTCCTGAGTTTTTCCATGATTCCGGATACCTTTTCGGCTATGGCAGCCTGCTGTTCCGCATTTTTGTAGATAGGCACAATGACAACCTGATACGGAGCGAGTTTTGGAGGCAGCACAAGTCCATTGTCATCGGAATGGGTCATAATGAGCGCTCCCATCAATCGGGTGGAAACGCCCCATGAAGTTGCCCACACATAATCCTGGGTATTTTCCTTGGTGATGAATTTGACATCGAAGGCCTTGGCAAAATTTTGTCCAAGAAAATGCGAGGTTCCAGCCTGCAGGGCTTTTCCATCCTGCATGAGCGCCTCTATGCAGAATGTTTCTATGGCACCGGCGAAACGTTCGTTAGCCGATTTTACGCCCTTGATGACCGGAATAGCCATAAAGTTTTCTGCAAAATTGGCATATACATTCAACATCTTCACGGCTTCCGCCATTGCTTCCTCGCTGGTTGCATGCGCCGTATGCCCTTCCTGCCACAAGAACTCGGCAGTGCGCAAAAACAAACGTGTACGCATTTCCCAACGCAACACATTAGCCCACTGGTTGCACAATATGGGCAAATCGCGATAGGAATTTATCCAGCCTTTATAAGTGTTCCAAATGATTGTTTCCGATGTCGGACGTATAATCAGTTCTTCCTCCAGTTCGGCATCCGGATCAACAATGACACCTTTGCCATCCGGATCATTCTTCAGGCGGTAATGTGTCACCACGGCACATTCTTTGGCAAAGCCTTCCACATGCTCGGCTTCCCTGCACATAAAAGATTTTGGGATAAGGAGCGGGAAATAGGCATTCTGATGCCCGGTTTCCTTGAACATGCGGTCCAGTTCCGCCTGTATTTTTTCCCAAATCGCATACCCGTAGGGTTTTATAACCATACATCCGCGGACAGCAGAATTTTCCGCCAGATCCGCCTTTATAACCAAATCATTATACCACTGCGAGTAATTCTCACTACGCGGGGTCAATTCTTTCAATCCTGTCGCCATAATTCAAAGTTAATTTTCGGGCTGCAAAGGTACAACAAATTTGGCGTTTTCCGAACACGATTTTTCCAGACATTGCTTTTTGGTCACGGCATGCGGATTTTTGCTTAAAAATGTAAACACCGAAACAGGAATTGGTTATTTAATTCATGAAACACACCTGTCGCGTTAAAATAATATCAGAGGGGAACTGAGTTGTACCGTATATTAAAAAATATCCGTATTTTTGCCAAAGTAAACATCAAATTTCAAGAAGTCATGCAAGATATAAAAGAACGTTTGGCCGCCCTCAGAGAAGCCATGAAACAGCAGCATGCTGCAGCCTTCATTATTCCTGGAACTGATCCGCATGCCAGCGAATACATAACGGAACACTGGCAGGAACGAGTATGGATTTCCGGATTTACCGGTTCAGCAGGCACAGTAGTCGTCACACAAAAGGCCGCTGGCTTATGGACCGACTCACGCTATTTCCTGCAAGCGGAAATACAGCTGAAAGACACCGGCATAGAGCTCTTCAAGGCAGGATTGCCTGACACACCAAGCATAAACGCATGGTTGATTTCCATGTTGAAAAAAGGCGAGCGCGTTGCCGTCAATCCGGAAATGTTTTCCGTAAAAGCCTATGCGGAAATGCAAGCCGATTTTGAAACCGCCGGGCTGGAACTCGTATCGCGTGATTTTCTGAAAACCTTGTGGCATGACCGCCCCGGACTACCCATAGAGCCATTCTTTGTGCTGGATACGGAATATACGGGCAAGAATGTCAGCGACAAGCTAGCACAAGTCCGCAGCATCATGGAATCACATGATGCAGATGTCTGCATATTCTCCGCACTCGACGATATAGCCTGGCTACTGAACATACGCGGCACAGATGTCGATTTCAATCCGGTTGTCATCTCCTATGCCATGGTTGAGAAAGAACATTGCACGTTATTTATTGCGCCGGAGAAACTGACTACGGAAACGGTAAGATACGTGGTTTCCAATAAAATTGCGATTGCCGATTATGAAAATATCTATTCCGCACTGAAATCCATCCATAACTACAGTACTGTCATGTACGATGGAACGCGACTGAACCGCGCATTATATGACGCAATACCTGCTTCATGCCGGAAGCTGGATGTATTGTCGCCTGTACAGAAATTGAAAAGCATCAAAAACGGAACGGAGTTGAAAGGCATCCGGCAAGCCATGTTATCCGATGGTGTCGCACTGGTACGGTTCTTCATTTGGCTGGAACAAAACCTGTCGAAAGGCCACTTGACCGAATGCGACATCATGACCATGTTGAAAAGTTTCCGGGCAGAAGATCCGCATTTCATGGGCGAAAGTTTCGGTACGATAGCCGGCTACGGTCCCAACGGTGCCATTGTGCACTATGCCGCCCATGATGACACATGTGCTACCCTGGCGCCTGACAATTTGCTGTTGCTTGACTCCGGCGGACAATATCTGAACGGCACGACAGACATTACACGCACAATTTGCCTGGGACAACCAACCGAACAACAGAAACATGATTTCACGCTGGTATTGAAAGGACACATTGCACTGGCACGAGCAAAATTCCCCAAAGGGACACGCGGTTCACAATTGGACATTCTGGCGCATCAGTTCTTATGGCAGGAAGGATTGCACTATGGACATGGAACCGGACATGGCGTAGGTCATTTCCTATGCGTACACGAAGGGCCACAAAACATCCGCATGGATGAAAATCCAACGGTGCTCGAGCCGGGAATGGTCATCTCCGATGAACCGGGAATTTACCGGACAGGCGAATACGGCATCCGGACAGAAAACCTGGTCACCGTAGTTGAGGATGAAACGAATGATTTTGCCTCATTCCTGAGATTTGAAACACTCACTTTATTTCCATATGACCGCAACCTCATAGATCCGGACATGTTGAACCAGCAGGAAAAAGATTGGGTAAACAGCTATCATAAAAGAGTTTACGAAAGCATCTCACCTTTGTTGAGCAAAGATGAACAAAACTGGCTGAAACTGAAATGCGCTGAGATTTGTTAGCCTATCGCCGGTAACCGCAAGCCGGTTTTCCTGAAAAAATAAAGTCCTGTCAGCACTCCGAAACGAGTTTGACAGGACTTTTTTTTTCAAATCTTCCTTTACAATCCATCCAACAGATGGCAAACCTCATGAAACTGTTGCCTTATAAAGACAGGGAAGCTCCGACAACTTGTTTCCGTTGTTCATACTCTTTTTCCAGTTTATCTATCTGTTTGCGGCAACGGATATGGAACAGTACAGCCGCAATACTCAATCCGACCACAAATGCCGTCCACACACCGGAGGCACCCATACCGACAGGAAATGCAAGGACATAGCCCAATAGCAGATTGATACAAATATAGGCTATAAAGGCATAAAACATTGGTTTCTTGACATCGGTCAATCCACGCAGAATTCCCGCACCCACAGCCTGGAGTCCATCCGATATCTGGAAAAAGCCGGCCAGAACGAGCAATGGTGCTGCAGCCGCAGCTGTTGCCGCTTCTGTCGTAAATATCCAGGGAATTTGATGACGCAAAGTTATCATCAATGTTGCCATAATGGCATTAACCAACAGACACAGATGAACACTTGCGTTTCCAGCCATGCGCAATGCGTAAAAATCCTTCATCCCCAACTGATGGCTAATCCGGATTGTTGTAGCCGAAGATACGCCGGTAATCATCATGAAGGCGATATGGGAAATATTTTGTGCAATCTGATGGGCAGCCAACGGAACAGCCCCCAGCCAGCCTACCATGATGGCCGAAAGAGCAAATGCGGTTGTTTCCAACAACATATGTCCGCCAATGGGCAATCCTATTTTTGCCACCCTCAGGACACGTGACCAACTCAACAACTTCCAACGGAATGCCCGGATAAAATTCCACCACGACACATTCCGTTTCAGAACGAACCAGAACATAACCGGCATGAGCAGACGCGATATCAATGTTGCCAAACCGGCACCGAATACACCGAACTGCGGACAACCCCATTTTCCGAAAATAAAAATGTAATTCATCAGGATATTAAGCAGATTGGCAATAATCGTGATAACCATGGCTATCTTGGTGTTTCCAAGTCCCTCCAGAAACTGTTTGCAAACGCAAAACAAAAGAAATGGCAATAGGCTGACAACCAATGTTATATAATAAGGACGCGCAAGGCTTGCCACACGAGGCACCTGTCCCATGTTGTCCAAAAACGGTATTAATGCAGCCAAAATGGCCGTTATAACCAGCCCCAACAACAATGTAAAAGCAGTACCGTTATGCAACAACCTTGTTACCGCTCCATTCTGTTTTCTGACAAACGCTGCCCCTATGAGCGGCGTAATACCCATGGTAGCTCCCATGGTAAATACCATTCCAATAACAAAAATCGAATTTGCGAAGGCGGCCGCCGCCAATTCTTCCGTACCCAAATGTCCTACCATAATGGTATCGGCCAGCTGCACGATGCCACCTCCCAATTGCGTCAGCATAATCGGTATGGCCACTTTCAGGTTACGTTTGTAAAACGGAATATAATTCTTCCACTTCATAACTTAAAAAATTGGTTTATAGTCGTTTTTCAAAAAAGTCCGCAAAGGTACACAAAGCAATCGGACCGACCAAACACCGGTGCATTATCCAGTACGACATATATTCACACCCGACATTTGCATGCACAAAAATCCCCGAAAGCAAGAATAACCTTCGGGGATCTTTTTGCAGTTGTTCCTGCCACGGGTTATTCGGCCGGCATCATTACCACTTCCATTACGTTGCCCTGGTCAACCAGGTTTTTCAACGTTGTCTGTACGGTCTCCGCCGTAATGGCATTGATGGCAGCCTGGTAGTCTTTCACATAATCCACACCGTCAATATAATAACGGTACAGAATCGTGTTGTGCCAGAAACTGTTTTCTTCCATATCTTCCGCCAAGTCCTTCAACATGCTTTCCTTTACTTTCTGCAAGTCATCGGCACGCGGCCCATCGGCAATGATTGTGTTCACTTCCTCGTGGATAATGCCCATCAGTTTTTCCTGCTTTTCAGGGTCGGTATCAAACTGCATAAT
The DNA here is from genome assembly GCA_944321895.1 of uncultured Bacteroidales bacterium. Classification (GTDB taxonomy): domain Bacteria; phylum Bacteroidota; class Bacteroidia; order Bacteroidales; family Paludibacteraceae; genus CALUNA01. The sequence continues at coordinate 191,092 of CALUNA010000002.1, read as the reverse complement.
CAGCATTGCCTGCTCTACCGGACGTTGCAGAACCGTACCGAGCACACCGACACCGTAGCTGCCGCCTTCGCGTTCGCGGATGCTTTCCAAGTAGCGGATATCCAGAATCCGGCCGATGGCATCCATGTTCAGGCGATTTTCAAGCGTATAAGCCATTTCGCCCGTGTAGGTAATGCGGTTGCTGGCCGTATGTATCTGCATTTCGCGTGTGAAATAGTTCTTCACTTCGCCTGCCGGCGTACGCACACCGTGGTCGGTATAGGTTTCCGCACCTTTTTTCGATTTCAGGCCACCGAGCCATGTGCAAATCTGCTGCTGTGTCTGTTCATTTTCCGGGTCGATATTGCCGGTAAAGAAGAAAATGAAATCGGCCGGCATGGCAAAACGTTCCTTATATATGGCAATTGCCTTGTCCTGATCAACTTTGTCAAGCGTTTCCATGTTGAACAGCACCGTGCGCGGACTGTGATTGCTTTGCGTGGTCTGTATGCTGTCTCTGAAAGCACTCTTCGGATCTGCATCGCGGTTGGCCAACGCGGTTTTGAGGTAGCCCATCAAAGCTGCGTAGTCGTCATCATCGCGGCGCGGTGCGGTGAAGTACAGGTAAGTGAGTTGCAGCATGGTTTCAAAGTCAGCCACGGACGAGCTGCCGCTCATCGATTCGCTGTCATCGCTGATGCCGGGCGACACGCGGGCAATCTTGCCGGTCAGCACCTTGCCCAGCTCGATTTGCGAGAAATTGCCTACTCCGTTGCTTGCCACGATGTCGGTAGCCAGCATGGCCGATGGCAGCAAAGTCACATCGTTTACCTTGGACATGCCGCCCAGACTGTATGCACGCATAAGGATTTCATCCTGTTTGAACTTTGTAGGCTTGATAACCACCCGCACGCCGTTGCTCAACGTCCATTCCGTCGTTCCGAGACTTTCATTATAGCTTGTTTTCTTGATTTTGCCTGCTTTCGGGGCTTTGTCAATCAGTTCTTTGTCCAACACTTCCTCTTTCGGGGCTTCCAGTTCCATGGCTTTCACTTCCGCCAAAATGGAAAGCACTTCCGCCTTGTCAGGTAAATCGGTTCCTTCCTTGTCGGCTGCCATAATGCTGATAATCTGGTTCTCATCCGTAACACGTGTCTGAGCAACCTGGTTCAATGCTTCCAGCGGAATTTGCGGCAAGAACTCTTTTACGGTCTGATATTCCCATTCGATGCCCGGAATCACTTCCTTGTCGAGGAAATTGCGGATATATTCCTGTGCCAACTGGATATTCTTGCGGTTGTCGCGCTCGTTGTACATTTTTTCATACTGCTTCAAAATGTCTGTCTTGGCGCGTTCCAGTTCCGCGTTCGTGAAGCCGTAACGCTTCAGTTTTTCAGCTTCCACAAGGATATCGCGCAAGGCTTCCGTTTCCATGCCCGGCTTCGGAATTGCAATTACCTGGAAAGCATCTTTCGATTTTACCAGTTCACCGTCCCAGCAAACAGCCAGCACGAACGAAGCATCCGGTTTCTGGGTCAGTTCATCAAAACGATAGCCCATAATCGTGGAAACAAGGTTGCTCATCAAATCAACCACATAACCATTCATAGACACTTTCATGGCATCCGGCATCGGCTCGTGCTTGTATTCCAGTTCTATGCGGGCATTCGGTGCTTCCTTGTCGGTTACGATGGAAACAATCGGTTCCACATTGTCGGCAATCGGATAAACAGGACGCTCGCCGCGGTTCGCGCGTGCCGGAATCGGGCCGAACAGGTCCTTGATTTTCTGTTCCATCTTGTCCACATCGATATCGCCTACCACAATGATTGCCTGCAAATCAGGACCATACCATTTGTGGTAGTAGTCACGCAAGGCATCGTATGTGAAATTGTTGATAACGGCCGTGTCGCCAATCACATCACGTTTGGCATACTGCGAACCCGGATATTTCTGTTTGTTCGACTCCTTCCACATACGGCGGTTGGCATTCGCGCCGGTACGCCACTCTTCACGGATAACACCGCGCTCCGCATCGATTTCATCATCTTGCAGCAACAGCGAGCACGACCAGTCGTGCAACACCAGCAAGGCTGAGTCCAGAATAGCCTCACGATAAGTCGGCACATCGGACAGACGATAAACAGTCTCGTCCAACGATGTGTAGGCGTTAATGTTTCCGCCAAAGTTCACACCGATAGATTCAAAATAATTGATAATTCCCTTGCCCTCAAAATGTTCCGTGCCGTTAAAGGCCATGTGTTCCAGGAAATGAGCCAGACCGTTCTGGTTATCTTCCTCCAGAATGGCACCGACCGCCTGGGCGATATGGAATTCACAACGTTCCTTCGGTTGTTCGTTGTGCCGTATGTAATACGTCAATCCGTTTTCCAACTGTCCGTAACGTACCGCCGAATCAATGGGAAGCGGTTCCTGAGGCTGCAATTGCGCCTGCATCATACCCGTACCGAGCAGGAATGCCATACTCCATACGGCTGTTTTCAATACATTGTTCATTTTCATCATAATAAATATAATTAGGTTATGAATTTTCCGTAATAGCCGGTCTACCGGCAATCAAAATTACATGTAATTCCTTCGGGCCATGTGCGCCAAGTACCAACGTCTTTTCTATGTCGGCTGTCCGGCTCGGACCGGTTACAGTAGTTATGGACGATGGCAGACTGTTGCCATACCTGGCCTGCATGGCCTCGTATGCATCACCCGGATAATCGACCAGCTGATCCGTATATGCCCAGACGATATGTATAGGCGAATAACCGTGCATCTGCCTCCCGGAAGGCAAGGCCGATGACATGATGACACTGCCCGTGCGCGCCACCAGGAATTCACACCCGGTTATGCCCGCCTGCATACCTGAAAAATCAACCTGGTTGCATGATACGGGAATTCCATAAGCAGCAAGCAGGCCAGCCAACTTCACATCTCTGCAAAACAAGTACGGCAACGACTTTTCGGAAACAAAACGGCGCAGCCACTCGGCAGCATCCTGTTCACTACCTACAAATTCACAATGCCCGTTAATAGCATCCAGCTCCTGCTTGAAACAGGTCGGGGCATCCGGCTCAACTGGTTTGTAAACGGGATTACCCGCTGCAATCGACTGCTCGCAGGCCGTTATGCCCTTGCTGTTTTTGCTCTGTCGTATACGGGCCAGGATATGTTCTTTTGCTTTGTCCATAAGTAACAGAATCAGTCTTTATTCATGCTCTGACCGTCCTCTGCCGGTGTTTCCGGCCGGGATTGCGGTTCCGTTTCAGCCTTGGCGGCAGACGTTTCCGATGCCGTGGTAATTTGTTCCGCCTTTTGTGCGGCAATCTTCTCGTTATCCTCTATCAACTCATCTTGCCGCGATTTCCACTTGCGTTCACCCAGCACGGCAGCTACATCTTCGGATGTAATGACTTCGCGTTCTATCAGCAGTTCGGCCAGTTTATGGTGGCCGACCTCGTTCTCGCGCAAAATCTGTTTGGCACGCTCATACTGTGTTTCAATAATGGCATGTGCTTCAGCATCGATGGTCTCGGCTGTCTTTTCGCTGTATGGTTTTGTAAAGCCGTAGTCGGAACGACCGGTCGAGTCGTAATAGCTGAGGTTTGAAAGTTTGTCACTCATACCATAATATGCCACCATGGCATATGCCTGTTTGGTAACACGTTCCAGGTCATTCAGCGCACCGGTGGATGTCTGTCCGAGGAACAACTCTTCGGCAGCACGTCCGCCCAAGGTTGCACACAGTTCGTCCAGAATATGCTCACGATTGGTTAATTGGCGCTCTTCGGGCAAGTACCATGCTGCTCCCAACGCCATGCCTCGCGGCACGATTGTAACCTTTACCAACGGATTGGCATACTGGGTCATCCAGCTGATGGTGGCATGTCCTGCCTCGTGATAAGCTATAGAGCGTTTTTCCTCCACGGTCATGATTTTGGTTTTCTTTTCCAGACCGCCCACAATACGGTCCACCGCATCCATGAAGTCTTGTTTATCCACGAACTTCTTGTCCTTGCGGGCGGCAATCAAGGCTGCCTCGTTGCAGACATTGGCTATATCGGCGCCGGAGAACCCGGGCGTCTGCTTGGCCAGAAAATTCACATCCACCGTATCGTTGATTTTCAGCGGGCGCAGGTGCACGTTGAAAATCTCCTTTCGTTCGGTTACATCGGGCAGTTCCACATGAATCTGGCGGTCAAAACGACCGGCACGCAACAAAGCCGAATCAAGCACATCGGCACGGTTGGTAGCAGCCAGGATGATGACACCGCTGTTAGAACCGAAACCGTCCATTTCGGTCAGCAACTGGTTCAGGGTGCTTTCACGCTCATCGTTGCCGCCCATGTTCAGGTTCTTGCCGCGGGCGCGCCCAATGGCATCTATCTCGTCAATAAAGATGATGCACGGTGCCTTCTCCTTGGCCTGCCGGAACAAGTCACGCACACGGCTTGCACCCACACCGACGAACATTTCCACGAAATCAGAGCCGGACATGGAAAAGAATGGCACATCAGCCTCGCCGGCCACGGCTTTGGCCAACAGGGTTTTTCCCGTTCCCGGAGGGCCTACAAGCAACGCGCCCTTGGGAATTTTGCCGCCCAGCTCGGTATATTTTTTCGGATTTTTCAGGAACGAAACGATTTCTTCCACTTCCTGCTTTGCACCGGCCAGCCCCGCCACATCCTTAAAGGTTGTGCGGTCTTTGGCATTGCCCTTGTCAAAGAGTTGGGCGCGCGATTTTCCAACGTTGAAAATGCCGCCCATGCCGCCCCCAGCACCTCCGGTCAAACGGCGGTTCATAAAGACAAAAAACAGAATCAGCAGCAGGAAAGGCAGGATGGTCGTCAGGAACAGATACCAATAATTGCGTCCTTCCTCATAGTCCACCTTCATGCCGGCCACGGCGGGATTTTCCTTTTTCTGTTGCGAAAGGTATTTTGAAAATTCCTCCACGCTCGGAATATTGATGGTAATGCTATGTTCACGCGGATAGGACTCTTTGTCGTTGCCGAACACTTCAGCCAGGGCCGAATCGCTGATTTTAGCCACCACTACATTGGTCGAAAATACCGTGACCGACTCCACATAACCTTTCTCAACATAAGTTTCAAACGTGGAATACGGTGTCTTGGTCGACACGTCATTGTTGAAAAACAGGCTGCCGAGCAGGGCCAGAATAATGATGGTATATATCCATGATATGTTGAACCGCGGTTTTTTGCCGCTGTTCGGGGAATTTACATTTTGCTTGTTGTTTGCTTCCATAAAAAAGTTGTCTGTTAATCTAAATCAGGGATGAATGTTATTTCCGCATCTTCCCACAAATGCTCTATGTCGTAGAACTCGCGGGTTTCGCGTTTAAACACATGTACGATGATTTGCCCGTAGTCGATGGCTATCCACACGCTGTTTTCAAAACCGTCGATGGCAAAGGGTTTCACCCGCAACACATCGCGCACATGGTCCTTGACCGAAGTGGCAATGGCAGCTACCTGCACATTGGAATCGCCTTCGCATATCACGAAATAGCCGCAGGGGGCTTCTTTCAGTGCTGTCAGGTTCACAACAGCGATGCGTTTACCTTTTTTGTCCTGTATCCCGTTTACGATTTCGGATACGAGTTGTTCGTTTTCTGTCATTCAAAGCAGTTTTATAAAGATATTAAAAATCATTTCTATTCTTGCCAGTCGGCCGGTTGCCAGTCGCCGTTGGCCTTGATCAGGCCGACCAGCTTATCGACAGCTTCCTCCTCCGGTATGTTCTTTTCCACGCAAATGCGGTTTTTGTACAGGCTCACCCTTCCGCGGCCGGCACCCACATAGCCGTAATCTGCATCGGCCATTTCGCCGGGGCCGTTCACAATGCAGCCCATGACGCCTATTTTCAACCCGCTCAGATGGGCGGTAGCAGCCTTGACACGCGCCACCGTCGCCTGCAAGTCAAACAAGGTGCGGCCGCAACTCGGACAGGAGATATATTCCGTCTTGCTCATCCGCTTGCGCGCGGCCTGCATGATGGAAAATGCGGTTTCCACACAGACTGCCGGCGGCAACACCGCACTGTCGATATAAAGACCGTTAATTAATCCATCCAAAAACAAAACACCCATGTCAGCAGCCGTTTTCAGTTGCATGGTTTCTGCCAATGTGTCAGTCGGGCGCACTTTTGCCACGACCGGCAACCGGCAACCGGCTGCCATCAGCCTGTGGATTGCTGCCCTGAAATCGCCCACCGGGTTGGCGTGCCGGCTTTCGAGCAGCAACACCGCCTGCTGCGGCAAAACGGCTATGCGTTTCTCGTCCAGCTCGCTGCAAAGCAGCTCTATGACCGGCAGCGGCGTGTTGTCAGCCGTTTCCCAACCGTTTTCGGACAGATATATGTCAGGAGCAAGTTTACCGTAAGCGGAACGCCTTCCAAACACGGCCGGAACGCGGGTTCCGCCAACCAAGCCGACTTGAACCGTATCCCGGCAAAACTCCGGAGCAAGTGCTTTGTCAAAAACCACACCATTTATCGGCTCGTGGTTCTCACGCAAGCGGTAGTAGTCCGCCAGTTGCCGTGCCACGGGAATCTCGGCCTCGGGCGCCTCGCTGAGCGACACGCGTATGGTATCACCGATGCCATCGGCCAGGAGCGCGCCAATACCAACCGCCGACTTGATGCGCCCGTCCTCGCCGTCGCCGGCCTCCGTTACGCCCAAATGCAGTGGGAACGCCATGCCCTCCTGCTCCATCGTGTCCGCCAGCAGGCGGACAGTCTGCACCATGATCGCCGTATTGGAGGCCTTGATGGAAATGACCACGTCGGCAAAATGCTCTTCCACGCAAATGCGCAGAAACTCCATGCACGACTCCACCATGCCGCGTGGCGTATCGCCGTAACGGCTCATGATGCGGTCGGAGAGCGAGCCGTGGTTCACGCCAATACGTATGGCCGTGCCGTGCTTGCGGCAAATGTCTAGGAAGGGGACAAAACGGTCGCGAATACGCTGCAACTCAGCGGCATATTGTTCGTCCGTATAGTCCAGTTGTTCGAACTTGCGCGCCTTGTCCACATAGTTTCCTGGGTTGATGCGCACCTTTTCCACATAACGGGCGGCCGTATCGGCAGCCACGGGCTGGAAATGAATATCCGCGACGAGCGGCACCATAGGGCGTCCCTGCGCCGCCAGGGCAGCTTCCACACCAGCGTGTATATGGCGGAGGTTCTCCGCCTCACGGACTCCTTGCGCCGTGAAGCGCACCAGTTCACCGCCGGCATCAATAATGCGCAAAGCCTGCGCCACACTGCCTTCCGTGTCGTTGGTGTCGGTGTTGGCCATGGACTGGATACGCACCGGATTATCACCGCCAAGCAACAATCCGCCTATGCGGACAACCTGCGAATGACGACGCTGGTAATTAAACAAGTTTCTGGACATATACAAAGCATTATGAAAGGTCCACGCGAACCGCTTGCAAAAATACGCTTTTTTACCAAACCAGCGAAATGAAAATCTTGCTTGTTTTTCACGTAAATAATGACTACTTTTGCGCGGTTTTCCGAAAAGGCGGACACAAGGCCGTTTTTCCCGTCCCGCGGGGCGGAGGAAAACTTATTTTTTCAAACACAATTATCATTTATCAAAGAACTGATGGCAGATTTTATTGAAGAATTGAGATGGCGCGGCATGTTGCACGACATCATGCCCGGCACGGAAGAGCAATTGGCCAAGGAAATGACCACGGCCTACCTGGGCATAGACCCGACAGCGGACTCGCTGCATATCGGGCACTTGTGCGGCGTGATGATGCTCCGCCACTTCCAACGTTGCGGCCACAAGCCCATCGCCCTCGTGGGCGGCGCCACCGGCATGATTGGCGACCCGTCGGGCAAGTCGGCCGAGCGCAACCTGCTCGACGAAGAGACCCTGCGCCACAACCAGGACTGCATCAAAAAGCAGCTCGAAAAATTCCTCGATTTCAACAGCGACGCGCCGAACGCCGCCGAACTGGTGAACAACTACGACTGGATGAAGGACATGAAGTTCCTGGATTTTGCCCGCAATGTCGGCAAACTCATCACGGTGAACTACATGATGGCCAAAGATTCCGTCAAGAAACGCCTCAACGGCGAATATTCGGCCGGTATGAGCTTCACAGAGTTCACCTACCAGCTTTTGCAGGGCTATGACTACATGCACCTGAACGCCACCAAGAACTGCAAGCTGCAGATGGGCGGAAGCGACCAGTGGGGCAACATAACCACCGGCACCGAGCTGATACGCCGCACCACCGGCGCGGAAGCCTACGCCCTCACCTGCCCGCTCATTACCAAGGCCGACGGCGGCAAGTTCGGGAAGACCGAGAGCGGCAACGTATGGCTCGACAAGCGCTACACCAGCTCCTACAAGTTCTACCAGTTCTGGCTCAATGTCAGCGACGCCGACGCGGCACGCTACATCAAGATATTCACCTCCATAGGCCGCGAGGAAATCGAAGCCCTGATTGCGGAACACGAACAAGCGCCCCACCTGCGCACGCTGCAAAAACGCCTAGCCAAGGAAGTAACCATCATGGTGCACTCCGAAGCCGACTACAACGCCGCCGTCGAGGCATCGGGCATACTGTTCGGCAACGCCACCTCCGAAACACTGAAGAAAACAGACGAGGACACCTTGCTGGCCGTATTCGAAGGCGTGCCCCAGTTCACCGTGGCGCGCACCGAGCTTGAAGCCGGCATCCGCCCGCTCGACCTGCTGGCCGAGAAAACGCAGATTTTCCCCTCCAAGGGGGAAGCCCGCAAGACCATACAGGCCGGAGGCGTCAGCATAAACAAGGAAAAGCTGGCCGACACGGAAAGCCCCATCACGGCAAACGCCCTGCTCAACGGCAAATACATACTCGTGCAGAAAGGAAAGAAAAACTACTTCCTCATACGCACGGAATAGGCACCAAACCGGCGGTCGGACGGATTATCCTCCGTCCGCCGGCTGTTTTTACGGAAAAACAAAACAGGCACACACAAATTACACGGAATTTGACTACCTTTGCGCAGTAGTCCGTTCTACAAAACTCAACAAAATAAACAATATGTCAGCACAAACCCAACCCTTCAAAGTCTTTTCGGGTACGAACAGTACCTCTCTGGCCGAAAAGATATGCCAGAAACTCGGCTGCCCGTTAGGGAACCGCATCATCCAACACTTTTCCGACGGCGAGTTCGCCGTATCCTACGAAGAATCCATCAGGGGACAATACGTTTACCTGGTGCAATCCACCTTCCCCAACTCCGACAACCTGATGGAACTGCTCCTGATGATCGATGCCGCCAAACGCGCCTCGGCCTACAAAATTGCCGCCGTCATCCCCTACTTCGGCTGGGCGCGGCAAGACCGCAAAGACAAACCCCGCGTGTCCATAGGCGCCAAACTCATTGCCGACATGCTCCAAGTGGCCGGAGTGGACCGCGTCCTCACCATGGACCTGCACGCCGACCAAATACAAGGCTTCTTTGACATACCCGTGGACCACCTCTACGGCTCCACCATTTTCATGCCCTACATCAAATCGCTCCACTTGGACGACCTCGTGGTGGCTTCGCCCGATGTGGGCGGCTCCAAACGTGTGGGCACCTACGCCAAATTCCTGGAAGTGCCCATGGTGCTCTGCCACAAAACACGCGAAAAAGCCAACGTCGTAGGCGAAATGCGCATCATTGGCGACGTGAACGGCAAAAACGTCATCATCATGGACGACATGGCCGACACCGCCGGCACCCTCTGCAAAGCTGCCAATCTGATGATGGAAAAAGGCGCCAAGAGTGTGCGCGCCATCGTTTCGCACGGCGTCATGTCAGGCAAGGCCTGCGAAAACATCATGAACTCATCGCTGGAAAGCCTTGTCTTCACCGACTCCATACCGTTCGACACGGCACGTTGTCCCAAAGTCAAGGTGCTCTCCATTGCCGACATGTTTGCGGACACCATCATGCGCATACAGGAGCACAAGTCCATCAGCGAACAATACCTGATTTAAGCAACAGGCAACCGCATAACCGCGCCGGACAAGGGACATTAGTCCTGCTGTCCGGCGTTTTTTTGTACCCTCCCATACCTCAACATCCCCGCACTTGATGCGGAGCATTGGAAACGATGGCGAAACTACCGAAACAGCCCAACCGGCAATGCGCAAACGAGCCCTGCAAGTGAAAGGAAGAACTTCAGACAGCTGACAATGAATCAGATGGCATATTATTCATGCACTTGTGTTCTCCTACTAATGCCAGTGTTTTTTCCGACATCATATCCCGTTACTTTTTAGGTTTACTTACTTTATTCACCAAGTAGGCAATGCTCATGAACGGAATGCCGGAATTGGTACGCAATCCTATCTCGCATGTCCGGCTGTTGCTGTATCCGGCAACGGCATGGGCCTGTTGCACCTGCGGACGCAGTTTGCGCAACGCCCATCGGTTCAGTTCCGGCTCAAAAAAGCCTTTGTCGCCCGCAAAGCCGCAACAACCTATCTCCTCCGGCACGAGGACATTTTCGGCACACAGGCGTGCCACCTTTATCAAAGTCGGTTTCAGCCCCATCTTGATGGTCGAGCAGGTGGCGTGTATCGTAATCGTTTCCTTAATGGGCGTAATGTCGAGCTTGTCAAGCAGGAATTTGTCGATAAACTCGACCGGCTCGTACAACTGCAAGTTTTCCATGCAGCGGCGCATACGGTACAAGCAGGGGCTTTGGTCGCACAGCACAGGATACTTGCCACGCTGGCTGGCCTTGTAGAGCGCCAGTTCCAAATCGGCGGCTTTGCTTTCCGCCTGCTCCGGAAGGCCTTTACTTTCCCAAATCATGCCACAGCACAGGTTTTCCATGCCCTTCGGGAAAATCACCTCGTAACCGGCCTTTTGCAGCAGCTCCGTCATCTCGAACATCAACGGTTGCTTGGCAGGGTCGCCGGGGCTAACGCCCATGGCTCGGTTGATGCAGCTCGGGAAATAAACCACTTTCAAGTCAGCCGGCTCGCTTACGGGCAATTTCTTGAGATTCGGTTTCGGCATGGCAGGCGTCCATAACGGGAAATGACCGGCAGTCAGGAAACGCAGCATGCGTGTTCCCAAAATCATCAAGCGATTGCCCAGCAGCCGTTTTACCGCTCCGGCCATTTTCAAAAGCATCTTCATGGCAGCCAGCAACGCGGAGAAATCATGCGCAGCCACCTTTCCGGCATACACGGCCAAATGGCCATGTTTCCGGGCACGCAATACATGGACATATTCTCCAGTGTTGATACCTACCGGACACGACATGGCACACAAGCCATCGCCAGCACACAATTGTTCGCCCACACGGCGGAACTCACGTTGCAAAGCACGCAAGCGGGCAGGCTCCTCACCGTTCTGCTGCAGGCGGGCAATCTCGCGTTGGACCACAATGCGCTGCCTCGATGACAATGCAAAACCGCAACTCACGCAATTGACTTCACAAAAGCCGCACTCAATGCACCTGTCCACCAACGGATGCAGGGCGGGCAACGGTTTGATATGCCGCAAATGCGACTCGGGATCCTCATTGAAAATGACACCCGGGTTCAGTATGTTTTCCGGGTCGAACAAGTGTTTTACATCCTGCATCAGTCGGTAGGCAGCATCGCCCCACTCGCGACGTACAAACGGCGCCATGTTGCGCCCCGTGCCATGCTCCGCCTTCAGCGAACCGTGGTATTTGTCCACCACCATGTCCACCACTTCGGCCATCATCCGGCGGTAACGCTCCACCTCCTCGGGCGTATCGAACCGCTGGTCCAGTACAAAATGATAGTTGCCTTCCAAGGCATGGCCGTATATCACGGCATCATCATAACCATTGCGGGCCAGCAGTTGCTGCAAGTCTTCGGTCGCATCTTCCAGGCAATCAATCGGGAACGCCACATCCTCAATCAGACAGGTTGTCCCGACCGGGCGCATACTGCCCACAGCAGGAAATATACCCGAACGCATCGCCCAATATTTGCCATACTCCTCCGGTTTGTCCGTAAAATGGTAGGGTTTGTACAAGTGGAATCCGTCAATAATGGCAGAAACTTCCGCCATTTTGTGTTCCAATGCATCTGCATCGGGTGCTTCCACCTTAATCAGCAGTGCGGAAGCCGTTTCCGGCAGCTCCCGCAACTCCTCAAACTGGTTTTCTACCGCTGACAAAGCCTTACGGTCGAAAAATTCCGCAGCAGTCACGGTCGTCTTGCTCAACGCCATGACCGTCCGGCATGCCGTATATGTATCCTCAAAAAACAGCATGGCGCTCGCCGTAAACGGCATTACAACCCCTGTGCGCATCACTACTTCCGACAGGAACGCCAACGTTCCTTCCGAACCGACCAGCAGGTGCGCGATAATCTCAAACGGATCAGTATACAAGACAAACGGAGATATGGTCAGGCCTGTTACATTTTTAATACGGTATTTTCGCCGGATAAGTTCTGTCAGTTCCTTGTCGGCCAATGTGCGGTCACGCAACTCCTCTATACGTTGTATAAAATCAGGATGCGTGGCAAGGAAAGACGCCTTGCTACTTTCATCGCCCGTATCAAGGACAGTGCCATCGGCAAGCATCAAACGTACGGATTCCAGCATCCGAAAGCTGTTGGCATGTGTACCGCAACTCATTCCGGAAGCATTGTTCATCACAATGCCGCCAACCATGGCCGACTTGATGGAAGCCGGATCGGGCGTAAATTTGCGTCCATAGGGTTTCAGTATTTCATTGACCCTTTCGCCAATAATACCAGGTTGCAAACGGATGCGTTCTCCGCTATCCAGGACTTCATATTTCTCCCATTTTTTACCAACGACCACCAGCATGGAATCGCTGATTGCCTGCCCCGAAAGACTTGTTCCGGCTGCCCGGAACGTAATGGTTTTACGATTGGTACGGGCATATGCAAACGCATCCGCCACTTCCTGCTCCGTTGCAGGATGCAATACGGTTTCGGGCAACAACCGGTAAAATCCGGCATCCGTGCCCCAAGCCAGTTTCTGAAGTTCAGTTGTCTTAATCATACAAATAATACTTGCCTGACATCGCCCGGTAAGCCTCTACATCCTTGTACCAGAAATTCCGTATATCTTCGAAATCATAATTTTCCGCAAATTTCAAACGGACAGTATCACTGCCGCAGACTTTGTCGAACATGGCAAAACGCCCCGCATCGGCATGTGCAAACACGGCCTTGTCCGGATAAAGCCTGTACAATTCCTGCATAATCAGGAATTGCACCTCCGACAAGCGTGCCACCGCATAATCCAGGATATGTATCTGCACTCCCTGCGATTGTTTGCCCGCATCGACGGCATAAAACGGCTTGAAATAAATCGGGCGGAATTCAAGTCCTGGCAACTGCAAGGCATTCATGGCATCGGCAAGCCTATCTGCATCCATCCACGGTGCACCGACCATCTGGAAAGGCAAGGTGTAGCCCACGCCAATGGACACATAGCCCAGTTCGCCCAGGATTCCCGTCATCGGATAAAAGAAAGCCGAATGTTTATGCGGTATGTGCGGCGATGCGACAATCCATTCCAGGCCGGTGTCTTCCCATGTCATGGAGCGTTTCCAACCCTGCATCGGCACCACGGTCAGCTTGCAGGGTTTCCCGAGCATTTGCTCGCCGTTCAGCATCAGAGCCAGTTCGCCGCAAGTCTGTGCATACACATAGGGTATTTTGAACTGGCTGACAAAAGAAATAAAACCATCTTCCACAATGTTTCCTTCTATTTTCAGTCCGCCAAGCGGATTCGGTCTGTCGAGCACGACAAATTCGATATTCTGTTCGGCAGCAGCCTGCATGGCCAGTCCCATTGTGCTGATATATGTGAACGAGCGACAACCTATGTCCTGTATGTCATACACCAGCACATCCAGACCGGCGAGCATTTCCGGTGTCGGCTTACGTGTCTTGCCATAGAGCGAGAATACGGGCAATCCGGTTTTTTCATCCACGTCGCCATCCACTTTGTCGCCGGCATGCGCATTGCCGCGTACTCCGTGCTCCGGCCCGAACAAACGGACCAGCTCCACATTAGGGGCTTCGTACAAAATATCAATTGTGGAACGCAAGCGGCTGTCCACACCCGTCGGGTTCGTAATGAGCCCCACTTTCTTGCCTGCCAGCAAGGCAAAATCCTGCGAGCGCAAGACTTCTATACCTGTTTTGACCGGCTGCGCGAAAACATCGCCCATTGTGCCAAAGCATAAAACGGCACACAAAATAAAATATCGTTTCATATATGCTGAACTAACAAGCTATGGCACAAAGGTAATACAAAAAACGGAAAAACTGTGCAACGAAGGCATTTCTTTCCGACAAGGCAAAAAAAATAAAGATTAGCCCCGTTTTGGAACTAATCTTTATCCATATACATATCTGCCGTAACTTATTCGGCTGCTTTTTCTTCCTGGGCGGGAGCTTCCGTTGCAGGTGCTTCTTCAGCCGCAGCGACCGGTGTTTCAGCGGCAGCTGTTGCCTTTTTGGAAGAACGGCGGGTGCGTGCCGCTTTCTTGGGTGCCTTGTCCTTCAACATGTTTTCGTTGTAATCGACAAGTTCGATAATACACATTTCGGCGGCATCTCCCAAACGGAAGCCCGTACGCAGAATACGTGTATATCCACCCGGACGGTCGGCAATTTTCACTGCTACATCGCGGAACAATTCGGTTACCACCGTTTTGTCTTTCAGTTGGCTGAATACCAAACGACGTGAAGCGGTCGTATCTTCTTTGGCTTTTGTCAGCAAGGGTTCAACATAGACTCTCAGGGCTTTGGCTTTTGCCAACGTGGTGGAAATACGCTTGTGCTTGATAAGCGAACATGCCATATTGGACAACATTGCCTTACGGTGAGAGGCTGTTCTTCCCAGATGATTGAATTTCTTATTGTGTCTCATTGTTTTTATTCCTTATCTTTTTTATCTAATTTATATTTTGAAACATCCATGCCGAAAGACAAATTGTTCTTCTCCAATGTTTCATCTAATTCCGTGAGGGATTTTTTACCGAAGTTACGGAACTTCAGCAGGTCGTTGCGGTTGTAGGAAACCAATTGTCCCAAAGTCTCCACATCGGCGGCTTTCAGACAGTTCAACGCGCGCACCGACAAATCCATATCTACCAACCGTTGGTTCAGCAGCTGACGCATACGCAAGATTTCTTCATCGTAACTTTCCGCATGTTCCTTTTCCGGCTGTTCCAGTACGATTTTTTCATCTGAAAAGAGCATGAAATGGAATATCAGGATCTTGGCAGCCTCTTTCAATGCATCTTTCGGATGTATGGAGCCATCGGTTTCGATTTCGAGCACGAGTTTTTCGTAGTCGGTAATCTGTTCTACACGATAGTTCTCAATAGTATACTTGACGTTTCTAATGGGTGTAAAGATTGCATCGATAGGAATGACATTCACATCCGCATTAGGAACCCTGTTTTCATCCGAAGGAACATATCCTCTGCCTTTGTTTATCGTCAGTTCGATCTGAAAACTTGCCTCCGAATCCATACTGCAAATCACCAACTCCGGATTCAAGACCTCGAATGCGGTCAAATGTTTGCCAATATCTCCCGCTTTAAATTCGGTGGTGCCTGAAACAACGATGGATACCTTTTCGTTATCCACATCTTCGGTCAGGTGCTTGAAACGGACTTGTTTCAAATTCAGGATAATGTTCGTCACATCATCGATTACGCCGGGAATGGTTGCATATTCGTGTTCCACACCGTCGATTTTGATAGATGTAATGGCAAATCCTTCCAGCGAAGACAACAAGATGCGACGCAAGGCATTACCTATCGTGATACCGTAACCCGGTTCGAGAGGACGGAATTCAAAGGTGCCTTTGAACGGTGTCGACTCCACCATGATTACTTTTTCTGGTTTTTGAAATGCTAATATTG
This sequence comes from uncultured Bacteroidales bacterium, assembly GCA_944321895.1. Taxonomy (GTDB): domain Bacteria; phylum Bacteroidota; class Bacteroidia; order Bacteroidales; family Paludibacteraceae; genus CALUNA01. The sequence continues at coordinate 175,167 of CALUNA010000002.1, read as the reverse complement.
CCATGGATTCATTTATTATTTAGAGTACAATTCAACGATCAGCTGTTCTTTGATATTTTCCGGAATATCTTCACGCTCAGGAAGGTGCAGGAATTTTCCGGACAAAGAGGATTCATTCCATTCAATCCATGGGAATTTGCTGTGGTTGTAACCGTTCAGTGATGCCGCAATGACTTCCAGGGATTTGGATTTCTCGCGTACGCCGACCACTTGCCCGGGCTTAACCTGGCAGGAAGGAATGTTCACAACCTTTCCGTCCAGGACAATGTGCCTGTGGCTAACCAGCTGGCGTGCTGCCGCACGTGTCGGGGCAATGCCCATACGATAAACAACGTTGTCCAGACGGGATTCCAGGAGCTGGAGCAGAATAGCACCCGTAATACCTTTGCTGCGCTGGGCTTTTTCAAACAGAATTCGGAACTGTCTTTCCAGAACTCCGTATGTATATTTGGCTTTCTGTTTTTCGCGCAACTGAACGGCATATTCCGACATTTTCTTTCTGCGGTTCAATCCGTGCTGTCCGGGAGGATAATTCTTTTTTGCCAAAACCTTATCCGGTCCAAAAATAGGTTCGCCGAACTTACGGGCGATTTTTGTCTTAGGTCCAATATATCTTGCCATTTTTCCTTGAATTTAAATTGTTGAACGAATTATACTCTTCTGCGTTTGGGAGGACGGCAACCGTTGTGTGGAAGCGGTGTGACATCTACTATCTCCGTTACCTCAATGCCTGCACCGTGGCACGTACGGATAGCCGACTCACGACCGTTACCCGGACCTTTTACATACGCTTTGACTTTTCTCAAACCGAGGTCATAAGCAACCTTTGCACAATCCTGGGCGGCCATTTGGGCTGCATAAGGAGTGTTTTTCTTTGACCCGCGGAATCCCATTTTTCCGGCAGACGACCAAGAGATAACTTGACCGTCACCATTTGCTATGGTAACAATAACGTTGTTGAAAGAAGAATATACGTGCAATTGGCCTACACCATCTACTTTAACAACTCTTTTCTTGGCTGCAACTGTTTTCTTTGCCATAATTCAAATTTATTTTTTTGCTTCTAAAATCCGCAAACAGTTAATTTTACTTCGTTGCTTTCTTCTTGTTGGCAACTGTTTTCTTTTTACCTTTACGAGTACGCGCGTTGTTCTTCGTACTCTGACCGCGTACCGGCAAACCGAGACGGTGACGTACACCACGGTAACAACCAATGTCCATCAGACGTTTGATGTTTAACTGCACTTCTGAACGCAAATCACCTTCTACCTTGTATTTGGCACCAATGATTTCACGGATCTTAGCTGCTTGGTCGTCAGTCCAATCCATTACTTTGGTGTCATAATCAACACCAGCTTCTTCCAAGATTTTTCTTGCACTACTGCGACCTATTCCGTAGATATAAGTCAATCCGACTTCCCCTCTCTTGTTCTGGGGCAAATCTACTCCGACAATTCTTATAGCCATAAAAATTACTAATTACTTTAAGGTTTTACATTAACCCTGACGTTGTTTAAACTTTGGATTCTTTTTGTTAATAACATACAAGCGACCTTTTCTGCGCACTAATTTGCATTCGGCGCTACGCTTTTTTACAGAAGCTCTTACTTTCATTTTCTATATTCTTTAGGGTTTCAATCGGCCAACACCGACTCAAATTATTTATATCTGAATGAAATTCTTCCTTTTGACAAATCGTACGGCGACATTTCCACTTTCACCTTGTCACCAGGCAGTATGCGGATATAATGCATACGCATCTTGCCGGAAATATGTGCAGTAATGATATGCCCGTTTTCCAATTCCACACGGAACATTGCGTTCGATAATGCCTCGATGATTGTTCCGTCCTGTTCTATTGCCGTCTGTTTCGCCATAAAATGTTCAAATCATTTATATTGTTTTTCCTATACTTTTGAGTTTTCCGAGTGTTTCAATACTTCTTCTATATATTCGAAAGTGGATAAAATATCCGCCTTTCCTTTGCGCACCGCAACTGACAGTTCGTAATGGGCAGATGGTTTTCTGTCGAGCGTCCGGGTTGTCCAACCATCGTCTTCAAAATACAAATGCCTTCTCCCCATATTGATCATTGGCTCTATAGCCAGTGTCATGCCCGATTTCAGGACAATTCCATTTCCCCGGCGGCCATAGTTCGGCACTTCCGGAGCCTCATGCATGTCCCGTCCGATGCCATGTCCAACCATCTCGCGCACAACCGAGTAGCCCCGTTCCTCGCAATAGCTCTGGATCGCATAGCCTATGTCACCTATCCGGTGACCGGCCACGGCCTCATCTATGCCTTTGTAGAGCGCCTCTTTTGTTGTCCGCAACAAGGCCAGCACCTCCGGTGCAACTTCGCCCACACAAAACGTATAGGCAGAATCTGCATGAAAACCGTTTTTATAAACTCCGCCATCGATAGAAACGATGTCACCTTCTTTCAAAACGACCTTATCGGAAGGGATACCGTGCACGACCTGTTCGTTTACGGAAGTGCATATCGAATTCGGATAACCATCGTAATTCAAAAAGCCAGGCTCGCCGCCATGATCTTTTATGAATTCATAGGCCCGTTTATCGAGTTGCAAAGTCGTGACGCCCGGAGCTATCATTTTAGCGAGCTCCGCCAGCGTCATTCCCAATATGCGGTTGCTTTCCCGCAACAACTCTATTTCCTCATCAGTCTTTAGAAAAATCATCGTATTTGCTTAATAAGCCGACAATCCGTGGCGTCCTTTTATTCTTCCGGATTTCAGCAATCCATCGTAATGACGCATCAATAAATGACTCTCTATCTGCTGCAACGTATCAAGAACAACACCTACTAAAATCAGCAATGATGTTCCTCCGAAGAATTGTGCAAACTCATGGCTGATTCCCAACAAGGAAGCAAAAGCAGGAAGAATTGCTACTATGGCCAGAAAGATGGAACCCGGCAAGGTGATACGCGACATAATCGTATCGATATATTCCGCCGTTTTCTTTCCAGGTTTCACGCCCGGAATAAAGCCATTGTTGCGTTTCAGGTCTTCCGCCATCTGGGTCGGATTTATGATAATTGCCGTATAGAAATACGTAAACGCAATAATCAGCAGCGCAAATACAAAGTTATACCAGAATCCGGTATTGTCCATGAAAGCGCTGATAAATCCTGCCGCACTCTCCGAATGGGAGAAACCTACCAATGTAATTGGAATGAACATGATGGCCTGTGCAAAAATGATTGGCATAACGTTGGCTGCATTCACCTTCAAAGGAATGTACTGCCGCACGCCGCCATACTGCTTGTTGCCGACAATACGTTTTGCATATTGTACGGGAATCTTGCGCGTTCCTTGTACCAGCATAATCGACAGACCGATAACCACCAGCAAGAAAACGATTTCTGCAAGGAACATGACCAAACCGCCTCCCATGTCGCCCAAGCGTGAAGTAAATTCCCGAACCAAGGCGCCCGGGAGACGGGCGATGATACCGATAAGAATAATGAAGGATATTCCGTTTCCGATTCCCTTGTCGGTAATACGTTCACCCAGCCACATGACAAACATGGAACCTGCACACAAAATGATGGTTGATGAAATCTTAAACCACCAATCCGTTGGCATCATGCCTCCAGCCTGTGCCATCTGGACATTCAGGTTTACCAAATAAGAAGGGCCCTGAATCAGCAGGATGAACACGGTCAGGTATCGGGTGATCTGGTTCATTTTCCGACGGCCGCTTTCGCCTTCACGCTGCATTTTCTGGAAATAAGGAACGGCAATCGTCAACAACTGTATCACAATGGAAGCCGAGATATAAGGCATAATACCCAATGCGAATATCGATGCGTTCGAGAACGCTCCTCCGGAAAACATGTCCAACAAGGCAAGCAAGCCGCCCTCAGTCTGTGCGCGCAGCCCAGTCAAAGCCGCCGGATCAATACCGGGAAGAACCACGAAGGATCCAAAACGGTAAACCAGCACGAACAACAGGGTTGTGAGCAAGCGTTTACGCAACTCTTCGATTTTCCAGATATTCTTTAGGGTTTCAATGAACTTTTTCATCGTCTTACAGTTTGTTTACAGTTCCACCTAAGGCCGTGATGGCTTCTTCTGCTGCTTTAGAGAAAGCATGTGCTTCTACATCCAATTTGGTTGTCAAGGTGCCTTTGGCAAGAATTTTCACCAACGTATTTTTGGAGATGAAACCGGCTGCCTTGAGTTCATCCAGTCCGATTTTGGAAAGTTTCTGGTTATCAGCCAGCAGTTGCAACGTTTCCAGGTTGATTGCTTTATATTCAACACGATTGACATTTTTGAAACCGTATTTCGGCAAACGACGTTGAATAGGCATCTGACCTCCTTCAAAACCGATTTTCTTCGAATAACCCGAGCGTGATTTTGCCCCTTTATGTCCGCGGGTAGAAGTTCCGCCTAATCCGGAACCGGCGCCACGACCGATACGCTTGCTGGTTTTCACAGAGCCTGCTGCAGGCGTCAAATTATTTAATTCCATATTGCTTATAAATGATTTAACGGTCCGTTGTTTGTTGCCACAACGGCAACAAACCGGAAACCTTTGTGTTACTTACTCTACTACTTTTACCAAGTGTTTCACTTTATTGACCATTCCCAGAATGGAGGGAGTCGCTTCGTGTTCTACTACGGCATTCATCTTTCTCAGGCCCAATGCCTCCATTGTCTGTTTCTGGACTTTCGGGCATTTGATAGTACTTTTGACTTGTTGTATTTTAATCGTAGCCATTTTTCTCTAATTTAACCGTTAAACACTTTACTTAATGAAACACCACGGTTTTGCGCAACCATGTGTGCATCGCGCAATTCGCCCAATGCCGCAAAAGTTGCCTTTACCAGATTGTGCGGGTTCGAGGAACCTTTCGATTTTGCCAACACATCAGTAATACCGACACTTTCCAGAACAGCACGCATGGCACCACCGGCCTTTACTCCGGTACCGTGTGAGGCCGGTTGCAGATAAACTTGTGCACCGGCAAATTTTGCCACCTGTTCGTGGGGGATTGTTCCTTTCAGAACCGGAACCTTGATAAGGTTTTTCTTTGCCGCCTCCGTTCCTTTGGCAATGGCAGCGGTCACTTCACTGGCCTTACCCAGACCCCAGCCTACTATGCCATCTTCATTTCCGACAACAACGATAGCTGCAAATGTCAGCGTACGTCCTCCTTTCGTAACTTTCGTTACGCGGTTTACGGCTACCAACCGGTCCTTCAACTCTATGTCGTTGGTTGTTTTTACTCTATTAAATTTTGTCGTCATATCAATTAAAATTTAAGACCGGCTTCGCGTGCTGCATCTGCCAATTGTTTAACTCTACCATGATACAAATAACCGTTACGGTCAAACACAACCTCCGTTATGCCGGCTTCCTTGGCAGCCTGGGCCACCAATGCGCCAACTTTGGCCGCCTGTTCGGTCTTGGTCATTTTATCCTTAATCTTCAAAGATGATGCTGACGCCAATGTTTTGCCGTTTACGTCATCTATCAACTGAGCATAGATCTGACAGTTGCTCCTGAACACGGTCAGACGAGGTTTCTGTGCTGTACCCGAAATTTTGCTCCGGATATGTCTTTTTATCTTAAGTCTTCTTTCTATTTTTGCATTCATAATTGCACCAATTTACGAAAATTATTTAGCGGCCGACTTACCGGCTTTACGACGAAGTACCTCATCCTGGAACTTGATACCTTTACCCTTATATGGTTCCGGTTTGCGGAATGAGCGGATTTTTGCACAAACCTGTCCGAGCAGTTGTTTGTCGCAACTTTCCAGAATAACCAACGGGTTCTGGTTACGTTCGCTTTTGGTTTCCACTTTTATTTCATTGGGCAGGCCCAGATAAATGGGATGCGAATAACCCAACGAGAATTCTATGACTTGCCCCTGGTTCGACACACGATAGCCGACGCCGACAAGTTCAAGCACTTTCCTGTAACCTTCAGATACTCCAACTACCATATTGTGAATCAACGCACGATACAGACCGTGCATTGCACGACTTTGCTTTTCATCATTGGAACGAGTCACGTGACAAAGATTGCCATCCACGCTGACGGAAACCACTGGATTCACGGTTTGACTCAGTTCGCCTTTCGGACCTTTCACGGTAACCACATTATCCTTGACCGTGACTGTTACACCGGCCGGAATATGTACAGGTAATTTTCCTATTCTTGACATAGTGTTTTTCCTCCCTTCTTAATAGATGTAACAAAGCACTTCGCCGCCGATTTTCAAGTCGGCTGCTTCCTTGTTGGTCATAACTCCCTTGGATGTGGAAATAATCGCGATTCCCAATCCGTTCAATACACGGGGCATCTCGCGATAGCCGCAATACTGACGCAAACCGGGGGTCGACACCCTGATCAATTTCTTAATCGAGTTAACCTTGTTAACCGGATCATATTTCAGGGCTATCTTGATAGTGCCCTGGGGTCCGTCTTCTACTACTTTGTAATTCAGGATATAGCCTTTTTCAAGCAATATCCGAGTCATTTCTTTCTTCAAGTTCGATGCGGGAACCTCCACCACGCGGTGTCCGGCCTTAATCGCATTCCGCAATCGAGTCAGATAGTCTGCTATTGGATCTGTCATATGAAAATGATTTAAATTAATCCCGACTGCCGGGACAATATTTAGTTAATAAAAAATCTTGCAACGTTTTACCAGCTTGCTTTCTTTACTCCGGGAATCAGACCTTTTGATGCCATTTCGCGGAACTGTATACGTGACAAGCCGAACTGGCGCATATAGCCTTTGGGACGGCCCGTAATCTTGCAACGGTTGTGCAAACGTACCGGAGATGCATTTTTGGGAATGAGCTGCAGAGCTTCATAATTGCCCTCTTTGAGTAATTGGGCACGTTTGGCAGCATATTTGGCCACCATTTTGGCTCTTTTTACCTCACGGGCTTTCATTGATTCTTTTGCCATATTCTTTCCTCTTTAGTTTATTTCTTGAACGGTAAGCCAAACTCTTTCAGCAATTTGAAACCTTCTTCATCGGTTTTGGCCGTTGTCACGAACGTAATGTTCATGCCAAGCAGTTTGGTGATGGTATCGATATTGATTTCAGGAAAAATAATCTGTTCCTGGATTCCGAGCGTGTAGTTACCGCGCCCGTCCAGTTTGCCTTCTATTCCCTTGAAGTCACGGATACGGGGCAAAGCCACGCGCACCAGACGTTCCAAGAATTCATACATGCGGTCTCCGCGCAAGGTTACACGTACGCCAACCGGCATTTTCTTACGCAACTTGAAGTTGGAGATATCTTTCCGGGATAGGGTCTGAACGGCTTTCTGACCTGTTATGGCAGTCATTTCATTAATGGCCACTTCTATGATTTTCCTATCGGCAACAGCGATACCCAACCCTTGGTTGAGGACAATTTTTTCCAGTTTCGGGGCTTGCATTACCGTGCTGTACCCGAACTCTTTCATTAAGACAGGAACTATCCGTTCTCTGTAATCTTGTTTTAAACTTGCTGTATTCATTTCAATTAAATTTCTTGACCGGTTTTCTTGGAAATACGCACCAGTTTTCCATCTGCATTCCGTTTGCGTCCTATACGCACCGGAACTCCATTCTCTACCAGATTCAGATTGGAAATATGAATTGATGCTTCTTTCTTGATTATACCTCCCTGCGGATTCTTCGCATTGGGTTTGGTGCTTTTGGAGACCATGTTCACACCTTCTACGATAGCACGTTGCTTGTCTACAATCACGGAAAGCACACGTCCGGTTTTACCTTTGTCCACACCGGTATTTACGTAAACGGTATCTCCTTTTTTGATATGCAATTTACTCATTTTCGTTTTTCTTTAAGCAATGATTAAAGCACTTCTGGTGCAAGCGATATGATTTTCATATTCGTAGCACGGAGTTCACGTGCCACCGGACCAAAAATACGGCTTCCTCTGATTTCACCGGCATTGTTAAGCAATACGCAGGCATTATCATCAAAACGGATGTATGAACCGTCCGGACGACGTACTTCTTTTTTTACACGAACCACCACGGCCTTCGAAACGACGCCTTTTTTCATGTCGCTCGAAGGGATTACGCTCTTCACGGCCACTACGATAATGTCGCCAAGCGAAGCGTAACGTTTCCCGGTTCCTCCTAATACGCGGATGCAGAGTGCTTCTTTGGCACCGCTATTGTCCGCAACTGTGAGTCTCGTTTCTTGTTGTATCATAATTACTTAACTCTTTCAACTATTTCAGTTAATCTCCATCTTTTCGTTTTGCTCAGCGGACGGGTTTCCATAATGCGTACGGTATCACCGATATTGCATTCGTTCTTCTCGTCATGGGCATGATATTTCTTTGTCTTATTTACGAATTTTCCGTAAATAGGGTGTTTTTCTTTCCATTTAACGGCAACCGTGATGGTTTTGTCCATCTTGTTGCTGGATACGACACCCGTTCTTTCTTTTCTTAAATTTCTTGTTTCCATCAGGGTCTGATTTTATTGATTAATTTCTCTCTGACGTAACTCTGTAGCAAGACGAGCTATGGTTTTACGTGCCTCTTTAATCTGCATCGGATTGTCAAGCGGAGAAATAGCATGATTCAACTTCATACGGCTCAGGAGTTCCTTTTCCGTATCCAATCTTTCTTGAATCTCTTTGGTTGTCAGTTCTTTTATTTCGCGAGTTTTCATAATTCCACTACATTTTAAGAGTTCATATCATAGTCGCGTCTAACCACAAATTTGGTTGTTACGGGTAACTTCTGGGCTGCCAAGCGCAAGGCTTCCTTGGCCACATCGAATGGCACGCCATCGATTTCAATAATCATGCGGCCGGGAGCCAATGGAACAACGAAACCTTCTGGAGCACCTTTACCTTTACCCATACGTACGTCTGCAGGCTTTTTGGTGATCGGTTTATCCGGAAACACACGAATCCAAACCTGACCTTGTCTTTGCATATAACGGGTTACAGCAACACGGGCTGCCTCTATCTGGCGGCTGGTCAGCCAAATCGTCTGCAACGACTTGATACCGAAAGAGCCGAATGCGAGCTGGGTTCCACGTTGCGCGTTACCCTTGATGCGCCCTTTTTGCTGTCTCCTAAACTTTGTCTTTTTAGGTTGTAACATATTTACTGATGTCTAATTCGTTCAACAATTATTTTTTACTTCTTTTTCTGAAGCCTTTGCTGTCGCCCTGACGGCGTTCGCTCCGTTCGGGACGGCCTTCGTTCTTAGCGGTTGCAAAAGAGGGAGCCAAATCTTTCTTGCCATAGATTTCGCCACGGCAAATCCATACCTTGATGCCAAGCAGTCCCACTTTGGTCAATGCTTCTGCATGTGCATAGTCAATGTCGGCCCTGAGGGTATGCAGAGGAGTACGTCCTTCCTTGTACATTTCGGAACGAGCGATTTCGGCGCCGTTCAGACGGCCGGAAATCTGCACCTTGATACCTTCCGCGCCCAAACGCATGGTTGCTGCAATGGCCATTTTAATGGCGCGGCGGTATGCTATTTTACCTTCTACCTGGCGGGCAATGTTGTTGGCAACGATTACCGCATCCAATTCAGGACGTTTCACTTCAAAAATGTTGATTTGAACATCTTTGTCCGTGATCTTCTTCAATTCCTCTTTCAATTTGTCAACTTCTTGTCCGCCCTTTCCGATAATGATACCGGGGCGAGCAGTGCAGACAGTAATAGTTACAAGTTTCAGAGTTCGTTCTATTACGATACGTGAAATACTGGCTTTAGCAAGACGGACATTCAAATATTTCCTGATTTTGCTATCTTCCAACAACGTATCCCCGTAATTGTTTCCACCATACCAATTGGAGTCCCAACCACGTACAATGCCTAAGCGATTACTTATCGGATTTATTTTCTGTCCCATCTCAATTGTTCTGATTATCGTTAGTATTTTTCGTATCTACAAATAATGTAACGTGATTGGAACGCTTGCGAATCCGGTATCCGCGTCCTTGCGGAGCGGTGCGCAGACGTTTCAGCATTGTAGCACCATCTACAAATACCTCACTTACATATAAAGTTGCGCTATCTGCCTTTTGTTCTGTCTTGGTTTCCCAGTTTGCAATAGCAGATTTAAGCAATTTTTCCATGTTGATGGAAGCCTCTTTGGTTGAGAACTTCAATACTCCCAAAGCTCTGTTCACTTCCATGCCGCGAATCATGTCTGCTACCAGACGCATTTTACGCGGTGATGTGGGAATATTGTTGAGCTTTGCAAAATATTGGCTCTTGCGGGCTTCTTTTCTTGCATCGGCTGATATTTTTTTTCTAGCACCCATTTTATTCTGTAATTTTTTATTTTTACTAAGTTATAATGGATTATTTCTTGCCTGCATGTCCACGGAAAATTCGTGTCGGAGCAAACTCGCCGAGTTTGTGTCCCACCATGTTTTCCGTAATGTATACAGGAATAAACTTATTTCCATTGTGAACTGCAATCGTATGTCCCACAAAATCGGGGGAAATCATCGAAGCACGTGCCCAAGTCTTAACCACGGATTTTTTTCCGCTTTCATTCATGGCCAGAACCTTCTGTTCCAGCTTGAGGTTAATATACGGTCCTTTTTTTAATGAACGGCTCATATTATTTACTTGTTTTTTCTAATTATTTCTTTCTTCTTTCAATAATATACTGGCTTGACTGCTTCTTAGGCGCACGAGTCTTATAGCCTTTAGCCAACAAGCCTTTGCGTGAACGTGGGTGTCCGCCAGAAGCACGACCTTCACCACCACCCATCGGGTGGTCTACCGGGTTCATTACAACGCCTCTCACACGCGGACGACGTCCGAGCCACCTTGACCGACCTGCTTTTCCGGATTTTTCCAGAGCATGATCGGAATTACCTACACTGCCTATTGTTGCCTTGCATGTGCAAAGAACCTTGCGGAGCTCACCCGAAGGCAACTTGATGATTGCATACTTGTCTTCTCTCGAAGTCAGTTGCGCGAAAGCGCCTGCGGAGCGGACCATGGCAGCGCCTTGTCCAGGACGCAATTCAATGTTATGAATTACCGTTCCGAGGGGAATGTCCTGCAGGAACAATGTATTGCCAACTTCAGGAGCCGCACCAGCGCCCGACAAAATTGTTTGACCTACTTGCAGTCCGTTGGGAGCAAGAATATACCTTTTTTCTCCGTCAGCATAAAACAACAAAGCGATACGAGCCGAGCGGTTCGGATCGTATTCGATTGTTTTAACTGTTGCCGGTACACCGTCTTTGTTTCGTTTGAAATCAATTACTCTGTATTTCCGCTTGTGTCCGCCGCCAATATAACGCATGGTCATTTTACCGACATGGTTACGACCACCTGTTTTGGTGTAACCAACCACAAGGGATTTTTCTGGTGCGCTCGCTGTAATTGTATCGAACGTGCCAATAATCTTGTGTCTCTGCCCCGGTGTAGTGGGCTTTAGTTTACGTACAGCCATTTGTTTGCTTAAATATTACTATAAAAATCTATTTGATCACCTTCTTTCAACGTAACAATAGCTTTCTTGTATGCTCCTGCCTTGCCGCTGATAACACCGCTACGGGTATAGCGCGACTTGATTTTGGGAGCGGTAATTGATGTGTTCACATCGATTACCGTTACGTTATACATTGCTTCTACCGCCTGTTTTATTTCAATCTTATTGGCGGTTTTTTCCACCCGAAAACCGTAGCGGTTGAATTTTTCGCCAAGTCCGGTCATCTTCTCGGTAACGATTGGTTTCAATATAATTGCCATTGTCATAACCTCCTTATGCTTTAAAAATTTGTTCAATTCCTGCCACGGATTCCTCTGTAAATACCAATACTCGAGCATTCATGATCGAGTAAGTATTTAACTCTGAAACAGTTAAAACTTTTGTGCCTTGCAAATTTCGAGCCGACAAATATACGTTTTTATTTGCATTTCCTAAAACAAAAAGTGATTTTTTGTCTGCAATGTTCAAACTTTTTTCCATTGCAACAAAATCTTTTGTCTTGGGAGCCGCAAAATCAAGCGTGTCAAGCACGACCAATTCGCCGTTCCGGGCTTTATACGACAAAGCCGATTTGCGTGCCAACTGTTTCAGTTTCCGGTTCAGTTTAAAGCTGTAATCACGTGGCACAGGTCCGAAGATGCGGCCTCCACCAACACGGACTGGAGATTTGATATCACCCGGACGGGCACCGCCGCCGCCTTTCTGACGTCCCAACTTACGGGTTGAGCCAGCTATTTCACTACGTTGTTTTGATTTGTGTGTGCCTTGGCGCTGGTTTGCCAGATATTGTTTTACATCCAAATAAATGGCATGGTCATTCGGCTCGATAGCGAAAATGGCATCATTCAACAGTACTTTTCTTCCTGTATCTTCTCCTTTTATGTTATATATGCTGAGTTCCATTTTATTTATTTGTTGATGATAACGATTGAATTTTTAGCACCCGGCACCGAACCTTTTACCAAAAGCAGGTTGTGTTCCGGGATTACCTTGATAATTTGCAGATTCTGAACGGTTACACGTTCACCGCCCGTACGTCCGGCCATACGCATTCCCTTGAATACGCGTGATGGGAAAGAAGATGCGCCCAACGAACCGGGAGCACGCAGACGGTTGTGCTGGCCATGAGTAGTCTGTCCTACTCCACCGAAACCATGGCGTTTGACAACACCCTGGTTGCCCTTGCCCTTTGAAGTTCCAACTACATCAACAAACGAGTTTTCTTCGAACAGTTCCACGGTGATTGTATCACCCGGTTTGGCTTGTTCGAACCCACTGAACTCAACCAAGTGTCTTTGCGGTTGAACTCCTGCTGCCTTGAAGTGTCCGGCTTCCGCCCGGGTAGTGTGTTTTTCCTTTTTTTCCTGGAAACCCAACTGCACGGCGGCATAACCATCTTTCTCTACAGTCTTGATCTGAGTCACAACACAAGGACCTGCTTCGATAACAGTGCATGGTATGTTTTTACCCTCGGCACTGAAAACGGATGTCATTCCGATTTTTCTTCCTAATAATCCTGGCATTTCAATAAATGTTTGTAACCTCCTTGGATTCCCGCAAGAGAATCCAGCGGGAGGAAATGTTATTAATTTTATTTTTACTAATCTGTTTTTCCAGTTGTTTAAACTTTGATTTCTACTTCTACACCGCTTGCCAGTTCCAGTTTCATCAAAGCTTCCACTGTTTTGGCATTGGAACTGTAAATGTCAATCAAACGCTTGTAGCTTGATAATTCAAACTGCTCACGCGATTTTTTGTTTACGAAAGTAGAACGGTTCACCGTAAAAATACGCTTGTGTGTCGGCAGTGGAATCGGGCCGCTAACGACAGCTCCCGTAGCCTTTACGGTTTTGACAATTTTTTCCGCTGACTTGTCAACCAGATTGTGGTCATAAGATTTCAGCTTGATTCTGATTTTTTGACTCATACTGTTTTTATTAAAATATAATTTTGTTACAAATATGGGATAAGAGTCATTCGCTATCCCGGTTTATTTAATCAAATCTACACGTCCGCCTGCTTCTGTCAGGACCGCTTTCGCTATGGACGGGGAAACCTCGGCATAGTGAGAGAATTCCATGGAAGAAGTTGCACGACCGGAAGTAATGGTACGCAAAGCGGTCACATAACCGAACGTTTCTGCCAATGGAACCTTGGCTTTAACGATACGTGCACCCGTACGGCTGGTTTCCATACCTTCAACTTGTCCGCGACGTTTGTTCAAGTCGCCGATTACATCACCCATGCTTTCTTCCGGAGTGACTACCTCCATTTTCATGATTGGCTCCATCAGGATAGGTCTTGCCTTGGCACAAGCGTTCTTATAAGCCATTTGTGCGCAAACCTCAAACGAAAGCTGGTCAGAGTCAACCGGGTGGAACGAGCCGTCCAATACGGTTACTTTCAGCTTGTCCATCGGGAATCCAGCCAGGACACCGTTCTTCATGGCTGTCTGGAAGCCTTTCTGGATGGAAGGAATGTATTCTTTCGGGATATTTCCGCCTTTTACAACATCAATAAACTGCAAAGTTCCTTCAAAGTCCGGATCTGCCGGCTCGACACGTACTACTATGTCGGCAAATTTACCACGGCCACCGGATTGTTTCTTATAGACTTCACGAAGTTCAACAGGTTCTGTAATTGCTTCATGATAAGCAACTTGCGGGCGTCCCTGGTTACATTCAACCTTGAACTCGCGTTTTAAACGGTCAATAATAATCTCCAAGTGCAGTTCACCCATTCCGCTGATAACCGTCTGTCCGGTTTGTTCATCGGTGCGCACCGTAAAGGTCGGGTCTTCTTCGGCCAATTTGGCGAGGCCCATGCCCAACTTGTCCAAATCTTTCTGGGTTTTGGGTTCTACGGATATTCCGATAACCGGATCCGGGAAGTCCATGGATTCCAGTGTAATCGGGTGATCTTCGCTGCAAATCGTGTCGCCTGTGCGGATATCCTTGAATCCGACTCCCGCACCTATATCACCAGCAGCAATGATGTCGACCGGATTCTGGTGGTTGGAGTGCATCTGGAACAAGCGGGATATACGTTCCTTTTTGCCCGAACGGGTATTGTAGACATACGAACCGGCTTCCAGCTTGCCCGAATAAACACGGAAGAAGCACAGACGTCCTACATACGGGTCTGTAGCAATCTTGAAGGCCAGAGCGCACAATGGTTCGTCTACACTTGGGTGACGCACCACTTCTTTTTCCTCATCACGCGGATCCTTGCCCACGATTTCCGGAGTATCCAGAGGGCTGGGCAGATAGGCGCATACGGCATCAAGCATCGTTTGCACACCTTTGTTCTTGAATGATGAGCCGCAGATCATCGGGTTTATTTTCATTGACAAGGTGCCTTTGCGGATAGCATTTTTGATTTCCGCTTCGGTTATCGTAGTTGGGTCATCAAAGTATTTTTCCATAACGACATCGTCAAACTCGGCACAAGTTTCCAGCATTTTATCACGCCATTCCTGTGCTTCCGCGAGCAGGTCAGCTGGGATTTCTTCCTCCACATATTCTGCTCCCATCGTTTCATCGTGCCAAATGATGGCTTTCATCTTGATCAGATCCACTACGCCCTTGAAAGTCTCTTCGGCCCCAATCGGTATCTGGATAGGACACGGAGTTGCTCCTAAAATTTCTTTTACCTGACGGACAACTTCAAAGAAGTCGGCTCCCGAGCGGTCCATTTTGTTTACATATCCGATACGGGGTACATTGTATTTGTCTGCCTGACGCCAAACAGTTTCCGATTGCGGTTCCACGCCGCCTACTGCACAGAAAGCCGCTACAGCCCCATCCAGGATTCGGAGCGAACGTTCCACTTCTACGGTAAAGTCAACGTGTCCCGGAGTGTCTATCAGGTTGATTTTATACTTGTTGCCTTCATAGTTCCAATAAGTGGTTGTTGCTGCAGATGTAATGGTTATACCACGTTCCTGCTCCTGCTCCATCCAGTCCATGGTAGCTGCGCCATCATGAACCTCGCCAATTTTATGAGTCAAGCCCGTATAAAACAATATACGCTCGGAAGTTGTTGTCTTTCCTGCGTCGATATGGGCCATAATGCCTATATTCCTGTTATATTTTAAATCGACTTTTGCCATTTGTTTTCCTTACTACTTTATATTTTTCCTACAGCCTTCTGACCGCAAGTCTTCGGCTGTTCAACGACATCATGCTCGCAATTTATGCTGTCTTGTTAAAATCTGAAATGCGCGAATGCACGGTTTGCTTCTGCCATGCGGTGCATTTCTTCCTTACGCTTGAATGCGCCACCCTGGTTGTTGTAAGCATCTACGATTTCCGCGGCCAGTTTTTCTGCCATGGAGTGTCCACCGCGCTTACGGGCAAACAATATTATATTTTTCATCGAAATGGATTCTTTCCTGTCTGGACGGATTTCGGTAGGTACCTGGAAAGTTGCGCCGCCTATACGACGTGATTTTACTTCTACCGTAGGAGTGATATTTTCCAATCCTTTCTTGAAGATTTCGAGAGCTGTTTTTTCTTCATTGGGAAGTTTGGCTTTTACATTTTCGAGGGCTGTATAGAAAATGTCATAAGCAATAGACTTTTTACCATCATACATCAAGTGGTTAACGAATTTCGTAACCATAACTTCATGGAAAACGGGATCCGGGAGGACTATCCGTTTTTTTGGTTTTGTTTTTCTCATCTTAACTGAATGTTTTAAAAATAAACTTTGGTTGTTAGTCTGCTTCAACTATTGCCTCTGCAATAATTTACTCAACCGATCAACACTTTTTGTCGAAAAAAATTAGAGCTGCAGTTTTTCCGCACTTTGTCAGAACTTACTTTTTAGCTTTGGGCCTTTTTGCTCCGTACTTGGAACGACGTTGCGTACGACCATTGACACCAGCCGTATCCAACGTGCCGCGTACAATGTGATAACGCACACCCGGCAAGTCTTTCACACGACCGCCACGCACCAATACGATAGAGTGTTCCTGCAAGTTGTGTCCTTCACCCGGAATGTAGGCATTTACCTCTTTCTGATTCGTCAAACGAACACGAGCTACTTTACGCATGGCCGAGTTAGGCTTCTTGGGGGTTGTCGTATACACACGTACACACACACCACGGCGCTGAGGACATGAATCCAGGGCCGGCGACTTGCTTTTGTCAATAAGTTCTGCTCTTCCTTTTCTAACTAATTGTTGAATTGTAGGCATTTTACTTGTTTTTTAAATACTTAATTTATTTACTATTAATCCATTTTTAACTTTTACCCAAAATGGGTCGCAAAGGTAGTCATTTTTTTTCATATCCACAACATACAAGTATTTTTTTTCAGGAAACCAGCATGAAAACCAGACAGCGAATGACATATGAGCCAAAAAAATCATGAAAACCCCTGCCGTTTTCCAAACAACCGCACATCATGCAAACGGCCCCAAATTTCTTCTGTAACTCGTTTACTGTCATACTTTTTATCCGACAACATATCCAAGACAACATACGACACCAGTCCGGCTTTTTCAATGATAAGAACTGATTATTTGCCATTTGGCAAAAAAAAATGTACTTTTGCAGGCTTTTAGAGAAGAAACAACGACGAAAGTGCACGTCAAAAAAGTAAGTATGAAGAAGTTTAAGGAATACTCCAAATTCGATTTGTCAGAAATCAACAAAGATGTATTGAAGCAATGGCAGGAAAACGATTTATTCGGCCAGAGTATAGAAACCCGCAACGGATGTCCCGCATTCGTGTTTTTTGAGGGACCTCCCTCTGCCAACGGAATGCCGGGAATACATCATGTCTTGTCACGCACCATCAAGGACACCTTTTGCCGTTACAAGACCATGCAAGGTTTTCAGGTAAAGCGTAAGGCCGGCTGGGACACGCATGGGCTGCCGGTTGAATTAGGTGTGGAAAAATCGCTGGGTATTACCAAAGAAGACATCGGCAAAAAAATCAGCGTGGAAGAATACAACAATGCCTGCCGCAAGGATGTCATGAAATATACCAAGGAATGGACCTCACTGACCGAAAAAATGGGTTATTGGGTCGATTTGGAACATCCTTACATCACATACGACAACAAATATATTGAAACCTTGTGGTATCTGCTCAAACAGCTATACAACAAAGGCCTGTTATACAAAGGCTACACCATACAGCCCTATTCGCCGGCTGCCGGCACCGGACTTTCCACACATGAGCTGAACCAGCCCGGCTGCTACCGCGACGTCAAGGATACGACGGTCACGGCACAATTCAAAATCAAAGGCGACCGTTTCGGCGAGAACGCCTATTTCCTGGCGTGGACAACAACTCCATGGACCTTGCCATCGAACACGGCACTGTGCGTAGGCCCGAAAATCGACTATGTCGCAGTCAAGAGTTTCAATCCGTATAACGGCCAGCCGGCAACTTACATATTGGCAAAAGCCTTGCTGCACAGCCTGTTTAACCCGAAAGCAGCGGAAATTCATCTGTCAGATTACAAACCGGGCGACAAACTGGTGCCGTTCAAGGTCGTTGCGGAATGCAAAGGCACCGACCTGGTCGGTATGGAATATGAACAACTGATTCCGTGGGTCAATCCGGGCGAAGGCGCATTCCGCGTCATCCCGGGCGATTATGTGACAACCGAGGATGGAACCGGCATCGTGCACATTGCACCAACCTTCGGTGCAGATGATGCGTTCGTGGCCAAGAAAGCCGGCGTTCCGGGCATGAACTTCTACACAAAAAAAGGCGAAATGCGTCCCATGGTGGACATGACCGGTAAATTTTTCCTGCTGGATGAGCTGGATGAAGAGTTCGTCAAAAACCATGTCAATGTCGAATTATATAAAGAATACGAAGGCCGATTTGTCAAGAATGCATATGACCCGAACCTGACCGACCAGGACGAGACTTTGGACATTTCGCTCTGCATGATGCTGAAACAACAGGGACTTGCGTTCAAGATAGAAAAGCACGTACACAATTATCCACATTGCTGGCGCACGGACAAGCCGGTTTTGTATTACCCGCTCGACAGCTGGTTCATCAAGACGACAGCCTGCCGCGATGAGATGATTGCCCTGAACAAGACCATAAAATGGAAACCCGAGTCGACCGGAACAGGACGTTTCGGCAAGTGGCTGGAAAACCTGAACGACTGGAACCTGAGCCGTAGCCGCTATTGGGGAACACCGCTCCCGATATGGCGCACCGAGGATGGTTCGGAAGAAATCTGTATCGGTTCGGTGGCGGAACTGTTGGATGAAATTGAAAAATCAGTGGCTGCCGGCTTTATGCAGGAGAATCCATACAAAAACTTCAAGGCTGGCGATTATTCCGAAGCCAACTATGCACCGGAAAACATTGACCTGCATCGCCCGTATGTAGACAATATTATATTGGTATCCAAAAACGGCAAACCAATGAAACGCGAACTGGATTTGATTGACGTGTGGTTTGATTCCGGCGCAATGCCCTACGCACAGATTCATTATCCGTTCGAAAACAAGGATGCCATTCGTACGGCCGACTTCATCTCGGAAGGTGTGGACCAAACACGCGGCTGGTTCTTTACGCTACATGCCATCCACACCATGATAGAAAAACAGGTCGCATTCAAAAGCGTAATTTCCCACGGCCTTGTACTCGACAAAAACGGCAACAAAATGTCCAAACGTTTGGGCAATACCGTTGATCCGTTTGCCGTGATTGAAAAATACGGTTCCGATCCCTTGCGTTGGTACATGATGACAAATGCTTCCCCCTGGGACAACCTGAAGTTCGATTTGGAAGGTGTGGAGGACGTCCGCCGCAAATTCTTCGGTACGTTATACAACACCTATTCTTTCTTCGCACTTTACGCCAATGTGGATGGTTTCACGGGCGAAGAGCCGCAAGTACCGGTAGCGGAACGTCCGGAAATAGACCGCTGGATTCTGTCTCTGCTCAATTCCCTGATCAAGGAGGTTACGGAACATTATGAAAACTATGAACCCACACGGGCAGGCCGGGCCATAAGCGATTTTGTCGGTGAAAACCTGAGCAACTGGTATGTGCGCCTGAACCGCAAACGCTTCTGGGGTGGCACAATGGATGCCGACAAGCTGTCGGCCTATCAGACACTTTACACATGTCTGACTACCGTGGCCCAACTGATGGCGCCAATTGCGCCGTTCTATGCCGACAGGCTGTATGCCGATTTGGGTGCTGCCGAAAGCGTGCACGTTTCCAGATTCCCGAAACACAATGAAACCCTTATAGACAAACATCTGGAAGAATGCATGCAATTGGCGCAGCAAAGTTCATCCATGATCCTGGCCTTACGGCGCAAGGCCGAAAAAAAAGTGCGCCAGCCGTTGCAGAAAGCTGTCATTCCGGCTCCCGACGCGAAAATCATGGAAGAGTTGCAATACGTGGCCGATTTGATTAAAGCGGAGGTCAATGTCAAGGAACTGCAAATCGTTACGGCTGAAGATGACACCGTGAAACTTGTCAAACGCATCAAACCGAATTTCAAGACCTTGGGCAAGAAATACGGCAAACAGATGAAAGAAATTGCTGCCGCGATTGCCGCCCTGACACAGGATGAAATCGGAAACATTGAACGCAATGGACAGATTGTCCTGCCTTTGCCGAGTGGTGAAGTATGCATCGAATTGGCAGATGTGGAAATAGCGACGGAGGACATGCCGGGCTGGTTGGTGGCCAACGAAGGTGTACTGACCATTGCGTTGGACATTGAAGTAACCGAAGATTTGCGCCAGGAAGGTATCGCGCGTGAGTTGGTTAACCGCATCCAGAACATCCGCAAAAGCAACGGCTACGAAATTACAGACAAAATCAATATTCTGATAGAGAGATTGCCCGAAATAAATGCGGCCGTGGAAAATTACAAAGGCTATATTTCAACACAAGTGTTGGCCAACTCGCTGGAACTGGCGGACAGCTTGCCCCAACCGGTTGAGCTGGATTTTGAAGACTATGTGGTAAAAGTTAAAATAGAGAAAGCATGAAAACAAAAAACATTCTGACCTTGGTTTTGCGCTGCATTGCAGTTGGCGCAGGAGTTGCCGTACTGGCTTTATTGAGCATGGGAAAAGTGGATACAGAAGCATCCTTGTGGCTGTTGGCCTTGGGGCTGGCTTGCTTGGCCGTCAGTTCCATCAGCGAGCAACCGCAACAAAAAGATAAAAAATAGCCGTATTGCTGCAAATCGTATTAAAGGGCAGGGAAACGCGAAACCGTTTCCCTGTCTTTTTTGTAATGCCTTTTATCCTTTCGCGTATCTTTGTTTTTACGGTGTTTGTTGTTTCCGTTTCTTTCTTTGTACCTTGACCATATAACCATCAACAATGCCCATCATGAACGAGAGAAGACTTATGCAAGCCAGACATTGGCGGCGGTATTCTTCCTGCTTGCCACACTGGCGATGGCGTCCAGCAAATACGACGAATCCGAACTCTGGGAACAAGTGAACAAAACACCGAAGAACTGTCTGCACAGGTGGTGCGCTGAAAGACCTGAAACGGAAAATACTCGCCCTTTCCAAACCGGACATCCCGACCGCAGCCATTACAGGGATGTCATAAAAGAACTGTTTGCCAGGTGATTGAAATATCGTATCTTTGTCCAGACCTTCAAAATACGAGCCCATGGAAAATCACGGAGAAATCATATTGTACCAACCCGACGAGACAGTCAAACTGGAAGTGCGCCTGGAAGAAGAAACGGTGTGGCTGACGCAGACGCAAATGGCAGAGCTGTTCCTGACCAGCAAACAGAATGTAAGTTTGCATGTGAATAACATATTCAAAGAAAATGAATTAGATAAAAATTCAGCTGTCAAGGAATCCTTGACAACTGCTTCGGATGGCAAAAAATACCGGATAAGGTATTATAACCTTGATGTCATTATTTCCGTTGGCTACCGCGTGAAATCCATCAGGGGCACGCAGTTCCGCCAGTGGGCGAATAAGGTCCTGAAGGATTACCTGCTGAAAGGTTATTCGGTAAACCGCCGCCTGACGGAATTGGAGCATACCGTTGCGGAACATTCCAAAAAGATAGATTTTTTCGTGCGCACGTCGTTGCCGCCTGTCGAGGGCATATTTTGCGACGGTCAGATTTTCGATGCCTACCAGTTCGCCGCCGGCCTGATACGTTCCGCCAAGGAATCCATCCTGCTGGTTGACAATTATGTGGACGAATCCGTGTTGCTGATGCTCAGCAAACGCGGTGCCGGTGTGCAGGCCGACATTTACACACGGACGGTCAACCGCCAGTTTCATCTGGATGTGGAGCGGCACAACAGCCAATATCCGCCGATAGCGGTGCATACTTGCCAGAAAATCCACGACCGTTTTCTGATTATTGATCATACGGACGTGTACCACATTGGCGCCTCGCTGAAAGACCTGGGACGGAAAATGTTCGCCTTCTCCAAACTGAACATCCCGACTGAGGCCATCACAGGGATATTGTGAGGACGGTAGCATTGGGACGCGAGTAGGTTTGCCGATTGAGAGCCATAGAAAACGTTACCATACGAATGCAAAAAATCCCTGACCGTTGTCGGTCAAGGATTGTACCCGAAGCGGGACTTGAACCCGCACAGCCGTGAGGCCAAAGGATTTTAAGTCCTTCGTGTCTACCGATTCCACCATCCGGGCAACACGAGCGGAAAACGGGACTCGAACCCGCGACCCCGACCTTGGCAAGGTCGTGCTCTACCAACTGAGCTATTTCCGCATTTCCAGCCAGACGAACATCAATCCGCGCCACTGGATTTTTAGCGAGTGCAAAGATAACCCGTTTTTTTCAAATACGGAAACATCCAACAAAAAAACGCAAGGACAGCCCTTGCGTTTTTAATTTTCCAATAACAAAACCTGATTAAATCAAGCTTACGAACATTTCACCATTTTCTTCGCTGAAAGCAATTTTATTCTCGCGAGCCAGCCAACCATAAGCCATGTTCAAATCAGCCTCTTTCAATTTAGTGGCTTTCTTAACGGCTTTGGTACTCAATTTGCCAGCCTGGAGGGCTTCCCATACTAATCCGGCATTAGCGCCAATGTTTCCTGTCAACATAGTTTTATTCTTTTAAAATAAGTGTTTATTTTTCAGCCGCAAAGGTACAAAAAAATATGTTATAAAACATGGTTTTGGGAAAATTTTTCTCAGAATCAATATTTTAACATATATTAATCGACTATTCAAACTGCTCATAGGGATATTCATCCTTTTTTTTTCGCAATTCAGCCGGAAAAGAGTCTTTTTTTTATTTTTCTGTTATTATTTTTGTATTTGCAATTGAATGCCTTTAAAAACATATCTATATCATGAATATTACTTTTCAAATAAACTACAAAGCCGAGTGGGGGCAACAAATGTGTGTTCTCGGGAACTGTCAGGAAATTATCGAGTGGACCGAGTCAACGCCTTTGGTACTGAACTGCCATGATGCAGAGCAGTGGACAATCACAATCCAGATTCCTGATTTTGCCGATGTGCTGCAATATACATACGCCATTCGGAACACCGATGGCAGTTTCATTTACGAAAGCGGGAAAAAGCGCCACATTAGTTTGGAGACCCATGCCAAACATTGCATCCTGCAGGATTTCTGGAAAGATTCCGATTATGAACAAGCATTTCTTTCCACGGCTTTTTCACAAAGTCTGTTTGCCCGCAGGAATCCGACCGGAGAACATCAGCCAGGAAACATCTGCTTTATGCTGGAGATGCCGCAAATAGAACCCCGATACGGCATTGCTGTTGTTGGAAATATTCCAGAACTTGGCAACTGGGATACAAACAATAAGATACCATTGTCCGACAAGGACTTCCCTGTCTGGAAAACAGTTCTTGACATAAAGGTTCCACAGCACGCCATCGAATACAAATATGTTGTATATGACCTGCAAACCGGTGCGATAGCCGATTTCGAGTCCGGTGAAAACCGCCGGATTGACAATTTCAGCGATAATGGCATGCTGATACGCTCGGATATCCGTTTCCGGCGCACACGCCCCCGATGGAAAGGAGCCGGAGTGGCTGTGCCAGTATTCTCACTCCGCACAGAAAACAGTTTTGGCATTGGAGAATTCCTCGACTTGAAGTTGCTCGCCGAATGGGCTCATAAGACAGGACAAAAAATAATACAGACCTTGCCGGTCAATGACACTACCCTCTATCACAACAACCGGGACTCTTATCCCTACAATTCCGTTTCCGTATTCGCGTTGAATCCGATATACCTGAATATTGAACGCATGGGACAACTGCACGATAAAACGCTGCAAAAACAGTATGCCACAACAAAAAAGCAGTTCAATGCAAAGAAAATAGCAGATTATCAAGTTGTTGCAAATGAAAAAATGAAGTACTTCAAACTTCTGTACCAGCAAGACAAAGAAATCACATTCAGCAGCACCGGATACAAAGACTTTTTTGGCAGAAACAAGGAGTGGCTGGTTCCTTATGCAGCTTTCTGTTACCTGCGTGACAAATTCGGCTCGCCAAACTTCCGCGAATGGCCACAATACCGTACTTACGACAAGGATGAGATTGACATGCTGGTTTCCAGAAATTCATCCGCACATGATGAAATTGCACTCCATTTCTACCTGCAATTCCACTTGCATCTGCAAATGACCGAAGCCAAAGAATACGCGCACAAACTTGGTGTTTCCCTGAAAGGCGACATCCCCATTGGCATCAGTCCCGACAGTGTGGAAGCATGGACAAACCCGGAATTGTTCAATCTGGACGCACAAGCCGGTGCCCCGCCTGACAGTTTCTCCATCTCCGGCCAGAACTGGGGATTTCCGACATACAACTGGAACATTATGGAACGGGACAACTATGCCTGGTGGAGAAAACGTTTCCAGAAAATGGCCGACTATTTCGATGCCTACCGTATTGACCACATATTGGGATTTTTCCGAATCTGGGAGATGTCAAAAAATGAAGTCTGGGGACTTACGGGACGCTTCTCGCCCGCTTTGCCTTATTCATCGCAGGATTTGTGGGAAATGGGTATCCAACTAAATGAAGACCGCCTGCTGAAACCCTACATACGAGCACACTACCTGCCTGAGATATTCGGTGATGACACGGAATACGTCAAAAAACAATTCCTGTTCACTTACAATTTCGATGATTATTTCTTCAAACCGGAGTTCGACACGCAAAAAAAGATAGAAGCCTATTTTGCCTGCCACAGGCTGGAAAGCGAGCGCGACATACGCATCCGGAACGGCTTGTACTACCTGCACTGCGAAGTTCTGTTCGTACGTGACTTGAAACATCCGGAACTGCTGCACCCGCGCATTGCCTTATACCAGTCGTACAGCTACAAGGATCTGGATGAAGACATGAAACAGAAACTCAGCCGCCTGCACGAAGATTTCTTCTATCACAGGCACAATGCTTTCTGGAAATCATCCGCCTTGCGCAAATTACCGACACTGATCAATTCAACCGACATGCTTGTATGTGGTGAAGATTTGGGAATGGTGCCGGCCTGCGTCCCGGAAGTCATGCACATGTTGCAAATCCTGTCGCTGGAAATACAACGAATGCCCAAAGACCCGAGTGTGGAATTTGCCCATCCGGCCAATGCGCCCTATCTGTCCGTTTGCACAACGGGCACCCACGACACAAATCCATTGCGTGCATGGTGGGAAGAAGACCGCACCAAAACACAACATTTCTACAACAACATGATGGGATACAGCGGAGAAGCTCCGTTGGAATGCACTCCGGAAATAGCAACATTCATTATCAACCAGCACATGTATTCACCTGCCATGTGGGTCATTCTTCCATTACAGGACTGGCTGGCAATTGATGCCG
Source organism: uncultured Bacteroidales bacterium (assembly GCA_944321895.1). Classification (GTDB taxonomy): domain Bacteria; phylum Bacteroidota; class Bacteroidia; order Bacteroidales; family Paludibacteraceae; genus CALUNA01. Next base: position 149,830 of record CALUNA010000002.1, on the reverse strand, counting down.
GTGTCCGCCTCCCGGACGCACATGCCGAACGCATCAATATTCCGGAAAATCCGCATCATTTCTGGAATTACAGGATGCATCTCAACCTGGAAGAGCTGATTGCGAATGAGAACTTTAACCAGAAGATGCTTGCACTGATACATCCACGCCTGTAACCATAAGAAATGTTCCTTGACATGCCACACGTCAAGGAACATTTCTTTTTGCATATACACATGCACCATCCCGGACTGCCCATGCCTGCCTAAAAAGCATACATGTCCACATCTGCAGCCGTAATCGTATTGCCGCACAAAATAATCAACCGCTCCACGACATTACGCAGCTCACGTATATTTCCCGTCCACGTGCGTTGCTGCAACCGTTCAACAGCCGCCTGGTCGAATTTTTTAAGCGCTATGCCCTGCTCGGCACAAATCAGTTCGCAGAAATGGTTCACCAGCAATGGGATATCCTCCTTGCGTTCATCAAGCGACGGCACATGGATGGGAATCACATTCAAACGGTGATATAAATCTTCGCGGAAATTGCCTTTTTCTATTTCCGCTTTCAGGTCCTTGTTCGTGGCAGCCAATACACGCACATTAACATGTATGTTCTTATCGCTGCCCACGCGCGTTATTTCATTTTCCTGCAAGGCACGCAACACCTTGGTTTGTGCCGCCAGGCTCATGTCGCCGATCTCGTCCAGAAAAATAGTTCCGCCATCAGCCTGCTCAAACTTGCCGATACGCTGTTTGATGGCCGACGTAAACGAACCTTTTTCGTGCCCGAACAACTCGCTTTCTATCAGCTCGGAAGGAATGGCGGCACAGTTCACTTCCACCAAAGGCGCGTTGCTGCGTTTGCTTTGCATGTAAATCATGCGTGCCACGATTTCCTTGCCGGTTCCGTTGTCACCCGTAATCAGCACACGGGCATCGGTAGGTGCCACACGGTCTATCATGTCGCGCACTTTTCGGATAGCTTCCGACTCACCAATCATCTGGTATTTCTTATCTACCTTGCGTTTCAAGGTCTTGGTTTCCGTTACCAGAGTTTTTTTCTCCAGGGCATTTTTGGCTGTAATCAGCAAACGGTTCAGGTCAATCGGTTTTTCAATAAAATCAAAAGCGCCTTTTTTAATGCATTCAACGGCCGTTTCTATATTTCCATGCCCGGAAATCATCACAATCGGAGTTTCCAGCTCGTTTTCCGCCAAAGCTGTCAATAGCTCCACCCCGTCCATACCCGGCATTTTTATGTCGGAGAAAATAATATCATATGTTGTACTCCTGGCCATTTCAAGCCCTTGTTTGCCATCTTCGGCCAAATCCACCTTGTGCTTTTCAAATTCCAATATGTCCTTGAGCGTATTACGAATACTCCGCTCATCATCAATGACCAATATTTTTGCCATACTATGTAAATTTATTCAACTATATCCGCTACCAATTGCTCCAATTTCCCATTCCGTTCCAGTTTGCCGACCAAACGCGCCAAATTATCCTTGCACAACAGCAATACGCCTTTTTCAGGCGATATGGCAGGCCATATTTTCAACACATCCGGCAAGTCGTTCGGCCAAGCGCGCAATGGCGTCCCACCGCCAAAATCAACTGCACAAATCGGAAACTTGCAAAAATTATTCACCAATATGCAATGCGGAAAACGTTTTGACGTTGCAGACAAATCAAATCCGACAAAAGGAACTACATGGTTCATTGCGCTCAAATTCAACAAAAAATCCTGTTCCAACTTGTCAGGTTGAAGCGCCCGTACCATTCCCTGTCCAATTGCCTTGACAATATCCGGCAAACTCCTTTCGCCGACAGCAAAATACGGCACGGAAACATTTAGCACGGCATTCCCTCCAAAATTTGCGGGAATGCCTATACGCCCGCGCAAATCCACTGTGGAAACAATTGAAAATTCCGTTTCCGGCCGGCTTTGTTCGGCCTCCGCAACAAATTTGACCACAAATGCGCACAACAACACATGCGTGCTGACCGGTTCACCCAGAATTTCCTGACAGCGTTTTTTACAACTATCCAAAATTCCAGCCGGAATGAACACTGCCCTTTCCGGCGTATGCCTGACCCGGGACACAAAAAACGACACCAAATTTTTCAAACCAACCGGAAACCAGCCTCTTTCGGGCAGTATTCCAATCAACTCTTCCTTCGACCATTTCGGTTCAGGCAGGTATTTCTGGTCAAAAACAAATGGTTCAACAGGGTGTCCACAATAGATTTTTGCCAAATTATCTACCAATTGATACAACGTAGCACCATCCGCGCAAGCATGATTGACTGCAAAACTCATTACAGTTCCATCGGCCAGCAGAGTCTGTTTCACCGACAAAGGCGGTATCTTGCCTTTCATGAAAGCAGAACATGAATATGTTGCCTGCAAATATTTCGGCAGACACGGCATTGTAGCCACATCCTTGCAAGTCAGATTGGGCCGTTCCGCCAATTCAAAACCTACACCACTATTGTTACCACAAATCACGTCCGCCCCTGTCATACGTCCGCCAAATACAGGATATTCCTCCAGTATTTTCGACAATGCATCGCAAAACTTCTCATTGTCAATATGATATGCAAACAACCAAGTACCGCCATTCAACATTCTGACTGTGCTTTTATCCAACGGTGAAAGTGTCCACACTGTGGATTTTTCGTGATTTTTTGCAAAAACAAGTGCCATGTCCAACCAAACTATAAGTCAAATCCTATGTCGCGACGGCAATATTTCCCGTCAAACTGGATTTTCTGCGCATTTTCAAACGATTTGGCACGTGCTTCCTCCCGGGTTTTGCCATAGGAACTGACCGCAATCACCCGTCCGCCGGACGTAACAACCTGACCATCTTTCAGAGCTGTACCGGCATGGAACACAATGCTGTCCGTAACCTGCTCAAGGCCAGTAATCACTTTCCCTTTTTCGTAGGCTTCCGGATAGCCGCCCGAAACCAACATGACCGCCACTGCGGCACGCGGATCAAATTCCACCTGTTTTTCATCCAGATTTCCGGCCGCAACCCCTTCCAGCAAATCGACCAAATCGGATTTCAGGCGCAACATGACCGTTTCCGTTTCCGGGTCGCCCATGCGGGCATTGTACTCAATCACGTATGGCTCATTGTCCACTTTGATTAAGCCAAAGAAAATGAAGCCTTTATAGCAAATTCCTTCGGCACGCAAACCATCAATGGTCGGGCGGATAATCCGTGTTTCAATTTTTTCCATAAATTCCGGCGTACAAAAAGGCACAGGTGAAACGGAACCCATTCCGCCCGTGTTCAAACCTTTGTCGCCCTCGCCAATGCGCTTATAGTCTTTGGCCTCCGGCAATATTTTATAGTGTGTACCGTCTGTCAGTACAAACACGGAACATTCTATTCCTGACAGAAATTCTTCAATCACAACCGTCGCGCTCGCGGCTCCGAACTTGCCGTGCAGCATATTGCGCAACTCGCCAACCGCTTCATCGTAATCGTTCAGAATCAAGACTCCCTTACCGGCAGCCAGCCCATCGGCTTTCAGCACATAAGGCGGCTTCATGGTTTTCAGAAAATCGATTCCGGCTTCCATATTCCCCGCATTTACGCTGAGATATCGCGCCGTCGGAATGTTATGCCGCAGCATGAATTTTTTGGAAAAGTCCTTGCTGCCTTCCAGTTGTGCGCCTTTTTTATCCGGTCCGATTACTGGAATATGCTTCAGTTCGGCATCTGCAGCAAAAAAATCGGCCACGCCTTTTACCAGCGGATCTTCCGGTCCTACAACAACCATATTGACATTGTGTTGCAAAACAGCCTGCTTCAAAGCAGGAAAATCCGTTGCAGAAACGGGCAGGTTCGTGCCAACCTTGCAAGTACCGGCATTTCCCGGTGCAATGAACAAATTTGTCAGTTTTTTACTTTGTGCCAATTTCCACGCAATCGCATGTTCGCGTCCCCCCGAACCAAGCAAGAGTATATTCATATCTATTTTATAATTAAATTGTTATCTATCCAAAACAAATAAACCGGTCCGTTTCAGACCGAAACTGCCGGCAATTGTGCAAAGATAGTTTTTTTGACAATATCAGGCAAATACAAACAGCGCGCCCAAAGATATTTTCACAAAAACGTCTTCCAAAACCCGATTTGAACAAACTTCCAGCCAATCCGACACATTGAACTGACAAAACGGTCCATTTTTCCATTACCATACGCAGGAAGGCCATATAAAAAGGTATCCACCTGCGTAAAAATATTTTTTCGCAAAATATTTGGTATTGCAAAAAATATCCTTACCTTTGCAGCCGAAATCCGAAGGCCCCATAGCTCAACTGAATAGAGTACCACACTACGGATGTGGGGGTTGTGGGTTTGAATCCCGCTGGGGTCACAGAGCCATCGCAAGTTGTTCTTGCGGTGGTTTTGTTTTTTCATCTATTTTCCCTATCTTTGCACCCGCTTTTTCAAACAGCATAAAAAAGAATAATATGCAGAAAATTAGAAACATAGCCATCATTGCCCACGTTGACCACGGCAAAACGACCCTGGTGGACAAAATGCTGATGGCGGGTCATCTCTTCCGTGACAACGAGAAAGCCGGCGAATTGATTATGGACAACAACGATTTAGAGCGCGAGCGCGGAATCACCATTCTGGCAAAGAATGTGTCCATTGAATACAAAGGCTATAAAATCAATGTAATAGACACCCCGGGACACGCCGATTTTGGCGGGGAAGTGGAACGGGTGTTGAATATGGCAGATGGGGTTCTTCTTCTGGTAGATGCGTTTGAAGGCCCGATGCCGCAAACGCGTTTCGTATTGCAAAAAGCCCTGCAAATGAACCTGAAGCCAATTGTCGTCATCAACAAGGTGGACAAGCTCAATTGCCGGCCGGACGAAGTACAGGAGGCTGTTTTTGACCTCATGTTCAACCTGAACGCCACTGAAGACCAACTGGATTTCCAAACCCTATACGGGTCAGCGAAAAACAACTGGATGAGCACCGACTGGCGCAAACCGACAAACAACATTCTGCCTTTGCTGGATGCCATTATCGAATATATTCCCGAACCGAAATTTATCGATGGTACACCGCAAATGCTGATTACCTCATTGGACTATTCTCCCTATTTGGGACGTATAGCAGTGGGCCGTGTACATCGTGGCGTATTGCGCGAAAACATGGATGTTACATTAGCAAAACGCGATGGAAAAACAATGGTAAAGGCCCGGATCAAGGAACTGCACACCTTTACCGGCCTGGGACGGACCAAAGCTACCGAAGTCGGCTCCGGTGACATATGTGCCATTGTCGGCATCGACGGATTTGAAATCGGCGACACGATATGCGATGCCAACAACCCGGAACCCATGGCACCTATCGCCATCGATGAACCGACCATGAGCATGGTATTCACCATTAACGACTCGCCATTTTTTGGAAGAGAAGGCAAGTTCGTGACATCCAGGCACATACACGAACGGCTCATGCGCGAACTTGACAAGAACCTGGCCTTGCGGGTAGAAAAGAACCCGCACGAAGACATCTGGCATGTTTACGGACGCGGAGTTCTGCATCTGTCCATATTGATAGAAACCATGCGCCGCGAAGGCTATGAGTTACAAGTAGGGCAACCGCAAGTCATTTTCAAGGAAATTGATGGCGTGCGTTGCGAGCCGGTGGAACAGCTGACAGTGAACACACCCGAAGAGTGTTCCGGCAAAATTATCGAAATCGTATCGCAACGCAAGGGCGAAATGCTGAGCATGGAGGCCGTAAACGACCGCATACAGCTGGAGTTCACGATACCGTCGCGAGGAATTATCGGATTGCGCAACTACGTATTGACCATATCGGCCGGCGAGGCTATCATGTCACACCGTTTCCTTGAATACCAACCATACAAAGGCGAAATAGAGAAAAGGAGCAACGGTTCGCTGATTGCCATGGAAAGCGGCACCGCCTATGCCTACGCCATAGACAAGCTGCAAGACCGCGGGCGATTTTTCATTTTCCCGCAAGATGAGGTGTATGCCGGACAGGTTGTCGGCGAAAGTTCCAAGGAAGGCGACATTGTCATTAATGTTACGAAATCAAAGAAGTTGACCAACATGCGTGCCTCCGGTTCGGATGAAAAGACGCACATTGCACCGCCTGTCATTTTCAGCCTGGAAGAAGCATTGGAATATATCAAGGAAGACGAATACGTTGAAGTGACTCCTACAAAAATACGTTTACGGAAAATAATTCTGGACGAAACAGAACGCAAGCGTCATTCCAAGAAGACGGAATAACCTAAACATGAAACTACAGAAACTCTTTGTTCTTTTCATGTGCATATCCGCATGGACAACATGTGCATACGCACAATTCTCAATACGCGCAGGCGTGAACCTCGCCAACGAAACAAAAGTATTCAGCACAGAGTTCCCTACCTATCGGAACGACATGCTGAATGCATTCAACATTGGCGTCATGTACCAGCTGCTGTCCTCCAAAGGCATAGGCGGCGAGACCGGTATCGTTTTTGCGCAGAAGGGAAGCAATTTTTCATACACGGACAATACCGATGCCTCGGTCCGGGGATTCAACGAAACCGGATATATGGAAATTCCCCTGAACATCAAATACGTTTTCCGTATCAAGGCATTCGGAATCTATGTAGCAACCGGGATTTACGGAAGTTGCGCATTTTATGGCAAAACCATTCTCGAAACTGGCACAAGTACAAAAACACCCATACAATACCCGCATTTCCTTAACCGGCTGGATGCAGGTTACAATGTCGGCAGCGGACTGGAACTGTTCAAGAAAATACAGCTTGGAGCCAATTGGAGCCAAAGTTTCATCGGGCAGGAAATTACCGAGAATATTATCCAGGATACCCCGATACGGCATCAGAACTTCAACAAGGTGCTGTCTGTAAATCTGGCTTACTTCTTTTAAGAAAGAAAGCCATACGCTCTTCCGCCATCAACTGGACCAACCAACCCTGCAAAATCACATTGCAGAAAGCAGGCCTTGCATTTTGCTGTTTTTTTCACTATCTTTGCGCCCCGTTTATAAACAACAAGAAACGATTGTAAATCATTTTATTATCTATATAGAAATATGAATATCGTAAAAAAAGACATCGATCAACTGAATGCTATCATTACGATCGAGATTGCAAAACCCGATTATGAAGGGAATGTAGAAAAAACATTGCGCGATTACCGCAAAAAAGCCAATATCCCCGGTTTCCGTCCCGGCATGGTGCCCCTGAACCTGATCAGGAAAATGTACGGGAAAGCCGTTCTGGGTGAAGAAATCAACAAAATCCTTTCCGAAAAACTTTACGACCACATAAAGGAAAACGATCTGAACATATTGGGAGAACCACTCCCCAACGAAACAGAACAAAAAGAAATCAACTTTGATACGGACGAAACATTCGAATTTGCCTTCGACATTGCTTTGGCCCCGGCTTTTGATGTAAACATAAACGGCAAGGTTGCTTACTATGACATTGATGTTACGGACAAAATGATTGAAGACCGGATTTCAACATACGCCGAACGTTTGGGCCAATACTCGCAAGCCGAGGATGTGGAAGAAGGCGATGTGCTGAAAGGCGATCTGGTCGAGCTGGAAAACGGACAACCCAAAGAAGGCGGCATACAGGTGACAGACGCTACCGTAAGCCCCATGTACATGAAAAACGAAGACCAGAAAAAATTGTTTGTCGGCAAAAAGAAAGGAGACAAAATCATATTCAATCCACAGGCAGCTTTTGAAAACGCAGCCGAAATCCGCTCGCTGCTTAAACTGGGCAAAGATGCAGAGGTCCCGGCCGGCGACTTCCAGTTTGAAATAAAAGGCATTACCCGCTACACCAAATCCGAAATAAACCAGGAACTGTTCGACAAAGTCTATGGCGCAGGCAATATAACCGATGAAGCCGCTTTCCGCGCCAGAGTAAGTGCCGACATAAAAGAAGACATGGCACAAAACTCGGCTTACAAATTCGGTCTGGATGCCAAGGAAATGATCATGAAACAGCTTGAAAACCTTGTTTTCCCTGATGCCTTCCTGAAACGTTGGATTCTTGCCGCCCATAAGAACATAACGGAAGAATCGCTGGCAACCGACTATCCGAAAATGCTGGATGAATTGAAATGGCACCTGGCCAAGGAAAAAATCGCCAAGGAAAACAAGCTGGAAGTAGAACCGGCCGAAGTAGAAAACTATGCCAAACAAATGGCCAAAATGCAATTCAGCCAATATGGCCTCACCGGCATAGACGATGCCATCCTGAGCAATTACGCAAAAGACATGATGAAAAAAGAAGACCAGTTGAAAGGCCTGATTGAGCGCGTGCTGGAAAACAAAGTCTTTGAAACCATTAAGCAAGCAGCCAAACTGGATACAAAAAAAATCTCGATTGACGATTTCAACAAACTGTTTGAAACAAAATAAAAAACATGGACGACTTCAAGAAATATGCGACACGGCATCTGGGCATGAACAGCATGCATCTGGAAAAATACATGGATGTAACAAGCAACTACATTTCACCATCCATTCTGGAAGAACGCCAGTTGAACGTAACCCAGATGGACGTGTTTTCACGCCTGATGATGGACCGCATCATCTTCCTCGGCACGCAAATAGATGACTACACGGCCAACGTCATCCAGGCGCAACTGCTGTATCTGGACTCCGCTGATTCGGGACGGGACATTTCCATTTACCTGAATTCACCGGGCGGAAGCGTATATGCCGGCTTGGGAATCTACGACACCATGCAGTTCATCAATTCCGATGTATGCACCATTTGCACGGGCATGGCTGCTTCTATGGCCGCCGTCTTGCTGGTTGCCGGCGAAAAAGGCAAACGCTCGGCCCTCACCCACTCGCGGGTGATGATCCATCAACCCATGGGCGGTGCACAAGGCCAGGCATCAGACATAGAAATAACAGCACGCGAAATCCAGAAACTCAAAAAAGAACTGTACACCATCATTGCCGAACATTCCGGAAATCCATACGAACGCATTGAGAAAGACTCTGACCGCGATTATTGGATGACTTCACAAGAAGCCCTCGACTATGGCATGATTGACAAACTGCTAATCAAGGAGAAAAAATAATCGTGGCTAAAATGCAACAAGACAAAAAGTATTGCAGTTTTTGCGGAAGACCTGAGAATGAGGTTAGTCTGCTTATTTATGGTGAGAACGGTGTAGCCATCTGCAACAATTGTGTTGAACAAGCCGATGAGATTGTCAGGGATACGTTCAGAAAAGAGTCACCCAACCCATTGGAAGGCAAAGAACTGCCCAAGCCACGGGAAATAAAGGCATTTCTGGACCAGTACGTCATAGGCCAGGATGAGGCAAAGAAGTTCCTGTCTGTTGCCGTCTACAACCACTACAAACGGCTGATACAGAAAAACGGTCCGGATGAAGTGGAAATCGAGAAATCGAACATCATCATGGTTGGCCCAACCGGAACGGGAAAGACCCTGCTGGCAAAAACAATTGCACGCCGACTGCATGTCCCTTTCACCATTGTGGATGCGACTGTACTGACAGAAGCCGGCTATGTGGGTGAGGACATAGAAAGCATCCTGTCACGTCTGCTGCAAGTGGCCGACTACGATGTAAAAGCCGCCGAAAGAGGAATTGTCTTCATTGATGAGATAGACAAGATTGCCCGCAAGAGCGACAATCCAAGCATCACACGCGATGTCAGCGGCGAAGGCGTGCAGCAAGGCTTGCTGAAATTGCTGGAAGGTTCCGTCGTAAACGTTCCGCCACAAGGCGGGCGCAAGCATCCGGAACAAAAACTGATTGCCGTAAACACGCAGAACATCCTGTTCATTTGCGGCGGCGCCTTTGATGGCATAGAAAAACGGATTGCAGCACGGTTAAACACCCAGACCATAGGCTACACTGCGGCACAGAACAACCACAAGATAGACCGCAACAACCTGCTGCAATACATCACGCCACAGGATTTGAAGGCATTCGGACTTATTCCGGAAATCATCGGCCGCCTGCCCATACTGACTTATCTGGAACCTCTCGACAGGGAAGCCCTGCGCAGGATACTGACAGAGCCGAAAAACTCCATTATCAAACAATACATCAAATTGTTCAAAATGGATGATATCGAACTCTCGTTCGATAAGGATGTTCTGGATTACATCGTAGACAAAGCCATTGAGTTCAAGCTGGGTGCACGGGGACTGCGTTCCATAGTTGAAATGATTATGATGGACGCCATGTTCGACATGCCTTCGACCGACAAAAAGGCTTTGCAAATAACACGCGAATATGCGGAAACACGATTGAAACAGGCCAACATACACCGCCTGCAACAAATCGGTTAAGGACATAATAACATGTAAAAACGGGGAAGAACATGCATCTCTTCCCCGTTTTTTTATGCTGCCACCCCTCAAAAGCCGGAATAACAAACAAAAGGACTGGCTGAATTTCTCCAACCAGTCCTGTACTTATGAAAACAAAAAACTATTACGCCAGTTTGTTTACATGAAGCGCGAGTTTCGACTTCAGGTTACTTGCCTTGTTTTTATGGATAATATTGCGTTTTGCCAATTTATCCAACATGGCCGATACCTTTGGAAGCATCTCGGCGGCAACAGCCTTTTCTGTCGTAGCACGCATCTTGCGAACTGCATTACGGGCTGTTTTTGCATAATAACGGTTGTGCAGCTTGCGCTTCTCCGTCTGACGTATTCTTTTTACAGATGATTTATGATTTGCCATCTCAAATTTCTTTTAATTCGTTATTCGTAGCCCATAGGAGAATCGAACTCCTCTTTCAAGAATGAAAATCTTGCGTCCTAGCCGATAGACGAATGGGCCATACTCGTTTTCGAGTTTTGCGGGTGCAAAGATAGAACGTTTTTTTGACATGACAAAATATTTGCGAAAAATATTCTCACTTTTTTCCTGAATACATTAATTTCCAACCATTTCCCCATAAAATCTTCCTTTATTGTGCTACCTTTGCCGCACTACGAAGAACAGGAAATATGTATACGAGAACAGCAGCCATAGTACTCCGGCAAGCCAGATATTCCGACACGACAGACATCGTTCATCTCTACACGGAACAATTCGGCCGCCTGAACTGCACGGTCAAAGGCATGCACTCCAAAAAATCGGCTAACAAAGCCGCTCTCTTCGAGCCATTATCGGTTATCGAGGCCGAGATTGCAGGCAACCCGACAATGGAACTGCGACGCATCCGCGAAAGCAGGCTGTCATTTCCGTTCAGGACCATTCCGTTCGACCTTGCCAGACAATCCATTGTCCTGTTTCTGGCCGAAATCCTGTACAAGACACTGAAACAACCGATTGAGAACAGGGAGCTTTTTGCTTTTCTGGAATCTTCCATCCGCGTATTGGATGAAACGGATAAACCAGCCAACTTTCATCCAGTTTTCCTCATGCAACTGTCCAAATATATCGGCATCTCTCCCAACTTGGAAGGGAAAGGGCCGTTTTTTGATATGGAAAGCGGTGAAATCTGCCACCAAAAACCATTGCACCCACATTTTCTGGACAATGCAGAGCTGGAAACGTTCAGACAAACGTGCAACTGCACATACGCCACCATGATGCAACTGCGCTTAACCCGCAACCAACGCACCGTTTTGCTGAACAACATCATAAAATATTATGCCCTGCATGTTCCTGAGTTTTACGGTGTGCAATCCATGGAAGTGCTGAACGAACTTTTCGACTGACTTATTTCCGTACCACAAACCCATCATACAGGGTGTTACCGGCCGCACGATACGTACGTACACACAAACTGTCAGCCGAAACAGTTACATGTTGGTAAAACCGTTCGCCATAACCGGTGCAATCCGCCACAGGATGAGACTTTTGCCTGTAGTTCTTCGGCGAACTGTTCAATACCATGTAAACAGGCGTCGTCGCGCGGCCATCCAAATATGAATTACGCCTCATATAGGAGTGATCGTGTCCCTGAATGACCACATCAACACCATAACGGACAAAAATTCCATTGAAAGCCATACGCATCAACGGATTGGAACGTCCTTCCGCTGCCGAATAGACGGGATGATGCATGATAACCATTGTCCATTTTTGCGGATTCTCCGACAAAACCCGCTTCAGCCATTTCCGTACCCGAACATAATCGGCCGGCCCTGCCAGACCATCCGTATCAAGCACAACCATCCGCACCGGTTCATAATCTACATAATACGTGCGCCCAAGATATTTTTCCGGTCCGTTGGCCGGATTAACGAATGTATGCACCCAACGTGTGTCCAACGGTTTGACAAGCGCTTTCAGATATTCGTGGTTGCCCGTGCAGGCCAAAACAGGACGCCGCAACGGCACATCGCCCAAAGCATCATAAAACGCACACCAGTAAACGTCGGTCGGACGCTCTATCATATCGCCGGCAAAAGCCCAGAAGGCGGCATCTTTACTGGCCGGACATGTATCAAGAACGGTAACCATGGACAACAGAAGCGAATCGGGAACGTGAATATCGCCAAACAAAACGAACGAGAAATTTCCCGATGGAACCACACGAAACGAATGCCACGATGTCTGCTGCAAACCCGTTGCAATGCGGTAAGCATAAACGGCTCCCTCCTGCAAACCGGAAAAATGCGCCTGATAAAACGCCGATTTTCCCGAACGGCTATCCACAACGGTTCCAACTGCCGGAACCCGCAACGTGTCTGCCCTGCCCTGACACACAAAATCGACAAAAGCCGAATCCACTGCTTCACCACAACGCCAGCTCAACACACGGTCATGTGTCCCTTCGGCCAAAGTCCATGTAATCCTGTCCGGGAAATCAGGTGTCGTGTAAACCGCTTCCGGCGGATTATGAAACCAACGGTTCCAGGACGTATAACAAAAAATTCCACCCGCCAATACGACCGCAAGCAAAACATACAAAACCTTTTTCATCATCCCTGTTTGTTAAATTCCGGACAAATGTACGGAAAAATAAATTAAACCGGCGTAAAGATTGTGCGGATACATTCTTCGGGAAAGCATAATTATTCAAATCAATGCAGAAACAGGAATAATTATTCCATGAAAATACAAAAAACAGTGGTTTTGCAAAAAAATATACATTTTTCTTGCATAAAAAATGATTTTTCCATATTTTTGCAGCCAAAATGAACCAAACCTAATTCATGCAGGCGTTGAGCGACCTCTTTCCAACCGAAACATCACCGTTCGCCTGCATATACAGCATTTAATTTAGGATATGGATACAAAAACACCAATAACAGCATTAGACAATGTTGTAGTTCGCTTTTCCGGCGACTCCGGCGATGGCATGCAATTGACCGGTACACTGTTTTCCAATTTGTCTGCCATTCTGGGCAATGAAATTTCAACGTTCCCTGACTTTCCTGCCGAAATCCGCGCTCCGCAAGGCACACTCGGCGGCGTATCGGGCTTTCAGGTCCATTTAGGTTCCGGCAAAGTCTATACGCCTGGCGATGAGGCCGATGTCCTCGTAGCCATGAATCCCGCCGCACTGAAAGTAAACGCCAAAGGCATCAAAAAAATGGGTGTGGTCATTATAGACACCGATTCATTTGAGAAACAGGACCTGGAGAAAGCGCAGTTCAAAACCGACAATCCGTTCGAAGAACTGGGACTTTCGGAAACCGTGCAAATCATTCCCGTGCCGTTGACAAAACTCACCAAAGACAGTTTGGCCGACTTCGGAATGGACAACAAATCCGTTATTCGCAGCAAAAACATGTTTGCATTAGGCATTGTCTGCTGGCTTTTTAACCGTCCCGTTGACCAGGCCATACATTTTCTGGGCAACAAGTTCGGCAAAAAACCCGACCTGCTGAAAGCCAACGTCAAGGTTCTGACCGATGGTTACAATTACGGAAATAACCTGCACCTGAATATTTCCACATTCATTATAGACAAGTCGCACTCCATGCCCAAAGGCACATACACAAGCATAAACGGAAACAAAGCCACCGCATGGGGACTGATAGCCGCCGCCGAAAAGGCCGGTTTGAAACTGTTTCTGGGAAGTTATCCCATCACACCGGCCACGGACATCATGCAGGAACTTGCCCTGCGGAAAGATGTCGGTGCCATGGTTGTACAGGCCGAAGATGAAATTTCAGGCGTATGCACGGCCATCGGTGCTGCCTTTGCGGGCTGCCTGGCGGCAACCAGCACATCCGGCCCCGGCCTTGCCCTGAAATCGGAAGCAATCGGATTGACCACAATAGCCGAATTGCCACTCGTCGTTATTGATGTCATGCGCGGCGGCCCGAGTACCGGCATGCCAACCAAAACAGAACAGACCGATTTGTTGCAAGCCATTTACGGACGAAACGGTGAAAGTCCGGCTGTCGTAATAGCAGCCAGTTCGCCGGCCGACTGCTTCGAGTTCAGCTACATGGCCAGCAAAATCGCATTGGAACACATGACGCCGGTCATCCTGCTCTCAGACACATTCCTCGCCAACGGCTCTTCGCTCTGGAAACTGCCGAAACTGGCCGATATGCCGGCAATCACACCCCACATGGTGCCGGCCGGTTTGAAAGGCGCATACAATGTTGCCAAACGTGATGAAAAAACCAAAATTCGTTATTGGGCCATACCTGGCATGGAAGGCTTCGAACACCGGAACATGGGTCTGGAGCGCGACAACCAGACCGGAAGCATATCCACACAACCGGCCAACCATGCCATCATGACGGAAAACCGCGCACGGAAAATCAAAAATGTAGCAGACTCCATTCCTGATGTTGTCGTGGAAGGACATGCCGACGATGCAGAATTACTGATTGTCGGATGGGGAAGCACCAAAGGACATTTGATGAGTGCAATGACCAACTTGAACGCGCAAGGCCACAAAATAGCGCTGGCACACTTCAACTACATTGCACCACTGCCCCAAAACACGGCCGACGTATTGCACAAATATCCGAAAGTGGTTGTCTGCGAACTGAACACCGGACAATTTGCGACATACCTGCGTTCGCAAGTGGAAAACGTACATCTGTACCAATGCAACAAAGTGGAAGGGCAACCGTTCAATGTCAGTGAACTGGAAGCCTGTTTTCTTGAATTAATTAACAAATAAAAACAACAAAGGCAGCTGGAACCATCATTCCCGGTCTGCCACACAAATCATATTAGGTTATGTTTACCGCAAAAGATTTCAAAAGCGACCAATACGTGCGTTTCTGCCCGGGTTGCGGCGACCACGCCGTTGTCAGTTCGCTGCAAAGAGCCATGGCCGAACTGGGTATTCCCCCTTATCAGACTGTTGTCATATCCGGCATTGGCTGTTCTTCACGCATGCCGCACTATTTGAGCACATACGGCTTCAACACCATACACGGACGCGGGGCGGCCATCGCTACAGGTGTCAAAACCTCACATCCCGAACTGACCGTATGGCAAATGTCCGGTGACGGCGACTGCCTTGCCATTGGCGGGAACCACTTCATACACAGCCTGCGCCGAAACGTAAACCTGAATATTGTTCTGTTCAACAACCAGATATACGGTCTGACCAAAGGACAATATTCACCGACGAGCAAAAAAGGATTTGTCAGCAAATCATCGCCCTACGGAACAGTGGAACGCCCGTTCCGTCCTGCGGAACTTGTGTTCGGAGCACGCGGCACATTCTTCGCACGTGCATTGGATGTGGACATCCAGACCACGGTCAGCAGCATGGTGGCTGCCGCCAGACACAAAGGTGCCGCCGTAGTGGAATGTCTGGTGAACTGTATCATCTTCAACAACGGAGCACACGGCTGGATTTCCGACAAGGAACACCGCGCCGACCGCATGATTGTGCTGGAACATGGCAAACCTATGATTTTCGGGGCAGAACGCAACAAAGGACTCGTATTGGACGGCTGGAACCTCAAAGCCGTTACCATCGGCGAGAACGGCATCACCGAACAGGACATTCTGGTGCACGATGCACATTGCACCGATGACACCCTGCACAAAAAACTCGCCCTGATGGAAGGGCCGGAACTACCTGTTGCAATGGGCATCATCCGCGATGTGGAAGAAGAAAGTTACGACGAAGCCGTAAACCGCCAAATTGCCGAAGTACAGGCAAAATCGAAAATCCACTGTTTCGATGATTTGGTTGCCAGTTGCGAGAAATGGGAGATGTAACCCATCGCATCTTACTAAAAAAGGCTGTTCCTGCCTTTAACACAAATGAACTGCACCCCAAAAGTTATGTGTCTAACTTTTGGGGTGCAGTTCATTTTCATGTTTACCCTTACAACCTGTAAATTTTCTGCAAATTCAATCCAATTTCAGTTATCTCCACAATTTACAGAATGTATTTATTCAACAGTTTGATATTAAACCATAATCACGCCCACCCAATCAGGATTTTTTTTCCAGCAGGACAGCCATTTCCTGTTGTACGCGCCGGGCTTCGGCACGTGCGGCATCAGCAAAAGCCGGCGTGCTGTCGGCATAAATAATCGCCCGCGAGGAATTGACCAGCAAACCGCATTGGCTGTTCATGCCATGCGCGGCCACTTCCTGCAAACTGCCGCCCTGCGCCCCGATTCCGGGCACAAGCAGGAAATGTTCAGGCACAATCTTGCGCACATCTTCCAACATTTCGGCCTTGGTAGCACCCACCACATACATCATGTTGTCGGCGTTACCCCATTGGAGCGATGTGCGCAGCACTTTTTCAAACAGCCGCTCACCGGTAACGCGGTCCTCCATGAACTGGAAATCGAATGCACCCTTGTTGCTGGTCAAGGCAAGCAAGGTAACCCATTTGCCCGGATAGGTCAGGAACGGCGTAACACTGTCTGCACCCATGTAGGGAGCCACCGTAACACTGTCCACATCCATGTTGCCGAAAAACGTGCGCGCATACATGGCCGACGTATTGCCAATATCTCCGCGCTTGGCATCAGCAATAATAAACTGGTCAGGGTAATTGATGCGGATATATTCCACCGTGCGTTCCAGGATGTCCCAGCCTTCAATGCCAATACTTTCGTAAAAAGCCAGATTGGGCTTGTAGGCGACGCACAAATCGGCCGTCGCATCGATAATGGCCTTGTTGAATGCAAAAATGGCATCATCCGACTCATCGAACAAATGTTCCGGAATCTTTTCCACATCCGTATCCAAACCCACGCAAAGAAATGATTTCTTGCGCATAATATTTCCGTAAAGTTCTTCTCTTGTCATATCTGTTATAAATTTTATGTTTCAAATAAAATCAATGTCAAACCTGCTTCTACAATTCGCTTTCTTTCAGCCGTTCGGCATTTTCGGCCACGATAAGCCCATCAATAACCTGCTGTATGTCGCCATCCATAAATGCGGCCAGATTGTAGATTGTCATGCCGATACGATGGTCGGTGATACGCCCCTGCGGATAGTTGTAGGTGCGTATTTTGGCCGAGCGGTCGCCAGTGCTGACCATTGTCTTGCGCCTTGCGGCAATATCGTCGATATATTTCTGGTGCTCGCGGTCGTATATCTGCGTGCGCAAACGCGCCAATGCCCGCTCCTTGTTTTTGGGCTGGTCGCGGGTTTCAGTACACTCAATCAGGATTTCTTCGGCTACGCCGGTATTCGGGTTTTTCCAGACATAGCGCAAGCGCACACCTGATTCCACCTTGTTCACGTTCTGTCCGCCGGCGCCGCCGCTCCGGAACGTATCCCATTTGATTTCCCCCTCGTTTATGTGCACATCAAACTCGTCTGCCTCCGGCAGCACGGCCACCGTGGCCGCCGATGTATGCACGCGCCCTTGCGTTTCGGTAGCCGGTACACGCTGCACGCGGTGCACGCCGCTTTCATATTTCAACGTGCCATAAACTTGCTCGCCTGTCACATTGAAAATGATTTCCTTGAATCCTCCCGAAGGACCTTCGGTAAAATTGGAAACCGTAACTTTCCAGCCTTTGGTTTCGCAATACTTGGAGTACATGCGGAACAAGTCGCCTGCAAAAATGGCAGCCTCATCGCCACCTGTTCCTCCACGTATTTCCATCACCACGTTTTTGCCATCTTCGGGGTCGGCCGGAATGAGCAGCAGCTTGATTTCCTCCTCCAACTGCGGGATACGCTTCTCCAGCGATTCCTGCTCGGCACGTGCCATTTCACGCAAATCGGCATCCGACTCCTCGGCCAACACTTGTTTGGCATCGGCCAAATCGGCCAGAGCCGTGCGGTAACGCTTCTGCGCATCCATAATCCGCTCCAACTCGTGATATTCCTTGTTGAGTTTCACATAACGCGCCATATCGGCAATCACCGCCGGGTCAGTAATCAGCAACGAGATTTCCTCAAATTTATGTTGCAGTCCTTCCAGTTTTGCTAATAAATCCATATCGTTTTTTCCATCTATTATTTACCGGTTGCAGCATGACGCAAGCCATAACGCTTTTCGGTTTCATCGCGCAAATTCTGCATGAACTTTTCCACGCGGAATTCGGCCAAGGCCTTGTAACGGCGTTGCGTAATGAAAATATTGAAAAACCAGCCGAAACGTATGTTTATTTCAATCGTATAAAGCATTTTATCCGGTGCGAGTTGTTTCACGTAAAAAACACCGTAGGATTCCTTGAGCAATGAACCTGAATAAAACATGTCCACACGAATACGTCGCCAGCCATTCGGCAATTCACGGTCTTCCACCTTGCTCTTCAGTTCAATGTCGCGGAAGACAGTGAAGCCGGGCACCACGGCATCTACGTTCAGGATACTTATACCGGTCTGCGGGTCGTAGGAAGTGGCGTTCCACACCAAAATAACCGCATCTTTTTCCGAACCATCCTTTTGCTGCCCCAAACCCTTAAAAGCCCAATCAAACAAACGTTCCGGATCACCCTGGAATTGGCTTATCAAATCGTCAATCACATCATTGGCTGTCGGTTTGTCGACCGAGACCTCCACCGTACAATAAGTAGTGAACAAACCTTTTTTATATGTGGTTTGTAACGAATCGGCTGCTGCCGCAACCAAATCTGCCGACAACAGCAAAAACATGACCGGCAGAGAAAAATATTTACCTAAAAACGTGTGGATTGTAAGCATGCGTTTCAATTTTTTCCGCGCCGCAAGCCGCGTTTTTCAGAACGACAAAAATAGACATAATTATTGGAAAACAAGGTAAACCGGCGAAAAATAGTTATCCGTATCCAACCGTGCCTGTTGCCTGCCTGCAAGCTAATAGAAACACAGCGCTTTCTGCCAACCTACCGGTTTTTGAAGCAATACATGCCTCTGATACCAGAATATTCCCATATTTTTTCATAAGACAGACAAAATATTAATCGCTCAAAAACAGACATATAGACAAAGAACAAACCGGAAAACTATTTTTTTAGTTATAAAACTAATTATTTTAGTTGCTTGTGAAATATTTTTAGTTACCTTTGCAGCGAGATTGATTTTAAAATGACAGTTATGGAAAAGCTGACCCGAAAAGAAGAAGAACTGATGCAGTTTTTTTGGACAAAAGGTGCATTGTTTGTCCGCGAATTAGTGGACTTGTATCCCGAACCGAAACCACATTTCAACACACTATCCACCATGGTGCGTACATTGGAGTCCAAAGGCTACGTCGGGCACAAGGCCTATGGAAGCACTTACCAGTATTATCCGCTTGTCAGCAAGGAAGATTTCAAGAAATCGACATTGAAGAGCGTTATCAGCAAGTATTTTGCAAATTCCTACATGCAAGCCGTTTCCGCCTTGGTCGAAGAGGAAAAAATATCCATTGAGGAACTGAAACAACTCATCTCGCAAATCGAAAAGAAATGAACGCCGAAACGTTTTTACTGTATAATCTGAAAGTCGCCGGCTGCCTGATTGTATTCTACCTGCTTTACAAAATCCTGGTCAGCCGGGAGACCTATCACAAGTTGAACCGTGCACTGTTGTTGCTGGGAACTTTGTCAGCTTTTATCTTGCCGGTATGCCGCATCACCATTTACACGGAGACGCCGGAGACGGCATTCATTACCATCGACGGCCTGACCGCAACGCTTGCCGAACCGGACAGGCAATTCCCGTGGGCAATATCATTTCTTGCGGTTTACTGCCTCGGCTGCGCCGCCGCTGCCGGAATGCTGATTTATTCCCTGCTGCGCGTGCGGGCCATCTCCCGCAAGGGACGGCAAATCACACTTCCAGACGGGGTCACGCTCGTGCTGACACAAAACCCGACCGCACCGTTCAGCAGCATAAAAACCATTGTCATGTCCGAAGCGGACTATGCCGCAAACGGACAGGAAATACTGACACACGAATACGCGCACATTCGGGGGCATCATTCCGCGGATTTACTGCTGTTCAACCTGTTGGGCTGCCTGCAATGGTTCAATCCGGCCATCTGGCTGCTCAAAAACGAGTTGTGCGCCGTGCACGAATACGATGCCGACGCCACCGTATTGAAACAAGGCATCAATGCAAAACAATATCAACTCTTATTAATTGAAAAAGCTGTCGGCAAGAGGTGGTTTTCTGTCGCCAACAGCTTCAATCACAGCAAACTTAAAAACAGAATCACTATGATGTTACGAAAAGAATCTTCAAAATGGGCACATGCCAAGGCACTTTACATTCTGCCTGTCATCTGTGCCGAACTGTTATTGTTCGCCCAGACTTCATGCACGTCCGAAATCGCGGACAAAGATACGAAAAAAGCACAAACGGAAGAAACTGTTGCTGCAGCCAGTGCAGAAACAGCCCCGGCAGAGGTTATTGAAAATCAAGAATTTGTTGGAGCGGCATTTGAAACAGAGGAAATTTACACTGTTGTGGAGCAAATGCCTGAATTTCCGGGAGGACAAGACAAACTGTTCCAATATCTCAAGGAAAACATAAAATATCCTGACGATGCGGAAAAGGCCGGCATTGAAGGACGTGTCATTTGCCAGTTTGTCGTGGACAAAGACGGCTCTATCACAGACATTAATGTAATACGAAGCATTAACGAAAGTCTGGACAAGGAAGCCGTCCGCGTTATCAAGGCCATGCCCAAATGGAAACCCGGCAAAATGAAAGGCGAGGCTGTACGCGTCAAATTCACCATCCCGATTTCGTTCAGGCTACAATAAAATTCCATTGTTTTGTACTGATGCACCTGCAAAATCCCTGCTCCAACAGGGATTTTTTTATGATAATCCACCACGGCCACACTTTTTGCCATTCGTATTTGCGCATCTCTATTTTAGTACGTATTTTTGTGCTATGCTTCCCGAACAAACACTGACATACTTGCTTTCGTTTATGCTCCGGCAGCCGGCGCACGCCTCCTGGATCGGTTACACTGCCGACAGCAGCCGTTTTGCAAACTATCGTATCGTCATTGTTCCCAGTGCTTTTTTCACGCCTGACTGTTTCGGCAGAGCAATATCACGTCCCAGCCTGCCTTTGCAGGAAATTGAAGGCACACCGATTTTGTTTGGCAAACCTGTCATTGAAAAACAAGGAAACACAATCATCCTGCACGCAGACCTGGTGGCCAGTGCTTTTTTCCTGCTGTCGCGCTACGAGGAAACCATCTGCCCGCAACGCGACCGGCACGGACGCTTTCCCGGAACGGAAAGCATCGTTTATCAGCACGACTGTCTTGGCAGGCCGATTGTCGATGAATACGGCAGGCTGTTGCGCCGCCTGTTGCGTGAAACCGGCGTGGAAATCGCCGAACCGGCAAGCGGTTTTTCACATATCTACCTGACACACGATGCCGACAAGATTGAGCAATACAGGAATATCCGAGGTTTTTGCGGCGGCATCATGCGAGCACTCCATCCCTTGCGGAAAAACAGCCTGAAATTACTGGAACAGGTATTCAAATCTGCTTTTTTGAACATCGACAACGACCCTTTATACACTTTTCCATGGTTGTTCGAGCAAAATCACAAACTGCCGGCTGCAACCGGAATCGTCTTTGTCAAAGCAGGCAAATCCGGCATTCCCGAAGATCAGCCTTGCTATGATTTGCACAGCAACGATGTCCAGAAGTTAATCAGGCTTTGCCGGGAAAATGGCGTACAAACAGGGCTGCATACCAGCTACCTTGCCGGAGAACATCCCGAATTTATCGTTCCAGAAAAGCAACGGCTTGCCGCTGCTATTCAAGGCGACGTAACAGCCAACCGCCATCACTTCCTGCGCTCATGTGAACCAAGTTACATGAAGTCATTGGCTGCCGCCGGAATCACAGACGATTTTACCATGGGTTATGCCGATGTGGCCGGTTTCCGGCTCGGCACATGCCATGCCGTCAGATGGATTGACCCGCAAACAAAGGAATTGACCACCTTGACATTACATCCCATGACCGTAATGGATGGCACACTGGACGGCAAACAATACATGAATCTGAATCACGAGCAAGCATTGGAGTATTGCCGGAAACTTTTTGCAGAAGTGAAAAAACATGGCGGGGAAATTGTGTTGCTATGGCACAACAGCAGCATTGGCAGCTTGGAAAAAAGCTATCACAAACAACTGTATCAGGAACTTAT
Source organism: uncultured Bacteroidales bacterium (assembly GCA_944321895.1). Lineage (GTDB taxonomy): Bacteria > Bacteroidota > Bacteroidia > Bacteroidales > Paludibacteraceae > CALUNA01. Next base: position 127,292 of record CALUNA010000002.1, on the reverse strand, counting down.
AAAAGAATTGCACAATGAAACATCTGCTATTGATAACTGATGCGTTTCCCCCGGATTTCGCTCCGCGTATGGGTTACTTGTGCAAATACTTGCCGGACGACTGGCAAGTAACCGTTTATACGGAACAACCTGGCGAAAGCCATTTCACGTTGCCTGTTCCACCCCGTGTGGAAATTCACCGCATAAAATATTATCATTTCCAAAACACCTTGTGGGCAAAACTGGAATACGCATTCAAACATATACTGAACATGGGTTTTGCATACAAGGACCGCTATTTCTGGCAGCACGCCAAAGCGGAAATCATGCAACAAAACTATGACGCCGTATTGTGCAGCACGTTCTATACATTCCCGTTACTTTTTGCACACAAGGCCGCAAAAGCATTAGGCATTCCGCTCATTGCCGACCTGCGCGACATTATGGAACAATATCCGCAACCGGAAAATTTCCCGGAACGGTTGCGTCTTTGGGGCAAAGGAAGACACATAAATACCCGGCGGCGAAACCAAGTTTTACGCTCTGCCAGTGCCCTGACAACCGTATCGCCGTGGCACGCAAGCATATTAAAGACCTGCAACCCCAACATCGAGCTAATTTACAACGGGTATGACAGCACGCTGTTTTATCCCATCGATTTGCAGTCACAAACATTCAACATTGTATATACAGGCCGTATGTTCCATACAAAATATCAAAATCCTGAATTGCTGTTCCAAGCCTTACGGGAATTACTAACAGAACAAACAGACCTGTTTGCCGACTTGCGTTTGCATTGGTACACCGACAAACAAACACAAGCCACACTGCGGCAAAAATACGCTGGCATGTTTCCGGCACAAACATTCGTATTTCATGATTTTGTTACACCGGAAAAAGTCCCGGGCATCCTACACGACGCATCCATCGTGCTTGTCCTGGCCAACAAAACCACCGCCAACGGGCCTCACGGCATAATGACCACCAAATTTTTTGAAGCATTGGGAGTAGAAAAACCGGTGCTTTGCGTCCGCAGTGATGAAGCCTGTCTGGCCGAAACCATGCAAAAAACAAACGCAGGACTTGCCGCAACCGGCACAGCAGGGATAAAAACATTCATCTTGGAAAAACATGCCGAATGGAAACGCAACGGTTTCACCCGGCAAGCTGTCAATATGGCGGAAAAGAAGAAATTCTGCCGTGAACAACAGGCACAACAATTTGCCGGATTGCTTGAAAAAACGTGCCGCAACAAATAACAATATGCTCTCTATCCTGATACCTACATATAATTACGATTGCACACAATTGGTCAGGGACCTGCAAAAACAGGCGGAAAAAGCATTGACTGAATATGAAATCATTGTCATGGACGATGCATCTGCAACCTGCAAAGAAACGAACCGGGACATAAACAGTTTGCCACACTGCCAATATATTGAACTGACTGAAAATATCGGGCGTTCCCGTATCCGCAACCGATTGGCAGATATGGCCAGATATGATTTCCTGCTGTTTATGGATTGCGATGCCGCCGTCTGTAAATCCGACTTTATTTCCACCTATCTGTCATATTGCAAAACTCAAAGTCAGGTAGTTATCGGCGGAACCGCTTATGACCCACACGAAACAAATCCGGCATACAGTTTACGGCTTACATACGGACTAAAAAGAGAAGGAAATCAGAATTATGACGGGTGCTTCACCACCTTCAATTTCATGATACCGCACAAAATCTTCAACCTTGTCCGTTTCAATGAAGACATACATGGTTACGGACACGAAGACACATTGTTCGGAATTTACCTTACTGAAAGAAAAATTCCCATAATTCACATAAATAATCCACTGATGCACAAAGGATTGGAAGAAAATGGAATATTCCTGCAAAAAACAGAAACAGCCAATGCCAATTTATTGAAGTTATACAGGGAAATAAAACGCCCCGAACTACCCGCAACTTCCAGATTACTAAATACATATCTAAATCTACCTACTTTTGTCCGTTGGTGTTTAGGTGCCACATTCCGTTTGCTCAAACCACTGATAACAAAACAACTATGCAGCAAAAAACCGTCACTGTTCCTGTTTGATTGCTACAAACTGGGGCATTTATGCACTTTGGAATCATAAAATCATCCTGCCATTCTGCCATATTGTCATAATTCCACTTTGGCACGCATTGTGCAAAAGGCGCGGCAAACATAATTCGACAACACAATGAAAAAAAGTGTATTCTTATCGACTATTTGCATGGCAGGCATGTTTATTTTCAGTTCATGCAACAGCACAAAAAATATGGCAACCATTGCCAAAGACTTCAACAGTTCATGGAACGTAACGAGCATTAACGACACCCTGACTTTCACAAACGAAAATGTGGAAAAAGCCCCGACTCTGAATTTCAATTGGAATGAAAAACGGGTAAGCGGTAAAACAGGGTGCAACAGCTATTTTGCAACGTTTGAAGTCCCTGCCAAAGGCACCATCAATTTCAGTAATGCAGGTGCCACAAAAATGTTCTGCATCGAAAGCATGCACATAGAAGATGCTTTTCTCGGCGCTTTCAACAAAGTGGCAAAATATTCCATCAACAAACGCACGCTTCGCCTTTATGACAAAAACGGCAATCTGTTGATTGAAGCAAGCAAAATACAACAATAAATACAAATCAAATAAAACATAAAATCATGAATGTAAAACCATTAGCAGACCGTGTGCTGATTAAACCCGCACCGGCAGAAGAAAAAACAATCGGTGGAATCATTATCCCCGATTCAGCAAAGGAAAAACCATTGAAAGGTGAAGTTCTGGCAGTAGGAAACGGAACAAAAGACGAAGAAATGGTCCTGAAAGTGGGTGACCACGTGCTCTACGGCAAATATGCAGGCACAGAACTCGAACTCGATGGAGAAAAATATCTGATTATGCGTCAAAGCGATGTACTCGCCATTATCTAAATGATTGCATAAAAAATCAAGTACAGAAATTAAAAAATCACACATTATGGCAAAAGAAATTTCATTTAATATTGATGCCCGCGACCAATTGAAAAAAGGCGTGGACGAATTGGCGAATGCCGTCAAGGTAACCCTCGGCCCCAAAGGACGAAATGTTATTATCGAAAAAAAGTTCGGTGCACCGCAGATAACCAAAGACGGAGTGACCGTAGCCAAAGAAATTGAATTGGCAGACCCAATGCAAAATCTGGGTGCACAATTGGTTAAAGAAGTAGCCAGCAAAACAGGCGACCAGGCCGGTGATGGAACTACCACTGCAACCGTATTGGCACAAGCCATCGTTAGCGTCGGCTTGAAAAACGTAACGGCAGGAGCCAACCCAATGGACTTGAAACGCGGTATAGACAAAGCTGTTGCAGCCGTTGTATCCAGCATTCATGCACAGTCTGAAGTTGTCGGCGACAATTACAACAAAATCGAGCAAGTTGCAACCATTTCGGCAAACAACGATGCTGTCATCGGCAAACTGATTGCAGATGCCATGCGCAAAGTTTCGAAAGATGGCGTTATCACCATTGAAGAAGCCAAAGGAACCGACACGACAATCGATGTAGTGGAAGGTATGCAATTTGACCGCGGCTACATTTCACCGTATTTCGTAACCAACACGGAAACGATGGAAGTGGAAATGGAAAAACCGTACATTCTGATCCACGACAAGAAAATATCCAACCTGAAAGAACTGTTGCCCGTTCTGGAACCGGCCGTACAATCAGGACGTCCGTTGCTGATTATCGCAGAAGATGTAGACAGCGAAGCACTGACTACCTTGGTCGTAAACCGTCTGCGTGCCCAGTTGAAAATCTGTGCCGTTAAGGCTCCCGGCTTCGGCGACCGCAGAAAAGAAATGCTGGAAGACATTGCCATCCTGACCGGAGGTACCGTTATTTCCGAAGAAAAGGGCATCAAGCTGGAAAGCGCTACGCTCGACATGCTCGGAACCGCTGAAAAAGTTACGGTAAACAAAGACAACACAACTATCGTGAACGGTGCCGGAAACAAACAGAACATTGCTAACCGTGTTGCGCAAATCAAGGCACAGATAGCAGCCACGACCAGCGACTACGACCGCGAAAAACTGCAGGAACGTCTGGCCAAACTGTCTGGCGGAGTTGCCGTACTTTATGTCGGAGCCGCTTCCGAAGTGGAAATGAAAGAAAAGAAAGACCGTGTGGACGACGCTTTGAGCGCAACACGTGCTGCCATTGAAGAAGGTATTGTTCCCGGCGGCGGTGTAACCTACATACGTGCACAGGAAGCCTTGAACGGCCTGAAAGGTGACAATGACGACGAACAGACCGGTATTGAAATCGTAAAACGCGCCATTGAAGAGCCGTTGCGCCAGATCGTAGGCAATGCAGGCAAGGAAGGCGCCGTTGTGGTACAAAAAGTCCGCGAAGGCAAAGGCGATTTCGGCTACAACGCACGTACCGACAAGTATGAAGCAATGATTGCCGCCGGAGTAGTTGACCCTGCGAAAGTTACGCGTGTTGCTTTGGAAAACGCCGCTTCCATAGCTGGCATGTTCCTGACAACCGAATGCGTTATCGTAGAGAAGAAAGAAGAAAATCCTGCTCCTGCCATGCCTGCCATGGGCGGTGGAATGGGCGGAATGATGTAATTTCTTCAAAACAGCATAGATTCCGGACGGGATTTTCGGGGAAACCTGAAAATCCCGTTTTTTTTCATACCTTTGCGCACATGAAACATTTCGGACTAATCGGATTCCAGTTAGGGCATTCATTTTCAAAAAAATATTTCACACGGAAGTTTTCCGACGAGAGAATCGATGCTGCATACGAGTTGTACGAACTGGAAAACATACAAGATTTTCCGCAACTTGTGCGACAAATCGATTTTTCCGGCCTGAACGTCACAATTCCATACAAGGAACAAATCATCCCGCTTTTGGATGAACTGGACGAAACAGCCAGGACCATCGGTGCGGTCAACGTCATCAAATTCATCCGGACCGGAGACCAGACACGCCTGAAAGGCTACAATTCCGATGCCATCGGTTTTCTGGAATCCATACGCCCGCATGTCAGACCATGGCATCAAAAAGCCCTGATTCTGGGCACAGGCGGCGCATCCAAAGCCATCAAATACGGTCTGGAACAAATGGGTATAACATCCACCTTCGTGTCACGGACGGCAAAGCCTGATATGCTGACATACAGCCAGCTGACACCTGAAATCATGGAAAAACACACGCTGATTGTCAATGCGACACCGCTCGGCACATTCCCGAAAACGGACGAATGCCCCGATATTCCCTACCGCAGCCTCACTCCGAAACACTTGCTGTTCGACGTAGTTTACAATCCGGAAAAAACGCTATTTTTGCAACAGGGAGAACAACGAGGATGCGACATTGTGAACGGACTGGGCATGCTGACCGGACAAGCCATCGCAGCCTGGAACATTTGGAATTCTTAAACACAAAATTGATATTTATGAAACACAGACTTTGCATTTATCCGATTATCGCGCTGTTGTTCACATGCACGATTCCGGCTGCACAAGCCCAAACTGTCGCGGAAGGCGAAAGTGCCATCGTATATGCCATGCCTAAAATAGTTTTCGGATTCGAAATCGAATATGAAAAACAGACACAGGAAATCGGCATATTCTATCAGTATTCCGAGCGCTATTTAGGCACCAAAGATGTCGTAACGGAAAACAAGACCGTTTACACAATCAAAAACATACGGTTGCTGACAAAAACCGTTGCCGACGAAAGCCGGAAATACAAAATCACACCGGACAAGAATCTGCTGAACTGCTACGTAACGCTGAACGAAAAAGGTATTCTGTGTGCAATCAATGATCATGCACCCGCAAACACTTCCAAACAGAAAAAGGAAGAAGCGGCAAAAAGTCCCACTCCAGTGGGACCATCGCTCATGCCCCTTGGCGAAGAGCAAATGTTTGCCAATTCAATTGCCAAGATGGCAGAAGGCACGGCCAAACAGATTTACCGCATACGCGAAAGCCGCATCAACCTCCTTTCCGGCGATGTTGACCAGTTGCCGGCCGACGGGCTGTCATTCAGGACTGTACTGGACGAAATGGCCAGGACTGAAAAAGAACTGTGCGAATTGTTCATCGGCAAGACAACGACCGAAACCTTGAGGGAAGTCATCGAGATCACGCCTGCCAACGATGTAAACCAATCCATCCTGGCACGCTTCTCGACACACAGCGGCCTCGTTCCCAAAAATGATTTGGGAGGAACACCCATTTTTCTGAGCATAAAGGCAAACAAACAAGAGTATCTTCCGCTAACCGAAAAAGGGAAACAACAAACTGCCGCACTGTTCTATAACCTGCCCGGTTCGGCCAGAGTGACTGTATCTCAAGGACAAACCGTCTATGTGGACAAGGAGGTTACCGTACCTCAATTCGGTATCAGCGTTCCGTTGCCGGTGGAATTGTTCACCAAGTCGGATGTCAAAATCCAGTTCAATCCCAAGACGGGCGCATTACTCAAGATTGAAAAATAAATACTGTTTTATATGACAAGCATATACAAGACAGCGGTGTGCATTTGCGAACAAATGCACACCGCTGTCTGTTTTTCGGAAACGTTGCTTTGTTGTTCTTCCGCCCGAAGGGCACAAGAGACTATAGTCTCACACCCGCTCCCCACTCTATAAATTCAGCCTTCTGCAAATGGGTTTTTAGTCCTATGGCAACATAAAAATGATTGGAAACCATATATTTCAGCCCCAAACGAGTATAAAACCAGCCATCCTCCTTGTCAATGTCATATTTGTAGAAAATACCTTTGCTGACCGTACCGTTTTTGGCTTCGTCAAACGGCTCCAGATTCTTAATCGGATCATACAGGTATACACCCAGGTGTACGCCGGCAATCAGTTTTCCGAAGACCAATTCAGGTTGTACGGACAAGCCTACGCGAAACTGGTTTTTCAATTCGCTGGATGTGATATAGGTCCTTGCGTAATTCGTTGACGGCTCGTTCCCGGTAGCATAATCAGCATAAACAGCTCCAAAAGCACCATCATAAAAAGCATCAATCCCCACCCCCAAACGGAAAATATGTGCCAATGGATAATGCACGCCAAAGGCAACTGATGCAATGCCATACATGCGGTTATCCTGATAATACAGTTCACGCACCCCGCCGGACAACGTCAATTCATATGACAAGCGTCTGTCCACAGATTGCCGGACACGCGGCACATAAATGCGGTTATACGCATCGTATTGAGGGAAATACACACATCCCAACTGTGCCTGCAATATATTCAAACCGGAATTCGGGGTCATTATGCTTCCATTTGACAAATGAAGATAGCCCACAGAACCCGTTATGCCGAACCCTTTGTAAACAGGAATCTCAAACGCCAGATTTCCCCGCAGGCAAGCATTCAACACAGAACCGACTGCCGTGTTGATTGTACCATCCGGATTGGCAAGTGATGTTGTTCCGGGAGGAGCCGTATTGTCAAAAGTCTTGGTGACAAAACCCAACCCGACTCCCGGTCTGACAGTGACACAAATCCATGGTAACCTGAGCACAGGAATATCCAAATAAGGATAACATGCCACCGCATGCCCCAAAACATCCGGATTTCCAAGATTCACATATGCAAGCGCCGCTCCTACTGATGCGCCATTCCATTGAAACGGCCATTGCCGCTTACCGTTCGGCAAAAAATCAACCGAAAGCTCCGCACCCATAATCGGTTTGTCTACCAACGCCTCCATGTGCTGGTCATGCTTCAATAAAAAGCCATACATGTATTCGGCTTTAATCTTGTACATAACATGATATTGTGCCTGCAATGGCAGAACTGACCACAAAAAACACAACAGCCCAACCATTCTCAAAAACATATATGATTTTTTATTGTACATCCAAACAATTTGTAGTATTTTTGACACCGCAAAGATAATGACTTTATACAAAAAAATGAAAAATCACTAATTTTCAGCAACAGAAAATTTCTATCGCATTTATCGTGACCGCTATCTTCCTTAAAGAATTCCGCTATTTTTTCAGCAACGCAACCGGTTATATTGTTATTGGCCTGTTTCTGCTGATAACAGGATTGTTCTTATGGGTAATTCCTGGAGAATATAATATTCTGGACTCCGGTTATGCCCAGTTGGATGGTTTGTTCACACTCGCCCCGTGGTTATTCATGTTTTTGTGCCCGGCAATAACCATGCGCCTTTTTGCCGAAGAACGCAAAGAACGTACCTGGGACCTGCTTAAGACCCATCCTGTAAGCCGGACATCCATCGTTCTGGGAAAATACCTTGCAGGCTGGTCGCTTACCGTATTGGCCTTACTGCCTTGCTGTATTTATTACATATCCGTCGGATATCTGGCCGAACCAGCCGGCAATGTGGACGGCGGAGCATTCTGGGGCGGTTTTATCGGCCTTGTTTTTCTGGCAGGAACCAATTGTGCCATAGGAACATGTGCTTCCTCGCTGACAAAAAACCAAATAGCAGCTTTTATCACAGGCACAACCGTTTGCTTTATCATGTTTTACGGCTTTGATTTGCTGGGAAGCCTGTCAGACAAAGGAAACATTGTAAATTTCATACAGTCAATAGGTTTTCACGAACATTACAAATCCATCAGCAAAGGAGTTATCGACAGCAGGGACATTATCTATTTCCTGTCCGTAGCGAGCGGTTTTGTTCTGCTGACCATTGATGTCATGCGCAAACGTTGAACCCCATGGGACTCAATGACACTACATATCGACCCACCGGCGGCACATTCCTGAACATAGGAGAAAGATGCAATGTAGCCGGTTCACGCAAGTTCCTCCGTCTGATCAATGAAAAAAGATACGATGAGGCACTTGCCATTGCCCGTTCACAGGTTGAAAACGGGGCACAGATACTGGACCTGAATTTTGATGATGGCATGCTGGATGCAAAAACCGAGATGGTGAATTTCGTCAATCTGATTGCTTCGGAACCGGACATCGCCAAAGTTCCCCTGATGATTGACTCATCCAAATGGGAAGTCATTGAGGCAGCCCTGAAGTGCACGCAAGGCAAATCCATCGTCAACTCCATAAGCCTCAAAGAGGGCGAAGACTCCTTTCTGGAAAAAGCGCGCAAAATCCGCCTGTTGGGAGCAGCTGTTGTGGTCATGGCTTTCGATGAACAAGGGCAGGCCGATACCTGTTCCCGGAAAATCGAAGTTTGCAAACGAGCCTACCAACTGCTGACAGGCATCGGTTTTCCTGCACAAGACATAATCTTCGACCCAAACATACTGTCCATCGCCACCGGCATGGAACAACACGACAACTACGCCGTCGATTTCATTGAAGCGACCCGGTGGATCAAGCAAAACCTGCCTTTGGCTAAAGTCAGCGGCGGAATCAGTAACCTTTCATTCTCATTCCGCGGCAACAACACAATACGCGAAGCCATGCATTCCGTTTTCCTGTACCACGCCATTGCCGCCGGACTGGACATGGGAATAGTCAATGCCGGCATGCTGCAAATATACGAAGACATTCCGGCCGACTTGCTCAAATTGGTAGAGGATGTCGTGCTGAACAGAAACCGGCATGCCTCCGAAAAACTGATTGAATATGCCAGCCATATCCAAAACACAGCTGCAACAACATCGGGAAAACAGGAATCCTGGCGCACAGGCACTGTGGACGAACGGTTGGAATATGCCCTGCTGAAAGGCATTGGCGACCATCTGGAAACAGACCTGCAGGAAGCCCTGCAGAAATATGTAACACCGGTTGAAATCATAGAAAAACCACTAATGGCCGGCATGAACAAGGTTGGCGAACTGTTCGGAGAAGGCAAAATGTTCCTGCCCCAGGTAGTCAAAACCGCCCGTACAATGAAACAGGCTGTCAGTTTCCTGCAACCCTACATGGAACAGACAAACAAACAAGCCGCAACAAAAAACGGCAAGATTCTGTTAGCTACGGTCAAAGGAGATGTACACGATATCGGCAAGAACATTGTCAGCGTCATCATGGCATGCAACAACTATGAGGTCATTGACTTGGGAGTCATGGTGCCTCGCGAGCGGATAGTGGAAACCGCGTTGAAAGAAAAAGTTGACCTGATTGGTTTAAGCGGCCTTATAACACCATCACTCACCGAAATGTGTGAGGTTGCCACCCTGCTTCAAGAATATGGCGCAAAAATACCCTTGCTGATAGGCGGAGCAACAACATCCGACATACACACGGCCGTAAAAATAGCACCGCTCTACGCTGCTCCTGTCGTACACACCAAAGATGCATCCATCAACGTGCTTGTGGCCGGCAAACTACTGAACCCGGACATGCGTGATTCATTCATAGAAGAGTTAAATACACGACAACAGGCCCTCAGACAAAAGCATGAACAGAAAGAAACATTGCTGACCCTGGAAAAGGCCCAAAAGAGAAAACCAAATCTATTTTCATAAACTACTAAAACAATAGAAAAATATGAAAAAACTAATTTTTGTATGTACATTTTTGCTGTGTACAAGTATTGCATTTGCTGAATTCAGTTTCGGCGTCAAGGCTGGTTACACCAGCTCGTTGGGAATCGGGAACATAGAGGAAATAAGCGGTTACAATATGGGAAGCATCAAAAGCGACATTGCCAATGGCTTCCATGCCGGCATACTCCTCCGTATGGGCAAACGTGTTTATTTTCAGCCGGAGTTGCTCTACAACATGCAGAAAAACAATTACCAGTTCAGCTACGACGGCACGACTTATGACAAGAAAATAACCGTCAGTACCATTGATTTGCCACTGTTGGCCGGCGTCAAACTCTTTGACCTGAAAATACTCAACATGAGACTGGTTCTTGGTCCGAAGGTTCGTTTCAATGCAGGGTCATTGTCGGAATTCAAAGATCCGAACGGGCAAATATTACCCGGCATAGAAGACCAGTTCCGGAAGGCAAGTTTCGGTCTGGAAACCGGTCTGGGAGTTGAATTATTCAATCTGATAAATCTGGATATACGCTACAACCTGATCCAGAACATAACAAAGGACATCAAGCTGGGCGAGGAAATCAAAAATTCGGCATACGACCCGCTCAACACATTCCTCATTTCGTTAGGAATCGTTTTTTAAGGACATGAAACGGATAGGAATCCTTTCCGATACGCACGGGTTGTTGGACAAACGTATTTTCGAACATTTTTCCAACTGCGATGAGATATGGCATGCAGGCGACATTGGGTCGCCTGCCGTGCTTGAACAACTCATGGCATTCAAACCCACACGGGCTGTATGGGGAAACATTGACGGCTATGATTTGCGTGCCATGCTGCCGCGAGACAACCGTTTCGAGCTGGAAGGCGTATCCGTTTGGATTACCCATATCGGCGGTTATCCCGGCAAGTATGATGCTGCCGTAAAACCGGAAATATTCCTGCATCCGCCCAAGCTGTTCATCTGCGGGCATTCGCACATCCTAAAAATACGCTACGACAAACAACTCGGATTGTTGCACATTAATCCGGGAGCCGCCGGGAAATATGGTTTCCACCTGGTGCAAACCATCGTTCGCCTTGAACTGGACAAAGGAAGCATTGACAACCTGGAGGTAATAGAACTGAATCCAAAGAGTGACAAATTGTAAGGAAAAGGAAAACGTAGTCCGCAATTTTACCACCAAAGCCGGGCTTTAATTGTTAAAATACTTGTTTGTTTGAATACATATGTGTTGAAGAACATGTTTTCAGGTATTGTAGGAATAAAAAAATAGCCGTTACTTTGTATGCGTTAACTAAAAGCAACACAATCTTTTTTATACCTTAAAAAACTAATGCCTATAGAACGGGGAACTTTGTGAAAAGCTCCCCGTCCTGTTTTCAGACAGTAACAACATTCGATTCCCAGAATGTTTGAAAAAAACCATCATCATAAAGGAAATGCTGCCGCACAAGGCCAGATATCAGGCAACCCTAATTTCAAATACACTCAAACAGCAATGCCATGTCATCCGCATCAAGGCCCTGCTCTCTCAAATTATCCGCGTCCTTCATAAAAGCACGGCGGAAATCAGCAGGCGAACTGTATCTCGCCCTGCTGCGACGGTACAAAGAAAAGGCCTCCTGCCTGTTACCCAGACAAAACAGATTATGCGCCGCATTCATATAATCTTCCGGCGCCGGATTACCGTCCAGCACTTTTGTCCAATACTTTTCTGCCTGCGCATGGTCATGCTGCACAAACAGGCACCATGCCAGAGCACGACACACCTGCATGTCTTCCGGATATTCCATGTCCATTTTGTAGTACAGGTTCAAAGCCTCATCGTATTGTTTGAGTTCCAAAAGGCATAGTCCCATATTCAACAAGGTTTTCTTGTCATCCGGAGCAAGTTGTGCAACACAGGAATAGTAACGCAAGGCCTCCTGGGTATTGCCAAGCAGACGTGAACAAACAGCCATGCGCTTCAATGTCCAGACATGGTCTGGCGCAATCAGGTCTGCCCGCTCATAGGCTTTCATTGCCGCCGGCAAATCGCCGAGCTGCTGGCAAGAATATCCGATTTTCTGGTACAATTCGGCTGTAGGACATGCCGTTTCCAGTTCACGGAACATATCCAGAGCCTGTGCATAATGTTTCTTGACAAAATAGAATGTCGCCACATCCAAACGGTCGGATTTTTCTGTAAAAACGACATTGAAGAAATGAGCCTGATGCAATGACAATGCGTAGGCGAACATATCGTCAAACTCGTTCCTGTGCTTGTGCAGTTTGAAGAAACGGTACAAATCCTGTATGTACTGGTTTGTTATCCTGATTATTTCCTTTCCGGCAGCCGCCTGCCCATCCAGTTGCTCGCCGAGTTGTTCCATTTCCGCATTCAACGACATTTGCATGGATTTTCGCTGGCTATCGGGCATTTGCTTTATGGCATGGCAAAAAGCATATTTATCAGAGTTACACAACACATTGCTTTTGATAAAGGCGGACAGGATACTTTTGTCCGAATCGGCAAACAATGGCGCGATATCCGAAAAGTCCTTGTCGAACAACATGAACCAATGACTTGTATGCTCAAAAAAAGGCAAGGAGCGCAAAGCCGAAAATGTGCTCATATACACATCTGCCCCTTCCAGTTGCAATTCTGTCAGTTCGCGCAATTTTTTCCCGATACCACTCTCTTCCAGAAACTCTGTCCATTCCGGATTCGGTTCTTCTATATCTTCTATCTTCAGGAAAGCTTCATTGTTCATTTTTTCCCGCAGACGCGGGTTCGCTTTCAGCATTTCCGGAATGATTTCATTTTTGAGTTTCTGCGATATTTCTTCCGTTTGTGTCGACCGTATAATCTGCGACACGACCGTTTTCAACACTGACATTGTTTCCGTTTGCTCCATCAGCAACTGCAGACGCCCGTCAATATCCGGATAAAGCGGCAAACGCCGGTCATATTTTGCCAACAAAAAGCACAAACCGACCAAAGCCCGCCCGCGTACATAGTCATCCGCTTGCAGGCAGGAATTAAACAGCAACAACAGCTTTTCCATGGAAAACCGCCGCCAAAGATTCAGCGTCAGCGCCGTTACAGCCAGGGATTTTTCATTTTCTCCAAAGCCGGGTTGTGTCATTAAGTTGACATAACAACCGGACCATTCATCCGTCCAGGAATCATAGAGCCAAAAACAACCGAACAGCTGTTCCAAGGTTTCCTCATAGACACGGCGTGTTGCAACACCATCGTAAAAGTCTGTCAGGTTGCGCAGCAAACCGGCCGGTGTCACTCCGACCATACGCTGCTTGAACAAACGCATTTGCACATAGTCAAACAACACGGATTCCCGTTCCTGAACGTCGGCGTTTATCTGATCGGCCAGTTCATACAAACCGGCCTGCAATTTTCTATAAACCACCTTGCGTTGAGGGTCATCCACGTTTCGGGCAAAATAATCCAACAGATAACGGTAACTCGTCTGCAAATTCTCCGCCTGATCCGAATAAGCGCCCGCACGCGCCGACACAATCCACTCCTGCAGTTCTGCAAAAGCTTTGTTCAGCAGTCTGCGTTCAATGCAGTATGTTATTTTCTGATATGATGTCAAAACCGTGACTGTTTGTAAAGATAATTGTCCGGAACTATCCCATACGGCTGATTTTCACCAGCCTGCTCTCTTCCAGTATTTTTATTTTGCGGCCATCAATACTGATAATGCCCTCCGCTGCAAAATTAGACAAGGTACGTATTGCATTGGATGTGGTCATGTTGGACAGATTGGCCAGGTCTTCACGAGACATGTACATGCTGATGGTTGCACCATCTTCTTCCAGTCCATAACTTTTTTTCAGAAACAGCAACGCCTCGGCCAGACGCCCGCGGATATGCTTCTGAGTCAGGTTAACGGAGCGGGTATCGGAAGCTCCCAGATCTTTGGCCATTTCTATGAGGAACAAATAGCAGAACTGTGTGTTGTTTTTCAGCAAAGTCAGAAAAGCATTTCTCGTCACCATATACACTGTAGACATTTCAAATGCGCAGACACTCGTGTTGTATGTTTCATCTGCTATCATTGCACGGTAGCCGAAATGTTCAAAAGGTTTCAGCATGCGTATAATCTGGTTTCTGTTGCTGACACCTTCCTTGAATACTTTCACCTTCCCTTTTGTCAGAACCATCATGTGTGTCGGTTGTTCGCCTTCACAATGAATCAGTTCGTTCTTTTTAAAGTAGTGTACTGTAACATTCTCTTCCAAGAATTCTTTCTCTTCGGGGGTTAGTACAGCCCACACGGGTGACAGCTCCCATAATTTTTTTTCTTCCTGGCTTTGTTTACGTCCCATGTTGCTGTAAAGCTATGTTTAACAATTATGTTCTGCGGCTACTTTTCCTGCCGCCTTGCAAAAATAAATTATTTCCCCGAAATAACAAAATTATTTTTCGGCCCACACGAGCAGCCCGGTTCCTTCCTGATTATGTCCGTACACATCCAATGTATTCAGGAGCAGACATGGAATGGCAACTATCAGGAAATAAACGGCAACGAAAGGCAGCAACCATTTGGAAACATTCAGCATGGAAATAGGGATTTTCATGGACAAAATCCAGGAGATATGACCGTATATGCCATACGAATAGGCAACCCGTATCTTGTCAAATCCGGCACGTTCCAGCTTGGCCGTAATTTCCTTCACACTATATCCATCGCGCACATGTTCGCCGATAAAGGACTCCTCATGGTCATCATGCACATCTGACCCTCCCAAGTCGGAAGGTGTCGAAATCAGCAAACAGCCATGTGGTTTCAAGGCGCGGTAGAAGTTGTGCAACACTTTTTCATCTTCTTCGATATGTTCCATGACATCCACGTTCAAGATAAAGTCATAGGCATCTGTATCAGACAAAGCCGTCAAATCGGCGCACACAAACGAAGCATTTTCTTTTCCCGTCTGTCTGAAAAAACGGTTGCAATCGGAAACCTGTTCCTCCTTGACATCTATTCCCAGCAAAGTGCTTTTCGGGAAACGGGATAGCAACCAATAACTATATTGCCCGAAACCCATGCCGGCATCCAGCATACGCAACGGTTCGGCCCTGCGTGCATACAGCTTTTCCCGTATCACATGTTTTACGTGCCATGTACGCAACAACAATACATCCAACAATTTATAGAAAATAATACGCAAAGCCGGTGTCGTGTTGAAAACCTTGCCCAGACTCCGCTTGATGGGATCATAATTCATATGTTCTGTTTTAAACCGGGGCAAAAGTAAGAAATTTATCCGAAAACGCCGAAACAGCCCCAAAATAAGGATGAGGTTGCGCCGGTTGTGCCGCCCTCGTCCGACATAACCGTTGCCGGATATGTGCAAATTATTCTCCCGGTTCTTCTGGAACGTCATTTTTTCCTGGACACGGAGCCGTTTGAACAATAAAAATATTTCTGAAATAGTTTTGTATGTAAAAAAATATACTTACTTTCGCACAAGTTTTATGGGAAGAATCTCCACAAAGCGAAAGAATGTATAATTAAAAACAAGTTACCATGGAAGAAAAGACAAGATACTCTGATGCAGAGCTGGAAGAGTTCAAGGCTTTAATTCTTGAGAAATTAGCCAAGGCACAACAAGAATATGATGGTTTGCGTGCGGCAATAGCCAACGCAGGAAATGATGTAATGGACACCTCACCTACATTCAAGGTTCTGGAAGAAGGAGCAACCACCCTGAACAAGGAAGAAGCAGGACGGCTTGCCCAACGCCAAATGAAATTCATACAACACTTGCAGGCCGCATTGGTACGCATAGAAAACAAGACCTACGGCATCTGCCGCGAAACGGGAAAGCTCATTCCGAAAGAACGTTTGCGTGCCGTGCCCCATGCAACCCTGAGCATCGAAGCAAAAGAAGGAAAATAAAAATCATTCAGTTTCATTGACAGACCAATAAGATATGCCAATTTGCCAATAGACGTTGGCGCGATTGGCATATTTTTGTATCAAACAAAAAGACTCTCCGCATGAAAATCTCCGCAAGATTCTGGACCATTCTCGTCGTGTTGCTTATTCTGGCAATTGACCAAATCGTAAAATTTTACATTAAGCTTCATTTCCCGCTTGGCGGATACATTGAGGTTTTTCCGTGGTTTCAGATTTGTTTTGTGGAAAATGACGGAATGGCATTCGGCTGGGAACTCGGAAGCAAGTTGTTTTTAACACTGTTCCGCATCGCGGCCATCGGTGTCTTGTGCTACTACATCCACCGCCTCATACGCCAACAGGCACGCACAGGTTTCATAATCACAATTGCCCTGGTGCTGGCCGGTGCAATCGGCAACCTAATCGACTGCCTGTTCTACGGCTTGATTTTCAGCGAAAGTTCCTTCAACCAAATTGCGACTTTGTTTCCCGAAGGTGGCGGATATGCACCGTTTTTCTATGGAAAAGTAGTGGACATGCTTTATTTCCCGCTGATACACAATGCCGCAGGAGAAGTTTTGTTCTTCCGACCCGTATTCAATATTGCCGACTCGGCCATCACTGTAGCCGTTTTCCTGATTCTGATTTTCTACCGGAAAGAGCTTAATGAAAGCATGGAAAAAAAGCCAGAAAAGAAACAGTAAATAAATGCCCACCTTGCACAAGATATTATATTACATTCTCATTCTTGCCGCCTTGACAGCATGCAACAGACGGCCGGAAGGAGTTCTGTCCCGTTCTACCATGCGCAAAGTCCTTGTTGACCTGCACAAGACAGATGGACTCATTACCGTAAAAAACTACAGAGGAGAACAAAAAGACGAGTGCTACCAAAGTATCCTGCTGGACTATGGCATCTCGCAGGCCCAATTCGATTCGTCCATCGTGTGGTATTCCAGCAAACCGAAGATTTTCGAAAAAATATACACCGATGTATTGGAAGAACTCCAGGCAGAAAATGATTTTCTGGCAGGTCTTCTCCAGCAACAAAAAGACCAGGCAAGGATGCAAAAACCGGAATTGGCGTTCCTGGATTCGCTGAATCCGAAAATATTGACGCAATCGCCCGACTCCCAACGTATTTTTCTGGACATCCTGCTTGGAAACTACCATGAACCGGAACCGGAACCCTTCCCAATGCGCGGTATTTATCAAATCCAAATCCAGGACAGCATATTCAGGGCACTGCAAGACACCACGGAACAAAAGTCTCCAAAAACAAACACGGAAAATGCAAGCCGGCGCGGATTCATCAAAAAGAAGGAAATGCAACCCAGGAAAATGGTTGCCAAATAGACAAAGCCATGAAAATCATGAGCCACTACATGTGCATCGATGCGGCAACCATACGCCCCCGTATGATTGTTGAGATTGACAAAGACAACAATATCAAGAGTCTGCTATCGCTTGATGAAATGCTTCACGAACCGGCTGCAACCATTTTTACCGATGGAGTCATTTCCGGCGAACTGCTCTCACCGATAGACATGACAAGCGATGTGGATGCATTTTCTGCCATTGCGGCATGTACACGCCCGATTCGCATTGGCGAACAAAACAAACTGCTTGTCTGGAAACATCTGGATTTGTCCGCACGCCGATTTACCCCACAGAGCCAGTCGTGCAGCCTGCACTCATGCGCCTTCTGAATTCGGCACAGACAATCGCCGTGGCAGCAGAAACATTCAACGATTCGGAAGTTACGGCTCCCTGTGGATAATTCGGAATGAACACGCGCTCCGACACGCAGGCACGAACCGCATCGGATATGCCTTTCCCCTCGTTCCCCATCACAATAATTCCATTGTTTGCCAACGGCTTCCGGTAAATATCTTCACCATCCAGGAAAGTGCCGTACACCGGAACACCTGCAGCTAACTTTTCTCCCAGAAACACCGGCAAATCTACATAGTGCACCTGCACGCGAGCCAAAGCCCCCATGGTTGCCTGTACAACCTTCGGATTATACACATCAGCACAATGGACGGAACACAAAACATGTTTAATGCCGAACCAATCGGCTATGCGCAGGATAGTTCCCAGATTGCCAGGATCCTGAATATCATCCAAGGCCAGGAGCAAATCATTGCCCATGCCATCCGACACAAAACTGTCCATACGTTTCTCAAATACGGCCAGCACCTGTTGCGGTGATTTCTGGAACGAAACCATATTCAGTTCATCCTGCGTCACCTCAAGGACTTCCGGTACACCCGACACCTCATGTTTGCACACCCATTCCGGCAAGGCTATCAGCAGACGACACGGAAAACAAGACAACAATTCGGAAACGACCTTATTGCCTTCCGCCAGGAACAAATTCTCCTCATCGCGCTTTTTCTTCAGTTCCAGCGAGCGGATCAGTTTTATTTTGGCTTTTGAAACCATTGAATGTTCATAAACAATTAGACGATTGCAAAATTACAAAAATCATACGGCATAACATTCAAAACAATCATGGAAACAAAGACAGATTAATATGTACACCCAACATCTCGTGCCGGATTAAGGAATTTGACAAATCACAAATTGCTCATATAAAGCCTGTTACACATAAAACCACACAATAATTCCGAATCAATGGAAAAATCCATATTTGTCTATATGCAGAACAATCATATTCAGATACATTTGCGATATAAATATTTCTTAAAACATCAACGGTTTTTTAGTAGCATTTATCATGGTGTGCCCCTATGTTCATAACAAATAGAAACAATACAAACGGAGTCAGCTGAAAATCCGACGAAGAGTAAGCAATTAACATCACATTTTTATGGAAAAATTAAAATCAGGCGTTATCCTTAACGAAAATGAAAAATTAATCGTTGAACTGGAAGCAGAACTTTATTCCACCTCACCCAATCCTATTGCCCAATTGATAGGCAAAATACGTAAAGTGATAGGACTAATACTGGGATTCAAGATTGATGGTTTTGTCGTAATAACGGACAAACGGGTGGTAGAAGTGCGCAGAATGCGTAAATGCTATGTTTTCAATACAGACAAAGAAGTGAAATATCTGCTTCCGAGTAGCGTAAAAGAACTGGGTTACTACAAGGAAACCACTTGCTTTGTATTCTGTCCTGCCTATCATTTGTATTATGAATCATTCACCCAACGCACCAGCATCCAGTTGACAA
Organism: uncultured Bacteroidales bacterium; assembly: GCA_944321895.1. Taxonomy (GTDB): domain Bacteria; phylum Bacteroidota; class Bacteroidia; order Bacteroidales; family Paludibacteraceae; genus CALUNA01. The sequence continues at coordinate 107,712 of CALUNA010000002.1, read as the reverse complement.
CGGATGATGAAGCTGAAGCACAAAAAATAGTAGATGCTTTCTACAAGGCCATATCTTCTGCGCAATAAGACAAATATGCAAAGAATCGATACCATAAAGCGTTATTTATATCTTAATGTCTATGCTTTCCTCCTGCTCTTAGCGGGAGGCGGCATAGGCAGTTTACCAATTTGGCATATCAGCCTCTGGCTTATCATTCCCCAGGCAATCATCGCACTCACATGTTTTCACAACGCCATGCGCATCCTGTCAACCTGGAATGACAAAAAACGGAAATATGCTTTGCTGATGCAACGAAATGCCAATGGACTGCGCCCCGATACTTTTACGGAATACATACAGGCTCCATGTGGACGCGCATTGACCAAGATTGTACTGGAAGATTTAGGATGTCCAGATCGTTATTCAGAACTGAAAAAACTACGCAAGCCATTACGCCAGCGGATTTCCTGTAAACCATCAAAAACAGTCGTCTATATAAACAACGAAATATGAAAAAGGCAATTTTTACAACATCTCTTATCGCATTGCTTCTGATAATTCTACTCAGCTTTGTTCCAACAGTATGCAATCGATACATGCATTCTGCAATAAAGGACATCGAATCGAGAATCAATCTCATGGAACCAAGTTTGTACAACAAGACATTACCCGCAGGCCAGTTCCAAACGTTGTTAGATGATTATCCCGAAGTCCGCATGGTCTTGGGCAATCGGGCCGATCAATGGCAAGAAAATGCAGAAAACCTATCCATAGAAACCGTACTCACCAACATTAACGACAAAATATCCACCCGTGTAAAAAGAACAGTCCTTTTCTTACAGACAGGAATCGTCGTATTGTCCATTATCGGACTGGCCGCATTTTACATGTACAAGAAAGAACATTCGGAATCCAGTGGCTCCACTCCCGGAATCAGGTTTGGCGAATAATCTTTTTTCTGCACGAAAACACATAATGGACATTTGACCAACAAAAACAAACAATAATCAGGATACACCAAATCCGCAAAGCATTTGAGACATATACCTGAAAAATAGTCGCTAAAAAAGCATGATATTTTTGATACCACCAACCAGCACCCTATGGATTACCATGTTGTTCAGTGTTTTGCAACATATTCCGGATGCAAGCGACCGCAGTTTCTTCTCCAGCAGAAAAACAGACACCTGCTTGTCCATAAAACACATATACGCGACTTGAATGCCAATATTCATTCTGGAGATTGTTTCTTCCTGCGTTGTCAGCATATGGAAAAACGAACACACATATTTTGTCACGGCAATATGAAAAAGACCGTTTTTTTTTCGTAAGTTTGCGACCAAATTCATGCAGATACAGCCGGTTTCAATATGACCAAAAACCACTTTTTCTTTCTGTGCTGTCTATCGGCGCTCTTCTTTATGACAAGCTGCCGATCGACCAAATATGTTCCGGAAGGAAAATATCTGCTGGACAAGGTGGTCATTAAATCAGATGCAAAAGATATTTCCCAGGGAGAAATAAAGAATTATCTGCGCCAGACACCAAACTCATCCGTTCTCGGATTATGGAAACTCCAGTTAGGCGTATATAACCTTTCCGGTCCGGACACGGCAAAATGGATAAACCGCACACTCCGCAAAATAGGCGATGCGCCCGTTGTTCTGGATTCTGCCATGACAGATGAATCGGTTGTCCAGATAGAGAAATTCGCCAAAAACAAAGGCTACTTCAATGCCAGCGTAAACTCTTCCGTAACAACAAAAAAACAGAAAGCTACAGTCACATACGACATCAAAGCCTATGATCCGTACCTGCTGAACCGATACAGAGTACACATAACGCAAGAAGACCTGCAAGAAATTGCGACCGACAGTATTCATTCGCTCATAAAACCCGGCATGCAGTTCAATGTCAACCAGTTGGATGCAGAACGTACACGCATAACCAACCATATGCGCATGCGCGGATACTACAATTTTGAAAAGGACTATCTGAACTACATCGCCGACAGCACACGCCAGACCCGGAAAATCGATCTTACCCTGGAATTGCGCGACTATGTCCGCGATGCCACCGATTCCGCCCGGCAAGTCATATTCAAGCAATACACCATTCGGGAAGTCATCATACACACCGGTTTCGATCCGACCAAAAGAACAACCGAGAGCAGTCAGATAGACACAATCAGATACGGCAACTATCTGATCTCGTACGGAGGGAAACGCGACCTGAGGCCGGAAACTCTGATGAACAACTGTTACATAATACCCGGCGACTTGTATAACGACGTATTGGTGGAACGGACATATTCAGCCATGAACAGCCTGAGTCCGGTCAAGTATGTAAACATTTCGTTTGCTGAAATCATGCCTGGTACCCTTGATTGTTTTATCGTCATCACGCCCAACAAGCCAAAATCATTCTCCGTACAAGGCGAAGGCACTTTCTCGGCAGGCGACTGGGGAATAGCCAGCAATGTAGGCTTCACGCACCGGAACATTTTCAAGGGAGCAGAAACATTTTCCATCCAGGGGCGCACCGCCTACGAATGGCGCGATGTAGGCAACACATTCGAGGCCAGCGGCGAGGCAAAACTCAATTTTCCCAACCTGCTTGTTCCCTTTACCTCCAGTGATTTCAAGAAGAACACACGAGGCAATACGGAATTCAACCTGATATACAACTATCAGAAACGACCATTGGAATACACGCGTATCATTGGCGGACTGGGAATGAAATACACATGGTCACGCCGATATTCGCCCTTCCGCCATTCGCTGGACATTTTTGATTTGAGCTATGTATATCTTCCCTGGCTTTCAGATGAATTCCGCGAAGAATTTATCAACGATGGTTCCATTCTGAAATACAGCTACGAAGACCACTTCATCATGCGGACCGGCTATTCGGCATCCTATTCCAACTACAATCCAGGCCGGCCATTACGGAACTATTATACCGCACGCTATGGCATAGAAACGGCCGGTAACCTGTTGTACGGGGCAAGTTATCTGTTCAACCTCAAGCCGGATGAAGATGGAGCATTCAAGATTTTCAACATACGCTACTCGCAATATGTCAAGTTTGACGGTGACATTGCCTACCATCAGATATTCGACAAAAACAACCGCTTTGTATATCATGCATCATTCGGTATCGGAATCCCATACGGGAACGCCACATCGCTTCCATTTGAAAAACGTTACTACAGCGGAGGCGCCAACAGCGTACGCGGCTGGTCCGTACGTACACTCGGACCGGGAACATACAAGCGTAGCGGCAATCTGATTGACTTCAACAACCAATCGGGCGACATAAAACTGGATTTGAACCTGGAACTGCGATCCAAGCTGTTCTGGTTGCTGGAAGGAGCTCTCTTTCTGGATGGAGGCAATATCTGGACAATCCGCGAATATGAAAGCCAACCGGGTGGTGCGTTCAAATTCAATTCGTTTTACAAGGAAATCGCATTGGCCTACGGTGTCGGACTGCGCTTCGACTTTTCTTTCTTTATCTTCCGCATTGACTACGGCATCAAACTCTACGACCCTGCCAGAGAACGCAGGGACCGCTGGCGCAACAAACCCACGTGGCAGGAAGACATGGCCTTTCACTTTGCCATTGGATATCCATTCTAAAATTCTTTCATCATGCTACGACCATACCTGATTCCTGACATAAGGGAGTGCGGCTGCGATGAAGCCGGACGCGGTTGTCTTGCCGGCCCTGTATTTGCGGCAGCAGTCATATTGCCGCCTGATTTCACAAACAATGAACTCAATGATTCCAAACAACTGACTGAAAAACAGCGCTATCGGTTGAGACCCATTATAGAAAATGCAGCCATTGCATGGAGCATCGGCAAGGTAACCGCCCAGGAAATAGACAAAATAAATATACTCAACGCTTCCATACTGGCCATGCATCGCGCCATAGAACAACTGAAAATTATTCCGGAGCACATTCTGGTTGACGGGAACCGTTTCAAACCCTATAAATTCATCCCCTATCGGACCATCATAAAAGGCGATGCCAAGTTCCTTTCCATTGCGGCCGCTTCCGTGTTGGCAAAAACCTATCGTGATGACTATATGATACAGCTGCATGCGGAATATCCCATATATCAGTGGAACGAAAACAAAGGCTATCCGACCAGCAAACATCGGGCCGCCATTATGCAATACGGCACCAGTCCCTATCATAGAATGACTTTCCGACTGACATAAGAGTTGTCCCGGCCGACTTGCAACCATCCTGCACAGAACCAGCACAGAAACCCAACACTCAACAATGCGTAAACGGGAAAACGCCAATCATCTGAACAACTTTTGCCTGCAAAGCCCATAAAAACACATATAAGGTATTGCATTTTCTGCAATATGTTAATATATTTGCGGATATAAAAACAAAAAACATTGATTAACCAATCCGACAAGCCCCTGTCTTCCGAAATTAAACAGGGCTCCGGAATACCCAAAAATCACACATACTTTCTGAGTGAGATTTGCAAACTGCCAGCTTTCCCGTAATAGCCTGGCCATGGTTTTGCAAGGACTCCCACCAGCATACGCAAAACAACGTGCGGCTACATTACAAATTCATGTAATTACAACAAATAACGAGAGGTGAATGCCTGTAACCCACTGGATAAGTTCTCATGACAACATGGAAATACGGAATTGGGCATTCACCTCTTTCCCTGCCAACATCACATATCCTGACAAAAAAATCATATCAGCACTCCAACTGAGTACTGATATGATTTTTCTTCTCCTTGTCTTGTTTATCCGACAACAATATTCCACAACTTGCAGCATTCCTGCTCGTCAACAACGCCTCATTGGTTTCCTTCCAGTTCAGTTGCCCCCAGAATACGTATCACGACGAATGAATATGGTGGCATTTCGCATGTTCCATGGTTTCCGATTTCCATTTCCGAAACAGAAGGGAGCAATTCGGTGTCGGTTGGCTTGCCTGTCAACACAGTTTTGCAGGCAGGCAGGTTCTTTCCCGAAATGCCGCCACTCTCAAACACAAACCTTGCCTGCACCTCTACCGGCAATAAGTTGACCAGTTTTATTATGATATCGCCTGTTGCCGAATCACGGATTACCGAACGTGCAATCCGTGCCCGTACTTTCGGATTGTTGTCCGACAAGTGCATGGTACTCATTATGTATGTGTCACCGCTGTTATGTGCATACATTTTTTGCACCTGATAGCCCGTTGTCAGTTTCACCTCCTGATTGTTGAAATAAATCAAATCCGGATTCCACTGCGTGTGTTTTTCCTTGGCCAGCAATGGCGCATACGAGGCCATACATACCACATCGGCATTACGCTCCACCGCCGTCAGGTACAAGGCTTCTGACAAGGCCGTTTCCAGATTATTGGGACGTCCCGGCAAATGAGCGGCATATTCACCTAAATACACTTTCGGTTTGTTCCGGTCATACCGGTCATAATAATCTTGATGATATATGAACCAGCCGAGCGCTTGATAATAATGTTCATCCACCACAGACACCCCGAGGCGCGTAGCCAGGTCCCAACCTTCCCGGTAGTCCGTACCTTCGGCAGCAGGTCCAACTGTTCCAATAACTATCATGTCTGGATAAGCAGCTTTCACCGCCTGGTAAATCATCGTGAAACGCTCTTCAAAAACATCTGTAATCAGATCTTCATTTCCAATGCCTATGTATTTCAGTCCAAAAGGTTCCGGATGTCCTGCCTGCGCCCGTATTTTTCCCCATTTGGTTGTGCGAGCATCACCATTGGCCCATTCAATCAAATCCAATACATCCTGCACATAAGCATCCATTTCATCCATGGGAATTCCCCCTTGCTGCCCGCCCCAGGCACATGTTCCTTTGGCTGAATTCTGGCAGGGAACTCCCGCAGCCAATACCGGCAGAGGCTCCGCGCCTATATCTTCGCAAAACTGGAAATATTCATAAAATCCCAGTCCCAACGTCTGATGATAACCCCACAAATTACGCATGGGAGTACGACTTTCCAAGGGGCCGATGCTGTTTTTCCAACGATATAGATTGTCCAGACCATCACCATGAGCGACACAACCGCCCGGGAAACGCACGAACCTGGGGTGTAAATCGGCCAAGGCCTGCGCCAAATCTGCACGCAGACCATTCTTGCGCCCTTTGAATGTGTGCCGCGGAAACAAGGATATCATATCCAGGGCCAGCGTTTCCCCACCCTTGTTTATCAAGACCAGCACGGCATCCGAAACACTGTCCCGAACCGTTAACGTACACACATATCTTTTCCATTTGTTGCCCGACGGTTTCAGGCTTGCCGAGGCAAGCAGACGGCCGTTGCCTGCAAGCAACATCGCCCGCAATGCTTGTTTGCCGGATGATTTCGTGTTCCTGACGCAAACGGACAAATCATATTCTTCTCCTTGCCGGACAGCAATTCCATCCCATCCCCGGTTTGTCAACGAATCACCGGGTGCCAAACAGGCATAATGCGAATTGTGGGGGTGCAGCGGTTGCACAGTATCAATGCGGAATGTTCCTTCCCATGCCTTGCAGGCATTCCATGACTTGTCCCATCCGTTCTTGTCGGAGAGTGTATACTCAAAATCGCGGTTCTGTATCAGTTCTGCATATAAACCACCATCTGCCGCATAATTTATATCCTCAAAAAAAATCCCTATCAGTTTGTCGCTTACAGGTTTTGTTTCTTCCGTATGGACAAGGATATCCGCAGTAACTGGTTTCAAATCTGCAAAACGCCATGGATCATCTTTTGTCTGTTCACCGGCAAGCGCACTCCAATAACAATGCCTGTAATATGCATCAAGCAATGTCTGCACCACCTGCCACGGCACGCGAAACGTACCGGCAGGAACAATCCGCCTGCCCGGCAACCTGTATTGCAAACTATTTATGGCCGTACTATCCAAGCAAGCATACCGATAAACCTGTCCGGCATAAGATACAAGACTATCCAATGAATAGCTTTGCCTGCCCCAGTCTTTCAGATTCCGGCTTGTTGCCCGACCAAAACCATCCGTTGCATTCAATTGCCATGTACAATGCCACTCCGAAGTGGCCTCATCATATGCCAGATGCGGATTGTACATACGTTTCTCCGCCCCCCATTTTCCATAATCAGATTTTAAGAAACCATGTTCCGGTCCTATCGAATGCCAGTTTCTTCCATCAATGCTCCAGGCAAAATGCAATCCATTGCGATAGCCATTTGCATCCGTCGTATAAGCAAACAAAAACGTCGAATCCGGTTCATTTGCCCGTACGGGACATGTAAATAAAAAACACAATAAAGATATGAAGTACAGTTTACGCCACATGATTCTTTTTTTAAAAAAACCAAATACCAATAGTCTTTACAAGCCAGACTCCGCTCCAATATTTCACATATGGAATTGTCCTGTCCATATGATTCCTACGTTCCGGAAGCAACAAAATCCCGCTTTTATGTTCTTAATATACAATCACCTTAAACACATGGCTGCCCGCCTTCACTACATAAAATGTTCCGTGCGGTAAGGCATACACATAATCTCCGGCAGGGATATTGCGAGATAAAACTGCACGTCCGCAAATATCATAGACCTGCAACATGCATGATTCACCACTATTGCATACTTCCAACATGCCATCACGCACCTGCACGGAAACAGCGGACTCTTTTTCTGCCGATACGTCCGTACCGACAGCCGGTTTTTCGACTGTCAGCTCCAGTGCCGCCACATACTCGCAGCCGGCCGCATCCTTACGTGTTTCATAATATGTAAACACACCTGCAGCGGTAGGAAGGACATAAAAACCATTCCGGTCATAAACCGTATTTACGGTTGTCGTTCCGTAATAATACAAGGTATCGGTTTTGATATAAGCCGTATTGCAGTCTATCAGAAATTCAGTCAATGCCGGGCCGGACGCTGCATCGCTGCCAGCAAAATCCATCAGCACAAAACCGTAAGTGCCAATGCCCTGACTGTTCAGCCAATTCATGACACGAGGTCCTATTTCCTTGGCAATTTTCTCCGGCGTATTTGTCAAAGCTCCGATACTACTCAAAGATGCACTCAAATAAGTCAGGAACCAACGGTTGTCCGTATCTGCCGATGATTTGCTTTCTGCAAGCAAAGCCGTTATGGCAGACTCCTTGGCATCATAATCCGGCGACAAAGAACCGATGCTGTAATAATCTTCCGCCTTATAGGTTATGTTGCTGCCGTATTTCACCTGAATCGTACTTTCAAAAGTCGTGTTGTCCGCAAAACCGCTGTAATAGCCGCCATAATAATCCCAGTCAGGCTTATTCCGATGCAGACAAATGATTTTCCCGCGTACCTCATCCAGCGTCATTGCCGGCGCAAGCGATTGCACCAGATACGGCTTGTTTGCATCGCTTTCCAAAGAACTTTGCAACAATGTCAGATAATCAGCCTCTTCACCATCATCTTGCTTCAATGCCATAAATATGGTTTCACCCGGATGTGCTGCCAGGAACTCCTTGCATGGAGTCATCACAGCTTCCTCAAAATAAATGCCCATACCATCCGTACCGTGGCAGACTTCCAACTTACCACTCGATGCACGCAAACGTATGTCCAAAAAACGTATGCCCATAGCCAATTGTTCCGCAATGGTTTTGTCCTGACATTTGGATATGCTTCCTCCATTACTGGTTCCGCTGTCATGCGTGCCGGGCACGGTCAGTTTGCTGATACGCGTATCGCAACGCAGTTTGCCCATCCAGTCGCCCAATGAATTGCTCAACACGCTGGCCGGATCGGAAGTTATCCGCAATTGATACGTTTTCTGCTGCCCGTTCAGCGAAGTAACAACCACATTGTGGACCGTGGTCTGCCCGGAAACCAACGTAACCGTTCCCGTTCCGGAAATTCCCGCAAAGTTGCTGCTCGTTGCCGAAACGGTAACTTCATCCAGCAAATTCACGACAATATCATATTCCGTCACCGCCGGATCAAAACCGCGGTTCCACTTGCCGACATCAGTGGTCAGGGTGGTCAAATCGGCATTACTGCAGCAGTTGCCGTTCCAGTCACCGCAAAATGAAAGGCGGAAATTATCCACAGCCACCCAATTGGCACCGGTACCCTCCGTTCGAAAACCGAATGTCAACGTGTTGTCCGTAACCTCAACAACCACACGATAATCATTTGCCGCGAACACTTCTGTCTGCATATTTCCGGCAAACACGTATGCGCCGCCCGGATATGTCCCGTTTCCCTGCTGAATGGCCTGTGCCTTTGCCGTCAGCACATAAACGCCATTGGGCAATCCGGCAAGTGTCTGACTTACACTACAATTTGACAAAGTTGTGTTACTGTTCGTCCATTTTTCCACATAGGCTGTACCGACTTTTGCAAACGATGTGTTGGTCTGTCCCTGCATGCCGTTGTTTTCCCAACCGCTGAAACGGTCACTTTCCTCAAAACCCGGATTCACAATCAGATTCGTAATTTCATAAGGCAGGTTAGCAGTCCAGGTTTGCATACGCAAATACAACGTAATGGCCGGCATGGCATTTTCAAAAGCCTGCTGAAGCACAGCAATTCCATTTTCAATATCGGCATAATCGGCTGCGCTGTCGGCCAGAATGCCATTGGCCGTTTCCAGGGCTTCGCTCAATGCCGTTTTTGCCGCTTCATCTATGTCACGCCCAACCCAAAGGGCGGCGGAATCCGCCAGGAGCTGTAATTCCTGCTTGTAGTACGCAATATCCGGTTGGGCCGTCATGGTCAGCTGGAAGTCATCCCACTGCACGAACGCATTGGCTTCTATGCCGATACGGACTTTGTCCGATGCCTTGAATTTGACAAAAGGTACCGACAACATCTGCCAGTTTCCCGATCCTGTACCTAAATTCGTACCATCAATATCATCTGAAAATAATGCTTCGGTATAATCGCCGACCTGCACGAAAAGGTGCTGCTTCTCACCATCCGTGTTGGAACGCACCTTGCCCGTAAACAACCATTTGCCGGCCGGCAAGGATTCCACATCCTGATACATTTCAAAATGCGTGTAATTTTCCGCCGAAGCCCATGCCTCATGGGCATAACTGCCTTCCGCAACATTGGAAGCAACTTTCTGGAAATTAAATTCTCCATTTATCAAGTAAGCCGCCGTAAAACCTTCCGGGTAATTCAGATAGGAAGTCACATTCTGTCCAGCCTTGCCATTCCACAGCGTGCCTCCGGTTGAGGTTTCCATGCCTGCATTCTGTATGGACGAAGTGTAACTTGTCGAAACGTTTTCCCATTGCGCCACACGGTAATTCTCCGTAGCCGCAAGCAATGCGACAAGCGCATCGGCTATTTCCGCCGGTGTTTGCTGCGCGGTTATCGCTTTGGCAGCATCAATCGCCTTGCGGAAATCGGCGGCAGCCTTTCCGTCCTGCTGGTAATAAGTTTCCGCCTGCGCAATGGCATCCTGCAAAGCGTCATACGTATATGCATACAACCGAACATTATCCACACAGGCCAAAATACCACCCCGGTCATTTGAACTGTTTCCTGTCATTGTTATCTGCACTTCGACTTTCGCCTCGGAAGTCACATCAAATTCCACTGTCAACGGTTTCCAATACGTGTAACCATATTGGGCAACCGCTTGGGTTTCTGTCCCATTGGCAATCACCTTCAAGGCGACTTCCGGCAAATTATAGGTCGATGTTCCTCCATTGTCCGTAACCGGAATCTGTACATGGCAAGCCAGCGTATAATGCCCAACAGGCAAAGGCTGAACAGTCGTCTGGGAGACAACATGGCCGGCTGTTCCCCAATTGTCGCGCAAATACAAATAGCAACTGCCGTCAACTGCGCCGGCAACCGTAATTCCATCGCCTATCGGATAGGAATTGTTGGGTGTCCTCGTATCCGCTATCGGGCGGAATGAGGCATAGCCCGAATTGCTCTTGGTTACCGTCCAAGCCGTCATTGGCGTGTTTTCCGACAAGACGCCATCTGCATCAAACGACGGATTCCGCAAATAAGTATTCGTAACATCCAATTGGGCAAACAAACCCTGCGTGCATGCCAGAGTTGCAGCCGCACAAATAAGTAAAAAGTGCTTTATCATGACTTCTGTTGTTTATTATGGTGTATGCAAAAATACTTTTACATACAGAAAAACATGTTGAAATATACGTCATTCAAGTAGAAAAATGGAGCAAAAAGACATGACTCTAAGGCCATATAGACAAAAAATAACAGGCATACGAACGCGACACAGCCATACCACACATATTCACATCAATTTGATATTGAATATCCACCGACTTTTTCCTACTTTTGCCACTGATGAATCACAAATACCATTTTTATATTTGAAACATGGATGTACGCATTGAACCAACATGGAAGGCAGCTTTGCAAGCCGAATTCGACAAGGATTATTTTATCAGATTGACCGATTTTGTGCGTCAGGAATATAAGACCACGCAAGTTTTCCCGCCGGCCCATTTGATATTCAATGCTTTCGACAGTTGCCCGTTCGACAAGGTCAAGGTTGTAATTATCGGTCAAGATCCGTATCATGGTGTCGGACAGGCTCATGGATTGTGTTTTTCGGTAAACGATGGCATTGAGTTTCCGCCATCATTGGTCAACATATTCAAGGAAATCGAGCGTGACCTGCACAAGCCAATACCCAAAAGCGGCAATCTGCAGCGCTGGGCCGATCAGGGAGTTCTAATGTTGAATGCCACCCTGACCGTACGTGCCCATCAGGCTGGTTCACACCAGAACAAGGGCTGGGAAACGTTTACCGATGCTGCCATTCAGGCACTTGCCTCGCAACGCGAACATATCGTATTCATGCTTTGGGGAAGTTACGCACAAAAAAAGGGAGCCGTAATCGACCCCCGGAAGCATCTGGTCCTAAAAGCCGTACATCCTTCGCCCCTTTCGGCTTTTCGAGGATTTATCGGTTGCGGACATTTTTCTGCTGCCAACAACTATCTTGTAGAGCATGGATGCACGCCAATAGACTGGTAGCTATTTGTCTACAATCAGCATGGCATCGCCATAATCCCCGAATTTATATTTTTCCCGGATAGCGACATCGTAGGCGTTCATTACGTTCTCATATCCGCCAAAAGCAGCCGTCAGCATCAGCAAAGTGGAATAAGGCTGATGAAAATTGGCTACCATGCAATTGGCTACCGTAAAATCATACGGTGGGAAAATAAACTTGTTTGTCCACCCATCATAAGCCTTGATGTGGCCATCTGTACCGACAACCGTTTCCAGAGCCCGCATGACATCCGTGCCGACCGCACAAACATTGTTTCCACGGGTATGTGCTTCAGCCACCCTGTCCACCAATTCCTGGGAGATAAACATTTGTTCGGAGTCCATCTTGTGTTTGGTCAGGTCTTCCACATCAATGTTCTTGAAATTACCAAGGCTGACATGTGAAGTCAGGAATGCCGTGTCTATGCCTTTTATTTCCATGCGTTTGAACAAAGAGCGGCTGAAGTGCAAACCAGCTGCCGGTGCTGCTACGGCTCCTTCGTTTTTGGCGAAAATAGTCTGATAGTTTTCTTCGTCTTCCGGCTCGACCGGTCTTTTTATATAGCGTGGGAGCGGTGTTTCGCCTAATGCGAACAAATTCTTACGGAATGTTTCATAATCAGAATCATAGAGGAAACGCAAGGTCCGCCCGCGTGATGTCGTATTGTCAATCACTTCGGCCACTATCGAATCATTATTCCCGAAATACAATTTGTTCCCTATTCTTATTTTGCGGGCTGGTTCTACAAGCACGTCCCAATACCGCAGATCACGATTCAGTTCACGCAACAGAAAAACCTCTATCTGGGCGCCTGTTTTTTCCTTGTTTCCATACAAACGAGCCGGAAACACCTTGGTGTCGTTCAATATAAACAAGTCGTTTTCATCGAAATAGTCAATAATTTCATGAAAAACACGATGTTCTATCTCACCCGTCCTGCGGTGCAAAACCAGCATGCGGCAGTCATCCCTGTGCATGGCCGGGTATTGAGCAATCAATTCTTCCGGTAACTTAAAAGCAAACTGAGATAATTTCATAACTCTATCATATTTTATTTCATATTTTCCTATCCGCCTCAAGCATCTGCTCAAAGGCTTCCACCGTAAGGCAATCATCTATCCGGTAATTGCCGACACGCGTACGTTCCAGGGCTGTCAGATGTGCGCCGGACCCTAATGCCTTCCCTATATCCCGTGCCAACGCACGAATATAAGTCCCTTTGCTGCATACGACCCTTATGGTCAGTTTCATATCCTGAAAATCAAGCAGTTCAATCTCATCAATAACAAGCAGTTTGGGCTTGATTTCTACTTCCTCTCCTTTCCGCGCATAATCATACGCACGTTTGCCATCAATCTTCACTGCGGAATAAACCGGCGGTATTTGCCAGATTTCACCCGTAAAACGGGGCAAGGTCTGTTCTATCAGCTGTCTCGTAATATGCTCCGTCGGATAAAACGCATCCACATCATGCTCCAGGTCGAATGAGGGTGTAGTCGCTCCCAGTTGTAGTGTGGCAACATATTCCTTGGTTGCATACTGGAACGAGTCAATCATTTTTGTTTTTTTTCCCGTGCACACAATCAGCACACCCGTTGCCAGCGGATCAAGTGTTCCGGCATGACCTACTTTCAATTTTTTCTCACCTATATGCCTGCAAACCATCCAGCGGATTTTGTTTACCAAAGCAAAAGATGTCCATTGGTACGGTTTGTAGAAACACAACACTTCCCCTTCCTTAAAATCCATGCTTTATACCAGAGAATAAATTATGGCAAATGCGCCAGCAAGCACACAGTATATGGCAAAGTATATCAGTTTTCCTTTCTTAACCAGGTCGATCATAAACCTGCAGGCAAAACATCCGGCTATGAATGCAGAAAAAAAGCCCACAAGCAACGATGAAACCGGGATGGCCAAACCAAGACTACCGCCTTGAATCAGATCTATGGTTTCCAACAGAGCCTCTCCCAGAATCGGAATCAAGACCATCAAAAACGAAAATTGTGCAATTGTTTCTTTCCTGTTTCCAAGAATCAGGCCGGTGGCAATAGTGGTTCCTGAACGTGACAAACCGGGTAATACGGCACATGCCTGCCCTATTCCTATGATAAAAGCATCCAAATAAGATATAGTCTCTTTTTTACGCGGTTTTGCGAAGTAGGCAAATGTCAATAATATGGCTGTTACAACCAGGCAACAACCCACAAGCAACAAACCGGAACCGAACATGGCCTCCACTTCATCCTTAAAAAACAAACCTACAATCATGACCGGGATCATGGAAACCAATATCTTGGCAACATATGTTTTCTCCGGATTCCACTGCCACGTCGAAAATGTTCCTTTGAAAAGGCCTGCTATTTCTTTCCGTAAAATCACAATCGTGCTCAAAACCGTAGCGGCATGGACAACCACTGCAAAAGTCAGATTGCTGTCGCCCGCGCTACCCAGCAAAGCCTGCCCAATTTCCAGATGGCCACTGCTACTGACCGGCAAAAACTCGGTCAGCCCCTGAACCAGGCCTAAAATCAAAGCCTCAAACCAACTCATTTTTCCTTTTTCTTATACAAAATAGCAACTATCATAAAAACAAAACCGGCAAATGATATCATAGGACCAACAGTTACATGACGAGAAGAGAAAATATCAGGATTATACGCTGCTCCGCTTTCTACACCCGCCGTCACAAAAAAACCTATAACGATAACAAGGAATGAGACCGCTATCAGTATCATATTGGTTTTGCCCAGATTAAAAAAATTATTGCGTTCCATCTTCATGAACAATTACAGAAAATGATTTAAATAAAATACAACTCATCTGTTTTAAGGCGTATATATTTGCCTACCGCCCTGTAGGAGGAGAAAAATGTTATCAACAAACCGACAAGAATCAGAGCCGCAGCCAATAGTAGCAGGGTTGCATGGCCGACAGAGACAAAAGAAATGCCGAATTCCTGACGCAAATAATAGCCCAGCAAGCCCAACAGCCCCAATGCCAGTAGGGAGGCTGTCAATCCGACCAGCATGTGCTTCCGTACAAACGGTGCGCGTATGAACCATGGAGTGGCACCGACCAACCGCATGGTATGGATAATAAAACGCTTGGAATAGACGCTCAGGCGGATTGTATTGTTAATCAGCACCAATGAGAAAACCAGCATCAGTATTGCCAGTCCCAGCAAGAACCATGAAATGACACGGACATTCTTGTCAATGGCGTTTATCAGTTCCTGATGATAAACAACGCGCTTTATGCCGGTGAAAGGTTTCAGCTTTGTTTCTATCATCCGGATACTGTCCACATGTGCGTAATCGGCATTCAAGGAAACCTCAAGCGAAGCCAGCAACGGATTATAACCCAAAAAGTCGGCCGGGTCCTCACCCAGATCCGCAATATACTCCTGCAAAGCTTCCTCTTTGGATACATATGTCACGGATTTGGCATAAGGCGCTACTGTCAGCAAGCGTGTAATGCGTTCCACCTCCGTCTGTTGTATGCTGTCATTCAAGACAAGAGACAGAGAAACCTTCTCTTTCAGTTCTTCGCTGACACTGTTTGCAAACAACAGAATAGAACCGACCAAACCCAACAGGAACAAGACCAGAGTAATACTGATGGTGGTCGTAAAATACATGTTGAAGAAATTGTGCCTGCCTCTTCCCATTTTGATTTACAGTTTTGACTTTATGAAAAAAGGCAACCCACTGTTGCCTTTTCGTGCAAACAAAAATTAATTTTCCCACAAATCCTGCTCAAAGTTGAGCAATTCCGTCTCAATGCGTTTCTGCTCTTTCAGGACTTCCTTCTCCGTAGTAGCATAGTTCAACAGCATTCGGCTGTACATGTTGCTGTCTCCAAGCAGATAGCTGAAATAAAGCTTCTTCAAGAAGAACTCATCATAGGTCACCCTTGCCTTGTCATTACCGTTTGGAATGACAACCTGCTGTGCCAGATAGGGTCTGAACTGGTCATATGAAACCCAGAACAAGACAGATTGCCACAAATACTGCATGATATTGTTATCTACCAGATTCACTTTCTCCGAATATAACGGAGCCAGTGCCAATATTTTGGAATACAGACGCGATGTATGCTTGTCAAAAAAATAGACTTCCTGCACCAGGAATTTCACCTGATTCCGGACATAACCATCGTATGAATAATTGTTGAAAGACAATTTATTGGAAACGGAATCATAGTTCAACAGGAAGTCTCCAGAAGTACTGATATCCCAATCCGTATCATCACTCAGGGGGTCTCCCGTCAGCAAAATATTCGCAACCTCCAAAGATGTAAGTGTATTGGCAAAAGATGGTTTTATGTCATCCGGAGATTTCCGATATACAGGCAACCCATCGATAATAGCATCCAACAAGAGCCTGAAAAGGCTTTTGTACTCAGGGTCATCCGATTTGACCGGATAATACAATTGAAAGTTCTGTTTGTAGCGCATGTCTATGATACGATAAACCACACGAGACCACACAACATCATCCGCACGATGATATGTTGTTATCAACGTATCGGCCAGCTGGCTTAACTCAACGGTTTCCGCCCTGATTCCACCTTTTTCATCAAAAAAAGACAAGGATTCCTGGGCACCGGCAAACAAGGTTGTGCCTAAAAGGAACACTATCAAACTGATTTTTTTCATATTTCATATCATTTTATCCCTTGCAGGAATGTTTTTATTGCATCTTCAACGGAATCGCACTCAAACGCTGTTCCTTGCCATCCGGGCCCGTCGCCTTGATATTAACGATATTGACAAGGGCACCTTTTTTCAGCTGCTTCAACTGTTGCAACTGGGCTGCCGTAAATTTGTTGCCTTTTGCTTCCGTTGTTCCATAGTCCGTCATCAAGGTAAATCCTGTTATCTTGAAATCCAGATTCAGCAATCCATCCGGACCGTAGCTTGCTTCCAGAAACGAAGTACCGTTAATCAAGGCACCGCGGGGAATCGTCCCTTCATTATACATCTTGTTCTCACCTGCATTCAAATAAGCCATAGGCTTGGGCAATGCCTTTACGCGGTACATGCTGCTACCCATCGGTTGCAGTTTGCCATCTACTTCAGCAGATACCTGAATGGTCACTTCCTTGTTTGTCCCTTCAGGACGTATAATCCAGCCCTTGCCCGATTGGCGGCAGGTTGCTCCGGTTACGGAAACCTTGATATTCTCGCTTGCCACACCCGGCACGGATACACTGAACTTGTTGTCATATCCGCGGTATACGACATTCAAATCCGTATTGGAAATAGTAACACTGGGTTCTCCTACAATATAGTCGCTCTTGAAAGGATATTGGGCAAAAGAACCATCGTTTTTATGCATCTGAATATAACCGGAATAGTTGAAAGAACCGGTAGTTCCGCACGAAACCTCATACAGTCCGTCTGCACCCAGTTCGCGTGAACCGACGTATATTTTCGGAACTTTGGTGGAATCGACTGCCGCCAAGACAATCTGTGCACTGTATTTTCCACCTTTAATCACATACTTCGAGTTTGGTACCACCAAGGCTTCTATCTTGTTCACACGGAAATCCAATGCATCGGTCTGGCCTTTAAGATAGTTGATCAGGTCTGCCTCTATGGAACGGATATCGTTCTGAATTTTTGTCAAAATAGTTACCGTAGCACCTAATGGCATACTTTCAAATATGCTGTATTCCCAGGACATCATTTCACCTGAATGGGAACTGCGCCGGTCCGGCGTGTCGAAAATAACCCGGTAGCGTTCTGCTCTGGCCGAGTCATTGGCTACGTAACTAATCAAAAAGTCCTTATATTCCGCCAACTTCTCTTTCAATTCCGCGCCATGACGCATAACCAACCCGTAAGTACCGGTAACATCCGTATTTGAAAGATTTACAATAACCTCCAGATTCGGATCAGTTTCATCGCCATCGGCCAATTTTACCATTTCATATTTGAAATTCTGGATATAGTTATAAAACGTGTCCGATTTCAGCTTAACCTGCGTTGCCTTGTCCAGCCATTCCTTGGTTTTTTCCGGATTCTGTTCACATATGTATTGGAACTCATCGTACAATGTTTCATTCCGCATATCCGTTGCCTTGATGGTCGTACGCAGGCTCTCGTCCACAAGCAAAAATCCGTTCAATACATCGGCAGACACATTCAATGCCAACATGGCAGTCAGCACCAGATACATCATGCCAATCATTTTCTGTCTCGGGGTTTCCGGACAATTCTTTGCTCCACCCATATTCTTTACTTGTTACTAGCCTCTGATTAACTTAACGCATTCAACATATTGCCGTAAACTTTATTCAAATCGGCAATCTGTTCAGACAGTTTGCTGATTCCTGCCTGATATTTTTCACTTTCCTTGGCAGACAAGGCAACCGACTGCTGGATTTTGCTTGCTTCTGCACAAATTTGCTCCAGATGTCCAGATACCATCTTGACTTGTTCCTGCTGCTGGCCGAACAGTTCGCTTTGTCCCTTGACGTTTTTCAACTGCAATTCATATACGGAATTCAAGGAAGAAAGATTTGCATTGACCTTGTCAAGGCTTTCCGCATAGGTTGTCGTTCCGGCTACAACCTTATTCATGTCGGCTGTAATTGTCTGATACGATGTTTCCATATCCAGGGTTGCCTTGCTCAAGCGTTCCTGAGATCCTGCAAACTTTTCTGTTGCGGCATTGGCTGCGCCAAGTGTTTCGGCAAACTTATTGGTCGGTTCTACCAGCGACGACGACAATGCAGAAAGCTGTTCTGCCGTTGTGGTCAGATTTTTGATACCGGAAGACAGTTTTTTCATGTCGTTCGGGTCCAATTCCGGAATGGATATATTGGCAGCCGCCACATTTGCTTTGGCTTCCGATTGAGGGGTTGTGAGAATACTGTTGTTTGTTGTTCCCAGCATTTCTGCGCCCGCTGAGGTCAACGGCTTAGGCGTTTTACCGGTCAATGCGGGAAAGATATAATCCCATTTATACTCCACATGAGGTTTGTCAAAGACACCGATTGCAAACAAGATTGCCTCCGTAACCATTCCAGCCGTCAGCATCACACCTGCACCCGGCCAGTGCATAATCTTGAACAAAGCACCGACAATAACGACCGCCGCTCCCAAACTATACACTGCACCAATTCCACGTTTCACCGGATCACTTTCATACCACTCGTAAAAACTTTTTTTCTTTTTCTCTTCTGACATGTTGTTTTTTATTTTATGATTTTCGATTTGACAACTGACTTTCCATTTTTTATTCTCCCATATATGAACGGACACAGCGGAAACCTATGTAGGAACGGCTTTCATACTGATATTCATAGGAACGCGAGCCGCACTGCAAGAAATATGCTATGTCTTTCCACGAGCCGCCTTTAATCACCTTGCGTTTCAACATTGGTGCTTCGTTCTTCTTGGCATTGTATTGGAAACTCGGGTTGATATCCGAAACCCAAGCATTCAGGCTCGGATTATATGCCGTTGAAGTCCACTCCGCAACATTTCCTGCCATATCATACAATCCATAGTCGTTCGGTTTGAATGTACCGACCTTCATGGTCATTGCGCCCGTATCTTCCGCATAATTACCACGATAAGGTTTGAAGTTCGCGAGGAAACATCCTTTGGCATCGCGTGCGTAGTTGCCTCCCCATGGATAAGTTGCCATTTTCTTGCCGCCACGGGCAGCATATTCCCATTCTGCCTCCGTCGGCAAACGATAATCCTGCCCTATTATGCGGTTGTTCCCGTTAAAATAAGCCGTACGCCAGTTACAGAAGGCATTGGCTTGTTCCCACGTTACCCCGACAACAGGATACTGGGCATAGCCCGGATGCGAAAAATACATTTTCAGCAATGGTTCATTATACGCATACTGGAAATCACGCACCCATACCAACGTATCCGGATAAACGCTGATTATCCTGGTGGAAACCAGATCACTGCGGTCGCGAAGACGTTTCACTATGGTTGTATCACGAATCATGCCTTCCGAATCAACCCACGAGCTGTCCACCGTAATTACTGTGTTTTCCGGATAACGGCCAAGGCTGACATCAAAACGGTTCCTGAGCAAAGAAGCCTGGTCATAATTTACTGATTTATAGGTATAAAGCATGGAACGGTTGTTGAAAGTCCCATCGCTGTATTTAAACTCATTCAACACATCTTGAATGTCTGGTTCCTTGCTGGTCCATGGGATTTTACGTTTCCAGTTCAGTTTTACGGTTTCTTCATCATAATCCCCATCTTTGGGTATTACGGCAAATTCCAAACGTCCCATATTGACCAATGCCCTCAACACAAGAGAATCACGCACCCAGTTCGTAAACTGCTTGTATTCATCGTTCGTGATTTCCGTTTCATCCATCCAGAATGCATTCACGGTCACATTGAGCGAGTTATCATCTTCCGAAAAGACTGTCGACTGATTATTCGTGCCCATCATAAATGCCCCACGCTCTATAAACACCATACCATACGGGTTGGCTTCCTGAAAAGACTGTTTCCCCATTGTACCGACAAGTTCGCCGGCTGGTTTGTTACATGAAGCAAGCATTAGGGACAATGCCAGCAATGGCAAAAACTTTTTCATATGTTTTTGATCTAATGTTAGTTCTATTTTCCTTACAAAATCCGAATACTTTTGTATTTACTGTTTTTTTTCTGCCGCAAGATATTGAAACCATACGACAGGAACAATTCATGGGACCCGGAGCTCCCCATTATGATTTTTGATGTTGGCAGTTCATAAGCGTACCCGATGGACAAACCGCTGATAACATCCATGCCGAGCATAATGATGACAGCATCCTGCAAACGCATGCTGAGGGCACCACGGAACCGCTGTTTATACTCAAGCATCAAGGACAGGTTGTATTGCCATGAAGCAAAATCGGTATAAACCATCGCGCTCGGCGTCAACTTGAAATCCTTCGGCAACATGAAATCGTATCCTCCCATGACATACATCGTGCCTTGTATGCGGAAAGATGTATAATCATCCCATTCCACCACAGGTTGCGTCAGGTGAGTGTACGAAATACCTGCATACCATTTAGGAGCCGTATAGTATACGCCAAGCCCCATATCGAAAGCCATGTTTTCGACCTCCGCTGTTGGAATAGCCTGGTCGCCTGCTATATCGTGATAATCTGACGTTATTTCATGTACGCTATCGCCTTTAAATCCCAAACTTACAAATCCAAGATCGACCCCTACGCTAAGGTGGCCGTTGCCCAAGGCATATTTGAATGCATACTGCGCATGTACGGCTTTCTCCGACAGCAGTCCTATGTTTTCATTTTCGAACCGGACACCGGCTCCATGTTCCGTCTTCCCGATAACAAAAGGTGACTGGAGATGGAAATAGGTTGTCTGCGGTGCATTCGGAATTCCTACCCATTGTATGCGGTGCATTCCCGATACTTTCATCAAAGATCCCTCTCCAACCGCAGCCGGATTGAAAACTCCCTTGAAAAACATATAGTGTGCTACTTGCGAGTCAAACTGGGCGAAAAGAAACCCACTCCAAACGAACATCGCTGCAACCAGAATATGTTTTTTCATATATAAGGCAAATTCATGGAACTATTCCATGCCAATAACAACAAACTCAATACTCTTCTTCGTTAAAGAAAAAGTCCTCCTTACTCGGATAATCCGGCCAGATATCTTCAATGGATTCATATATTTCTCCCTCATCTTCAATCTGTTGCAGATTTTCAATCACTTCAAGCGGAGCTCCTGAACGCATTGCATAATCGACCAATTCGTCTTTTGTTGCAGGCCAAGGTGCATCTTCAATTTTGGAGGCCAATTCTAATGTCCAATACATAATTCAATGATAATCAATTAATTGTATTAAAACCAACAAAATTCTGTTTATCGCGCAAAAGTAAGAAATTATTTTAGTTATTCAACACATCTGTCGCTTTCCCATGTAAAAATTTCACATTTGTTTTCGAACATTACTTTTTTGGCCAGAACAAAGAAGTAATCCGACAAACGATTCACATAGATCAAGGCGTTTGCATCAAAATTGCCCTGTGCATGTGCCAATCGCACCATATGCCTTTCCAGACGCCTTGTTACCGTACGACAGATATGGCATACGGATACGGCCTGACTGCCTCCCGGTAAAATAAACTTACGAATCACCGGCAAGGTCTTTTCCATCTCGTCTATCTGTTTTTCCAGGCCGGCAATCATTTCGGGCACAATCCTCGTTGCAGGTGTCAACTCTGAAACGGAAAGATCGGTTGCCAAATACCCGCCCAACACAAACAATTGATTCTGAATAACATACAAGAACGAGTCGATCGACGCTGACACTTCCTGCGCACGCAATAGCCCCACAAAGGAATTAAGTTCATCAGCTGTCCCATAGGCTTCAAGACGCAAGTCATCTTTTGGAATCCGCGTTCCTCCAATCAAAGCCGTTGTACCATTATCTCCTGTTTTCGTATAAATCATAAGATTTTTTTGTAATAAGATTTTTTAACATAATTCAGGGGCGCATCTTGTAATTTTTTTTTGCCAGATACTTGTTAAAAAAGACAAAACCTATTTCGAACAAATCGATTATAGCTGTTACATCGGCATGTGCCCTTATTTTCCGCCATACATGCTGCATGGCATCTGAACGGTAAATACCTGCTATCACAAACACTGAATCGTTGTGTTTTCTCTGCACGCACAATTCAAAACGCTCCATTAACTTCTCTGGTTCCTGAAATGCGTTGATAAACACCATGTCCAATGAAGAAAGCTGTGAAAGTATTAACGGCAAATGTTCATCTATATTGCCTCCGACCGCACGAATATTTTCCAAGTCCAGCGACTGGAAATTAGCACTCGCAATAGCAAGCAGGGATGTATTCTGTTCCATGGTGACACAGCCGGAATCTGAGGAAACCGACGCCAGATAGCAAGTCGTAATGCCCAAGGAAGTACCTATCTCGAGTATTTGCCTTGCTTTCAGATAGGAAGCCGTACGAAACAACAACTGGGCATAACGCTTGGGCAGGACATCTTTTCTGGCAATTCGGCCGACGTTTCTGTTTTCAACACTGCCATCATTTTTTTCAACCGGAACCATCCGGGAATCCAGACACATCCGCCGACGCAAACGCTCTATCCGGGCAAAACAATAGAAAGGCTGGTTTTCACACAACACCGATTGTGTAAAATCAAACAAAAACGGAGAATGTACACCATATCCCTTGGTATTGCGTGCCAAAAAGCAATGCTTCAGAAATTTCAGTTTACAAAAACGACCCGACATCGTAAATTTTCATAATAACTTAGGCCAAAAGTAGTATAAATAAATTAAACAGACAAATAGGTCAATGCTATTTTTTTAAAATATGTTTCACCCGACAAACAGTCTGCCTGCTTCGGCCAATCAGCCATAAAACAAAAAAAGCCTGCATTTGATTGCAGGCTGTCCCTTGTTGCGGAGGCCCGATTCGAACGAACGACCTCTGGGTTATGAGCCCAGCGAGCTACCACTGCTCCACTCCGCGATTTTCGAGTGCAAAAGTAGTCCTTTCATTTTATTCCTGCAATAGGGATATCTGATAAAAATAGTTATTTTTTCTATTCCGGCAGTCGTTCAGCACTCTCTCCCCTTGTATTCAACGCAACGTTTTCTGAAAATTCCGCTTATTTATGAATCACAAGTTCCTTTTTTATCAAGCGATTCCAACAACATTTTCAGCAGGTTTCCACAGCCATCTTCCAGCATTTCCACAACCAGACGAAAGCCATCCGCTCCGCCATAATACGGGTCCGGCACATGGTCCAGGCCATGGATATCGGTAAAATCAGCCATACGGAATATCTTCTTTTCGGCATCCGGATCCGGCGCCAACTCTTTCAAATCGGCGATATTCCGGTCATCCATACCAATCAGCATGTCAAAATCGGAAAAATCATCACTGCACACACGACGGGCACGATGTGTCAGTTCATAACCACACTGACGGGCAAACTGCCTCATACGCATGTCAGGCAAGTCACCAAGATGGTAGGATGAAGTTCCTGCAGAATCGACGGCAATGCGTCCCGACATGCCCGCATCCGACACCATCTTGCGCATAATTGCCTCCGCCATGGGCGAGCGGCATATATTTCCCAAACAAACAAACAGAATGCGATATTCCATAAAAGCCCCGGATAAAAATGCAAAGATATAAAAAAAATCCCACAAGCATGGAACCACTTTCCTGCCCATGACAAATTATTGTGTATCTTTGCAACTGTTTTTTCGGAATAATGCAAATATGGAAGAGACCATTCACGACCGGCTCAAATCACTTGCTGTCTTTTTAGCTGAATATGCCACAAGCCTGCTGTCTTCCGGTGTGCATACATCGCGGATTGTACGCAATTCCAAACGCATAGCAGATTCGTTCGGCTACCAGATGCATATCACATTGTTGCAAAAATCTGTCATCATTACCGTACGGACAAACGACAACGAGCATTCCTACAGCATCGTGTCCGGTATCAAACCGATGCCTATCAGTTTTGAATTGAATTCGGATTTGAGCGCTTTGAGCTGGGATGCATACGACAGACATCTTGACATAGACAAGTTGTGGGAAGGTTACCGCAAGGCCCTGTCAAAACCCAAACTGAATTTCTGGATTGTATGGCTGCTTGTGAGCCTGGCAAATGCGGCATTCTGCAGGCTCTTTGGTGGTGACATTGCCGCATGCATTGCCGTTTTTGCCGCAACAGCCGTCGGGTTCGGCATAAGGCAGATATTGCTTAAGAAACATGTGAACCATTATTACATATGGTTCCTGTCCGCTTTTTGTGCCGCTCTCTGTACCAGCCCAATGTTCTTTTTCGGCTGGGGAAATACGCCACACATTGCCATGGGAACAAGTGTTTTGTTTCTGGTTCCGGGAGTTCCGCTTATAAACGGCATCATTGACATTGTAGAAGGCCATGTCCTTTCCGGAACAGCGCGTTTGATAAACGCCATGCTTCTGATAACATGCCTGTCAATGGGACTTTTGTGTGCCTTAATGATCACAGGAGGGAATGTACAATGAATGAAATATGGAACACACTGGGCGAAGCCGCATGCGATGGATTTTTTGCAGCCATAGCCGCCATAGGCTTTTCCATAATTTCCAATCCGCCCTTGCGGACCTTGCCTTATTGTGCACTTTTGGCGGCAGTTGGACACGCCACCCGCTTCCTGCTGACATCCAGTGCAGGAATGGATATTGCATCCGCCTCCTTTTCAGGTGCCTTTCTGATAGGGTGGTTAAGCCTGCCGTTCGCATCCATTGTCAAAAGCCCGACGACAACATTATATATCCCCGCATTGCTGCCAATGGTACCCGGCATGTTCGCCTACAAGACTATCCTGGCCATGCACCAGTTCATGACGCACCTGAACGATAACGATGCCGCTTCGTTTTATATGAATGATTTCCTGAAGAACGGCGTCACCGCATTCACTATTCTGTTCGGACTGGCTGTCGGAGCATCACTCCCGACCTTGATATTGCGCCGGTATTCTTTCAGCATGACACGCAACAAGGACAAGAAACGGCCGGCGACAACTGAAACCATATAACTGTCAGTCCGATTTGCAACAACAAATATCCAGCATTTTCAAATTTACACAAGAATGACTTTCGTAAGCGACAACACAGTGGAAATCCTCTCACAGATTCTGCAGGAAACACCCCACGACAGACTTTTCGTACTCACGGATTCCAACACACGACAATTCTGCATGCCTGTATTGCAACAAATACCCAACATGGCCAATGCACACCACATTACCATAGCCGCCGGCGACGACAACAAAACCATACATACCGCCATCAAAATCTGGGAAGCATTTTCCACCCGGGGAGCGACACGCTATTCATTGCTGGTAAACATAGGAGGCGGCATGATAACCGACCTGGGCGGATTTGCCGCATCGACATTCAAACGTGGTTTTAACTATATAAATGTATCCACAACCCTTTTGGGTGCTGTCGATGCTGCTACCGGCGGCAAGACCGGCGTGAATTTTTTAGGATTGAAGAATGAAATCGGCGTTTTCAAGCCGGCTTTGCACGTAATTGTCGCAACCGAAATGTTCCATACGCTGGACAGCAGGAACATGCGTTCCGGATTTGCAGAAATGCTGAAACATGCGCTCATATCAAGCTACAAGGATTGGTCGGAAATTTGCCACTTCGATCTGGACAATCCGGACATGAATGAACTGAGCGGCCTGCTACAACGGAACATTGCCATAAAGCAACACATTGTAGACGAAGACCCTACCGAAAACGACATCCGAAAAGCCCTGAATCTCGGACATACGGTGGGCCATGCCATAGAAAGTCTTTCCTACAGGACAAGCACACCTGTCTTACACGGATATGCCGTGCTGTATGGATGCATTGCAGAACTTTACCTGTCCTTCATCAAACTGAATTTCCCGAAAGAAATCATCATGCAACTTGTACGCATCATGAAACGGTATTACGGCAGTTGCAATGTGTCGTGCAAACAATACGACACTCTATACGAACTAATGCAACACGACAAAAAGAATCGTGCGGAATACATCAACTTTACTCTGCTGAAAGATATCGGCAACATTTGCATAAACCAGACGGCCACAAAAAACGAGATATTTGAAGCACTGGATTTCCTGCGGGAAAGTTAAGTTGTCAATCGGCAAGCCAACGCATAACACAAACAGCCGAGTCACAATCAGCCCGGACAGTCCGGCCGGCACACCTGCATACGGCCACGGAATTAATACTGTATAAAACTGATTTGCAACATAATACATATTATTGTCGAATTTACGTCGTATTGCTTGAATAAAACATGAGTATTTTTGTGTAGGTACACGAACAAGGATAAAACAGTTTCTTTCTCATATTTGCAAACGATTCCGTTTTGACACTGAAACCAATCGTATACACGAAAAACACAATTTCTTGCATATGGATACCGTTTTCCAAATTCCAAAAACAATGAAACGCGCAACACACTGCCTGTTTTTGCTCTTTTTGTCAAGTATTTATGTAAATGCATCCTGGCAAATACCGGTAACGAACTATTATCCGAAAGAGTATTCGGCCGGAACACAAAACTGGCAGCTCAAACAACAAAAAAACGGCTGGATATATGCCGCCAACAATTACGGGCTTTTGGAATACGATGGCAAAAACTGGCAACTTTACGGAATCTGGAACTCCAGCGTAATTCGTTCGGTTGAAATAGATGCAGACGGGACAATATATACCGGAGGAGCAAATGAATTCGGAAAACTAACAGCAAATCCCTACGGAACTCTTGATTATCAACCGCTTTCCACTGAAATTCCTGAACAATATGCCAATTTCGGAGAAGTCTGGAACCTGCATCGTCTGGAAAACATCCTGTACATACAGACACGCGACCACCTTTTCATAATGCCGGACACCGGCGAACTGACCACAATCACTCCAAAGTCACACATATACTGTTCGGCAATGATAAGCAACGGCATCTATGTTGCTACGGCCAATGGCATATATCTGCTTACGGGGAACCATCTGAATGCCCTGCGCGGATCGGAACTGCTGTCCGGTTATGAAATCCGAAGCCTGCAACCATACGGCAACAACGGCATTCTCATCGGAACCGATTTCAACGGCATATTCCTTTATGATGGAGAAAAAATACGCCCTTTTCAGACAGAAGCAAACGATTTTATCCGCAAGAACCAACTATACAGCCTTTGCGTCGGAAAAAAGTACATCGCCTACGGAACGGTTCTCAACGGCCTGGCTGTCACCGACATAAATGGGAATAACTGTCGCTACATAAACACACAGAATGGTTTGCAGAACAATACCGTATTGAGCATGCTGTTCGACCGGAACGACAATCTATGGCTCGGTTTAGACCAAGGCATAGACCGAGTGGACATTGACTCTCCATTGCTGCTATTATACGGACAGTCAGCTTCGTACGGTTCTGGCTATACCAGTGCCATCCATGACGGCAAAATCTATTTTGGAACAAACCAAGGCCTGTATTACTGCGACTATCCAATGGACATGACCCAACGGCACACGGAGCTGCAACTGGTCGAAGGTAGCGGCGGACAAGTATGGAGTTTAGATGAATTTGATGGAAATCTGTTCTGCTCACACAACCGTGGTCTTTTTATCATAGACAAAACAAGGCTAAAAAGCATAGCCAGCCATGAAGGATTCTGGCAGATACGCCCCTTGCCCGAATCTGACTGCGCAATAGCCGGAAGCTACAACGGACTATACATCTTGCAAAAAAAACAGGAAGGCTACACCATCAGCCATAAAATAAAGGGATTCGACATCACATCGCGCAATTTCGAAATAGACAATCAAGGCAAAATATGGATCGTATCCAACCGGGGAATAGAGCGCCTGGCACTGAACGAAGACCGCACATCGTGCATTGCCGAACTTGTGCACATGCAAAATTCGCAAAACGACTATTCCCATATTGACAAAATTGACGAAAAAATCATATTGAGCAACAATCATTTTTGCGGGCTGGTAAACGAGAACGGCGTGTTGGAAAACCACGAAGAGTTTTTCAACCTGCTGGACGGGACTAAAAACTATGCAATCATACAAAAAGATGAGAACAACAACCTGTGGTACATATCGGGAGATGCACTAAAAGTACGGCAATATGACATGGAAAAACGCCAGTTTGCAGATCATCCGATACAGATTATTGACAAGCCGAACTTTTTTGTCGGCGGTTTTACACACATAAACCAACTGGGAAACAACCAGGTCATCATAGGAAACGTATCCGGCTTTGCCATGGCAAACCTGAACCACATACCGTCCGGACAGCCGGCGCAGGAATATTCCGTCCTGATCAGACACATGTCTGTCACCATACCAAAAGACTCTGTCATTTACGGACAGTCATTCCCCGCTACACCGCCTGAAATATCCATCCCGTTCAAGAACAACTCCATACGGTTCGAGTACAGCAGTGCCTTTTGCCTGGACAACGCGGAAGAATACCGTGTGCGCCTGAAACCGATTGAGGAACAATTCAGTTCCTGGAACAAATCAACCACAAAAGAATACACCACGTTACGTGAAGGCAATTATACTTTTGAGATATGCATGCGTATCACCGGGCAGCAGGAAGAAAGCAGAAGCTCCCTGTCTTTCAGCATACAGCCGCCGTGGTACCGTTCCTGGTGGGCATACTTGCTATGGACGGCATGTGCACTGTTCGTATTCTACGGCATATATGTCTATTTCAGGTACAAAATCAAGCTCGGACAGCTTCAAATGGCCAAGAAAAAAGATGAGGAAATGCGCCTGCGCGAACAACGTTTTGCAGAAGAGGCTCACATCAAGGAAAAAGAAATACTGAAACTTCAGAATGAAAAAACCGCATACGAATTGCGCAACAAAAGCCAGGAGTTGTCCAACCTGCTTCTGACCCATGTTACCAAGAATGAACTGATAACCAACGTCAAGCACGACCTGAAAAAGATTGCGGAGGAACTCCAGAACAAGAATATAGAATCCGCACGCAAACGCATTGTTTCCTTACAGAGCAAACTGACCCGCAGCATAGAGCAAGGCATAGACTGGAACAAATTTGAAGAAAATTTTGACATGGTACATGACCAGTTCGTAAAAAAACTGATCAAGCTATATCCACAGCTCAATAAAAACGAACAGAAATTATGTGTTTACATACACATGGGATTATATACCAAGGAAATAGCACCACTTATGAACCTGTCCACCCGTGGTGTTGAAATGTTACGTTACCGCATGCGGAAAAAAATCGGATTAGACAGAGCCGACAGTCTGGAAATATTCCTCCAGAAACTGAACACGGCTGACAACGATTTTTCAGAAACAGCTTCCCATGACAAATAAAATTAACTTTTTCAAGCTCTGAAAATACGTCAGCTACACTACAATCCGGATTCCTTCACCAATGACAACCACCATATTGAGAGTATGATTATAATATCATAAAAATAAAATAATCAGACTTTTATAAAACAAGTGTAGTATATTATTTGAATTAAATACTTCTCATAAGTGAATCTGTGTATGGGTAAAAAATTTGACAACCCGATACGCAGAAATCTATATTTGCAACGTGTTTTTCCATATGGAGAATCACGTTGTTTTTTATTCATAAACAATTGTACTTAACCGTACGCTAATTAAAACAAAACCCATGAAAAAGATTTTCTTATTTCTTTTTTGTTTTCAAGTATCCTTGTTGTTTGCACAGACATGGAACATAACAGGCAACATAAGCGCCTCCGATGATCCATTCCCAGTCACAGGTGCAAATATTACCCTTAAAGGTACCACAGTCGGTACAATATCTGATTTGGATGGAAATTTCTCCATTTCTGCCTCAAAAGGCGACATTCTTGTTTTTTCTTTTATCGGCTACAAGACTCAGGAAAAAGAGGTTGTTTCCGAATCACCTCTGAAAATTATCCTTGAGCCGGACAATCTGATGCTCGATGAAGTTGTTGCCATTGGTTACGGAACAATGAAAAAAAGCGACCTGACGGGTGCCGTAACTTCCGTGAAAGCCGACCAGCTGCAAAAAACGCCGGCCGCCGGCCTTGACCAGGCCCTGCAGGGACGCGCCGCCGGTGTAACCGTCAATTCCAACAGCGGGCAACCGGGTGCGGCGGCAACTATCCGCATCCGCGGTATCGGTTCGGCTATTGGCGGCAATGATCCGTTATATGTAGTTGATGGCGTTATTACCACAGACATTAGTTTTTTAAGTCCCAATGATATCAAGTCCACCGAAATTCTGAAAGATGCGTCCGCGACAGCCATTTACGGCTCACGCGGCGCAAACGGTGTGATTCTGGTTACTACAAAATCCGGCTCGCAAGGCAAAGCCAATATCTCTTTCGATGCCTATTGGGGTTTGCAGAACCGTTGGAAAAAATTAGACTTGATGAACAGCAAAGACATGGCAATGACCAAACTCAGCATTGATGCCATGAAAAATGGCGCAGATCAGCTGACCTATTACCTGAACAATGGTTTCAATGAATGGATGCAACTCTACAACATTGGCAGTTCAGAATATTATCCGGTTGCAAAGACAGCCACATATCCGAACGGACTTGATTATTCCGGCATTGAAACAGACTGGCAGGATGTTGTTTTCAATCCGAACGCCTTCATGCAAAACTACAACATCTCGATTGACGGAGGCAACGACAAAGGACATTACGCATTCAGTTCCAGCTATTATACCCAGGATGGTACGATTATCGGTTCGGACTATGAACGTCTGACACTGCGTTTCAACAGCGACTACCAGGTGCGCGACTGGTTGAAAGTAGGTGAACATTTGTCATTCATGACATCGCAAGGACGTAATGCCATGAACAACAGTTCCAGTCCCGGAGCTTCCATCATTTCGGCCGCTTTGGCCATGGCTCCGTGGGATCCCGCCTACTATCCGGAAGGCAGCGTTACACGTCAAGGGAATGACCTCAGCGGCCAGATTTCCGCATCATCCAATTTAAAAAACGTTACAAACCCGCTGTCCATGGTGGAACACATACACCCGCAGAACAATACAGAACGCTGGGTTGGCGACATGTTCGTGGAAATCAATCCGATCAAAGACCTGACACTGCGTTCCTCCATAAGCATGGACTATTCGGTCATACGCGACCGGAGTTTCAAGG
The DNA here is from genome assembly GCA_944321895.1 of uncultured Bacteroidales bacterium. Lineage (GTDB taxonomy): Bacteria > Bacteroidota > Bacteroidia > Bacteroidales > Paludibacteraceae > CALUNA01. The sequence goes on along the minus strand of CALUNA010000002.1, from coordinate 75,962 downwards.
ACAAATACGAATACTCGTCATACGACAAGTCGGAAAAGAACTTTATTTCCAGCAGCATGACCCGCTACTCTACCCTGCTGGAAGAAACGACATTGACCTATGCCAAAAGCATTGACCGCCATTCCTTTTCCATAATGGCCGGCCAGACAACCGAAGAATACAATTACTACGGGCTCAGCGGCTCAGGTGCGAGCATTCTGAATCCGGTTGAAACCAACTGGTATTTGAGTAATGCAACCGAAGACCAGACCTACGCAAGCGACACGAAAGGCCGTATCCGCCGTCTGTCGTTGCTGGGACGTGCCTATTATTCGTTCGACAACCGCTACATGATAACACTTAACTTCCGTGCCGATGCTTCAAGCAAATTTCCGGAAAACCTCTGGGGATTCTTTCCTTCTACCGCACTGGCATGGCGCATCAGCGAAGAAGAATGGATGAAAGACTTCCGCGACCTGGACCAGTTGAAGTTGCGTTTGGGTTGGGGACGTGTAGGTAACGATGGTGTACCGGAAAATGCCTTCCTGCAATCCATGGGCAGTTCATCCGACGTATTTTACGGTTATCCGTTCGGCATAAACCAAGTGTTGCAGACCGGTGCTGCCGTATTGACACAGGTCAACACCAACGGCAAATGGGAAACCAACGAGCAATGGAATGCCGGACTTGACTTCGGATTCTGGAGCGGCCGCCTGTCCGGCAGTATCGATTACTTCCTGCGCGACACCAAGGATGCCTTGCTCTATGTTCAGGCGCCCGCCAACGTCGGCAACTGGGGAAGCCCAATCAAGAACGTAGGTGTCATCCGCAACGAAGGTGTCGAACTCACGTTCGACCATCAAAACAACATCGGCAAGGTGCAATATTCCATAGGCGGCAACGTGTCGTTTATCAAAAACGAACTTGTTGAACTGAACGGCGGCTCGCCGATTTACGGTGACCGGACAAAAACAGACCTGGGCATGCCCTTGAACAGTTTCTGGGGATATGAATACGAAGGGATTTATCAATCCGACGAAAAAGCACTCGAACATTTGTGGTCATACAGCGCGGCAGAAATCGGCGTACACGCCGGCGATGCCAAATACAAGGACCAAAACGGTGATGGAAAAATCGACGACCAGGACAATGTCTATCTGGGCAGTCCGTTCCCGTGGCTTACATACGGCCTGAACCTGGGAGCCGAATTTTACGGTTTCGATGTACAGATATTTTTCCAAGGCGTCTATGGCAACAAGATATACAATGCATTGCGCCTGCGCACCGAAGGAGCCGGTGACGAGTGTACGCTCAGCACTACCATGAACGATGTATGGATTGGCTATTCCGATCCGGTACGTGCCGCCTTCGAGAAAAACGGCATCAACTGGATGGAACTGGAAAACCGCGATGGAAGCATTCCCAATCCGTTGGGTTCACCGACCAATACGGAAAACAGCTCGCGTTTCATAGAGAACGGAGCATACTTCCGCCTGAAAAACCTGCAAATCGGCTACACCATCCCTTCCAAAATCACGGAAAAAGCGCATATCGACCGGTGCCGGTTGTACGTAAGCGGCAGCAACCTGTTTACCCTGACCAAATATACCGGTTATGACCCCGAAGTAGGAACCGCTGGCGTAGACTATGGCAACTATCCGCAAAGCAGAACCATAACATTCGGTATCAATTTGAATTTCTAAGTTTCAACTCATAAAATTCCATATCCATGAAAAAGAATTTCATTAGTCTGATTATCATACTTGCAAGCACATTGACCGCCTGCGATGACTGGCTTACCGCACCGCAACCCGGTGTCACCATGACAGAAGACTTTTACAGCAGCGGGGATGCCGCCATACAGAACATCACCGCCTGCTACGTGCCCCTGCAATGGGAATACAGCAGCACATACTGCTGCGAATGGTTTATCGGCGACGTGGTCAGCGACGATGCCCTGAAAGGCGGGCAAAGCACCAACGACATGTCCGATGTATATGACATGGAAAACTGGAAAACGGCAACCAACAACACACTGCTGCACGATTTCTACAAAGCGCAATACCAAGGAATAGCGCGCTGCAACATGACATTGGAAAATATTCCAAACATGGATTTGGATTCCGTCATGACACAGAACGTCAAGAACCGGCTGATAGGCGAAGCCAAATTCCTGCGCGCATATTACTATTTCCGTCTGGTACGCGTGTTCGGCGGTGTTCCGAAGGTAGATCATGTTATCGGTTCCGACGCCGAATGGCAACAAGCCCGCGCCTCCGTGGCCGAAATTTATGCTTTTATCCTTTCGGACCTGGAAGATGCACAAAAATACCTATGGAAAAAGAGCGAATATGCAGACGAGGACATGGGACGTGCCACCAAAGGTGCGGCACAGGCCATGCTCATGAAAGCAAATCTGTATTTTGCCGGTGACGGAAACGCCAAATACAGGAACGGCGCAGATGCTGCCCAATACTATCAGGCAGCCAAGGCATGGGGCGACTCCATCATTGCATCCGGCGAATATTCGCTGTGTCCGAACTATGCCGACAACTTCACACTTGCCGGCGAAAACGGCCCTGAATCCGTGTTTGAGATACAATATGTAGAAGACCCGACCAGTGACTATGGCGAAGGATTCGGGTTTACACGTGGCACTTTCGCCGTTATACTGACACGTTCGCGTTCCTCCATGCTGGGCGGAGGCTGGGGATTCAACAAACCCACCCAGAATCTGTACGACGAATATGAAACCGGCGACACGCGCCGCGATGTTACCATCCTCAACCCGAATGATACGCTGATAGAAAATCCGGCTCAGGAAATATATCTGGGAAGCCGCTATATCAGCAGGAAATACGCTTTGTACAACGATGATTTAAGCTATTATACACTCACACACGCCACCCGCGGCCCCATAAACAACAAGCAAATCCGTTATGCCGATGTATTGTTGATGTATGCGGAAGCCTGCGAGGCCCTGGGCAACGAATCAGAAGCCAAGGCCAAACTGAACGAAGTACGCCAACGTCAAAGTGTCAACTTGCCGGAATATCCCGGATATACACTGAAAATCAACGGAGAAGAAATCAGCAATCCGACTTTGCGGCAGGCAATCCGGCACGAACGCCGCATGGAACTGGCCATGGAAGGGCACCGCTGGTTCGACTTGTGCCGCTGGGGTGTGGCGGAAGAAACCATGAATGCCTACAGAGCTACCGAGAGCCAGGAAGCACAGGATCAGATGGCTACCTTTATAGCAGGCAAACATGAGCTTTTCCCGATTCCTGACGAAGAAATCGAACTGAATCCGTTGCTGGAACAAAATCCCGGATATTAATGAAACAACTAATAACTAACGGTCCTTGACCATTTTATAAACAATTCAAAATTAAGTAATTATGAAGTACATTAAATTTATTGCCCTTGCAGCAGCCGCATTCATGTTTGCTGCATGTGAAGAAAAAACAGAAGGAGTGACCAACGTGACACTCGATCAGTCAACCGTACAAGTTGAAGTAGGCAAAACCGTAACCTTGACGGCCACCGTAGAACCTGCCGGAGCCGCCGAAGTTACATGGGAATCATCCAACACCGCTGTGGCTACCGTTGACGGAGGTGTTGTTACCGGCGTTGCCGAAGGTACTGCTATCGTTGCAGCCAACGCTGATGGAAAAACAGCATCCTGCATTGTAACGGTCGTTGCAGAAGGAAACGGTGATGATAATGAAGATAACAATGAAACGCCCGGAGCAGACCACGCCTCATTGCAGGGAAGCGAATACTACATTTTCCAATTGGATGAAACAAACGCCCAGAAAATAGCATCTAAAATTGTTGCTGATTTCCGCGTCAACCAAGAAGATTGTTTTCTTGACATTTGGAATGCTGGAGAAACCTATACTGCTGGCACGACTTCTGGTCTAAATTTTTATGGTGAAGCGACAGATTGGGTTAGTCTGACAGTTGTAGCTCCTGAAGGTTGGTCTGGCGGCGGCTATCGTTGCTCTTCTGCAGAAAAAATCAGTGCTTTGGCTAAAATTATGGAAAATCCTGAAGATTATTATTTCCATATTGCCATGAAATCTACCGATAACAGCTCACACTTATTGCAAATCAATGGAACTGTAGGTTCTGGTAAAATATGCATTGGTTCAACTGCTTTTGTTGATGTTAATACTACATACCAACCCAAGGCCGACTTTACACGCAATGGCAGTTGGGGTGAAATAGAAATATGTATGAAAGATTTGGTTGACTTAGGCTATGCTACAACAGAAGTCACAACAGCTCCTGAAGGATTTTATCCATTTTCTTTCTTGAGCGGTGCTACCCCTGGTACTATATTACAGTTTGACGCCGCATTCATATACAAGAAATAAACCGTTAAACATAGTCTGCCGGCACTTGGCTGTGCCGGCAGGTACAAATTGCAAGCAATACCCTAATTTAGAATAAAAGTAATATGAAAAAACGCCTTTTCCTCTTTTTAGCCTTGTCCTTTTGCCTGCTGGCATGCACAGAAGACAAACTGGATATTGTCCTAAGCCGTTCCATCATGCAATTGGAAATCGGCGACATGGAAACCCTGGAAGTACAAGTCAGCCCGAATACTTCGGAAACTGTCATCTGGACTTCATCAAACGAAGAAATAGCCACCGTCTTTAACGGTATCGTAACAGCTGTTTCAGATGGCAAAGCAGAAATCCGCGCAACCATTGGAGAATACGCTGCCGTATGCATCGTATACGTTACACGCCAGGGTGGAAGCTACCAGGGTGAATACCAGCTGGTCTGGGAAGACAACTTTGACGGAACCGAATTAAACACCGATTACTGGAATATTGAAATAGGCGGCGGAGGCTGGGGAAACCAGGAAAAGCAATACTACACGGACAGAAGCGACAACCTGCGCATTGAAGATGGTTGCCTGGTCATAGAAGCCAAACAGGAGCAATATGAAAACAACAACTATACTTCCGCACGCATAACCACCGAAAACAAAAAAGATTTCGTTTACGGAAAAATCGAGGCACGCATTTCACTGCCATCCGGACGCGGAACCTGGCCGGCATTCTGGATGCTCGGATATGGAAGCTGGCCCACCTGCGGAGAAATAGACATCATGGAACATGTCGGCTCAAATCCGACAATGATCTCACACGCTTTGCATACGCGCAAAAAAAACGGCAGCAATGGAACGAATTGGAGCTATCGGGCAACCGTTGAGAATGTAGAAGGCGAATTTCATATCTACGGGATTGAATGGCTGAAAGACTACGAGTTACAACGCGATGCCATCCGTTTTTATATCGATGATGAAGTTTCCACCATTCAATATGAACCGACTACAGAACCGGATTTTGAACAATGGCCATTCAACGATGAGTTTTACATCATTCTAAATCTGGCCATAGGTGGAACCATGGGAGGAAGCATCAACACCGACATTTTTGCCGACCCGGAAAACAATCCTGTACTAATGAAAGTGGACTGGGTACGGGTATACCAGAAACAAATATAAAAGAAAAAGATTAATATTATGAAAATCAGAGCCTTAATCGAATATCTTGTTATGTCATGCCTGATGTCATGCCATAATAATACCGCATTGGAGGCTATTCTTTTGAATCACACCGTTCTGGAAATGGAAATAGGCGAAACATACGAGCTGCAGACCGAACTGCGGCCTTCTGAAGCATCGGTTTCCACACTCGTCTGGCATAGCACAAATCCGGAAATCGTTTCGGTTACAGCCGGCAAGCTAACCGCACAGCAAGAAGGCACTGCAAACATTACTGTAGCAGCAAACGACATAAACGCCACCTGCATCGTCGTTGTCACGCCGCCCGAATTGCCGGATGCGCTGGCCGTTTTACCGAAAAGTGCAAAACGGGGCGTTTCCTACAACTTTACCATCGATTCAGATGTCGATTTGCTGGCACCTTACATTTCCTGGTCATACAATTGGGGGCCGGATGTAACGGACAATATCGGCCAACTATTCAAGTCGTACAACTTGGATTTTTGTCCAATGGCCTGGAACGGAGCGTATGATGCCGGCCGGATACGGGCCTGTAAGGCAGCCAATCCCGGCTGTGAATATTTGTTGGCCTTCAATGAGCCGAATCTGACCGACCAATGCAACTATACGCCGGCACAAGCGGCCGGACACTGGAACGGCCTGAAAACCTTGGCGGATGAATTAGACATGAAAATCGTTTCGCCGGCCATGAACTACGGTACGCTGGATGGTTACGGCGACCCTGTCGTATGGCTCGATGAATTTTTCACGCTCGTTTCGCCGGATGATGTCGACGCCATTGCCATCCATTGCTACATGGGCACGGCCGGCGCGCTGAAATCATACGTGGAACGTTTTTACAAATACGGCAAACCGATTTGGCTGACCGAATTTTGCGCATGGGAAAACCATATTTCCAGCGTGCAGGCACAAATGAACTACATGAGCGAAGCCATCACCTATCTGGAAGCCGACCCGATGGTGGAACGTTACGCATGGTTTATTCCACGAGCTGATGGGCCGGTGGACAGCTATCCTTACATGCAGTTGCTCACCAAGACAAAACCATTCGCGCTAAGCGAACTTGGGCAAGTGTTTGCCGGATTGCCATCATTGGACAAAAACACCTGGCAAAGCACGGATAACTACATTCTGCCAAACACATACACGGCAACATGCAGCCAGGAAAGCATCGGAAAAAGCGGCTGGATTGCAGGGCCACACCTACGCCCCACCACTGATGCAACCGGGCAGTTGCAGTTGGCCGATTTTATGGCCGGACAATGGGTAGAATACCAGATTGAGCCACAGGAACACGTTTCAACACTACGTATCCGCTACGCGGCATACAGCGACACAAGCCTGCAAATCGGAACGGACGGTACGGAGATAGCACTTGCTGAAGCAGAAAAAACCGGCGATGCATCCGTCTGGAAAACACTGGAAATACCCGTTGACATAACAGCCGGGAAACATACCCTGCGCATAACCGTGCAAAAAGGCAACATAAATATCAATTGGTTCAAATTTGACTCAAACACAATAACTTTATGAAAAAATTACTTCTTTTATTGGGCATAACAGTTTTGCCGGCATTCATAAACGCACAACTGTTGGTGGACGATTTTGAGGCGAATGCCCATACATGGAACAATGTAAGTTGCTTCACTGAAATACGCACAAACGAATACAAAACCGGACTGAACACCTCCGACAAAGTGCTCTACACCATGCGGGCAGTGGGCTGCGACAACTGGTCGGGTGCCATTTACACACCGGACAATGCCATTACCGGCTACAACTACCTGCATGTGATGATGTATCGCAACAACGGGAACATGCCGAATCTGAAAGTGGCAGACACACATCCGACAGGCGGTTCGCTCGACCTGACACCCATGACCGCCATCAAAGCAGACCAATGGCAAGATGTCGTGTTTGACATTTCTGCATTCAAGAACAGCGGTATCAGCTTCATCATGTTCATGGTGGACAGGACGGAAAGCCTGAGCGCAGATGCCTGGATGCTGTGCGACGATATTCTGCTGGACAACGATCCCAATCCACGGACAGAAAATTCCGGCAGCGAAGAACCCGGAAACAGCGGAGATGAAACCGGCACCGGTGAAACCGATGGATACCGCCTGGTATGGGCAGACTACTTCAACGGGAATAGCCTGAACACGGACAACTGGAACATTGAAGTGAACGGCGACGGCGGCGGAAACGGCGAATTGCAATATTACCGCGCCGAAAATGTATCGGTGGGCAAAGAACCCGTTTCGGGCAAAGGGTGCCTGATACTGACCGCGAAAAAAGAAAACTACAACGGGAAAACCGCCACTTCCGGCCGCATAACGACACAAAATAAAGTTTACTTCACCCACGGCAAAATAGAAGCCAGCATCAAATTCCCGCATACGGCCAACGGACTATGGCCCGCATTCTGGCTGATGGGCAACGACATTGCGCAAGTAAGCTGGCCGCGCTGCGGCGAAATCGATGTCGTGGAAATGGGACATGTGAGCGGCATAAACAACGGCACGCAGGACCGCTACTTCAACGGGGCATGCCATTGGGGATTCTATGACTCCAACAACACTTACCCCAATTATGCCCAACACAAGACCAACGCATACGGCATGCAGGATGATTTTCATTTGTTCACGCTCTATTGGGATGAAAACGAACTGAAAATGTACCTGGACCAGGACAAATATCCGGAGGCGGAACCTTATTTCCAGATGGCCATTAGCGACCGGAACGGGGATTGGGCAACAGGAAACTATTTCCACAAACCGTTTTTCGTGCTGTTCAACCTGGCCGTCGGCGGCTCGTTCCCGCAGATATGGGACATCAACGCCGTAACGGCACTTGCCGGCGGAGACGCCTGCATGTATATCGATTTCGTCAAAGTTTACCAGCAGGGCGATGCCGATGACACATTCACCGGTCCGACAAATACCGCCATTTCCGCAACCAATGCCGACTTGACTTCCATTACCTGCTACCCCAACCCGAGCAACGATTTTTTTGCTTTCGGCCGCACGGTGGAACACATTGAAGTAATCAATCTGGCCGGTGCGGTCATCTATCAGGCAAAAAACATCAGTAGCATTGATGCAACCAGTTGGCCCAAAGGAACATACATTGCAAAAATACGTCATAACGGCAACATGATAGTCCGGAAAATGCTGAAAAACTGAAAAAAACAATTCTTAAAATCGTACAAATATGAAAAACAAACTGTTATGGTTCGCCACAATTGCTTTATTGGCAGCCTGCACGCCAGCAAAAGACAGCACTGAACAAAAAATAGACAATTTATTGTCGCAGATGACCTTGGAGGAAAAAATCGGACAAATGAACCAGCTCAACGGCATGGGCTTGTCCGACGACCTGACCGGACAGATCCGTGCCGGACAAGTCGGCTCCATCTTGAACGAGGTCAATGTGGACGTTGTCAACGAATTGCAGCGCATTGCCGTTGAAGAATCCCGTCTGGGTATTCCGCTGATTATTGCCCGCGATGTCATTCACGGCTTCAAAACCATTTTTCCCATTCCGTTGGGACAGGCGGCCACCTGGAATCCGGCTGTTGTCGAAGCCGGCGCGCGCGTAGCAGCCGAAGAATCGGCGGCAAGCGGCATCCGCTGGACCTTTTCGCCCATGATTGACGTGAGCCGCGACCCGCGTTGGGGACGCATAGCCGAATCGTACGGCGAAGACACCTACCTGTCGGCCGTTATGGGAGCCGCCACCGTCAAAGGATACCAGACAGACAATCTGGCCAACCCGACAGCCATTGCTGCCTGCGCAAAGCATTTTTGTGGCTACGGAGTAAGCGAGAGCGGCAAGGACTACAACACGACATGGATTCCGGAAGTACAACTGCGCGATGTCTATCTGCCTCCCTTCAAGGCTGTTGCCGATGCCGGATGCGCCACATTCATGTGCTCGTTCAACGACATCAACGGTGTGCCGTCAACCGGAAACGCATGGCTGAACAAAGACATTCTCCGAGACGAATGGAACTACGACGGCATGCTGGTTACCGACTGGGGTTCCATGGAACAAATGATACCGCACGGCTTCTGCTCCGACCTGAAACACGCTGCGGAAGTGGCCGCCAACGCCGGTGTGGACATGGACATGATGAGCTACGGCTACACGCAATACCTGAAAACACTGGTGGAGGAAGGCAAAGTCAAGGAAGCGGACATAGACAATGCCGTGCGCAACATCCTGCGGCTCAAATTCCGTTTAGGCCTGTTTGAAAATCCGTACACGGCCAAGGTGGAAAACCCGTATTACCGCCCCGAATCGCTTGAAAAAGCCAAACAGGCCGCCATTGAAAGCGCAGTATTGCTGAAAAACGACAAACAGACCCTGCCGCTCAAGGACGTCAGGACTGTCGCACTTGTCGGGCCGCTGGCCGATGCCGGTGTGGACCAGGTTGGCACATGGTGCTTCGATGCCGAGCCGGAACATTGCGTTACGCCTGCACAGGCATTCCGCAACCTTGAGCAGTTTAACGTAATCGTCGAGCCGGGACTGACATACAGCCGTGACAACAGCCAACAAGGCATACAAAAAGCCGTGGCAGCCGCCAGACGTGCCGATGCCATCGTATGTTGCGTTGGCGAAGAAGCCATTTTGTCCGGCGAAGCCAAATGCCGCGCCGACATTTCGTTGCCCGGAGCACAAACGGAATTAATCAGACAACTCAAAGCCACCGGCAAGCCGTTAGTGCTCGCTGTCATGGCCGGCCGGCCCTTGACCATTGGCGAGGAAACGGAAATGGCCGATGCCGTACTCTATCATTTCCATGCCGGAACCATGGCAGGACCCGCATTGGCCGAACTGATTACCGGACAAGCCGTCCCATCCGGCAAACTGCCGGTTACCATTCCGAAAATGGTCGGACAGGTGCCCGTTTATTATGCACACAAAAATACCGGCCGACCGGCCTCAAACATAACGATGATAGATGACATTCCGGTGGCAGCACCGCAATTTTCCATCGGTTCCACCAGCTACCATCTGGACGCCGGCAGCCAGCCTCTGTTCCCATTCGGTTACGGTTTGAGCTACACGACATTCGCATACGCCAATCCGGTACTTTCGGACACCGTGCTGACACGAAACGGAAAAATCACCGTAAGTTGCGAAATAAGAAACACAGGTTCATACGATGCATATGAAACCGTACAGCTGTACACACGCGACCTTGTCGCATCGTTGTGCCAGCCGGTACGCCTCCTTAAGGGTTTCCAGAAAGTGCACATCAAAGCCGGCCAAACTGCCACCGTTTCATTTGAACTGACAGCCGATGACCTGGCGTTCTGCCACAGCGACATGCGCAGTTATGCCGAACCCGGCGACTTCCAGGTGTGGATAGCCGCCGACAGCCAACAAGGAATACCGGCTACATTCACACTCAGATAGAAAACAACTTGCCCGCACAAAACTGCGGGCAAGCAACTGAACCGAAATTAATGGATATCAATCATAAAAATAAACATATTACTAACTGTTTTAATTCTTTTATTATGAAAACAAATTTATTTAAAGTTTTGGCAATGGGTATTGCCATGCTATGCAGTTCAAATGCAACTTTTGCAAAACAGTATTGTTCCGAACCATTAACCAATGGTACAAATACCGTCTATTTAACATGCCAGAAATTCAGTGAAGGGAACTATCAAATCCTGATTGAAGGCACTGGATTAACAGGACTGGGTGGCTCGTATGTGAATGCCAATGGTGTTGGTGGCTACTATTTGAATGGTGACCACCAGAGTGTAGCCGCCGATGGCACTTCCATTACATGTAACATTTCTTCTACTACAGATCCCACCTTCTATACTCCGTTATATGTCATAATAGATGGAGTCGGAGAGGTTACTTTCGAACAACCTAGCGACATTGAATGGGGCACTTGCGACAATGTTGAGGCAGATACGGAAGCTCCTGTCATGGGAACAGCCACTCTTTTAGGCACTCCTACATACAATAGCGCACAAATCCAGGTGAGTGATGCAACTGACAACGTAGGAGTAACTGCGTATCACGTTGTAGATGCATCTAATGAATATAATAAAGTATTGGTTCCAGCAGAAAATGTGCTGACTTTATCTGATTTGAAAGCTAATACAACTTATACCCTGACCATAACTGCAAAAGATGCCTATGGAAACGAATCGGGAAACAGTGCAACGGTTACTTTAACAACAGCATCTTTGGTTTACTACAATTTCCCGACCGGACACCTAAGCGACCCTGATTTTGGTGATGCAAGCGGACGAATTTTACTCACTATCCAGAAAGAAAACGCAACTGCCATCAGTTTTATTATCAGACGGGCTACTGAAGATGCAACACAGCCGATTGATTTCATCAACATAATTGTGAATGGCGTAGGCCAGTCATTAGGCGACAAGACCCAATCGGTAGAAGGAGAGAAACTGAGATTTGAAAACCTTACTTCCTTAAACAACATGGCCATTACCGTACAATGGCATACGCCAGCCCTTGGCGATGGCATGTGGAGTACAAATGAGTTCACCGTCAACGAATCGGAACTTTACAATGCCGGACAAAGCACGAACACGACAATCGAAATGGACACGGAATGTTCCGTTTATCCGAATCCGGTAGCCGACGTGCTGAACATCCAGGCAGCAGACAAGATAGCCATGGCGACCGTATTCAACCTGATGGGACAACAAATACTGACCGTAAGTCCGAACACGGAATACCTGAAAATAGACTGCTCTGCCCTGACCAAAGGCAGCTATATGCTGAGCCTTGTTTTTGCAAACGGCCAGAAAACCACATACAAGATTGTGAAGTAAGCTGTTAACAGAACCAGACGGGAAGAAAACCTTCTGTCTGTACACCCAGGAACCGTATCCGTTACATCACCTGTCGGATACGGTTCCTTTCTTGTTGTTCACCGCATCGGAAAAATTTCCTGTTTTTTATCCGGACAACCTGCGTTATTACAGCCAAAATTGCTACATTTGCCTTGGGGAATCTTTATACCGGTCCGCCAGCATTCACACCGGTTTCGGTCCAATGGCAATTCCGGCAGTTTTTTCACGTACTCCATGCAACCAGCCAGCATGGACCAGTAGTTAGGATTATGAAGATGCCCATAGCCTATCTGGTCAATGGAAAATTGTCTGCTGAAAACAACCTGCAAACCATTATGGAAGCCCGGGCAGAAGTAGGACGCAACATGCTGTGCGGCATCGTATGCAACGAAACCGGAGACTCCGCCAAGCTGCACGACCAACTCCATGAACTGTCCGGAAAACTGTTGTTCTGCCTGAACCACAAGACTTTATTGCCAGCAAACTTCTACGGTGTCGGAGGTACGAAAATCTTCCGCGACCTTATATACCTCATGCGCGGACTGATGCAGGCCGACCACAAATTCTACAGGAAACATGGCATATACGATGATTTCCCGTAACGCCACATGGGCATGATGCTCAAAATGAAGCTGGTCGGATTCCTGGCCAACAACCGGAAGATACGTGCAAGAATGGGCAACAAGATGAATGAAGGCATGATTGCACCCTACAAAAAGGTGATAGAAAAAGTGGTGCCTGAAAATCCGGACCGGATACGGGAATAATACCGCATGTGCAATGCCTGTTTGCATGCCACCTAAGCCGGAAAAACATAGCCTTGCAGAACACCAACCGGCAATCCTACAGGGACATTACCCGCTCATCGAATGAATTCCTGTCAACCATGGCCTTGTTGCGCATTTTGGTGCGGTAATTATAAATGGTCGTTATGGAATAGCGGAGAAATTGCGCTATTCTGGCACTGTCGGTTATGCCCAGGCGGATCAGGGCATATATGCGCAGTTCAGGCGACAACAACTCGCCTTTGGGATGTACACGGGCAGATGGCTCCAGCAAATCATTGAACTTCTGTACGAAATCAGGATAAAGCTGCAGGAATGATTCATCAAAATTCCTGTAAAAGTCTTTCAGTTCCTTGTCAATGATCTTGGACGACTTCAAGGCCCTGAACAACTCCTGACTTTGTCCGGATGTAGCCAGTTTGTTGAGTTGCCGGCGATATCCATCCATTTTTTCAATATAGTTGGAGCATTGGTTCATATAGCGGCTGATATACTCTTCCTTGATATGATTGCTCTCTGCCAGACTGGAATTGGCAACAAGCAAGTCATCGTTGGTCGCTTTCAGTTTTTTCCGGATGGCACTCAGTTTCCGGTTTTGCCAGAAAACCAATATGAAAGTGACTATCATTACGAGCAGACAGACGGATATGACATACGTAAACAACATGGAAGATTTCCGTTGCTTTTCTATCTGCGCCTGATATGCTTCCTGTATAATCCTGTATATCGGCAGCAATTCTATCGCCCTCAGACGCGCATTACACAACGCGGCATCGTCCATGGAACATTTGATATAATTGTAGGCTCTCTCTATGTCTCCGGCGGCAAAAAGCAGTTCAGCCAGTTTCCGCAACGAAATATATTCACGCACAGCCGCCTTCAAGTCACATTGTGCCGACAAGGCATAATAATAAGCAGCATGCTCCATGTTGCCCATTTGCATGTACACCTTTGCCAAACCATAATACAACAACGCCCTGTCGTGAACAGCCAGCTCTTTTGCCTCATAGGAATTGAGCAAGTTTATCGCTTCCTGCCAATGCCCTTGATAAACAGCCTGATCCGATTTTACAATTACGTACGTAAACGAACCGGCTGGACTGATGCCCAGAATAGAATCACGGTATGCATCCAGCAACTCCAGATATCCGGTACGCCAGGAGTCAATCGAAACGTAATCGGCCAGCAATTCATAAAGGGTTCTTCGCAAATGGTAATAATAGAATTTCAAATAATCGGGAATTCCCGCAGCAAAAGCCTTGGACAACAACTCATCTGCTTCCTTGTACATCCCGACCAGATAATAACATTCTGACATGTTGAGCATGGCCTGAACCATAAAATCGTGATTATCAATACGTTCTGCCAAATCCAACCGCTTCTGGGTGTAAACCAGCTGGGAATCTATGCTATAGGAACGATATGCATCCGCTATTTCACCCAACACCTGAAAATATTCCGCATCATTGCCAACAGAATCAAGCTCCGCCTTGTGACGTGCTATTTCCTGCTCCTTGGGTTGCGCATAAACGGCGTGGTCCAGGATTATCTGATCCAACGAATCAAGTACTGCAGGATTCATGAAAACCGTACCGGCTTGTACAAAAGCACACATACATAAAAACAGACAGAAACACAGTTTTTTTTTCATGTCAAAACCGATTTTAAGAAAAAACATTATTTGCGGTAATCCAACACAAAGGTAAAAAATAAATATCTAAATACCCAAACTGAAGTCCGGACAACTTCGTGTACAACCGTCAGAAAGCACTACTTTTTCAACAACCAGAGAGAGCATTAAAGCACTGACAAACAGCTATATAAAACTCTAAAATGACTACTTTTTTACTACTACGGCTTGTTCACAAATCGCAAAGCCTATACTTTTGCCGACGGTAAATGCATTTGACCAAATTATTTATTGTTTAATCAGCTCAAAAATCTAATTCCAGCTTTATGAGAACAAAAGTATTTTTTTTAGCGACAGCCCTTGTGGCTTCGATTTCTGCCGGTTTTGCAGACAACTATCCTGAAGCCATGTACGTAATAGGCGATGCCACCCCTGCCGAATGGAATTCAGACAATGTAATCCGTATGGAAAATGTCAGTGAAGGCGTGTTTGAATATACCGCCGATTTCAACGAGGGACGTTTCCGTTTTGTAACCACCTATGATTTTGCTCCCGGATATGGTCCCAAAGACGCCACAACCGTGGTTTCCGACAACGAAAATGAAACTTATCTGGAACTGGCTACCGGTGACTACGAATTGGAATACAGGCAAGGATATACCGACCCCGACAAATCGTTCAAAGTAACAACTGCCGGCCGCTACAAATGCCGGGTTGATTTGACCGGAACAACGCCCAAGGTTACCATTAGCGATGGTACCGGTTTGGAAAACCAGTATGCTGAGCATCCCGTTGCCATTTACGCCATTGGCGATGCCACAACAGCCGGATGGACAATAGAAAACGCAATTGAGTTAGCAGAAACATCCTGGAACTCGGGGATATACAAAGCCACACTCAAACTGGCTCCCCAAAAAGAACTGAAATTCATGCAAAC
This sequence comes from uncultured Bacteroidales bacterium, assembly GCA_944321895.1. GTDB lineage: Bacteria > Bacteroidota > Bacteroidia > Bacteroidales > Paludibacteraceae > CALUNA01. The sequence continues at coordinate 60,229 of CALUNA010000002.1, read as the reverse complement.
CCGCAAATGGAACAACCACATGTATGTTTCCACACAGTCGGGCACAACCATCAATGCCGAAGGCGACTTTGACGTCAAATACACCACAAGCGGTGACGAAGACTGGAAATGGGTTTTCAACCTTGAAGAAAAGAACTATGACCTGACCGTAGATCTGAACACAATGAAACTGACCATTGCAACACCGGAAATTGTCAAGCCCGAACAGTTATACCTTGTCGGACCGGCCATCGGTGGTGAAAACGACTGGAGTTTCCATGATGACCAGATTTTCGTAAAAACAGACGACGGTATATATACATGGACAGGCGATTTGAAACAAGGCGAACTGAAATTCTTTGCAGACAAGGACTATTCGGCCGTTGCATACGGTGCCACAAGCGACAAAACACCGTTGCAGGAAGGTGACCTTGATGTCATGCTGCTCGGAGATGGAACAGACTACAAGTTCAACGTTACCTCCGAACAGGCCGGCAACCACACACTGACACTCAACCTGAACACAATGAAGCTGAACGTTGTCAGAAACGGCGGCACGACAACCAACCTCTCCATCAACGAAAACCTTGACTGGAAGATTGACGGCAATCGCATTAGCTGTACAGGAGCGGACCGGATTGAAGTACTGGCAATCAACGGCATGTGCATAAATTCATGCAACAATGACCAGCTCGACATCAGCAACCTGCACAAAGGCATGTATATCGCCATCCTGCACAAAAACAATCAAAAATCCATTCATAAATTCATCGTACACTAAATCAATCAGGCAAGTCATGGCGCAAACCCGAACGTCACGGCTTGCCTTTATTCTGCTTATTTCATAACCAAAATTCCAATATGATGAAAACATTTCAACGGATCATTTTATCCGCTCTGGCCTGTTTTGCATGCACGGGTGCAATGGCACAACAGACAGTGCAGGGATTGGTTTCCGATGTGAACAACGAGCCGCTCATAGGCGTAAACATCATGGAAAAAGGCACCACAAACGGAACAATCACCGACTTTGACGGCCATTTTACCATTACCGTACAGAACAGTTCATCCATACTGACTGTCAGTTATGTAGGATACATAACACAAGACATCACGGTCAACAACCAGAGCAACCTGCAAATCGTGCTCAAAGAAGACAACGAACAACTGGAAGAAGTTGTGGTCATCGGCTACGGCATCCAGAAAAAAAGCGATTTGACCGGAGCCATATCCCAAGTTTCCTCCAAAGACCTTGCGCGCCAACCGTCGCCAAGCCTCGGAGCTGCACTGCAAGGACGTGCAACCGGCTTGCAAGTCGTTTCGAGCGGCGCGCCGGGCAGCAACGTAAGCATGAAAGTGCGCGGCATAGGCTCCATCAACAACAGCGACCCCCTGCTGGTCATTGACGGCGTTCCGACCGATGTTCCGCTAAACATGATCAACATGGACGATGTGGCAACCGTCGATGTGCTGAAGGACGCATCGGCCACGGCCATTTACGGATCGCGCGGAGCATACGGCGTAATCATCATCACAACCAAAAAAGGCGACTTCGACAAAAGTAGCCTGAACCTGAAAGCATCCTACGGCTTCGACCAGATACAACGCACGCTGCCGTTGCTGAACGCCACACAATTCGCATCGTTGCACAACGAAATGATGGCGGCCGGCGGACAACCGCAAAACCCGGCATTCATCGACCCGACCGCATTAGGCACAGGCACGGACTGGATGAGCGAACTGTTCCAATACGCACCTACGCAAAACTACTCGCTGAGCTATTCGGGCGGTACGAAAAAAACGACATATTATGTTTCCGGAGCATATTACGATCAACAAGGTATAATAAAGACAACTGATTATAAACGTCTGACATTGCAATTCAATTCGGACACGGAAATTTACAAATGGCTGAAATTCGGAAACAAACTGTCGTTAAACCACGACATAAAGTCGCAAGGTGAATACAACATCCAAAACACGATGAAAGCGCTCCCGACACAGGCTATCAAAAACGAAGACGGCTCGTGGGCAGGCCCGGTCGGACTGGCCATGTACGTGGGCGACATTGCCAACCCGATAGGGAAGATGATGGAAAACAGCAGTTCTACCAAAGGCTACAACCTGTTGGGAAACATTTACGCCGAAATCAAACCGTGGGAATGGCTGGTTTTCAAAAGCACGTTCGGCATACAGACTTTGTTCTGGGACAGCAAGTCATGGACGCCGAAATACGATTGGGAACCTATCGAGCAACCCGAATCGCAAGCATCACGCACCTACAACAAAAGTATCACATGGTTGTGGGACAACACGCTGACGTTTAACAAGCTCATTGCCGACAAGCATAACGTAACCGCCATGATCGGTTCGTCGGCGCAAGCCAACACATACGAGTACATGAGCGGCACGGTGCAAGGATTCATCAGCGAGACCGCACAAGAATTGTCGAACGGCATTCTGGAACCGACCTTGTCGGGAAACGGCAGCGACTGGGCGCTCCTGTCGTTCATGGCGCGTGCCAACTACACCTACGACAACCGCTATTTGCTTACCGCAACCGTACGTGCCGATGGTTCATCACGTTTCAGCAAGGCCAACCGCTGGGGCGTATTCCCCTCCGTATCGGCTGCCTGGCGTCTGAGCGAAGAACAGTTCTTCAACAAATCATTTGCACTGAGCGACTTGAAAATCCGTGCCGGATACGGCGTTACCGGCAACCAGGCCAGCGTCGGCAATTACGCCTACGCCTCAGCACTCCAAACCGTACAGTACAACTTCAACGGAACGCAAGTCAGCGGCCTGGCACCGTGGGTAATGCCCAACCCGAACGTACGTTGGGAAGAAGTGGAACAAATCAACGTCGGCATGGACGCTTCCATGATTGACGCACGCCTGATTGTAAACCTGGATGGCTACATCAAGAACACAAACGACATGCTGGTGCCAATGTCCGTGCCCATTTCCTCCGGCTATTCCGATGAAAACGTGCCGCAAATCAACGCCGGGCTTATGCGCAACATGGGTGTGGAACTCGCACTCACATCCATCAACTTCAAAGGCGATTTCACTTGGACGACAAGCGGGAACGTATCCTATAACTACAACAAATTGTTAAGCCTGAACAGCGACGTGCCGATGTATTTTGACAACAACGTGCACATGGTCGGCTATCCGGTCAGCGCGTTCTACGGCTACGTTACCGACGGTATTTTCCAGACGCAGGAAAAGGTGGACCAACACGCCATACAGACTGTTGGAAGCGACATTTACACCAGTACGCAGCCGGGTGATATCCGTTTCAAGGATTTGAACAACGACGGTGTCATTAACGAAGATGACCGTACTATTTTGGGCAGCCCGACACCTTCGTGGACATTCTCGCTGAACAACCAATTGTCGTGGAAAGGCTTTGACTTGGAAATTTTCTTCCAAGGCGTGGCCGGAAACAAAATCTACAACGGCAACCGTGCCGTCCTGGAATCCATGAGCGTGGCGCAAAACCAAATGATAACGGTTCTGGACCGCTGGCGCGGCGAAGGCACAAGCAACACCATGCCGCGTGCCGTATTCAGCGACCCGAACAAAAACAACCGCGTATCCGACCGTTTCCTGGAAGACGGCTCATACCTGCGCCTGAAAAATGTCTCTTTAGGCTATACACTCCCGGCAAAATGGACAACAAAAGCCGCCATGCAGTCCGTACGACTATCCGTTTCCGGACAAAACCTGTTCACGCTGACACGCTATACGGGACTGGACCCGGAAGTAAGCGGCTCCGGAAACGACAGTAATGTATATCCCGTTACGCGCAATTTCACTTTCGGCATAAACATAACCTTCTAAAAACAAGACAGATGAAACATTTATTCGTATATAAAACCTGGATAGCTGTCGCACTCATCGCACTGCTCTATTCCTGCGACGATTTCCTGACCCGCGAACCCTGGGATTCGGTGGACAGCTCGCAAAGCTTCAAGACAGAAGAAGACGCTGTCGCCGCCGTAAATGCGGCTTACCAACCCCTGCAATGGGCAAAACTATACAACATGCGCATCTGGACACTCGACATCATTGCCGGAAACAGTGTTGTCGGAGCAGGAGGCGGCACCGATGGCATTGAAACCATCGATCTGGCCAACTTCATTGCCACGGCAGACAACTTTGCCGCACTCGATTTATGGAGAGGACCATCACCGGGAATCCTGCGTTGCAACTTTGTCCTGCAAAAAGTGCCCGACATGGATCTTGAAACCAGCATAAAGAACCGATGCCTGGGAGAAGCCTATTTCCTGCGGGCACATTATTACTTCATTCTGGTAAGATTGTTCGGCGGAGTGCCTTTAATCACCGAGCCGCAAACATCGGAAACCGACTTGCAAGTGGAACGTGCATCGGTCGATGAAATTTACAGCTTGATTATCTCCGACCTGAAAAGTGCCATCGACCTGCTGCCCGCCAAATCGGAATACTCCACGACCGACCTCGGACGCGCCACAAAAGAAGCTGCCAAGGCCGAACTTGCACGCGTTTACCTGACTTACGAGCCGGACAATGAAAAATACGAGGAAGTAGTACGCTTGTGCAACGAAATAGGAGAAGCCGGTTACGAACTTGCAGCCGACTATTCGGACAATTTCGACCCTGCCAAGAAAAACGGCGTGGAATCGATTTTCGAGGTACAGTATTACGGCAAAACAAGTTACGATTTCTGGAGCAATGAAAACCAGTGTTCCTGGACAAGCACATTCATGGGACCGCGTAACTCGAACATGGCCGCCGGCTGCTACGGCTGGAACCAACCGACCTCGGAGTTTGTCATGCAATACGAGGACGGCGACCTGCGGAAAGACAAAACCATTTTCTACACCGGCTGCCCTGTTTTTGACGGACAACAATACAGTTCATCCTACTCGACGACAGGCTACAACGTGCGCAAATTCCTGCTCACCAAAGCCCAATCGCCCGACTACAACACCAGCGATGCCAACTGGGTCGTTACCCGCTATGCTGATGTGTTGCTGATGAAAGCCGAAGCCCTGAACGAACTCGGACGCACGACAGAAGCCGAAAACCCGCTCTACGAAGTCAGACAACGGGCCGGCTTGACCAACCGTGCCGACATAGAAGGCTTGTCGCAAGCCGAAATGCGTGAAAAAATCATTCATGAACGCCGCATCGAGCTTGCCTTTGAAGGCCATCGGTGGTTCGACATGATACGTTACAAGGACAACTACGCGCTGAATTTCCTGCATTCGATAGGAAAGACATCCGCAACGACCAAACATTTGCTGTTCCCCATTCCGCAGCAGGAAATCGAGGCCAACAGCAAGCTGACACAAAACCCCGGTTATTAATTCAAAACATGAACTGACATGAAAACGAAAAAATTCATCATACCGTGCGCCATCATCGCGTTGCTATCATTCGGTTGCGAAGAAAAAATCATCACCGACAAAGGCGAAACCGCCCTTGAACTGAAAGCATCGTCCGATTCCGTCGCATGCGACCAGCGTGCAAGCTCGTCCGAAGCGTTGCAACTGACCTGGACAAGCGGCACCAACGCCGGCACTGGCGCGGCCATCTCATACCTTTTTGAAATGGACTTGAAAGGGAACGATTTCCAAGGAGGCATGAAATTCGACATCGGCAAAACCGATTCGCGCGTTATCTCGTTCACACACAAGGAACTCACGGACACTTTGCTGTATTTTTTCCCGGACATCCCGTTGGAAACGTACAGCGAATTTGAAGCCCGCGTGACCGCAACGGTCGCCTCGCCGGACGTTCCGACACAAGTTTCGCCGGTCATAACCTTGAAAATCGCGCCCTACAAGTGGCGGATATTGACCATTTACCTGATTGGCGACGCCGCACCTAACGGCTGGGACAACCAATTGGCCACTGCCATGACTGCCGACTATGACAACATGTCGCTCTTCACGTGGGAAGGCGTCCTGAAAAAAGGCGAACTCAAATTCATCACCGAATTGGGCTCATGGCTGCCATGCTATGTCCGCGACGAAAACGACCCTGGCAAAATGGTGTTCCGCGAAAACGAAGAAGACTATCCCGATTACAAATGGAACATAGAGGCCGCCGGCATCTACCGCATCGAAATGAACACGGAAGCCTTGACCATCCAATTCACCAAAACCGGCGATGTAGAAGAAGAAAAACATCTCTACATGATTGGCGATGCCACGCCCGGAGGCTGGGAGAGCAACCTGGCGACTGAACTCACCGAAGATGAAAACAATGCCGGATGCTATTCCTGGCAAGGCGCGCTGAATGCAGGCGAGCTCAAATTCATTACCGAACTGGGTTCATTCCTGCCGTGCTATGTCCGTGACGAAAATGATCCAAACAAAATGGTTTTCCGCGAGAACGAAGAAGACTGTCCCGATTACAAATGGGAAATCAAAAGCGCTGGAAACTATCGTATTGAATTGGATATTAACAACCTGACCATCAGCATCACATCGCTTGGCGAAACAGGCAAGTACGAGCACATCTGGATGATAGGCGACGCCACGCCCGGAGGCTGGAGTTGGGACAACGTAACCGAAATGACCAAAAATCCGAATAATCCCAATGAATTTTCATACGCCGGTCATTTATCTGCCGGCGAAATCAAATTCCCGCTCGAAATCAACCATGACTGGAGCGGACAGTTCATCCTGGCACCGGAAGCCAACTGTGCACCGGCAGAGAACGGCACATACGTGGTCGGCAACCAGCCGGACAACAAATGGAAGATAACAGAAGCCGGAAACTACCGCATTGTCATCGATGCTGCCAACGAAACCATTTCATTCACACGCAACTAAAAAAAATATGAAAAAGATCATTTTTTTCCAATTATATCTGACATTCTTCATGTCCCTGGCGGCATGTAACAAGTTTGAACCGGTCAATGACCCTATCACTTACGGTGACGGCTACATGCCCGTACAGTTGAACACCGACAAGGCACGCTACAATCCGGGCGAAACCGTCAAAATAACCCTGAACAAACCGATTGATGGCGCCACCGATGTCATGGTGCGCTACCGCCATTTGGGCACGACCCTTGCCGAAGAACCGTTCACAAGTTGTGAGTGGACATGGCAGCCGCCTGCCGATGATTTTAAAGGCTACATGATTGACTTGTACAGCGTGGAAAACGGCAAAGAGATTGTCCACGGCAGTATCGCAGTCGATGTTTCCTCCGATGTGTCCCGCTTCCCGCGCAACGGTTTCCTGTCGGCCTACGGCAAAATGTCCAGCAGCGAAATCGCAACCAACATGGCAAACCTGAACCGGCACCACATCAACTATGTGCAGTATCAGGACTGGCACTACAAACACCACAAACCGCTGGCCGGCACACCATCCGCGCCAATGGAAGTCTGGACGGACATCATAACCCGCGACTGCTACAAAACGACCGTGGAAAGTTACATTAAAGCCTCGCACGACTACGGCATGAAATCGCTGTTCTACAACCTGGCCTACGGCGCACTGGACGATGCCGCCGACGATGGCGTGCAGGAAGAATGGTATATCTTCAAAGACAGGAACCATTCCGCAAAAGACTGCCACGAACTCGGTTCGCCTTTCAAGAGCAGCATCTATCTGGTCAATCCTGCCAACGAAGAATGGATAGAATACATTGCCAAACAGAACGACGATGTGTATGCCGTATTCGATTTTGACGGTTACCAGATTGACCAGCTGGGCGGCCGCGGAAACACATACGACTACAACGGCAATCCCGTTTATTTGGACCAGACTTTCAAGCATTTCATTGAAAGCATGAAAAATGCCCAGCCGGAAAAATCGTTGGTAATGAACGCTGTCGGACAATACGGGCAGGAAAACCAGATTGCCGCGGCTCCCGTCGATTTCCTGTACACGGAAGTCTGGGACCACAGCGACGAAAAAGGCTACAGCATTTTTTCCGATATCATCACCAACAACGACAACTGGTCATCCGGCAAGGAAACCGTTCTGGCAGCCTATATGAACTATGAGCACGGCAGGCTCGGCCGCGGCTACTTCAACACGCCGGGCATATTGATGGGAACAGCAGCTGCATTCGCATGGGGCGGAAGCATCCTGCAACTGGGCGAACACATGCTTTGCAACGAATATTTCCCGAGCAACAACCTGACCATGCGGGGGGAACTAAAAATCGCAATGGTGCATTATTACGACTTCCTGACCGCATACGAAAACCTGTTGCGCGAAGCCGGGGAATGGTATGGCGTAAACGTATCATCGGAAGACGGGCAATGCACATTCAACCAATGGCCTCCCGTAAAACAACAAATTGCCACAGTAGGCAAACGTTTTGCTGACAGGGATGTAATACATTTGCTCAGCTACCGCAATGCCACGCATTTGGACTGGTGCGACACCAACGCCGACCAGGGCGAGCCAGATTTGCTGGAAAGCCTGCAAATCAGCGTGCCGGCCAAAGCGGAACCCAAAGCCGTGTGGGCCGCGACACCCGACAATTCCGACGGAGTCGCCATGCAATTGGATTACACATACGCCGACGGAAACATAAAATGCACATTGCCGGCGCTGAAATATTGGACCATGCTCGTCCTGGAATATTAACCAACCAAAAACGATTCATAACATATCCAACATACTATCATGAGAAATAAACTGCTCATTCTGTTTTTGCTGTGTGCCGGCATGTATGCACAAGCACAATCATCATTCTTGTTTGATGACAATATGGCTGTATTTTATCCGGCCGATTTCGATTCCACGCAGACCCTGGCATCATTTGCCGTACAACCAGATTTGCTCTACAAAGCCGATGTTCCGGCCGATTGGGAAATACGTCCCGAATTCAAAACCGACGAAGATGGCAAAACCTTGGTCGAGATACCTTACAGCAACGATATAGACCTCTACGGTACGGGGCTCGTAAACGGGAACCTGCGCCGCAACGGCTATGACATTCCCCTGTGGAACAACGACAACTACGGTTATTACAAAGACGGACTTTACCAGTCGCATCCCTGGATTATGGGTGTGCGCCCCGACGGGAAAACATTCGGCATCATTGCCGATAACAGCTGGCGGTCGAGAATCAACCTCTCGAATCCGATGCAGATAACCAGCGAAGGCCCATCTTTCCGGGTAATCGTGATTGAGCGCGACTCTCCCGCCGAGATGATGCAGGCTTTGGGCGAGTTGACGGGTACCATCAACCTGCCCCCGCTGTGGGCTATCGGTTACCACCAGTCGCGCTATAACCCCTCGTACAAACCAGCTGATGTGCTGTGGATTACCAGCGAGATGCGCCGCCGCCATCACCCATGCGATGTGATTTGGTTCGACATCGACTACATGGACGGGAAACGTATCTTTACCTACGACGGCTCGGAATATTTCTCGGCAGCCGGCGTGCCCAATCCCATAGCGATGAACGACTCACTTCACAGCCGCAATTTCAAGGCCGGCTACATTACCGACCCAGGCGTGAAAATCGACGAGAGCTACATCGTTTACCAACAAGGCCAGGAGGGTGACCATTGGGTGAAAACCAAAGACAAAGTGACCGATTACGAAGGCGAAGTTTGGCCGGGCATGTGCAAATTTCCCGATTTCACGCGTCCCGAAACTCGCGAATGGTGGGCCGGCCTCTATGGCGAGTTCTACAAGGAAAACAATATGGATGGAGCCTGGAACGACATGAACGAACCGGGAGTCTTCAATACTCCCGAATGGACCATGGATACTACCAACTGGCACCGTGGTGGCGGCGATTTGGCTGCCGGACCTCACATGCGTTACCACAACCTGTACGGGTCGCTCATGACCAAAGCCTCTTACGAAGGACTAACACAGAGCCGTCCCGATAAACGTCCTTTCCTTCTCTCGCGTGCCAACCACCTGGGAGCACAACGCTACTGCGCCACTTGGACGGGCGACAACCTCGACACATGGAAACATCTGAAAGTGACGATTCCCGTTCTGCTCAACCTCGGCCTTTCGGGACAGCCTTTCGGCGGGCCCGACGTGGGCGGCTACGGCCGTGTGGGCAATGCCGACCTGATGGGCCACTGGTTTGCTCTGGCTCCTTACTATCCCTTCTCGCGCAACCACACCTCGGAGCACGCCCAGGAACCTTGGGCCTTCGGCAGCCAAATAGAAAAGGTGGCCCGCAACGCCGTGAACCGCCGTTACCATTTGTTGCCCTATTTCTATACGCTGTTCCACGAAGCTGCTCAAACGGGCATGCCTCTCATGCGTCCGCTCTTTTTCGCTGATTTTACCAACGAAAACCTGCGCGAAGAACAGCAAGCCTTCCTGCTGGGTAGCGACCTGCTCGTAATTCCGCGCTGGGCCGTCAATCCCGTGTTGCCCCAGGGCGATTGGGACGAGCTGAAACTCGAAGCCGAAGACGACGGTTATCAGGCTATTGTAGCCCTTCGTCCGGGTGCCATTCTACCCTATCTGGGCCATGACATACAGAGTACTGCCGAATATACCTGCGATTCGATTACACTTTTTGTCAACCCGCTCGACAACGGCCAAGCCGAAGGCCGCCTCTATGACGACGAAGGCGAAGGTTTCAACTACCGCAATGGCGACTACGCTATGTTGCAATTCACTTGCACCGAGTATAATGCCGACTCGCTGTCGGTAAGCATCACGCAGAACGAGGGCAGCTTCAAACGTCCGGCACGCTATTTCCGCGTGGCCATCGTCGGCGGCGAACAGACCCAATATTCCGACTGGACAAGCAACAACACGATTCTGGTGCCGAAAGTCAACGATGCAACCGAATCGCTCGATTTGAGCAAAGTTGGTGTCTATTTCATTGCCGGCTCGTTTACCGACTGGTTTAATGGCGACGAAGACAAGCGCCTGATGCTTAAAGCACCTGCCGAGGACGGTACTCTCACGAGCGACCGCCTCTATTTCGAAGCCGGTACCTACGAAATGAAATTTGCCAATACCGACAACTGGAGCGACACCGACTGGGGGGCAGCCGAAGGGAACAACAGCCTCACGGGTACGGCTATCCAGGGACCCGACCCGGACTGCAAGAATATCAAGTTTACCATCGAAACGAGCGGAAACTACTACATCACATTCAACCCCGGGACACTGCAATATGCCATTGTGCGCACCTACGATTCGGAACAAGAGGAAATGTATGTAGGTGGAACTTACAACAACTGGACGCTGGGCGCCGGTTGTATGAAGTTGATAGCCGACAACCAATGGGAAGTAACCGGCGTGTATATCCCCGCCGGAAGCTGGGAGTTGAAATTTGCCAACACCAACAACTTCAGCAAGAAAGATTGGGGGAATGCAGAAGGATTGGCCGGCACGGCCAGTGAAACCACCAACGGCAAGCCCAACCTCAAGTTTACCATAGAAGTCACCGGTGAATACACGATACGGTTCAACGACAAGACCTTGGAATACAGCATACGTCTGAGCCAGGGAGGAACCGGCCTGCAAACTCCGGTTACGGGACAAAGTTGCATCTATCCGAACCCGACCAAAGACGTGTTGAATGTTTGCCTGACAGCAGACGAAGGTGAAATAGAAATCTATTCCATCAGCGGTTCGTGCATCATGCGCCAAAAACTGACGGAAAAAATATCTACAATAAATATTGCACAATTGACAAAAGGAGCGTATCTTGCAAAAATTTCTGAACAAGGACAAATAAAAGTCTGCAAACTGTTAAAAGACTAATAACTACCAATAAACACAAAATGCTATGAACCGAAAAACATTAAAGGCATTGGCTGTAGCAGCCTTTTGTAGCACAGCCATCTCCGCACAAACCCTGCTGTCGCCCAACGGGCAACTCAAAATGCAGTTCAACCTGGACAAGGGGCATCCTACCTACACGCTGGAATACAAGGGAAAAACCGTCATTGCTCCGAGCCGTTTGGGTATAGAACTGAAAGGCGAAGCGCAACGCAGGGACTTCAACAATTTTGAAGAAACAAACGCAGGCAGCGTACATTCACTGACAAACGGATTCACGCTGAAAGACAGCGTAAGAGCCACATTCGATGAGACCTGGCAAACCGTCTGGGGCGAAGAAGCCGAAATCAGAAACCACTACAACGAATTGGCAGTAACCCTGTTCCAACCCACAACTGAACGTACCATGATTGTACGTTTCCGTCTTTTTGACGATGGGCTGGGATTCCGTTACGAATTTCCGCAGCAGAAAAACCTCAACTATTTTGTCATCAAGGAAGAACGCACGCAATTTGCCATGACCGGCGACCACACCGCCTACTGGATTCCGGGCGACTACGACACACAGGAATACGATTATACCGTTTCTAAAATGTCCAAGATACGCGACCTGCAGGCCGGAGCCATCACCGACAACCTGTCACAGACAAGCTTCTCGCCCACAGGCGTACAGACCGCACTCATGCTGAAAACCGATGACGGACTCTACATCAACCTGCACGAAGCCGCCCTGATCAATTACGCATGCATGCACCTGAATCTGGACGACGAAAACATGATTTTCGAATCGTGGCTGACGCCCGATGCACAAGGCGACAAGGGCTACATGCAGACACCCTGCCAGTCACCGTGGCGCACCATCATTGTCAGCGATGACGCACGCGACATACTCGCATCGCGCATCACGCTCAACCTGAACGAGCCCTGCAAAATAGAGGACACGTCATGGATCAAACCTTGCAAATATGTGGGCGTATGGTGGGAACTGATTACCGGCAAAAGCGACTGGTCGTACACATGGGATTTTCCGAGCGTACAACTCGGCATCACCGACTACACCAAAGCCAAACCCCACGGCCGCCACGGTGCAACCACCGAAAATGTGAAACGATACATTGACTTCGCCGCCGAACACGGATTTGATGCCGTGCTCGTGGAAGGATGGAACCAAGGTTGGGAAGACTGGTACGGAAACTCCAAAGATTACGTGTTCGACTTCGTAACCCCCTATCCGGATTTCAACCTGCCCGAAATACGCGACTACGCGAAAAGCAAAGGTGTCAAGATAATCATGCACCACGAAACATCCGCCTCCATACGCAACTACGAACGCCATATGGACCAAGCCTACCAGTTTATGGTTGACAACGGATACGATGCCGTCAAAAGCGGCTATGTGGGCGACATCATCCCGCGGGGCGAAAACCATTACAGCCAATGGATTGTGAACCACTACCAGTATGCCATAGAAAAAGCGGCCGACTACCACATCATGGTCAATGCGCACGAGGCTGTCCGTCCTACCGGGATATGCCGCACTTATCCGAACCTGATCGGCAACGAATCGGCACGCGGCACGGAATACCAGGCCTTCGGCGGAAGCAAACCCTACCACACGGCCATACTGCCGTTCACTCGCCTGATTGGCGGCCCGATGGACTATACGCCCGGATTGTTTGAAATGGACATCAACAAATACAACCCCAACAACAACTCACATGCTAACGTGACCATAGCCAATCAGTTGGCACTCTATGTTACCATGTACAGCCCGTTGCAAATGGCGGCCGACCTACCCGAAACCTACGAAAAGTTCATGGATGCATTCCAGTTTATCAAGGATGTAGCCATGGAATGGGAAAAGAGCGTTTACCTGGAAGCCGAACCGGCTGAATACATCACCATAGCGCGGAAAGCCAAAAACACCGGCGACTGGTTCGTGGGCAGCTTGGGAGGCTACGACGCACGCACATCCGAAATCAGCTTCGATTTTCTGGACAAAGGCAAAAAATACGAAGCTACCATTTACAGCGACACGCCTGAAACCCACTACAAAACCAATCCGCAAGCTTACGAGATAAAAACCAAAACCATCACTTCCAAATCGAAACTGAAACAGTACGTTGCCCCCGGCGGCGGATATGCCATCACGATAAGGGAGAAAAAATAAAACGGGAAATTATCAAACCGTTGGATAAGTGGAGACTGAAAAGAACGATTATCCAACATTTCACAGAAAAACAACAGAGGTCGGCTTTTAGGCCGACCTCTTAAAATAAAGGGAATTACACCTTTACATATATATAGCTTAATAGAACGTCAAATTTTATCAATTTCATTTTTTAAAATTATAATAAATATTTATTAGTTATTCACTCCAAATATTTTACTGACAAACTTATATGCTCTTCTTTCTCCTGTTTCAGGATGTGTCCAATCAGCATCCTTAGGAATAGATATAACAATGATAGCGTGTTTATAATAGACTTCTTCATTATCTAGTTTATCATAAAAATCTTGGTCTGTTAATGATACACCCTTCATGGGATAAGGCAGTCCACTCCATGTGAAATCAATCTTAGCCTTTCCATAATCATTCTTGTAAAGCCTGACATCAGAAACAAGTAAGAGAGACTCTGACGGTTGTGTAACATTTTCAAGTTCATCTTCTCTTAAAAAAGAGTAACCATTATTCCAAAATCCATGATAACCGTATTCCTTGAAAGCTTGTATAACCCTTTTTATTGATTCTGTACAAATTTTTTTACAGGAATAGTTATTGATTACCCAATTTTCTTTTTGTTTACCTTGTGGCCTTGGACAACCATCAAACTCTATCACATCAAGCGGTTGAGCAAAATCTATCTCATAACCTTGTACAGCACCAGACTGACCATCATCTCGTACTATTCGAATCCATTCTTTAGGATTATCTAAATCTATACCACCTGGACACAAACCTCCGTTCTTGCAGCTAACTGCAAGAAGAAAAACTCGCTTTTTCATTATAAATTTCCTCCGAATATTATCTGATTCTCAAATTTTTTTAGAAGTAAATCGCTAAGTACTCTTCTATGGCATTTTTCATTAGTTGGCTCCGAACATAATAGCACAACATTCTCATACTTCCCAAACTCTTCTACAAAATTGGAAATATTCGATTTTGTTTCAAGCTGTTTCCTATATGCTATTTCAAATAATTTGTAGTCTTTACTCATAGGACAAGATTTGTCTCTAACTTCTTGCAGTAATTCTTTTGTTGGGGCTAGGTCCACACGATGTTTATATTTACACCCATTCGCTAACTCTGAAAGAAAAAATGGTAAATCTTTTTCAAACGCAAAACGTGATAGCTGACCGTTAGGATTGAGACGTACATCCACAAGACAATCAATTTTGTTTGCCTTGATGATTCCAAAAAACTCTTTTGCAGTTTTCTGTGTAAAACCAATGTTAAATAGCTTAATCATAATTTTCGTTATTAATATAATTAAATCTTTTCCAACCATGTAGAAGATTCCAATACCTATCACAAAAATCATTGAGTCTTTCTAATTCTGTTTTTCCAATATATTTGTCAAGAATGGCATCTTTGAACATCGGGCTCAATACATGTTTTCTCTCACAAACGAACTCCTCAAGTTGCTTGTCCAAATCACAGTTTGATATATAGCCAATGTTACCATCTGCTTTCTCGATTATGTGCCTAACCTCAAGCCAATCACCGAATCTTTGTTCAAGCGCTTTACTTATCAAGAAATATCTATGACAATCCATTGGTTTTTTCTCGCTACACATCAAACATAAAGTAAAATCTTTGTTATAGGCATCTTCAATACGCTTTAATCCACTTATAAAATACTTATCACATCTGAATTTGCGAAAATCTACAATTTCCTCGAAATCCTGTAATTCCGTTTTTTCTGGGCGATAACTCTTTGCTATAGGAAAAAACTCATGCTCGAAGAATATATCTGCAGCTTTTGAGAAGACTTCTTGTTGACTATTAGCCTTAGCTCCAATTTCTGGCATATTCATATATGGTATACCTAGTCTTTTCCCGGTGACTTTCATATTGTCAGCATTACACTGTGGATATTGCTTAGAGAATGGCACAGAACGCACATCTACCAAAAAATTAATATCAAATTCTTTTAACTTATTAAATAATCTTTCTACATCTATAGTATTACCTTGCTGAAACAATGTATACCCGACCGTATATATGTATTTCTTATTCATTGCAATATTGTCTTAAATTTGTATTGGAATGCATATTATTTATCAAACATTTGTCTGGGGTAAAGAATAAGTTCTCTCCCTCATCTATTTTTATAAACCCGTTTTTATACTTTTCTATAAGTGCAACGGATTTCCCATTAAAACCAGTATTATTGAAAGTTAATTTTATCGATCGTCCATTCGATAAAGTAAAAATATACATCAATATGTATTCTTCAAGTCCAATTTCAAAATACCTACAACTGATAGCCCAATTCAGAATGTGCACTTCATGTACATTTTCCGTATAAGTCATAGCAGAACATATTCCTAAGTTTTCACCATTATCTCTGTATATCTCAAAAATTAAAGATTTACAGTCTTGGTTAATTTCTTTTTTATCAGCGAATCTAAATTGATTTGACTTCATATAAAGACGGTTAGCTTCCACGTGATTTATATCATTACTAACCTTGATAAATAATTGTGGAAGGTAACTTTTCTCACGTTCTTGATTTAGTACTTCATATAATCGCTTGCGATTTCTAGACTTCAATGAAAGTTCAAATCGATCAAAAATACAACATGCTACAAACAGAGTTATAAGTTCATTATGATTCTCCCAATTAGGTACAAATACCTTTGGCAAATTTTGTCTAACTTCGTCACGGATTAATGGGTTATCATCTATGAAAACGCAAGCATTTGTTAGTATTGACAATCGCTGAGCTATAGCTTTTATATTTTCGCTTTTATCATTATAATTGGCAACGATACAATCTATCTCGCCTTTAATAGGAAATTCTTCCTCGTTAAGTTCATCTATTGCCGACTGCACCTTCTCTATTTCGTTACGTGAACAGACCGCTACATATAGTCCTAATTCTTTAGACATCGTTCGTATGAAATGCATGAACATCACAAATGAATGATTATCATGTGATTGGAGATTTTGCTTGATATTGTCAATGCCGTCTTCTGCAAGAATGCCTTTCCATAAAGTATCGTCAAGATCAAGAATAATTGCCTTATACAAAATCTTAGATCTGCATATAATCTTTGATATGATTTGCATAATCAGGATTCCGACAATAGAAATTCCTGTTTCATTTGATAGATTTATAGTTGAAACCAAATTTTCTATTTTATATTCAAAAAACTCATGTTTCCCATTTTCTTCATATTCTACTTGTATACCATCTATAGTATCTTGTCCATTAAAAACTGCAATTTCAAAACCATGCGATTGTAACTTATTAATAAGAAAAGTCACATCGTGGTCGCCCGCAACTATAAAATTTGCAAGTCCACTAATATTTATAATATACTTACTTGTAATGAAACAACGAAACGAACTGATGTAATTATTAATGTAAGTATCAATGTATTTGTTATTTACAGATTCCATCTTTTTTATGAATAAATGTACTACATCGTAATAGACAACCTCTATGGATTCCAGCCGGATAAAATTATTATCACCTATACAATACAAAAAACGTGGAGCCGGTCTGCCGCCCGTTCCACGATGTAAAGGCCTTCGCTTTTAGTCGAAACGAGCAACGTCGAAAGCCCCACGCGGATGTTTATGTATATTAATACCCATGCCTGCTTCCCTATCATTTCACGACAAAGCACAACAAGGGCTGTGTATAAACATCCCAAGGGACGTTCCCGTTGCTTTGGTTTTTGACTAACTCATTGAAGTTAAGAATTTGCGAAGTTCTTACACCGTCAAAACAAAAGCGCCAGTAAACGCCTTTTCGTATGTATCCCCCACCCAACCTTACTGCCAAACAGCATCAGCGTGAGGAAAGCGCAAAGATAGTTATTCTTTATAATTTATTGTCTTAAAATTGGATGAATTCAAAAAATAAATACACTGCCGACCAGTCCTTTTTTTGCAAATCCCGGACGCCGCCTGCATTCAGCAAAATCCTGTATCTTTGCAAAACGATAAGGAATAACCAATCATGCGGAACATTATATTTTTTCTGGCTTTGGCGTTTGCCTTGAACACACCGGCACAAGAGCATTACGCGCATAAAATATCGCCGACACGTTACGACTACACGCAGGTTGCGCAACAGATTACAGCCGGTTGCGACAGCAAATACAAGCAGGCTTATGCCATATACCGCTGGCTGTGCGACAACATCAGCTACGACACATCATACAGCATCTACACCGCAGACGAATGTTGGGACAACCGCCGCGGCGTGTGTCAGGCATACAGCGAACTGTTTTACCGCCTGGCCGAAGCCGTCGGGCTGAAAGCGCATATCATCACGGGCATCGGCAAGACACACGGCGGCCGCATGGAAAAACACGCATGGATTTTCGCCATCGTGGAAGGCGAAAGCACCGGCATCCTGATTGACCCCACCTGGGGAGCCGGTTCTGTGGACAACGGCACTTTCATACGAAACGAAAACGACGATTCATGGTTCCATGTCAGTCCTTACTGGAATATCTTCACGCATTTCCCCAACGTTGAAACCTACCAACTGCTGCCGCAATCCATCAACCGCCAGCAATTCAATGCACTTCCCCCGATAGGACCGGCATGGGGCAAGCTCGGTTTTGACGCACAAACCACATACGACCGCTGCATGGCCGGCGACACGGATTTGCCCAAAGTTTACAACAGTGGCATGGGCATCATTTATCTCAATCAAGTCCCTGAGCAACAAACCTTGCGCGTAGGCACAAACTATCGTTTTGCCGTGCAGAAACTGCAACCCTGCGAACTGGCTATCATCTTAAACCAGACTGCCGTGACCACATGGCAACAACAGAATGGCGTTTACTATGTGGATTTTGTGCCCACAGAAGCCGGCGAATTGAATTTTGGGTATAGACAAGGCGACGACCAGTCTTATACCACCGTGCTGGAATATAAAGTGGCGCGGCCCACTGCCTCCGACATGGCGCGTCTGGAAGCGGCAACCCCCACGGCCTTGCCGGAAATATCCGGCCTCAGGAATTTCAGTCCTGAAATGCTGGAAAAATACGCCATCGACACCCGTAAACTGCTGGCCGGTGTACGAAACGGCAGCATAGACGCATTACCTGAATTTTATAAAACCGATGGCCAATGTGCACTGGAAAATATCCCGCTCGACGGCACGCTGCAATGCGGGCAAAGCTACACTTTTACGCTGCGCCCCCGAAACGGGATTCAATGGGCGCTTGTCAACGGAAACACCTGGCACAAAAACTGGGTAACCGACCCTGAAACCGGCAGCATGACCATGACCATAGTGCCCGACACCGCCGGCACTCTTGCTCTGGTCGTCCAGCTGCAACCGAATGCCTCTTATGAATACTGCTTGTGCTACCAGGTGCAATAAAGGAAAAACACGGGAGAGCCACAGGAAAATCCGCCAAACAAAAACC
The DNA here is from genome assembly GCA_944321895.1 of uncultured Bacteroidales bacterium. Classification (GTDB taxonomy): domain Bacteria; phylum Bacteroidota; class Bacteroidia; order Bacteroidales; family Paludibacteraceae; genus CALUNA01. The sequence goes on along the minus strand of CALUNA010000002.1, from coordinate 40,894 downwards.
GGATACATCGAAAAAACGATGCATCCGGTTTTCTTCGTGACCCCGGCGGGATTCTAACCCACGACCTTCAGAACCGGAATCTGACGTTCTATACAGCTGAACTACGGGGCCTCGGTTGCGGATGCAAAAGTAGTAAAAAAGAACGAATATGCAACCATCCGCCGGACAAAATGTTTCCTGACCGGAAATACTTTATGTTTAACACAAAACCAATCCTGTTTTAAACAATTTGACATTCCAGCCTGTCATACACCGATATTTTTCAAACGATATAAAAATTTTATTTCAGTGTATAATATTTTAACAGAAAAACGTACCTTTGTCCGCGTTCCGGAAAATCGGAATATAAAACAATCATGTTACACTAACACTTATCTTATGAAAAAAACATTTTGTCTGCTATTATTGTTGGCATCAGTCCAATGGCTGTCGGCACAACATGTAGTAAAAGGCGTCGTGCTCGACAAGAGTACTGGCGAATCGCTTATCGGCGTAAGCATTTACAACCCGGCCACAAGTGCCGGCACGGTAACCGATGTAGACGGCTATTTCGAGCTGAACATAGGACAAGCGGAAGCTACCCTGCAGTTTTCCTACGTCGGCTACGTTACCCGCGAAATCAAAGTAACCGCCAACCGGACCAACCTGGGCAAGATTGAGATGGAAAGCGATGCCATTGGTTTGCAGGACGTTACGATAACATCCTCGGTGGCCATACAGCGCAAAACGCCGGTAGCCGTATCCACCGTTACCGGACTTGAAATTGAAGAACGCCTGGGTTCACAGGAATTCCCGGAAATACTGAAAACAACCCCCGGAGTCCATGTGAACAGACAAGGAGGCGGTTTCGGCGACTCGGAGGCCTATATGCGCGGTTTCGACAACACAAACATTGCCGTCATGGTAAACGGTGTTCCCATGAACGACATGGAAAACGGCAACGTATATTGGAGCAACTGGGCAGGACTGAACGATGTCACCTCCACCATGCAGACACAACGCGGTTTGGGAGCATCCAAAGTATCGGCACCATCCGTGGGCGGAACTATCAACATCATCACGAAAGGAATAGATTCCAAGCGGGGAGGCTCACTGCAATATGCCCTGGGCAACGATGGCTACAACAAGGTAGCATTCAGCGTATCTTCCGGACTGACCGAAAAAGGCTGGGCTTTCACGGTGCTCGGCTCAAGAACATGGGGCAACGGATACGTCCAGGGAACCGACTTTGAAAGCTACAATTATTTTGTAAACATAGCCAAACGAATCGGCGAATCACACCAGCTGTCACTCACGGCCTTTGGCGCACCACAAAAACATTACCAGCGCGACGGAGCACTGACCATGGCCGGATGGGAAGAAGTAGCCAAATACATGTCCGATGGCAAATCAAAATACCGCTACAACGCCAGCTACGGATTTGACCAGAACGGACAACGCAAAACAGCGGACTACAATGAATACCACAAACCGCAGATTTCCTTGAACCACACCTGGCAAATAGACCACAAGTCATCACTCGCCACCGCACTCTACACTTCCATCGGCCGCGGCAACGGCTATTCCGGACAAGGAAACGACGAATTCTCCAACTATTCATACCAAAGCTGGTACGGCGCACGCTATGGTGAACTGAACACCACTTTCCGGAAAGCAGACGGAACATTCGACTACGGCGCCATATACGACATAAACAGCGCAAGCAACTACGGCTCCATGCTGATCATGTCCAAAAGCAAAAACTACCATAACTGGTACGGACTGCTTTCTACCTACACAAACAAGTTCGCCGAAAACATCGACTTCTATGCCGGACTCGACCTGCGCTACTACAAAGGCACACACACCAACGAAATCGTGGACCTCTACGGCGGAGACTACTACATGGACCCCGAACGCGGAGGCGTCAGCGTGGAAAACAATGCGGCCGCAGCCGACAAGGCATGGCGATACCAGAAACTTGGAATCGGAGATGTCGTGTACCGCGATTACGACAGCTACGTAATGCAGGAAGGCGTATTCGCACAGGCGGAATACAACCGGGATGCATTCAACGTGTTCCTGGCCGGCTCCGTATCCTACACAAACTACTGGCGCTACGACCGGTTCTATTATGATGCCGAACATGCACGTTCGGAAACAGTCGGCTTCCTCGGAGGAACAGTGAAAACCGGTGCCAACTACAACATCAACAAATACAACAACATATTTGTCAACGTAGGCTACATCTCCCGTGCACCGAAATTTGCATACGGCGCATTCATGCAGTCAACCACAAGCAATGCCATCAATGTAAACGCCAGAAACGAACAGGTCATGTCGGCCGAAATCGGATACGGATTCCACAACTCATGGCTGAGCGCAAACCTGAACGCCTACTTCACGGAATGGATGGACAAGACCATGACCAAATCGGGAACCCTGGAAAACCAGGAAGAATACTACATGAACATGACCGGCGTAAACGCACGCCACATGGGCGTGGAACTCGACATCAAGGCAGAGCCGACCAAATGGTTGGAAATTACGGCCATGCTCTCATTGGGCGACTGGACATGGGACAGCGACAGCGTTGTGGGCTATGCCTATGACGCACACGGACAGGCACTCCGTCCCGACGGAACCATAACAACACCGGGCGCACCCGACCAGGCCTATGCCATCATCAACATGAAAGGCATACAGGTAGGCGGCTCGGCACAAACAACAGCCGCCTTGGGAATGACCTTCAAACCCATGAAAGGCCTGCGCATCGGAGGCGACTACGTCCTCTATGACCGCAACTACGCTTACTACTCACTGTCAGGAAGCAACCTTTCACTCGGAAAAACCGTCAACGTGCTTGCACCATGGAAAATACCTACCGGCGGACAACTGGACCTGCGCGCATCATACCGCTTCCAAATGGGAAAACTGGATGCCGTCATTTCCGGCAACGTCAACAACGTCCTGAACCAATTCTACATAGAAAAAGCGTACAACCCAAGCTCCATCGTCTCCGGAAGCATCGCTGAAGCAAACCTGGACAACGTGTACATGTATTTCTCCACCGGACGCACATACAGCATACGTCTGAAAATTAATTTCTAACCCGTAAAAAAATCATTATGAAGAAAATATTCGGCCTCATGATATTACCGCTCCTGGCAGCCACTGCCGGATGCGAGGATTTCTACAGCGACAAACAATTGGACTACGAACACACCATCACGGATGTCCAGAATCTGAGCCATACGCTGGAAACAACCGACTACGCATACATTGCCGGACTCGAAACAAACAAACAACTCGCTTTGCAACAGGATGACGATTCCACCTGCTACAAAGCATTGCAGGCACTGGCCAATACCAAATGTTTTTCCGACCTTGTACCCGCCGAACTGTTCATCCCGGCATTTATCACGGAAAAATACCCGCAACTGAGCAGCGGCTCCCTCATGCGCATTACGCACAACACAACCCGGGCCCTGCCTGAATACATGCAGGACTTCGCGAACATCTCGGAATACACGCTCACCGACAGCGACTATGAATCGGTCTGGAAAGAATCCGTGCAGGCGTCCTACCTGACACCCGCCACACTGTCGCAAATTCCGCAAATCCTGGCCGCCGCCGTGCAGGCACAAGAAGGCGAAATCATGGTTGTAAACTACATGTACGATGAAGTGGAACCAAGTGTCGGAGGCTCCGCCGAACAGCCCGAAAAACTGGCCATGGAAACCGCCGATTTCCAACGGTTGCTTGACTGGGTCATAGCCAATCAGGACAGCGGATATCTGGACACAAGAGACGACCCCATTACGGCCGAATACTATTTCGGCGCAGCCACCAGCTTTGCCAACATAAACAACAAAATTTCCACCTGGAAAAAATATTATGACCCGGACAGCCTGTACACCGACATGGACGATGCGGAAATGACACAACTGATGGCCGACCGACTGGCCTGGGGTATTGCCAATCTCGTTCTGCCGGAACACTATCCGACACCCGAAGCAAGCACCTACATCGTTTCTTTTGACCGCTACACCGATGACGGAACAACCGAAGAAAACATTACCTTCACATATGAAAATGACCGGTTTGGTGCAACAGCATGCTCATACGCAAGCCCATCCGGCACATTCCAGCCGGAAACCCGAGCGCAGGACATAACCGCCAACCGGGTCGCCGTGTATGTGCTCCAAAACGGCCTGTGGAAAGCCTACAAAACAGACGATGCCAATGTAACAGCCATCCCCCAACCGGTTTACAACGCATTGGGCGGAAACACCATCAGCAAACCGCAAGACATTATCCCTGTTTTCCTGTCGCAAACTTATCCGTACGCACAATCCGACGACACGTACGCCGTCATCTACAACAGCGAAAACGGAATGACCATAAGCGAATTCAGCTACGACGGCAGCAACTGGAACATGACTACCGATATCAAAACGGCCGTGCTGACCTTTGAACTGGCCGGACAACAATGGGTTGCCAAACAAAACCTGTATCTCTCGGAAACATTCGCCGACAACCGGCAGGGAGACTTTACCATACAGGATGTTGCCCTGGATGGACTTTCCTACGTATGGGCCACAAGCAGCAGCTACGGCATGAAAGCATCGGCCTACGTCGGTGGCAACCATGCTACGGAAAGCTGGCTGATCTCACCGCTCATCGACCTGAAAGATGCCATGAATCCGGTGCTGAGTTTTGACCAGGCCGTCAACTACACCAAAGCATTTACCGATGAATGCTTCATCATGATATCAACCGACTTTGCCGGTGATGTTACCGCATGTTCATGGAAACATCTGCCGTTCAACAAGGATGAAAACGATGCCTATATGGTTCCACCCGGAAACAACTGGGAGTTCATGAACACAGGAAACCTGAGTTTGAGTGACTATTGCGGAAAAGTGATTACCATCGCTTTCAAATATACCAGCTCCGCAACCGCATCGGCAACCTGGGAAATCAAGAACCTGGTCGTACAGGAACAGGTTGAATAACGGTACTTGTCACAGACAACAAAAAAGCGGAGGCCGGCGTTTTCACATCACCGGCCTCCGCTTTAAATTTTACGGTCTGTCATCTCATTCACTGCCACCACCCAGAGCGCTGTACAAATTGACAACCGACTGCAATTGTGTAAAACGGTCAGAAGCCACATTCAAGCGGGCATCAAGCAGTGACTGCTGTGCCGTAAGCATTTCCAGATATGTGGCATTTCCCGTACGGTACAAAGAACCGGATGTTTCTGCCGTTCGTTCCAGTTCAGTGCACTGCTTCGTATGGATTTCCCAGTTGCGTTGTGCCGATGCCGAAGCATACAGCGCATTGTTCACTTCTTCACCCGCATTCAGCAATGTCTGCTTGTAGTTCAGTTTGGCAATCTCTTCCTCATCCTTCGACACACGCAAGTTTGCAACCAGCTTGCCGCGGTTGAATATGGGTTGGGCGAGCGATGCTACGGCCGACAATATCCAGCCGCCGGGATTGGTAACAACCTCACCCAGTGAATTTGTCCAGCCTGCAGTGCCGCTTAAAACCAGTTGCGGATAAAAAGCCGAACGTGCCTGGTTGGTCGCATAATAGGCCTCGGCCAACGTCATTTCCGCCTGAACCACATCCGGACGTTTTGACAGCAGACGCACCGGAACACCGGTAATCAACTCTTCCGGCAACACCTGCTCCGACAGCGAGCCGCGCTGAACAGACTGGGAAGTCATGCCGAGCAACGTACAAAGCGCATTTTCCGCCTCACGCTGCTGGCGCAACAAATCATTGTGCGTCGCTTCCAGCGCATATAAATTGGCACGTGCCTGCGTAACAGCATTCTCCGTCTCTTCACCCACGCGGAGCATGGATTCCATCAGGCGGACCTGTTCACCCCAGATAGCCAGAGCCTCGGAACTGATTTCTATCTGTTCATCCAACATCAGAAGAGTATAGTAGTCATTGGCTATGCCGGCTATCAAACTCGAGCAGACTGCCCGTTTGTAAGCTTCCTGCTGCAACAAAACCGCCTGCGTACCACGTTTGGCATTGAGCAAATTACCAAACAAGTCGATTTCCCAACTGGCCTGCACGGGCAATTCATAGGTCTTCACCGCCGTCTTGCCCCCATCCGTCGAGCTCAACGCTCCCTGAGGAGAAAAAGTCAGCGACGGCAAAAACGAGAGTTTGGCCGCTTTCAGCTGTGCCTGTGCCTGATCTACACGCAGCAAAGCAACCTGCATGTCCGTATTGTTGTCCAAACCGTAACGGATCAAGTTCTGAAGCAAGGTATCCTGAAACAACTCTTCCCAGGACAAATCGCCCAATGTCAACGAATCTTCGGCTACGGCCGTGCTGTCATTGTCACGGTACAACCCATCCAGAGGAAGATCCTCCGGACGCTCGTACTTACGATATATCGAACAGCTTGTCAATAAAACCACACCCAACAGGGCATATATCAACTTTCTCATAATTTTCTGTCTTCTTTTCGTTTACCCATTACCCGTTCTTCTACATACTGGAACGTAATGAAAAAGGCGGGTGTTACAAATAATAAAGCAATGGTTCCTATCAGCATTCCGCCAACCGCACCAACACCTAACGAGGTGTTACCGTTTGCGCCGACACCCGAAGCAAACATAAGCGGCAACAAACCGAATATCATGGTGAGGGCCGTCATTAAAATAGGACGCAACCGGACACCTGCCGCCGAAATGGCTGCCTGAGTCAGGGACATTCCCTCCTTGCGCCGTTCGGTCGCATATTCAGTCAACAGAATGGCTGTCTTGGACAACAAACCTATCAACATAATCAAACCGGTCTGCAAGTAAATATTATTCTCGATGCCCCACATCCTCGCAAACAGGAAACTGCCCATCAAACCGAAAGGCACGGAAAAGATAACCGCCATCGGAACGAACAGACTTTCATACAGCGCACACAATATCAAGTATATGAACAGAATGCAGACAGCATAGATTATCACGGTAGTGTGAGAGTCTGCCATCTGTTCCTCCTCACGTGTCATGCCGGAAAACTCATATCCGTAACCTGTAGGCAATGCCGTTGCCGCCACTTCTTTCACTGCGTGGATTACGTCACCAGAGCTGTAACCGGTTGCCGGCATACCCTGCACATTAATGGAAGAGAACATGTTGAAACGTGTCAGCGACTCTGCCCCATAGGTTTTGGTCAGTTTCACAAACTGGCTTATGGGAGCCATCCCGCCCGAAGTCTTCACAAATACATTGTCCAGGGACTGTATGCTGTTGCGGCTTTCGGCCGGTGCCTGAATAATAACACGGTACAACTTCGTGAAACGGTTGAAGTTGGAAGCGTAGATACTTCCGAAATAGCCCGACAAGACAGACAGGACATGTTCGGTCGTTATGCCTGCACGCTGGCACTGTGCCTCATCCACATCGACACGGTATTGAGGGAAGTTGGCACTGAAAGATGTATAGGCCATCTGGATCTCCGGCCGTTTCTTCAGTTCCTCCAAGAAATGGTTGGTCACTTCGCTCAATGCCTCAATACCATTGCCGGAACGATCCTGCAAATATAACTCAAAACTGTTTCCTGTTCCGTAACCGGAAATCATCGGCGGCAGGAACACGAACAGGTTGGCATTCTTTATATGGGCCGTACGCCGGTATATCTCGTCCGATATGGCATTTACGCTATTTTCTTCTCCCTTACGTTCATCCCAGTGTTTCAACTTGATAATAAACATACCGTGCGATGCTCCGCTTCCGGAACCCATTCCGAACCCGGCCACTTTGTTAAAGTTGTCTATCTGTGGAATCTGGAGCAGTTCTTTTTCCACCTCGTTCATTATGCTTTCCGTCTCTTCCAACGTACTGCCGGCCGGTGCATCCATGCTGACGAAAATAGAACCCGTGTCCTCCGACGGAACCAGACTCGTCTTGGTTGTGGACATGAAGTAAAACAACAGGCCGACGGCCAGCGCAAAGGCTGTCCAAGCCATCCATTTCCGCTTGATAAAGAATTTTACGCCACTCTTGTATTTCAGGACAATACGCTTGAACGCGGAATCAAACGCCAGACGGAAACGCGTGGAGAATTCAGGCTTTTTGCCATCTACCAGGATTTCATTGGGGCGCAGAATCAAGGCACACAATGCCGGTGAAAGTGTCAGCGCGTTGATGGCCGAAATGCCGACTGCCACAGCCATCGTAACACCGAACTGCGTGTAGAAAACGCCCGATGTGCCTCCCATGAACGACACCGGAATAAACACGGCCATAAACACCAGCGTGGAGGTTACAATGGCCGAAGATATGCCATCCATGGCATTGATGGCCGCCTTGTACGGCGAACGGTACCCTTCATCAAAACGGACCTGCACCGCTTCCACCACGATAATGGCATCATCCACCACCGTACCGATTGCCAGAATCAAGGCAAACAAGGTCAGCAGGTTGATACTGAAACCTGCTATATACAGGGCGGCAAACGTTCCAATCAACGATACGAATATGCTGATGGTCGGAATCAGTGTGGAACGTGGGTTCTGCAGGAACAGATAAACAACCAGCACAACCAGGATAATCGCCTCCAGCAATGTTTTGATTACCTCGTTGATGGATGCATCCAGGAAGTTCTTGGTACTCATCAGTTCCACGATTTCCATGTCTTCAGGCAGGGTTTCGGATAGTTCTGCCAGATAGGCATCTATTTCCTGAATGATTTCGTTGGCGTTCGTTCCGGCCATCTGGTTTATCATACAGGTTGTTCCGGGAGCGCCGTTCACCGTTCCTGAATAGGAATAGCTCTGTGCTCCAAGCTCTACCGTGGCAATATCTTTCAATTTCAGCACGCGCCCATCCGGATAGGCACGTATGACTATTTCCTCAAATTCCTGCTCCTCTTCCAGACGTCCGCGATATTTCAAGGTGTATTGGTATACATTCCCGGAGTTTTCGCCGATGGCACCGGTTGATGCTTCAATGTTCTGGCTGGCAAGGGCCGACTCCACATCGCTGGGCTCCAGCTCATATTGGGCCATCACATCCGGTTTCAGCCAGATACGCATTGCATAATCACCGCCCATGACATTGACCTCACCTACGCCGGAAATACGCTGAATCTGCGGTTTTACGTTTATGCTCAAATAGTTGGTCAGGAAATCACGGTCATAGGTCCCGTTCGGGCTGTAAATGCCGAAAATTTTCAGCATACTGGTCTGCCGCTTCATGGTGGTAACACCTACTTTTGTTACCTCTGCCGGCAAAAGCGATGTCGCCGTGGACACTTTGTTCTGCACATTCACGGCAGCCATGTCCGGGTCGCTCCCCTGCTTGAAATAAACGGTTATTTCCGCACGTCCCGTGTTGCTGGCCGTAGAAGTCATGTAGGTCATGTTTTCCACACCGTTAATGGCTTCTTCCAGCGGTACAATCACACTCTTCTGTACGGCTTCCGCATTAGCACCGCTATACGTTGTGGAGACGCGAATGGTCGGCGGCGCTATGTCCGGATATTGCTCCACGGACAGGGCGTAAAGCCCGATAAGTCCGGCCACAAGAATAACGACCGAAATGACAATGGACAAAATCGGCCGGTCTATAAAATGCTGCAGTTTCATAAGCTATCCTCCACGCTGTCATTTGCGACGGTCATCAGTTCCGAAGGGACGACAAGTTCTGTCCCGTTCTTCAGGAAACCGGCACCTTCGGAAACAATCACATCGCCTTCCTGCAAACCATCCTCTACAATGTATTCCGTCCCATCGTTAATTTCAAAGACCTTGATTTGTGTGGAAACGGCCTTGCCATCCACTACTTTATAAGCATAAATACGGTTCTGGATTTCGTACGTCCCCCCCTGAGGAATAACAAGGCAGTGCGGACGGTCGTAAGGAACAAGCACATTGGCAGAACCACCGCTCAGCAACCGTCTGTCCGGATTGTCAAATACGGCACGCAAGCTGGCCGTACCGGTAGTCTTGTCAATAATGCCGCTGATCACGTCCACCTTGCCTTCCTGTTCGTACACCGTACCATCGTTCAGTTCCAAAGACACCTCAGGAAAAGAAGCAAGCGCCTTGTCCAGCGAACCGTATTGCGCGGTCAGGGACAGCACCTGCTTTTCCGTCATGGAAAAATAAACATACATTTCCGAATTGTCCGAAACACGGATCAGCGGATCCGTCTGCGATGAACTTACCAGCGCACCGATACGGTAGGATGTCATCCCGGCATAACCATCTACCGGACTTTTCACTTCCGTATAGGAAAGGTTGTTCTGGGCATTTACCAGTTCGGCCCTCGCCTGCTCCAAAACGGCCAGCGAACTCTTGTAATTATTTTCGGAGGTGCGGAGTTCAAAGTCGGATATGACTTTGTCCTGATAAAGAATCCGTTTTCCTTCAAGGTTCTGGGCTGCTATCGCTTCATTTGCCTCGGCTGTCGCCACGGAAGCCTCGGCTTGCTTCACTGCCGCTATATACGGAATCTGGTCTATGACAAACAATACCTGCCCTTTACGGACATGAGCCCCTTCTTCCACCAGGACTTTTGTAATCGTACCGGATACCTGAGGACGGATTTCCACATCCTGTTTGCCTTCTATCACTGCGGAGTATTTGACTGACAGTGTCCTGTCTTCCGCTTTCAATTTCATGAGAGGATACTCCTCCTTGCTGTCCTGTTGATCCGTTTGATGCTTACAACCAACCAGGCACAACAAACAACACATACCCAACAGGGATAACTTTTTCACCTTAATCATAACTAATCATTTTTTTTGCGCTGCAAAGATACGAGTGTTCACATTTGCCTTGTTTGGACAAAAAGGACATTCATTTGTCTATTACGCCTCCATTAAAAATTATTAGCAAAACACCTATCTATTTAGTGTTCAATTTTATTTTCATTAAATCTGAACTTTATATCTTTGCCAACGAATTTTTTTTTACGGATTTCATGACCCAAAAAGACCTGTCAGCCCTCTTTTCGCCATACCGTTTTGTAGAAAATCTAATCCTGATCATACCGCCGGCCGACTTCAGGAAACTGGAAGGATATAATATAGAAGGAACACGCATATTCATATTGATATGCAACGGATGCCTGCAACTGGACCTGAACGGCAAAGTCTATGAAATGAAGACACATGATTTCCTGGACATTATGGAAATGGACAAAATATGCCTGACCTCATTCAGCAATGATCTGCAGGCATGGTGCCTGTCCATTACATTCGAATTTGCCAGCGAATCGTTAAAGAACCTGCGACCGGGCCCTCACAGACCTCTGATTGACATATCGCAAATACCTGTGCTGAATTTTTCCGCAAAAGAATGCAAAACTCTGGAAAAGCAGCTCATCCTGTTGGAAAACAGCCTCTTCGACACAAAACATGTGTACAGGCAGGAACTCATAAGACTCTATTTCAGAAGTTTCAGTCTCGAACTGGGAAACATCCTCTTCACACGAGAAAAAGACCCGGAAAAAACGCCAGCCCATATCGGCAAACGGGATTTTGTGACACTGGACTTTATCAAACTTATTTCAAAGCACTTCGCAACGGAACATACGGTCAAGTTCTATGCTGACAACCTTTGTCTGTCTACAAAACACCTGACACGCATCATCAAAACCACCACCGGAAAAACACCGCATGCCATCCTCTACCAGAAAATCATGCACGAAGCCATGGAAATGCTGGAAGACGATAAAATAACCATTGGACAAATCGCAGAAGACCTGCATTTTTCCGACCAGGCCGCTTTCTGCAAGTTTTTCAAAAAACAGTTGGGCATGACGCCTACAGCCTACCGCAAACGCTGAACACACACAACCGTGCATGACGGCACACCCCACTTGATGCGGATTCGCCGCAAGGCAATGGCACAGACAGACTGTAACGCGCAAACAAAATAACACCGCGAACGTACCCGCACGCAAAATCAACTCTCCACATACTTCCGTGCCTGCTGCAAAGCAATATTAATATGGCTGCACACGTTCTCAGTGCCCAGTAAATCAATCAGGCCGGCTTTCAGAAGCGTCGCATGCACATGCGGACTGACACCCGACAAGACAACCCGGATACCTTCCTTCTGCGACTGCAAACACAGGTTTTCCAGATTGTGTATGCCCGTACTGTCAATAAACGCTACCTTCCGCATACGGATAATCCGCACCTTGGGCGTATCGCCTACCGTCTTCATGATTTCATCAAACTTGTTGGCTATCCCGAAAAAGTAAGGTCCGTCAATTTCATAGACTTCCACCCCTTGCGGAATATGAATTTTCTCTTCGTGGATTGTTACATCCAGATTCTCGCCCGGATCTATCTCATCATGAAAAGAACGGATAACCGTCGTCTCGTTGGTGCGTTTCAGGAAGAGCACAATGGCGAGCAGCAGTCCTATTTCAATGGCAATGGTCAGGTCGAAGACAACTGTCAGGAAAAACGTAACCAGCAATACGGCAAAGTCGGATTTCGGGTTCCTGGCCAACGACACAAACGAACGCCAGCCGCTCATGTTGTAAGCCACCACGACCAGCACACCGGCAAGGCATGGCATGGGAATATAGCCCACCAACGGCCCGAGCAGAAGCAGAATCAGCAGCAACACTACGGCATGTATCAATCCGGCAACCGGCGTGCGCCCGCCGTTGTTGATATTGGTCATGGTGCGCGCAATGGCTCCCGTGGCCGGAATTCCGCCGAAAAACGGACTGACAATATTGGCCACTCCCTGCCCTATCAGTTCAATGTTGGAATCATGCTTGTCGCCTATGGCACCATCGGCCACCATGGCCGACAGCAGCGACTCGATAGCACCGAGCATGGCTATGGTGAAAGCGGCAGGAAACAGTGTCCGCAGCAAATCAACAAAATTCTGCCCCTCGGCCAACTGCAAGGCCGGAATCCGGGGAGCCGGAATACCCGTCGGCAATTCATACAAATCACCGATGGTCGTAATCGTACCGACATGTGCATAGGTCTTCAGCACCCAGCCCAAAACGGTCATAACCAGGATGGCCACCAGCGAGCCGGGAATTTTCTTGGAAATCTTGGGCGTGTAAACAATAATCAGTACGCTGGCCACACCAATGCCCAACGCCCACCAGTTTACATGCGAAAAGTTCTGAAAATAGCAAATCCACTTGTCAATGAAATTAGCCGGCACATCCGTCAGGCCCAAACCGAACAAATCGTTGATTTGTGATGAAAAAATCGTCAGGGCAATACCACCCGTAAAACCGACTATCACCGGATAGGGCACAAATTTAATGACATTGCCCAACTTGAAAACCCCCATCAGCACCAGCAGAATGCCGGCCATGACCGTAGCAACCATCAGGCCGCCCAGCCCGAACTCCTGGATAATGCCGTAAATAATCACGATAAACGCCCCCGTCGGACCGCCAATCTGCACACGGGAACCACCCAGCAGAGATATGATGAATCCGGCAACCACAGCGGTTATCAGACCTTCTGTCGGACCGACGCCCGAAGCTATACCAAAAGCTATCGCCAACGGCAGAGCCACTATGCCGACAATGATACCGGCCATCAAATCTGTGGAAAACTGTGATTTGGAATAGCCTTTCAGACAAGTAAATAATTTTGGTTGAAACATAATTAAAATTTATACGAAGCACGAAACTGCCACGTTTTCAAAGTCCTCAATAAAATACATGTTTTTTGTTAAAAACGGGCGCAAAGATACTGTTTTTTGCTAAAAAAACGAACTTCCATACTCATGAAAAAAACATTCGCCGGAAATATTGCACGCCGACACGGCTCCACACCCTCGAAAGCAAAATCGCCAAAATCCTCAAAACATGCAACAAATCACCTGGAACGGGGAGTGTCAAGGAGGATGGCATTCCTTAAAAAAATTTTAACCTGCCTGGCAAATTTGTTGGAAAAACAGAACCGAATCCCAAAGTTTTTGCTAATTTTGCCGAACTGTTGAATTAAATTTTTACAACAATGAAAAAGGTTTTGTTTGTTATGGCTGCCGCTTTGTTTATGGCAGCCGGAATGGTAGATGCACAGCCACGCGCAATCGGCGGCCGGCTGGGTTATGGTGCAGAAGTATCCTATCAGCATTCGTTAGGTTCCGCCAACATGTTGGAAGTTGATTTCGGTTTGCCTGGATTCGGCGGACTGGAAGCTGCCGTAACATACGATTGGCTTTTCCCAATCACATCGTGGCAGGAACAAGGCACATGGAACTGGTATGCCGGTGTCGGTGCCGGACTCGGAATGTACGGTTTCAATCATGTTACAGGCTATGCCGGTGTTGCAGGCCGTATTGGCGTGGAATACAATTTCTGGTTCCCGTTGAACCTGTCGCTTGACTGGCGTCCCATTGTCGGCCCATACTTCAGCGAAAATCATGTCGGATTCAATGGCTGGGGCTTGTGGCAAGGCGGTATCGCTTTGGGTATCCGGTACCAATTCTGATATTAACGGATTTTACTACAAATGAAAACGGCTGGTATGTTGCATATCAGCCGTTTTCATTTATTTTTGCTTGGCTTGCAGGAAAATTATTCCCACTCAATGGTCGCAGGCGGCTTGGAGCTGATGTCGTAAACAACGCGGTTCACGCCTTTCACCTTGTTGATTATGTCGTTCGACACTTTTGCCAGGAATTCGTAGGGCAACTGGGCCCAATCCGCCGTCATGGCATCTGTGCTGGTAACGGCACGCAACGCAACGGCATTTTCGTATGTCCGCTCATCGCCCATGACACCGACCGAACGCACCGGCAACAGAATGACACCCGCCTGCCATACACGGTCGTACAAATTCCACTCGCGCAGGGCGGAAATGAAAATATCATCTGCTTCCTGCAAGATATGGACTTTTTCTGGCGTAATCTCACCCAGAATGCGTACGGCCAGTCCCGGACCGGGGAACGGTTGACGCTTGATCAGCTGCGTCATCATTCCCAACTCGCGGCCGACCTTACGCACCTCGTCCTTGAACAGAAGTCGCAACGGCTCGCAAAGCTTCAAATTCATCTTTTCCGGCAACCCGCCCACATTGTGATGCGATTTGATGGTCGTACCCGTAATGGAAAGAGACTCGATAACATCCGGATAAATCGTTCCCTGGGCAAGCCATTTGACATCTTTTATCTGGCGGGCAGCCTCATCAAAAACATCTATGAAACCGGCACCTATTATCTTGCGCTTGCGCTCCGGATCGGAAACTCCCGCCAGAGCCTTGTAAAACTTCTCGCTGGCATCCACACCTACCACATTCAGTCCCAAATGCTTGTAGTCTTCCATAACCGACTTGAATTCATTTTTGCGCAATAAGCCGTGGTCCACGAAAATGCAAGTGAGGTTGTTGCCGATAGCCTTGTGCAACAGTACGGCCGCCACGGACGAATCGACGCCGCCCGACAAGCCGAGCACAACTTTGTCATTGCCCAATTGCTTTTTCAGCGCGGCCACCGTCGTATCTATAAACGAAGCCGCCGACCAGTCCTTGGCACAACCGCAAATGTTCAGGAAATTATCCAGAAGCAACATGCCATCCAAAGTGTGATATACCTCCGGATGGAATTGAACACCCCATGTTTTTTCTCCTGTAGCCCGGAACGCGGCAACCGCCACATCAGCCGTACTGGCAATTACCTTGAAATCCGATGGCAGTTCCGTAATCGTATCGCCATGCGACATCCAAATTTGCGAACCCGGATTTATGCCGTTGAACAATTCGTCCGCCATGTCTATGGTTTCCAGGTTGGCACGGCCATATTCACGGGCAACGGCAGGTTCGACCTTGCCACCCGACGTATAGGCTATAAACTGCGCACCATAGCAAATGCCCAATACCGGCAGTTTGCCACGAAAACGCGACAAATCGGTCTTGAACGCGGCCGGATCATAAACAGAATATGGACTGCCCGACAAAATCACACCCTTTATGCCTGCAAGGCTTTCCGGAAACTTGTTGTAAGGCAAAATCTCGCAATACTCACCCAACTCGCGGACACGACGCCCAATCAACTGCGTTGTCTGAGATCCGAAATCGAGAATGATAATTTTTTCCTGCATAATTCAATTTTGAGAAATGAAAGTGCAAATGTAAGCAAAAAGAACGGCAAAACAAACGGATAATAAAAATTGAGGTTATCTGACTACATCAGATAACCTCAATCTATCCAAATTCTTGTTTTAAAATGATAGATTTATATCAAAATCTACACCTACACAATCTGATTCTGATTTAGACACTTTCTTTTTTGTGTATTTAACATCCACATGGCTTACTTCTGCCACTTTTTCAAGATTTGCTATGTATAATTCAACATCATCTTTAGTTCCATAGTAATAGGAGATTGTTTTTGAATCTCCAATTGTCTGAGTAATTTCATAACAACCAGGAGTATCACCACAAGATGAAAATGCCAAACCCATACATGCCAACGCCGCCGCAAAAACCAGTTTTTTCATAATTATATTCCTTTTTTAGTCTATCCCTACTCTTTTTCGGATTTTCAGGTTCTTCCATCTGTCTGAATCGCAAAAATAAGTTCTTTTTCAGATTCAAACAAGAGAGTTGGCAAATTCTTCTACGGCACATATTTTCTCTTTGTTGACATTTCGCATCTCCCAAAGCGATGGCAAGTGTTATTTGTCTTAAAGTTTCGTCGTTTTGCAATTATTTTGTAACTTTGCACGTCATATTTCAAATAAAATCATAATCTCACAAAAAATGAATAAAGTTGTCAGTAAAGAACATTTTTCTGCAAATGTCGTAAAACTTGAAATAGAAGCACCGCTCATTGCCCGCTCACGCAAGGCCGGCCACTTCGTAATCGTCAAGGTCGGCGAAAAAGGTGAACGTGTACCTCTGACCATTGCCTCGGCCAATACGGAAAAAGGCACCATCACTATCGTCATTCAGAAAATAGGCGTCTCATCCGCCAAGATATGCAATCTGGAAGTCGGAGACTATATCACGGATGTTGTCGGACCGTTGGGCAAAGCCACGCACATAGACAAATTCGGGACCGTCGTATGCGCTTGCGGAGGAGTAGGCGCCGCACCGATGCTGCCCATAGCCGAAGCACTCAAAAAAGCCGGAAACCGTGTTGTTACAGTGCTGGCGGCACGTACCAAAGAACTGATTATCCTGGAAAAACAGCTTGCTGCCGTTTCCGACGAAGTGATTATCATGACCGACGACGGCTCATACGGCCAGAAAGGACTGGTTACACAAGGCGTGGAAGAAGTCATCAAGCGCGAAAAAGTGGACAAATGCATCACTATCGGACCGGCCATCATGATGAAGTTCGTGGCTCTGCTGACAAAAAAATACGACATCCCGACGGAAGCCTCGCTCAACACCATCATGGTGGACGGAACGGGCATGTGCGGCGCATGCCGTATCACCGTAGGCGGCAAAACCAGGTTCGTATGCGTGGACGGGCCCGAATTTGATGCGCACCAGGTCGATTTCGACGAAATGCTGTTGCGCCTGGGAGGCTACAAAGAAGAAGAAAAAGAAGCCATCCTGCACTGCAAGGAAAAGGAGAACGGCGCCTGCACCGGCCGCGATGCCGAATGGCGTGCCGAATTGCGCAAATCCATGAAGCCCAAGGAGCGCACGGAGATTGAGCGCGTCAAAATGAACGAACTGGAGCCGGCCTACCGCATCACAACCTTTACGGAGGAAGTGAACTGCGGCCTGACACGCGAACAGGCTTTGCTGGAAGCCAAACGTTGTCTGGATTGCGCCAACCCGAGTTGCATGCAGGGCTGCCCGGTTGGCATCAACATACCGGAATTTATCAAAAATGTAGAACGTGGAGAAATTCTGGAAGCGGCTCGCGTCATCAAGCAAAGTTCCACGTTGCCGGCCGTTTGCGGCCGCGTCTGCCCGCAGGAAAAACAGTGCGAAAGCAAATGCATTCATCTGAAAATGGGCAAACCAGCCGTCGCCATAGGCTATCTGGAACGTTTTGCGGCCGACTATGAACGCGAAAGCGGACACATGTCCATCCCGGAAACGGCACCGGCCAACGGCATCAAAATAGCCGTAGTAGGCTCAGGACCGGCCGGACTCGCCTTTGCCGGCGACATGGCAAAAGCAGGCTATGACGTAACCGTGTTCGAAGCCTTGCACGAAATAGGCGGCGTGCTCAAATACGGCATACCGGAGTTCCGTTTGCCGAACAAAATAGTGGACGTGGAAATCCAGAATTTGGAAAAAATGGGCGTCCGCTTCGAGAAAGACACCATCATCGGAAAAACCATTACCATACAACAACTGGAAGAAGACGGTTTCAAAGGCATCTTTGTCGGTAGCGGCGCCGGACTGCCCAGATTCATGAACATCAAGGGAGAAAACCTGATAGGCGTCATGAGCAGCAACGAGTACCTGACCCGCGTAAACCTGATGGATGCGGCCAATCCGGATGCCGACACACCTGTCCTGCACGGAAAAAACGTGGCTGTCATCGGAGGAGGAAACACCGCCATGGACTCCGTAAGAACTGCAAGACGTCTGGGAGCGGAACACGCCATGATTGTATACCGGCGCAGCGAACAGGAAATGCCCGCCCGCGTGGAAGAAGTAAAGCACGCCAAGGAAGAAGGCGTTGAGTTCATCACCCTGCATAACCCGATTGAGTACCTGCCGGATGAACACGGACGCGTCAGCAAAATGCGGCTTCAGGTCATGCAGCTCGGCGAACCGGACGAGAGCGGACGCCGCAGCCCGGTGCCCGTGGAAGGACAAACGATACTGGTGGATGTCGATTTGGTCATTGTCAGCGTGGGCGTTTCACCGAATCCGCTGATTCCCAATTCCGTAAGCGGGCTTGACATCAGCAAGCGGGGCACAATCGTGGTGAATGAAGAAACCATGCAAAGTTCCATTCCCGCCATTTTTGCCGGAGGAGACATTGTCAGAGGCGGTGCCACGGTCATCCTTGCCATGAGCGACGGCCGAAAAGCTGCCAAAGCCATGGACCAGTATCTGCAAAAACAGGCGTGACATGATTAAGCAACAACCATAAGGCCGGCGATTGGACATTGCCGGCCTTATTTTTAGGCAGCAAAAAAAGCAGGCGAAATTACCACAACTTCGCCTGCCTCCGCCGCACAGAAACCGTATCAGCCCAACACATGTTTCCGGCAGCATCATCCTCTTTATGCAACAAGAGTAATCAATAACTTTGCTTGTGCACGTTCTTCACGGCACGTCCCGATGGATCGTTCAGCTTGCGGAACGATTCATCCCATTCCAGAGCCGTAGCCGTGCTGCACGCCACCGAACGTTCCGAAGGCACCGTACGCGCTGCCGCATCCGACGGGAAATGCTCCTCAAAAATGCTGCGGTAGAAATACTCCTCCTTGTTCATCGGCGGGTTAATCGGGAAGCGTTCGGCCGCATGCGCCATCTCCGCATCAGACACGCGCTCCGATGTGATTTGTTTCAGCACATCTATCCAGCTGTAGCCCACACCATCGGAAAACTGCTCCTTCTGCCGCCAGACAATACTTTCCGGCAACATGTCTTCAAACGCCTTGCGCAACACCCATTTTTCAATACGACCATCTTTGGCCATTTTCATTTCCGGATTCAGCCGCATGGCTACATCCATGAACTCCTTGTCAAGGAACGGCACGCGCCCTTCCACTCCCCAGGCCGACAGGGCTTTGTTGGCACGAAGACAATCGTATAAATACAATTTGCCGATTTTACGAACGCACTCCTCGTGAAATGCACGCGCGTTGGGTGCTTTGTGGAAATAAAGATAACCACCGAAGATTTCATCGGCTCCCTCGCCGGAAAGTACCATCTTTATGCCCATGGACTTGATGACACGTGCCAACAAATACATCGGTGTCGAGGCGCGCACGGTGGTGACATCATAGGTTTCGATATAATAAATCACATCACGCAAGGCGTCCAGACCTTCCTGAATCGTAAAATGAATCTCATGATGGACTGTCCCTATATATTCGGCCACCTTACGGGCCGCTTCCAAATCGGGCGCGCCCTCCAGGCCAACGGCAAATGAATGCAACCGGGGCCACCACGCATCACCGACATTGTCCGTTTCCACACGCTTGGCGGCATAGCGCTTGGCTATGGCGGAAACAATGGACGAATCCAGACCGCCGGACAGCAACACGCCATAAGGCACATCGCTCATCAGTTGCCGGTGAACCGCATCGCACAAAGACCTGCGCAAGGCCTGAATATCCGCGCCATTGTCCTTGACCGCATCATACTGCTCCCAATCGCGCTTGTACCATCTGACAAGCTGTCCGGTCGCACTGTCGTAATAATGGCCGGGAAGGAACGGATGGTAATCGGAACAATAACCCTCAAGTGCTTTCAGCTCGGAAGCCACATAGACACGGCCCTCCGTATCCGTTCCCATATACAACGGAATCACACCAATGGAATCGCGCGCAATCAGAAAACGGTCCTGCTCCTCATCGTAAAGGGCAAAAGCGAAAATTCCGCTCAGGTCTTCCAAAAAATCAATACCTTTCTTACGGTAAAGCGCCAGAATCACCTCGCAGTCCGAACCCGTCCGGAACGGATAATCGCGGCAGATACCGGCACGCAACTCCCTGTGGTTGTAAATTTCACCGTTCACCGAAAGAATCAGTTTCCCATCCGGACTTTTCAGGGGCTGGCCGCCCGATGCCGGGTCTACAATGGACAAACGCTCGTGAGCCAGAATGGCTGTCCTACCCACATAAATGCCCGACCAGTCCGGACCGCGGTGACGGATACGTTTGGACATTTGCAAGGCTTGGGAGCGCAACTTCTCCGGCTCGGACTTAATATTGAATATTCCTATTATTCCACACATGGTATTTTATTTTTCAAGGTTCGACAAATAATCATCTATGGCAGCTGCGGCCTTGCGCCCCGATGCAATGGCACGGACAACCAGACCGGCACCGTATGAAGCATCGCCGGCCGCAAACACTTTGGGCACGGATGTTCTGTTGTCCGCATCGACACGGACATTGTGCCGTGCATCAAGTTCCACACCCAGATTTTCGACAAGCCCTTCATAAACGGGGTGAACAAAGCCCATGGCCAGAAAAACCAGGTCCACATCGAGCAACTCCGTCTGCGCGGCACGCCGGGGAACCATGCGCCCATCCTCGCCTGTCTGCCAAGTTACGGGTGCAACCTCTACCTGTTTCAGGACACCGTTCTTGCCGATAAAGCGAACCGTGTCCAAACTCCACCGCCGTTCACAGCCTTCCTGATGCGAAGTGGATGTCTTCAAAATCCGGGGATAGTTGGGCCATGGTGTCTCCGGATTCTTGTCAACCGGCGGCTTGGGCATGATTTCTATCTGCAACACGCTGGTTGCTCCTTGCCGTATGCTCGTCCCGACACAGTCGGAGCCCGTATCACCGCCTCCAATGACAAGCACGCGTTTTCCCTTGGCGGAAATCAGTTGCTCCGGCTCCACGCTGTCGCCAGCAACCAACCGGTTCTGCTGTTTCAGCAATTCCAGCGCAAAATAGACGCCTTTCAGGTCGCGCCCTTCCACCTGCAAGTCGCGCGGCTGGCCCGAACCTATCGCCACGCACACGGCATCATATTTGCCAAGCATGTCTGACAGGGCTTTCTTGTCATCACCTACCGGTGTGTTGCACACAAACGAAATGCCTTCCTGTTCCAACAGTTTCAGGCGTCGGTCTATCACACCTTTATTCAACTTGAAATCCGGAATACCCAGACGCAACAAACCGCCGATACGTTCATCCTTTTCAAAGACATCCACCGTGTGTCCCTTGCGGTTGAGCTGGTTGGCACACGCCAGTCCTGCCGGTCCGGAACCGATTACGGCTACGCGCTTTCCCGTGCGTGTGCGTGGCGGACATGCCGTTACGTAGCCTTCTGAAAAGGCTTTTTCAATAATGGCCGCTTCGTTGTTGCGGATAGTTACTGCCGCATTGGCCGACAAGGCCAGCACACAGCCTTTTTCACACAAGGCGGGACAAACACGACCGGTAAACTCCGGAAAATCATCGGTTTCCTGCAAAATACGGTAGGCCTCCCGCCAGTTTCCCTTGTACACGGCATCCTGCCATTCCGGCTGACGGTTGCCCAAAGGACAGTTCCAGTGACAGAAGGGCACACCGCAATCCATACAACGCGAAGCCTGCAAATGACAGTCCTCATCATTGAACGTAAGCTCCACTTCCGCAAAATCATATTTTCGTTGCTGGACAGGACGATAGCCTGCCTCTTTTCTTCCTATCGTTAGAAATGCTTTCGGATCTCCCATAATCTCTTAGCTTTAAACTTGTTGCATAAATCAATAATCCTGTTCCATGTTGGCAATTTTCTGCTGCAATGACTTCATTTGCTCATCATGAAGGACCTTTTTATATTCTATCGGCATTACTTTAATGAATTGCCGCACATATTCGTCCCAATTGTCCAACATGCGTTTTGCCAACGGGCTTTGCGTATGTTCGTAATGCTCCGACACCAGATGGTGCAGTTCCTTGTTGTCTGCGGCCTCCTCAATAAGCGACAATTCCACCATTTCCATATTGCAGAAGAAATCAAAATTGTCGTTCTTGTTCCACACGTATGCTATGCCGCCGCTCATGCCGGCAGCAAAGTTGCGGCCCACATTTCCCAACACAACAGTGCGGCCGCCGGTCATGTATTCGCAGCAATGGTCACCGACGCCTTCAACCACGGCTATGGCACCGCTGTTGCGCACACAGAAACGTTCTCCAACAATGCCGTTGATATACACCTCACCGGATGTCGCGCCATACAGCAACGTATTTCCGGCAATAATATTCTGCTCCGGAGCAAACAACGAACCTTTGGGCGGCACGACAATGATTTTTCCGCCCGACAAGCCCTTGCCCAGATAATCGTTGGCCTCACCGGACAAATGGAACGTAATGCCATGGGCCAGAAAAGCACCGAAACTCTGCCCCGCCGAACCGGAAAAATTACACCGGATGGTATCATCGGGCAAACCATCGTTGCCGAACCGGACCGCAATCTCACCGGACAACATGGCACCCGTGGAACGATCCGTGTTGCAAATGGGCAAATGCAGCTCTATGGGCATCAGCGATTTCAATGTCGGAAGCGCCGCTTTGATCAAACGCTGGTCTATGACATCCTCTATCTGATGCACCTGCTCCTTCTGCTTGCGGCAGGCAAATTTGCCGGCCTCCGCCGGACGATACAGAATTCTGGACAAATCCAGCTTGTCAATGGTATGGTCACCTACCGGAGGTTTGGGAAACAACAGGTCGGAACGGCCGATAATGTCATCCATTTTGGTGAATCCCATTTCTGCCAGCCATTCGCGCACTTCCTGCGCAAGGAAAGTAAAGAAATTGACCAGATATTCCGAACGGCCGAGAAAACGCTTCCGCAACTCTTCGTTTTGCGTGGCAACCCCAACCAGACAGGTATTGACATGGCATTTGCGCATCATTACGCAACCCAACACAATCAGCGCACTGGTGGCAAAACCGAATTCTTCCGCGCCAAGCAAGGCCTGGATAATAATGTCACGGCCGGTTTTCAGCTGGCCATCCACCTGCAACGTTACCTGCCCGCGCAGGTTGTTCAGCACCAGGGTCTGCTGTGTTTCCGAAAGGCCTATTTCCGACGGCAGGCCAGCATGCTTGATGGAACTTGCCGGACTTGCACCCGTTCCGCCCTCGCATCCGCTAATGACAATCATGTCGGCTTTGGCCTTGGCCACACCGGCCGCAATGGTGCCCACACCGCTCTCGGACACAAGCTTCACGCTGATACGGGCACGCGGATTGACATTTTTCAGGTCGAAAATCAGCTGTGCCAGATCCTCTATGGAATAAATATCGTGATGCGGCGGCGGAGAAATAAGCGAAATTCCCGGAATAGAATGCCGCGTACGGGCAATAACCTCATTCACCTTGAAGCCGGGCAACTGCCCGCCCTCACCGGGCTTGGCGCCCTGTGCCACCTTGATCTGAATCTCATCGGCATTTACAAGGTATTCGGCCGTAACGCCGAAACGTCCCGAAGCCACCTGCTTGATGGCGCTCCTTGCCGATGTGCCATCCTCGCGTACGGCAAAACGTGCCGCATCCTCACCGCCCTCACCGGTATTGCTCTTGCCGCCCAGCATGTTCATGGCAATGGCCATGGCCTCGTGTGCCTCCTTGCTGATGGAACCGAACGACATGGCTCCCGTGACAAAACGTTTCGTTATCGCCTCCACAGGCTCCACCAGCGAGATGTCAATGGGATTGCGCTTGAAATCCAAGCGGTCGCGCAGGAACACCGGCTGTTCCTTGTTGTCTACCAGTGCGGTGAACTCCTTGAATTTCTTGTAGCTGCCCAAACGGGTAGCCACTTGCAGGGCCGTGATGGTTTCCGGATTCCAGGCATGGAACTCGCCGTTTTTCCGGTAACTGTATATGCCGTTGTGCGCCAGATATTGCTCGTGATCTGTGTAGGCATCCTTGTGGAATTTTGCAATGTCGCGGTATATTTCCTCCAACGTAACGCCGCCGATTTTCGAAGTCGTCCCGCAAAAATAACGGTCAATCAGCTCTTGCGACATGCCGACCGCTTCAAACAACTGTGCGCCACGATAGCTTCCCATTGTGGATATGCCCATTTTTGAAATGACTTTCAGCAAACCTTTGTTTACGGCTTTCAGGTAATTCTTCTCTGCCGTATGGTAGTCCAGCTGGATTTCCTTGTCCTTGACCAACCGGTCCAACACGGCAAACGCCATGTAGGGATTTATCGCACTTGCACCATAGCCAAGCAAAAGGGCAAAATGCATCACCTCGCGCGCCTCCCCGGTTTCCACGACAATAGCCGTCTGCACACGCAGGCGTTTTGATATCAAATGATTGTGAACGGCAGAAACCGCCAGCAATGATGGAATCGGTGCCTGCGTTTCACCTATGCCCCTGTCTGACAGGATAATATAGTTGAAGTCTTCCTTAACGGCCTTTTCCGCTTCGGCGCACAAGCGTCCGATGCCTTTTTCCAGACCTTCCGCACCGGTCGATATGTCAAAAGTCATGGGTAGCGTAATGGTACGGAAACCCTTGTAGCGCAGGTTACGCAAAATATCCACATCCGTATTCGTAATCACGGGTGATTTCAGATTAACCATCTTGCAGACTTCCGGCGACTGCACCAGCAGGTTTTTATTGATAACGCCAATGTAACTGCTGAGCGACATGACTAATTCCTCGCGAATCGGGTCGATAGGCGGATTGGTTACCTGTGCGAACTGCTGCCGGAAATAATTGAACAGCAATTGCGGTTTTTGCGAAAACAAGGCCAACGGCGTGTCGTTGCCCATGGAGGCCACGGGCTCTTTGCTATCCGTCGCCATCGGCACGATGATACGCTCCACATCTTCCTTGTGGAAACCGAACGTGTGCAGGTAAGCCGCGTAGTCGGGTACATCGCACCGGACCGTGCGGCCGGAACTGATAGTGTCCAGCTTGACGCGGTTTTTCGACAGCCAGTCGCGGTAGGGATGAGCCGCCGCCAACTCTTCCTTCAATTCCTTGTCGTGATAGATTTTACCTTGTTCCGTATCCACAAGAATCAGCTTGCCGGGTTTCAGACGGCCTTTTTCCTTGATTTCTGCCGCATCGAAAGCCAGCACGCCGGCCTCGGAAGCAATCACCATCATGTCGTTCTGCGTAATCAGGTAGCGTGCCGGACGCAATCCGTTCCTGTCAAGCATACCGCCCGCATAACGGCCATCGGAAAACAACAAGGTTGCCGGACCATCCCATGGTTCCATGACAATGCTGTGGTATTCATAAAAGGCCTTCAGGTCTTCCGATATAGGATTCTTCTCGTTAAAACTTTCCGGTACAAGCATGGACAATACATGTGGCAGGCTCATGCCCGACATCATGAAAAATTCCATCACGTTGTCCAGCGATGCGCTGTCGCTCATATCCGGCTGAATCAGCGGTTTCAGCACATCTATGTCACCACCAAGCGTTTCCGGACACAAAACGCTCTCACGGGCTTCCATCCATTTGCGGTTGCCGCGAATCGTGTTTATTTCACCGTTATGCCCGAGCAGGCGGAAAGGCTGTGCCAGACTCCAGGTCGGGAAAGTGTTGGTGCTGAAACGGGAATGTACCAAAGCAAGACCGCTCGTAAAATACGGATTTATTAAGTCCAGGTAATAATAGCGCAATTGCAGCGAGGTCAGCATGCCTTTGTAAACAATGTTGCGGTTCGACAGCGACACTACATAAAAATCTTTCTTCCCGGCAATGTCCGACTGCAGCACCTTGCGTTCTATTTTCTTTCGCAGAACATAAAGCACCCTGCCCAGCCCGACTTCATCCACCTCATCGGGCGAGATGACAAAAATCTGCTTGATGGCCGGTTCGGTTGCGGCCGAGCCTTCGCCCAGAATTTCACTGTTCACCGGCACATCGCGTGTGGCCAGCAGCTGCAATCCTGCACCGGATATTTCCTGTTCCACTATGGACATAAGGGCATCCTGGCCGGACTGCGCCTTGGGCAAAAACACCAGCCCTGTGCCGTATTTGCCTTTTTCCGGCACGGGAATACCCTGTAACAAAATAAACTCGTGCGGAATCTGCACCATGATGCCGGCACCATCGCCGGTTTTCGGGTCCGCGCCTTCCGCACCGCGGTGGTTCATGTGCTCCAACACCTGCAAGGCATTCTCTACTATCTTGTGAGATTTGCCACCATGAATGTTCACCAACAAACCGACACCGCACGCATCGTGTTCGTATTCAGGGCTATAGAGTCCCTGCTCTTTTTTCGTACTACTTTGTTGCATAATTCAAGAAGATTTAAAAATTGCCGTCCGGCAAGCCGGATTACATCATGGCAATCCAGCCGCCGTACGGTTTTTTCATATAATCCACGACCGACAGGCCGTGCTACTTATCTGATAAACAGCAATTCCCTGTATTTGGGCAAGGGCCACATCTCGTTGTCCACAATCAGCTCGAGTTTGTCTATGTGGTAACGGATTTCATCCATCAGCGGCTGTACCGTATCGTGATATGCAATGGCTTTGGCCCGTTCTTCAACCAGTTTGTTGGCCACCTTGCGTGCATTGACCATGGCATCCACTTTTTCCATGACGGCCGTAATGTGCCTGGCCACCTTGCGCACCATCTTCATATCCTGCTCTGCCAGTGTTTTGGCCTCATCGGCCGGAAACAAAGCATTGAATTTAGCGATATTATCGAGCAGAACCGACTGGTAACGGGATGCGACAGGAATTATGTGGTTCACGGCCAAATCACCAAGCACACGCGCCTCAATCTGGATTTTCTTTGCATAAGTTTCCCACTTGACCTCGCAACGCGAATGCAATTCCACCTCGCTCAGCACACGGGTTGAAGTAAAGATTTCCACGTTGTTCGGTCGCAGATATGCATCAAAATTCACTGGAACACTCGTTTCACAGTCCAAACCGCGGCGGGCAGCCTCCGCTTTCCATTCCTCGCTGTAGCCGTTCCCATCAAAGCGGATGGCCTTGCATTCCTTTATCAGCTTGCGGATAACGCTGAAAATGGCTTTTTCCTTCTGCGTTCCTCCTGCTATCAGCCCCTCCACTTCCGCATAAAAGTCATTCAGCTGCGCGGCTACGGCCGTATTCAATACAATCATTGCCTCACCACAGTTGGCCGATGAGCCTACGGCACGGAACTCAAAGCGGTTGCCCGTAAACGCAAAGGGCGACGTGCGGTTGCGGTCCGTATTGTCCAACAGAATTTCCGGAATATGTGCCACACCTATTTTCAGACCGCTTTTCGGATCCATTGTAATGGCTTCTTCCGTTGTTGCCGCCTCGAGCTTGTCCAGCACTTCCGAAACCTGCTTGCCGAGGAAGACGGACACAATGGCGGGAGGTGCCTCGTTTGCGCCCAGACGGTGTGCATTGGTTGCGGAGCAGATGGAAGCCTTCAGCAAATCATTGTGTTTGTAGACAGCCGCCAGCACATTGACCAGGAATGTAACAAACTGCAGGTTTTCCACACCGTTCTTGCCCGGCGACAACAGGTTCACACCCGTATCGGTTCCCATGGACCAGTTGTTGTGCTTTCCGGAACCGTTGATGCCTTTAAACGGTTTTTCATGCAGCAGAACACGGAAGCTGTGACGCCGTGCCACTTTCTTCATAATGGACATAAGCAACAGGTTGTGGTCATTGGCCAGATTGGTCTCCTCAAAAATAGGAGCAACCTCAAACTGGTTCGGAGCAACTTCGTTGTGACGTGTCTTCACCGGAATGCCGAGTTTCAGGCACTCACGCTCCAAATCGGACATGAAGGCCAGCACACGAGTCGGAATGGAACCGAAATAGTGGTCCTCCAACTGCTGGTTTTTGGCACTGTCATGCCCCATCAAGGTACGCCCGGTGAGCACCAAATCGGGACGGGCCGCGTACAAAGATTCATCAACCAAGAAATATTCTTGCTCCCAGCCCAGATAGGAAAAGACTTTCGTAACGCGCTCATCAAACAAATGGCATACTTTCACGGCAGCGGCACTCATGGCTGAAATGGCCTTCAGCAACGGTGTCTTGTAATCAAGGGCTTCGCCCGTATATGAAATGAATACGGTCGGTATGCAAAGCGTATCACCCACAACGAATGCCGGCGACGATGGATCCCAAGCCGAATAGCCGCGCGCCTCAAACGTGTTACGGATACCGCCGCTCGGGAAACTGGATGCATCA
The DNA here is from genome assembly GCA_944321895.1 of uncultured Bacteroidales bacterium. Taxonomy (GTDB): domain Bacteria; phylum Bacteroidota; class Bacteroidia; order Bacteroidales; family Paludibacteraceae; genus CALUNA01. The sequence continues at coordinate 12,165 of CALUNA010000002.1, read as the reverse complement.
GGCTCCTGCTGAATCAATATCTTGCCTGAGAATTCTTCTATGACAGCGCCTTTCTCAAATTCAATAAAACCATCGTGCTTTTCTGCTGTTCCGCCAGTCAGCGGCTGGAACCAGTGCGTATAGTGCGTGGCTCCCTGTTCCATGGCCCACTGTTTCATGCCTGTGGCCACGCCATCGGCATATTCGCGTCCAAGCGGCGTGCCATTGTCAATGGCATCGATAATGGCGTTGTATGTCCTTTTGGACAAATACTTGGCCATGGCCGTGCGGTTGAAAACATGTTCACCGAAAAATTCCGACGGACGTTTTTCTTCTTTTTCCAGGACAACGGCCTTGTGCTGACAAGCCGTTTCCAGCAATTTAAATCTCAATGTACTCATGTTGCGTATAATTAAGTAGTGAAAAGAAATTCTGTTTTTAACAGGCAGGGGACTGTATTTGTACCCCTGCCCGGATTTGTTTAGTTATAGGCCGATTCACCATGTTCGTAAATGTCCAGCCCTTCTTCCTCTATGCGTTTCGAAACACGCAGACCGTGCAGCTTGTCAAGCCCCTTGAACACCAGGAAACCCATTGCTGCCGCCCATGCACCGACTACAAGCACGCCAAACAACTGCGCCAGGAAAAAATGCCAACCGCCGCCGTAGAACACACCATCCTGCATTGCAAACAAACCGGTCAGCAAAGTGCCGAGCAAACCGCAAACACCATGCACGGACGATGCGCCAACCGGATCATCCACTTTCAACACATGGTCGATAAACTCAACGGCAAAGACCATTACCACACCGCAAATTGCTCCGATAATGACAGCACCTGCCGGCGACACAAGGTCACAACCGGCCGTGATTCCGACAAGACCGGCCAATATGCCGTTCAGCGTAAGCGACAAGGACGGTTTCCCATACTTCAGCCAACTGGTCAGCAAGGTCACAAAACCACCGGCACACGCTGCCAGATTGGTTGTCAGGAACACATGCGAAATGGCAGTTGCATTTCCCTCGCCATAAGCGGCCAACTGTGAACCCGGGTTGAAACCGAACCAGCCGAACCACAGAATGAACACTCCCAGGGCCGCTATGGTCAGGTTGTGCCCCGGAAGCGCACGCGACTTGCCATCAGGACTGTATTTGCCTACACGCGGACCAAGTACTGCCGCACCGACCAGCGCGATTATCCCGCCAACCAAATGTACAACCGTAGAACCGGCAAAATCATGGAATGTCATACCAAAAGTGCGCATCATGAAACTTCCGGCCTCACCATTCATCAGCCAACCGCCGCCCCAGGTCCAATGTCCCGATATCGGATAAATCAATACGCTGATAAATATCGTATAAGCCAGATACATGGAAAATTTGGTACGTTCCGCCATGGCACCCGACACAATCGTGGCCGATGTGGCGCAAAATACGGTCTGGAAAATCAGGAAACCTTCTATCGGAAGGCCGTTGTCTATGATGCCTGCCATGTAGTCCAAATCAAAAAAATGAGGGAACCCGACAAAACCGCCTTCACCGAACATCAAACCAAAGCCGACAAACCAGAAAAGCAACGAACCGACCATAAAATCCACAAAATTCTTCATCAGGATATTTGCCGTATTTTTCGTGCGTGTGAAACCGGCTTCGACAAGAGCGAATCCGGGCTGCATAAAGAATACCAGCATGGCCGCCAACAGCATCCAAACGGTGTTCAACGAGCCTGCGGCATCGGCCTCCGTTGCCATGGCCGGAACGGTTCCGGTTACTTCTGTGCCCTCGGCGGCAAACAACGTTGCCGGAAACAATGCGAGCGCAAACAATATCATAATCAAACTTGCTTTTTTCATACCTTTCTTACCTTTAAAAAACAATACATTCTTTCATTTTTTACCGAAACTGACTCTCATTCTTCCAGCTCGGCGTTGTAAAGTGCAATATCGCCACGCTCGGCCGTACGGATACGTACGGATTCTTCTACGGGAAGAACAAAAATCCGCCCATCACCGATTTCTCCCGTGTGCGCGGCCTGCATAATGGCCTGAATGGTCTTTTCCACATTCTTGTCGCGCACCACAATGGAAACAAGCGTCCGTTCAATATAACTTGTATCATACATGACACCACGATAAATACGGGCCTGATGCGATTTCCCGACACCACGGACATCATAATAGGAGAACCATTCTATGTCAGCGGCAAGCAAGGCGTCCTTTACATCTTCAAATCTCGTTTTGCGAATAATCGCTTCAATCTTTTTCATACTGTCTGTTTTTTTACCTGTTTATAACAAAATGCCGAATACCAGAAATACATCATCGTTAGCCGGCGCAAAAATGGCGGCAACCGACAACTCCGTTTCAAAGGCTTTTCCGAAAGAAACCGTACGGGCAGCCCTGAGCGTTACATCCATCACCTGAAAATTGTCACCATAAATGCCTGTCCATGGGGAAAAACCAATGCCTGCCGAACAATTTATTTGCTTTACGGAAAACCCATAAGCCACATCAAAATAAGTGGAAAAACGCTGCCTGCCTTCAGGAGTCCTGTCAAACGGGCAATAGAATATGGTATTCCAGCCAACCGACAGGGGAAATGACAAGTCTTCTTCAAAACTGTAGGAAACCGAACCTTCCAAATAATGGCAGTTTCCTGTCTGCGCGGTTTCTTCCTTCCAGGCGGAAAAATAAGCATTTCCCTGACCGGTCCACCAATAATCGGTAACCCCTACCGACAAGCCCCTGTAACCGTAAAACAAACTGAGGTCAAACTCCTTGGGTGCATCGGCAAGGCCTGCAAACGAAGTGCTTCCCCACGCTCCCAATGAAAATCCGAACGCGTCCACCGAAAAATAGGGCTGGATGCTGGCACCCGTTTGATAGGCACCCCGCCAAACGTAGCTGCTGACGATTTCCGCACCAACCGACATGGACACTTTTTTGTCATCACCTCCCACAACCTCCGCTGCACAAACGGGTAATATTCCCGGCAACAAAACTGAGAGTAAAACAATCTTATCTTTTTTCATAACTTCTTCCTTAAATGCGTTGATCCTGAATATGTCTGATAAAAACAGCCTGCGACACCCCGGAATCTTTTCCGTCATGTGTCTTCTTCATAATGGTCAGCCAGCAATCCCCATGAGGGGATTCTGCTTCCGGGAGCAGATACGCAAAAAATCAAAAGTTATTTTCATAAAACTTTAATAATTACCGGATTACATTTTCCATTCCTTGATACGTTCAATGGCCTCTTCCACATCGGGAGTGTTTCCGAAAGCCGTAAGACGCAAATAACCTTCACCGCCGGGCCCGAAACCGACACCGGGCGTCCCGACCACATGGCAGTCATAGAGCAAATGCGCGAAAAACTCCCACGAGCCCATGCCATCGGGCGTTTTCAGCCAGATATACGGGGCATTCACACCGCCGTAAACTTCCAGCCCGGCTGCCGCCAGACCTTCGCGGATTATGCGTGCATTGTTCATGTAATAGGCTATGTTGGCCCTGACTTCCCGTTGCCCCTGAGGCGTATAAATGGCCTCGGCAGCACGCTGTACAATATATGCCGTGCCGTTGAACTTTGTTGTTTGCCGACGGTTCCACAAGGCATTCAACTCAACTTCCTCGCCGTTCACGCGAAAACCTTTCAGTTCCTTGGGAACCACGGTGTAACCGCAACGCAGACCCGTAAAACCAGCCGTTTTCGAAAAGCTGCGGAACTCAATGGCTACCTGCTTGGCCCCGCGGATTTCATAAATGCTGTGAGGTACATCCGGCTCCGTTATGAAAGCTTCGTAAGCGGCATCAAACAGAATCAGCACCTTGTTCTTCAATGCATAATCAACCCATTTCTTCAACTCGCTTTTGGTCAATGCCGTACCGGTCGGATTGTTCGGATAACACAAGTAAATGACATCGGGTTTTTCGGCAGGCAACTCCGGAATGAATTTGTTTTCGGCACAACAAGGAATATAGGCGATATCGCTCCAATGTCCATCAGGCAATAAATCGCCCGCTCTGCACCCCATAACATTCGTATCGACATAGACCGGATAAACAGGATCCGTAATCGCAATCCGGTTATCCTTGCTCAGAATATCGCCTATATTTCCAGTATCGCTTTTGGCACCATCGCTGATAAAAATCTCCGTTGGGCTCAACTTTACACCACGCGCCTCGTAATCGTGCCTGATAATGGCCTCCGCCAGAAAATCGTAGCCGCGCTCCGGCCCGTAACCGCGGAAAGTGGCGGCATCCGCCATCTCATCCACGGCCCGATGCAAGGCCGCAATGACTGTCGGCGGCAACGGACGGGTCACATCGCCTATGCCCAAACGTATAATGCGGGCTTCCGGATGGGTGTCCTTAAATGCAGCTACCTTTTTCGCTATTTCGGAGAACAGATAACTCTCCGGGAGTTTCAAGAATTGTTCGTTAACCAATGCCATATATCTTTTCTTTTATACCTGTTCAACATTCCTAATTATTCAGCGGAGCCAGACTCCATCAAACACCGTTTCCGCCCCGCCGGTCATACAGACACGGCCATCTTCATGCCAGGCTATGTCCAAATCACCGCCCAGCAAACGCAATTTCGCCCGCCTTTGCGTCAGGCCGTTCAGCACCGCCGCCACCAAAGTGGCGCACGCTCCCGTACCGCAAGCCAGCGTTTCACCGGCACCGCGCTCCCATACACGCATGCGGATCTCCGTCGAGGAGACAACCTCCGCAAATTCAATATTGCAACGCTCGGGAAACAAGACATGATGCTCGGCCAACGGACCGACCGCATGGATATCCACATCATCCAGGCTGGACACAAACAACACGGCATGCGGATTACCCATGGAAACGCAGGTCATACGATATTCTGTGCCGCCAACCGTTATCGGCATATCCACAACACGCTCACCGGGCAGACTGACCGGTATGGCCGACGGCTCAAAAACCGGCACACCCATATCAACCGTAACCAGGGAAACCTTCCCACCCGAAACATGCAAATCAAGTGTTTTAATGCCGGCGGCTGTTTCCAGACGAACTTTTTCTTTCGTGGTCAAACCACGTTCATATACATATTTTCCGATACAACGCGATGCATTCCCGCACATCTGAGCCTCCGAACCGTCGGCATTGAACATCCGCATCCGAAAATCAGCCTTGTCCGAGGGCAGAATCAGAACCAGACCATCCGAACCTATACCAAAATGACGGTCGCTCATCTCTACCGCCAACCGTTCGGGATAAGCAACATCCTGCACCGTAGCATCGATATACACGTAATCGTTGCCGGCTCCCTGCATCTTGGTAAATTTAATCGGATTTGTCATTATGATATTATTTTATTTGATTCTATTTCTTTTTGCTGTTAATACGCTGCAAAAGTAATCATTTTGTCAATACACAGCAAAATAATATTGTTATTTGGCACACTTTTTTTATTCATGTTTCAAACTGAAACAAAAATATGTCATATAATTAATATTTTTAATGTATAAGCCGCTTTATAATTATATTTTATCAGAACAACAATATTTATTTTTCTAAAAACGGCTGCTGAAGAACACAAAAACAGACAAAAGCGAACAAGCATTTTATTCGAAAACAGCAGAATTTTCAATCAAAAAGACACTAAAACACAAAAATCAACAGCCAAAAGACAGAATCCTAAGAAAAACCCATAAAAGCAAATCAACAAAAAAGTGGCGCAAACCCCATTTGCGGAGCTTGCGCCACTTTTCCGGCCATGTCCTTTCGGACAACAGTCAATCCATCCCTTAAAAACGTACTGTCACGCCGGCATGTATGTTAAACGGAGCTTGTGCGTAATAGCCGACCTCGTATTTCTGGTTCTCTTTCAGGAAACGGCCATCGGCATCCGCACCCTCGAAGTAGCTGTACGACCAACCGTTGGAGACATATTTTTCGTTGAACAGGTTGTTCATCTGCACACGGAACGTAATGTCTTTCAGCACTTTCTTCACCGGCATGGTATAGGCCAGGCTCAGATTGCTCACGCAATAGGCCGGCAATTTGGAAGCATCGTTCATCGTGTTGTCCAGATACTGCGAACCTACGTAATTGGTCTGAAATGCAGCCGTAAAACGCTGCCAGTCAAAGGTAACCGTGCTACCGGCCGTTATGTTCGGCGAAAACGCAATGTCCACCGTGCCGTAGTCCATTTGCACCTGCCCGCTGTTCGCAACAACCTGCGGGTCATTCCAGTCGGCATACCAGTCGTCAATCCAGTCCGTGTAGTTCAGAATCTTGTTCCGGCTCAATGTCAGGTTCGCATCCCAACGCAAGTGCTTGCCGATTTTCACGCCGCCCATCAGCTCGATACCGGCACGGTAACTGTCTTTCACATTGCGTGTCAGTGCCGCGCCCGTGTCGCTCAACTTGCCGGTCAGCACAAGCTGGTTGTCATAGTCCATGTAATACAAGTTCAGGCCAATGTTGAAAATGCGGTTGGCAAAGCTGTATCCGGCTTCATAATCATACAGCGTCTCGTAGGTCGGATGGTCATTCGGGCCGCCTTCCGTATAGTTCTTGCGGGTCGGCTCGCGATTGGCCATCGCAAAATTGGCGTACACGTTATGCCCCTTGCTGCGATAGGTAATTCCGGCTTTCGGGTTGAAAAAATGGAAATCATCGCGCATGTCCATTTCCTTCATGTCCTCATCGTTCAGGCCCCACAAGTGGTAGCCGATATAACGGTATTGCAAATCGCCGTACACCGAAAGGCCTTTCAGTATTTCCCAATTAACCTTGGCATATACGTTGGCATCGGTCTTGTCGGCCTGGTTGCGGTAATATTCGTTGCCCAGTTCGTTCGGATAATCCTGGTTGAGCACATTGATGATTTCGCCGAAATGGTGGCCGTTGTAATTGTTTCCGGCGCCGCCGACTGACAACTGCAACGACTTGGTGTTATAGTTGACTGCCATGACACCGCCGTAAAAATCGTTCGCCAGATATTTGCGGCGTATCAAATCACCGCTCTCCACCATGTTCCCGCTGCCGTCATCATAGGCAGACAGCCCGTAATCGGCAAAATCCTCTTCGGTTTTGACCTGCTCCGAATAACCATCGCCGCGCGTATAGTGCAGGGCGGCATTCAGGCTCCAGCGGTTGCTGAAAACATGCGACACATGCGCCTGATAGTGCTGTTGCTTGTAGTTGTCCGTATTGTTTTCGTAATACTGCAACTGCCCGTCCGCATCGGTGTAAACACCGGCACCGTTGTAGCGCGGATTGTCGCGCCACGTAACCGGGTCTATGCCATCCCAGGCGATTCCCGTCCTTTCCGCGCCGCCAAAAGCCATCAATTTGACCATGGTCTGCTGCCCGTACCAAGCCGCCGATGTATAATAGGAATACAAATCGCTGGCGGAATGTTCAATGTAGCCGTCGCTGTTCACCTTGGAATAGCGGGCATCGATGGCGAAACCGTGTTTCATGATACCCGTGCCGGCTTTCACGCTTTCGCGCAGGGTATTGTACGAACCGCCGTTGAACGACACTTCCGCATAAGGTTTGGCAGCCGGCTTTTCGGTCTGCATGTTCACCGAAGCACCGAAAGCGGCCGCGCCGTTCGTCGATGTGCCCACACCGCGCTGCACATCCAGGCTGCCCATGCTGGCAACCATATCGGTCATATTGACCCAGAAAACGCTCTGCGATTCCGAATCGTTCAGAGGCACGCCGTTGATGGTCATGTTGATACGGCTCTGGTCGGTGCCGCGCACGCGGAAATAGACATAACCGATCCCCAAACCGTCGTCGGATGTAACCACCAACGAGGGCGTGCGCTGGAGCAGATAAGGCAAGTTTTCGCCCATGTTGCCGGCCTGTAAGTCTTTGCCTTCCACTTTCGTGTTCGACAACGAGCCTTTGTTGCCGATACGGGTGGACGAAACAACCACTTCATCCAAATCCACTTCTTTCCAGACATCGCCCGATTCCGCACTTTCCGCCATCATCGGGTGTTGTGCCAGCAGGCACATGCCGCACAGCAATGCGGCCTTCCATGTTTTTTTGCTCATAACAAATAAATTTTATGGCCGGACACCCGGCCGGTTCAAAACTAAATTTGTAAATGAGTGCAATCGATAAATACGGATGATTTCCGCTCTTTCCCCTTCCACAATTACGTGGCGGGTTCAAAGGGTATGATCTCAGCCCGAATTATTAAGGCACCCCATTTTTTGAAAAAAAGGAACAAAACCGGACGGAAAAACGCTGCAGCATTGGTTGAATCCAGGATTTGTCCGTTCCTGTTTTGCGCGGCAAAGATAATATTTTTTTTGCAATGCTATATTTTGAATGTCATTTTCAACAAAATGGCAACATTGCAACAAAAATGAGGGCGTATCAAAACTCAAATGACTATTCCCCAAAGTAAAAAAGTAAAGCTACAAATTGTAACTATAATACTTAAAAGGGTTGTATCAAACTCTGCATTGAGTAATGACACAACCCTTTCTTTAGTCTTTTAGAATGCCCAAGTTTCAAATTATAAGTTTATCATTTCAAAAAATGAATTTTAATACATCCTCAAAACCTATGGTATCATAAACTTTTCGCCACTTTACACGAACGGGTTGTTCCATCAGAAAAACGAACCACAAGAATATACATTCCTACTTGCAAAGGGCGCAAATCAATAGTTGTTCCTTGACTTTCCATCTGTTTTTCCCCATCCAGTCCATACAATTCCAATTGATTTATCAACTTGGAGCTTTCCACAGTAAGGTTACCACCGGTCGGATTCGGATAAACAACCAAAGTCTCAGATACAGAAGGACGTTCCAATGACAACAAATCCGTTTTCTGTTCCAAGTCATCTTCATGGTCTGCTGAACGGGCACTTAACGGAGCAATTCCACTACATGGGAAATTTTGAATTGCTACATGCGTATGACTACCCGCCGAAGCGTGAAATCCTGGTAACAACCGTACCGATGTGCCGGAATAATATACAGCTGTTTGACCACTCGGGACAGTCAGATTAGATACAGAAACTTCACCTGCCACTCCAACACGATAGTTGTTTCCACCGTTCACACTGGCTGAACCACAAGCGGGAGCTGGCTGAATGCCAAAAAGAGCTTCATGGTCTGAATTATAATCATGTTCAGGAGGAGTTAAATTGTCTAATCTGAAATAACCATTATACAACCCTCTCCATCCCCAATTAATATGGAATTGATCATCTGAATTGTAACCATCAACCACAAAAGCATGTCCACCAGAGCCATATCCCGCATATAAAACCGGACAACCATCGTCAATATTATTTTTTATCCGCCCCTTCCAATTCCAACTAAAGAAATTCTTTTGTTTATAGGTTATTTCATCACTATAACCAAATGTGTTTATTAAAGCATCTTTGGCATCGCTCAAAGATGCCCCCGAACCATCTTGCCCATATTTCATTTTTGCAGCATAACCACAATCCCGCAGAAATCCTGCTACCATATCGACTTCTTCCATAGGAGTGGCGTCTGTTAATTCCGTTGGCATCTTGTCCCAATCATATAAATGCAATTCCATAGTCCCGGTTCCATTCCCATTCATATCAATTCCACTGTAAATCATCCCTGTATGTGGCCATTGCCAATACCACATGATTTGTGCCATTGCCACCGCTGTACAACCAGCATAAGTATGTCCACAAGACGGAGTATACCAATCAGGGCAATATTTATTATATGATTTTACGCAAGAAAGACTGCTGTTAAGACTTTGATTCCAACACACTGCTCCTCGGTTTGGTCTTTCTAACAAAGGAGTTCCATTATAAACACTTCGAGAACCAGCAAAGATTTTTTTTTCAAAGTAACTACCATTTTCTATCCCATACCAATCCGCATTAACCGATACTAATTGACAACTATCCTGTATGAATTTTATTTGCTTAACATAATCTTGTAACAGCCATAACATAGCAGGCGGCATGTCTTCTTTTGCGGGAAATGTTCCTTTGTTAGACACAGCAAGAATAGGTACCGAACGCTTATCCCCTGCCACCAACACCCAACCACTATCAGGCATATTTATAGCATACATATAATTAACATATCCTTGTTCCCATACATATATGTCATCCGCAGCTACATTCATGGACATTATGGATATCTGTGACCGTTCCGGATAACACTCATTGAAAAAACGGAATGCTATATCTATTGCCTGACGTTCCGAAACCAATTGAGCAAAGCAAACACAGGAAGAAACACAAAACAGTCCGATAATTACATGCTTAAATACACTTCTCATGACTATTTCCTTTTCAGTTCAATACGTGATTCATTAGGTAAATTACCGTCCTGAATCATGCGAGTGATAATTTCCACAAATTCAGCCTGTACACTGTCACACAAGGCAAGATATTCCAATGTGCTTGCTTTTAATCCTTCAGAATAAGTCGCCCAATTTTGATCAGAGACATTCCAACCCAATCTTATGAACGTACTATCGGTATCGTAATATTGTAAAAAACCGTTATTATAATCTTTGATTACTTCTCTTGAAATGCAATAGGCTTCTGACACCGGGTATTTCACATATATTTCACTCCTCGGCCATAAAGTGTCAGCTGCCTTCAGTTCAGACCATTTGCTGCGAATAATGGCTTCTTCGTTTTGGTAATAAATTCGTCCCCATTTCCAATCGACCAAAAGGTAATTGTCAGGCAGTTCAATATAAGGCTATTTACCGCATAAATGAATAACCGAATCGGGAAGTGCCAACCGTTCGTTACACAAACGGGTTGTTCCCTCTCCAAACCCATCGGCATATACCATGATATGCTCCTTGTATTCCGGTTTGTCAAATTTAATCACGTAAACATGGACTCCAGGATCAGGAGTATTTAAAACATGAGGCTCATCACAAGCCATAGTACCCAATAAAATGCTTGTAGCCAACAATATCACATTCTTCTTTTTCATAACAATCTCCATTCTTTTATTCGTTTTTCCAATGTTTCTGTTTTTTCATCCCCCGATACCAACACCCAACCGCTGTCAGGCATGTTTACGACATATATACAATCCCTGTCTTGTCGTTTTAACACTTTCGTGTCGACTGACTGCATGTTGACAGTACTATGAGGGGACAATAATGGGACCGATTGGTTATCTGGAACTTGTGTTTGATAGAAACGTATGGCTGTTTCTACAGCCTTATTCTCTGATATAGGCTGTGCCAAACTGACAATGCAGTCGACGCAGCACAGCAACAGAACAACAAGTCTTGTCATTTTCATAAAATCCTTTTATCGGTTGATTTCTGCTTTACATGATTCGGGTAATTTTTCTAAATCGCCGGCATTTATCATGTCGGTTATCACCTTTGCATATTCTGCAAACGCACTGTCATATTTCACTTTTTTTACAGACAGCTCATACGCTCGCGCTTCGTCAGAAAATGTAGCCCATTCTCTGTCGGAATAATATTCGGGCCAGTCCAAAGAATCGTGTTCCAAATCGTTGTTGTATGCCTTTAATTGTGAAATAGGGATAAAGTACGATTCAATTACCGGACCTTCCACACTGATTTCATCAACGGGAAATTCATCGTCAATCGTTTTTAATTCACTCCATTTGCTGTTAACAATGGCTTCATTGTTTGGGTAATAAATACGTCCCCATTTCCAATCAATAAGAAGATAATCGCTCGGCAGTTCAATATATGGAGATTGCCCGCACAGATGGATGACGGAATCAGGGTATGCAAGATAATCAGTACATAATCGGGTAGTTTCTCCTGCGTCACGGGCGCTATATACCATGATATGCTCCTTGTATTCAGGTTTGTCAAATTTTATGACTACGGTGTAATATTCAGGTGCCAAAGCACCTTCTTGCTTGGGCTCTTCGTTACATGCCGTTATTCCTAACAAAACAGCTGTTACCGCTAAAAACATTGCATTTTTCGTTTTCATAACTACCTCCATTCTTTTATTCGTTTTCGTTTTCTAATGTTTCTATCCGTTTATTCAGTTCAATAACATGCAGCGTCAGTTCCTCCACCTTTTTCAGCAGCAGAGCGTTCATTTCGCTCAGGCTGATGCCGTTCTGCTCCATTTCGGCGGCGGGGGCCACTTCGGGAAGATGACGGTTTGCTGTAATAAACTGTTCCAATTCTGATAACGACATAAGGTCATAATCAGGTGC
>CALUNA010000001.1 GCA_944321895.1 uncultured Bacteroidales bacterium | reverse complement strand
AACAATAACCCTTATATCTCCTACATGTCAATATGTATATCGCGGAAACCGAGGAAGTACAGAATGCCATCCAGCCCGATGGTGGAAAGCGACTGCTGGGCGTTGGCCTTCACTTTCGGTTTGGCATGGAACGCAATGCCCAGGCCGGCCAGGTTCAGCATCGGCAAGTCGTTAGCGCCGTCGCCCACCGCAATCACCTGCGCCAGGTTGATTTTCTCCACTTGCGCAATCAGGCGCAACAACTCGGCTTTGCGGCGGCCATCGACCACATCGCCCACATAACGGCCGGTCAGCTTGCCATCCACTATTTCCAGCTCGTTGGCATAAACATAGTCCACGCCGAAACGTTTCTGCAAGTAATGGCCGAAATAAGTAAATCCGCCCGACAGAATGGCAATCTTGATGCCGCAGGTCTTCAACGTAGCCATCAGGCGGTCGGCGCCGTCCATAATCGGCAGATGCTCGGCAATGTCCTGCATCACCGACTCATCCAGGCCTTTCAGCAGGGCAACGCGCCGCCGGAAACTCTCGGTAAAATCTATCTCGCCCCGCATGGCCGATTCGGTTATGGCACGAACCTGCTCGCCCACTCCGGCGCGGTCGGCCAGTTCGTCTATCACTTCCGTCTTGATGAGTGTGGAATCCATATCGAAACAGATAAGCCGGCGGTTGCGACGGAACATGTCGTCTTTCTGGAACGATATGTCAACCCCCAACTCGGCCGAATATTTCAGGAACTGTTCCGACATCCATTTTTTGTCGGGCAGGTCGCCGCGGACGGACAACTCAATGCACGAACGCAGGTTCTCTTCCTGCTGGTGCAACGCCGGACGTCCCGTCAAACGTTTGATGGAATCGATGTTCAGATGCTGCTGCGCCAGCACCTTGGTAACACAGCCCAACTGCTTGGCCGTAATGGTTTTGCCCAACAGCGTGACCACATAGCGGCCTTTGCCCTGACGGTTCACCCAATTGGTGTATTCAACCTCGCTGACGGCACTGAAACGCACATTCAGCCCCAGCTCCGAAGTCTTGAACAGAATATCTTTCAACACCGGCGCGGAATCATTCGGCGTCTGGAACAAAATGCCCAACGACAGGCCGTGGTGGATATCCGCCTGGCCTATATCCAGAATCAAGGCATCATAATTTCCCAAAATCGTAGTAATGGCGGCGGTTACACCCGGACGGTCTTCGCCGGAAATATTGACAAGGATAATTTCACTCATAGCAACAGATTGTAGTTTGAATACAAAAATAATGTATTTATCGCACATGACCATCCATTTTTCCCATATTTTTTACATTTATTTTCCGGCAGGCGGCAAACTTTTTACGCACGGATTTTAGTAACTTTGCGCCTCAAAAAAAACAGCGTATGTTGCAAATAGATGATACCCTGGTAAGTTTTGATGTCCTGGAACAGCAATTCCTCTGCGATTTACAGTCCTGCAAAGGCATTTGCTGCATTGAAGGCGATGCCGGCGCGCCACTGGAACCCGAAGAAGTCAAGATTCTGGAAGACCTGCTGCCCGTCGTGTGGGACGATTTGTCGGAAAAGTCGCGCGAAGTCATCAAGCGGCAGGGCGTTTCCTACATAGACGAAGACGGCGAACCGGTCACATCCATCGTGGATGGCGCCGAATGCGTATTCACCTGCACGGACGCCGACGGCATTTGCAAATGTGCCATCGAAAAAGCTTACCGCGAGGGCAAAACCGATTTTTACAAACCCATTTCATGCCATCTGTACCCTGTCCGGCTGCAAAAATACAACAAATACACCGCGGTGAACTACCATCAGTGGTCGGTGTGCGAATGTGCACGCCAATGCGGCGCAAAAGCCGGAATGCCGGTTTACAAATTCCTGAAAGAGCCGCTGATACGCCGTTTCGGGCAGGCCTGGTACGACCAACTGGAAACCGCCGCCGGAGAAATCGTCAAGATGCTGGCGGAAAAACGTAAAAACAAATAAATCATGGACACCGTAAAAGTAGAAATCATCACCATAGGCGACGAAATCCTGATCGGGCAAATCGTCGATACCAACTCGGCATGGATGGCCGTGGAGCTGAACAAGCAAGGTTTCGAGCTGGCGCAAATCACATCCGTGCACGACAATGCGGCACACATCACCGAAGCGCTCGACAACGCGCTGGCACGCGCGCAAGTCGTCCTGTTCACCGGCGGCCTCGGCCCCACCAAGGACGACATCACCAAACAGACACTGTGCAAATATTTCCATACGGAACTGGTTTACAACCACGAAGTGTACGAAAACATCGAACGGCTGTTCGTCACGCGGCCGAACGTCATGAACAAGCTGACCGCCGCACAAGCCATGGTGCCGGCCAACTGCACGGTCATACAAAACAAAGTAGGCACCGCGCCCATCATGTGGTTCGAAAAAGACGGCAAAGTCATCGTGTCCATGCCTGGCGTGCCCTACGAGATGAAAACCGCCATGGCGGACGAAGTCATCCCGCGCCTGCAACAGCATTTCAAGACACCGGGCATACTTCACAAAACCACCATTGTCTATGGCATACCGGAGTCGCAGGTCGCCATCCGGCTCACGGACTGGGAAAACAGCCTGCCGGCCAACATACACCTGGCCTACCTGCCGAACAACGGCATCGTCAAACTGCGTCTGAGCGGCACGGGCGATGACAAGGAGCTGCTCGAGCACGACATGGACGAGCGGCTGCAAGGCCTGCTCCCGCTGTTAGGCGACGGAATCGTGGCACACGAAGACCTGCCGCTGGAACAAATCGCCGGCCGCCACCTGACAGCAAACCGGCAGACCGTGGCCACGGCCGAAAGCTGCACCGGCGGCATGGCTGCCAAACTGCTCACCAGCTTTTCCGGCAGTTCCGCATTTTTCAAAGGCGGCGTGGTGGCCTACTCCAACGAAGTCAAAATGCAGTTGCTGGGCGTACAGGAGAATGATTTGGAAGCCTTCGGCGCTGTCAGCCAGCAAGTCGTGGAACAGATGGCCAACGGCGTGCGCCGGCTGCTGCACACCGACTACGCCATAGCCACATCGGGCATTGCCGGCCCCACCGGAGGAACGCCCGACAAGCCTGTCGGAACTGTGTGGATAGCAGCCTGCTCGGCTGAAAAAACCATCAGCCAGCGTTTCCAGTTCGGCTCGTTGCGGGAGCAAAACGTGCAGCGCGCAGCCCAGGCCGCCATGGTTATGCTGCTGCGTATTTTCAAGCCATAACCCCTTGCAAGGGCGGTTTTCAAATTATTTTTGGCAAACACTTGCATACTAAAAAAATAAACCGTACCTTTGCAGTCCGTTTTTAGCAAGGAAAATAAACAAATAAAATATCAGAGAAATGTCAAAGATTTGTCAGATTACCGGTAAAAAGGCGATGGTAGGAAACAACGTTTCCCACTCGAAACGTCGGACGAAACGCACTTTCGATGTGAATCTGTTTCGCAAAAAATTCTATTGGGTAGAACAAGACTGCTGGATCAGCCTGAACATATCGGCTGCCGGTCTTCGTACCATAAACAAGCTCGGTTTGGATGCAGCCCTGAAAGCCGCCGCCGAAAAAGGTTATTTATACGCATAACAAAATTAAAAGAGAACAACCATGGCAAAGAAATCGAAAGAAGCAAGAGTTCAGGTTATTTTGGAATGCACGGAGCACAAAGCAAGCGGTATGCCGGGTACATCGCGTTACATCACAACAAAAAACCGTAAAAACACGCCCGAACGCTTGGAGTTGAAAAAATACAACCCCATTCTGAAAAGAGTAACTGTCCACAAAGAAATTAAATAAACTGTAAAGATATGGCAAAGAAAGCGGTAGCAACCTTACAACAAGGTGCAGGTCGTACCTATTCAAAGGTAATCAAAATGGTTAAGTCCCCGAAGACGGGTGCTTACGTTTTCCAGGAAGACGTTGTTCAAAACGACAACGTGAAAGCATATTTCGCAAAATAAGAGAATTACAACATAACAGAAAAGGCATCTACGAACAGTCTTGTTCCCGATGCCTTTTTTGTTTGCCCCAATATTCCCACATTATGGAAAAGACCCAGACATTCACCGTCAGCGACGGGCAATCGGCCATCAACCTCGGCTCGGGCACGCTACCCGTGTTCGGCACGCCGGCCCTGGTGGCCTGCATGGAAAACACGGCATGGAAAGCCGTTGAAAATTTGCAGGAAGGCGAAACCACCGTCGGCATCAGCATGGACATACAGCACCTGAAAGCCTCCGCCATAGGCGAAACCATCACTTGCACGGCACGCATAACCGCCGTCGAGGGGCGTAAAATATCCTTCGACATCGAAGCGCGCAACGAACGCGGCGAGCTGATAGGCAAAGCCACGCACGACCGCTTCGTGGTCAATGCGGAAAAGTTTATGGCCAAACTGCGTTGAAGAAACGGAGGGTTTCCGCCTGCATGGCGCGGTTGAAGCAATGCGGCGCATCCCACAGGCGCATGACCAGCCGCCCTTCCGCGCCTTGCGACGCCCACACCTGATGCAGGACATCATAAGCATCCTGCACGCCATTCACGGGAAACAGTTTGTCGCGCGTGCCGTTGAAAAAGAGCATCGGCTTGGGGCAGGCAATGGACGCGGCGTGCGGATAATCCATGTAGCGCGCCAAACCCGGCAACAACATGGCATAGGCCGAACCGCCTTTCAACTGGTTGTTGCCTGGCACGAGCAAGGCATCCGTCGTGCAGAGCCAGCACACGGCAGCCGCCGCGCTGACCTTGTCCGTGGCAGCCGCAAGCATCCACGCGCGCCAGGCACCCATGGAGAAACCGAGCGCACCGACACGCGCCGCATCCACACAGGGCAACGACGCCAGGAAATCCGCACTGCGCATGTCATCGGCCAGCATCAGGCCGCCCAACGAACAACCCAACTGCATCAGGTTGGCAGCCAAAGCCTGCTGAAGCGCATATTGCGTGCCGCCCTGCGCCTGCCGGTCGCCCCACATCAGCGCATCCACGGCAAGCACCACATAGCCCGCACGGGCAAACTCATCCGCCACGTACACGCTGTCATAGTTGCGCCGCACCCAGTCATCCGTATCGGCGGACACGCCGGCCGGCACGTCGAACGGGCGCACCATTTTTTCCTTGCCGATGCTGAAATGCGCCCCGTGGTCGTGCAGCATCAAAATGGCAGGAAAAGGCCCGTCGCCATCGGGAACAAGCAAGTAAGCCGGCACGCGCGACCATGCCGACACGTTGAACAGGATTTTATGCGCCGTGTATCCGTCGCGCCGCTCGGAAGCGAGCAGCACACTGTCGAAGGGGACGGCTGGCGGGAAAGCTCCCGCGCACGCAAGCAGGCAACCGCGTGCCTCCGCGCGCCATTCAGCGAAAGGCAGCCGCGAGTTGTGCCACGCCATCGGGAAATCCAGCCCGCTTTTCATGGCCTCGGCATAATCCGGCAGGTTGCCGGTTATTTCCGTGCGCGGTTGCGCGGCGGCACGAACCGCCGTCAACAAGCATATCAGGAATATGTAGAAACAACTTTTCATGCTCATTTGCGCCGGCTACGCCGCCAAGGCTTGTCCTCCACGCGGCGGCTACCGCCTTTCCGGCGGCCGCGCGGCGCGGCATCCCATGCGCCATCGTCCCAGAAACCCTCGTTAAAACCGCCCTTGCTGCGGTTGTCGTAGGCGCGGCTGCCCTTGGCCGGTTCCAGCTCAATGTCGTTTTGGGAAGCAAAGGCATGCGCCAGCTTAGCGAACTGGTCGGCAAAAATATCGAAAAAAGTAAACTTGTTGGTGATTTCAATGTCGCCGACCATGATGTCGCGGTCGCCGACCACGTCGTTAATCATGCCGAGCAGGCGTTTGGGCGTGATGCCCTGCCGTTCGCCCAGGTTGATTTTCATGCGGATTTTCTCGCCCGTCTTTTTCTTTTTGGCGCGCGGTTCCTTTTTGCCGGCAGGCTTGCCTGCCTCATTATCCTGCTGGCGCTTGCGCGACTTGCGGTCGGCCGGTTTTTCCTCCACGTTCAGGTCGGGCGCGTCCTTGTAGTAGTCCAGGAAGCGGTTGAACTCCTCGGACACGAAACGCTTGATGATATCCTCCTTGGAAAGATATTCCAGTTGCTTCATGATTTGCGGCAGGTAGGCGTCAATCTGCTCGTTCACCTCCACATGCTGCATTTTGTTTATCATGTTGAAGAGCTGTTTTCTGCACACATCCAGCCCGCTCGGAATCAGCTGCCGCTCAAAATCGCGTTTGAGCATCCGCTCAATGGTTTTGATTTTGTATTTTTCCTTGCTGTGTATGATGGACACGGACACGCCCTTTTTGTTGGCGCGCCCCGTGCGGCCGCTGCGGTGCGTATAGACTTCCACGTCGTCGGGCAGGTTGTAGTTGATGACATGCGTCAGGTCGCTCACGTCCAGCCCGCGCGCCGCCACATCGGTTGCCACCAGCATTTGCAGGTTGTGTATGCGGAACTTCTGCATCACCGTGTCGCGCTGCGCCTGGCTCAGGTCGCCGTGGAGCGCATCGGCGTTGTAGCCATCGTGCATCAACTTTTCGGCCACCTCCTTGGTTTCCTGCCGCGTGCGGCAGAATATGATGGCGTAGATGTCGGGATTCATGTCCACAATGCGTTTGAGCACGAGGTAGCGTTGTTTGGCCTGGCAGAGGTAATAGACATGCTGCACGTTTTCCGTGCCCGAATTGCGTTCGCCCACGGTGATTTCCTCGTGGTTCTGCATGTATGTCCGCGCTATGCGCGCTATCTCGTTGGGCATGGTGGCCGAAAACAGCAACGTACGGTGTTCCGCCGGCACATCCTGCAGGATAGTTTCTATATCATCCTTGAAGCCCATGTTGAGCATTTCGTCGGCCTCGTCGAGGACGAGGTATTCCACCGCATCGAGGTGCACCTTGCCGCGTTGCAGCAGGTCGATAAGCCGTCCGGGTGTAGCCACCACGATATGCGGCGTGCGGTCCAGCTGGCGCAGCTGCACGCGGATATCCTCGCCGCCATAGACAGGCACGATATGTATGTCCGGCAAGCCGGCGGCATAGTTGCGCAGGTCCTTGCATATCTGTATGCACAGCTCGCGCGTCGGCGACAGCACCAGAGCCTGCGTCTGCCGGCGGCCGGGATCCAGCATGTTCAGGAGCGGCAGACCAAAAGCGGCCGTCTTGCCCGTACCCGTCTGCGCAAGCGCCACCAGGTCTTTCTGTTCATGCAACATAAAAGGGATTACCCGTTCCTGCACGGGCGTAGGAGTCTCGAATCCGAGGGCTTTCACAGCTTGCAGGATTTCGTCCTTGAGTTCTAATTCTTGAAAAGTCATATACAAATAATAACTGGCGGGAAAGACCATGCCGGAAAGGCAACAGGCACACGCCGCAACGCCCCAGCCCACCATTGGAAAAAACGAGCTGCAAAGATAGGAAGATTTCACGTAATTCCAGCCATGCAGCCGAAAACGTTTTTCTCACACGTGTTTTCCGCCGTCATGCCGACGACGATGCGGGCAACTTGAGAGATGAGTACGGGGAACACGAGACACGACACAACGCAAAACACGCAAATACAACGAGGAAACAATCGGGATAACAGCTCCTTAAACCTTAAAAGAAAAAAAAAGAACACGGGAAAACACGGCCGTTTGGTTCATTTGCTGTACCTTTGTAAGCTAAAATGAAGAAACCCGTATTTATCATATCAATAGTCCTTGGCTTGCTGCTGTCCGCCGGTTGCGACATTACCCTCAAGCGCAAACCCGACAAAGGCGCCCTGCTCGAAGTTGCCGGTGAATACCTGTACAAAAGCGACCTGGAGCAAATCATTCCGCCCAACAGTTTGCCGGAAGACAGCGCCATCATTGCCGACCGCTTTATCCGGCAATGGGCCATAGATGTCCTGATGTACGAAAAGGCACAGCGCTACATTGCCAACACCAAGGAAATAGAATCCCTTGTGGAAGATTACCGCAAATCGCTGCTGGTACACGAATACGAGCAACAGCTCATAAACCAACGCATGGAACCCGTGCCGGAAGAGGAAATGCAGGAATTCTACGAGAAATACACTTCGGAATTTCCCATGCAGGAAGACATTCTGAAAGGGATTCTGCTGGTAGTGCCGCAAGATGCGCCCCAACTGAAAGATGTCAGGACATGGCTGGACGATTCGGACAACACGGAATCGCTGGAAAAAATAGAAAAATACATCCTGCAATATGCCACGGGCTATGATTTTTTCCTGGACCACTGGGTCAGCCTCAGGCAGATAACCAGGCATATTCCGACCAACGGTTTGCCGCAAACCATACAAAAAGGGCTGATAGAACAAACCGATTCCGCAAAGCTGTACCTGCTCAAAGTGGAAGAAATCAGGCATAAAGGCGACAACATGCCATACGAATATGCCAAGCCGGAAATTGAAAACATCTTGCGCAACCGCAAAAAAATAGAGTTCCTGCAATCATTTGAAGACGAACTATACGTTGATGCACTGAACCGGGGACATATCAAGCTTCTGAACCCGGAAAACCAATAAAACCCACATGTCGAACATGAAAAAGTTTCTGATTGTATTTTTGCTACCCGTATGCTGGTCATTGTCCGTTGCACAGGACAACATAATCGATGAAGTGATCTGGCTTGTCGGCGACGAGGCCATCCTGCGTTCCGACGTGGAAAAAGAGCGGCTCAACGCCCAATACAACGGGACTCCGATAGAAGGCGACCCCTATTGTGTCATTCCCGAACAACTGGCCATCCAGAAACTGTTCCTGCACCAGGCCGAACTGGACAGTATCGTTGTCAGCGAAAGCGCAGTCATCAATCAGGTGGACATGCAGCTGAACTACTATATTTCACAAATCGGCTCCAAGGAAAAGATGGAGGAATATTTCCGGCAGAGCTATTCGGAAATCCGCGAAGACCTGCGCGATGCCGTGCGCAACCAGCAAATCATCCAGCAAATGCAAAACAAGCTGGTTGAAAACATTACCTGCACACCTGCGGAATTGCGCCGTTTCTACAACACGGTTTCACCGGACAGCATTCCGACCATTCCATCCCAGGTGGAAGTGCAGATTCTGTCCATCTATCCGCCCATCCCGCCCGAAGAAACCGAACGGGTCAAGGAACGCCTGCGTGAATTCACGGAACGTATCAACACCGGCGATGCCTCGTTCTCCATTCTGGCGCGCCTCTATTCGGAAGACCTGGAAAGCGCCACGCGCGGCGGAGAGCTCGGATTTCTGGGACGCGGGCAACTGGTTCCGGAATTTGCCAACGTCGCCTTCAACCTGACCGACCCGAACCGCGTTTCGCGTATTGTGGAAACGGAATCCGGCTATCATATCATCCAACTCATCGAGAAACGCGGCGACCGCATCAACTGCCGCCATATCCTGCTGCGCCCCAAAGTGCTTGCCAGCGACAAGAAAAAGGCCCTGAACCAGCTGGATTCCATAGCCAATCTGGTTCGGACGGAAAAAATGACCTACCAGCAAGCTGTAGCCTATTTTTCGCAAGACAAAAACACGGTCATGAACTCGGGGCTTATGATGAACGAAAGAACCGGAACATCGAAATTTGAATACCAGGACCTGCCGCAGGAAGTAGCCAAAGTGGTGTACAACATGAATGTCGGCGAAATTTCGGCGCCGTTCGTCATGATGGACGAAGCCACAAACAAGGAAGTCTGCGCCATCGTAAGGCTCAAGTCCAAAGTGGATACGCACAAAGCCGACCTGACCAACGACTACCAGACCCTGAAACTGTTTCTGGAAAACAAGAAGAAAAACGAATTCATCCGCAACTGGATAGCCACCAAACAAAAGGAAACCTATATCAGCATAGACCCGAAATGGCGTGGTTGCGATTTCATGTATCCGGGATGGATTAAATAGGAACATTCCCGACGGTGCAGGGACAGGCAAACTGTCCGCGGAAACCGTTTTCAAACTATACGAGGAGACTCCGAATTGAACAGACTGATACGCATACTGTGTTTTTGCTCCCTGTTGTCCGCCACAACAGGAGTCCATGCACAACTGTCCAAATCCATTGCGGCCAAACCGGAAGAAGAAGGCTCCACACTGATTTATCTGGAACAATGCGACCGGCTTTCCTTCGACCAGGAACGGCTGCCGGATGCGCAACTGCTGCACGGCAATGTCCGTTTCAGGCACGACAGCGTGCTGATGTATTGCGACAGTGCCTACTTCTACGAAAGCCGCAACTCCATGGACGCCTTCGGCAATATCCGTATCGAACAGGGCGACACGCTGTTCGTGTACGGCGACCTGCTCTTCTACAACGGCAACACCAAACTGGCACGGTTGCGCAACAATGTACGCATGATAGACCGGCAAACGACACTCACAACCGACAGCCTGAACTACGACCGGATACAAAACCTTGCCTACTACTTCACCGGCGGCACCATACAGGACAGTCTGAACACACTCAGCTCCACATGGGGGCAATATTCACCGGACACGAAAGAAGCGTTTTTCAACCGGAACGTACGTCTGGAAAACCCCAACTTCGTCATGGAAACGGACACACTGATTTATAACACGGAAAGTTACATCTCCGACATTGTGGGCCCGACACAAATCATCTATCAGGAAGAAACCAACATCTACTCCACACGCGGATGGTATGACACGAACACGGAAAAATCCATGCTGCTGGACAACTCCCTGATTGTACATGCCGACGGCAAAACCCTGCGTGGCGATACGATTTTTTACGACAAGAAAGCCAAATTCGGCGAATCCTTCTCCAACGTGGAGCTGACCGACTCCGTGCAAAAAACAACCCTGTACGGCGATTACTGCGTTTATGACGAAATCAAGGAAGCCGGCCTGGCCACACGGAAAGCCCTGCTCACCGAATGGTCAAGCGAGGACACGCTCTTCGTGCACGCCGACACGCTGGCCACCAGGAAAGACTCCGTGTACAACACCATGTACGGCTACCACAACGTGCGCGTTTTCCGCAACGACATGCAAAGCGTCTGCGACTCCATGTTCTACACAGACAGGGATTCCATCATGTCACTTTACTACGAACCCATCATGTGGAGCGGCGACAACCAGATTTCAGCGGATTTCATCCAGATATACATGAACGGAGAAGACATAGACCACGCACATCTGCAGGGCTCCGCCATTGCCATACAGAAGGAAGATTCCATCCGGTTCAACCAACTTTCCGGAAAAGAAATAACCGCCTATTTCCGCGACAGGGAACTGTACCGGGTCGATGTAAACGGCAATACGGAAACCGTATTCTTTCCGAAAGAGGATGACGGAACGCTCCTGGTCATAAACAAACTGATAAGCAGTTATGCACAAATGTTTTTCAAGGACAGGAAAATAGACAAGGCCGTGTTTGCGCCGGCCGCTTCCGGAACCGCTTATCCGCTGGAAGAACTGCCACCGGAAGAAACACTGCTGGGAAACTTTTTCTGGGCTGAACAAGAACGTCCGAAAAACAGAAACGATGTTTTCTCCAGACCGGAACGCACCAAACGTCCTGAAAAAGGAGCAACGAGCGCAGCAGCCGCAGCCACTACCCAAAAACAGGACATGAAAACAGAAAAGACAAATGATAAAAACAGAAAAAGCGGAGGCATACGCAACGCAAGAAGATAAAAAACAACCATATGGACAACATGAAACGAATTAGCATTTTACTGACAACCCTCGCCATTACAAGCTTGTTGCATGCACAACAAACAACCAACAACTATGATGTCGGATTTGGCGTACAATTCGGCTATATCAACTCACGGCCGCAATCGCGTATCGGCTCAAACGAAAAATACACAAAAGACACGCCGCTCAACGGATTCAAGGTCGGTGTCGTACACGAACTGAACTTCTACAAAGGACTCGGCATGGCATACGGACTCAATTATTCATTCCTTGGACGGAGCACCAAATGGGGAGAAGCCGACAAATTCAACACACAAACCAAAGAACGCGAAACAGCCCATCATCTGGACATACCGGTCACACTGCAATACAAACTGACCATAGCGCGCAAAACCTATTTCATCCTGAATGCCGGCCCCGATTTCGATTATTGCCTGTCGCATACCCTGACGACATTCAAGCAAAACCCGAACCCGAACATCGCGCTCGATGAAAGCAAAACGACAAACTTATTGAAAGAAGATGCGGACAAAGATGGAAAAACAGACAGTTCGCCGTTCAACCTGCTGCTGAACGTCGGCATCGGCTTCCAGTTCCACAACGCGCAAATCAAAGGCGGCTACAGTTTCGGAGTACTCAACACGCAAAAGGACAAATATAACGACACGGAAGGGAAATACTGGTATTCGCGCCAGAACGAATGGAACATCCGGCTTGTATATATTTTCTGAACACGACAGTGAAAAAACTCTGGTTTTGCATATTGATGGATGTCATAGGGCTGGCGAGCTACTTGTTGCCAGCTTTCGGGGAATGGACCGACATTGTATGGGGACCCGTTTCCGCCATCATTTTCTACATGACCTTTGGCGGAAAAACCGGACAGGTCGGCGCGTTTGTCAACCTGCTGGAAGAGACACTGCCATTTACCGATATCATCCCGACTTTCACCATCGCATATTTCTACGAACGCAAAAGAAACAGCAAACCCGGCCATTCCGGACCACAAAAAACGACAACATGAACCCATTGGTAAAACAGATGACATCTTTCATTGTGATGGATGTGCTGGAAAGGGCACAAGAACTCGCCCGGCAGGGCATAGACATTATACATCTGGAAGTCGGTGAACCCGACTTTACACTTCCGGCATGTGTCAGTGAAGCTGCCCGCGAAGCCTACCTGCAAAACCGGACACACTACACGCACTCCCTGGGCGACATTGAACTGCGCGAAGCCATAGCCGGACTTTACCGGCAGGAATATGGCGTCGGCATATCACCCGGGCAGATTGTCGTCACCTCCGGCTCGTCGCCGGCTATTCTGATGGCGTTGCTGTTGCTGTGCGAAGCCGGCAGCGAAGTCATCCTGTCCAACCCGGGCTATCCGTGCTACCGCAACTTTGTGCTGGCCTGCAATGCCAAACCTGTGGATGTCATGCTGCGGGCGGAAGATGGGTTTCAGTTCCGCGCCGAAGAAATCCGAAAGAAAATCAGCGACAAGACACGCGCCATCTTCATCAACTCGCCCATGAACCCGACCGGCACGCTGCTCAGCAGCCAGACCATGCAGGAACTGGCCGGATTGGACATACCCATCATTTCAGACGAAATTTACCACGGCCTCGTCTATGAAGGCAAGGCACATTCCATGCTCGAATTCACGGACAACACGTTTGTCATCAACGGCTTTTCCAAACGTTTTGCCATGACCGGCCTGCGTCTGGGCTACCTGATTGCACCGGAAAAACATGTCCGCGACCTGCAAAAACTGCAGCAGAACCTGTTCATTTGTGCACCAAGCACAGCACAACGTGCCGGCATCAGTGCCATCAGGCATGCGGACGCCGATGTGCAACGCATGCGTGCCATCTATGACGAACGCCGCCGCTACCTGGTCGGACGGCTGAAAGAATTGGGCTTCACGATACACACCGAACCACAAGGCGCATTCTACGTGTTTGCCGATGCACGCCGTTTCACGAACGACTCGTACCGGTTTGCTTTCGATGTGCTGGAAAAAGCGCATGTAGGTATCACACCCGGTGTGGATTTCGGCACAAACGGCGAAGGATTCGTGCGTTTCTCGTATGCAAACTCATTGGAAAATATAAAAACCGGCATGGACCGGTTAGCGGAATATCTGAAATGAAAAGACTGGCATTTTTCATAGCGTGGCGCTATCTGTTCAGCAAAAAATCACACAACGCCATAAACATCGTGTCGGGCATATCCGCCGCGGGTGTCTGTGTCGGTGCCGCCGCCTTGGTGTGCGTGCTGTCTGTCCTGAACGGCTTCAACGCGCTGGTCGAGCAGATGTTTTCCGCTTTCGACCCCGACCTGAAAATAACAGCCGTCGAAGGCAAAAGCTTCCGCACCGGCACGGAAGTGTTCGGGAAAATCAAAAACCACCCGAACGTGGCCTGCTTTTCCGAAACCATTGAAGAAAATGCCCTGGTCCGTTTTACGGACAAGCAAGTGCCTGCCACGATTAAAGGTGTGGATTCCGTTTTCACACAACTCACACAAATAGATTCCATCATCACCAGCGGCAAATTCACAGTGTACGACGGCGCATTTGAGCGTTGCGTGGCGGGCGTCGGACTGGCGCATAAGCTTGGCCTGAACGCATTCTTCATCGACCCGGTGAAAATATACGCCCCCAAGCGCAGCGGACAAATCAGCCTGTTGCGGCCGGAAAGGAGTTTCAACGAGTCCAGCCTGTTTATCGCCGGCCTGTTTTCCGTGCAGCAAATCCAGTACGACGATGAATACATGCTCGTGTCGCTCGGACTTGCCCGCGCCTTGTTCGATTATGAACCGGACCAGGTCACGGCCGTGGAACTGAAACTGAAAAATCCGGCCGACATAACCAGAACCCAAAAGGAACTGCGTGAAATTCTTGGCGGGAACTACAACGTATACGACCGCTACGAACAGCAGGAAGACTTTTTCCGTATCATGAAAGTGGAAAAATGGATGACATTCCTGATCCTGGCCTTTATCCTGCTTATCGCCGTGTTCAATATCATCGGATCACTGTCAATGCTCATCATCGACAAACAGAAAGATATCGAGATATTGCGCGACCTTGGAGCCGACCACACACTGATAAAAAACATTTTCCTGCTGGAAGGCTGGCTGATTTCAGGCTGCGGTGCCGTTATCGGCATTGTGGCCGGTGTCATATTGTGCCTGCTGCAACAAACGTTCGGTTTCCTGCGTCTGGGAAGCAATTATGTCATTGAGGCCTATCCCGTGCAGGTGCAGGCCGGCGATGTCCTTCTGATTCTGTGCACCGTGCTGTTGCTCGGATTCCTGGCTGCATGGTATCCGACAAGATATATCCAGAAAAACAAACAAAACAATTAAAATAATGAAAACATACAAACACGCATTTGTCCTTCTTGCAATCATTCTCGGTACAACGGCATGCAAGCAAAACGAACCGGATACAACAACAACCGAGAAAAGTTTCCTGCTGACCAAAGGCGCCAGTTATTATTGGGGAAACGCCGGTGAAATATGGGGCGACGATGAACTGGCCGGAAGCAACGTGCTGGCTCTTGACCTCTATTCGGAGCGACTCAGCTACAACAACGAAAGCCAGGAATACGTAGGTGCAGGCTATAACCTGTATATCGAAAATATTTTCGTCGATACGACCCACATTACCCTTGCGCCAGGAACATACGCGATGGACTCCATCAGCGGCGCACCCTTCACGTTCACGCCAGGAATATGGACCACACAAAATTACCCTTACGGAGCCTACCTGACCACCGTAAAAGGCACAACCATCAGCTATGAAATCATTACTGCAGGCACATTCACCGTCTCCGAAAAAGGCGATTCCACCATCATTGACTTTACGCTGCAAAAGGAAGACGGAACAATCATCACACCCCAGTTCCGCGGTATGCCGGATAAATACGATGCCAGCGGCAGCAACGACTACTCCTTTGAACCGCAACCGGCCACCACACAAGACTGGACCTTTACTCATGCCGATACGGCCATCTGTTACGGCGACTATTACGGAAACAACACCGCCAATATGGATTTATATATGGGAAACGATGATGTTTTTGCCTATCTGGAACTCAACTGCCCGCCATTGACCGGCGATTCCATTCCCGTCGGAAGATATGAGGTCAACACAACGCACCAGGCATATACCGTCACAGCCAGCGGAGGCTATGTGGCCGACGAAAACTACGACTTGCCTTCATTCATCGGCATTTATAAAGAGGGCAACACATACAGCAATGCCTATTACCTGATTTCCGGCACGCTCGACGTAAGCCGTACAGCCGGCAACTACATGCTGGAACTGAACGCTGTTTCCTATTTTGGCAGTACTATCCATGCAATCTACAACGGTGACATCCATGTAAAAATACCGGTGCAGAAATCGCGGGCCACAATATCCAGGCAGACACCCGGAAAAAGAACCGCAACTCCCGGCAAACGAAACCGGATGATGTACGGAAACAGAATCGAACAATAATTCGCCAACGTGATTCCGGCCGAATACCATAGTTACTTGCTGTTGGAGAAATCGCTTTCGCCCAACTCGGTTACCGCATACGAACAGGACCTGGCCAAGCTGCAAGCGTTTCTGGAAAAACGCCACATCACGCTTGAACAAGCCGGTTTTGATGATTTGCAGGAATTCATCTACCAAATAGGCAAGGAAACGGACAATCCGCGTTCACAGGCACGGATTCTTTCCGGCATCAAATCCTTTTACCGGTTTCTCATCTACACAAACCGCATCGAATACGACCCGACCGAACTGATTGATGCGCCCAAACTGGGACAACACTTGCCTGATGTGCTCACCGTCAAGGAAATAGACTCCATGATTGCCGCCATCGACCTGAGCAAGCCCGAAGGACAGCGCAACCGCACCATAGTGGAAATGCTGTACGGCTCCGGCCTGCGCGTTTCGGAACTGACATCGCTGAAAATCAGCAACATGTATCTGAAAGAAGGCTACATGCTCGTAGAAGGCAAAGGCAGCAAGCAACGCCTGGTGCCTATCTCGGCGGAATCGGAAAAACAATTCAAACTGTGGCTGATTGACCGCAACAAGCTGGATATCAAACACGGAAATGAAGACTATGCCTTCCTGAACCGACGCGGAGCCAAACTGACGCGGGCCATGATATTCACCATCATCAAACAACTGGCAGCAGCAGCCGGCATCCACAAAAACGTAAGCCCGCACACGTTGCGGCACAGTTTCGCGACACACCTGCTGCAAAACGGCGCAAACTTACGCGTCATACAACAACTGTTGGGACACGAAAGCATCACCACCACGGAAATATACACACATATCGATGTCCATTTCCTGCGCGACGAAATCATGAAATACCACCCCATGAACCGCAAACAACCATGAAAACCGGCACACGACATAGCATTCTAACTGCAAGCCGGAAACGCACCGGCATGTTGCTGTTCCTCCTGTTCGGGTGCATTTTGCGTTTGATTTCCGCACCGGAAACCATTATCGTCGGTGATATTTTCGATGCGCAGACACACCAACCCATCGAAAACGCCAATATCTATTTCAAAAATACGCAGATAGGTACGACATCGAATCAGGAAGGACTGTTCATGCTGCGCACCGACCAGAAACACAGCGAAATACTTGTCGTTTCGGCCATCGGCTACAAAAGCCAGCGTTTCAAGGTCAAAATCGGACAATATGCAGGCGTGCAAGTGGAACTGACCGAGGAAAACACGCTGCTTCAGGATGTCTTCATCCTGCCGGGCAGCAACCCGGCCCTGCCGCTTATGGAACAAGTGCGGGCACACCGCATGCAGAACAACGCCTTGATGTACGAAGATTATACGGCACCGAGCTCGGAAAGTTTCCAGCTGTTCGTAAGCAACATTGACAGCCGGAACCTGCAACGGCAAATGTGGAAAAGCCTGCAAAAAGGCATCATCGTCAGCGAAGATTCCAGCCTGTTGCTGCCGCTTTACCTGACCCGGAAAAACTACCTGCTGAACGGAAACAAAAAAGAATTGTACGGCACGGAACGGGAACAAAACACGGTCTTTTCCGGATCGGGCACCGACACGGAATGGCTCCAGAGCAGTATGGAACAAAATGTGGATTTCTACCAGAATACCATCAGCCTGTTCGGCCGCAACTTTATCAGCCCGCTGGCATCGAGCGGCAACGCCTACTACAATTTCTACCTTACGGACAGCCTGCAAACGGCAACCGGAAAACAATACGTTATCCGATTCAAGAGTAAAAACATCAAGAACCTGGCGTTCCAGGGAGAAATGCACATCGATTCGGCCAGCTATGCCCTGCAACACATCACCGCAACGCTGCCGTCGAAAGCTGCCATCAACTTTGTAGCCGACCTGCAAATCCGGCAGGACTTTTCCGACAAACCGCCGTATCCGAAAACAAACGAACAAACAACCACCCTGCTCGACTTTGCCGTTTCCATAGACAGCATACGCCATTTCCCGACACTGTATGCGGTCCGCTCAACGCAAACAGACGGAAGCCAAACGGCAATCACGACATCCGTTCCAGATGCAGAAATCGTTTCGGCGGCATTGGACAGCCTGAACAACACACGGCTGATGAAAGCGGCCAGATGGACGGCGCAAACGCTTTTTACCGGCTATGCCCCGGCCGGCTACATAGACATCGGGAAACTCGTCCGCGTGCTGGACTACAATACCGTGGAAGGATGGCGGATCGGACTGCCCTTGCGCACCTCGGAAAAACTGATGAAAAACATTTGCATTGAAGGCTATGCCGGCTACGGTTTCCACGACAAGGCCTGGAAATATATGGGGCAAGCGCAATTCCGGTTGCCCGGCACAAAACGGCATATCATTGGACTAAGCTACACAAACGACTATGTACGCTCCGAATACAACAACTTCGACCTCTTCCTGCGCGAAAACAGCATCGGACGCGGCTACATGGACCTGGCAAGCGCATTGCTGGTGTTCAGCCCGCAATACAACATGGCGCGACAGCAGGAAGCAAACCTGCGGTTTCATGATGAGTGGACTGACAATTTTGAAACACGGCTGGACATCCGCAGCGGCCGGCAAAACTACGGGACGCCCGTCGGCACATTCTACACCGCACCGACATTCCGCTACAACAGCATTGCGCTGACTGGCCGCTGGTCGTGGGACGAACGCACCATCGATTCTTTTTTCACACGGCGTTACCTGTACAACAACCTGCCGGTTCTCCACGCAGCCATTGAGGGAGGCAATTTCCGCATCGACGAGACACAAACATCCGGCAATTATGCAAAAATAAACCTGATGCTGCGCCAGAAAATCTCCGCCGGCATGTTCGGCACGATAAATTACCTCATACAAGCCGGCTATATTTTCGGCAGTTTACCCTATCCGTTGCTGCAAACCATGCACGGCAACGAAAGCTGGGGCTATGACAGCTACAAATTCTCGCTTATGGACAACGGCGAGTTCGTGGCGGACAAATACGTCCTGCTGCACGCCGACTGGAACTTGGGCGGCATCCTGTTCAACCAGATTCCCGGCATCAAATGGCTCAACCTGCGGGAACTGATCAGCCTCCACGCTGCCTACGGCGGCCTGCGCGACAGCCATGCCACGCTCCTGCCCCTGCCCGAAGGCACGGGAACATTTTCCGAACCTTACGTGGAAATCGGCGCCGGCATAGGCAACATCCTGCGCGTGCTGAACGTGCAATCCGTCTGGCGACTCACCGAACGCAACAGGCCGGGCGCAATGTTGTGGGGCGTCAAATTCCAACTCCGCCTCAGCATGTAATTTTTTTGCATAAAATACAAAGAATTATCGCCTCTATTTTTGTTTATACAAAAAATATACGTAATTTTGTGCCCGAAATTAATAATTATACCAACCGTGAATATCAGACAAAACAGATTAAAGGTCATCAGTTCCATTCTGAACGCCCAGATAATCAACAGTCAGGACGCCTTGCAGCAAGCCCTGAAAGCCGAAGGCATCAGCGTCACGCAGGCCACTCTGTCGCGCGACCTGAAAGTGCTGAAAGTTGTCAAGACCGCCCTGCCGGACGGCACATACAAATACGTATTGCCCAACAGCCTGCCGCCGGCCAATGAAAAAGTAACCGGCATAAGCAACGAAGTGGCACGCGGGGCCGTGCTCGAAATCGGCTTTTCCGGACAGTTCGCCGTCGTGAAAACACGGCCCGGATATGCAAGCGCCGTGGCATACGACATAGACCTGCGCGGCGAAGAATACATACTCGGAACCATAGCCGGCGACGACACGATACTGGTCATCCCGCACGAACAATTTTCAAGAGAAACCATCCAAGCCTTCCTGAAAGGGCTCTGGTAACATTATAAAAGCAGATTTGCTGGAAAACAAATGGAAAAAATCGATGTAATTGTAGCAGGCGAGGAACACTTGCCATACGTACCCGAAATTCTTACGACCATCGAGAATGCCGCAAAAATAAGGGGAACCGGAATCGCACGCCGGAATCCGGCCTACGTAGAACAGAAAATGCGCGAGGGCAAAGCCATTATCGCGCTGTGCGGAACCGAATTTGCCGGATTCTGCTATATAGAGACATGGAGCAACAAGAACTTCGTTGCCAATTCGGGGCTTATTGTGGCCGACAAGTTCCGTAACCTCGGCCTGGCCACGCGCATAAAGTTGCGGGCCGTCGAGCTGTGCCACGAGCGTTTCCCGACATCCAAGATATTCAGCCTCACCACCGGCGCGAAAGTGATGAAGATGAACACCGACCTCGGATTCAGGCCGGTAACATTCGCCGACCTGACGGACGACGATGCTTTCTGGCAAGGCTGCCACACATGCGTGAACTATGACATCCTGACCCGCACGGGACGGAAAATGTGCCTCTGCACGGGATTGTTGTACGACCCGTGCGATCCGGCCAACGCCGAAAACGAAATACGCCTGAAAGAGAAATTCAAAATAAACCATCCGGAAGAAAGTACGGAACAATAAAACAGCAAGATTATGAAAGAGAAAGTTTTGTTAGCATTCAGCAGCGGGTTGGACACGTCGTTCTGTGCAAAATACCTGGCAGAAGAAAAAGGTTATGAAGTGCATACGGCCGTAGCCAACACGGGCGGCTTTGACGAAGCGGAACTGGAACGCATAGCCCAGCGGGCAAAAGACCTCGGCGTGGCATCGCACGTCGCACTCGACATCACCAAGGAATATTACGAAAAAAGCATCCGCTACATGGTTTACGGCAATGTGCTCCGCAACGGCACTTATCCCATTTCCGTGAGCTCGGAGCGTATTTTCCAGGCCATGGCCATTATCAACTACGCCAAACAAATCGGCGCGGACTACGTGGCGCACGGCAGCACCGGTGCCGGAAACGACCAGGTGCGTTTCGACCTGACATTCGAAATACTTGCGCCGGACATCAAAATCCTGACGCCGACCCGCGACATGGTGCTCACACGGGAATATGAAATCGACTACCTGAAAAAACACGGCATCGTGGCCGATTTCACCAAAATGGAATACAGCATCAACGCCGGACTGTGGGGAACCAGCATCGGCGGCAAGGAAACGCTCCGTTCCGAGCAAACCTTGCCCGAAAGCGCTTATCCGAAGCAAATCACCAAACACGGCGAAGAGCAGCTCACGCTCGGCTTTGAGAAAGGGCAACTGTGCAGCGTGAACGGCCGGACATTTACCGACAAGATAGCCGCCATCAACGAAGTGGAGCGTATCGGTTCCGCCTATGGCATAGGCCGCGACATGCACATCGGCGACACCATCATCGGCATCAAAGGCCGCGTCGGATTCGAGGCTGCCGCCGCCATGCTGATTATCAACGCGCACAAAATGCTCGAAAAACATACGCTGACCAAATGGCAACTCTATTGGAAAGACCAAATCGGCACATGGTACGGCATGTTCCTGCACGAGGCGCAATATCTGGAACCTGTCATGCGTGACATGGAAGCCTTCTTGGAGCACTCACAGGAGAACGTAACCGGAACCGTCATCATCACCTTACGCCCGCGTTGCTACACGCTCGTCGGCGTGGAAAGTCCGTTCGACCTGATGAAAACCGATTTCGGCGAATACGGCGAAGTGAACAAAGCCTGGACGGCCGACGACGTGAAAGGCTTCACGAAAATACTCGGTAACCAAATGAAGATTTTCTACAACGTGCAGAAACGCAACGGGAAAGCCTGAAAAAAGGTGCTTTGAAAATGCAAAAACCGGGCGGAGCAAAACAATTTGTTCCGCCCGATTATATTACAGCCTACACCGGATCCACATCCACGAAAATCACCGAGCCTTTGCAGGCATCCTGCTGGCGGACAAGCTCGATTTGCTGTTGCAGCAGTTCTTTGGCCTTGGCCACGGAGGCTTCCGCCTCGATGCGCAGCAATATCTGCCGGATGTGCATGTTCTGGACTTTGCCGATAACTGGCTGCACCACCATGGAACAGCGGTTCCCGAAAACCTGCTGCATGGTTTCGGCCAACATGCGGGCGGCCAAATCGACTTTGCTGTTGTCGCGGTGCTTCACCACGACCTGCAACAAACGGTAATACGGCGGATAACGGAACTGCCGGCGCTCGGCTATCTGTTCCTCGTACAGGCTCACATAATCGTGCGCAACGACATGACGGATAACCGTATTGTCAGGATTGGTGGTCTGCAACACCATTTCCCCCTGCCCGTGCATACGGCCGGCACGGCCGGCCACCTGCTCCAACATCTGGAAAGCGCGCTCAAACGCGCGGAAATCGGGCAAGTGGAGCAAATGGTCGGCGTTCAGCACCGCCACAAGGCTCACATCCTCAAAATTCAGCCCTTTGCTCACCATTTGCGTGCCGACCAGAATATCTATCTTGTGGCCGGCAAAATCGGAAATAAGCCGCTGGTAGGCATTGCGCGTATGCGTCGTGTCCAGGTCCATGCGGGCGACACGTGCCTGCGGGAACAGTTTCTGCACCTCGTCTTCCACCTTTTCCGTGCCCAGACCGCGGTCGGACAAAACTCCGCCGCATTCGGGGCATTGGTGCGGAAGCGTCTGCGTATAGCCGCAATAATGGCAAACCAGCAGGTTGGAATGTTTGTGCAAGGTCATGCTCACATCGCAGAACTGGCATTTGACCGCCGCGCCGCACGACCGGCAACTGACATAAGGCGCATAGCCGCGGCGGTTCTGGAACAAAATGACCTGCTCGTGGCGGCTGAGAGCCGCACCGATTTTCTCGACCAGCACATCGGAAAAATGGCCGTTCATGCACTTTTTGTGCCACGCCACCTGCGTGTCCACCACGGTTATGGCGGGCAGCTGGATGTCCTTGTAGCGCCTGAACAGCTGCACCAAACCGTATTTGCCGCTCTTCGCGTTATAGTAACTCTCCACCGAAGGCGTGGCCGTGCCGAGCAGGACTTTGGCACCGTGCATCTGCGCAAGCACAATCGCCACATTGCGCGCATGGTAACGCGGCGACGGCTCCTGCTGCTTGTACGATGTTTCATGCTCCTCGTCCACAATGACCAGGCCGAGTTGCCGGAAAGGCAGGAACACGGACGAACGGACGCCCAGAATGACCTGGTAGTGTTTGTCCTGCAACAAATCCTGATAGATTTCCACCCGCTCCGCATCCGAAAACTTGGAATGGTAAACCCCGAGCTTATCGCCAAAAACGGCCTGCAAACGGTCTGTCAACTGGGTAGTCAGGGCAATTTCGGGGACAAGGTACAGCACCTGGCGGCCGGTTCTCAACACCTGCCCTATCAGGTGGATGTACATTTCCGTTTTGCCGCATGAAGTTATGCCGTGCAACAACACCACATTGTGTTCCTGCCACTGGCGATGAATGGCCGCGCAAGCCTCCTGTTGCGCGCTTGTCAGCTCCGGGAGCGCGCGGAGCGGCTGTTTTCCGCAATCGAGGCGACCTATCCGGTGCCGCACCTGCACAAAAAGTTGTTTGTCCACCAGCTGGTTCAGTTGGACCGTTGTAGCCTGCGCCTTGTCCAGCAAAACCTTGCGGTTTACTTCGGCGGCCACGCCGGTTTGCATGAAGCCAGACAACTCGAGGTAATACATCAGCAGAGCCAATTGTTTCGGCGCGCGGTTCAATGCCGAGAAAGCCGCCTGCAACTGCTCGTTGTCCGTAAACCGTTCATGCAGGAAAACATAGGTTTCCGTCTTGGGCTTATAAACTGTCCGCAACGCCTCATCCACGCACACGGCACCCATGGCCAGCAGCTTGTCCAGGGCCGGCATCAGGTTCTTGACATCGGCCTTCCGGGCCAATTCGTCCAAGCCGTGCGGTTTGCCGTCGGACAAGGCGAACAGCACCGCCTGCAAC
The DNA here is from genome assembly GCA_944321895.1 of uncultured Bacteroidales bacterium. Lineage (GTDB taxonomy): Bacteria > Bacteroidota > Bacteroidia > Bacteroidales > Paludibacteraceae > CALUNA01. The sequence continues at coordinate 295,963 of CALUNA010000001.1, read as the reverse complement.
TTCCGGGGGAGCGGTTCCGCCGCCTCGAAATCCACGTTCAGCGTCACTTTCGTTTCGCTCTCCAACTTCATGGCCGAGGGCAAAGCCGCCTTATAAACATCGCCGAGCGGCGACATGTAATAATCGGACACCCATTTCCACAATTTCAGCTGCGTGTGCCGCAACACAGGCGCATCATCCAGCACGCACACAATGTCCTTGAGCACATAATCCGTCTGCGGCTCATGCGTGTGCACCACATATACCAAGCCGGTATAGAGTTTCCGTTTGCCGACAGGAACCACCACGCGCATACCCGGCCGGAGCGCGACATCCACCGTATCCGGCACACGGTAAGTGAACGTGCCGGGAAGCGGAAGGGGCAATATGACATCGACAAACAACATAGGCGGCAAAAATGAAACTATGTCGCAAAAATACGCTTTTTTTTGCAAGCACAAAGCACACGGCCAACCGTCCTGGACAGTATTTTTCTTGCCGCCGGTTTGCAGCAAGGTTTTCGAAAGTCCGTAGGCGTGCCGCCGGTTCGCGGCGAGGTTTCCAAAGATTCCGCAGGCGTGCCGCCAAGTTGCAGCAAGGTTTCCAGAAGTCTTGCAGGCTCGCCGCCGGTCTGCGGCAAGGTTTCCAGAGTGTTGCAAGGCCGCCGCCGGTCTGCAGCAAGGTTTCCAGAGTGTTGCAAGGCCGCCGCCGGTTCGCGGCAAGGTTTCCAGAGTGTTGCAAGGCTTGCCGCCGGTTCGCGGCAAGGTTTCCAGAGTGTTGCAAGGCCGCCGCCGGTCTGCAGCAAGGTTTCCAGAGTGTTGCAAGGCTTGCCGCCGGTTCGCGGCAAGGTTTCCGAAAGCGAAAAACACACCCGCACAAACAGCATAAAAAAAACAGAAAAAAACTCGTACCTTTGAGCCGGAATTCAAACAATGAAAAAAGTCCTTGTCATAACTTACTACTGGCCGCCATCGGGCGGAAGCGGCGTGCAACGCTGGCTGAAAATGCAGAAATATCTGGCAGAGTTCGGCTGGCAGCCTGTCATTTACACGGCCGACAACGCCGAATACCCAGTGGAAGATGTCAGCCTGCAGGCCGATGTGCGGCCAGACACCGTGGTGTTGCGGAAAAACATCACGGAGCCGTACAGTTTCTACAAGAAATTCCTGGGACTGAAGAAAAGCAACAAGATAAAAGCCGGATTCATCACCGAAAAGAAAAAAACGGGATGGAAAGAAAACCTGTCCATTTGGATACGGGGCAATTTTTTCATTCCCGACGCGCGGTGCTGGTGGATTAAGCCATCGGTGCGTTTCCTGCTGAAATATACGGCCGAGCATCCCGTCGATGCCATCATCAGCACGGGGCCGCCGCACTCCATGCACCTGATTGGCATGAAACTACACCGCAAGACCGGCATTCCGTGGGTGGCCGACTTCCGCGACCCGTGGACGGACATCGATTATTTCCCCGAGCTGAAACTGACGGCCGCCGCGTTCCGCAAACACTTGCGGCTGGAACGCGAAGTGCTGGAAACCGCCGACAAAGTCGTTACGGTCGGCTCGTTCCTGGTGCAAAACCTGCAACAGCACGGCGCAAGGCAGGTCGAACTCGTTTATAACGGCTTCGATTTCAGCCTGCCGAAAACACGGACGCCGCAACCCGGCAAATTCGTCATTGCGCACCTGGGTGTGATTCCCGCATCGCGGAACGCCGAAAACCTGTGGCAAGCCCTGCGGGAACTGCTCGATGAGTTGGACGGTTTTGCAAATGACCTGGAGCTGCAACTGACCGGCCAAGTGGATGTGTCGGTTGTCGAGTCGCTGAATGCCCACGGTCTGCAACCCTACGTCAAACTCAACCCATACCTTCCATACGCGGAAGCGGCTGAAGCGCAACGATCGGCTGCCGTGTTGCTGCTGCTCATCAACAATACGCCACAAGCCAAGGGCATCCTGTCAGGCAAATTGTTCGAATATCTGGCCGCCAACAGGCCCATATTGGCCGTAGGCCCGACCGATGGCGATGTAGCAAGTATTTTGCAGGAAACACAGGCCGGCCATATTGCCGGTTTCGACGACAAAAACAGCATGAAAACCATTCTGGAAAACTACTACAAGCTGTTCCGGAACGGGCAACTGCTCTGCCACTCCGACATGGAAGCCATTGACCGCTATTCGCGGCGCAACCTGGCAGGCAAATATGCCGATATATTACAGCAAACCCAAAAAACAGGAATATGAAAATAGTTACCGTCATAGGCGCACGCCCGCAATTCATCAAGGCCGCCGTAGTCAGCCGCGCCATAGCGCAGCATCCTGACATGCAGGAAATCATCGTGCACACCGGACAGCATTTCGACGAGAACATGTCCGACATTTTCTTTGAGGAAATGCAGATACCCAAACCCGACTACAACCTGCACATAAACGGCCTGGGACACGGCGCAATGACCGGTCAAATGCTGGAAAAGATTGAAGCGGTGCTTTTGGAGGAAAAGCCCGACTGGGTGCTTGTGTACGGCGACACCAACTCGACGTTGGCCGGCGCGCTGGCTGCGTGTAAACTGCACATCAACGTGGCGCACGTGGAGGCTGGGTTGCGCTCGTTCAACACGAACATGCCCGAAGAAATTAACCGCATACTCACCGACCGCATCAGCAACCTGCTGCTCTGCCCAACGGAAACCGCCATACGCAACCTGGAGCAGGAAGGTTTCGGGAACTTCGGCTGCAAGGTGGAGAACATAGGCGATGTGATGCAGGATGCCGCGCTGTTCTATGCGCCAAGGGCCAAACGGCCCGCGCAAGCCGTGCCGGAAGACTTTATTTTATGCACGGTGCACCGCGCGGAAAATACCGATGACAACCGTAAACTGCAAAATCTGTTTGGCGCGCTGGAGCAAATTTCCGCACAGACAACCGTAGTGTTGCCGTTGCACCCGCGCACACGTAAAAAATTAGAATCCGCACACTACGATTTCGGCAACAGCCGGATATGTTTTATAGAGCCTGTCGGCTACCTGGAAATGGTTTGGCTGCTCAGCCACTGCCGCATGGTCATGACCGACAGCGGCGGCCTGCAAAAGGAAGCCTATTTTTTCAAAAAATTCTGCCTAACGCTGCGCGAAGAAACCGAGTGGGTCGAACTGGTGGAAAACGGCGTGAACCGTCTGGTCGGCACCGACCGCGACACCATAACAGCCGCAGCCGCACAATGCCTGGCACAACCGGCCAACATGACCGAAAACCAGCTCTACGGCAACGGACATGCCGGCGAGAAGGTGGTGGAAATGGTGTATAATTATCGCAAATCATGAACATTCTGCTTGTTTCAAGAGGCATTCCGGATGCCGATTATCCGCTGAACGGAATTTTCGAATTCGACAACGCCAAAGCATTAGCCGCTGCCGGACACCATGTTACCATGCTGGTCATTGATTTCCGCAGTGGCAAGGACAAACGCCGCTACGGACTTTATCACTACACAACGCAACAAGTCAATGTCTGTATGCTTTCGTTGCCGCTCAACTGTTACCGGCGCGCCCGTCCCGTGCTCAGTGCACTGACATACATCGCCTACAAAAACGCCGTACGACATTTCGGGAAACCCGATATCATACATGCACACTTTTATTTCATGGCTGCCATAGCAGCCATTTTGTCGCGCATGACGCACATTCCGTACGTCGTGACGGAACACAGCAGCAAACTGAACAAGCCGCTGGCCGATATCAGCGCGCTCGACCAACGTATAGCCCGCGCGGCATACCGTCATGCAAACCGCATTGTGTGCGTATCGAAGGCCCTGGCAGAAAGGTTACGCGAAAATTTCAGTATAGCTTGTACCATCATTCCAAACATGGTCGATACGGAAGCCATAACTTATACACCGCGCCCAAACGACAAACAGACATTCCGTTTCTGTTCCATTGGCAACCTGGTTCCCGGCAAACGTTTCGACCTGCTGGTCGATGCCTTCGCGGAAGCATTCAGGCAAGATGAAACAACCATGCTGGACATTATCGGCGATGGACCAGGGCGAACCAACCTGCAACAACGCATAGCATCTGCCGGCATGGCAGGGCGCATAACCCTGCATGGTCTGAAAACCCGTGCGGAAGTGGCCGAAATGCTCCGTGACAGCGATGCATTCGTTCTGCTGTCCGACAAAGAAACATTCGGCGTCGCCTATGTGGAAGCCCTTCTGGCTGGCTGTCCCGTAATTGCTACTGCATGTGGCGGGCCGCAGGATTTTATCACGGCCGATGATGGCCTGCTAATTCCTATAAACGACAAAAACGCAGCCATACAAGCCCTTAAACAATTACGCACACACGCAAACGATTATGATGGCGAAGCTATCAGCCAAAGATGCCACACAAAATTCTCCCCTGCCGCAATAGCCAGCCAATTATCGGCACTTTATGACAGTCTGCGAACAGCAGAAAGATAATTTCCGCGCAATGTTTGCCATTCAGAAAATAATACTTATTTTTGCGAGCTAACTAATAAAGAAACCACTTTAAATTAACACAGGAATGAAAAAAGCTAAATTTTTAATGACGTTGGCCATCGCAGCGATGGCAGGCGTATTTACAGCATGTGAAAACACACCGAACACCCCCGTCGGCCCCGGAACAGGAGGAAATGAAGGAGGAGAAGGAGGAGAAACTGGTGAAGTTCTTACCGTAGCAAAACTTCTTGACATGACTGTTCCCGACAAAAATGCAGGAACAGATAAATATTGGGTAGAAGGCTACATTGTAGGTTGCTATAATTACAACAATGGAAATCCTGTATATCAGATTGGAACAGAGCAAGCCGTAAATTCAAGTTTACTTCTTGCTGATGACCCAGAAAATACGGATACTTATAAAGTTATAAGTGTTAAATTAACCGGCACTATATTTAGGGATGCACTTAATTTAGTAGATAATCCGGGGAACTATAAGAAAAAATTGAAAATCTATGGTGTTGTAGAAAAATACTGTGGTATTAATGGAGTTGTTAATCTGGAACAAGGTTATCTTGATGATGAAGAAATCAAAGCTCCGGAAGTTTCTCAAAAAACATTTACTTTAGTAACAGATGAAAACATTACTGCAGGTACTTATGCCATTGCAGCAAATGTCAATGGAACATACAAAGTATTCGAAGCTTTAGCTGAATCATATAATTATGGATATGCATATACAGTTGATGGAACGTTCTCCAATAATACTTTGACAGCCAACCAGACATGTGCATTGACATTTACAGAAACAGATGGCGGATTCACTATCACCGATTGCTATAACAAATTTTACTACATGAGCGGATCATATAATTCATTCAATGTAAGTACAACAAATCCTGGAACAAGTGCTGTTTGGACATTTACAAAAAACGCAGACGGTACATATAATATCACAAACACCTCCAACTCAAAATACATCCAATATTCTACCACTTATACAAGCTATGGATGCTATCCCGATGTGCAAGGTGTAACGCCACAATTATTCAAATTAACTGAATAATCTGATTAATTTTTTCTCTCACCGCCGCCACCCTTCCTTGGATGGCGGCGGTTGTTTTTTATCATTTATCAGGCAAGCAGAAACAGGAAAAGGCGTTTTCCGGGAGCCAGACGGCGGGCATTGGATGTTGTTGCAAAGCGACGCAACACAGGCCGCCAGGCAGAGCGGCGGATTTGCAGGAATAAACGCCATGCTTGTATAATGCCTTTGTGGTGCAATTCATTGCGGAAGGCACCGTAAAGCCGCCTCAGCACACTCTCATCAAACAACTGAGTGTAATCGCAACCATCCGGCGCCTCTTTCAACGTATCTTGCAAAATACGCAAATAGGCATCCATGCGGGCGTACGATTTGTAATCGTACTGCATGAAAGTATTGGTGTCATGCTGGCGGTGGAAATAAAACGAATGCGGCACATGCACCACACGGCAGGCATACAGCCAGACAGCCACATTGAAAAGCGCATCTTCATAGGTTGCCTTGCGGTTATCCGGAAAACGGATATGGTGCTTTTCCAGCAAATCACGGCGTACAAGTTCCGTCCAGACGGAATTGACATTGTCAAAAGTTGCTATCCCCGCAACGGAATAACGTCCTGAAACGAGTGATCTCAACACGGCCCTGCGCAAGCCTTCGGCAGGCGTTTCAGCCGGCAACGGACAATATTGGCGTGTGCCATCCGGCAATATTTCACAAGCATCGGAAATAACAACATCGGCCTGCCCGGCCTGCGCCGTGCTGTAAAGGATTTCATACATGTCGGGAGCGCAAACATCGTCGTGGTCGGCAAAGCCGACATATTCGCCGCAAGCAACATCAAGCCCGCGATTGCGCGAAAGGCCGGTGTGCAGATTCCTGTCGTTTTTCAAAAGCACAATGCGGTTGTCGCGGCGGGCATAATCTTCGGCCACGCGGTCGCTGCCATCGGTCGGGCAGTCGAGCACGACAATAATCTCAATGTCGCGCAAGGTCTGCGCCAGCAGGGAATCCAAACACGGCGCCAGATATTCTCCGGCATTATATACAGGCAATATGATGCTTATTTTCGGGGACATGCTTATATTTTTTGCGCAACGGTGGCAAAACATTTGTAACGCGAATCAGACAGAAAACCGCATGACAAGGTAATAAACAACTTTTCTTTCCAACTCTTGCAGGGGCGTATGCCTTCGTGCCGCAATATGCGGTAACCGCATTGCTCGAACATGCGGCGCATGCTCTTGCTGGTAAAGAAACGCACATGCGTGTCATCAAGAATTCCACCCTCCGGGCGGTAAATGAAATCTTTTTGCCAGAGTATTTCGGTTATGAAAACACCTATATAGCGTATGTTCGGAATAGATGCGACCACCACCCCATCCCGGACGAGAAGCCGATGAATGGTCCGCAACACATCCCAGGGAGCATAAAGATGTTCCAGCACATCGTTGCATATCACGCAATCGAAATAGTTTTCAGGCAACTGGGAACACAGTTCGTTTACATCACCGATGAGCAAGCGATGACATACCTTTTCGGCATGGCGCGCCATATCAGGATCCAGCTCAATTCCCCACAATTCGCGGTCATCGCGCGCAAGCGTAGCCAGAAACGTGCCTTGTCCGCAACCTATTTCCAGAATCCGCCGCGCCTGCTGCGGCACAAAACCGAACATGTCGGCACGTTGCTGGGTGTAATATCCTTCCGTTTTGGCTTCGTCCATACTTATGATTGCTTTTCCGCCTTGCAGGCACGACGGTGTTTCCAGATATTGTACACAACAAATCCGATAATGCTGCCATACATGATGAAAATGAACAGGTAAGACAGGCGGTCTGCTTTGTATATGGCGTCCGGATGGAACTCGAAACAAACGGTGTGTTTGCCGGCGGGTATGTCCAAGGCGCGCAAAATGTAGTTTACGCGGAAATGGTCCACTGGTTGTCCGTCTATGTATGCCTGCCATCCGTGCGGATAGTATATCTCGGAGAATACGGCCGTTTTGGCCTGAGCCGATTGCGTGGCGTATTCCAGTCGGTTGGGAGCATAACTTGTCAGGACAATGCTTGCAGTGGAATCGGCGGGCGTTTCAAGTGCGGCCACCTGTCCGGCAAACTGCTTGTCGGTAACGGCCTCTGTTGCCAAATCGAACGTGCGCAAAGCCTCACTCTCTTCCAGCGGCGTATCGACAGGCACAACCTTGTCCACAAACCACGCATTGCCCAGAGCTTCGGAATTAGGCACAATAGCCGGCTGCCGGTCTTCGCTCGACACGATGAAATATTTCGTGTTGAGCATGTTCAGCACCGCCATGTTGTTTTGGGTGATATGCTGATCTATGATGTCCTGGTAGCGGCGCAACTTGGCACCGTGGTAACCGCCTACCGATTTGAGGTAGTAGGAAGTACGCGCGTCGTTGAAGGTATTGGTTGTCATGTTCATGACACGGAAATTGGGGTCTGGGTCGGCCAACAACTGTTTTTCGTAAGGCTGCATGGCAAAATAGTTTTTGTCATCCTTGGGCAAGACAAAGTTGTCGTTGTTGAAGAAACGCTTGTCCACCGGCAACATGTCAGTCAGCAGCAACACGCCCAACAAAGCCGTGAACATTCCGATTTTCAGTTTTTCCTGCACATACAACCACAAGACGCCAGCCCCAAGCAAGATGAATACCAACGAGCGCAAGGCATCGCCGCGTAACATGGCGGCCCGTTCGGCCACAATCGCTTCCGAGAGCCAATCGGGCAACTGTGCGAACATTTGCCCATCGCCGGCCCCGCGGAAATCGAACAGCGAACCGCCGAACAGCCACAGCACCATGCACAAACCGCCCGTTATGCCGGCAGAATAGTAAATGGCACGCAGCACAGCCTCACGGGCGACCTGCTTTTCCATGATGGCTTTCAAGGCCAGGAATCCCAGCAGCGGCATGGTAATTTCGGCCACCACAAGAATGGACGATACCGCGCGGAATTTGTCATACATGGGGAAATAATTGAAAAACAGCTCCGTGAGCCACATCATATTGTGTCCCCACGACAGGAATATGGAAAAGAGCGTGGCCGCCAGCAACGCCCATTTGTAAGGCCCTTTGACCAGAAACAGCCCCAGCACAAACAGGAAGCAGACGATGGCCCCCACATAGACAGGCCCCGATGTGAAAGGCTGGTCGCCCCAATACATCGGCAGAGCCTCGCAAAAGGCTTCCGCATTACGGGACGGAATGCCCTGCGCCACCATCTCCTCATAAATGCCGGAATCCTTGCCTACGGGATAGTTGGACGAACCGCCCATGAAATCGGGAATCATCAACGTGAACGTTTCCGGTATGCCGTAGCTCCACTGCGTGGCATATTCAAGGCTCAAGCCCGACGAGTTGTTTTGCCGCTCGTCCACTTTTTCTATTTCCGAATGGCCGCCGCGTATGGTCTCCTTCATGTATTCCATATTGGAACGCAAGGTGCTGTAGCCCGTCCCGATGCCGACCGCCCACGAAGCGGCGAACAACAGCACGCCCACCACCAAATCGCGCACGCGCTTTTCACGGACGTGTATCACAATCTCCGCAATGCCGAACACCGCCAGCATCAACATGATGTAATATGACATTTGCGGATGCAGCATAAAGCCGATGGCCGTAAACAGCATGGTTAGCGAAATGCCCCAAAAATACCGCTTGCGGAAAATCAGGAAAAAACCACCAATGACAGGCGCAAGGTAACCGAGCGTCAGTGCCTTGGAATTATGCCCGGCCGCCACGATAATGAAAAAATAAGACGACAGGGCAATGGCGATAGCACCCGCAATAGACAGCCATTTGTTCACGCCGAATGCCCGCAGCATGATGAAAAAGCCTATAAAATAGCCCAACAGCGTAACCATAGGCGATGGGAATACCAAATACGGAATTTGCGAAATCGCTTTCAGCCACGCACGCGAGGGCGGCTCACTCGAAATCTGGTAGGCCGGCATGCCGCCGAACATGGAGTTGGTCCAATAAGTTGTTTCCCCCGTTTTTTCCTTGTATTCCAGAATCTCATGCGACATGCCCTTCCAGTTGTTCGTGTCCGGCTGGTAAAGCACCTTGCCCGACAACATGGGCGAGCAATACCACACCACAATCAGGATGAAAACAACCAAGGCAACCGCATAAGGCGCATACTTGTAAATAATCTGTTTGTTCATACTTTATTTGATATGCAAGCGGGACAACAGTCCGCGAATTATTCCATTAATTTCATCCGAGATATTCAGCTTATACACGGCAACCAGAGCACCCGACATCAGCAAGCCGGTTTTCAGCACGCCATCGAGCAACAGGCTGTATTCAGCCGGCCACGGCAAACGGCCGAACAGAGGCGTCACGAACAGCTGCCAGCCATAAGCGGCGGCAAACATGCACAACACCACCATCAAAATGGACACGTGCTGCCGCGACAGCACAAAAATACGCAATTTCCAGAATATAAACACTATGAGCATGGAGAAATATACCAGATTGGCCATAAAGGTAGCCAATGCGGCGCCCGTCATTCCCCACAGCGGGATAAACTGGTTGTTCAGCACGATAGCCGTAACGGTCAGCACGACCGAAAAGAACAAAAAAGAATAGTAGTATTTCGAATAGCCCAGCACGGAAAAACCGACGCTCAGCGACGAAGAGAATATTTTTTGCACGCCCAATATCAGCACCACCCACTTGCCGGCGGCATAGTCCTCTCCGTTAGGCAACAAGGTAAAAATAAGGTCTATGTTCGTCCAAATGGCAAAAAATATCATCGTGGCAGCCAGAAACTGGTGCTTGGAAATGTTTTTGCTCAACTGGTTGGCATACACGAAGTCCCCATCCTTGACCGACTGGGAAATATGCGGCAGCGAAATGGCGCCCAATGAGCGGTAAGGCGTCTCGATAAGCGTAACCATGTAGTTGGCTATCGTGTAAATGCCGGTGTAGGCCAGACCCATTTGCGCGCTGATGAAAAACGTGTTGATGCTCGGCGTGATGGTCGCGATAATGGCGTAGGTGGACACATAAAACGTGTAACGCAGGTAGTCGCGCCGCAAGGGCTTGGATATAAACTTCAAATCGGGCTTGAAGGAAACCCGCTTCAACGAGAACAGGTAGGCAATGTCCAGCAAGGTGGCCACCACATAGACTGAGCAGAACGCCAGCACGAAGCCGTCCAGCGACAGCACATCAAACGCATAGAGCAGGTAAACCACCAGCGACAGCACACGCACGACCACCTCGCGGATGAATTTGGGCACGACAATGCGCATCAGCAGGTTCGCGTTGGTGTCGAAAACGCCCATGTAGAGCAACGAAAAGCCGAGCGGGAAAATGAAATAATAGTAATCGACAAACAGCGATGAATTCTCCGAGAAGGCCGAACAAATGCCTTCCTTGGCCAACAGGAACACAATGCCGTAAATCAGGAAACCCACAAACGGCACAAAAACCGTCCAGAAGAAAAAGCCGTGGTCCTTGTCGGCATCGGACTTGAAATACGGATAATAACGCATGGCCGAACCGTTCGTGCCAAGTTGCGCCAGGCCGGCCAGCAAGGTGGCCGCATCAATCAGGACGCGCGTCAAACCGATTTCCTCCTGCGTGAGGAAATGGGTCAGCACGAAAAAGGTCGTCAAAAAGCCAATAAACATACCGGCATAATTTACGACCGTACCTTTTATGCTCTGTTGTACGACAACTCCCATGCTCGTTTTTTTTCGATGCACAAAGATACACAAACAAATCCGTCCGGCAAAGGCGCAACCGCGCTGTCCTTGCAGGCACCGCATGGGTGCGGGATAGGACACTACGAGAGAAAGTCAAATTCCGGGATTTGGCAGACATTTCTTGCAAACCAGTTTTTTTATTATTTTTGCAGGCGGATGGACAATTCCCATCCGTAACATATTCATAAAAAAGCGTTATGCTTATCTTGTAACTTGGAAACCTGAGAAATTTCATAAGTGAATACAAAGATAGCATAGTAGTTTTCCACGCTATTTGCGTGGGCTGCTATTCCTATATTCATCGTATTCACAGGTTTTCTCAGGACCTCCAAGTTAGAATGTGGGCATTGCAGTTCCACGTTTCTATTTTTATAATCCTGCCGCATTGGAATTGCTGTGGCAAATTCAAAAATATTGTTTTATGAAAAAAGCATTTACTTTTGCCCTTGCCCTGTTAGCGACGGCAAGCGCATGGGCATACGATTTCAAAGCCGGTGATTTGTATTACAACATTACCGACGAAAACGCCAAGACCGTGGAAGTTACGTATGAATATTATTGGGATTCCAACAATTACAGTTCCCTGCCCGGCGCGGTAACCATTCCCGAAACCGTAAGTTACAACGGCACGACTTACTGCGTGACAAGCATTGGATACGCGGCCTTCTCCGAGTGCTCCTCACTCACGCAAGTGACCATACCCGAGAGCGTGACAAGCATTGGAGACGCTGCGTTCTGGAACTGTTCCGCACTCACGCAAGTGAACATACCCAATAGCGTAACAAGTATTGGAGAGTCGGCGTTCTATTGGTGTACAGCACTTACGCAAATAATCATCCCTGAAAATATAACAAGCATTGAGGATGCAGTATTCAGTGGCTGCTCCGCGCTTACAGATATAAATATCCCTAATAGCGTGACAAGCATCGGAATACAAGCGTTCAACCAATGTTCTTCACTTACGCACATAACCATTCCTAATGGGGTAAAAAAAATTGGATATGCGGCTTTTGCACACTGTACAGCACTCGAACAAGTGAACATAGGGGATGGAGTAGAATACATTGGCTGTATAGCGTTTTACAACACAGCACTTTATAACAATGAGAACAATTGGACAAGCAATGTGCTATATATAAACGACTATCTGATACAAGCCAATACGGGAATAAGTGGAGACTATACCATAACGGATGGCACACGGGTAATTGCAGACGAAGCATTCATGGATTGTGTAGAACTAACGGGAGTAACCATACCTGCAAGCGTAATCGGCATAGGCGAATCATCTTTTGCCGGTTGTTGCAACCTGGTCGTACTGAACGTAGAAGCTCTGATTCCTCCGGCAATAGCAAGCAATACGTTCAATGGCGTACACAAAGATATCCGACTGAATATTCCGGCAGGAAGTGAAGACTTGTACAAAGCCGATCCAAACTGGCAAATCCTGTTCCAAATCATGGACGGAAAAATAACCGGCACGTGCGGCGACAATCTGACTTGGGAACTCATCATTGAAACCGGCACGCTCACCATTTCCGGCACAGGGAGCATGTATGATTATGGCTATGATAACCCGCCGACATGGAGTAGTTTGTATAGCGGATACATATTGATAGCCATTTTGACAGAAGGTATAGAAAACATTGGAAATTATGCATTTTACAATTGCTCGGCACTTACAGAAATTACCATACCCGATGACATAACAAGCATTGGAGACGCTGCGTTCTGGAACTGTTCCGCACTCACGCAAGTGAACATACCCGATGGTGCGACAAGCATTGGAAACTCGGCGTTCTCCGGATGCTCCGCACTCACAAAAATCACCATACACGATGGTGTGACAAGCATTGGAGGTTCTGCGTTCTCCAGGTGTTCCGCACTCACAGAAATAACCATACCCAAGAACGTGACAAACATTGGAAACTCAGCGTTCTCCGGATGCTCGGCACTCACAAAAATTACCATACCCGATGGCGTGACAAGCATTGAATACCAGACATTCATGGATTGTTCCGCACTCACAGAAATTACCATACCTAATAGTGTAACAAACTTCGGATTCTCAGCATTCGCCAACTGCTCCGCACTCACAGAAATAACCATACCAGAGAGCATGGAAAGCATTGGAGACTGGGCGTTCTTCGACTGCTCCGCACTCACAGAAATAACCATATTGGCCACCGTGCCGCCTACGGTAGGAGCGGATGCATTTTATAACGTTAGCCGCTCCATACCCGTGTATGTGCCAGCAGAGGCCCTATCTACATACTGGGTTGCTGATGTATGGAAAGAATTTATCAACTTGCAGGCCATACAGACAGACTTGCACACGCCATCCATGCCGGAGAGCATAAGCGTATATGACGGCATGCTGCACAACCCGCAGCAACTGCCCGTAAGCATCTATGACATGCAGGGGCGCATGGTGTACAGCGGCACCGCCGCCACCGTAAGCCAGCCCGCAGGCGTGTACGTGGTGCGTTGCGCAGGCGCAAGCGGCAAAGTGCTGTTCTAAACAGCCGCAAGCCATGGGCTTTTATCCCGCCGGAAATGGAAACGTTTCCGGCGGTTTTTGTGTAGATGCCATGCGGCCCACCATGCACCATATTCCGGCACGAATCCTTAAAGCGGAACTGGCAGGACTGAAACGCCCCTTGTCAGAACCTCACGGATACTCCCTATCAAGGGTATCTGTTACCCTTGCCCACGAGTATCTGTTACCCTTAACGACGAGTATCTGTTACCCTTAACGACGGGTATCTGTTACCCTCTCCACCGCCATCCCACACCCGCTGCGGACAATCGGCACAAGGTAAGTGCAACTGGGCTTGCACAAACTGACGAGCTGTATCCCCTGCAAGACACCACAAAGCACAAAAAAAGCGGATACAACCGGTTTATTCGGTCGCATCCGCTTTTTCAGATTTCAGACGGGCTGTTTAGCCTTTGATGGCAGCTATGCCCGGCAGCACTTTGCCTTCGATGGCTTCCAACAAAGCACCGCCGCCGGTCGAAATGTAAGAAACTTGGTCGGCCATGCCGAACTTGTTGATACAAGCTACTGAATCACCGCCGCCAATCAATGAGAATGCACCGTTGGCTGTAGCCTTGGCAATGGCCTCGGCAATGGCACGTGAACCGGCCGTAAAGTTGTCAAATTCGAACACGCCGGCAGGACCGTTCCACAGAATGGTTTTGGCACCTTCAATGGCGGCAGCAAAAGCCTTGCGGGTTTCCGGACCAGCATCCAGGCCTTCCCAGCCGTCAGGAATGTTGTTGGCCGGAACAATCTGCGTTTTCGCATCGTTCGAGAACGAATCGGCAGCCACACAGTCAGTACCCAGAATCAGATTTACGCCTTTGGCCTTGGCTTTGGCTATGATATCCAATGCCAAATCCAGCTTGTCATCTTCGCAAATGGACTGGCCTACCTTGCCGCCTTGTGCTTTTGCAAAAGTGTAGGTCATTCCGCCGCACAAAATCAGGTTGTCCACCTTGTCCATCAGGTTTTCAATGATACCGATTTTTGTGGAAACCTTGGAACCGCCCATAATGGCCGTGAACGGACGCTTGATGTTGCTCAAAACATTATCTACGGCTTTGACTTCCTTTTCCATCAGGTAGCCCAGCATTTTGTGGTCTGCATCGAAATAATCGGCGATAATGGCCGTCGAAGCGTGTTTGCGGTGGGCAGTACCGAACGCATCGTTTACGTAGCAGTCTGCATAGGAAGCCAAATGTTTGGCAAATTCCTTTTGCGGAGCTTTCATGGCAGCCTTGGCAGCAGCTTTTTCTTCATCGGTGGCAAATTCGCCGCGGGGTTTGCCTTCCTCTTCGGCGTAGAAACGCAAGTTTTCCAACAGCAATGCTTCGCCGGGTTTCAGGGCTGCAACAGCCTCATCGGCTTTCATGCAGTCGGGAGCAAACTGTACTTTTACACCCAATTGTTCAGAAACAGCATCCACAATCTGTCCCAATGAAAATTTCATGTCCGGGTTTTTCTTGGGTTTTCCCATATGCGACATGATAATCAGGCTTCCGCCATCGTTCAGAATTTTCTTCAGTGTCGGCATTGCACCGCGGATGCGGGTGTCATCCGTAATTTTTCCATTCTCGTCCAGTGGCACGTTGAAATCCACGCGGACAATTGCCTTCTTTCCGGCAAAATTAAATTGATCAATTGTCATAACTGTAATTTTTTTGAGGTTATTTGAAATGTTATCAACATTTGAATTTATATTCCACTTTGGCCAGTTCCTGATTTGCCTTCACGATTTTCTGTTTCAGGTTTTCCTTGTAGGCGGCCAGTTTTTGCGCCAGTTCCGCATCGGCTGTGGCCATGATTTGCACGGCCAGCAACGCGGCATTGAGCGAGCCGTTGATGCCGACTGTGGCCACGGGGATTCCGGGAGGCATCTGTACAATGGACAACAAGGCATCCATGCCTTCCAGCGATGAATTGACGGGCACGCCAATGACCGGCAGGGCTGTCATGCTGGCAATCACGCCGGGCAAGGCAGCAGCCATTCCGGCAACCGCAATAATTACTTGTATGCCACGCTTCCGGGCATTCACGGCAAACTCTTCCACTTCGTGCGGCGTCCGATGGGCTGACAAAGCCAGCATTTCAAAAGGGATTTCAAACTCATCGAACAATTTGGCCGCCTTTTCCATAACGGGCAAATCGGATGTACTGCCCATAATGATACTTACTCTCGGCGTTTTCATTTCCTTTTATCCATTTTCACGCATTCATCAAATAATTGCCTTGTAGCCTTCGGCATCGAGCAGTGCATCCAGCTCGGCCGGATTAGGTACGGAAATCTTGATCATCCATCCTTCGCCGTAGGGGTCCTGATTGACCACCTCCGGATGGTCGTTCAGGTTCTCGTTGAATTCGAGCACTTCACCGGAAACCGGCATGTTCAGGTCCGATACGGTTTTTACGGCTTCCACCGTTCCGAAAACAGCACCTGCAGCCAATGTTTCGCCAACGGTTTCAACTTCGACAAACACGATTTCGCCCAGTTCATTCTGTGCAAAATCAGTAATGCCTACATAAGCGGTTTCGCCTTCCACACGAATCCATTCGTGTTCATTCGTGTACTTCAGATTTTCAGGAATATTCATAACTTGTTTATTTTAAAGATTTTACAACGCCAATTCACAATGTACCGGATAATGGTCCGAATACTTCACTTTGTCCACGGCAAAATGTGCCGACGACATGGACGGATCATACAATATATAATCGATGCGCACACGCAGCCAACTTTCTTCAAACGAGTTCCCCAGACTGCAGAAATGATTGTTCACGAACGCATCTTCCAGGTTGCCCCGTATGGTTTTGTAAGTGTAGGAAACCGGGACATCGTTGAAATCGCCGCAAACCACTACCTTGTAGGGCGATTTACTGATTTCCCGGGCAACAAGGTCGGCCTGTTTTGCCCTTGTGCGGTATGCCACTGCCAATTTACTGCCGACCCTGCCGGCATACGAACTCAAAAAGTCAGGAGCAAGCGTATTTTCCGTCGGCTCTATGATGTCCTTTTCCGTCAAACGGTTCGATTCCAGATGGTTGTTGAAGAAACGGATTGTGTCGCCATTGATCACAATGTCGGAATAATGCGCCATGTTGAATACCGATTCAAAATCCAGCAACTGCTTGTTTACAATCGGGTATTTGGAAAACGTTGCCACTCCTACCTGGCGTGCGGAATTGTTTATCCGATAAGAAACATGACGGTAAGGATATTTTTCCAGACATCCCGACACATCCTGCCACGTCAGATGCCGTTCTGACTTGCTGACTGCAAATTCCTGCAGGCAAACCACATCCGCATCCTGCGCGACAATGTAGTCCAGCACCCGGTTGGTTGCACCTTCGTCCGTATGCTTGGCATATTTGCCCAACGACATGGTATTGTAACTCAACACAACAATCTTCCTGTCCGATTTGTCCGACATATCATGGTGTTTTACGGAAAGCCCGAACGTATTTTTTGTCGGGAAATAGGCCAACAGAATCACCGCCAATGCAAAGAAAAACCACGGCCGGCGGACAATAGCCCAAAACAGCAGAAAACAGACATTTATAACGAGTATGACCGGGAACACAAGCCCCATATATGAGGGAAAGACCCACACACAAGGATTGACATTCGGGGAGAAAGCCCCCAGCAACAGAAAAACTGCCACTATTATGTTCAGAAACAGCATCAGGCTGTAAACCAAACGTAATCCGACCGATTTTTTAGACTTATTTTTCAAACAGTTTTCTTTTTTCTTCCGCACTCAGGCTGTCGTAACCGGAACGCTTGATCTTGTCCAGAATAGCATCGATTTCCGCATTCCTTTGAGCCTTGTGCTGATTATATTCAGCATCGTTCATCGGCCTGGAATAATGGAACTTGGGTTGCTTCCTGCGTTTAGGGCGCCTGAATATACCTACAACTTTGTCAATAACGCGGCTTACATACTTGGACAAATCCAATCCGCGCCGCAAAAGTACAACAAAAATATAACCTGCCAAAGCCCCGCCTACATGTGCCAGTTCGCCACCGCCATTACTCGATGTTATGCCAAACAAGCTGATAAGCACAGTTATCAGGGCCAGCCATTTCAGTTTGATGCTCCCCAGAAGCATCAGCATGACTTCCATGTTGGGTGCCAGCATGGCCGTTGCTATGATAACCGCCATTATTGCTCCGGAAGCACCCACCAACAGGCTCGCATCGACCAGAGGCTCATAGTAAGGAAACAGGTTGTATGCGGCAATATAGAACACACCGGCAACCAGCCCACCCACCAGATATAAGCCTACAAACTGCTTCTCGTTCATATACATCAACGCAATCTTTCCGAACCAATACAGACACAACATGTTGAAAAACAGATGAAAAACACCCTCATGGACAAACATATAGGTGATCAAGGTCCAAAAACGGAGAGGCAGGACATGTAATGATGCCGGCAAAGCCAGATAAGAAACCAAAGATACATGCGAGATATTGAACAGCTGAAGAATTATGGCTGCCAACTTGATAACCAGAAACACGGCAACGTTTATAAAAATCAAACGGGTTACAGCGTTTCCATTCTTGAAAAGAGATTTTAAATCAACCATTTTGTTTGTTTAAACCGGTATTTGCACAATACATGCCAATCGGCGACGATTGCCAAAATGGCATGTTTCATGTTTCTACCCATACAATGTTCCTTTCCTTTTCCAATACAGGATAAGCAGCCAACCGAACAACATGCCACCCAAATGGGCAAAATGCGCGATATTGTCAAATGAAAAACCGGCTACGCCGAAGAACAATTCCACTATGGCATACAATGCCACAAACACACGTGCGGAAATAGGTATGGGCAGGAAAATCAACATCATGCGTGCATCCGGGAAAAGCCATGCAAAAGCAAACAGCAAGCCGAATATGGCACCGGAAGCCCCGACCGTAAGCGGTGAATCCACAATTAACTGCTTCATGGATAAAGCTGTTACGGAATTGATGGAAGACAAACTTCCAAAATGCAAGAACTTTCGCAACTGTTCCTCCACATCAGCCAAGGGCGCAGACGAATTTTGCCGGACAGCATCGTTCAGGGCCGAAATCAGAGGCGCAAAATCAATGGTCCACATAAGCTGCTGCACCAATGCCGCACCGATGCCGGAAACCAGATAGAAAATCAGAAAACGTTTCGTTCCCCAACGCTGTTCTATAGCAATTCCGAACATGTACAATGCAAACATATTGAAAAACATGTGGCTGAATCCGCCGTGCATGAACATATAAGTCAGAATCTGGAAAACATGAAATTTCTCCGATGCCCAATAATGCATCCCCAAAATATCCGATAAATTGAAATTCTGATAAGCACTGCCCAGCAGTCGCGGCAAAGCAAGGTCGGCCAGCCAAAAAATAAAGTTTATAACCAGCAGGTTCTTCACGGCCGGCGGCACATTGGACATAAAAGCAGAACGTTCGTTCATATGAATGACAACTGAAAAAAACCGGCCATATTTACCCTTGCCGGAATACGACACGAGAACCGGAAAACAGGCCGGAAATGATATAAAAAGTCTGCAAAAGTATACATTTTCCCATTTTAAACACATGTTTTTCAACAATATTTTCAAGGTATCATGCAAAAAGAAACTTTTTTTAGAGCAAACAACCCGTTCCTGAATCCAGACACCACAAAGCCAGACACCCCATAAAGTGACGGAAACATACCGGACAAGCCGGTTTTCCGTTTTGACAATAGAATTATTATCATTACCTTTGCGCAATTACAGTTTTCTACAAAATTCATGAAACACATAAAAATACATAAGGAAGGGCGCGTTATCCTGCTTGGATTGATCCTGCTGATATTTGTCATAAACCTATGGGTTTATATCGGGTCAAGCAATGTGGTTTTTGCCATCAACATAATCATATCGGCAGGCCTGCTTATTTTCTTCACATACTTTTTCCGGAATCCGGCGCGCGTTTTTGAAATAGATGACCCCAGTCTGGTTGTAGCTCCTGCCGACGGAACAGTCGTTGTCATAGAGCCGACGGAAGAAAACGAATACTTCGGCGACAAACGGATTCAAGTATCCATTTTCATGTCCGTATTCAACGTTCACGCCAACTGGTATCCGATTGCCGGGAAGGTCATCAAAACCGCACATCACAACGGGAATCACATGGCTGCATACCTGCCCAAGTCCAGTACGGAAAATGAACGCTCAACCATCGTGATAGAAACACCGGCAAAAACACAAATACTTGTCCGCCAGATAGCTGGCGCGCTCGCCCGCCGTATTGTAACCTACGCGCAAGCCGGCAAACAATGCCATCTGAACGAACAGCTCGGCTTTATCAAGTTCGGGTCGCGGGTTGACTTGTTTTTGCCTTTAGGAACAGAAATATTTGTAGAATACGGTGACAAAACCACCGGAAATGAAACCATTATAGCCAGACTCAATGAATAAATTCGAATCACTTTTTGCACAGTATGACTGCGACAAACTCACTGATGAATCCGTCAAGAAAGCAGTCACCGAAATTATTGAAGAACATTTTGCCGAAAACGACAATCTTGATGTGTACAAACAATGCCTGCACCAAATTGACCTCACGACACTGAACGGTGATGATACGGTGGCAAAAGTAAAAAGCATGGCCGAAAAAGTAAATGCGTTCAAAAACCACTTTCCCCAGTCAGGAAATGTAGCAGCCATTTGCGTATATCCAGCCATGGTTTCAACCGTAAAATCAACCCTGACGGAGCCGATAGGCATCGCATCCGTTGCGGCCGGCTTTCCTGCATCACAAACATTTCTGGAAGTAAAAATTGCCGAAGTAGCCATGGCCGTGCTGGAAGGTGCCACCGAAATAGATGTGGTCATTTCCATAGGCAAATTCCTGGAAGGTGACTACCAGACCGTATATGATGAATTATGCGAAATCAAGGAAGCCTGCCGTGGAGCACATCTGAAAGTCATTCTGGAAACAGGAGCCCTGCAATCTGCCGCCAACATCAAAAAAGCATCCATTCTGGCCATGCAGGCCGGTGCCGACTTCATAAAGACATCAACAGGAAAAATTGCCGTGTCGGCTACACCGGAAGCCACATATATCATGTGCAAGGCAATCAAGGAATGGTACGAAAAAACCGGCATGAAAGTCGGCTACAAACCGGCCGGTGGCATATCCACTACAGAAGAAGCCGTAACTCACTATACAATAGTCAAGGAAATACTTGGAAAGGAATGGCTTGACAACAAATACTTCAGATTCGGTGCCAGCCGCCTGGCAAACAACCTGCTGAGTTCAATAGAAGGCAAGGATGTAAAATATTTCTGAGACAACGATACCCCCAAAAAACGGGAACACGACCAGGTTGCATTCCCGTTTTTTCATGTCCGGCCGGACTGTCTTCTGAATACCGGTTTCCGGTTTGGACATTCAGAAACAATTTCCTAATTTGGTAGCCGTACCCACGCCGATAACCTCAAAAGAGGGGTTGGGCGGGTACAAACATATAAAAAAGGCGTTTACTAACGTTTTGGTTTCGGCTCATCAAAACTTCGCAACTTTTGAATGCACAGTCAAAAACAAGGCAGCAGTAGATGTCTGCGGGATATGTCATATATTCTGGTACACACAATGTGCCGGAGCATTATATATAACATATCGGCGTGGGCTTCTGCGTTGCTTGTTCTGACTGTGTGGGCAATGCGAAGGCCTTGATGAGCGGGACGAGCAACAAGTACAGACTCCCGCGCTTTCTTATATGTAGGAGAATGACAACATGGAATATCCTGATGGAGTTTGCAGGAACAATAAAACTACCTGATATGAAATCAGATAACAACAGGCCTACAACACAAGACTCCGGCCCGTGTGGCAAAAACATGACGTGGATGTTCCTGCATGAAGAAAACAAGTTAGTCATTTCCGGCAAAGGCCGCATGACTGCATACCCGGCAATGGATCTTGTCCCGTGGACACGTTTCCGGCCCTGCATCCGGCAAATCTGCATAGGAGAAGACATAACAGACCTATGCGACTATGCTTTTGCAAACTGCCACATTCTGACTGCAGTAGTGCTTGGCAAAGACATATCAGCCATCGGGAAGCTCGCTTTTTATGATTGCAACAGCCTTGTTTCCATTCACATACCGGCCATGACAAAAAGTATCGGAAACAGTGCCTTCAGCATGTGCAGGAAGCTGGAAAATATCAGTGTGGACAAGAGAAACACCAACTACTGTTCTGAGAACGGCATTTTGTTTAACAAAACGCAGACTACGCTAATCCGCTATCCGGAAGGGAAAAAGGAGACAGAATACACTGTTCCGGACAGTGTCAGGATAATCGGTACCGAGGCATTTACAAAATGCCGCCTTCAATCGGTTATATTGCCGCACGATATTACTGAGATAGAGGACTATGCCTTTATCCACTGCCGGAATCTGGAATCAGTTTGCCTTCCTGACGGCATTCACAACATCGGCCGCAATGCTTTCCTGTTTTGCGACAAGCTGCATCAAAAACCGGCCGGAAGGCCATGAACACGAGAAAAGCCGGCTAATCATGCTGCACGGATTTCTGCAAATCAGCATCGAATGCATGCAGCCTCTCCGTGCAATATGCAATCAATTCTGTTGCCTGCCTTGCCTTTTTGGCGTATTCCTCCATGCTCACCGGCTGCGTTTCAAGTTCCCCGACAAGTTGCTCCAGCTCGGCCATGGCGCTATCATAGTTTTGCTTTTTTGCCATGATTCAGTTCTTGATCATTCTGTTCTTATAATAACGGAAAAAACAGGAATCACTCCTGCTTTTCCAACCATGCGATGGTTTCTCCTTTCTGTGCCAGATCGCCCTGCCCTTTTTCCACTTCAACAATTCTGCCGGTACAGAAACTGAAGATATTTTCCAGTCCGTTACGTGTTTGCAGAGCACACAGCCACTCGTTTTCCTTGAATATCTTGCCTACAGGTGGTTCGGTTGATTTTTCTTCAAAATCGAATTCCCAGAAAACACGCCCGCTGGCAGGAGCAATAACCGGTTCGGCTTTCGGGTGCAGCAAGGCACGTTTGTCTGCTGCAGTCAACTGTTTGCCGCTACTTGCCGCATGTTTTTCCATGGCTTCCAACAATTCGGCATTGAAACGGCGTTTAGCCTCACCCGATTTATATTCACGGTATTGTTTTTCGTGCATGGCAAATTCAAACAGTTCTTCATCATCCTGTCCGCGGTCCCATCCCAGTTTTTCCATTTCGGCAATGAACCGCGGCAGTTCATCCGGATAATTGTCTTGCGGATTCCCCGTAAAGAATTCATAATGATTTTTCTCTGCCAAAGCAACAATTTCCGGTGCAAGTTTGCCCGGCAGTTTTCCGGCTTTGCCTAAAATCATGTCCCACGTATTCTTGTCAATCATGCTGAAACGTTCCTGTCCTTTGCTCATGGCAAAAATATTCATCAAGGCAACATTCTTCACATATTGGCTGAATGGTGTTACGAGTGGCGGATTGCCTAACTTCGGCCAGACATACTGCACTTCCTCAAAGAGTTGTACCAACAACTCATCTTCCGTCAATTCCGTTTTTCCGCCCGCTTTCAGGTTAGCGTTTATGGCGGCATGCATGCCTTTCAGGTCGGCCATCAACGAACCCATCATGCCGCCAGGCAAACCACAGCCGACCAACAGCGACGACATGAAACGGTTACGCGGGTCTATGAAATAGCCCAGGAAGTCATCCATGAAACTCTGCGTCAGACGACGGGCCTCCATGTAGGCTTTCATGTTTATTTCCGGTACGGCAAAACCGGCATCCTTCAGCATGGCCTGAATGGTAATGACATCGGGATGCACCATTCCCCATGAAAGCGGCTCCATGGCAACATCAAAGATATCGCCTCCGGCCTTGGCCACCTCCAACATGGAGGCTACAGAAAATCCGGGGCCCGTATGTCCGTGATACTGGATTGTAATGTCAGGGTGAGCAGATTTTATTGCCTTTACAATTTTACCCAGGGTTTCCGGGCGTCCGATACCAGCCATATCCTTCAGGCAAAGTTCCTGTGCGCCTCCGGCAATCAACTGTTCAGCCAGTTCAATGTAATATTCCGCCGTATGGACCGGTGAATGCGTTATGCACATGGTTGCCTGTGCTATCATACCGGCCTGTTTGGCCCAGCCAATGGAAGGGATTATGTTGCGAGGATCATTCAGGCCGCAAAAAATACGCGTAATGTCCGTGCCCTGTGCCTTCTTCACCTTGTACATCAACTGACGCACATCGGCCGGCACCGGATTCATGCGGATACCGTTCAGTCCGCGGTCAAGCATATGAGTTTGTATGCCGGCTTCGTTAAACGGTTTGGTAAATGTCCTGACTGCCAGGTTCGGGTTCTCCCCATACAATAAATTCACTTGTTCCGAGGCACCTCCATTTGTTTCCACACGGGCAAAACAGCCCATATCGATAATGACAGGCGCGATTTGCGCCAACTGGTCCTTGCGCGGAACGTATTTGCCGGACGACTGCCACATGTCCCGGTAAACCAAACTGAACTTAATTTCTTTTTTCATGGTTACGTGTGAATTTAATTGTTGTTGTTTATATCATTCTATTTCAGCCAGTCTTTTCTCCGCCACAGCCACATAATCGGGATTTATTTCAAACCCTATATATTTGCGTTTCAGACGTTTTGCAGCCACAGCCGTGCTTCCGCTTCCCATAAACGGGTCGAGCACCAGATCACCGGCATTACTGCTGATTTCGATAAAAGGCGTGCAAACCCTCAGGGGTTTCTGTGTTTTATGTATCGTACGCTCCTTACCCATGCAAATCGGTGCTTCTATGAAATTATGCATCTCATTGACCGGCTTATGGTTCCATGTCTTGGGAGTTCCCTTGCTGAAATGCACCATCATTTCCATGCTGTTGGCAAACATTTTACGCGTATAGATGGCCGGAAACGGATTGGTTTTGTGCCAATGTATCACCTTGCGGAACTGGAATCCGACACGTTCCACCAGCCGGTTCAGATAGGAAACGAAATCATCTCCGCACCATACGTATCCGGCTGCCCCATCCTTGCAGACCCGGTAACATTGCGCCAAGACCTTTTCCAGAAAATCCAGATAATCGGTCTCCGAACGAAATGCATCAAATTCAAACTCCGTCACCAGATCCTTGTGGTTCTTCAGCCCGCTCACATTTTGTGCACGATACTGATAATAAGGAGGATCCGTAAAAACCATATCCACACAAGCATCCGGCATGGCATGCAAGCCATCCAGACATGAAAGCTGATATATCTTGTTTGTCTCCAGTGTCACCGCCCGAAATATTCATCCAACAAATTATGGGCTGCCACAAACGAACTCAATTCATTATTCAACACTTTCTGTTCGTTTATTTCCAGAAGCCGTTGTATTTTCTCGTTCTGATAGAAGTGACGCTGCAACTGTTCGTTTATGCTTTCGTACATCCAGTATTTGGCTTGTCCCGTACGTTTATAGTCAAAATATCCGTTGTCTTTTACGAATGCGACATACCGCTCCACCATATCCCAGACTTCCGATATTCCATTTCCTGCAATCGATGAGCAGGTAATAACCTCGGGCGACCAGCCGCTCTCCGGTGCAGGAAACAAATGCAGAGCGTTCTGGAACTGACTTCGTGCAACTTTGGCCTTTTCCACATTGGAACCATCACATTTGTTAATGGCTATGCCGTCGGCCATTTCCATGATGCCACGCTTTATGCCTTGCAGTTCATCGCCTGTTCCGGCCAGTTGTAACAGCAAAAAGAAATCGACCATGGAATGTACGGCCGTTTCCGACTGGCCGACACCGACTGTTTCCACAAAAACAGTATCGAATCCGGCAGCTTCGCACAACACAATGCTTTCACGTGTTTTACGGGCCACACCTCCAAGCGAACCAGCCGATGGAGAAGGGCGGATAAAGGCGTTTTTTGCAGCCGACAATTCCACCATGCGGGTCTTATCTCCCAAAATACTGCCTTTGGTGCGTTCGCTGCTTGGGTCAATGGCCAGTACGGCCAGTTTATGGCCTTCGCGAATCAGCTTCATGCCCAGAGCCTCGATAAATGTACTTTTCCCGGCTCCAGGAACGCCCGTTATACCCAGACGGATTGCGTTGCCCGAATATGGCAAACAGGCTTCAATAATCTGTTGCGCCAGGTTCTGATGTATCTGTAACGAACTTTCCACAAGCGTTACTGCCTGCCCGAGCACGGATATGTCGCCCTGACGAATCCCTGCCACATATTCTGCAACCGAAAGCAAAGGTTTTTTACGTTTCGGACGCAAATAAGGATTGACGGTAGGAACATCGGAAACTCCTTCGTTTACTGACAGTCCAATGTGTTGCGGGTCATTTTCAGGATGATATTTCATATTTTTTTCTATTCTATTTCCCAAATGAGGTTGATTGTCATATAGCTGTTTTCGGGGTCATTGGTCTGTATGCTGAACGTGCGGCGATAAGGAGCGCCTGCCTGATTGCCTTTTGTGTTGATTTCAAATTTGATATCGGCTTTTTTCCCGCTGCTGATACTTGATTTTGAAGCTGTTACCTTGATTTCGGAATTGTTGTTTACAATACGCCGGATTAGCAATGGCTTGATACCCTTGTTTTCCACGGACATTTTATAAGCCTTGACCGTGTTTGCCGGAATCTTGCCCAAATCGATCGTTCTGGAAGCATTCAATCCTACAACTTCCATAATCGGAGCCTCACGCCGCTCTTCAATCGTCATATGTGTAAAATCCTCGACGATATTGGCACGGACACGTAAAGCATAAGCATCGGATATGATTTTCTGGTCATTCAGGATGACATGAATCTGCTCTGCTACCGGTCCCCACTGACTGCAACGGTCCGTGTTGAATTTCACATAAATATGGCCGGTCTCATTGGGCTTGAGAACTTCCGGAATTATGCCTATTTCCAGATAAGGATACGGGTTGTGGACAGAAATACGGACATTCTCCGTACCCAGATTTGCCACTTCGATTGAACGCTGGCCTTCCGTTCCTTTTATCAGGTTGTTGAACTGCAGCAAATTGCTTTTCAAAGCAAGTTCATCCATCTTTACCGGATATTGTACAGATTTGTCTACCGGTTTGGGAATTACCTCCCCCCGGATAATCAATCTTGTGTCGGTTTCCGTGGCATTGGAACTGACCGTAATGGTTTTTGTGAACCTGCCCGGTCTACCGGCGGGATTATAAGTCACGGAAACTGTTCCCTTTTGCCCTGGTTCGACGGGCGTTTTGGTCCAGTTCGGTGTTGTGCAGCCGCAACTTGCACGCACTCTGTTAACAACCAGCGGTGACGTGCCCGTATTCGTAAACTCAAATACTGTCGTTACCTTACCATCCGCCTCGTTAATGGAGCCGAAATCATACGTTTTTTTGGAAAACTCTATGACCGGTTTTTGTGCCGACATTGCCACGGCAGCCAGAAGCAGGCAACACAATAAACTTATTTTTTTCATAAATACCGATTTATAGTTGGTTAAACGTTTGTCATACATGAGTCTTGCAAAAGTATAAAAAAAAACGATTCAGTTTCTGACGAATTTATTTTTATATTTTTTTCAAATATGCCCTTCTGCGCTTGTGCTGTATTTTTTCAAAATACTCAAAATTAGCCTGATTCTTTGCATTAACCTCCAGAATGGCTGTTGTTTCAACCGCTTTTATGCCGTATTTGATAAAATAGGGTATCTGGTCTATGAAAAACAAAGAATTTATGCCTTTGTTCTGATAGTCAGGCCGCACCGCAATCAGCAACAAATCAAACGACTCTATGTGTCTTGTTTTTAGAGCCTTCAGGATATGGAACCAGCCGAACGGGAACAGTTTGCCCTGACATTTGCGTAATGCGCTTGATATGTTGGGCATGCCGACCCCGCAACCGACAACTTCATCATCCTTGTTAGTGACCAATGTCACAAAATCATAATTCAACAGCGGGAAATACATATCGCAATAGTACTTTTTCTGCTCCGGTGTCAGTGGCTGGAAGTTGTACAAGGGCTGATATGCCGCATCAATGACATCCAGATATGTATAGCCGTAACGGCGCTTCAGCTCACGTGCCGACCGGACCTTCACTATGTTCAGCCCATATTTCTCCTTAATGATACTGCCGACTCGTGCCATACGTTCTGGAACCTCTGTCGGCGGAAATATCCGGTATTCTATCCAGTCCATTTCCTTGACAAGGCCAAAGTGTTCAAAATGCTCCGGATAATACGGGTAGTTGTACAGACTTGCCATCGGAGAATCGTATTCAAAACCTTCCAGCAACAATCCTTGATGGTCAAAATCCGTAAAGCCAAGCGGTCCGTTCATCTCCGTCATACCCTTTGACCGCCCCCATTGTTCCACTGCAGCCAGCAAGGCTGTTGAAACCTCCCTGTCGTCTATGAAATCAAACCAGCCGAAGCGTACGCGCTTCTGATTCCAGGCCCGGTTGGCTTCATGATTGATTATCCCGGCTATGCGCCCTACAATGCGTCCATTGCGCCATGCCAGAAAACAAATGCTGTCGCATACGGCATGAGCCGGATTTTTGCCGGGACAAAATGTATTGATTTCGTCGAACACCAAAGGAGGGCAATAATTGTCCGCTCCTTTAAACAAATTTATGCCAAACAAGACAAACTGTTTGAGTTCCTTCTTGTCTTTTACCTGCCTTATCTCTACCATATCTTCTATCTTTCTGTTGGATCACATATGAATCGGTCACAAAAATAGTTTTTTTTTCTCAAAGAACCATTCCTGCGCATACACGACATGAAATCCGAAAAAAAATCCCTGTTTTTTAAACTCCATACACAGCCTGCTGCAATTCACTGATCTGCCCGTCCGTAATAACATCGGATGTACTCATCAGATACATGGGAACAGGCATATCACCCTTGTTGTAAGGAGGTTGCATATAATCATTACGGACAATCTGAAATCCATACCGCTCATAGAACGCTATCCGGCGTTTGGCCACAAATGTTTCAGGAGTTTCCACCTCCAAAACTATCGGCAACGCTGATTCCTGCACAAACTGTGACAACAGTCTCCCGCCAAGGTTATTGCCTCGCAATTTTTCGCTTATGGCAAAATGTTCTACGTACAGAAAAGTTGTAAAATCCCAGTATGTGAACAAACCGGCAAAATTCGTTTCGAGCACGAGTGCCATGCAATGGAAACGCGGCTCATGGAGCATTTTCTCAACAAAAGCATCCTTATCACGCCGTTCAGTTACAGGAAACGCCTTTTCGTACAAATCATACAACTCCCCAAAAAAGCGGTCATTTATGTTTTTAATCTCTGTCAATCCCATAGTTAAAATGTCATTATTGTTTTTACAATCCCATACAAGCAAAAGCTATTGTTCTTTCCGCAACAGCAGACGGTGGGTTATGCAATCCGGCAATTCCTCCGGATAATGCGTTACCATAATCAGGGTCTTGCCTTCCTGCCTGCAATAATTATCAATAATAATCCTCACACGCAAACGGTTATTGTCGTCCAGACCATGCATCGGTTCATCCAGAATCAGCAAATCCGGGTTTTTGACAAACGCACGTGCCAGCAAAACAAGCCGCTGTTCTCCATCAGACAAGTGCAGGAAACCACGCTCCTGCAAATGGGCAACTCCAAACATTTCCATCCACCAGATACAGACATGCCGCTGTTCCGGTTCCGGCCTGACATACAGACCTATACTGTCATGTAATCCGCTGGCCACAATATCGGCAGCCGGCAAGTCGGCTGAATATGCCCTGTGCATCTCCGGACTTATGTAACCAATACGTTGCTTGATGTCCCAAATACTTTCGCCCGTACCACGCTTGTGTCCAAACAGACTCATGTTGCAAGCATAGGCTTGCGGATTATCTGCGCAGACAAGGCTCAGCAGCGTCGATTTTCCCGCTCCGTTTTGACCAAGAACGGCCCATCTCTCACCACGCCTGACATGCCATTCCAGTTGCCTCAAGATGACACGTTCACCATAACGTATGGTAACCTGCTGCATGTCTATAACCTTATCCGAATCTGTACTCCTGGCAGGAGAAACCGCCGGCGGACAAAAAAGAGGTAACCGTGGAACAACAGGCTCCGGCCTCCGGTAACGTTTTACAGCAACTTTAGGACCGCAACAACGGTCGTTCACCGTAACGACATGCGTAATAAAATCCGGAATTTCGTCCGTTCTGGACAACAGTAAAATCAATTGCAATTCACGCAAAATCACCAGTTTTCCCAACAAGGCAGCCAATTGGGAGCGGGTTTCCATATCCAGCCCTATAAAAGGGTTGTCTATTATCAGCAAGCGCGGATTGGAAAGCAAGGCGCGCACAAGTTGCACCTTGCGCAATTCGCCACTGGACAGCAGAACCATGGGTTTTTCGAGCAATTCGTCAATGCCGAACAGTTCAAAAAGCATGTCATGCAATTCCGATTTTCGGAAGTCTCCGAGTTTCTCGCGTACGACAGGCGATGATTCGCAATCCTGTGAATTCCACCGTTGTTGCAGATAGTATGATGCATCCGCAGGGCCATAGCTGTCTCTGAAAGCTATGAATTTCACATGTTCATAGAGCGGTGAGAAAGCATATTCCATCTTTCCGGACAACAAAGGACAGGAACCGGCTATCAAACCGGCCAGAACACTTTTCCCGCCACCGTTTTCCCCGACAAAGGCCAAGTGTTCGCCTGTATCAAGCACCAAAGATACCGGTTTCCTGAAACGCAGCCTCACATCACGCATCACGGCATCGTGAATTGAAAAAATGGATGTCATTTGGGTGTTCTGAAATAAAGCACAATGCCAATTAGCAAAAAGATAAAGTTAGGCAACCACACGGCCAGAAAAGGTGTCATGGTCCCGTTCACCGAAAAAGAAGTGGATACCGTTGAAAACAAGATATATAACGCGCTCAAAGCAATGCCTACACCCAGATTCAGTCCCATGCCTCCACGAACTTTTTTTGCCGACAGGGAAACACCAATCAACGTCATGATAAATGCGGCCAGCGGTGTTGCCGAACGCTTGTAATACTCATTCTTGAATGCCTGGATGTTCCCGATGCCGCGTTTCTGTTGCTTCTGCAAATATTCGCGCAATTCACGGTTGGTCATTTGCGCACTTTCTTCCGAGGTTATGTAGAACTCTGCCGGCTGCACCATGATGACCGTGTCCATTTTGTTGCCTCGCGACACAGTTTCACGCATGCCATCAAATTCGCGCAGAAGATAATCCTCTATGTGCCACTGATACAACGAATCCCAGACTATGCGCTCAGCCGTCAGGCGTGACACGAGGGTTTTTCCATCGAATTTTTCCAACGAAAAACGATACCCTTTGTTTGTACGGGCCTGAAAGCTCTCTATATACATAATGACCCCCGGCTCCACCTCCATTTGCACATTGCGGGCATTGTCCGACTTGAATTTTTTGATATAGGTATTCTCAAACTCCAGCATTTTCTTTGTGGAACGCGGAATCACATAACCGCCCAGACTGTATGAGATGGCAAAAATGACAAATGCCGATATGGCATAAGGAACCATCAGGCGCTTGAAGCTGATGCCACTCGCCAGCATGGCAATAATTTCGCTGTTGCCGGCCAGTTTGGATGTGAAGAAAATTACGGATATGAATACGAACAGCGAGCTGAACATATTCATGTAATAGGGAATGAAGTTGAAATAGTAATCTACGATTATGGCACGGAGCGGCGCATTCGAGTCGAAGAAATTATCCATTTTTTCGGTCAGGTCAAACACGACGGCTATGCTCAGAATAAGCACAATAGAGAAAAAATAAGTTCCCAGGAACTTTTTTATGATATATGTGTCTATTTTTTTCACCGCAATTTTTCTTGTTCACGTAAATTCATCAGAGCCGGCGGCCGACCCGTTCCGTCATTTCATTTTTCCAGGCGGAAAAGGTGCCGTCCAGAATATGCTTGCGTGCTTCCTTTACAAGCCACAAATAGAACGCCAGATTGTGCAAGGAGGCAATCTGCATGGCCAGCAGTTCCTTGCTGTGGAACAAATGACGCAAATAAGCCTTGCTGTACAATTGGTCTACATAGGATACGCCTTCTTCATCGAGTGGCGAAAAATCGGTTTTCCATTTTTCGTTCCGCATGTTCATGATTCCCCTGCTTGTGAACAACATGCCGTTACGTCCGTTGCGTGTAGGCATCACACAATCGAACATGTCCACCCCGCGCGCAATGCCTTCCAACAGATTCTGCGGTGTCCCGACTCCCATCAGGTAACGCGGTTTGTCTTTGGGCAGTATGTCATTGACAATCTCAATCATTTCATACATTTTCTCGGTCGGTTCGCCGACGGCCAAGCCGCCAATGGCGTTGCCTTCGCGGCCCTGGTCGGCTATGAATCTGGCCGACTCGCGCCGCAGGTCAGGATAAACGCATCCCTGCACAATCGGGAAAAAAGTCTGTTTGTAGCCGTACTTTGGTTCCGTTTCATCAAAACGCGCCAGACCGCGTTTCAGCCACCGGTGTGTCATTTCCATGGATTTTCTGGCATAACCGTAATCGGCTGTTCCGGGCGTACATTCATCGAAAGCCATCATTATGTCCGCACCGATTGTGCGCTGAATGTCCACAACGCGCTCCGGCGTAAACAAATGCTTGCTGCCATCGATGTGCGAATGGAACACGACGCCCTCCTCGCTCATTTTGCGTGTGCCGGACAAGGAAAACACCTGGAATCCACCGCTGTCGGTCAATATCGGATGATTCCAGGAATTGAATCGATGCAGACCACCGGCTTGCTCAAGCACCGGCAAACCAGGACGCAAATACAAATGATACGTGTTACCGAGGATGATTTGTGCTTTTACATCGTTTTCCAGATCAGGAATCTGCACGGCCTTTACGGAAGCGGCCGTTCCCACCGGCATGAAAATCGGAGTCTCTATCTGCCCATGGTCGGTTGTAATAAGACCGGCACGGGCAGCACTGTTTACATCGGTATGTTGCAGTTCAAAGGTCATTCCTGTCCAAAAATAAAATTACGCAATAGTATTTCCCCCACGCCACCCGATTTTTCGGGATGAAACTGCATGCCGTAAAAATTACCTTTATGCAACGCTGCACTGTACGGCTTTATGTAATTGGCTGTTGCAATGGTTTGTTCCGACAATTCAGCATAATAACTATGCACGAAATAGACAAAACTATGTTCATCAATTCCCTTAAAAACAGGGGTTTTCAGGTCATAAATATCATTCCAGCCTATTTGGGGAACTTTTGCACCAGCCTGCGTGTCAAACAATTTGACATTGCCATCAAATATGCCCAGACAAACCGCGTCATTCTCCTCCGAATGCGCACACAACAACTGCATGCCGAGGCAGATTCCCAGAACCGGTTGTGTCAGAGACTTGATCAGTACATCCAGTTTTTTCTGTTTCAGGTATTCCATGGCGGAACGGGCTTCTCCTACTCCCGGAAATATGATGCGGTCGGCATTCCGGAGGATATCCGGATCATCCGTGACACAAGCCTCTACATTCAGACGTTCCAACGCAAAAAGCACGGAACGAATGTTTCCGGCATTGTATTTTACAACCGCAACAGCAGGTTTCTGTTTCTGGGCTTTTAACATGTTATCCGTAAATTTCCGGGCGGGAAAATCATCCGGCCAGAGTCAAATCAGTTTATTGGTCCTGGTGTCAGGAAAAATCACTGCCGGCTTGAATGTTTTTGCTTCTTCGGCATCCATCATGGCGTATGCCATAATGATAACAATGTCTCCCGGCTGTACCAAACGGGCTGCCGCGCCATTCAGGCAAATCTGTCCGGAGCCGCGTTCTCCCGGAATGACATATGTTTCCAGACGGGCACCGTTGTTATTGTCCACAATACTTACTTTCTCATTGGCAATAATGTTTGCCGCATCCATCAAATCCTCATCTATGGTTATGCTACCAATGTAATTCAGATTGGCTTCGGTAACGGTAACCCGATGAATCTTTGATTTAACTACGTGAATAAACATAATTCCGAAATATAAGTTTATTGATTCTGCGTTGTCGTATATTTAATATTATCTATCAAACGTACTGGACCGCAATACACCGTCACGCAACCTACCGCATTATCCCATACGGAAGTCGGTTGCAAAGTTGTTCCATCTACAATTTCGTAATATTCCATTTGCAAGCCGTTTACGGCATTTATCTGTTCCACAACCCAGTTCTGCACATATTGCACGGTATGCTTGCCTGCCAGATTGCGGCTTTCAAACAGCACCTGCGAAATATGCACGGCGCGCTGTTTCTCGTCTGCCGACAATCGTTCGTTACGGCTGCTCAAAGCCAGGCCGCTCGGTTCGCGCACAATGGGACAGCCAACAATTTCCACATTGAAATCCATCACCTTCACCATGCGGCGGATAATGGCCAACTGCTGGTAATCTTTTTCACCGAAATAGGCCTTGCGCGGTTGCACAAGGCGGAACAGCTTGCTCACCACCTGCACGACACCGTTGAAATGCCCCGGACGATATTTGCCTTCCATAACCTGGTCCAGACCTCCGAAATCAAATTCGAACGTATGGTTCATTTCTTCTGGGGAATACATTTCTTCGGGTGTTGGAGCAAAAACAAGTGCAACTCCCTGTTGTTCAAGCAAGGCGGCATCACGCTCCAGGGAACGTGGATATTTGGCCAGATCCTCGGCATTGTTGAATTGCGTCGGATTTACAAAAACACTAACAACGCACACATCGTTTTCTGCTACACAACGCTTTACCAATGAACAATGTCCGGCGTGCAAAGCTCCCATGGTTGGGACAAAACCGACTGTTTTTCCTGCTGCCCTCAACTGTTCCAATTCGTTGCGCAACAGCACCTGCGTGGATAAGATTTTCATTTCCAAATGGTTTTTAAAAGGGCTGCAAAGGTACAAAAATATATTGGAAACCAACAAATGATGGGGCAAAAGCACCTAAACCGGCATAAAAACAGGTTTCATAATACGGAAAACAAAAAAGTGCGCTCCTGGAAACGCACTTTCAACCATCTTGCTCTACCTGTTGATGATTATTCGCCGGCAGCCGGTTCCGTTGTTTCCGCAGTGCTGCCAGACAGATTTGCCGCCGGTTGTTCTTCTGCTGTCAGGTTGCGATAAATAACAGCATAGCAAGCAAATATAAAAGGCATTGCCACTATCATAAGGATAATATTGACGATGCTTCCGAACACGTCATTAATTGCATTGGCAATCCCAACAACCACACCAATTGCGACATAAATCGCAAGTGTACAAATGAATATTGTCCATTTGTAACCATAAGTTGCCTCATTGCTTTTTACAATGGCTTCGCCCGGTGCCATTTTTTTATCAAGCAACAAGTAAATAGCGAGTGACCATGCATACGAAATCACTATGCCTGGAATCAGCAAAAACAAATAAGCCGGAATCAAAGCCATAATCATCAAGCCGATCAACATAAAATATTCACCCATGTAACGGCGATATTTTGCATCGAAAATAAATAATGGTGAAATAACATGCCCTTTGCTTAATTCTATCGGAATTGTTGTCATGGCAATCGTTGTTCCCACATTCAGGTAAGGAATCCAAATGGTCAATACATAAAGAACTACCGCGCCTAATATAGACAGCAAGTTTTTCATGGTAATTTCCCAACCTTCTTTCCAGACTCCCAAAATTGTAATTTTCTTTTCCATAATAAATTTATTTTTAAAATTCCCAGCCACAAAGTTAAATCATATTTACCTCGCATGCAACCTTTTTTGGGAAAAGCACATATAAAGCCCAAAAAACGCACTGTTGTTTTACCGGAGCAACCCAAAGTTGCACAAAACATTTTTTCCGTTGTTTCCCTATCTTGCCGATAATGATTATCTTTGCAGCCCAAATCCGAAAAGGAAATTCGGATGCAACCAAACTCTAAAAAAAGAAACGAACA
Source organism: uncultured Bacteroidales bacterium (assembly GCA_944321895.1). Taxonomy (GTDB): domain Bacteria; phylum Bacteroidota; class Bacteroidia; order Bacteroidales; family Paludibacteraceae; genus CALUNA01. Next base: position 260,215 of record CALUNA010000001.1, on the reverse strand, counting down.
TGTCTTTACAATGCGGAATAGTAGGACTGCCGAATGTCGGCAAATCCACCTTGTTCAACTGCCTGTCGAATGCAAAAGCGCAGGCCGCCAATTTCCCGTTTTGCACAATTGAGCCCAATGTGGGGGTCATTACCGTTCCAGATGAGCGGTTGAACCGCCTGGCTGAAATATGCAAGCCCCAGCGGGTTATCCCAACGACGGTGGAAATCGTCGATATTGCCGGTCTGGTCAAGGGGGCAAGCAAAGGCGAAGGTTTAGGCAACAAGTTTCTGGCCAACATACGTGAAACAGATGCCATCATACATGTGCTCCGCTGCTTTGATGATCCGAATGTCGTACATGTGGATGGTTCGGTCAATCCGGTACGCGACAAGGAAATTATCGATGCGGAACTGCAGTTGCGCGACCTGGAAACCATCGACAGCCGCATACAGAAAGTACAGAAACAGGCGCAGACCGGCGGCGACAAACAGGCAAAAGCCGTTTATGAAGTTTTGTTGAAATACAAAACCGCACTGGAACAAGGCAAATCGGCACGTACGGTCCGGCTTGAAACCAAGGATGAACAGGCCATTGCCCACGATTTGTTCCTGCTCACCAACAAACCGGTGCTGTATGTCTGCAATGTTGACGAAACATCCGCCGTGAACGGCAACCACTATGTAGAAGATGTGCGGAAAGCCGTGAGCGACGAAAACGCCGATGTACTTGTGGTGGCAGCCAAAATAGAATCGGAAATTGCCGAACTGGAAACGTATGAGGAACGCCAGCTTTTTCTGGAAGAAATCGGTTTGCAGGAATCGGGTGTCAGCCGGCTGATAAAGGCAGCTTACAGTCTGCTGAAACTAAAGACATTCCTCACTGCTGGCAGCGATGAGGTGCGCGCATGGACTTTTATTGATGGCTACAAAGCTCCGCAATGTGCAGGCATTATCCATACGGACTTTGAAAAGGGATTTATCCGCGCCGAGGTCATCAAATACGAAGACTATATCAAATACGGTTCGGAAGCGGCTGTCAAGGAGGCCGGGAAAATGGGTGTTGAAGGAAAAGACTACCTGGTGCAAGACGGCGACATCATGCACTTCAGGTTCAATGTGTAAACCTGTTCCGAGCACATCCGAATAAATCCTTATGGCGTTTCAGCATATAATCCGTGTCGGTGTATAGACAAAGGAGACTTTCTTGTCCATGATTGATGTCGGCAATACGCTTACAATCTGGAAGTCGTATGCCACGCCAATGGTGGGCACATGCCTTGCGTGCTGGAGTAACCTGTCATAAAATCCCCGGCCACGTCCCAAACGGTTGCGCTGCCGGTCAAAAGCGACACCGGGCAATATAATCAGGTCCGGCTTGCCCTTAAAACAGGCAGAATCAGGTTCCTGTATGCCGAATTTTCCTGTTTTCAGATTGTTCTCATCCACATAGTAATGCAATTCCATCCGGTTTCCCTCCTTGACTACAGGCAACAGGAATTGTTTTGTGTCATGCCATTTTGCCATCAGTCCCCGTGTATCCACTTCGTTATGTATGGGATGGTAAATCAAAATCGTGCGGGCCTTGCCAAATTCATTGCTTTGCTCCAGTTTCGACATGATTTTTGCCGAAAATGCCTGTACATCGGCTTCAGACAACGAACGCCGGCGCGCAGAAAAATCCATGCGTATGATTTCCTTATTTTCCTTGGTCTGCAGATATTTCCTGGGAAATAACCTTTTCTCCAACTCTCCCCACAATTCAGCTATCATTCTCTTTTGGTTTCCTGTTTTTTTACAACTGTCCGGCCTCCACGAGCAATATAATCCGCTCCGTTATGCGGTCCTGGTCCAACGCATCGTATTCCGCTTTCAGGTTATTCCCGAAAATACGGGCAAATCCTTGCCAGAAGAAAGCCGTTACGGAACCTTTGTACAGTTTTATCAAATCATACGAAGTCTTGTTGCACTCGCGGTCCACCAGCTTCATCAGCAATTGCCCCTGCCGGGCGGTCATTTTCCGGAATGCCGGTTCATACTTCTTGAACAACCCTTTTTCATATTTCCGTATATACTCACGCTGTTCCTTTTGCGTCGGAAACTGCGCCAGCGCCGCATTGGTGCGCTGCATCTCAAGCGCAATCAACTTGGCATAAGGCAAGGTTTTCTTGACATCGCGCACCGTGCGCCAATAAAACTGCTCCTGCCTCTTGTTCTTGAATTTCATGGGCGGAAAAACGTAGATATCATGCAATGTAGCCAGATACAACGTATCATTCCCCCTGATCTGCAACATCAATTCCGTCCCCGCAGATACATTGTCCGTCCGTGTGTCGGCATAAATTCCAGCTATGCCGGCCAACAGCAAGCAGAAACATATACAACATCGTTTGTACATACTTGTGCAAAAATACGGAATATATTTGAAACGGAAAGAGAAAAACCGACAAAGTTACATATTTGAAAAACGCTTGGTTTTATTTGTTTTTTTTGTATATTTGGCTCATCATTTTCAGGAACGACAATTATGAAATCAAAAATACTTTTCATAATTTTCACCGGATTCTGCCTCCGGGTTGCCGCTCAAGTTACAGACATCATTCCTGCCGGAACACCGATAGCCAATACGACTGTGGCACGGACAGATGTGTGGTCATGTTTCAGCAATCCGGCCACACTGATACAACCCGAAACATGGCAGGCCGCCATGCAATTCGAAAACAAATACCTGATTCCTGAACTGTCCACCAAACTGGTCCAGGCAGCCTACACCAACGACATCGTGAACATAGGCATCGGATTCTCGCACTTCGGATACAGCAAATACAACGAGATGCTGGCAGGCATTGCACTGTCGCGCAATTTCGGCGACAAATTCTCAATAGGCGTACAAGGAAACCTGTATGCCAGTTATTTTTCCGATGAGGCCGGTTATCAATACGCATTCATTCCACAGGTGGGCATGACGGCACATCTGGCAACCAATTTCACACTCGGTTTCCATGCCTTCAATCCGTTCCAACAGAATTTGCGCACAGACCATGTCGAAAAACGCTTGCCATCACTGTTCTCGCTCGGCACCGACCTGCGCTTTGCCGAGGATTTCTGCTGGACAACACAAATAGACAAGGAAGTAAGCAGCAGTTTCCGTTTCGCTACGGGATTTGAATGGGACATGGTCGAACAGTTCACGCTGAAGATAGGCGGCTACGGGTCGGAATATTTCGTAGGATGTCTGGGAATAGGGCTGCATTTCGGCGGATTCTGCTTCGACCTGAACAGCGAACTGCATCCCGTTCTGGGAGTAAACCTGCTCGGAAACCTCAGCTACAAACTCAAATGAACGGAACGTGAAAGGCAAGTATTACATATTGTTCCTCGCCCTGATACCGTTACGCATTATTGCCCAACCGGATTCGGATGTACAGATCGAACAAATCATTGCCGACATATACGAACAGCTGTCCGAGGAAAGCGAGGAGGAACTGGATTTCACCACCTTTTTCGAAGACTTGTCTGCACTCTCGCAATCCCCCATCAACCTCAACACCGCAACCCAGAGCGACCTGGAAAAGCTGCAATTCCTGTCGGACATGCAAATAGACAACATACTTTACTACATTTACAGCACGGGCAACATGCAGACTATCTACGAACTGCAACTGATTGACGGACTTACGGCCCTGGAAATACGGAACCTGCTTCCTTTTGTGCAGGTTGGAAGCCCAACCGCCCGAAAACCTCCGCCAACAAACCTGCGGAACATTTTCCATTACGGCAAAAACGAACTGCTTGTCCGCCTTGACCGCGGCATAGAACAGAAAAAGGGCTACCAGACGACTATAGAGGAAGACGAAGCCGGCAACCAGACTGCCAAAAGAGCCTATGCCGGCGACCCGTTCTACACATCACTGCGCTACCGCTTCAACTACGCAAACCGCGTACAATTCGGCTTTTCGGCCGAAAAAGATGCCGGCGAACAATTCTGGGGTGATTACAACAAAGGCTACGATTTCTATTCCGCCTTCCTGCAACTGAACGACATCTGGAAATTCAAAACCATCGTGGCCGGCGACTACCGCGCCAACTTCGGTCTCGGGCTGGTAGTGCGTCCCGAATTCGGGTTCGGGAAATCGGCCTACGTGCTCAACGTAACATCGCGAAACAGCGGCCTGAAAAAATTCAGCTCGACCGACGAATACAACTTTTTCCGCGGAGCAGGTGCCACACTCCGTCTTGGCCCTGCCGACATAAGCGTATTCTATTCCAACAAAAACATCGATGCCGACGTAACCGATGGCAAATTCAGCAGCATCTACAAAACCGGACTGCACCGCACCGAAACCGAACGGGCTAAAAAACGCAACGTGAACCAACAAGTGCTCGGCTGCAATGCCAGTGTGGACTACAAACGTTTCCACATTGGCGTGACTGCGGCATACACGTTGTTTAGCGACACACTCGTACCCGAACCGAATACCTACAACGCGCCCTATTTCAGCGGGAAAAGGCTGTTCGTGGGCGGAGCCGACTACCGTTTCCGCATTAACCGGCTCACCATTTTCGGTGAAACCGCCATGAGTAGCACACGAGGCATCGCCACCCTGAACGGACTATCCTACACGCCAGTCTCCACCGTGGGATTAGTCATGCTCCACCGTTATTATTCGCCGAAGTTTGACAACCTGTTCGCCACCGCCTTTGGCGAAAACTCGCGCAACAACAACGAACAAGGCTTGTATCTCGGCACGGAAATATACCCGTTCCGGCGATGGAAATTCTCCGCCTACGCCGACGGCTTCCGTTTCATGTTCCCGAAATACGGCACGGATGCACCAAGCGACGGATTCGACTATCTGCTGCAAGCCGATTTTTCCACCACACGCACCGTCAGCATGTACTGGCGGCTGAAGTGGGAACGCAAAAGCAGCAACCTGAGCGATGCAAACACGAACCTGGCAACCATTGCCCCTGTTGACAAAGCCTCCATACGCTATTATCTCACATACGGAGATAACCGACTGACATTCAAAAACATAATCGAAGGAAATCTGGCCGCCAAAGCCACAGGCAAACCCACTTTCGGCATTATGGCCTTGCAGGATATCAGCTACCGGTTTGCCAACGTGCCATTCACCATCGACCTGCGCTTCCAAGTGTTCGATGCGCCTGCATACGACAACCGTTTTTACAGCTATGAAAAAGACATTTTGTACGCTTTTTCCATTCCCATGTACTATGGCCGCGGCGCACGCTACTACCTGAACATGAAATATGAACTCAGTGAACAGCTGTGCTTCTGGTTCAAGGCCGGCCAAACCGTATATGCCGACGGACGAGAAACCATCGGCACCTCCTATGAAGCCATTGAAGGCAACCGCACTACCACTATGCGTTTCCTGGTGCGCTGGAAATTCGGCGGCGGGAAATGGGGAAAAAGGAAATGAGGAATCTTACACCTGTTTTTTTCAGTTAAACAAGTAAAAACATAGTCTGACTGCGGACTTGTTCAGACGATAGCATTATCGCCACTTTCTTCGGAAGCAAAATCCGAAAAGAATGTTTCCAATGATATTCCATGTATATCCAAAATACGTAACAGCGAAACAAGTGTCAAATTGCAACCCTTTTCCATACGCCAATAACTCACACGATTCAACCCATGCTCATATGCAAATATCTCCGCACTTGTGTAACCCTTTTCCATACGCAATTTTTTTATACGCTTGCCTATCTTTTCTAACCGCGGATCTTGCTCAGGTTGTGTAGCTTTTGTCATGAAAATAAAGATATTTAATCAACAAAAGTAGGAGTTTTTCCAAACAGCAGAAACCGCACACAAAATCCATACTACATTAGAACATAAAATAAAAAACTGCATATATTATGGTTTTTCAAAAAAATATAATATCTTTGCAGCGAAAAACAAAAAGGGAAAGACGAAAACCATTAAATAGAGTAGGTTTTAATAATAAAATAATTGAATCACTACTGTGTATCTATCACTATTTACACAATCATAACATGATAGACATCAATTACTAATAACAAGTTAAATATAATAGTACATCATCGTAAATTATAATAACAACTCTTATAAAATGAAATAGTAACAACAAACATTTATAAAACATGAAAACTTACAAAACTCTCTTTGTTTTTTGCGCTACCTCAATGTTGGTGTCTTGCGGTACACTTCTCAATGGAAGTAAAGTTATGCTTCATGATGACAATGTTAAAGAGCCTGTAGATATTACAGTAGGAAAAAGATATTATAATAATGTGAATTTACCCTATAAGATAAAAGTAACATCCGGCTATAAACCCGTAAAGGTTTCCGTAACATCAGAATTATATGAACCATATGAATTCTCCATACATAAAAAATTCAATGCAGCTTCTTTGGGAAATTTATTACTCTTTGGATTACCTGGATATGTTGTGGATCTTGCTACTGGTTGCGTTCTAAAACCTGATCAAAAGGACTATTACATCAATATGCAGCGGAAAACAAATAATACAGCCAATCAACAAATATACATTCTTAATAATACCAGCACTTATGAACAAGAAAATCAAATAGAATTAGATGAAATAATCATTAGATGGCAAATAGACTCAGAACCACGAGGGGCAAGAGTATTCTGGAGGGTTGTTTCAAATGTCCCCAACGAAGTACATAATACCAACGAGAATTACTTAATGTCAACTCCATATGAAGAAACAAAGTCTTTTTCTATCAAAGGTTTGACTTATGAGAATTCAACAAATGTACAAATAGAGATCAAAGTAACAAAAGCCGGTTATGAAGATCAAATCAAACGATTTAATGTAAGACAAGCCATAGATCAACAAGAAATCAGTGCTTTCTTTCAATTAGTACCCAAAAATTAATGTGGAACCAATTTAAAAATATGTATTATGAAAAAAGATTTTTTATTACTCAGTGTTTTTGCGTTCATAACATCTTGCGCAACTTTCAACACAACAACCTCCAGTACACAAAATGTACGAGTTGAAATTGAAACACCTCAAAAAGGAGAGTTAGTCTTTTATAATAACCAATTTATGGGACAAACTCCTTGTGCCATAACCCTACCATTAGTTGCAAATTATCAAGTAAACTCAGTTTCGAGAGGCTTTAAGGTTAATGCCACGACAGTGACTACTTATAAAAATTGGACTCTAAAATTTGTAAATCAATATGGAGCATCAAGAGAAGTCACATATAATCCCGAAGATTTGGCGGTTATAAATGGCGTTTATCAAATAAAAGACAAAATACAGACAACAGTAACAGATCCAACTATCATGGCAGGTGAAGAAAATAATATGGTTAGCAGAGATAATCCTGGGCAGACAGGGTTGGAAAAAACCATAATTAGGTGGAAAGTTGATTCAGACCCGCAAGGTGCAAGAATATTTTGGAGAGTCATATCAAATATACCTCAAGTTGTAAAAAACACAAACGAAACATATCTAATGACTACTCCGTATGAAGAAACGCGCGCATTTAATATATTAGGATTAAGTTATGAGAATTCCCGTGATGTTCAGATAGAGTTCCGAGTTTCAAAAACTGGTTATGAAGACCAGATTAAACGATTTAATGTAAGACAGGCTATAGACCAACAAGAAATAAGCACTTTTTTTGAACTCGTTCCAAAAGAGAATAATGAATAAAAACAAGTTTTCATTCCCAAACAAAGACCTTTATCCCGCCGGAAACGTTTCCGGCGGTTTTTGTGTGTAGGGATGCCATGCAGCACACGGCGTCACCCGCGCTCCGACACAGACAATTGATGCAAAGTGAACGCAACCATGCTGCACGGGTTGCCAAACCACTGCTCAATTGGCGTCCAATGAATGACAGAAAGGAGCACGGCATAACAGAGTATAAACATGCTCCCGCCAAGCCTGTCACTTTAATGTTATGTACAGGATATTGCGCGAATTGCGCACTTTATAGGATTTAAGCGGGTAGCGGGATATACCATTTTTAGGCAATCCGAAGCCATAGGAAACATCGTAAACCTCGCCGCAACTTTCGCATACGGCTTCGCCGACATCGTTGGGCACGACACGCACGTTGCGGTCGCACTCCTTGGGGCAAGCCAAGTCAAAAGCATAATACTCACTGTCAAAGCCGATATAAACCAATATGCCGCCATAACCGATACGGTCGGTTTCCAAATGCCGCTCGGTAAAGGTCAGGTATTGGCAAGGGGCTGTAAATGTAGCATATTCCGTATTGAGGTTCAGTTGCAGGTTGACCGTGTAATCCGGAATCGGCGACAAACTGTTCTGGTTGCAAGCCACAGCTACCGCTGCAAATATCAGCAATATCCCTTTTTTCAGACAGGCAATCATAGTGTGGCTTGTTTTATGGCATCCAACTCTTCGGCTGAAAATTCCGTATTACGAAGACTTTGCAAATTATCCTGCAATTGTTGCAGCGAACTTGCGCCGATAATGACCGAGGTCAGTTCCGGCCGGTGCAAACACCAGGCAAGTGACATTTGCGCCAGAGTCTGCCCGCGCGAGGCAGCTATGTCGTTCAGTTGCGCAATACGTGCCAACATATCAGGCGTAATGGTTTCGCGTTTCAGGAATCCGTAGGAGTGTGCTGCCCGCGAGTTTTCCGGAATGCCATGCAAATACTTGTCGGACAGCAAGCCTTGCGCCAACGGTGAGAACGCCACAAAACCAATGCGGTTTTCCCGAACCACCGGCAACACGGTTTCTTCCGTCTGCGGGGCGAAAATATTATACCTGTCCTGATAAACGAGACATGACGTACCGGCCTGTTTCAGCAAGTCGATAGCCTGCTGCAGTTTGTCGGCCGGATATTTCGACAAGCCCACATAAAGCGCCTTGCCGCTCCTGACAATATCCGACAACGCACCCATGGTTTCTTCAAGCGGCGTTCCGGGGTCATAGCGATGTGAATAGAAAATATCAACATATTCCAAGCCCATGCGCCGGAGGCTCTGGTCAATACCGGCCATCAAATGCTTGCGGCTACCCCATGTGCCGTAAGGGCCTTCCCACATGTCATGCCCGGCCTTGGTGGAAATCAGCATCTCGTCGCGATGACCGGCAAACTGGGTGGCCAGCAACTTGCCGAAATTACGCTCCGCGCTACCGGCCGGCGTACCGTAATTGTCAGCCAAGTCGAAATGGGTGATTCCATAATCAAAGGCATACGACAACATTTTCAAAGCTTCTTCGGAATCATCCACATCACCGAAATTATGCCACAGTCCGAGCGCGATTTTCGGAAAAAAAAGCCCGCTGTTTCCACAACGGGTAAAAGTCATATTCTTATACTTTTCCATAGGTTATCAATTACTTGCCCCTGTCAGGGTGACTTCAAAAATCAATGTCGAATAGGGCGGGATAAAACTGCTGGTACCTTCCGTTCCGCTGCCGTCCTCTCCATAAGCCAGATTATAGGGAATATAAAAAATATACGTGTCATGCACATGCATTTTCTGTATGCCTTCCTGCCATCCGGCTATTGCAGAAGACAAATAATTGTAATAAGTAGAAGTTCCAACGCCCGTGGAAGGGTCAAAAGGTGTCCCGTCTATCAACGTGCCCTTGTAAGACGCGCTGATGAGGCTGGTGGAGTTGGGGCGGCGTTCCGCCTGCGACGGGCTGGCCACGATCTTATATTGCAAACCGGTATGGGTCACCTGCACACCTTCCTTCGTTTTGTTCTGCTCCAGCCAGAGTTGGTTCTGCACGCGCCAGTCGGCCCATTCATCCTGCTCACAGGTGGTCAGAAACAGGCAGCACACACATGAAAAAAGAAATACGGATAGTTTAGACTTCATGTTACAAATCAACGTATTGACCGGACAAAAATAATCGTTTTTCTGTGACCGTTCAAGTTTGTTATAGATATTTAGGAGTTTGACACAAGGGTTTTTATTTTGTCTTCATCACATCAAAACCCTCTCCATACACGCCAATGGCTGAACTTTGCGACACGAAAGCATTGGGGTCAATGTCTTTCACAATCCGGAAAATCTTTACGGACTCATTCTTGCGCGCCAGCACGGTAATCACCTTGACCGGATGTTTGGAATACCAGCCCATACCGTCCAAAATGGTCACGCCACGATGTACCTCCTTGTTAATGGCATCCGCAATCTGCTCGTAATGTTGGGAAAAAATGAAGAACTGCACCGACTGCCGCACACCGTTGACCACCATATCGACTGAAAAAGTGGCTATCACCATGGCACAAAGACCATATACGATTTTTTCAATGCTGCCACCTTCCAAAAAATAGGAAAAACTGATAATGACCACATCGCAATAAAGCAACATGCGTCCTAACGTAATGTTGCGACGCTTGTTCACAATTTTGGCAATAATATCCGTTCCGCCGGAACTGCCGTTGTTGATAAACACAATGCCAATGCCAATGCCCCACATGATTCCGCCAATTACGCAAGCCATAAAGTTATCATTTTCTCCTACAAAGGTGCCTATCTGCGCTTCCGGCAAGACGGCCAGATAAAAAGTCAGCACGGCGACACCGTAAATGGTACGTATGCAAAAACTCAAACCAATGGACTTGATGGCGATAATCAGCAAGACGAAGTTAATCAGGAAATATGTTACCGAAATAGGCACACCTACGGCAAAATAGACCAAGGCCCCGATACCGGTAGCCCCGCCGCCGACAATCTGGTGCGGCAACAACAATCCTTTCCAGGCTGCCGCATAAAGCAGCAAGCCCAATGCAATCATGATATACTCACGAATTACCTGCCAATGTTTTGATAAATTACCGGACATTTCAAAGAACAATATTTATGATTTTACCGGGAACAACAATAATTTTCCTGGGCGTGTTCCCATTCATATATTTAGCGGTCTGCTCACATGCCAATGCCGCTTTTTCAACTTCATCTTTCGATATTCCTGCAGGCAGTTCCAAAGTAAAGCGCACTTTACCGTTGAACGAAACCGGATATTTCACGGTCGCTTCCGCCAGATATTGCTCGTTGCAAACGGGGAAACAGGCATCGCAGACAGTCGTGTCATGTCCCAGCAGATGCCACAGTTCCTCGGCCACATGCGGTGCAAACGGTGCCAACAGGACAACCAGCGGCTCCAGAATATCCTTTTTGTTGCACTTCTGCGCTGACAATTCGTTCACGCAAATCATAAACGCCGAAACAGATGTGTTGAACGAGAAATGTTCTATGTCGAATGTGATTTTCTTAATGGTTTTATGCAAGGTTTTCAGTTCTTCGGCGGCAGGTGTTTCCGTGGAAACAGCCAATTCATTGTCCTTGAAGAAAAGCCCCCACAACTTTTTCAGGAAACGGTGCACGCCATCAATGCCGTTCGTGTCCCACGGTTTGGACTGTTCCAGCGGGCCCAGAAACATTTCATACAACCGCAACGTATCTGCTCCATAGCGCTCCACAATATCGTCCGGATTGACCACATTGAACATGGATTTGGACATTTTTTCCACACCCCAGCCGCAAATATATTTGCCATCCTCCAGGATGAACTCGGCATCTTTGTACTCCGGCATCCAGTTCCGGAAGGCCTCTATGTCCAACACATCGTTGCTGACCTTGTTCACATCCACATGGATTTGCTGTGTTTCATACTGGTCTTTCAGATTGTAGGACACGAATTTGTTCGTACCGACAATCCGATACACAAAATTGGAGCGTCCCTGAATCATTCCTTGATTTATCAGCTTCTGGAACGGTTCATCCTTGCAAACCACGCCAAGATCGAACAGGAACTTGTTCCAGAAACGGCTGTAAATCAGATGACCGGTAGCATGTTCCGAACCGCCAAGGTACAAATCGACATTCTGCCAATATTCATCAGCTTCCTTGCTGACCAACGCATCCGGGTTTTTCGGGTCCATATAGCGCAGATAATAAGCGCTCGAACCGGCAAATCCGGGCATTGTGCACAATTCCAGCGGGAACACTTTCTTGTGGTCAATGGCAGCCGTGTCGGCCAAACACTGGTTTGCCTCGTCCCACGCCCAATGTCTGGCATGGCCGAGCGGAGGCTCGCCGCTTTCCGTCGGCAGGAACTTGTCTATGTTGGGTAATTCCAGCGGCAACTTGTCAAACGGAATCATATACGGCATGTCGTTCTTGTAATAAACAGGGAACGGCTCGCCCCAGTAGCGCTGGCGGCTGAAAATGGCATCCCGCAGGCGGTAATTGACTTTCACACGTCCGATTCCCTTTTCCCTAATGTATTTTTTTGCTGCCGCTATGGCATCCTTGACAGTCAGGCCGTTCAGGAATCCGGAGTTCATCATTATGCCTTCCTTGGCATCATAACTTTCCGTGCTCACATCGCAACCTTCAATCAGCGGGACAATCGGCAGACCGAAATGTTTGGCAAAAGCATAGTCGCGGCTGTCGTGCGCCGGAACCGCCATGATAGCGCCTGTTCCATATCCGGCCAGCACATAATCAGAAATCCAAATAGGAATTTCATCCCCGTTGAACGGATTGATGGCATATGAGCCCGTAAACACACCCGTAACCTTACGGTCGGAAATACGTTCGCGTTCGGTACGCCTTTTCACGGTATCCAGATAGGCATCCACTTGGGCACGCTGTTCCGGTTTGGTAACCTTGTCCACATATTCGCTTTCCGGTGCCAACACCATGAATGTTACGCCGAATGTCGTGTCGGCACGTGTCGTAAAAATAAGCAGGCTTGTATCGGAATCCTTGACACGGAATGTCATTTCGGCTCCTTCGCTGCGTCCTATCCAGTTTTTCTGTGTTTCCTTCAGCGATTCTGTCCAGTCAATCTTTTCCAGCCCGTCCAGCAAGCGCTGTGCATAAGCCGACACACGCAAGTTCCACTGGCGCATCACACGCTGCTCTACCGGATGGCCGCCCCTGACGGAAAGCCCGTCGCTGACCTCATCGTTGGCCAGCACACAGCCCAACGCCGGACAAAAGTTCACTTTCGTGTCTGCCAGGTAGGCAATCCGGTAATTCATCAAAATTTCCTGCTGTTTTTTCTCATCCCAGCTTTTCCACTCTTCGGCTGTGAAAACAGGCACTTCCGATGCGACTGCACGTACTTTTGCATTGCCTTGTTCGTTGAAAATATCAACCAGCAGGGAGATGGGGCGGGCGGCATTGGCATAAAGACAATACCAGTGATCAAACATTTGCTGGAATGCCCATTGCGTCCACTTGTAGTAAACCGGATCGCAGGTGCGTATTTCGCGGCTCCAATCATAACAGAAGCCTATTTTGTCCAACTGCTCCCGATAACGGTTTATGTTTTTCTCGGTCGTAACGGCCGGGTGCTGTCCGGTCTGAATGGCATATTGCTCCGCCGGCAGACCATAGGCATCATATCCCATGGGGTGCAACACGTTGAAACCCTGCAAACGCTTGTAACGGCTGAAAATATCCGAGGCGATGTAGCCAAGCGGATGTCCTACATGCAAACCCGCTCCCGACGGATAAGGGAACATGTCCAAAACATAATATTTGGGCTTTTCCGTATCAATGGATACTTTATAAATGGCATTCTCGGTCCAATAACGCTGCCACTTGCGTTCAATCTCTTTAAAATTATATTCCATAACTGCTTGCACGGGCCTACCTGCGGGCTCGCATAATCCGTTTAAGTTCAAAAGACTTGCAAAGGTACATAAAAATGTGAAACAAACAATGTGGGGAGTCCATCCTCCGTTAAAAATAACCGTAAACCGGCACATGTTTGCGCTTTGCTTTTTTCTCACTATCTTTGGGGGCACAAAAGTGTGAAATCGGTATTTTTCTCCCTGCAATACATCCATGTTATACAAAATATTCGACACGATAATCGGCAACATGGCACCAGGTTTATTACACAAGACAATGATGTCCATTTGCTTAGTGGTCACCATGTGCATCGCTGCAAAAGCTGAATCACCCGGCAATGCCTATGTGCAGGACATGCTTGAACGGTATTGGCAATCAGAAAATGCGGATTATAAGGAAGCCGTGAAGGACTCGCTAATCGTCTTGGCCGATTATGTACAAGACAAAAAAATCCAGGCTGACATTTACCATTTGTATGCTACGGGAATCATGCGGGACGGCAACATGGAGGTTACGCATTCCTACCTGCATAAAGCGATAGAGCTATACAGAAGTTTGCCGGGACAGGAAGAAATCATTTCCGATTGCTATTATCTGCTGGCAGTCGACTATGTGGCCATGTGCGATGTTGTCGGTTCACTGGCAATCAGCGAAGCTGCACGGCAACTGTATGTGCAGCACCCCGACAATGATTTCATTGCCTATAACTATTACTCCATCCTGTCCGCCTGCTACCAGAACAAGTTGGATTCCGAGCCTGATTTTTCCATAGCGGAACGCGACAGTACGGAAATTCTGTCCAAGAAGGCAGCCTTTTTTCAGGAAAAACTATCGCCCGAGATACAGCGCAAGTACAACATCAATCCCGTCTGGACATATTACAACATCGCGCTTCTGTATGACCTGTATTGGGAGCCACCTTTGCAGGACAGCATAAAGGTATACCTGGAAAAGGCAGAGACTGCGAACCACAACAAATATCCCAATCCGGACGACACCATGTTCAAGGAATGTAAAATCAGCATAGATGATTTGTGGGCATGGCAGCTCTATTATCAGGGCAAATACAAAGAAGCTGAAAAAAAAATGCTCCATGTACTGGAACTGATCGATGAAGTTGCACAAGAAGCCCCGAATGTCATCACATCGGAACGCGAGCAGGCATATATCTTTTTGGAAATGCTGATGGAAGAAACAGGACAGCTGGCAAAGGCACTGGAATACCAGAAAAAAGTAACGGAAGCCAGCCACATACGTTTCGACAGCGAAAAAAACATTGCCTTGCACAACCTGAGGATACAATATGAAGTGGAGCAAAAGAAACAGCGCATTGCCACGCTGGAAAAGGAAAACCGGCAAGCCCACAAAATCCTTGCAGGCATGGCCGTCATTATCTCCATAAGCGTCATCGCCATTTTCCTGTTGCTGATTATTATCCACCTGCGGCGGAAAAACACCAAACTGAAACTGTATGAAATAGCCCTGATAGCCGATAATTCGCGTGAGGAATTGCGCCTGAACAAACAGGAAATGGACAGACTGCGCAAAGAATACGAACATCTGAAAGAACTGGCCGACAAGAACAAAGCCAACGCCAACAAATATGCAAAAGACCTGGAAACCATTCACAAGCAACTCACGGAGCTGCCTTCCAGAAAAATAGCCAACAAACTCAAGGAAGAAATCAATATTCTCGGGAAAGATGCCGCTGCGTACCAGCAGAAATTGGAGCAACTCCCGTTCGAAAACATAGAAGTCACTTTTGCCAACGCACAAGAAAAACTATCCACCATGGACAAGAAATACATTCTGTGCTTTATGTCCGGCATGGATGTCCCGACCATTGCGCAATTATTCAACGTAACACCCTCCAGTGTCTATACCGTACGTTACCGGATCCGGAAAAAGTATCCGAAAAACTACGAACTGGTATTCTGAACAACTCCATAAATTGCAAGAAAATACGACTTACGTATAGTTTGTGTACAAAAATCTATATTTGTCTATATGTTTGTACGCTTTTGCAAGCTATCTTTGCCATGCAGTAACAAAAGAAAACGCAAACAGCACAGGCAATATGATATCTGATACAGCTCATACGGAAAAGCAATATGAACAAACACACAATTTTGCCACATTGTCCCGGACCCTGGCCAACTATTTGAAAACGCAAATCGAGATTTCCAGTCTGGCAGAAGAAGCAAAAGCAATTTACCTCAAATCACTCGACCATTTGGAGTGGTACAGCATTGCCATCATCACCCAAAATACAGACAGGAAATTATCCATACTAAATTTGCAATACATAATTTGTTTTATCATAGGCATGCACCCCTGTGATATAGCCATATTATTCAAAATAGACGTAAACAGTGTGTACAGCACACGTTATCGCATAAAGAAAAAAATCGGACGGCAAGAATGGCTTCCGTTCTAAAATAAAAGCCGAAAGGCGTTATTCACTTTTTTATTAACTAATTTATTTCTTATTTGTATGAAAAAACTGATTTCATTCCTGTCAATTGCAATGATTGCGATTGCAATGGTTAGCTGTGGCGGCTCAACCGCAACACCATCCGGCACCGTAGATGCTTATTACACAGCATTGGAAAAAGGTGATTTTGAAAAAGCCGTTTCTTACATAAAAGTAAGCGACCAAGGCGACATTCCCGTATTGGTTGGCAAGCTGGAAAGCATGTCACAAA
The DNA here is from genome assembly GCA_944321895.1 of uncultured Bacteroidales bacterium. GTDB lineage: Bacteria > Bacteroidota > Bacteroidia > Bacteroidales > Paludibacteraceae > CALUNA01. Next base: position 243,916 of record CALUNA010000001.1, on the reverse strand, counting down.
AAGGCTATGTCATGAAAAGCCACAAAATCCTGGGCGAAACAATAGCCGATGACGGCGAAAGCGCCACCGTAGAAGTAGAAGAAGTCGTTATCAAGGAAGCCGGTGCAGAAGCCACCACCAACACGACAACCACGAAAGTCACAAAAGTAGATGGGAAATGGCTCGTTTCACTGTTCTAAAACGCAACTGAACAAAAACCGGCATCGGAGTGTGCCGGTTTTTTGTTTAGTGTTGCTGCTGGGCGTCATGCCGGGCTGCAAACCGCAACCCGAATACCGGACCATTCCGGCTGACATCTGCTTGCGCAACGGCGATCTGGCCTTCCGGCTCGGAAACAGCATTGAAAGTACGGCCGTAGTCACGGCAGATCGTTCTGCCAGCTTTTCGCACGTCGGTATCGTTGTTTTTGCCAACAACAAATGGCAAATCGTACACGCAGTTCCCGGTGAAGCCGAAAAAGGGGCACAAGACACCATGAAAATGGATACGATTCCACTCTTTTTCCGTTCGGACAGGGCCCGAAGATGCGCAATTTACCGCTTGCCTGTTCCAGACAGCATAGCAGAAAAAGCCGCCAGACATGCAATCGCTTTTTACCAACACCGACTATTGTTCGATTCAGCCTTCCAGCTGGAAGATACCACCAAAATGTATTGCACTGAACTGGTTTACCATGCCTACATGAGAACGGGAACCGATATTTCCGGTGGACTGCGGCACAAAGTTCCGGGATTTCCTTATCCAATGGTCTGGCCATCGGATCTTTTGAAAAGCAACCGGCTGGAAATGATCTGGCATTACGAATAACGCGAAAAATCAGTCAACCGTCTTTTTGCCACACGAACGTCTCGGGTTTTGGGGGAACCAACCCTTGCGGACACGTTCCCGCTGTTCAAACAACTCCAGAATACTCCAGAAAGAAGCAAAAGCGAACACGCCCGACAAAGTAGAGAGGACGTCATTATCCGTAAGCAACGAAACGGCCACGCCGGCACAGCCGAGCAACAGGAATACCCACCAGCAGGCCACCCCGAAATAATATTCCGCTTTTATGACAATCGGGTGAAAAATACCAATAATCAAAAAAGTCGATACACCTACAACCAGGCCGAAAAAATTTAGCATAATTGGACCCTATTCAATGAATTTCTTGTTAAACAAAAGGAAGCCTATGTTAAAACCGACATTCCAGTCGTTTCCATAGGAATAATAATTGGCATACAGACTGGCTGTTACCAGTCTCAAATCATAGGAAACGCTCGCCTCGCTGATAAATCGTACCGTCGGGAATATTCCGGAATAATAAGGCGTATTATCCGCCTTACGCTCTATTGTCTGATAAGGCACAAATACATAATTTTCCCACCGGATGCTCAAACGGTCGTTTACAGGACATATCGGTTTGATACCTACCGCAGCATAATTATTTGCGCAAAAACCTTCGTTGAAACACAGCTGGCTGTGCGGAGTTGGCGTAAAACGTGGTGCCTGGATAATGGTAGCCGTATAATTCTGAAGCAGTTTGCGCGTTGATACGGCAATGTCAAAACTGGCACCAAGGCGGAAATATCTGGCTATCTTGAAATATTCCTCATAGTGTCCTCTGGCCTGAAACCATAAAGTCGGCGTATAGAGCTCGCTCTCCGACGGGAAAGCACTTGAATAAAACTTGTTGTTACCGTAAAGAAGCTGTAGTGTGGCATTCCAACCGCGGCCCTCGGTCGGATACATCCTGTTGTTCAGCATATTGCTCTCAAACTTGGCAAAACCGCTGAAAATGGAATAAGTACTTCTGTCGTATTCTCTGAACTCCGATGCCATTTGGACATCCTGAACATAACTGTCGCTCAAATATCCATAGCCAATCCCGTATTCCTGCTGGGCTTTCTGCGTCATCGGAAAGCCGACTGATATTTTTGCATAGAATTCATTTTGCAACACAAATGCCGTATTGTTGTTTTCCCGCAGAAACAAATCGTAGTTGTCCTCATAATAGTTAAACCGGTGCACGACAAACTGAGGTTTCAGGAACACCTCCCTGCCGACATCCATCCGCGTGCCCAGGCTCAGGCTGTTGTACATCCGCCCGAAATAAATATCCAACCATGCAGACTGAGAAAAATCCGTAAGGTTCTGATAGGTCAATCCCAGATAAGTTTGATTAGGCAAAGGCATCGAGATGTTTCCGCCAACAGAGATTTTCAGCTGGTCTTCCGTTGTCACATCCAACATTAATGTAAACATGCCTGTTTCGTCGTTATACACGGCATGAGGCACTATTTCCGAAACGACCTTGTCGGATATAAGCTGGTAATAACCGACATGGAATGTCTGTTCATCAAATGTTTCATCGTTTTTCTGGAAACTTTGCCTGATATAATTCTCCTGCGAAGGTTTTAATCCTTTACAAATCACCGTGTCAAAAACCAAGGCCGGCTTTTTTGCATTAAACTCCTCCCGTTTTTTTGCCAACTGTTCTTCGGTTATCCTGCGGGAGGTTGCCGCCCTTATTTCATCGATATGGGCCATTGTGGAATCATAGCCCAGTTTCACCAGTTTGTCCACCACCGAAAAGTCCCACAAATTCTGGTCTTCCAGGTTAAATTGCAACAAGACACCGTTCTTTATCGGATAATTCTCACGCTGCACAATCATGGTTTCCACTTGTTCCAAAATATTGTCCGGATCCGGTCTGGCCGCCTGTGCCAATGACACTGTGCTTCCCACAATATAATCCGGGTGAAAATCATTTTCCATTACGTCCACCGGAAAATTATTGTAGATGCCACCATCAAACAACAACATGCTGTCAATCACCACCGGCCTGAACACAAACGGAAAAGACATGGATGCACGCACGGCATCCCCCAAATCACCGGAGCTGAAGATAACTGCCTTTTTCTTGTAAATGTCAGATGCCACACATCGGAAAGGAACCATCAAACGATTGAAATCACCCTGGCAGGCAGCTGTAGATGGTGCATACAGAGGCACAAAAGCATAGTTCATTTGCCGGGGAGACATTATGCTGGTCGGCAGAAAATTAGGCTGGACATTGATTTTTGCTGAATCTTTCCGGGAAAAGCGCAGATTCAGTGTCAAGAAATCAGGTTTCAGATCCGGATGACGGAAGTAGTAACGGTTGGTCATTTCAATATCCCCTGTCTGCCAATAACGGAAATCATCCGACTTGATAATCTGAATCATCTCATCCGTAGTCAGTCCCATGGCATACATGCTCCCGATAATAGCCCCCATGGAAGTTCCGGTAATATAGTCAATCGGAATGCCATTCTCTTCCAAAGCCTTTATTACACCCAAATGTGCCAATCCTCGGGCCGCACCTCCACTAAGAACCAGACCAACATCCTGCGACAAGACATTGAGCGTGACAAAGACAAAAATCACTATGCCATAAATTTTCCGAAACATACAATATATCGACTTGGGGGTAAAATCCTATCTTGCCAAAAATAACTCTACAAAAGCTGTAACCGACATCTTATTGCTGGGCGGTCAAGAAAACCTCAAACTCCAGGTTTTTTCCGCCGGGCAAACTGCGAGAAACTCTTCCTGGCAAACTTGGGCATGACACGCCCGGGCCCCCACCCTGTACGGTTTAAGGGCAAAGTTGCCATATTCTTGGACCATGCCGGGAAAAAGTCAAAACCGATACGGCGTGACGCAATGGTTTTAAAACCCCGCATTATCATTTTTTCCGATTTCGGACGCAAATGTTCACGGACAACCTTTTGACGGTTAGCCAGCATAATCTCTGTCAGAGGTATCCTGACCGGACAAACTTCAACGCACTTGCCGCACAACGAACAGGCAAAGCTCAAATGTCCGTATTGCCCGAAGCCTCGCAGATGCGGCGTAATTGCCGATCCGATAGGTCCGGAATAAGTTGTATCATACGTATAGCCGCCAATGGTCTTGTAAACAGGACAACCGTTCAGGCACGCACCGCAACGTATGCACGACAAAGCTTCCCAAGCCACAGGGTCTGCGTACAGATTCGTGCGCCCATTATCCAACAAAATCACCACCATTTCTTCCGGACCATCGCATTCACCGGTTTTCCTTGGGCCGGAAATAATTGTATTATAAGCCGTTATCTGTTGGCCTGTTCCATGAACGGCCAGCAACGGATAAAACAACCCGAGTTGATCCATTTTAGGAACCAGCTTTTCTATGCCGGCAACAACGATATGCAGTTTGGGGAACGATGTGGACATTACGCCATTGCCTTCATTTTCCGTAACGGAAACCGCACCGACATCGGCTATCAGGAAATTCGCGCCCGTAACTCCGACATCGGCGGCCGTATATTTTTTCCGAAGGACTCCCCGCACGTAATTGGCCATTTCAGTAGGTGTGCTGTCGGGCGATGTTCCGAATTTCTCGTTGAACAAACGTGCAATGTCCTCTTTGCTTTTGTGCATGGCCGGCGTTACAATGTGATACGGACGCTCACCTGCCACCTGCACAATAAACTCACCCAGATCCGTCTCCACCGACTCGCAACCGATGCTCCCGGCCATCTCATTCAGCCCTATTTCTTCCGTTGTCATCGACTTGCTTTTGACCAGCAGCTTGGCTTCATGTTCCACCAGCAGTTTTTTTATATGTTCAAGAGCTTCCGCCGTATTTTCCGCCCACAACACCCGCGCTCCGTGTGCCGTGATGTTTTTCTCAAACTGGAGCAGATATTCATCCCAGTGGCGCAATACATCGCGCTTAATCTGGGCTGCCTCCGTCTTGGCACGCGACAGATTATTGTAACGCGTAAAGCCTTTCGCGACTGCATTGTCGTAACGCGATATATTGAACTCTATGGTTCGCCGGTGCTTTTCATCAAACGCAATGGCGGCAGAATCCTTCTTAAACTTGGTTGCTGCAGATATCATGTGCTCACCCTTCAAAAATCAATCTTATAAGACCTTACAAAGGTAAGCATTTTCAGTGTTTATTTTAAAATAAAGTCGGGAATTTATTTGGAAAAAGAACGTTAAAAACCTCTTTGTCGCAAGATATACAAAATATTAGGCTTTTTTGGAAGATTGTTTTTGCCCGATTGACAAAAATGTTGTATTTTAGTCCGACGAAACAAAAGGTTTCATTACACGTCAAACTTGTTTTATATAAAAAGATATGAACAGCAATTATTGCGTCATCATGGCCGGAGGCATCGGAAGCCGTTTTTGGCCATTCAGCCGGAACAACCGCCCCAAACAGTTTCTGGACTTCTTAGGCACGGGGCGTTCCCTGCTTCAAATGACATTCGACCGTTTCAAACAGATAGTGCCGACCGAAAACATACTGATTGTCAGCAATGTAATGTACAAAAATCTGATTCTTAACCAGTTGCCCGAAATCACTGAAAACCAGATTCTGCTTGAACCGGCGAGGCGCAACACCGCGCCCTGCATTGCATATGCCATACACCGGATAAAAGCCATGACCGACAAGGCCAACATCATCGTTACACCATCCGACCATCTGATTCTGAACAACGACATTTTCGCCCAAAACATCCGCACCGGAATCGACTTCATTTCCAGACACAACGCCTTGCTGACATTGGGCATAAAACCGACAAGGCCGGAAACCGGTTACGGTTACATTCAAATTGAAGACGGCAACACCGCCCTGCGAAAAGTGAAAACATTCACGGAAAAACCAAATGCGGAACTGGCAAAAGTTTTCGTGGAAAGCGGTGAATTTTTCTGGAACTCAGGCATGTTCCTTTGGAATCTGCAAGCCATTACGGAGGCCTTTGAGAAACAGCTCCCGGAAATGGAAGCCAAATTCGACAGCGGTGCGGCATATTTCAACACACCCGAAGAAGAAGATTTTATCAACCAGATTTTTGCGGCATGCCCGAATATCTCCATCGACTACGGCATCATGGAAAAGGCAGACAATGTCTATGTGCTTTGTGCCGATTTCGACTGGTCCGATCTGGGCACATGGGGAGCTTTGTATGACTTGTCCGACAAGGACGAACACGCCAACGTGACACTGAAATGCCAGACAGCCTTTTATGAAAGCCAGAACAATATCGTGGCATTGCCTCATGGAAAACTGGCTGTCATAAACGACCTGGATGGCTACATTGTTGCCGAGGCCGATAACGTATTGCTTATCTGCAAAAAAGAAAACGAACATGCCATCAGGCAATACGTCAATGATGCACAAGTCAAATTTAACGGAAAATACAACTGATCATGTCTATCTTTTTCCCAAAATTACCGAAACCGCGGCAATGGGACTATCGACCCATTTACTATGATGAAGAAAAGGAACGCCGCAAAGAACGTCTGCGCCAGCTGCAGGAAGAACGTGAAGCCGCCGAGGGCAAACAGAACGAACAAGCAACGGAAGGACGGCAGCATAATCTGCACCGCGGCTCGTTCCGCGAAGCGGCCGAACGGAATCAAAGCACACGCGTAAAACAAAACCGGCAGGCCAACATACGCTTTTTTGTCATCTTACTTATGTTATTGCTGCTTTTGTGGTGGCTCTTATCCTAACTTTTGCTGAATGGACATAATTCATCTCTTACCGGATGCCGTTGCCAACCAGATAGCGGCAGGTGAAGTTATCCAGCGCCCGGCATCCGTCCTGAAAGAACTCGTGGAGAATGCAATCGACGCGAAGGCAACTTACATCCAAATCATTATCAAAGATGCCGGACGGACACTAATCAGAATCATCGACAACGGAACTGGCATGAGCGAGACCGATGCACGTCTGGCATTTGAACGGCACGCGACTTCCAAAATCAAGGAAGCCGCCGATTTGTTTTCTTTGCACACCATGGGATTCCGCGGAGAAGCATTGGCATCCATTGCCGCCGTGGCACACGTCGATTTGCAAACGCGGCGCGCAGAGGATGAATTAGGCACAAAAGTGGAAATAGCCGGTTCACGCGTTACCAAACAAGAACCCATCATGTGTCCGGCCGGATCAGTCTTCTCCATAAAGAACCTGTTTTTCAACGTGCCGGCACGACGCCGCTTTCTGAAAAAGAACTCGACGGAAATGGCACATCTGCTGGCTGAATTTTACCGTATTGCCCTGGTTAATCCGCACATTGCATTCAAATTCACATCCGATGACGAAGAACTCTTCGACCTGCCGGAAAGCAACATCAAACAACGCATCGATGCCATCTTCGGAAAAATCAGCAAGAAATCGTTCTCACAACAACTGCTGGACATTGAAACAACTACCAATCTGGTCAAAATAAAAGGATATATCGGACGTCCGGAAGCCGCACAAAAAAACGCCCATCAATATTTTTTTGTCAATGGACGCTACATGCGGCATCCATATTTCCACAAAGCAGTCATGACCGCCTATTCCGGCTTGCTGCAAGGCGAAAACAACCCGAACTATTTCATCTATTTCGAGCTGGAACCGGACATGATTGACGTGAACATACATCCTACCAAGACGGAAATCAAGTTTGCGGAAGAACAATTGATCTGGCCCATCTTAATGGCTGCCGTCAAAGAAACACTGGGAAAATTCACCGTTGCACCAACCATTGATTTCGACCAGGACAACGCGCTCGAAATGCCCGTAACCAACAAAAGCGAATTGGGCAACATCCGCCCGCCACAAACATCGTTCAACCCGAACTACAACCCTTTTGGCAGCACATCTGCCAACTACAAACGTCAGCCTCTGGACTGGGAAAAGCTGTACGCCGGTTTTGAAAAAAAAGAAACGACAAAACAAGCAACATTACCGCAAACCAACATGGAAAAGCCAGCTGAACCCAAGTCGGCTGAACCAAACATTTTGCACATCGATGATACCGTATCCAAGGTGTTCCAGTTCAAGGACAAGTACATTCTGACACCGGTAAAATCGGGATTGATGCTTATTGACCAGCAACGGGCACATATCCGCATTCTGTACGAACAGTATTTGCAGCAACTGGAACAGCGGAAAGGCATCTCCCAGCAATTGCTTTTCCCGGAAACACTGGAAGTAAGCATGCTTGACATGCCTGTTCTGGAAGAACTGCTGCCCGACCTGCGTGCACTCGGATTCGACATGGAAAAGACCGGAAAAGATTCATTTTCCATAAACGGCATTCCAACCGATCTGAACGCTGCAGAAATTACCGACACCATTCACGACATGCTTGACTCAGCCAAAAATACAGCCATTGACCTGCAACAAAACAAACGGGAAGCCATTGCACTCTCGTTGGCAAAATCAACCAGCATACATCACGGAAAAGAGCTGAGCGTTGAGGAAATGAACGACCTGATAAACAGACTGTTCGCATGTTCCGCACATGCCATTACACCCGACGGCAAACCCATCGCCACAATCATAACACACGAGGAACTGGACAAAAGGTTCCAGTGATTCTCCAAAACAAGTTCAGGCGGATAATTATCCGCCTGAACTATAGACAAATGTATTGAACTGATTCCGCTTATTTCTCCGTTTCTATCTCCACACTTGCTGTTTTTAGTCCCTGACCGGAGACAGTCAATTTGCCTATGCCGGCAAGTTCCTTTGCCTGCACGACAACAACCAGCATACCGCTAAAGGTTGTCATTTCCGGCAAATGGAAAAGCTCCAAAGAGGTGGGATCTCCGCTACAAGCTGCCCGATAATCAATTGCCCCGGAGACCTTGAATTTCAGTTTCTTGGCTGCATCCGGACACAAATTTCCGTTCTTATCCACAATTTTAGCCGTCACGAAAGCCAAATCCTCGCCATCAGCCGACAAAACCGTGCGGTCTGCCGACAACTCAATCCTGGCCGGCTTGCCTGCCGTATGGATTTCCTTCTCTGCCACCGGCTCACCTGCTTCATTGTAGGCCACCACCTTCACTGTTCCCGGTTCATATTTCGTGTCCATCCACATCAAACGGTAACGTTTCTGACGTTTCAAATCGGCCGTGGAGGCTGAATCGGCGCTATTCTCAGCCGTTACGGTCAAATCCTTGGTGCGTTTGCCCTGGCTCTTACCATTTATGAACAGTTCCGCCGATGGATAATTCGTATAAACAAACACCGGCGTTACCTCACCCTCGCGTCCCGGCCAGGTCCAGTGTGGCAAAACATGCAAAGTTTCCTCATCCTTGTTCCAATGACTGCGGTACAGATAATAACGATCCTTGGGCAATCCGGCCAAATCCACTATGCCGAACAACGAAGAATGGCTGGGCCAATCGGTATAATATGGCGTAGGTTCACCAAGGTAATCAAAACCCGTCCAGACAAACTCCCCGATACACCAAGGCTTGTCTTCGTGCCAAATCCAGTCATCTTCGGGCAGGTTGGACCAGCCGCAATGCTCAACATCGTAAGAGGAAGACTGATGGTCGTCATATTTTTTCATCGACTGACGTACAACCGGAAATTTGTAAACGCCGCGCGAGCTTACTGTCGAAGCCGTTTCGCTGCCCAAAATAATCTGTTGCGGCAATTTGCTGTAATTTTCCAGATATTTATGCGGGCGATAGTTGAATCCGGCCACGTCCATCACTGCCGCCATGTTGTTATTAACCACAGCATCGGGAGCATCCATTCCTTGCGTAACAGGACGCGTCGGGTCTTCACGATGGCAAATATCCTGCAACATGCGCGAAAGCTTCGGGCCGTTATCAGCGTTCCATTGGTCGGGTACTTCGTTGCCGATACACCACATGACCACACTAGGATTATTGCGGTAATGGCGCACCAGATTGGTCAAATCACGTTCAGCCCATTCATCAAACACCTTATGATAGCCATTGGCCATTTTGGCCGCTTTCCATTCATCAAAGGATTCCAGCATCAGCATCATGCCCATTTCGTCACAAGCTTCGACCAATTCGGGCGCGGGCATGTTGTGGGAAGTACGGATTGCATTGCAACCCATATCTTTCAGGATACGTATTTGCCTGCGAATGGCAGCCGAATTCACCGCACCGCCCAGCGGTCCCAAATCATGGTGATTGCAGACTCCTTGGAATTTTACCATTTTTCCGTTCAGAAAAAAGCCTTTGTCAGGAATTATTTCCAGGGTTCGAATGCCGAAATGGGTCGTATATGCATCTTTTTGGACATCACCATCAAAAATCTTCGATTCTGCAGTATAAAGCACCGGTGATTCCGGGCTCCACAATTCAGGATTCGCGACTGCAAATTCCTGCTCGAAAAACGAATCATCAAAAAGGCTCAAGCCGCTCTCCCCAGTTGCGACAACCTTGCCGTTTCCATCCTTTATTTCCGTTACAATGCGATAATTACCCTTATCCACACCTTCCGGAACAACCCATGATGTCTTTAAGGATACCTCAGCATATTTGTCCGTAACGACCGGCGTTGTAACGTATGTGCCCCAAACGGGAACATGGGCATCTTCCTGGATAATCAAATGCACATTGCGATATAACCCTGCACCCGGATACCAGCGCGAAGATTCCCTGTCGTTTTCCAAACGCACCGCCAATTCGTTTTTCTGTCCCGGCTTCAGCAAAGCTGTGACATCAAAATAAAACGAATTGTAACCATATGGCCAATATCCGGCTTCCTGACCGTTCACATACACACGTGCATGACTCATAGCACCATCAAAGACCAATGTGGCAGTCTTTCCTTCCTCAAAACCAGGTGCCTCAAAGGTCAGCCGATACCAGCCGACACCCACAAACGGCAGCCCTCCCGTACGCCCGGCGTGTTCCAACGCCTCCTTTTGTCCATCCTGGACAATAGCCATTTCCTGCTTGTCATTATCAATACTGAAAGGACCATAAATCGCCCAATCGTGCGGCACAACAACATCCTGCCAACCGCTCACATCCAAATCCGGCTTCCAGCCATCCTGGACATCACCTTTCGTAAACTTCCACCCTTTTTTAAAAGTGTATTCCTGCCTGCCCGATGCGCTCAACGAAACGAACATACAAACCAATAACAAACTGACAATTTTACGCATAATGTATTTTTTGAATTTTTATTGATACCCAACCAGTTGTTTACCGCAATTGTTTCATACAGAAAATTACCGCACTCCGGGTGACCAGGCCAATTGCCCTACATCAAGAAGCATGGAATCGGATTACAATTATGTATACATCAAAAAAAGAAATTATCCTGTTTTTCCATGCCGGTCTGCAAAGAAAACATTTTTTATTGAGATTTAAAAATCTTCATCTGCAAACAGCTGGTCGCTGCCCATTTTGTACAGTAATTACTTTTGCAATCAAAATAATTGTTTGAAATCGATTGCAACGCATGTCCTTTTCTATATTTTTCTGTTTGTATTGACCGCTACGAAAGGGAAACAAGAAATTCGAGAACAATTATAGCACCATTTCTCGAGAATAAATCATCGCTGTTAAAATAATCTCAGAATCTATGCTCTGTATATTTATCTGTCCGGAATGAGCCCGTATCTATTGAAACAATCGAATCTGGCCAAATCACCGCCAACTGGCACAAAAAAAGAAAGGTTGTCTCACGACAACCCAATCTTTACTTAACCTTAAATCTAATACCATGAAAAACACGGTGCAAAAGTAATGCTTTCCTGCATAACCACCAAATAAAAATGCTCCAAAACTATGTTTTATAACATATTTTATCCGTTCACAAGCCAAACAACAAACAAGTACAAAACTCAGACAAAACTTTTTCATTATTTCCGTACTTTTGCAAAAAAGCAGATTATGAATTATACAACTTATCTTTTTGACTTTGATTATACGCTTGTCGATTCCTCCAGAGGTATCGTAACTTGTTTTCGCAACGTACTTGCGCGGCATGGATATGGTCAGATAACGGACAATGCCATCAAACGGACCATCGGCAAAACGCTCGAAGAATCATTTTCAATACTCACCGGCATCAAAGACGAGAACACATTACTCGGTTTCAAAAAGGAATACACAAAAGAGGCCGACATCCACATGACCGCAAACACAATGCTGTTTCCCGAAACAAAATCCGTACTGACCGAACTGAAGAGGAACGGTGCCCAACTGGGAATCATTTCGACCAAATACCGCTTTCGTATCCAAGAACTGCTGGACATGCAGTTCCCGGCCGGATTTATGGACATTATCGTTGGAGGCGAAGACGTGCAATTGCCCAAACCGTCGCCGGAAGGTTTGTTATACGCCATCCAATGTTTAGGTGCCGAACCAGCAGAAACCCTCTACATTGGCGACAGCACCGTAGATGCGGAAACAGCCCAAAATGCAGCAATCAACTTTGCCGGAGTTTTACATGGAGTTACTACCGCAACCGAATTGGAATTATATCCTCATGTGCGAATTATGAATGACTTATACGGATTGCTGGAGCTTGATAAGGAATAACCTCCTCAAAACAAAAAGCGGCCGGATAGGCCGAATAAACAGGTAAGACACAAAAAAGAAAGGTTGTCTCACGACAACCCAACCTTAATTATTAACCTTAAATCTAAATACCATGAAAAACACGATGCAAAAATAGCGTATCGCATTTTATTGTACAATACTTTTCTTCCGAAAACCCTGATTTATAACATTTTTTAGGCGTAAGAACCACACGCAAATACTAATTAACAAAACAGGGAAAACATTGTCAGAGGAAACAATGGGAGACATATCAACCGTATTTCCCCCAAAAAAGAAAGGTTGTCTCACGACAACCCAACCCTAATTATTAACCTTAAATCTAATACCATGAAAAAACACGGTGCAAAAGTAATGCATCCTATCGTATCATGCAAGTAAATGTGCTATAAAATATGTTTTATAACATAGTTTTTGAGTTTCAGGACAGATATTGCGTATTTTAGCAAATAATGCCTCCTCCCAGCAATCTTTCATTCCGGTAAATGACAGCCGACTGCCCGGGTGTTATTGCATCTACCGGTGAAACAAACTTCACGACAGCACGATTACCATCTATTTTTTCCACATATGCCGGAATGGCGTGGCTTTTATATCGAATCCGAACCAAGAGCACCTCATTTGCCGACAACAATTCCGGCCTGGGAAAGTTACAGTTACGCAACTGCATTTCAGCTATTTGCAGATTTTCTTTTGAACCTATCGTAATTTCATTGGTTTCCGCATTTATTTTCAGGACATACATAGGTTCTCCCATGGCAATACCCAAACCTTTGCGTTGTCCAATGGTATAATACGGGAAACCGTTATGTTTTCCCACAACATTGCCTGAAACATCCAGAAAATTTCCCTGGCCGATACGCTGGTCCATGTCAGGAAGCTGCATTTTGAGAAAATCCCGGTAATCATCGTCAATGAAACAGATATCCTGGCTTTCCGTTTTTTCAGCTATATGCCTGAAACCGGCGGCATAAGCCTTGGCACGAATTTCCCGCTTTGTATAATTGCCCAACGGAAAAATCATGCGCCGCAACACATCTTGTGAAAGGCCCCACAAAAAATATGACTGATCCTTTTTCACATCCAAGCCTTTTTCAATGAAAAACACGCCGTTTTCCTCTACGACATTGGCATAATGTCCTGTGGCAACATACTCACAACCAAGCTCATTTGCCTTCTGCAGCAAATATTTTGTTTTGACATGTATGTTGCACTGAACACAAGGATTCGGGGTACGGCCAGACAAATATTCACTGACAAAATCGCCTATGACACATTGACGAAAGACCTGCCGCATGTCCATGACATGATGCGGAAAGTTCAGCTCCGCTGCCAGACGACGTGCCTCCAGGATATAATCCGGCTCTTCTTGCTCCGGCCTACTGAATTTGGCCGGCGTATCCCACATGCGCATTGTAACACCTTGTATGTCATAACCTTGTTCACGCAACAGCATGCAAGCAACCGAACTGTCCGTGCCACCGCTCATGGCCACCAATACTTTTTTCATAACAACTGAAGTCTCAAAAGATTTTCCTGCAAATATATAATATTATACGTATCGTTTAAATTATTTCATCATTTTGATGAGTGTTTTTCTTCCAAAATGAAACAATTACATCACAAAAAGCCAGTCAATCGGAAACACATGCTTACAAATCCTGCTATTTTATGTATCTTTGCCCATTAACAAAAACGAATTATGAAAGGAAAATTTCAACATGCGCATTTCCTACTGAAAGCACTTCTTTTGGTTGCTTGCATGATATTGTGCTCAATAATTGCCATGGGCTTGTGGTTTCTGCTTACGGGCGGCAGTCAGACAACCGGCTCACTCAAAATCATGCAGCTATTGCAATCGGTCGGGGTCATGATTGTTCCATGCCTGGTGTATATGTATTTATGCTACGAGCAACCGTTGGCTGTTGCAGGACTCAGCCGGAAAATCACCTGGCCGGCAGCTGCAAGCATAATCATTTTCATGCTGATTGCCTTGCCGTTTATCAATCTGCTCAGCGAATGGAACCGCCACATGGAATTACCGGCATTCTTATCGGAAATGGAGGCATGGATGAAGGCATCGGAAGACGCGGCAAACCTGCTGACAGAAAGATTCCTGTCTTCCGAAAGCTTTTCCACACTGTTATTCAATATCTTGCTTATGGCCATTTTGCCTGCTTTTTCCGAAGAACTGTTGTTCCGGGGCGTTCTGTTGCGCCTGTTTTCAGAAAAAGGCAGGATACACGCGGCCATTTGGGCAAGTGCCATCCTTTTCAGCGCCATCCACCTGCAATTTTATGGATTTGTCCCACGTATGCTGTTGGGCGCCCTGTTTGGTTATCTGTATGTTTGGAGTGGAAGTTTATGGCTACCCATACTGGCACATTTCACCAACAATGCTTTTGCCGTCATCAGCTACTACATTGTGGAACAAAATAACTGGAATGAAGGAGCATTGGATTCGTTTGGGTTCGGTGCCACACTGTGGGCCGGAATTCTGAGCGGTATATTGTGCTGTGTGGGAATTTATCTGTTACGGCGTTCACTGACAATAAACAAGGCCTCCTCCCGCAAATCAACCGGCAATTGAATATTACGTGCCTGAAGACTACGCAACCAACCGGCCACATCCTTTTCCTGCAAGGTATAGAACACGTATTCCAGTTGCTGCAGCTGTTCCGGTGTGAAATCGATGGGTGAAATGCCGGCCAACGCATCCAGTTCTTCATCATCGTAATAAACGATTTCCAGCCCCTTGTTCAACAGGCTGTCACGCTCACACACGGCATGTTGCCCACAACAGTCAGCTGGAACAGTCGGCTTGGCAGCCTCTTCGCGAGGCGAATTTGGCCTGCGTTTACGCAACACATAAGCTAAAAAAAACAGGGTGCCAATGGCTAAAAACAAAATAAGGACCAAAACCCACATGCAATCCGATTTAATCAGGCTGCAAAAGTATAAAAAACATAGAAACATACCATGAAAGATTTCTTCTTTTTTTCCAAATCGCAACGAATCGGCGTACTGACTCTGATTGCATTGATCTTGCTTACCATAGCGGCCACGCATTTGCTGCCGCTCCTTTTTCATGATGACGATGCCGACCATATGGCCACACAAGAATTCCAGAACGAATTAAAAGCCTTTGAAGACTCTCTGCAGGAACAACAAAAATACCGCAGCTACAACAAGTCCGGATGGCAGCAATCCGCACACAGGACAAGAAAACAAACGGAAGAATATCCATATCAGCTCTTTCCGTTCGATCCGAACACCGCCGATTCAGCCGATTTTGTCCGCTTGGGCCTGCGCCCGTACATTGCCGGAAATATATTGAAATACCGCGCCAAAGGCGGAAAGTTCCGCAAGCCCGAAGACTTTGCACGCATCTACGGCATACCGGAAGAAAAATATCGGGAACTGGAACCTTACATACAAATCCAAAAAACGGAAACGGAAATCGTTCCCGTAAAAACGGATACCACACCACGAAAACCGGTTTTCACACAGAAAAAAGACACCGTGTTGGAACTGAACACTGCCGATACGACCGAGCTGATGATGATACGCGGCATCGGGCGATGGTATGCCCAAAGTATTGTGCGTTACAGGGAACAATTGGGCGGATTTTACCGCGTGGAACAACTGCGCGAAGTCCCGCACATGAACGAAGAGAACTACCTACGCATAAAAGATTCCTTTACGGTAGACAGTTCCCTTGTCACGCCATTGTATGTAAACCGCGCATCCGTCGAAAGCCTGAAACGGCATCCGTACCTTACGTTCACGCAAGCCCGGGCCATTTACGAACTGCGCCGGCTCAAAATCAAACTCTCCGACCTGGAGCAATTACGGACATTGGATGAACTGAGCGATGCTGATTTGCAGCGGTTGCGACCCTATTTGTCATTTGAAACGCCTTAACGGGCATCCTTTTTGCGGATTTCCACGCGGCGGATTTTGCCGGAAATGGTTTTCGGCAACTCATCCACAAACTCCACAACCCGCGGATATTTGTAGGGCGCCGTGACGGCTTTCACATGATCCTGTATTTCCTTGACCAGCTCGGGACCGGCCTTGGCTTTATAGTCCCTGGCCAACACGATAGTTGCCTTGACCACCTGTCCGCGAATCTCATCCGGAACGCCCGTGATGGCACATTCAACCACCGCCGGATGCGTCATAAGCGCGCTTTCCACCTCGAACGGGCCAATACGGTAACCGGAACTTTTGATGACATCATCGGCACGGCCGACAAACCAGAAATATCCGTCCTCGTCCTTCCAGGCCAAATCACCGGTGTAATACACGCCATCGTGCCGAACCTCATCGGTCAGTTCCTGGCTGCGGTAATAGCCATCGAACAGACCGGCTGGATATTGTTTGTCTATGCGGATAACGATTTGCCCCTGCTCACCAACCTCGGCACTGCGCCCGTCGGGCGTCAGCAAATCCACATCGTAGTGCGGGCTCGGACGCCCCATGCTTCCCGGCTTGGGCTCTATCCAAGGCGGCGTTAGCACGGACAAGGTCGTTTCGCTCTGGCCGTAGCCTTCGCGCAGTTTTATGCCCGTCAGTTGATGAAACTGCTCATACACAGCCGGATTCAATGCCTCGCCGGCTATCGTGCACCATTCCAGGCTCGACAAATCGTATTTCGTCAAGTCCTCCCGAATCAGGAAACGGAAAATGGTGGGAGGCGCACACAAGGATGTCAGTTTGTATTTCTCAATCATGGCCAGCATGTCGGCAGGCGTAAACTTCTCATGGTCGTACACAAAAACAGCCGCGCCCACAATCCATTGCCCGTACAGTTTTCCCCAAACGGCTTTGAGCCATCCGGTGTCGGCAATGGTCAGATGCAAACTCTTTTCATGCAGGTTGTGCCAATATTTGGCCGTTATGATATGCGCCAGCGGATAAGCAAAGTTATGCATCACCAGTTTGGGATTTCCGGTCGTTCCTGACGTAAAACTGAACAGCATCGGGTCCGTGCTTTTGTTATGTTCCACCGGACGCACGAACACGCCCGCATGCCGACGCTCCGCATGGAAATCGTGCCAGCCATCGGGCACAATGCTGCCCACGGAAATCAGGAACTGAATAGTCGGCGATTCCGGCATGGCATCGTTTATATGCGTAATGATAGGTTCTTCGCCTACGGCGATAATCGCCTTGATGCTGGCCGCGTTATTGCGGTAAACAATGTCCTTTTTGGTGAGCAAATGGGTAGCCGGAATAATCACAGCACCGATTTTGTGCAAGGCAACAATTGTAAACCAAAACTCGTAACGCCGTTTCAGGATGGCCATGACCATATCGCCTTTTTTTATGCCCAACGATTGGAAATAGGCCGCCGTATTGTCGGTTTCACGCTTCATGTCGGCAAACGTAAAACGCTTGCACTCTCCGTGGTCGTTTGTCCACAAAAGCGCCAGTTTGTCCGGTTCCTGCGCCGCCCATTCATCCACAATATCGTAACCGAAATTAAAATCGTCGGGAACGGTCAACCGGTAATTTTGGCAAAAGTCTTCGTAGGAACTGAATTCCGTCTGTGCCAGATATTTTTGCAACAACATATATCTCCTTTCTGTTTACAATTAGATGATTATGGCCAAGAAACGTACTTTGGCGTTGTTCATGGCTTTCATTCCGTGCGGTTTGGTCGCATCAAAATAGATGCTGTCCCCTTCGGTCAGAATCAGGTTCGTACCAGCAATCTGCAGCATCAGCGTGCCTTCCAGCACCAGGTTGAATTCCTGTCCGGCATGGGTATTCAGGTGCATCGGCTTGTCGTTCGGCTCCACCGTGACTTCAAACGGCGTGGATTTCGCGTTTTTGAAACCGCTGGCCAAATCGTTGTACTTATATGCCGACACACGCTCCACGGAAGGTCCCGTGCCTTTGCGTGTCAGGTAAAAACTCTGGGAATGAGGTTCCGCACCGCTCACCAATGTGCTGGTTTCCACACCGCAAGCCTGCGCCACACTGCACAGGAAGCTCATCGGAATATCGGAATTGCCCGATTCATACAGCCTGATGTCGTCTGCCGAAACTCCGGCTTTGGCAGCCATTTCTTCCACCGACAAGTCCAGCGCATCGCGCAAACCGGCCAGCCGCATGGCTATCTGTCTGATTTGTTCGTTCATATCGTAATTTCCTTCAAATTAATGTTTTATCAATGATGCCCGCAAACCTTTGATAACAGCCGTCGTAAAACCGGCCGCTTCCATTTCGTTCAACCCCTTGATGGTTATGCCGCCGGGCGTTGTTACCTTGTCTATCTCCGCTTCGGGATGGTTTCCCGTATGTTCCAGCAACTCGACAGCCCCGCGCAAGGTCTGCAACACGACTTCTTTGGCCACATTGGGGTATATCCCCATTTCAACGCCGCCTTCCATCGCTGCGCGGATATAGCGGAACGCATAGGCAATGCCGCAACTCGACAAGGCCATCAAAGCATCCAGCTGTTTTTCCGGCACAAGGTAGGAATGGCCGAGCTCGTTGAAAATATCGCATACGAGCTGTTCCTGTTCCGGCGTGGCATTAAGCGACGAAATCGTATTCACGCTCTGCCGCACATCAATAGCCGTGTTCGGGATAATGCGGAACAAAGCCTGTTTGAAGCCGAACAGCATTTGCAGTTTTTGCAGTTCCACGCCAGCCGCAATCGAAATGAGTATTTGCCGCTGCGAATCCAACGAGTCCGCAATTTCTTCGGCCACCGTTTCCACCAACCATGGTTTTACAGCCAATAAGACGATGTCCGCATCAATTACAGCCGCCTTGTTGTCTGAAAACGTCCGGACATCAGGATTGAAGCGTTTCATCGCTTCCAAATGCGATTGGTCGGGGTCGGACACACGGATATTACCGGGAGCAATCAACGTTCCGGCACACAAACCGCGGGCAATGGCACCGCCCATATTTCCAATACCAATAATAGTGATAGTCATTTTGATATGTTGTTATTGAATAATGATTTACAATCTAAAAGCCACATGCAATCTGCACTATAAAAATACAGCAAAAACCGCATTTCCGCTTTCAGTTTGCAAAAATACGATTTTTTGGGCAATTATGTAAAGAAAGGGAGAGAGAGAAACGAAAAGTTTAACAATAAAACGGTTGCCTCATGTACAAGACAACCGTTCCTATTTATTTTATTCAAGAAAAGAAACAATGTTATTCCTCTATCAAATTAAACTTAGTGGATATTTCTTTCTGATCTATGGCTTGCCGGACATTGAATCTTTTACGCTGGGTTGAATATCCAATTTTCTCACATGAAATTTCAATCTGGACATCTCCCGAATTATTAAATGTCAAACCTTTAATGTCAAAAGATTCAGTGCTTTCATACGGAGTCGTTCCCAAATACAACTGGTTGGTGTTTTTTACATCTGGCGTCGATGAAACAACTCTCCAAAAAACATCTGCTCCTTTTGGCGCAGAATCAATATACCAACGTATAATGGTATGTTCCAAAGCCGTATCACCTTCCCCTGTAACTTGTTCATTTTTTTCGACAATAGGAGTTTCTGCCCTTTTAAGAAAAGAAGCAATCCTGCTCCAATCCATATTCTCCATGGCGTTAGCATACGCTTTATTTAATGCATTTTCCATAGTGTTGTTGTAGGACCACACATTGCTAGTCCTACCCGTAACAGTTTGCCTATATACTACATTATTATTGTTATCTGATAATTGTATGTTAAAACTTATTACCCCATCCCAAGTACCATTAATCATATTAATTTCACATTGCGCTATTTCTATTTGGAGCATATAATCCGTATTCAAATCCGCATCCAAAGCAAATCCCAACAATCGCATATATTGTGTCATAGTTTCAGAAACAAACGATTGAATATCAGGAAAAGTGGTTATAATCGGCTTGGGTCTATTAGGGAATAGACTAGGGTATTGATTTAAAATAGGCTTATCTGTTCTTTTGTCAATAATATTAAGCTTAACTCCATAATCCAAATCGGTGAAAATATTTGTGGATTGCTGTTGCTTATACTTTAATTGAACTGTCCACCTTATTGCTGGCTTTATCTTCTGGTTTGTCACACAACCGTATTGCATAAAAGCCCAGACACTTACGAAAAATAAGGATAAGATTCTTACTGCACTTATTTTATGTTGTTTGAATAGCATATACATCATTTTTATTAATTGTTACAACTAAATTCATTCAGATCTTACTCCTCTATTAGATTAAACTTTGTAGAAATTTCTTTCTGCTCTATAGCCTGCCGAACATTGAACCTTTTACGCTGGGGTGAATATCCACTTTTCTCGCATGAAATTTCAATCTGGACATCTCCTGAATTATTAAATGTCAAACCTTTAATATCAAAAGATTCAGTGCTTTCATACGGAGTCGTTCCCAAATACAACTGGTTGGTGTTTTTGACATCAGGTGTTGATGAAACTACCCTCCAATATACATCTGCTCCTTTGGGTGCAGAATCAATATACCAACGTATAATGGTATGTTCCAAAGCCGTATCACCTTCCCCTGTAACTTGTTCATTTTTTTCGACAATAGGAGTTTCTGCCCTTTTAAGAAAAGAAGCAATCCTGCTCCAATCCATATTCTCCATGGCGTTAGCATACGCTTTATTTAATGCATTTTCCATAGTGTTGTTGTAGGACCACACATTGCTAGTCCTACCCGTAACAGTTTGCCTATATACTACATTATTATTGTTATCTGATAATTGTATGTTAAAACTTATTACCCCATCCCAAGTACCATTAATCATATTAATTTCACATTGCGCTATTTCTATTTGGAGCATATAATCCGTATTCAAATCCGCATCCAAAGCAAATCCCAACAATCGCATATATTGTGTCATAGTTTCAGAAACAAACGATTGAATATCAGGAAAAGTGGTTATAATCGGCTTGGGTCTATTAGGGAATAGACTAGGGTATTGATTTAAAATAGGCTTATCTGTTCTTTTGTCAATAATATTAAGCTTAACTCCATAATCCAAATCGGTGAAAATATTTGTGGATTGCTGTTGCTTATACTTTAATTGAACTGTCCACCTTATTGCTGGCTTTATCTTCTGGTTTGTCACACAACCGTATTGCATAAAAGCCCAGACACTTACGAAAAATAAGGATAAGATTCTTACTGCACTTATTTTATGTTGTTTGAATAGCATATACATCATTTTTATTAATTGTTACAACTAAATTCATTCAGATCTTACTCCTCTATTAGATTAAACTTTGTAGAAATTTCTTTCTGCTCTATAGCCTGCCGAACATTGAACCTTTTACGCTGGGGTGAATATCCACTTTTCTCGCATGAAATTTCAATCTGGACATCTCCTGAATTATTAAATGTCAAACCTTTAATATCAAAAGATTCAGTGCTTTCATACGGAGTCGTTCCCAAATACAACTGGTTGGTGTTTTTGACATCAGGTGTTGATGAAACTACCCTCCAATATACATCTGCTCCTTTGGGTGCAGAATCAATATACCAACGTATAATGGTATGTTCCAAAGCCGTATCGCCACTTCCCGTAACTTGTTTGTTTTTCTCACCGGCAGGAGAATCCGCCCTTTTGAGGAAATAGGCGACCCTATTCCAATCAATATCTTTCAAAGCATTTACATAAGCATCGTTCAATGCCTTGGATGCGTTGGCAACATCACTGAAATTAGCCATAATAGAACTTCTTCCCGTGATTGCCGTATTAGGATAAACTTGAGTCCTGTTTTCATCATAAATTTGCATTTCAAAACAAACCGTTCCTACCCACCCCATACCAGATAAATAGCTAATCTGATATTGTGTAATTCCTATCTGAAGCATATAATCAGTATTTATATCTGCATCCAAATTGAAACCCATTGTTTGCATGTACTGTTTCATACTCTCAGAAACAAAAGACTTGACATCCGGATAAGTGCTCACTACTGGTTTAAGGGTCATTGCATTAGCATCGAATCTATTTAAAACCATTTCGTTTGCTCTTTTATCCAAAACATTAAGCCGGATACCATAATCCAGATTTATGTATATATTGGATGGCGGTAACTGGGCAAGATTTAAAGATAACGTATATTGCGCCGGCGTTGTATTAACTGGTTGCCGCAACGCTGCTCCACAACTGCTAAATAAGAATGCAGGTAATATCAATAAATAAAAAAACTTTTTCATATCAATTAAATTAATCATTTGTTATTTTAATAAGTTTTGCCGAGGCATCTGTTTTATACATCAAGGTTTTTCCAACCGATGTTGCTGTTGTCGTTATGGTTGGCTCAAATAATGCATCTGCTCCATATTCTTTTGCCAAATTTATCAACCTGTACAATGCCAACCGTCTCACAATTTCTTCTGCCGGAATGTAGTTTGATTCCGAATTATAAATATTGGTAGAACCAAGGTATCCTAAACGGATTACTCCTTCGCATGTTTCATATTCCAAATACCTCTTACCATCAATCTTTATAATGTCGTAAATCAACGTGAATTCATTATTTTCTTCATAAATACTTCTTCTTGTCCGTCTATTATCAGAATTGACAACAGCAGACGCGGAAACAGATTTTAGAATTACATAATCACTTCTATTAAGATTCATATCCTTTATTGATACAATAGGCATGTTACTTATTGCCGTTGTCGGGATCAAACTACTTTGTGCATAAGATGACATTGTACATAGCAAAAAGCAAAGCATCATAATTGATTGCACTAACTTCTTTTCCATATGTTTACCAATAATGAGTCATGCAAAATTGCGTGTTCTAATATCAAACAGCACCTGCATAAACTCTGTTTTCTCCTACTCACTTTACGGCTTTTCAGGTTACTCCGTTGTACCTTGTGTTCTCAAAATACACACACAAAAAAAGCGCGGTACTTTCTGGATATTTCTCTATCTAAGGTGTTTGGCGTAACCTGTTCCGATAAAATGACCAAAAAGCCCACGCTGCAAGCATGAGCATTTCTGCATTTATTCATATCGGAACTATTAGTCGCCAAACTTTTAGATAGAAAGAATAATGCTAAAAACGCTTTTTCCAATTAAAGTATATGTATCAAATCAATGTCATTATCCCATAGGCAAAAATTATAGTTACAATGGGGCAAATATAAGAATAAATAAATGAATCGCAAAAAATAAAAAAACAAAGCACGACCGCTTGTCTGCAATCATGCTTCGTATATAAAAAGAATTATCCCGTCAATGTATCAAGACTTTGGAACAAGCTATTTGCTTTCCGTTTTGCTCCAACACGGCAACATAACATCCCGTGCGGGCTATTTGCACGTCAATACGTCCGCCCTCGACACGGTAAGCAGCCATTTGTTTCCCATTGGCGGCAAACAAACGCAATTGCGCATCGGCTGGTGCTTCGACCGTAAGCACATTCCCCGCACTAAATATCCTGCTGTCCGCATGCCGAGGCGCAACATAGTCCGTAGTTTCCGTTACAAGTTTTCCTACCCCTGCCCATTGGCGTACCATGTCCGGCACATTTTCGGCAGCATCCGCCGTATAATCATAAAGTTCGGAAGGTGTAAAATTGCAGGCACGCTCAAATTCATTGTCAGCCTTAAGGTATTCAAACTTTGCACCATCAAGGTTAGTACAACCCGCCGGCAACTTGCTGCAACCGCTGAAAATATCATCTATCAACAACGCTTGCCCCTTTTCGCTTGCTTTGCCGAATACAGGCGTCTTACAATTCAGGAAATAGCAACCTTCTATATAGGCATTCGTTTCTATACGCAGATTCAGACCGTCACCGGCACAGTTTTCCATCAAATTGTTGTAGTAATGATGTTGTCCGAAACGTAGCAACGGCAAGCGTGAACCATAAATATTATGAAACCAGTTGTGATGATAGGTTACGGTGCGGTTATACTCATCCGAATTTCCTTTTCCTGACAACATGGCTTTGCTGTGGTCGTGGAACACGCACCACGAGATGGTCATGTTCTGCACGTTGTTTTTGGTGTCGAGCAAGCCATCATAACGGTCTTTGTGATAAGCCTCCGCCTCGTTGTAGAACTCGCAATGGTCCACCCAGATATGCTGGCTGATACGTTGTGCTTCCGGAATACTTTCCGCATCCGCCTGTATGCCAATGCAATCCGGGTCGCCGACAGTCGTAACGCCATCCGTATCCAGAATCTTATACTCACCATCACGTGTGGCGGGCACATCGGTCATGGTAAATTTGATGTTTCGGATAATAATGTTCGACTGGCATTGAATGACCAGGCCGATACGATTGAAAAATGCCTGGTCACCAACACCCAAAAGAGTCTTGTTTGACTTTACTTTCAGAATGGCTCCGAATGTAGTCGGGCGTGCATCGCTGGCCGACGCATCCACAATGCTTCCGGTTTCATCAACAAAAGTCGTTACACCCGTTGTAAACTCTTTGGTTATCAAAATGGTATAAGGCAAGTCGGATTCGACATACTGTTTCAGTTCCTCAAAAGTAGTCGGAGTAACCGTCTGGCCTGCCGCGCCGCCGGTTGTACCGCCATTAAGGGTAGCAAAACCAATCTGACTGAAATCGGGCGTTTGTGCCATTCCAGAAATTACCGTTACAGCCAAAATGAGCGACAGGAAAAAATGTGTTTTTTTCATACTGCAATTAAGTTTAATAAGTTCAGGTGCAAAAATACAGTCCATTATAGACAAACCATGTGCATATTTTGCCAAAAAACAAGGAAAAATCATCCGTACCGGTTTTATACGACCACACAACTTGGAACGAACAACATTTCATTTTTTCTGCCTATCTTTGCGGCAGCGACCGGACATAATACCGGAACAGGAAACCGGTAATTAAAATACCGGAAAGTGGAAAACTAAAAACTTGTTGCACAATGGATTTCATTCACATAAAAGGCGCGCGCGTAAACAATCTGAAAAACATCGAGGTGAAAATTCCGCGCGGACAGTTCGTGGTTATCACAGGCTTGTCGGGCAGCGGAAAATCAAGCCTTGCATTCGACACGCTGTATGCCGAGGGGCAACGCCGCTATGTGGAGAGCCTGTCGGCCTATGCGCGGCAGTTTTTAGGACGTATGCAAAAACCGGAAGTGGATTTTATCCGCGGCATTCCGCCCGCCATTGCCATTGAGCAGAAAGTGAGCACCCGCAATGCCCGTTCCACCGTCGGCACAAGCACGGAAATTTACGACTACCTGAAACTGCTGTTCGCACGTGTCGGCAAGACCTATTCACCTGTTTCCGGCTGCCTGGTGCAGAAACACCAGCCGCAGGATGTCGTGGATTTTGCCATGCGACAGCCCGAGGGGACGCGCATGATTCTATTCGCGCCGTTGACGGAACGAACCGACCGAACCATGCAACAGCAGTTGGAACTCCTTGCCACGCAAGGTTTCAGCCGCGTGCAAGTCAATGATGAGTTGATACGCATACAGGAAATTACGGAAGGAAAACGGAACTTGCAGAAAAACGACCGTCTGCGCCTCATGATTGACCGTATTGTGGCCGATGGCGAAGCAAGCACCGCCAACCGGTTTACGGATTCCGTGGAAACCGCTTTTTTTGAAGGCGATGGCAGCTGCATCCTGCAGGTATTCGACGAAAACGGACCGCACGAACATTATTTTTCCATCCGCTTCGAAGCCGACGGCATGACTTTCGAACTGCCAAACCAGCACATGTTCGACTTCAACAATCCATTGGGTGCCTGCCCGACCTGCGAAGGCTTCGGAAGCATCATTGGCATCGATCCCGACCTGGTCATTCCGAACAAAAGCCTGAGCATCTACCAGGAAGCCATTGCCTGCTGGCGCGGCGAAAAAATGAGCCAATGGAACAAGGAATTGATTGCGCATGCGGCCAAATTCGATTTCCCGATACACAAACCCTATTACGAACTTACGCCGGAACAAAAACAACTGCTGTGGACGGGCAACGAATATTTCCACGGATTGAACGAATTTTTCAAAATGCTGGAAGAAAAAGCATACGCAAAAATACAATACCGCGTCATGCTGGCACGCTACCGCGGCAAAACCGTGTGCCCGACATGCGGAGGCGCACGCCTGCGGAAAGAGGCCAATTATGTCAAGTTTGGCGGGAAAAGCATTTCCGAACTGGTTTGCCTGCCCGTAACCAAACTGTTGGATTTTTTCAAGCAGGTACAATTGAATGAAACAGAAAAACTGGCATCCCAACGTTTATTGCATGAAATCACATCGCGACTGCAATTCCTGGCGGATGTCGGCCTCGGCTACCTGACGCTGAACCGCTTGTCCAACACGCTTTCCGGCGGCGAAAGCCAACGCATCAACCTGGCTACATCCTTGGGCAGCAGTCTGGTCGGTTCGCTGTACATTCTGGACGAGCCGAGCATCGGACTGCATCCGCGCGACACGCAACGGCTTATCTCAGTTCTGAAACAACTCCGAGATTTGGGCAATACGGTTGTCGTTGTCGAGCACGATGAAGAAATCATGCGCGCAACAGACTATATCATCGACATCGGTCCCGAAGCCGGACGCCACGGCGGCGAAGTGGTCCTGGCCATGCCGGTCAAGGACATTCCAAAGGCCACACCGGAACAACTGGAGCAATCCCATACGCTGGCTTATCTGACCGGCAAGGAAAAAATAGAAACGCCGAAGTTCCGCCGCAAATGGAACAACTATATCGAAGTCATGGGCGCTTGCGAGAACAACCTGAAAAACGTGAACGTCAAATTCCCACTCAACGTCATGACCGTCGTAACCGGCGTATCCGGCTCAGGAAAATCCAGCTTGGTGCGGCAGGTTTTCTACGCCGCGCTCAAAAAATATTACGGCGGAGTTGCCGAACGGACGGGCGCATACGATACCCTGCGCGGTAGCATGCATCTGGCCAAGGACATTGAAATCGTGGACCAGAACCCGATCGGACGCTCATCACGTTCCAATCCGGTTACCTACATCAAGGCCTACGATGAAATCAGAAAACTGTTTGCAGAGCAACAACTGTCCAAACAAATGGGCTACACGGCCGCCTATTTTTCCTTCAACACGCCGGGCGGACGTTGCGAGGAATGCCAAGGCGAAGGCACCGTTACGGTCGAAATGCAGTTCATGGCCGATTTGGTGCTGGAATGTGAACACTGCCACGGGAAACGTTTTAAGCAGGACACGCTGGAAGTCATGTACAAAGGCCGGAATATTTACGATGTGCTGAACATGACCGTCAACCAAGCCATCGAGTTTTTCGGCCAGGGAACAGGCAGCACGGAAAAGAAAATCGTCAGCAAACTGAAACCGTTGCAGGATGTCGGCATAGGCTACATCAAATTGGGACAAAGCAGCAGCACGCTCTCGGGCGGTGAAAGCCAGCGCGTCAAATTAGCATCGATTTTAGCCTCCGAAAAGGCCACGCCGACCATTTTCGTCTTTGACGAACCGACGACCGGCCTGCATTTCCATGACATAAAAACCTTGATGAAAGCGTTGAACGCGCTTATCGAACGCGGGCACACCGTTATCATCATCGAACACAACACGGAAGTCATCAAATGTGCCGACCACGTCATCGATTTAGGGTCGGAAGGCGGCGAAAAAGGCGGCCACATCGTATTTGAAGGTACTCCCGAAGCGCTTGCCAAATGCAAGGAAAGTTATACGGGGCAAGCCATCAGGCTGTAAGAAGATTTCGACCAATACATCTCTATGCAAATCCCGCACTGTTGCCATGGGATTTTTTCTGCGTGCCGAAACATGCGTGCAATACGGAAACCAACATGTAAAACGGATAAACCAACGAAAGCAAAAAAGACATGGCCGCAACATGCCTGTACGCAAAAAACGGTTGTGCAAGTTTCAGAAACAAGCCGTCAAGCAGCCACTTTACAAGGAAAACCGCCAAACAGGACCATGCCAGCGCGACATTGAAAAAAGCCCCGACGAACAGCACCAGCCACAGCAGGTTAACGGTGAAAACCGCCACGGCAACCGCAATCGTGTCCGCATCCGTGTAGTACCCGGCCTTCGATGTCCAGCGCCCGCGCTGACGGACAAACGAGCGCAAATCTGGACAAGCGGACGTGTAAACCATTGCTTTACGGGATTTCAGGAAACGAATCCGCAAGCCACGCCTTTTGAAACCGTGCAACAAAAACATGTCATCGCCCGAGGGCAGTTCTTCGTGTAAATCCGCCTGGCTTGCCAGCCATTCCTGCCGCCGGAAGGCCAGGTTTGCACCGTTGCACATAATCGGATGCCGCCACGCCGCCATAGCCGCGCCCGATGCCACCAAAGTGGCGAACTCCAACTGTTGCAAGCGTGAGAAAAAGCTATCGCCCTGCATGGAAACCGGCAAAATCAGCAAGTCGAAAGGCTGCTGAACATAGGCGGCAACTACCGTCTGCACCCATGTTTCCGGCACTATGCAATCGGCATCCGTACACAGGATGAGTCCCGATGTTGCCGAACGGATTCCTGCTGCCAAAGCCTTCTTTTTTGAGGAATCGCCGGCCATGGACAGCACGCGAATAGCGGGATAACGCGCAGCATATCTATCCATGACAACAAGCGTATCGTCTGTCGAATTATCGTTTACAAGGATTATTTCCGCAGGAGAAACCGTCTGCCGGAGCAGGCTTTCCAGCAAGGCCGGCAAATGTTCCGCTTCGTTCCGGCAAGCTACAACAACAGTAATTGCGGGTAATTTATGGAGGTCGGGTATTTGTTCTTGTTTTGTCTGTTCCGGCAAGCGTTTCCAGCCGCACATGAACAGTAGCAGCAAAACGGCATATATGCCCATCACGACAACAACCGGAATAACCCACATGTCAATCAAACATCAATTTACGTTTTTCTTCCCAGAAAGCCGGGTAGGATTTCGTGACCACTTCCGGATGTTCAATCGTCATGCGGAAACGCATTGTCGCGGGAGCGAATGACATGGCCATACGGTGGTCCTGATAAGTGGCTATGCTGACAGGTTCGGCCACAGGCACACGTGCACCATCCCAACTCAACTCCCCGACATTCGTTTCCTGCAAGACGAAACCTAATTTGCCCAATTCGGCTACCAAAGCCGAAATACGGTCCGTTTCCTTGATTTTAAGTGTTTGCAAACCGCTGAACTTAAACGGGATTCCACACAAACAGCATGCAACGGCAACCGTTTGGGCCAAATCCGGCTGATTTACAAAATCGTATGCGAAAGACGGCACGCAACGACCGCCCGCCGTAATTTGCACGCCTTCCGCCATATATTCAGTTTCCACACCCAAGGGGCGGAAAATATCCGCGACATGCGAATCCCCCTGCAAACTGTCCGCATACAGATGCGGCAAGAAAATGCTCCCTTCGCGGGCAGCCGCCAGCCACTCGTACCAGTAAGAAGCGGCCGACCAATCATTTTCAACCGTAAAAGCGACCGGAATATACGGTTTTGTTCCAACGGCAATATGCGGATACTCCACCTGCAATTCCGCACCGAAAGTGCGCATCAAAGCCGCTGTCATATTGACATAGGAACGACTGACCAGATTACCGCGCAATTCCATTTGCAGGCCATCGCGCATGTAAGGCGCCACCATCATCAAAGCCGAAATATACTGACTGCTCACACTGCCATCCAATGCCAATGAGCCGCCCCGCAAAACCTTCCCCCTGATTTTCAAAGGCGGGAAACCGTCCGCTTCCAGATAGGCAATATCCGCACCCAGACTGTTCAAGGCATCGACCAATATCCGAATGGGACGCTGTTTCATGCGTGCACTGCCGGTCAATGTCCATTCACCGGGAGTTCCGGCAAGCAAAGCCGTCAGGAAACGCATGGCCGTACCAGCCGCACCGATATCAAAAACAGTTTTCCCCGACCGCATGTCCGAAAGCGCATGCTGCATGACCTGCGTATCATCGCAATCGGACAGGTTCCTGATTTCCTGCGGCCGCTCCGACAAGGCATTCATCAAAAGCACGCGGTTGCAGATGCTTTTCGATGCCGGCAAATTGATTGTAACAGTCGGTTGCATAAAATGAATCTATCGTGCGGCAAAAATACGCAAATAGGGGCACTGCTGCAAGAGGTCCGCAAATCATCTGCTCCAATTACGATAGTGTCTGGACAAAAAACCGACTAGTATTTAAAACAGATCTTCGGACAGACAAGCTATATTCAAAAACGGGAACATACAGACTTACGATAATCCGAAACAACATCCCCTCCTCTTGTGAGAAAAAACCAGAACACAGCCTGCTACCGTAAAATTAATCATTTCCGGATGCCGTAAAGATATCCAATTCCGGAACAATTACAGAAGAAGGAATGCCAGCCGCACTTAGTATGCTATGATACAGGAAATCTGTCCTGTAAAATTTGTTCTTATTAGCTTCTAAAGCTTCAATCTTAGACATATTCCCAACTGAATATTTGTCCGAATACCACACCATGCATGCTGGATTTTTTATTGAATAACTATCATTGGCGTGCAGCCAATTTCCATTCTCACCCAATGCTTCGCCATGATCAGACAAATATATCATTATTGCATTCCTATCTCTCAAACGATTAATAACTTGTTTCAGAAAAAAATCAGTATAAACAACTGTATTGTCATAAGCATTGATAATTTCCTCGGAGGTATTTTTAGTTATCACCCTATTTTCCGCAACTGGAGAAAATTTCCGCAACTCATCGGAAACATGATTGTTATAGAACCAATGACTTCCTATTGTATGTAGTATGATAAGATTTGGTTGTGAAATATTTGACAGCAAAGAATCCAATGCGGGTAACATATCCTCATCAAGCCATTCACTATATACGTACACTGTCCTTTCCGGATGAGCATGAATAATTGTATCACATTCATTTAAAAAATAAATATACGTATAGGCAGGGTCTTGATTTGAAATCCATGATGTCTTAAATCCAGAATTTTTAAACAACGTGATAAATGAAGTTTCATCAAATGCCCGTTCCTCATGTACACTATCAGCTCTTGTCAAAATATGTGGCAGACTCCTATTTGTGTGTGTATATTCACTGTATATATTCGCAATAGAATACATTTGCTCTTCATTCTGCAAATAAGGCGTTGTCTCCCTATAATACCCATTTATCGATAAATGATCAGCTCGTAATGATTCACCAAGCACAAATACAACTACTAAGGAATCGTTTGGTAAAGAATAACTCAATGTATCGGGACAGTATCTTTCAGACTTGATTTCATGTTGCATCCCTTTATACAGCTTGATATTGTAATATACATTAAACGGATAACGTTGCATAATTCCATTATGCAAACGATCGTTGCTATTTAACAAAACAAACAAGCCTGTAAAAGCAATGAACAATTGTAAACAGACATGATTCACATATATGTATTTAAACCGAAAATAAACTACAATGGCCGCAACCCCTATATTCAATATAACAAGCAATACCAAAGTTAAGGTTATAAGTTCTGCCGACGTCTGAAAGTCATTATGAAACACGGCATCTACCAACATAGGTGTCAAAGATGCTTTATAAGCATATCTATAATAGCCCACAATAGTTCCAAGAACACAAAAAACAGGAAATAGTCCTGCAAAAACATATTTATTAAGAACTATAAGGTATAACAATAGAAAAATACCTATGCAGATGCAACACCAATATACAAAAACAGAAAACGCAGTAGAGCAATTAGTAATAGGATTATCTGCAAAATCAGGGAAAACATAAAAGACACCGGACCATAAAGTGCAGAAAAAAAGAAATACAAAAAGAATGAAATTATTATTATGAAGGATTTTTTTCATAAGAACGGCCTAAACAAAATGGTGCATATCTATTAATAAAAGCAATAACCGGCAACAATAAAATGACAGATAATATACTATACAGAAACATTACCCATATATTAGCATATATGGACAGAGGTAAATCAAAAATAAAGACAGTAACTGCTTTGATAAAACTACCTGCCATCAGATGTAAACACAATATAGCTAAAGTATTTTGCCCTATATACGAAAAGATATGAAATAGCCAAGGGAAACGCTTAATACCTCCCGTACATATAATAGCAAAGGCACAAAAGAAAATTATTCCTACACATGCACCAACAAAAAAACAGACATAATTACCGTATTGATTGATAAAGACTTTAGTTTCTCCTTGCTGAAAACTCTGAACTATCCACATTATTATAAACGAACAGATCATAACACCAAAAAGCACCGTCTTTTTAATTGTTCCTAACTTCTCCAGCCACGACAAATCTTTGATTATATTTCCTGCACCATAGAACAGAATCATGGACATTGCTGCATTAATTCCCCATGGCAATAAAAAAGTCTGAAATTTATATACCACATAACCCAACACAGCAAAAACGACTAGCAGCAAGAGTTTATAAGAAACTTTCTTTATATGTCGAAAACATATAAAATACACATTTTCTACAACAAACAGGCATGACAAGAACCACAAAGGAACACAATGGGTCAACATCGGCGCATTTCCATACAGCATTCCTAATATCGGACGCCAGAAAGCCATATCCTGATCTGTTCCTATGCCATAATGCCGCCCAATCAACAACCAAAACAAATAATTTATAATATTAAAATATATATATGGAAATACTATTGTCCTTATCTTATTCTTGAGGAAATAAGAATAACTTATCTCTGTATTTACTTTTGCAAAAAAACCAGACATAAAGAAAAAAACAGGGATCAAAAACATCCTAACAAAAGAACGAAATGGCGCAGGTAAGCCAGCATGCAATAATACTACAAAAAAGATAGCAAATGACTTTGCACAATCCACCCACTCAATTCTGTTTGTTTTGCAAGAAAGCCATATTCTCATGGAAAATATATCATTTAATTAATTACCAATATCTTGGTCGTTCCCCGCTCCGAACCATCTTCCGACAAGCAAATTGCAAGATACACACCAGTGCTCACCTTCCTGCCGGATTTGTTCTTTCCATCCCAAACAGCCAGACTTCCGTTAGACCTGGTTTCGTAAACCAGATTTCCCGCAACATCCGTAATTTTAACAATCGTATTATCCACCAGACCTGTTATGGTTATTACTCCTGTATAATCTTCCCGTACAGGATTCGGATATGCATAGATATATCCAAAGCCATCGCCACCTTTGGCAGCATCACTCTGATAAGACAACAAGCCACTACCTGTACCTATAAAAACCTCACCAGTAACAGGATTAATTGCAATTGACAGTATATCGTTTGATGTCAAAGGACTATTGGCTGTCGTGAAATGTTGAATTGTTTCCTGCCCATCGGCCGACATTAAGTACACGCCAGAAGCTCCGGTCCCTATCCATTTGCGATTTGCACCATCTATGGCAATTGACTTGATTTCTTCTTTTTCCAACAAGAAATCAGCCAAATTAGTACCATCATTACGTGGAATCTTTATTCTAGTACAACTATTGGTGCCATCAAATATATTATTTGGATTAGGAAAGACGAGGGGACCGACATCAGTACCAATCCAGATGGCGCCATCGTTATCCTGCGCCATGCAATAAACTATTTCCGGTTTTATGGAATTATTGTCCTGATCAAAAAATTCTGCCATAAACACAGCCTTGTCATCGGAAGTTTCTTCCAAGGTGCCGTTATCATCAAAAACCAAAATACCCGGGGCAGATCGAACAGAATTAATCCATTTATGATTCTTATTTTCTGATGAGATTAAAATCGAACCTAAAGTGGGCTTATTCATCAAATCATTATAACCCAGACTTAACCAATCTCCATTTACTGACAATACTTTCAAAGCCGTATTCGTTTTGGAATTTGCGATCCAAAGATTACCATCCGCATCATACACAACACCATCCAAACGTATATAACCATATTGCTGCACCCAAGTTCCTGTAGGATAAATAGTTTCCAAACTACTATTATCATGCGTATATTGGGCATAAAACTGGTTATTCCGGTATTCAAACAACCCGGCGCCATAGCTGGTAACATAAAAATGAGTATTATCATTCGGATCAATGGCTATATCCATAAAGTCAACAATTGGCAAACCTGTCTTGGTATGTATGTATTTTTTTTCTTGTGCACTCCATACACCATCCCAGATATTTGTCCATTCTCCATTCTCATACATCATGACATACCCGGGAAGATTATATTGGGAAGCCCATCGCCCTCCCTGAACCATGAATAATTTCTTGCCTGAAAATTGCAAACGGTAAGGTGTATTTACCTGCGGGCCGTTAGGAATATAGTTGTTCTTTGATTGCGTCCGGGCATTATAACACATCATTCCCTGCTCTCCCGCAGCAAACCAATACAAATCAGCGTTACTGTCATATTCTGCATCTTGTACGCCAGCTGTTTCAGGCAAATAACTGTAAGCATAAGTTGTATCAAAACGATACACAACGTCCGAATACGCCAACAAGATATTGTCATTGGAATATACTCTGGTAAACACAGCATCCGACACTTGTTGCCAAACGCCATTTGTCCTCCGATACAGAAAACTACCTCTAATCAACAACAGTTCATCATTAAAAGTATGTACCTGGACAATTGTACCCGTGCCTGGCAGGCCTGTCATTTTATGCCAATTCTCATAATTAATCAAATGACGGTCAGAGACATCTGCCTGATATACATCTGTGGCCGTGTTGGCATAAATATAGCCACCTGAAACTGTAATTGTCAGCACCTCCACTTCAGATGCAGCATCACCGATATAGTAAGTTTCCGCTATCTCCTTTTTAGCTAGATTCAGCACTACTATGCCAAATTTACAAGCCAGATAAGCTTTCCCATCATGGAAATAAATAGAATTTACTTCTTTGCTTGCCGTCATGGACTTATTATACAAATCCGGAATATTTTCCACTCCGCCGGAACGTAACAAATCAATATTTCCATTACTATACACGATAACCAGAGTTTCCGTCTCATAGTCATATTCCATACAAGAAACCTGCGTCCCGCTCAAACCGGATATTTTACTGTAATACTCGACATTTTCATCACGCTTGTCGACGGAAAACAGCGAGCCCTCGCTTAAACCAAAAACCTTGTTTTCCGATTGTGCTATCTGTGACACACTGGTATAAGCAAAATGTGTCTGCCATTGTCCCATGGCAAGTTGTGCCGGCAAATCTGTAATGCATGCCATACAACAAAGCAGCATTACAACAAACTTACCGATAGATTTCCGGAGAATCATAGCAATCATATAGGATGAGTATTTAGAAAATTAACCAATTTACTGACGGCATTAGCCCTATGACTAATACTGTTTTTTTGTTCCGCAGGCAATTCGGCAAATGTACTTTCATAGCCATCCGGCACAAAAACGGCATCATAACCGAACCCTTGAGTTCCTTTTTCCGAATTTGCTATATGCCCGACGACCATGCCATCAAAAACATATTCCTTCCCTTTTATTATCAGCACAATAACCGTCCGAAAACGGGCTGAACGATCATCCGTTCCCGATAAATCAGCCAATAATTTTCTGCGGTTAGCTACTGAATCATGCTGGTCGCCTGCATAACGCGCAGAACGGACACCCGGCGCACCATGCAACGCTTTCACTTCCAAACCCGTATCATCTGCGAAACAATCATATCCGTATTTATTGTAAACATACTCGGCCTTTATTCTGGCATTGCCTTCCAATGTATCGGCCGTTTCAGGAATATCCACATGGCAACCTATGTCGGACAAACTCAACACATTAATTTTTCCCTGCAATATCGCACGAATTTCATCCAACTTATGTACATTATTTGTAGCAAAAACCAAATCCATTCTTTTTTTCGCTTTATATTGAGGGGCAAAGATAACGATTTATAATGATTTTATAATTATTGTCAACTCCTTTTTGGGCGTTTTTTAACAATGCCGTATTCCGATTATTCTTTGTATTTTTGCATTCCCATTTTAAAACCAATAGTTGCACAATGAGAAGAACAGCAATAACGATATTAATCGCAATAAGCTGTTGGTGTGTAGAAGCCCAACAGGATTTTGCAACAAATATCCGGAAACTACAATATGTCTTGGGTGCCATAGAGAATTTATATGTGGATACAATTGACATAAACAACGTTACGGAAAACACCATTACAAACGTACTGAAAGAACTTGACCCTCACTCTGTATACATCCCGCAAAAGGAATTGCAACAAGCCAACGAACCTCTGGAAGGAAGTTTTGAAGGAATCGGCATACAATTCCAGATGCTGGAGGACACCCTGTTTGTCATCCAGACCATAGCCGGATGCCCGGCCGAGCGTGTCGGTATCCGTGCCGGTGACCGCATGATAGAAATAGAAGATTCGGTCATTGCCGGTGTAAAAATCCAGAATTCCGAAATAATGCGCCGCTTGCGTGGCAAAAAAGGCACTACAGTCAGAGTAAAGATATTGCGGGCCGGCATTCCCGACCTGATAGAGTTTCATATTGTCCGAGACAAAATACCGCTCTACAGCCTGGATGCATCCTACATGACAGACAAGACCACTGGCTATATCAAAATAAACAACTTTGGGGCGACTACGTTGGACGAATTCAAGAAAGCCCTGTCCGACCTGAAAAAACAAGGATTGAAAAACCTGATTCTGGACCTGCAAGGCAACGGCGGTGGTTATCTGAACGCAGCCATTGATTTAGCGGATGAATTTCTGGACAAAGACAAGTTGATTGTCTATACACAAGGTATACATCAGCCCAAAAGCATAGCAAACGCAACCGTCAAGGGAAATTTTGAAGGAGGAAATTTAGTCATTCTAATAGATGAAACTTCCGCATCAGCCAGCGAAATTGTGAGCGGAGCCGTACAAGATTGGGACAGAGGCGTTCTGGTTGGCCGGCGGACATTTGGGAAAGGACTGGTACAAAGACAGTTCATATTACCAGATGGTTCTGCCATCAGACTTACAACGGCACGCTATTATACACCGACCGGACGTTGCATTCAGAAGCCCTACAAAGGCACAGATTATCAAAAAGACTTGGAAATGCGTTATGAACACGGTGAGTTCATGCATGCAGACAGCATCCAGTTTCCGGACTCACTGAAATACGAAACGCTGACAAGCAAACGCATTGTCTATGGCGGAGGCGGCATAATGCCGGATGTTTTTGTTCCTGTCGATACAACAATGACCACAACCTATCATCGGAACATGATAGCCAAAGGTGTACTCAACAAATTCTGTGTGCAATATGTGGACATGCATCGCACCGAACTCAAAATGCAATATCCCGAATTCAAAACCTTCCTGTCAGAATTCGCCGTATCGGACAACATGCTGGAAACACTGGTTGCAATGGGTAACGAAGCAAACATAGAATTTTCCGAGCAGGATTTCCAACGCTCCAAGGAGTTGTTCCGCATACAGATAAAAGCACTCATTACAAGGGACATATGGAGCGTACAAGAATATTATCAGGTTATCAACCAACTGAACAGGCCGCTTCTGAAAGCCATCGAAATCCTACAGGACAGGGAACTGTATACACGTACGCTCGGAAAAACGAGATAACCCAAAAGAAATGTTAAGATACCTGATTGACAACTGGATTGAGATTACGGGGAGTATATTGAGCCTTGTTTACCTGTTCTTGTCCGTAAGGCAAAACATATGGCTTTGGATTTTTGGATTTGCCAGTTCCGCCTTGTACATTGCCGTATTTTTCCAAAGCAAATTCTATGCAGACATGAGTTTGCAGGTATATTACCTCGTGGTGAGTGTCTATGGATTCCTGCACTGGACACTGAAGAAACAGGCATCCGGCGGCAACGATTTGCCTGTCGTATCCGTCAACGGGAAACAGATTATGATGCTATCATTGGCCGCAGTGGCAATTTGGGCCATTTACTACTTTGTCCTCAGCAACTTCACGGATTCGGATGTCGCCTTTCCGGACAGCATAACCACCGCACTGAGCATTGTTGCCACGTGGATGCTCGCACGCAAGATTCTGGAACATTGGCTTATCTGGATTTTCGTAGATGCCTTTTCCGCCTTACTTTATCTGTATAAGGAATTGTATTTCACTACAGGCTTATTCGTAGTTTACACCATTATGGCCATTATCGGATATCTGCGTTGGCGAAAGGATTTGCATACACCTGCAACCCAATAATTTTCCTGTTGTCCAGTTTGCGCCATAACAGCTGGTTCAGTTTGTACGTAAGAAAGGCGCTACCTGCACCGAGCAAGGCACCCGCAAGCACATCAGTAGGATAATGCACTCCCAGATTCAGGCGCGAATAGGCCACCCCTGCCGCCCACAGATAGCTTGGAACAATGACATACCAGCGGGGATATTGCAGGGTCAAAGATGTTGCCGTACTGAATGCTATGGAAGTATGTCCTGACGGGAAACTTGGCGAACTTTCCATTTCCACGTTATGAATATAGTCGGAATATGTTTCATAAGGACGCGGACGACGCACTGTATATTTCAGGCCGTATGTCAGGGCCGTCGTAAGTCCAAGACTGACTCCCGTGCACAACGCATTTTTAAACAATTGGTCATCGTGCGTGGCAAGGGCGGTGATTCCCTGCACGACGGGAACTCCTATGGAAACGACATACATGCTCGATGACAAAACCCGGCTGTAGCCATACATGTCAGACTGATTGTTGAAATAATGCAGCAACCTCGCATCGGGGTTTTGCGAAAAAACCGTATGGGAAACCAACAGCAACGGAATGAGAATGAAAATATTACGCATGTTTTTTCGGCAAAGATAAAACAATAGCCGCATTGTCACAAAACCTGCCCGTCACAATTTTATGGTAAAATACCGGAACTGCGGAAAAAGACGCACAAAAGGTTCCGTTTATTTTGGCATGCCATGCATCAATTCCCGGCGGAATTTCCGTTCTGCATCATAATAGAAAAAAAGCTTCCGGGGAGCAAGCAAACGCTCCAATTTCTTCCGGTAATTGGCAAGCAAACGTGCTTCTTCTTCTTCTTTATGCACAAGCGCCTCATTGGCTGTACGAAAATCATCTTCCGTAAAATTCCTGACATCCAGTTTGCGCCGCCTGGTGAAATAGCTCTTTTGCAATTCCCAACTGGCCTGCTCGTATTCATTGAACACAGGTTCCACCTTTTGCTGCTCTTCAGGCGTGAGCTGGGCTTTTTCCACGATATAGTGCCATTTGCCGGCCAGCATTTCTTCAACTGTCGGACGTTTACATCCATGCTGGGCATTAAGTTGCACGGATAAGCACAGCAATAAAACAGCTGTAAGACATGACATGTACTTTTTCTGGTTCATAACGGTTTATTCATCTGAATTGAGGAAATAATCATAATACACATCCGTTCCTAATTGAGAAAGCAAAAACAGCTCATATTCAGCATTGTTGCGTTCCAGATAACGGTCATATAAAAACAGGGAAACCTGAGCCAGCAACACGATTCCGGCCAACGCGGCTGCCACGGCAATCCAATTGCCGGCAAACCCGGCCTTCAATGGCTTCCGGCGAATCATGTTGTCAAGCCGCATGGGGAACTCCTCAAAATAGTTCTCCGGCACTGTAAAAGGAGACTTGTCTGCACATTGTTTCATAACCTACAATATCTAAACGGTTCTTTTGTTTTCCATAAACGCAGCCACTTTTTTCACCGCATGATGATAAGACGCTTTCAGTGCCCCGACCGATGTGTCCAGAATGGCTGCCATTTCCTCATATTTCATGTTGTCAAAATATCTCATGTTAAAAACCATGCGCTGTTTCTCAGGCAAGGCGAGGATGGCCTGTTGCAATATTTTTTCAGTTTCATCCCCATCAAAGTAGACATCCGCTTCCATTTTCTGGAACAAGTAATCTTCAAACTCCGCCATCGGAAGGACACTGCGTTTCCGCTGTTGCGCAAGAAATGTCAGCGTTTCGTTTGTCGCTATCCGAAAAAGCCAGGTGCCCAGTTTGGCATCGCCACGGAAAGAATCCAGATTATTCCAGGCCTTAAGAAACGTATTCTGCAGCAAATCATTAGCGTCATCATGCACCAAAACCATTTTACGGATATGCCAATAAAGCGGTTCCTGATAGAGCCGCACCACTTTGCTGAAAACCGCAGCGCATCGTCCTGATTCTTTCAACTGCCTTACTACATTCTCTTCCGTCAAATCCATGGCAACCCAGCACACCTTGATTTTGGAATATGACTTTTCTACGGCCGAAAAGTTTAAAACACAACAAAAATAAGATTATTTTTTTACTTTTGCAGGACATTTAGCCGAGCAACGATTATGATGTATGAAAACGACTTATGACCAGCTTCCCGACCATTACGTATATAGCCGGGAAGTGATTGAGTTTGTCACCGTAGTAGCGGAAATGTGCCGCCTGCTGGAAAACGCAGCACAACTCTCCAAAACGGAATTTGTTGACAAAACAACCAAGATGCTCCCGCTGCTTTATCTGAAAACAGTTCTGCTGAATCAGCCCCAATACCTTCTTGACGGGTTTACGGAACAATTTGTCAATGAAGAAGACTACAATTATGTAAACGGCCAGATACAGCAGGTCCTGGGTGAGGATGATACTTATCTGGACACGTTCCATACGGAAATGCAGTACAGCGACACACCCGTGGCAACTACCGTTTCCGAAAATCTGGCCGATGTATATCAGGAAATTAAAAATCTGGCAGGAAACTACCAGACCGGCGAAACGGAAGTAATGAACGATGCCCTTGCCGACTGTATGACAGCATTCAGGGAACATTGGGGCCAGAAGGCATTAAGCGCCTTACAGGCATTGCATGCCATAATGTGTAACGAAAAGACAGAAGAAGAGGATTAACTGCGGAAGACCAAACATGTACCAACACAAAATAACCAAGACTGAACTGAACAAATTACCGCCCGTCTGTTTTCCTGGCAAAATCATTATCATAGACAGGACGGAACAAATCATACCTGCCATTCATTTCCTGCAAACATACGATACCGTTGGCATCGATACCGAAACAAGGCCATCTTTTACCAAAGGAGTCCGTTTCCCCGTGGCGCTACTCCAGATTGCAACACAAGAACACTGCTGCCTTTTCCGGCTGAACAAAACCGGAATGACTACTGAAATTGCCGAGTTCCTGAGCAATAAGAACATCCGAAAAATAGGATTGGCGCTGCGCGATGACTTCAGCGCACTGGCCAAACGGCATCGCTTCACTCCGGCCAATTGCATAGATTTGCAGAACACAGTCCAGCAATACGGCATCCTGGACATGGGGCTGCAAAAGATATTTGCCATTGTCTTCGGGCAGCGCATATCCAAATCACAGCAACTGACCAATTGGGAAAACGAAACACTGACCGAACAGCAACAACGGTATGCCGCCACAGATGCATGGGCTACCTTAATGATTTACAAAAAACTGCAACAGGCGCCGCGACTGTCTGAACAAGAAATCGAAGAACTGACACGACAAAACCAGACAAATTTATGACAACCGTTTATTTGAAACCCCATAAGGAAGAAAGCCTCCTGCGTTTCCATCCGTGGATATTTTCTGGAGCCATTCAAAGCATAAAAGGAAATCCCCAGGAAGGAGAAACCGTACAAGTGCGCGACAGCCGGAACAATTTTCTCGGTGTCGGACATTACCAGATAGGCAGCATTGCCGTACGCATACTGTCTTTTCGTGACGAAGAAATCAATGACACTTTCTGGGCCCAGCGCATAAGGCAAAGTTTCGAGATGCGGTGCAGCCTCGGGCTCAATGTGCCGGGCCAGAACAACACATACCGCCTCATACACGGCGAAGGAGACTTTCTGCCGGGACTCGTGGTCGACATATACGGCGACACGGCTGTCATGCAAGCGCACTCGGTAGGCATGCACAAAGAACGCCATCGCATAGCACATATCATAGCCGACACCGTTCCGGCCGTCAAAAACGTCTATTACAAATCGGAAGGTACGCTTCCCTACAAGGCACCTATTGAAACAACCGAAAAACAGGACAAATACCTGATTGGCGGCAACGGTAACAACATTGCCATGGAAAACGGGCTTCAGTTCCACATAGACTGGCTGCGCGGCCAAAAAACCGGTTTTTTTGTTGACCAACGGCAAAACCGCTCATTGCTGGAACAATATGCCCACGGGCGCAAGGTGCTGAACATGTTCTGCTACACAGGCGGTTTTTCTGTCTATGCCCTACGCGGCGGCGCCCATTCGGTACACTCTGTAGACAGTTCAGCCAAAGCCATAGAACTGACAAACAAGAACATTGCATTGAATTTTCCACAATGTACAAGCCATAAGGCGTTTGCCATGGATGCTTTCAAATATATGGAACAATCACATGACACATATGACCTTATTGTGCTGGATCCTCCCGCTTTTGCCAAGCACCGGGATGCGCTCCGCAATGCCCTGCAAGGCTACAAAAGGCTGAATGCAAAAGCATTCGAACAAATTAAAAGCAACGGACTGCTTTTTACGTTTTCATGTTCACAGGCCGTCAGCAAGGAACAGTTCCGCCTGGCAGTATTCAGCGCAGCGGCACAAACCGGACGCAAGGTGCGTATCCTGCACCAGCTCACACAGCCGGCCGACCACCCTGTAAACATATACCACCCGGAAAGCGAATACCTGAAAGGACTCGTATTGTGGGTGGAATGAACTGCTTCAGAAAAAATAACAAATACCATATGTTAAAAATATTTTGAGACTTCAAAATCTTTGCTACATTTGCAGCCGTCTATCCGACTACATGTTTCTATTAACCTCAAAAAACAATTGCCTATTGCACACAATTACTCAATAAACCCAATAAAATTGAAGTAATGAAACAGCTCGTGAACTTGACTGACACGGAGTTGGTCAAATTGTACGAAAACGGCAACAACAAGGCATTCGAAATTCTGTTGGACAAATATCAGGAAAAGCTATACAACCAGATTTTCATGATAGTGAAACAACGCGAACTGGCAGAGGACATCTTCCAGGAAACATTTTTCAAGGCTATTATCAACCTGAAGCAAGGTAATTATGTGGAAACAGGAAAATTCCTGCCATGGATAAGCCGCATCGCCCATAATCTGATTATTGACCATTTCAGACGGCAAAAAAATGAAAATACCGTTTCAAACGATACAGATGGCCACGACCTGCTCAACAACATCTGTTTGTATGAACACAGCATTGAAGACAACATGATAAACGAGCAAATCCTGAACGATGTGGTGCATCTCATCTATTTTTTACCGGAGAACCAGCAGGAAGTAGTCCGCATGCGCATATTCCAGGACCTCAGTTTCAAGGAAATTGCCGAAATAACCGGTGTCAGCATCAATACCGCATTAGGGCGCATGCGCTACGCCCTGCTCAACATGCGGCGGTTAGCCGAAGAACATAATCTGACCCTGGAAATGAAATG
This sequence comes from uncultured Bacteroidales bacterium, assembly GCA_944321895.1. Classification (GTDB taxonomy): domain Bacteria; phylum Bacteroidota; class Bacteroidia; order Bacteroidales; family Paludibacteraceae; genus CALUNA01. The sequence goes on along the minus strand of CALUNA010000001.1, from coordinate 200,141 downwards.
ACAAAAAAACAACAAATAAAAAAATCAACTTACAACATACTATACGGGCAGAAGTTCCGTTTTTAAAGGAAAACAGAGTTGTTCAACCTTTAATCATTGCGTATGCCTATGCCCGAAAATTCTACTCTCAAATGTAGTGCTGACTACCTGGCAGACACCAGCGAGCCCATACGGCCGAAAACAGCCACGCTTGAACGAATCTTACAGTTTGCATCCACCTATCAGGCTATCAGAACCAAGGATGGCCATTTCATGGATATTATGCTAAACTGATTCTTCAAACAATTTACAAACAGAACCGCTTTTACGGAATCTCCTGATTCAAATTCCGAAAAGGCGGTTCTCTATTTATCAAACTGTTACTTCATAAACCGGCCGACGCACTGTTTCCACATCTTCACCACGTTTTTTTTGTACACCATCATCCCACACCAGATGCGGACAACCGGTGCAAACGAATGACATAGCGGGAATACAGCATGGCACGGCAAATACATACCGGCAGCATGCCGTCCTTCGTTTGCAAATTCAGCGTTTTTATGATTCCGAAAAACACGCCTATTTGAATTTTATTTGTTACTTTTGCAGGAAAGTAGCGATTTTATTCATTTTTGTAAGCCCGCAATCTATATGGAAGAACTCGAAAAACAGGAAATTACTTATGGCGACAACAGTATTGTGCATTTGGAAGACATGGACCATATCCGGCTGCGTCCGGGCATGTACATCGGCAAGTTAGGCGATGGCACCCATTCCGACGACGGTGTATATGTGCTTATCAAGGAAATAATAGACAACGCCATAGATGAATTCCGCATGGCTTACGGAAAGACGATTGACGTAACGGTGGAGAACGGCGTAGCAACCATCCGCGACTACGGGCGCGGCATTCCGCTGGGAAAGATGATTGAAGCCGTTTCGGTGCTCAACACGGGCGCCAAATATGACTCATCCGTATTCAAAAAATCGGTCGGCCTGAACGGCGTGGGTACCAAGGCCGTAAACGCACTGTCGTGGAAATTCTCCGTAGAATCCTTCCGCGAAGGCAAAACGCGCCGCGCCGAGTTCCACCAGGGGAAACTGTTTGCCGACACGGGCATCGTGGACAACACGACCAACGAACCGAACGGCACACGCATCACCTTTGAGCCGGACAACACGCTGTTCATAAACTACACCTTCCGCGACGACTTCATCGAACCGCTGTTGCGGAACTACACCTACCTGAACACCGGGCTGACCATCATCTACAACGGGCGGAAATTCCAGTCGAAAAACGGCCTGCTCGACCTGCTGACCGAAAACATGACAGCCGAGCCGCTCTACCCGATTATCCACCTGAAAGGTGACGATATAGAAATAGCCCTGACGCATACCAACCAGAACAACGATGAGTATTACTCCTTCGTGAACGGACAACACACCACGCACGGCGGTACGCATCAGGCTGCTTTCCGGGAAGCCATCGGGCGGACAATCAAGGAGTTTTTCAACAAAAACCAGGATCTGGCCGATATCCGCAACGGGATTGTAGGCGCCATCGCCATCAACGTGGAAGAACCCGTGTTCGAGAGCCAGACCAAAACCAAATTGGGCTCGCGCGGCATGACACCCGCCGAAGACAGCATCTCTGTAAACAAGTTCATCAACGACTTTGTCAAAAAGGAACTGGACAACTACCTGCACCGCCATTTGGATGTGGCGGAAATCATGCAGCAGAAGATTTCCGAATCCGAGCGCGAGCGCAAAGCCATTGCCGGCGTAACCAAGCTGGCCCGTGAACGTGCCAAGAAAGTAAACCTGCACAACCGCAAACTGCGCGACTGCCGCATTCACTACAACGACACCAAAGGCGACACGGAAGCATCGTCCATCTTCATCACGGAGGGCGACTCGGCCAGCGGCTCCATCACCAAAAGCCGCGATGTGAACACACAGGCCGTGTTCAGCCTGCGCGGCAAACCGCTGAACAGCTACGGACTGAGCAAGAAAATCGTGTACGAAAACGAGGAGTTCAACCTGCTGCAAGCTGCGCTGAACATAGAAGACGGGCTGGACGGCCTGCGCTACAACAAGGTGATTGTCGCTACCGATGCCGATGTGGACGGCATGCACATCCGCCTGCTGCTCATCACGTTCTTCCTGCAATTCTTCCCGAACCTGGTGAAAAAAGGACATGTCTACATCCTGCAAACACCCCTGTTCCGCGTGCGCAACAAAAAGGAAACAGCCTATTGCTACACCGAGGAAGAACGCTTGTCGGCCATAGAACGCCTGGGGCCGAACCCGGAAATCACGCGCTTCAAAGGCTTGGGCGAAATCTCGCCGGAAGAGTTCAAGCACTTCATCGGCAAGGACATCCGGCTGGACCAGGTCACGCTGAACAAGGAAGACGCGGTGGCCGACCTGCTCTCTTTCTACATGGGCAAGAACACGGCCGAACGGCAGGGATTTATCATTGACAACTTAGTTGTGGAGGAAGACAAGGCCGAATAGGCACGGCACCGGCACACGAGGACAAACGAAACGATATGGAACCATGAATGAGAGCCATCCGGATATTATGGAAAATACGAATGCAGGCCGTATCACAACGGAAGGCATCAAGTATGCCGGCTCAAAACTGAAAATCATTCCATATATCCTTGATACCATATCGGACCTTCACGACATCAGGAGCGTTCTGGACGGTTTCAGCGGAACCACACGGGGTTCGCAGGCGTTTGCCCAACTGGGCTACGACACGACCGCAAACGATGTGTCCGTCTGGTCGGAAGTTTTTGCAACCTGCTATCTGAAACAGCACAGGAACGAACGGTATTACCAGGACATCATCAACCATCTGAACAATCTGGAAGGATACGATGGCTGGTTCACGGAACATTATGGCGCAGACGAAGCCAACCAAAAACGCCCGTTCCAACGCAAAAACACCCGGAAGCTGGACGCCATACGGGACGAAATAGACCGGCTGAACCTGGACTGGGACGACAAATGCGTCATATTGACCAGCCTGATCCACGCCCTGGACTCGGTTGACAGCACGTTGGGACATTACGTGGCCTATCTGTCCCGCTGGTCCCCGCGTTCATACAACGACCTGGCACTGAAACTGCCCCGTTTGTTCGATGTACACAGCAAAAACACCGTCATCAGGGACGACATTTTCAACACGGTCAGGCAAAACGAATATGACTTTGCCTATTTCGACCCTCCTTACGGCTCAAACAACGAAAAAATGCCGCCCAGCAGGGTCAGGTACGCATCGTATTACCATATATGGACAACAGTGATACTGAACGACAAACCGCCCCTTTTCGGGAAAGCGAACCGCCGGGAAGACACGCGCGACAATATCACAAGTTCCGTGTTTGAAGAATTCAGGCGCGACGAATCGGGGCATTTCATTGCCATGAATGCGTTGAACGAGTTGATAAAAAACACAAAGGCGCATTACATACTTTTGTCGTACAGTTCGGGCGGTCGGGCCACGAAAAAAGAGCTGTACGATATTATTTCCAGTTCCGGCAAGCTGCTGAAACTGGTCGAAATCGACTACAAAAAGAACGTCATGGGAAACATGCGCTGGACAAACGAGTGGATAAACAGCGATGGAAAATACCATGAATATTTATTTCTGATGGAAAAATGACAGACATGAACAAGGACGACATACGTTACATGCAACTGGCCCTGGATGAAGCCCGGAAAGCCCTGGAAAGGAACGAGGTTCCTGTCGGATGCGTCATCACCTGCCAGCAGCAAATCGTGGGACGCGGCCACAACCTGACGGAAACCCTGCAGGATGTAACCGCCCACGCGGAAATGCAGGCCATTACGGCGGCTGCCCAGACGCTGGGCGGGAAATACCTGAACGAATGCACGCTGTATGTTACCGTCGAGCCGTGTATCATGTGTGCCGGTGCCATCGGTTGGGCGCAAATCGGGCGCGTGGTGTTCGGGACCCGCGACGAGAAACGCGGCTTCCTGACGTTTGCTCCACGGGCATTGCATCCGAAATGTACGGTGGAATCCGGCGTCCTGCAGGAAGAATGTGCCCGGCTGATGAAGGACTTTTTCAAACAGAAAAGATAAACATACAAAAAACCATATTTATGAACAATCCGCTGATAATCTTATCGCTTGCTGTTTTGCCGGCCCTGTTGCTGATGATATTCATTTACCGGCAGGACAAGACAAAAAAAGAGCCGTTAGGACTGCTGCTGAAAGGATTTCTATATGGAACCTATTCCGTTTTACTGGTTTTCGTCATCCATTTTTGCCTGGAAATACTGGGAATCGATGTGCAACGGAACGTATTTCTGAGCGCATTCGTTTCCGCCGCACTCATTGAAGAAAGCGCCAAATTTTATTTTCTGAAGAAACTCATCTGGAACAATCCTAATTTTGATGAACGTTTCGATGGAATCATATACGCCGTTTTTGTCTCGCTCGGGTTCGCTGTCGTGGAAAACCTGTTGTACTTGTTCGTATATGTGCCGGAAGCCGCATTGGAAACCGGCTTCCAACGTGCCATTTGGGCCGTTCCCGCCCATTTCCTGTTCGCCGTCATTATGGGTTACTACTTTTCCATGGCACGGTTCTCCACTGCCGGCCGACAAAATTATTACCTGACAATGAGCCTGTTAATGGCAGTTCTGGCACACGGCATGTACGATGTATTGCTCATGTTTGCCGAAGCGATAAGCAACCTGAGCCCCGTCATGTCAAGCCTGACCATGGTAGGCTTCTACATTTTTGACATCCTGTTATGGAGAATAGGATTGAAACGTATCCGCAAACTTACCCTTGCCGATGAATACAATAACCTAAAATTTTAATCTATATGGACACCAGAACTGTCACGATTTATTGCAAGAACACAAAAAAATATCATGATTTTCCTGTCGGAAGTTCATTGCTGGAAATTTACAATGCCTTGCAGATAAAGCTTCCGTACCAGGTTGTTGCCGCACGTGTCAACTACAAGGTAGAAGATCTGAATTTTCTTGTATACAAACCCAAGGACATTGAATTCATTGATGCAAGCGTGCCATCCGGCATGCGTTGCTATGTACGCACCTTGAGCATGGTTCTCTCCTGTGCCATCCACGAATTATACCCATATGCAGATTTGCGCATAGAACACCCTATTTCAAAAGGATATTATTGCACAATAGACAAACTGGGACAAATTCTGACTCCAGATATCGTTCTGAACATAAAAGAAAGAATGCTGCAAATCATTCAGGAAGACAGGGATATCATCTGCGAGGAAAAACAGACCAAAGAAGTCATAAAATTATTCCGCTCCCGCACCGATGGCGAAACGACATTATTTGAAACGCTGGGCAACCCTTACTGCCGCTACTTCCGCATGGGCGATTTTGTGGATTACTACAATGGAGTCCTTATGCCGAGCACAGGATACTTGTCTGTCTTCGACCTGATTCCCTACTACGATGGCATGCTCCTGCAAATTCCCAATCGGGTCAATCCCATAAAAATAGAAGACCGCATTGCACAAGACAAAATGTTCGGCATATTCAATGAATTTGTAGGTTGGAACAGGCTGATGAACATCAACAACGTAGGCGAATTCAATATCGCCTGCAAGAACAACAAGATGTTCAATCTGATAAAACTGGCCGAGGCACTGCACGAGAAAAAAATCGCACAAATTGCCGACATGATCTCGCATCATCCAAACGGCTGCCCGAAATTTATCCTGATAGCAGGACCCTCCTCATCCGGAAAGACAACCTTCAGCAAACGACTGGCCATACAACTAATGGTCAACGGTCTGAATCCGGTTCCCATTTCCATGGACAACTATTTCGTGAACAGGGAAGAAACCCCGCGCGATGAAAACGGTGACTGGGATTTTGAAGACCTGCATGCCCTCGACCTGCCCTTATTCAACCAGCAATTGCAGGACTTGCTGGCAGGAAAAGAAGTACAGACACCGACGTTCAATTTTGAAATCGGAAAACGCAGTTTCAATGGAGAAAAAATCAAACTGAACGATAACAATATTATCATCCTGGAAGGAATACATGCCCTGAACCCGGAGTTGATGCCCGACATCCCCAGCAAGGAAACCTTCAAAATCTATGTTTCCGCACTGACAACCATCAACATAGACAACCACAACTGGATTCCGACCACAGACATCCGCCTGCTGCGCCGCATTATTCGCGACTACCGCTATCGGAACTATTCAGCCCGCGAAACGATAGCAAGAGTTCCAAGCATACGCCGTGGCGAAGAAAAATGGATTTTCCCCTACCAGGAAAACGCCGATGTCATGTTCAACTCGGCCCTGCTCTTTGAATTGGCCGTGCTGAAACGCCACGCCGAACCCATCCTGGCAGAGGTTCCCAAATACTGCGATGAATATACGGAAGCACACCGACTCCTGAAGTTCCTGAATTATTTCGTGTCTATTCCAGAACGTGAAATTCCGCCTACATCCCTCCTGCGCGAATTTGTCGGAGGCAGCAGTTTCAGGTATTGAAACTATCATAAAAAAAATAGTACCTTTGCAGCACATAAATTGTAACGAAATCATGGCAAATATGACACAAAAACGATTTTTAACCTATATCCTGTTTTTAATTCCCTTGTATGCCCCGGCACAATCGGAACCGGATACAACCAGGCACATGGAAACATATCACAACAGGCCGCTGATTTTTGATGCCATCTTATCCACACCCGACACCTGCAACCCAATGGTGGTTATCCATCAGGACCCGCGGATAGAAGACATGATACAAGGCAAAATACAAGGCCGCCAGGAACGCTGTACGGCACACATACAAGGCTATCGCGTACAGGTTTATTCCAGCAACACCCAGAAAACAGCCAAATCGGAAGCCTTCAAGGTGGAAAAAAAGATCTTGCAGGATTTCCCTGACATAAATGTCTATGTGCTCTACCAGCCTCCTTTCTGGAAAGTACGTCTGGGAAACTTCCGCACTCAAGAAGAAGCCGGCATATTGCGGGACGACCTCCTGAAGACATATCCCAACATGCAAGGCGATATCTATATTGTCAAGGACATGATAGAAGTAGCCGAAAATTAATCCAACAAAACAAATACGCAATGAGCAGTTCCCAACACAATTTTCAGTTTGACAAACAGAAAACGGAAGCCATAGCCCGCCACATGCACGAAGTAATCACCATTTTAGGCGAGAATCCGGAGCGGGAGGGATTATTGAAAACTCCGGAACGTGTGGCAAAATCCTATCAGTTTCTGATGCAAGGCTACACGCAAGATCCGGAAGAGATATTACGGTCGGCATTGTTCAAGGAAGATTACCGCCAAATGGTCATTGTGAAAGACATTGATTTCTACTCCATGTGCGAACACCATCTGCTTCCTTTTTTCGGGAAAGCGCATGTGGCTTACATTCCGAACGGGCAAATTACCGGTCTGAGCAAGATTGCCCGCGTGGTGGAGGTTTTTGCCCGACGCATGCAGGTGCAGGAGCGCATGACGACACAAATCAAGGAATGCATCCAAAACACATTGCAGCCTCTCGGCGTCATGGTGGTTATTGAAGCCCAGCATTTATGCATGCAAATGCGCGGCATTCAGAAACAACATTCCATAACGACAACATCCGATTTTACCGGTGCCTTCCAGCAGCAAAAAACACGCGAGGAATTTATCAATCTGATAAAAGGCTGACAACTACAGAGGCTGGACCCAGCCTTGCAAAAAAGGCTACGGATGACCTTTTCACAACATTCCGGCACATGATTCTGACTGCATAAAAGATAAGAAACGGGAGATATATTCTGAAAACATATCTCCCGTTCTTCCTAATATTCAAACATATAACTATTTTCCTCGCGTAACTGTCATAGGAACGGGCAGATTCAACCTTTCACATCCGGGAAACCCTTTCCTGACAAGATCATTCAATTCGCTAACCTCATCTTCAAAAAGGTCACGTTTGCCGCAATTGTACATTTCCGTCAGCGGATAACGTTCCATGATTCTGCTTTCCAATAACTGCATGTCCGGCGTTTTTTCCAACCGGCTGTATTCTTCATACGTATAGCTCAAAAACGCCACATGTTCGTTTATCCCACGGTTATCCAGCCAATATCCATTTTCCAAGGCAGTGGGTTTGGCCAACTGTCCTTTGTAATAGACATCCGTGGGTGCCGGATAAGATACAATATGCTCGTGCCGGGCATCCAGAATAACGGGTACATAGTTGCTGAAATCCTTTGTTGTCCTATATACAATGGCATTGGGCGTGTCCGCAACGGGAACTGTTGTCCGGAGGGCACGCTCCGACGCCTCCACAGAAGAATCTCTGGAAGACCGCGTGCTGCGACATCCTGTGTTGACAATCAATGCCATGCAACAAAGAAGAACAATGACTTTCATGTGATTCGCTTACTTTTTGATGAATTTGGTTGTTTTTACATCTTGCTCTGTACGTAACATAAGCATGTAAGTCCCGGCTTGCAGGCTTTGTACCGGCAACTGTATTTCACCGGCCTCCTGTGGCTGCAGTTGCAGGATTTTTCTGCCCGACAAATCATACACGCATATGTCGAGCAGCTTGTCTGCCGCGCTAACATGCATGATGTCCTGCACCGGATTCGGATAAACGGCAACACCACCATCCGCTTCGGCCTGATTCAGCGCTGTCGGGGCAACCAAAGTGAACTGGATTTCGCTGTTCGCTTTCGGGGCGAATTGTTGCCAATTGTTGTCGTATTCATAATAAAGAGCCAACAGGTAAGTTCCTTCTGCCAGTCCGACAGCACCGCTAAATGTAATTTCACGTGTTTCATCAGTATCGATGGACAGCGTCTGATAGCCGAAATAGTCCAACGACGTCCCTGAACCGAATCTATTGAAAATATATGCGATTATATTGCCTGAATAATAAGCTCCCTTATTAACAATGCTGACATCCAGGTTCATGTTGCTCCGGTCCACATTGTCATTGTCAGCAAACGATATGGGATCCAATATCTGCAAGTCCGGTTCACCGACAGGTGTTTCAAGAATGGTTATCTTACGGGCATCACCTACAGGAACCACATAGCCAATGTCTTCGTAAGAATTTCCCCGGTCACAATAAAGCGACAGGTAATATTCACCGGGTGCCAACTTGATTGTTTCGCTCACCTCAAATGTCTGGGTCTCACCACTGGCAATGACAACCGGATTTACCGTTCCCCACTGGGCGTTATTACTGTTTGTCGTGGATTCCAGACGAATAATCAACGCGGAAACGTATTCTGTTCCCTTGTTGGTAACCGTATATTTGAACCTTCCCTGCGTATTCTGATACAAATTGCCCACCGCTTCCAAAGAATCCAGCTGCAGGTCCACATCAAATCCGGTAGCATTGGAGAAGTTGACTTTATCGCTGCTTACGGTTACCTGTACATAATTGGGAATCCCTACGGGAGTACGGATTATGTTATAATCGGACGAACCGGTCGCCTGGTACACCAGATACATCCGGTAGTCTCCAGCCTGCACTGTGTTTGGAATGCTCTTGTCATTAAAGGACATTGGAGCCCAACCGCGATGACTTCCCAGATTAATCGTCTGCAAATTCAACGTACATACGATTTTTCCGGATGCATCATACAATGCCGGGCCTACTTTCCCGCTGAATGCTTTGGCTCCCATGTTCCAGAAACCTCCAACGGAGACATCAAATTGTTCGGTCCTGCCTATCGGATTGCTGGAAACAGTCATGGTGGTATCCATGACGAGCTGATAAACATTGCTTTCAGTTGTGGTTTCCGGCTGTATGCCAATAATGATTCCCTGATCAAAGTTATATCCGCCGCTGCTGCCGCCTATTCCCTGTGAACTTGGATTGAGTCCGGACAGGGCAAAATAGCCGTTTGACATGCCGCTCCATCCCCAGTTGAAATGGAACAGTCCGTTTGCATCATAACCATCGCAAACAAAAGCATGCCCGCCGTTTGTGCTGGAACCGCTATAATACACCGGACGCCTTTCGTCCAGCTCTTTCCTGATAATGGAATCCCATTCTGCTTTCTTGTAATACTCGCGATACAGTATTTCCATATTCGGATTATAGTTGAAATAGGTGCTCAAAGCAGCTGGTACATCACTGGAATAAGCACCGCTCGATGGCCCGTAGTCCATTTTTACAGAAACGCCACAATGAAGCATCAACGTTGCAACAGCATATTTTTCTCCCCTGGAACTTGAACTGGTACACACATCTGGCATTTTTGTCCAATCATAGGTTTCATTTGCAAAATTGACTCCCTCAACCTTTAACTTGTAACTGTTTGTTGTATAACCTGATACTGAACCGGTTCCATGTTCCGGCCAGCGGTGATAGCGCATAATCTGGGCCATGGCCGTAGCCACACAACCTACCGAAGTTTTCTGCCCTTCCAGACTCGGGCAATAGGAATTGTATGGGTCATCCTGATCCCACATAATACCACCAAGCAACGGAGACAAGGCATTGCCTGTTTCCTGCGACCTGGCTTGAGGCATATCTGACAGTTTTTCCAGTTCCTGTTCCGGCATGACAGACAATTTTTCCAGTTCTGTCTCATATACACCCAACCACGAACGGAAGTTTTCCGGCAAATTATTTATATCGAACGAACCGGCATCTGAATAGCCTAACACCTCCGTGGCACGGTCGTCTGCCGATACGATAACAAAACCGGTACCTCTGTTAAACACATAATACAGCGGTTGTACAGAACCATTTGCCGTATAAGCCAATTGTACGGAAGTGTTTGTTCCTTTTTGTGCCACACCCGTATTGCCGTTAAATCCGCTCGCTATCTGTTGGGCATCCTGAAACGTACGGGGCTTAGCGTATAAACACAAGGCGCTCCATGCACACAAGACAAGTACAAAAATTTTTTTCATAGTGTTGCTGTTGTATTTTTTACTTAGGTTAAATATTGTTTACACTGATAAGATATTCTGCTATCTGCACGGCATTCAGCGCGGCGCCTTTTTTAATCTGGTCGCTGACACACCAGAATGCAATGCCGTTTGGATTGGAGAGGTCTTTCCGGATACGCCCAATATGCACAGGGTCTTTCCCTGCCAGAAACAACGGCATCGGATAGACTTTTCGTGCCGGGTCATCCATAACCACACATCCGGGAGCGGCTTCAAAAGCGGCTTTCGCATCCTCCACGGAGATTGGTTTTTCCAATTCGGCCCATATACTTTCTGAATGGGCACGCAAGGAGGGAACACGCACACACATGGCACTCACCTCTATGTCGGAATGCATTATCTTACGTGTTTCGTTATACATTTTCATTTCTTCCTTGGTATAACCGTTATCCGTGAACACATCCACTTGCGGAATCAGATTGTAAGCCAGCTGATATGCAAACTTGTTCACTGTAACGGGTTTTCCATCAAGCACTTCGCGATATTGCTGTTCCAACTCGGCCATGGCAGCCGCACCGGCGCCACTTGCAGCCTGATAAGTGGCAACATGCACGCGCTTGACATGCGACAGATTTTCCAAAGCCTGCAAGGCAACAACCATTTGAATGGTCGTGCAATTCGGATTGGCTATGATTCCGCGCGGACGGACCAAGGCATCGGAAGCGTTTACCTCAGGAACAACCAACGGGACATCCTCATCCATACGGAACGCACTCGAATTGTCTATCATAACAGCACCGAATCTGGTAATGTCTGCTGCAAACTCCCTGGAGGTACCGGCACCGGCCGAGGTAAAGGCAATGTCTATTCCTTTGAAATCATCACCGTGTTTCAACTCCTTGACAGTGTATCTGTTACCCTTGAATTCATATTCGGTTCCGGCACTGCGCGAAGAACCAAACAAATGCAGGTCCGAAACGGGGAAATCCCGTTCTGCCAATACACGTAAAAACTCCTGTCCCACGGCGCCGCTCGCGCCTACAATAGCTATTTTCATAAATCAAACTAAATTCAACCCACTCAATTCCTTGATTTTATTTTTTGGAACCAATGGCTGTAAATCATCGATAATTTGTTTTTTTTCTTATCTTTGCGGCTGCAAAAATAATTCATTTTCATCTAATTACCATGCACAATGAGGAAAAAACTACTATTTTTGTTTCTTTTAGTCATTCTCCAGACACAGGCTCAGATTCAAGAAAATTTTTCTGACGGCGATTTTCTGAACAATCCCACATGGACCGGCACAACCGGAAATTTCATTGTCAATTCCGAGTTCCAGCTGCAAAGCAATGCGGAAGATGCCGGCACATCTTATCTGAGCACACCATCTGAGGCTTTTGACAACGCCGAATGGGAAATTTATGTCCGTATCACATACAATCCTTCCTCGAGCAATTATGCCCTTTTCTACCTGGCTTCGGCGCAACCGGATTTGTCATTAATGCCGGACGGCTATTATGTACAGATTGGGAACACCGCCGATGAAGTATCGCTTTATGCACAAAAAGACGGGAAAAAGGAGAAAATCATAGATGGACGTGACAAGATACTGGACACATCCGACAACCGGTTGCATGTCAGGGTGACACGCGATGGAACCGGCAACTGGCAACTATATTCACGTCTGGAAAATGAATCGGACTACGTTTTGGAAGGAACCGCCTATGACAATCAGGTAAGGTTGTCAAAACACGCCGGCATTCTGGTCAGGAACACGAAAACAACCGGCAAGTATTATTATTTTGATGATATCCGCGTCACCGGTGAGCCGGCAAAGGACACGGAAGGTCCCAAATGGTCAGATTTGTCAATGGTCGGTTCCTATCGCTTACAGCTGGTATTTACGGAACCGGTCATTTCGGACAACGCTTTTTTTTCATTAATCTACCTGAATGAAAACCGTCCCATAGAAATCACAGCCGTTTCGCAATCGGACACAAAGGAAACCGTCTGGCTCGATGTGGCAGAAGAGCTGTCCCATTCAGGACTGTATGAACTGACCGTGCACAACATAACCGACCTTGCAGGCAATCCGCAGGAAGACAGCGGCACAAAACTCATTGGCCAGCCCGAAGAAATAGAAACAGGCGATCTGGTATTCAACGAAATCATGTTTAATCCGGCCGATAACGGAGCCGAATATGTTGAGCTGGCTAATGTAAGCGACAAATTTCTTGACCTGCAGAATCTTGTCATCACAACGCGTAAGAGTGACGGCAGTTTCAACACGGGAAATGTTTTCCCTGAAAACAGTTTTGTTTTGCCCGGCTCTGAAATAGCCTTGTGCGGCGAACCGGTCACTGTGGCAAACTGCCACTCATGTCCGGCCGATGCCAACATCATGGGCACAACATGGCGACAAACGCTCAACAATGATGGGACAACGCTTTATTTGCTTGCAGACACACTTGTTCTTGATTCCGCTACCTATTCATCCAAATGGCACCACGTATTGATTAAAAATGAAAAAGGCGTTGCTCTGGAAAAGATAAATCCGGCTCTGCCGGCTTTGGATGCCTCCTCGTGGCATTCGGCCAGTTCGGAAACAAACTACGGCACGCCCGGCTATCGGAATTCCCAATACCGTAGCCTTGAACAAGCGGAAGAAACGAAGCGGATATGGCTTGAGCCGGAAGCATTCACACCGGACGGTGATGGTTTTGAAGACGTATGTTTTATCCGCTATGCAATGCCTGGAAACGGTTTCACGGCCAATGTCAGCATTTACACGCCTACGGGCCTGCTGCTCCAGACAATAAAACAGAATCAGCTGTTGTCCACAGATGGCTTCTTCGTCTGGGACGGCCTGACCAAAAACGGAACCAATGCAAACGTAGGGATTTACGTGCTTGTCTTTGATGCTGTGAATGCAGAAACCGGCGAAATCATCCGTGAAAAATTACCGGTGGTTGTCGGGGCGAAATAAGCCGGTTTGCCGTTCCAGAATCCATGCGCCCTGCATATTCGTGTCCCAGAAACCAATTCCATTTTCCCGGCACAGAAGTTTCAGCTCGGCCGTTTTCCAGAATGGACACGTATTCAGCACGATGAGATGCTCTGGTTGAACATGCCGGAAAATCTCTTCCGGACGCGTTTTGCCAATGTTTCCGACAAGGACATAATCCACTTGTAGAGGATGATGGCTTGTTTTGCGGTAGAGCACTGTGTCACGCAGCAACAAAAATCGTTGGTTATCAAAGATAAATCCATGGAGTCCGGCTGAATCCGACCGGTTATCCAATAAAAATATTTGCGGATCTTCCAAATTGTATTTCAATCTGAAACTTTTGCTCTGGTACAACGCTTGTTCGACGCTGTCGGTGTAAATGTCGGTTTTCTGATAATGTGTTGATTGGATTATATCGCTTCGGTTGTCAGCATAGACAATTAATCTTTTTGTCGTAAGGTTCTCGGATTGACGATACAGGCTGGACACGAAAAACAATAACATGCAACTTAATGCACTTATCAGAAAAGCAGCTTTTTTACGATAAAAATAGGCTGTTATCAGAGCGATGCAGCCAAAAAGCAGGGCGATTTGCAGTGAGCTGATCCAGATTTCGCTTGTCGCGTATGGTAATTTTTCTATGAAGCGAATTCCGGTATTCAAAAAACCAAGTTCGGCATCCAGCAGACCGGCCATGATTTTCCCGATGCATCCAACCGGTGAAACAACCAACAGGGCCACTGCCGTATAAATAATGATACTTGCCATAGGAATAGCCAGAATATTGGTCAGCAGAAAATAATTGGAAAACTGATGGAAATAATGCAATGTCCATGGCGCCGTCCCTATTTGGGCCGCAACGGAAACACAAAGCAAGTCCCACAACCAACGCAACGGCCTGTTTCCAATGTCAAACAAACGCGACATCGGCGGCTGGAACATAATTATGGCTATTACGGCACTGTAACTAAGCTGGAATCCGACATTAAATAACAAAAAAGGATTATGCAACAATAACAGAAAGGCAGAAACGGCTATGGTATTGTAAATTTGCGAGCTGCGTTTCAGGCTCATGCCTATGCGCACAAAACTGAACATAATGGTCGCCCGTAGAACGGACGGCGAAAGTCCGGTAATCATGGCATATGCCCACAAACACATGATAATCAACACGGTCTTCAACACTTGCAGGCGTTTGAAACGACCGAAGAACAAAGAAAAAACCCAGTTCAATACCACAAAAACAATACCCGTATGCAAACCGCTTACAGCCAAGATATGAGTAGCACCAGTGGCCGAAAAACTCTGGCTGATATCCGGAGCAAGCGATTCCTTATAACCCAGTGTCAAAGCAGCCAATACACCGAAATTATCTTCATCAATGCCGTATTTCCTGTAAATGGACAATAAATGTTGCTGGGAGCGTTCCGCCAGGTCCATGATGGAAAAACGACTGTTGTGCCCCACTTTTTTCCATTTGCCCTGCGGAACATATGCGGTTGCGGCAATGCCTTGCCTCTGCAAATACTGCGCATAATCGAAACCCTCCGGATTATTGCTGAATTTAGGAACTTCAAAAACCGCAGACACAAACAACCGGTCTGCACGACGCAACGCAAGGCTGGCACTATCCTTCTGCAAATATATAATCACTTGTCCACCAGCAGGATGTATTCCCGTACTGTCGGACATGCCGACAACATTGACCCGACACAAGATGGAACGAGGCTTTTCTTCCGGCCTGTCAGCCAATTCCACGTAAAAAATCCGGCCGACATCCCAAAAACCGACTTGCGTCCGCTGCTTTGCCCGCTCCGTAAGCACTATTCCCAAACCGAAAAAGAACAGAAACACCGAACAGCCGAACAACCAACGAAAACGATAAAAAGATATTTTACGGACAATGACAATGCAGTGAGCCAGCAAAAGAAGAATTATTGCAACGGTAAGAAACCACAAAAACCATTTGGGCAATACAAGGAAATTGTCTGCCAGAATGCCTGCCATAAGCGGCAATAGTAGTCGCACAAAAGGATTCCTGTGTAAAAACTCCATGGCCGGTCCTCCATATATATTTGCAAATATATATAAAATTTACCGGACACGAATCAGCTTTATGTTTTTCTGATTTAAAATTTCAGCAGGTCCTTCATGCCGAAAAAACCTTGTTTGCCGCGTGTAAATTCAGCGGCCAATACGGCACCCAAGGCAAAGCCTTCGCGGCTTTTGGCTTCGTGGCTGATGGTGAGCGTATCCACGGTACTGTCATAGCGTACAATATGCGTACCGGGCACTTGTCCTTCACGAATAGCTTCTATGGACAGTTCATTGGCTGCCCCGGCTTTGCCCAATACCCATTTGTCTTTCCGGTCGATATTTGCCAGAATGTCTTCGGCCAAGGTTACGGCCGTTCCGCTTGGTGCATCGAGTTTCTGCACATGATGTATTTCCGTCATGTCCACCTCATAATCAGTCATGTGGTTCATGATTTTTGCCAAATGCCGGTTCAGTTCAAAAAAGATGTTCACACCCAGACTGAAATTGGAGGCCCAGAACAAGGTATATCCTTTCTCATCAATCTCCCTGCGTACTTCAGGCATGCGTTCTGTCCAACCGGTTGTACCGGACACAACAGGAACACCGGCCGCCCATGCACGCTTGTAATTGTCTACGGCAACCTGCGGAGCCGTAAACTCAATGGCGACATCCGCACTGCGGAATGCTTCCGAAGCAAAATCGTCCTGATTATCGACATCTATCCTGCAAACTATTTCATGCCCGCGTTCCAGGGCAATCCTCTCAATGATTCTGCCCATTTTTCCATAACCGATCAATGCTATTTTCATAATCTGTCACCTGTTTGTTTAATCCGCAGCAAAGATAAACATAAAAACGGAAAACAACACGGAACTGCTTCAGGAAACAAGACTTTTCCGACACAACACAATCCCCTGCCCGTATGAAAGCCTGCAAAATAAATACAACAGGCAACAGGAACTTCTGTAAACGTAAAAATATTTAATGCCAACTTACCATTTTGGAACATCAAAAAATGTTCGTATCTTCGTGGGCGCACACGGAAATTAGCCAAAGCAAATCAATCAGGATTCTCGTGATACTTTTTTGTCTTGAAAAACAGACGTTTACAAAACAACCGGGATCAGAAGAAGCGATATGGCGAATCTCCTTTGCAGTAATTCGGGCGACACTCCGTATCACCTAACATTTATATATATACGTATGAAAACTTTTTTGGACAAAGACTTCCTGTTGCAGACAGATGCAGCCAAGGAACTCTATCACGACCATGCGGCCAAGATGCCAATCATAGACTATCACTGCCACCTGATTCCGGCCATGGTTGCAAACGACTATCAGTTCAGGTCACTGACGGAAATCTGGCTGGGCGGTGACCATTACAAATGGCGCGCCATGCGTACCAACGGTGTAGATGAACGTTATTGTACGGGAACGGATACTACCGATTGGGAAAAATTCGAAAAATGGGCGGAAACCGTTCCATACACCATGCGTAATCCATTGTATCACTGGACACATCTGGAACTGAAAACCGCTTTCGGCATAGAAAAATTACTTTCACCAAAAACGGCACGCGAAATTTATGATGAATGCACGGCCAAACTGCAGACACCGGAATATTCCGCACGCAACCTGATGCGCCGCTACCATGTGGAAGTTGTCTGCACGACAGATGATCCGGTAGACTCCCTGGAATACCACAAAAAATGCAAAGACGATGGTTTTGAAATCAAAGTGTTGCCTGCATGGCGTCCTGACAAGGCAATGGCCGTTGAAGTACCTGCCGACTTCCGTGCGTATGTAGAAAAACTTTCCGAGGTTTCCGGCGTTACCATCAGTTGCTTTGACGACATGATCGCTGCCCTGCGCAACCGCCAGGATTTCTTTGCTGCCATGGGTTGCAAGCTGTCCGACCACGGTATCGAAGAATTCTATGCAGAAGATTACACGGACACCGAAATAAATAACATATTCAACAAAGTATATGGCGGCCAGACATTGACACAAGCCGAAATCCTGAAATTCAAATCAGCCATGCTGATTGTCTTTGCCGAAATGGATGCCGAAAAAGGCTGGACACAACAGTTCCACTACGGAGCCATCCGCAACAACAACACCAAAATGTTTAAACAACTGGGACCTGACACCGGTTTTGATTCCATCGGTGAGTTCAATACAGCCAAAGCAATGGCCAAATTCCTGGACAAACTCAACTCAAAGGGAAAACTTGCCAAAACAATCCTGTACAACCTGAATCCATGCGCCAATGAAGTGATAGCAACCATGCTCGGAAACTTCCAGGACGGTTCCGTTCCCGGCAAAATACAATTCGGCTCCGGCTGGTGGTTCCTTGACCAGAAAGACGGAATGGAAAAACAGATGAACGCGCTCTCCGTACTCGGCCTCCTGAGCCGCTTTGTGGGAATGCTCACCGACTCACGCTCATTCCTGTCCTATCCGCGGCATGAATACTTCCGCAGAACATTGTGCAACCTGATTGGAAACGATGTCGAAAACGGGCTGTTGCCTGCGTCGGAAATAGACTTTCTGGGACAAATGGTGGAAGACATAAGTTACAATAACGCAAAGAATTTCTTCCAGTTTTGAAGATTCGTACAAAATTTCCACATTTTCGGGACAAAATTAAACTTCCAACTTATTCCTTTTTTATAATTTTGTCCCGAATCTTATTTTTGCATACCAAATAAATTCTCAATTACAAAATAGAAAAGAATAAAATGAGTAAAATTGTAACCTTAGGCGAAATCATGTTGCGCCTTTCAACGCCAGGCAACACACGTTTCGTTCAATCGGATGTATTCGACGTCGTATATGGCGGCGGTGAAGCAAATGTTGCCGTAAGTTGTGCCAACTACGGGCACGATGCCTATTTCGTAACCAAACTTCCTAAACATGAAATCGGACAGTCGGCCGTGAATGCATTGCGCAAATATGGCGTCAAAACCGACTTCATTGCACGCGGCGGCGACCGTGTGGGTATTTACTACCTGGAAACAGGCGCTTCCATGCGTCCGAGCAAGGTCATTTACGACCGTGCCCACTCCGCCATTGCAGAAGCAAGTCCGGAAGATTTCGATTTTGATGCCATCATGGAAGGAGCCGACTGGTTCCATTGGTCAGGAATTACGCCGGCTATCTCCGACAAGGCAGCAGAACTCACCAAACTGGCTTGCGAAGCAGCCAAACGACAC
Source organism: uncultured Bacteroidales bacterium (assembly GCA_944321895.1). Classification (GTDB taxonomy): domain Bacteria; phylum Bacteroidota; class Bacteroidia; order Bacteroidales; family Paludibacteraceae; genus CALUNA01. The sequence goes on along the minus strand of CALUNA010000001.1, from coordinate 180,985 downwards.
GGCGTCACGGTATCGGTAGACCTGAACTTCCGCAAAAAACTGTGGAGCAAGGAAAAAGCCCAAAGCATTATGCGCCCGTTGATGCAATATGTCGATGTCTGCATTGGCAATGAAGAAGATGCGGAACTCTGTCTGGGTTTCAAACCGGATGCCGACGTGGAAGCCGGACAAACCGATGCAGAAGGCTATAAAGGCATATTCAAACAAATGAGCGAAACATTCGGTTTCAAATATGTCATTTCCACATTGCGGGAATCATTTTCAGCCACTCACAACGGCTGGAAGGCGATGATCTACAACGGAAACGAATTCTACACCAGCAAGCGTTACGACATTAACCCGATTGTAGACCGCGTGGGTGGAGGTGATTCATTCTCCGGCGGTATCATACATGGCCTGCTGACCAAAGCAACCCAAGGTGAAGCCCTGGAATTTGCAGTAGCCGCTTCCGCACTGAAACATACTATTAACGGCGATTTCAATCTCGTTTCTGCAGAAGAAGTAGAAGCCCTGGCCGGAGGCGATGCAAGCGGACGCGTACAACGATAATAATCAACAAAAAAAACGACAATAGATTATGGCAAAATATAATAAAATAGAAGTCCTGACCGCCATGAAAAACACCGGAATGGTTCCGGTGTTCTATCATGCCGACCTGGAAACAGCCAAACAAGTGGTCAAAGCCTGTTACGAAGGCGGTGTTCGCGCTTTTGAATTCACGAACCGCGGTGATTTTGCACAGGAAGTATTCGGTGAGTTAGTCAAATTTGCCAACAAGGAACTCCCCGGTATGATACTGGGCGTCGGCTCCATTGTAGATCCTGCCACAGCCGCACTCTATATCCAGTCAGGCGCCAACTTTGTTGTGGGACCATTGTTCAACCCCGAAATAGCAAAAGTTTGCAATCGCCGACTGATACCCTATACTCCCGGTTGCGGCTCCGTATCTGAAATAGGTTTTGCACAGGAATGTGGCTGCGACCTCTGCAAGGTGTTCCCCGGCGATGTACTCGGAACCGCATTTATCAAAGGCCTGAAAGCACCTCTGCCCTGGAGCCAACTCATGGTTACAGGAGGCGTGAAACCAACCCGCGAAAATCTGGAAGGATGGTTCAAGGCGGGTGTAATGTGCGTCGGCATGGGCAGCAATCTGTTCCCGAAAGAAGTCATTGCAGCCAAGGAGTGGAGCAAAATTACGGCTTTGTGCAAAGATGCCCTTTCGATTATCGAAACTGTAAGAAAATAATTTATCGAAATTGCAGAAACATATTCTGTTCCTGCAATTTCTCTTTTTAAACAATAACCTCGTCTAATTCGATGTTAGACATAAAAAACAAATTTTATACATGACAAATCAAACTTCAACAACCACAAAATTGATGACCAACTGGCGTTGGTGGATGTGCGTGCTCTTGTTTGTAGCCACTACGGTGAACTATCTGGACCGTCAGGTCTTGTCACTGACCTGGAAGGACTTTATTGCTCCGGAGTTTCATTGGACCGACAGTGATTATGGTACCATTACTGCCGTATTCTCAATTATCTATGCCATTTGTATGTTATTTGCCGGCAAGTTTATTGACTGGATGGGCACCCGTAAAGGTTATCTATGGTCCATAGGAATCTGGTCTGCCGGCGCATGCTTGCATGCCATATGCGGCTGGCTCACCGTGCATATCGAAGGTTTTGAATCTGTTCAGGCAATGACTGCCGTGGAAGCAGGTACGGCTGCAGCAACGGCGATAGCCACTACAAGTGTATGGCTCTTTTTAGCGGCCCGTTGTGTCCTAGCCCTGGGTGAAGCGGGCAACTTTCCTGCGGCGATTAAAGTTACCGCCGAATATTTTCCCAAAAAAGACCGTGCATTTGCTACTTCCATTTTCAATGCAGGTGCGTCAGTTGGTGCCTTAATCGCACCCGTAACAATCCCTTTGCTCGCCAAATACTTCAAATCTATCGGAGTTGGAGGCGGCTGGGAAATGGCATTTGTCATCATCGGTGCACTCGGCTTTATCTGGATGGGGTTCTGGATATTCATGTACGACAAACCGGAAGAATCCAAACATGTGAACAGCGCCGAACTGGAATATATCCATCAAGACGACGCAGAAACAACAGCAGAAACAAAGACTACCACCAAGGAAGAAAAAGCTATTCCGTTTTGGAAATGCTTTACCTACCGTCAGACCTGGTCGTTTATTGTGGGTAAATTCTTTACCGATGGTGTATGGTGGTTCTATCTGTTCTGGGCGCCGGCCTATTTCTCCGATCAATATGGTTACCGCTCCGATTCCGGAACAGGTATGGCCTTGATTATTACACTTTATGCCATTGTTACGGTACTATCCATTTTCGGAGGATACCTGCCACGCCTTTTTGTGGACAAGAAAGGCATGAACCCGTATGCCGGCCGTATGTTGGCCATGTTGATATTCGCGTTTCTGCCGCTGCCGGCCTTGTTTGCACAAAGTGCAGGTGCAATTTCCGTATGGTGGCCGGCCATTATTATCGGTATTGCCGGCGCCGGACATCAGGCCTGGAGCGCCAATCTGTTCTCCACCATTGGTGACATGTTCCCGAAATCCGCCATTGCAACCATTACCGGTATAGGCGGCATGGCAGGTGGTATTGGCTCGTTCCTTATCAACAAAGGTGCAGGAGCACTATTCACCTATTCGGAAAATCTCGGCGAAGCCTTTCATTTTATGGGATTCGATGGAAAACAAGCCGGATACATGATTATTTTCTGCATCTGCGCTGTTGCCTATTTGGTTGCCTGGTGCATTATGAAAGCCCTGGTTCCCAAGTACAAACCTATTGAGGCATAACACAACGGCGAAGTCCGGAACTGGACAAGATCGGAATCATCAGGAAAAAGAGCAAAGAATGCAAAAAAAACATCCTTTGCTCTTTTCTTTTTTTCAACCCTTCACGACAAAAGAATCCCTGTCGCAATGGCTATTTCAATAAATCAGCCTTATCCGGCTGTTCATACATGGAATCGATAATCTGTGCATATTTCTGCATTATGATTGCCCGGCGCAGTTTCAGCGTGTTGGTCAGTTCTCCCGTTTCAATGGCAAATCCTTTCTTAATCAGCGTGAATTTTTTGATAACCTCAAAATGGGCCATGTTGGATTGCAATTTCTGGATATGTTCCTCTATCAATTTGTATATTTGCGGATTCTTCAGCAAATCATCCATGCTGGAATACATTATACGGTTCTCCTCTGCATATTTCTCCAGCAAAGCCTGATTAGGCACTATAATGGCGGTAACATAGTTACGCTGGTCGCCAATAACAGCCACTTGTTCAATATACTTGTCTGTAGTCAGCAAGGTTTCTATCTGTTGCGGAGCTATATATTTACCGTTTGATGTCTTAAACAAATCCTTAATACGCTCTGTCAGGTACAAATGATTGCCCTTTATATATCCCGCATCGCCTGTCTTGAAAAAGCCATCCTCCGTAAACGACTGTTCGGTAATTTCCGGTTTATTGTAATAACCCCGGAAAACGGTTTTGCCGCGCAATTGTATTTCATTGTCCTCGCCAATACGCACCTCTACTTCCGGCATGATACTGCCTACCGAACCTATTTCATAATTCTGATAATCAAAGCAGGATACTGTAGCATAGCTTTCTGTCAGGCCATAGCCATAACAAATAGGAATGCCAATGCTTCTGAAAAAGACAGTTATGTGATCCGCCAGCGCTGCACCCGCTGTCGGAAACAGAACACCGTTTTCTATGCCTACCGTATTCTTTACCTTGGAAAAAATAAACCTGTCCGCAAATCTGTAACGTAAACGCAACCACCAGTTCGGTTTCTTTCCCACGCGTAAATGGTCAATGTTATATTTGCGCCCTACCGCTATGGACCACATGACAACACCAAGCATGAATTCCGAATAATGGGACAGGTTTTCCTTGATACCTATATAAACTTTTTCCCAGAAGCGCGGAACAGCACACATCAAGGTGGGGCGTATCTCCTTTATGGTCTGCTGTATATCTGTAGGATGCAGATTTATAATGATTTCTATTCCTTTATGCAAACAGAAATAGCACCACATGCGTTCAAAAACATGCGACAACGGCAAAAAGGCAATCGAGCGGTCCTTATCGGTCAAGGTGGTCAGGCGCATGTCATGAATGCGCATGGCCTGATTAAAGCCGGAATGCATCAGCATAACGCCTTTCGGGTTTCCGGTTGTACCCGATGTATACAATATGGCAGACATGTCATCCTCGCTTGCCGCAGCCTGACGGGCCTCCACGACATCCTGTTGCTGCGATGCGTTGCCCAATGCCAGCAAATCGGAAAAATACATGCTATGCTCCTTTTCCGAAAACACAATATTCTTGTCCAACGCTATAATATGCTCCAGCGTATCGGATTCTTTCAGAACCTCAATGGCAACATCGTACTGCTGCTGTTCCCCGACAAACAGAATTCTCAGTTTTGCATCGTCTACAATATATGACACCTGCTCCGTAGATGATGTTGCATAAACAGGAACCAAAACGGCGCGGTTTGCATACAGGGCGAAATCAACAATCAGATTTTCCGGCATGTTCTGGGAAAATTGTCCTACTGGCTCGCCTTCTGCAACACCAAGTTCAACCAATGCCTTGGCTGTTGTCTTTATACGATCTGCAAACTTTCTCCATGACATTTCACGCCATTGGGTTTCACCGTTCCGGCGATAACGGAGCGCGGTTCGTGTCCCATATTTCTCAGCCTGGGAGAACATCAGGGTTGCAAAATGGAATGTACTCATGTAACAGAATTTTTTGAATGTTTTTGTATATGATATTTAGTTGCGCTTTGGGAACTGCATATTTTTTTCAGAGCAAAAGCAGCCGCTGTCTGCTGGGCCTCCCGTTTGGTTGTACCTTTGGCTTCAGCAACCGTTTGTCCGTTTAATGTTACCCGATACAGGAAAGTGTGCCTGTTTGTCTTTTCAACAAGCAATTCACTGATTTGTTCGAATTGTATTTGTTGCTGTTCCTTTTGTCCCCATTCCAGCAACCTTGACTTGAAATCGACCTCGGCATAAGCCATTTTATCCAAATTAATACGTTTCTGCCGGATAAGCTTCCAGATAAACTGTTTGCAATGTTCGTAATCGTAATCCAGATAAATGGCACCAATCAAGGCTTCAAAGGCATTGCCATACAGGTTTTCGAGATTCCGGTCCACATAAGCCGCTTTCTTAATGCGTTTGTCAATACCCAGTCGCATGGCCAGTTCATTCAAGGTTGCCCTGCATACAATCTTGGAGCGTGTCCGGGTCAGGAAACCTTCTTGCCGATCCGGAAACTTGCGTAAAAGAATATCCGCAAAAACCGCATTAAGCACGGCATCTCCCAAAAACTCGAGCCGTTCGTTTGTGTATTGTTTCCCATCAACAAGCCTCCTGACCGACTTGTGACACATGGCCAACTCATACAAATCCGGATTGCGAGGAGAAAAGCCAAGCAAGTCAGTCCAAAACATATAAGGTTCTTCTCGATATTTCGAAAAGAACCTTATGCGAAAAAGAGAAACAATGTTTAAAAACTTATTCTTCAAATCTTCTGAAAATAAGACTCGCATTATGTCCTCCGAAACCAAATGTATTTGACAACGCGGTATTGACAGTGCGTTTTTGTGCCTTATTAAACGTAAAATTCAAATTATAGTCAATTTCAGGGTCTTCATCCCCTTCCGTGAAATTAATCGTCGGCGGAACTATGCCATTCTGAATGGCCAGAATACATGCAATGGCTTCTGCTGCTCCTGTTGCTCCGAGCATGTGGCCTGTCATGGACTTGGTTGAACTGATATTCAGTTTGTAGGCATGCTCACCAAAAATATGTTTGATGGCTTTCACTTCAGAAATATCTCCTAACGGAGTAGAAGTTCCATGTACATTTATGTAATCAATAGCCTCCGGCTCGATGCCGGCATCATCCAAAGCATACTGCATTACCTTTTCCGCACCGATTCCCTCCGGATGCGGAGCTGTAATATGATGGGCATCTGCCGAGAAACCGACACCGATTATTTCCGCATATATTTTCGCTCCGCGTGCCTTGGCATGCTCCAGTTCTTCCAGCACAAGACAAGCCCCGCCTTCACCAATCACGAAGCCGTCGCGACTCTTGCTGAACGGACGTGAAGCCGTCAGAGGAGAATCATTGCGTGTTGACAACGCGTGCATGGCCGTAAAGCCACCGACACCGGACACGGTAATCGTCGATTCCGAACCACCGGTTACAATAGCATTTGCCTTGCCGAGACGAATATAGTTGAATGCATCGCCTATTGCATGTGATGATGATGCACATGCAGAAACAGTAGCAAAGTTGGGACCACGGAAACCATACATAATGGAAATATTGCCAGCAGCAATATCTACAATCATTTTCGGGATAAAGAAAGGATTGAACTTGGGAATCTTACCGTTGGTGACAAAATATTCCATTTCATCCTCAAAGGTTTTCAGCCCGCCAATACCTGAGCCCCATATAACACCTATTCTGTCTAAATCCTCTTTTTCCAGATCGAAAGCCGCATCTTCTACCGCTTGTTTTGCAACAGCAATGGCATATTGTGCAAAACGGTCATATTTGCGGGCCTCTTTCCGGTCAAAAAGGGTAAGTGGATCAAAATTTTTTACTTCACAGGCAAACTGTGTCTTAAAATTTGACGCATCAAAATGTGTAATCGGGCCGGCGCCGCTTACACCGGCAACCAGATTTTCCCAAAATTCAGGAACAGTATTGCCAACTGGTGTAAGAGCACCTAAACCGGTTACAACAACTCTTTTTAATTCCATAAGTTGTCGAAATAAAATTAGAGCATTCTTAAGCTTGAACGTTCGCTTCAATATAGTTCACAGCATCGCCTACAGTTGCGATTTTTTCTGCTGCTTCATCAGGAATAGAGATTCCGAATTCCTTTTCAAATTCCATGATCAATTCAACGGTATCCAAAGAATCGGCACCCAAGTCGTTTGTGAAACTGGCTTCCATTGTAACTTCAGCTTCATCTACACCTAATTTTTCAACGATAATAGCTTTTACTTTTGATGCAACTTCTGACATAATTTTTCGTTTTAGTGTGATATAAAATTGTTTTATTAATTTTGCGGGTGCAAAGTAAAGCATTTTTTTTCACTTGACCATAAAAAGTGAAATTTCAGGCAATTATTTTTGCACACGGAATATCGGGCTGTGCATTTTTTAACATTGGAAAAACATGAAAAGAGTAGCTCTTCTTGCCTCAGGTTCAGGCTCAAACGCAGAAAACATCTTTAGCTATTTTAACTCACGAAAAAGTGTGGATTTTCCGCTGGTTTTATCCAATAACGAGCATGCTTATGTGCATGAAAGGGCACAAAAAATGGGAATTCCATCCTTTTCTTTCTCCAAAAACGAGTTCGCCGAGGGCACACCCGTCCTGGATTTGTTGCAAAAATACGCGATTGATGGTATTGTCCTGGCCGGATTCATGCTGAAAATTTCACAACCGCTCTTGGACGCCTTTCCAAACAAAATTATCAATATCCATCCTGCTTTGTTGCCGAAATATGGCGGCAAGGGCATGTACGGACACCATGTGCATGAGGCTGTAAAAAATGCCGGCGAAACGGAAACCGGCATTACGATACATTATATAAATGAGAATTACGACGAAGGCAATATCATTTTCCAGGCAAAATGCCCGATATTGCCGACGGACACTCCAGACGAGATTGCCGCCAAGGTACACGAATTGGAATACCGCTATTATCCGGAAATCATAGAACAGGTTTTCGGATGAAATTTCCTGTGTTCGATATTTTCAGAAGATTATAAGTCAAATCAAGATATTGTCGGTTGCAAATATGGGTCGTATGTTGGTTCAATCTATATAACGAAAACTACCACCAGAACCAAAAGGATAATCCGTGGCATCCTTATTCAGATATAATCTATTTCCTTCTTCGTCATCCATTCTTCCTTCTATCTGGTATCTGGCTTTTTTCGATTTAAAAGAATTGCCATTGTCATCGGTTGAAGCGTATTGCCATTTTGAGGTGGGCTTTATAACAGATCTTACTATACCACGATAGACGCCTAATACATAATCGACATTATTGGCCCGGTTTGGTGCAATAGTCCAATATTTTCTTGTACATTCATATAAATTTGCTCGTACATAAATCCCTTGTGCGTTTTTCTGGATATAGGTTTTGTTCAGGCTCACCAATAACAATTTTTGGTTGGAGGCTGGATTAAGTTTTGCACAATCATAGATTTGTGCTATCTCATCAACGGTTTTGATACCTTCATCCCATTGATGATGCCCTGTGACCAAGTTCGTGAGCAGGAATTTCTTATTAAAAGCCGGATAAGTCAATAAATCTATGATAGTAGATTCAAGCATATACGCCACTTCCTCTGCCTCTATGCCATGCCGGAGAATATAATGCTGTACTTCATAACCTTGGGCAATAATCTCACGAATTGTATTAAGTTTCAGGTTTGTATCATCAGAATTTATTGCACCACGTGCGTGCTCGAAAACACGATTGTTATAGCCGCCTTTCCCAATATAAAAAATGTTACCATTTCGTGGGTCTACCAAGCAATAGACATAGTATTTAAGGGCTTCTATTTCTATTTGGCTAAATTCTGTTTTCATAATTGCGTTTATGTGATGATTGGATTAGTTTAACCTTATTAGCTTCTATTCCACAGAATTCTCACTAAAAATGATTGTTATGGTTCTGGAACTATCCATGTTTAGAATCAGCCGTTCAGCATGCAATCAAGCAGGGCAATGGCTGTCATGGCCTCCACCACGGGGACGGCACGCGGCAGAATGCAAGGATCATGGCGCCCGTGGATGGACAGCTCGGTTTCTTCGCCTTGCATATTGACGGTTTGCTGCGTTTTGCTGATGGAGGGCGTTGGTTTGAACGCAACGCGGAAATAGACAGGCTGTCCGTTGCTAATACCGCCCTGAATGCCGCCGGAATAATTGGTACGGGTGGAAACCTGACCGTTTTCCATGCAGAAAGCATCGTTCAACTCGGAACCGGGACAATCCAGATAATTGAACCCGCAACCGTATTCAAATCCTTTCACGGCATTTATGCTCATGATGGCACTTGCCAGAACGGCTTGCAGTTTTCCAAAGACCGGATTTCCGATACCGGCTGGAACATGTTCAATGACACAAGTCACGGTTCCTCCGATTGAATCGCCCTCTTTCTTCATTTTTTCGACAAATTCAATCATTCGTACGGCTTTTTCCGTGTCCGGGCAACGCACGGCATTGGTCTCAATTTGGGAAAAATCGTATTTCCGGTAATCATTGTCCAGGGCAATGGGACCTATTTGGGACGTATATGCGGTTATGCGTATACCTTTCCGGTTCAGGATTTGCCTGGCAACGGCGCCGGCCACGACACGCCCGGCCGTTTCGCGGGCGGAACTGCGCCCGCCGCCGCGGTAGTCACGGATGCCGTATTTCTGCTGATAGGTGAAATCAGCATGCGATGGCCGGAACACATTTTTCAAATGTTCATAATCGGCAGAATGCTGGTTCTGGTTCCAGATAACAAAAGCAATCGGAGTTCCGGTCGTTTTGCCTTCAAAAATACCGGAAAGGAATTCAACCCTGTCGTCTTCCTTGCGTGCCGTACTTACGGGCGACTGTCCCGGCCTGCGGCGGTTCAATTCGCTCTGGATAAAAGACATATCAAGTTCCACGCCTGCGGGACAACCGTCTATAATGCCGCCTATGGCTGTTCCGTGTGATTCGCCGAAAGAAGTGAACCTGAATTTTGTACCGAAAGTGTTCATGTCCGATTGGTTTTGTTATTTAGTGGATATTGGTTATTAATGGCAGCAGCCACAGTCGCTGTCGCAGTGGCAACTGTCGCAATGACAACCGCCCAACAGGTGGTTCAGTTCCTGTTCGGTTGCATCGCGAACCTCCAGGACCTTACCTACAAAATGCAGGTTTTCGCCTGCCAGCGGATGGTTCAGATCCACTTGTACGGTATCATCCTTTACTTCTACAATAGCGGCGTTGACACGGTTGCCTTCGTTGTCCATGAGCGGCACCACATTGCCCGGATAAATGTATTCTGTATCCAACTTTCCATCGACCATAAAGATTTTCTTGTCCAGGTCAATAACGCCTTGTTCGTCATATTCACCATAGGCATCACGGTATTCGATGCGGAAATCGAATGCATCGTTTGCTTTCTTGCCGGCCAAATTCGCTTCGAACATGGGCAACATCATACCTATGCCAAAACAGAAACTCAGAGGCGCTTGTTCCGTTGCGCGTTCCATCAATTCTTCCTGCCCGTTTTCACCATCTACGAACAATTCGTAGCAGACTTTTACCATTTTCTTTTCCGAAATAATCATTTTTTCCTGTTGTTTTATTTATTGTTTTTATTGTGTTCCTATTTACCACCAGTTTACATTGGAGCGACCGTATTCACTTTGTTTTTCATATTTCAGGTCGGCCAGCATGCTGGCGTTTACACCGATTTTGAATGTATAGGACTTGTAGATGCCGAACGGAACGAAACTGCCGCTCATGCTCCAGCAGTGCAGGCTACGGCTGACATTAAAGCTGGAGTATGAAAATTTTTTGGCATCAAAGTCGTATGAAGTACTGGTGCTTATTTTCCAGCCGGCTCCAAGTCCTATACTCCCCGACAAACTCAGGTTATGTGTAAACTTCATGTCATATTCCATTTTGTCATAATTAAAATTGCTGCTCTGTGCGTATCGGAGCGTATAACTTATGGAAATACTCCACGGCACGCTAACCTTCGCATAGCCATCCGCATCGATTGTTTGGGAATCACCGTTGCTTGAATTGTCACCACTGTTGCCTGGCGGGGTATCCGACATAGAATCTTCCGTATCTTCGGACGTTTCATCCGGATTTTCGCCATTTTGATTCTGGTCCTTGTCTTTTTTGCCAAACCATTTTTTGAACGTATCGTTATTGAACGTATAACTATAAGATGTGCTTGTTCCCAGAAAACGTGGAAACTTACCGTGATTCCAGCGCAATTCATCTATGCGTACAGGACTTCCGGACTCTGTCAACCCGTACATGTATGGATCAAACGAACCGGTCAGGTTCAAGGAATAATTCTTAAACTTCAGACGCAGAGTTGCATTGAAGTTAGACCATTTCATGGAATCCGCGGCAATGTTGTACGAGCCGTTCACGGAAAAATTGTCTATCAGGCTGATTACCTTGAAGGGGTTTTCGCCTGTAGTGTCCCGGTCGTTCCGTACTTTCATTTCCAGGTTGTTGGCAAGCGAGAAGGTTATACTTCCCGTTTTTCCACGTCCCGGCGTTCCGTATAGCGCGCCGGCATAACGGGAATAAGTCACGGTTTCGACATCTGGTTCACCGGTCAGATAATTGGTTACCGGTTTCTCGTAGGTACCGTAATAATTAAACCAGCTGTTGCCAAAATCAGGTGCCCACGTAAATCCAATGCTTGGCGTCAGGACATGCCTGAAACGGTCTATCTTGTCACCAAATATCTTGCGGCTTGGAATGAAGAAACCATATAGTTTTGTAGAAGCTGATATGCCTACGTTGAAGTTATATACCCGATAGAAACCGTTCGTCGTATCCATCTTTACCTCGTTATTCTCCTCATCCCAGCTTTGGTCCACCCGCTTGAAATACCAACGTTCGGTATAGCTGGCCGACGGTGATATGTTTATGTATTTCAGCACGTTAAACGATGCTGAAATTGGAATATTATGATTCACGCCATTTTTCCAGTCTTTGGTGAACGAAGAATGCAACAGTTTGTTTTCCTTGGTTTCAATACTGTTACTCAAGGTTCCCGTATAGCTCAGCGATATTTTTTCATACCAACGTTCTTTCCCCGTCGGATTTTTGCGTTTGAACGGATAAATACGGCTCATGTTTATGCTCAGGCTGGGCAAGGTCATGTTAATGGTAGAGTCTTTGGTTCGTTGGGTGATTGTGGCACTTCCTGAAATACTCCAGGGGCTGTTGTTCGGGAAACGCTGCGTAAAGGAAACGGATGAGCTCTTGGTGTTTTCCGAGTTCAATTCCGGATTATAATAACTGTTGATATTGCTGCGGTTATAGCCGCTGGTAGAAAAATTGACACTTGCGGAAAAAGTACTGTACGGGTTTGCCTTCGCGTCCTGCGAATGGGACCATCGTATGCTCAGGTTTTTGGCAACAGAATAATCCGGAAGGTCCTTTTCACTGGTCACATCGTTCCGATATGTCAGATTGAAACTTCCCCTGAATTTGTAACGTTTCACATAATTTGTGTTGGCAGTCACGGCCCAGGTTCCTTTGGTATAGATATCGCCCAGCAGTTCAAGATCGAAATAATCGTTTATGGCAAAATAATAGCCGCCGCCTTGCAGATAAAACCCACGCGATGAGTCATCTCCATAATTCGGCATGATAATTCCGGAGGAATACTGGCTCGTAAACGGGAAAAAACCGAACGGAATGGCCAATGGCAAAGGCACATCGGCCACAACCAGATAAGCAGGACCAGCCGCCACATAATCTCCTGGTTTGACTTTAGCCTTGGTCAGTTGCAAATAGAAATGCGGATGTTCATGATTGTCGCATGTCGTATACTTGCCATCAACCATATACAGCAAGTCGTTTTCATCTTTTTTGGTCTTGTCACTGATAATATATCCTTCACCCTGCTGGGTAACGACCTGCCTGATGAACCCCTTTTTCGTGTTCAGGTTATAAGTCATCTCCTTGGCCTCATACGAAGCATCCTTTTCCGTAAAGACAGGCGAACCGCTGACCACACCGGTGCTATCCGTCGTTCCCGATGCATAAATGGTCGTGCTGTCCATCTTAACGCGGATATAATTGGCCTTCAAATCAATTTCCTTATACTGCATGGCCGCCGAACCATACAGAAAACCTGTACCATCACCCAAAAAAACAATGGAATCCTGCGCTTCATAGGTAACAGGAGCATCCAGCATCTCCTTTTTAGAGGATTGTTGCGTGGAATCGCTTGCAACGGAATCGGGAGACAAGGGGCGGATGGAATCATTCGACATAACAGAAGTGCTGTCTGTCTGAACCTCCTGTGCCTGGCTTTCTGCGGAAACAAAAAACGCAAGCACGAAAAACACGTACCATGCAAATAAAAACGGGCTGTTATATCGTTTGTGGATTCGCATCCCCTGTTATATACAGAAATTAGATGGGCAAAGGTACTCAAAAAAAGTAGTACGGACTTATAAAACCGTAATTTTTATAAGTTAATTTAATAATAGCCGCGTAATGTTTCTGCATAATTAAGCGGAAATCCTTATTTTTGCAGGAGATTTCTGCGAGTAAAAACACAAAACATATAACGCTATGTCCAAATGTTTTGCAACAAGAATGTTGCCCATATTACCATACTTGCTGGCCTGTTTGCTGTGCATGCCAACCGCGTACCTGCAGGCTGCCGCGCCCAAAAAGTTCACCGTGGTCATTGATGCCGGGCATGGAGGACGGGACCCCGGTGCCATGGGACAAATTGCCCAGGAAAAAAACATCAACCTGGGAGTCGCCCTGAAGTTGGGACAAAAAATTGCAGCCAATTTCAAGGATGTGAACGTATTCTACACCCGCAAGACAGATGTATTCCTCACCCTGCAGGAACGGGCAAATTTCGTCAACCAGAATAATGCCGACCTGTTTATTTGCATACACACCAATGCTGCCGAAAACAGGGACGTGTGCGGAGCCGAAACCTTTACGCTCGGTCTGGACAAACTGGCATCCAACCTGGATGTAGCCATGCGCGAAAACGCCGTAATGCTACTTGAAGAAGATTACAAGACAACATACCAGGGCTTTGACCCGAACTCCGTGGAATCCTACATCATGTTCGAATTCATGCAGGACCAGTATATCGACCGCAGTTTGAGTTTCGCCTCATCCGTGCAAAACCAGTTCACCCAACAATATAACCGGAAAGACAGAGGAGTGCGGCAGGCTGCCTTTTGGGTGTTGCACAAATCAGCATGTCCGAGCGTTTTAATCGAATTGGGTTTCATAACCAACAGGGCGGAAGAACAATTCCTGCACTCAACCAAAGGACAACAGACCATGGCGGACGCCATTTACAACGCCTTTGTTGAATACAAACACCAGGTTGAAAAGAAAACGGCATTGAATACGCCGAAAACGACAAAAACAACCACACAAAAATCACGTTCCAACACACAAACCGAAGGAAAACCCGTCTACAAAGTACAGATTTTCTCCGTAAAATCCATATTGTCTGACAAAGATCCTGCCTTCAAGGGAATTGAAAACGCGGATTATTACAAAGAAGGCAATCTGTACAAATATACCGTAGGAGAAGAAACGGAATTCCAGAAAATTGAAGAAATCCGAAAAAACATCAAAAAGAAATTTCCGGACGCTTTTGTCATTGCTTTCCTGAACGGAAAAAAAATATCGGTGAAAGAAGCACGTGAAATGGAATGACAAGCAAACTATAAACCAAGAAAATAATGAAGAAAGAATTTTTTACTCGTGAAGCAAAACTGGGACTTGTAGCAGTGGCAACCATCGTGGTCCTGTATTTTGGAATCAAATTCCTGAAAGGCATAAATGTCTTTTCTCCAACCCAATACTACTATGGCGTGTTTGACGACGTAAATGGACTGATAGAATCCGCACCGGTCTATATCCAGGGCTATAAAGTGGGCATGGTCGATGAAATCTCCTATGATTTTGCAGCATCCACCCCCTTTACCATACGCATATCGGTTAACAAGGACCTGCAATTCCCGCTCGGAACCAAAATGGAGCTTGCTGACGATGGCCTGCTGGGCGACAAAATGATCCGGATAATCTTTCCGGAAGACCGTACGGGACAATTACATGTGTCCAAAGACACTTTGGAAACGGAAACAGCCAAAAGCATGTTTGCCGATGCCGCAGCCATGATTCCCACACTACATGCTACACTGGAACATGTAGACTCCCTGGTTTGCGTTGCACAAACACTCGTTTCAGGAAAAGAACTGCAGAACACACTGGCTTCCGTAGAAAAAACGGCAACAAACCTGGCAACCTCATCCAGCGAACTCAAACACCTGATGAACCAAAACATACCGCAACTGCTGACCGATGTCCAATTGGCTGTCAACGACCTGAAACATGTCGGCGACAACCTGAAGCAGATAGATTTCCAGGCAACATTCGGAAAAGTGGATGGCACCCTGAATGACCTGCAAACACTGACATCCAAACTGAACGATACCAACGGAACACTCGGACTGCTGATGAATGACAAAGAACTTTATCTGAACCTGTCAAATACCTTGTCAAGTGCAGACAAACTACTCATCGACTTGCAAAAAAACCCGAAACGCTACGTGCATTTCTCGCTGTTCGGCAATAAAAACAAAGAATAGCTTTTCTGTGGAATCATTCTAAATAATATTTTTTTTACGGCATGTTGCGTAACCTATCGGAAACTCTTTGGAAATAGGGAGTTCAGAGAACAGTTACACCCCTTTTTTACAAAAGTGCTGTCAAAATGTAAACATTCTGTTTTTCAGGTGATTGTTGTTTTTTTGTTCACCGCAATCTTCTATCAATCAACATGTTATATTTAATATGCTGATTCTAAAACAGATGTAAATCCGGGCCCTGCGTGGGTTGTTGAAAAGTTTTTTTATTTGGAAAAAGTTTCGGACTTTTGTGGTGCGGAATATCGCCTTTTCAAAAAAGTTTTTTCTGCCATAGACCAAAACCGAATTTTATATAGAAAAACAAAAAAAAGTCCATCGCGCCTTGCTGGAAATGAATTATGGAGAATCAAGTTTGTGTTGAGCCGTGGAAGCGTTGTCTGACGCTGATTAAAGACAATCTGAGTGAAACCGCGTATAAAACGTGGTTTGCACCCATTGTTCCGTTGCAATATGAAAACAAGGTGCTTGTTCTGCAAGTTCCGAGCCTTTTCTTTGTCGAATATATTGAAGAAAAATATATTGAACTGTTGCGGGCGGCTATCTATCGTGAATTCGGCGTAGGGACACAATTGGAATATAAAATTCCCATTGCCGGTGAAACCATTTCCGGAACATCCAAAATAGAAGAAAACACTCCGGCCGGCACACACAAGCCGGCAACCCGCGGCATGTCCACTCCATACGACAAAGGAACACAGTTGCCGGAATTGGATCCACAGCTGAATTCTTCCTATACGTTCAACAATCTGGTAGAAGGACACAGCAACAAACTGGCGCGGACAGCAGGCATCAGCATAGCCAACGAACCAGGAAAAACGATATTCAATCCACTGTTCATTTATGGGCAATCGGGAGTAGGCAAAACACATTTGGTCAATGCCATCGGCATTATGACCAAACAACAGCATCCTGAAAAAAGGGTCTTGTACGTCCCGGCCAATACATTCCAGATCCAATATACGGATGCCGTCCGGAACAATACGGTAAACGATTTCCTGAATTTTTACCAAACCATTGATTTGCTGATTATTGACGACATTCACGAATTTGCCGGAAAAACAGCTACGCAAAACACATTCTTTCACATATTCAACCATCTGCACTTGTCAGGCAAACAGTTGATTCTGACAGCCGACCGTGCTCCTGCCATGCTGGCCGGTCTGGAACAACGCCTGCTGACCCGCTTCAAATGGGGACTTTCGGCCGAAATAGAAAAACCGGACTTCCAGTTGCGAAAGGATATCCTGAAAAGCAAAATCTACCGCGATGGACTGGAAATATCGGAAGAAGTCATTGACTTCATTGCGGAAAACGTGGTGGACAATGTTCGTGACCTGGAAGGCGTGCTGGTTTCATTAATGGCACATTCCACATTGGAAAACACACCCATCGACCTGAATTTGGCCCGCCAGGTTGTAAGCCGAATCGTGAAAATAACACCGAAAGTGCTTACCGTGGAAAAAATCCGCGATCTGGTGTGCGAGCATTTTGCATTGTCGGTTGATTCCATTTCCACAAAATCGCGCAAACGTGAAGTAGTGCAGGCACGCCAGATTGCCATGTATTTGTCCAAGCAGCTGACCAAGAGTTCTTTGTCGGCCATAGGCGCAACCATCGGACAACGCGACCATGCTACCGTGTTGCACGCCTGCAAGATTGTAGCCGACCAGATGGAAATTGACAAACGTTTCCGCGCGGATGTGCAACAGATAGAAGACAAACTGAAATCGTAATCAGGCAAGATGCATTTCAGCGTGATAGCTGGAACGTACAAGCGGAGCACTCTCCACATGTCTGAATCCTTTTTCAAGCCCTGCTTTTTTATACGAATCGAATTGTGCCGGAGTAATGTATTCCGCCACTGGCATATTCTTTTTTCCCGGCTGCAAATATTGCCCTATGGTCAGGATACGGCAACCCGCCTGGAGGACATCATCCATAAATTGCATCACTTCTTCCGGCGTTTCGCCTAATCCGACCATAATTCCGGTTTTTGTCGTGGCTTGCCGGCCATGCAGGTAATTCAAAACGTTCAGGCTTCGTTCATATTCAGCCCTGCTTCTGACACTTGGCGTCAATCGGCGTACGGTTTCCAGATTATGGCCAATAATATCCGGACGGGCAGCCAGAATCATATCCAAAAGTTCATGCTTGCCGTTAAAATCGGGTATAAGCACTTCCACGGTCGTTTCAGGATTGGCTTCCCTGACGGCTGCAATGCAATCATGCCAATGGCGCGCGCCTTCGTCGGGCAAGTCATCGCGGGTAACGGATGTAATGACGACATGCCTCAGCCCCATGGATTTTACGGAATCGGCCAGTTGTTGCGGCTCGTCTGGCGCAGGCGGCAGTGGTTTGCCCGTCTGTGTGTTGCAGAAGCGGCAACCCCGCGTACAAATGTCGCCCAGAATCATAAACGTTGCCGTGCCGCGGCTCCAGCATTCGCATTGGTTGGGACAACGACCGCTTTCGCAAATCGTATGCAGGCAATTGGCAGCAAGCAACTGGTGCACTTTGGCATATTGGGTGGTGTTCCGGCGCGAAATTTTGAGCCATGCCGGTTTACGCCTGCCGGGCGCAGAGTGTTTATCCTGTTCCATTGCAGTGTGCTTTATCTGGCCGCAATCGTTTCTATTTCAACAAGAGCGCCCATTGGCAGTGCTTTTACGGCAAAGGCCGAACGGGCGGGAAAATCCTGCGTATAAACTTTCCTGTATTCTTCGTTCATTTCAGCAAACAAACTCATGTCGCTGAGGAAAACGGTCGATTTGACGACATCGGCATACGTATAGCCGGCTGCTTCCAGTATGGCACCAATGTTTTTGAGTACCCGGGCGGCCTGTTCTGCCACGGTTGCGCCTTCAATTTTCCCGCTTGACGGATTGACCGGCAGTTGACCTGAAATATACAGCGTGCCGTTTACTTCAACAGCCTGGCTGTATGGCCCGATAGCTGCCGGCGCGTTCGGAGTGGAAATGATACGTTTCATGATAAATCGGTTTTTGCCGCAAAAATCGGATTTTTTTTTGATTTTCCGGACTTTGTAATCCTTCTTTTTTGTTTTCCTGTTTTAAAAAAATGTAATCTTATAGCATTTTGTTAAGCCGGACACAATGCGGTTTTACGGGAATCATCTTTTTTGTATTTTTGCCTCTTAATATTCTGTTTCTTCATAAAATAATTTAAAAAATGGAACGTGCCAATAACACAGCGGAGCAACCGCGTCGCAAGGGTTTCAGAAATGTTCCCGTAAAGCAATGGGTCAAATTTGCCGTATGGGGACTCGTCTATGTGCTTTTTATTGCCTGGGTGGGCAACTTCTGGTGGTTGTTCCTGTTGCCGCTGATTTTTGATTTGTTCATTACGCGATACATTCCTTGGGATTTCTGGAAAAGGACCAGGAACAAAACCCTGTATTCCATATTCAGCTGGATTGATGCGATTGTGTTTGCACTGGTGGCGGTTTATTTTATCAATTTGTATTTGTTCCAGAATTACCAGATACCGACTTCCTCGTTGGAAAAAACCTTGTTGGTCGGCGATTTCCTGTTTGTCAGCAAGGCAAGCTACGGTCCGCGCATTCCTAACACGCCGTTGTCGTTTCCGTTGGTGCAAAATACGTTCCCCGCATGGCTGGGCGGCGGAAAATCATATTTTGACAAACCACAGTGGGAATATCGCCGTCTGAAAGGTCTGACACATGTCAAGCGCGGCGATATTGTCGTGTTCAACTTTCCTGCCGGCGATACGGTGGCCTTGAAACAGCAAAATCCGGATTATTACAGCCTGTGCTATTATTACGGAAAAGAAGTTGTGCATCAGCGCAAGGATATTTTCGGTGAGATAATTTACCGGCCGGTGGACAGGCGCGAAAATTATGTGAAACGTTGTGTCGGGCTTCCCGGAGACACCTTGCAGATTATTGACAATCAGATTTATATCAACGGAAAAATACTGGAAGACCACGATGGTGTGCAGTACAACTATTATGTCCAGACAAACGGTTCACTGATAACTTCGAGCATGTTTGAAAAGATGAACATCAGTGTAGTCGACCGCCGTTTCATAGATGGCAGGACGCAGGCGGGCGCACAGGAAATAGCAGCAATGGATTTGGATCCTGCCCTGCCGGTATATCATTTGCCCCTGACCAAAGCCAATTACCAGGCCTTGTCCCAAAACCAGATGATCAAAGCCATCAAGGTAGAACCGGCATGGCGCGGCGGCGATGTCTATCCGCTTGGGAAAACCGATTGGACGCGCGACAACTACGGTCCGGTCTATATGCCGCGCAAAAGTGACAAACTGGACATAACTCCGGCCAACTATGCCGTTTACGAACGTTTGATACGCAACTATGAACATCAGGAAATTGTGTTGAAGGACAGCACGGTCTATATCAACGGCGCACCGGCTGACAGTTATACGTTCCAGATGGATTATTACTGGATGATGGGCGACAACCGCCATAATTCCGCGGATTCGCGCTATTGGGGCTATGTACCGGAAGATCATATCGTAGGGCGTCCGGTCTGTGTCTGGCTGTCGTTGGACAAGGACAAAGGCTGGTTCTCGGGCAGGATACGCTGGGAACGGTTCTTCAAAAACGCGAAACAGTAATCCCCATGCCGGAAGCAGTTCTTTTTTCCACGGCCTATCTGCCACCGGTTTCCTACATGTTCGCGTTGCAGAATGCGGAAAACGTGCTGGTGGAGCAATGGGAGCATTATCAGAAACAAAGCTACCGGAACCGTTGCCACATTGCGGCTGCCAACGGCCAGATGGCGTTGAGCATTCCCGTAGAGCGTACCGGAACCGAAAAAAAATGCATAAAAGATATCCGCATCTCGGAACATGATGATTGGCAACGGCAACATTGGAAATCCATCGTTTCGGCATACAACACAACGCCGTTCTTCGAGTATTACGAAGATGATTTTGCACCTTTTTTCCATCAAAAATGGGATTTCCTGCTCGATTTCAACACGGCTTTGCTCGAAAAAGTGCTTGAATTGCTGGATATGCGGAAAAGTATCGGATTTACGGCCACATATATACCGGATTATCATAAAAAAGTTGTAGATTTGCGCGACAAAATCCATCCGAAGCATGATTGCGGAATTATAATCCGACCTTACTATCAGGTTTTTCAGGAAAAACATGGTTTTCTGACTGATTTGAGTATTGTCGATTTACTGTTCAATATGGGTAATGAAGCCCAGTTGGTGCTGAAGGATGGTTGCCGGTTTACGGAGGATTTTTAGGACATTAAACAAAAATATGCCGTACCTTGGAGGACGGCGCAAAGAAGGTTTTGATTATGGAACGACCAAACATTGATTGGAGCAATATCGGTTTCGGCTATATCCCGACCGATGTAAATATCCGCTGCACGTATGCCAATGGCGCATGGGGTGAATTGCGGAAATGTACGGACCGGCAAATCAGTTTGCACATGGCGGCAACTTGTTTGCATTACGGACAGGAAGCATTTGAAGGCTTGAAAGCATTTATGGGCAAGGACGGAAAAATTCGTATTTTCCGGTTGGATGAAAACGCAAAACGCTTGCAGTCCTCTTGCCGGGGTATTATGATGGCAGAATTTCCGGAAGAAAAATTCCGCGATGCGGTTATCATGGCCGTGCAGGAAAACAGACGGTTTGTGCCGCCACACAAATCGGGTGCATCGCTCTATATCCGTCCGTTGCTAATCGGGACAAGCCCGCAAGTGGGCGTGAAACCGGCAACCGAATATGAGTTTATCCTGTTCGTAACACCTGTGGGACCTTATTTCAAGGGCGGATTCCAGACTACACCGTTTGTCATCATGCGCGAATATGACCGCGCAGCCCCATTGGGTACCGGAATCTACAAAGTCGGCGGGAACTATGCAGCCAGTCTGGTTGCCGGTGAACATGCCCACCAGTTGGGCTATTCCAATATTTTCTATCTGGATGCCAAGGAAAAAAAATATATCGACGAATGTGGCGCAGCCAACTTTTTTGCCATCAAGGGCAACACATACGTAACACCCAAATCAACTTCCATTTTGCCATCGATTACCAACAAAAGTCTGATGACTTTGGCCGAAGAAATGGGGATGACGGTGGAACGCCGTCATATCCCGGTGGAAGAACTCGCAGAATTCGACGAAGCCGGTGCATGCGGTACGGCAGCCGTTATCAGTCCTATCGAACGCATTGACGATTACGACACGAAAAAATCATACGTTTTCAGCAAGGACGGCAAACCTGGCAAGATATGCGAAAAACTGTATAACCGCCTGCGCGCCATCCAGTACGGCGATGTAGCCGACCCCTTCGGTTGGATTACGGTAGTGGAATAAAATACGGAAAAATGATTTTTTAACGAGGCGGATTATGCAATTCGCCTCTTTTTATGGGAAATATGGCACAGAAAATTACAGATGTGGATGCGTTGTACGCATTGTTTGCCGATGTGAACCGGAAATTTCTGGCCGTTCAGGCCAATATGCCCGATGGCGGTTGCTCGTGCGTTACGACGGATAGCCGGAACTGTCCGCAAGGTTCCATGTTTTTTGCCTTGAAAGGCGAAAATTTCAACGGGAATGCCTATGCGGCCAAAGCTATGGAACAAGGAGCCGTTTACGCAGTCGTGGATGAACCGCAATATGCCGTTGATGAGCGTTTCATACTGGTGGACAATGTGTTGAAAGCCTTACAGCAACTGGCACGGATGCATCGGGTTTATTTGGGAAAACCAATTATCGGCATCACGGGCACGAACGGCAAGACGACGACGAAAGAACTCTTGGCTGCCGTGCTCAAACAGAAATACCGCGTGCATTATACGCAGGGAAACCTGAACAACCATATCGGCGTGCCGCTGACCTTGCTTAAAATGCAGCCGGAAGATGAAATCGGGATTATCGAAATGGGAGCCAGCCACCCCGGCGATATTCAGGAACTGGTGGAAATAGCTTGCCCGAATGCCGGCCTGATTACCAATGTGGGCAAGGCCCATTTGCTGGGTTTCGGCAGTTTCGAGGGCGTGAAAAAAACGAAGGGCGAGCTATATGATTTTATCCGTTCCACGGGCGGATTCATTTTCCGTAATGCGGACAATCCGGATCTGGCGGAAATGGCAGGCGACCTGCCGACATACGGCTACAGCCTGAAACCGCAAGGTGCACCCGTCTGGGGACAGGTTACGGCTTGCGAAACATTCCTGGAGATGGACATTCACGCGGCAGAAGAAACATTTCATGTAAAAACCAACCTGATTGGTGCATACAACGCCGAGAATGTGTTGGCGGCGGTTACGGTCGGTACTGTTTTCGGCCTGACAGCCGGACAAATCCGTGCAGGCATAGAAACCTATGTGCCGCAAAACAACCGTTCCATGCTGAAGAAAACGGAACACAATACTGTTGTCGTGGATGCGTACAACGCTAACCCGACCAGTATGCGCGCTGCCCTGCTGAATTTTGCGCAAATGCGCGTGCCGCACCGGACGCTGATTCTGGGCGACATGCTGGAATTGGGTGAACAAAGCGAAGCGGAACATCGGGCAATCGTGAAGTTGCTGGAATCATGCGGTTTCGAGCAGGTCTTTTTGGTCGGGTCGCAGTTTTGCAGCATCCAGCCGCCTTTCCCGCATTTCGACACCGTGGCTTCGTTGCGTGCCTATCTGACGGAACATCCCATTACAGGAAGCCATATCCTGCTGAAAGGTTCCCGTGGCATTAAATTGGAAGAAGTACTGGAGGTGCTGTAAGAGTATTGAAATAAACACTTATAAGTTTACAATGCTGCAAATAAGGGCAGCATTGTAAACCTGATTTTAATGGGCAAGTCCTGCAATGCGAAGTTCTGTTAATGTGAATTTAAGCATGACATTTATATTTTTTCCTACAAGATCCCTTTTTTCAATATAGTTCCCAACGTGTGATGAAGTAAAAGTTTGTTGCCAAACGACACTACCCGTAGTGAAATTAGTTGTATATTTATATTTTACAAGAACAGGGAGTCCGTGTTCTGCAAGAGTTGCATTGATTACATCAAATTTTTCAGATACTTTTTCTAAATCGCTAGGGGATAGTACATTTTTTTGCATTCCTTGTTGGTATTCCTCAAAGCTAATACTTTTATGTTCTATAAGCATTAACTCTTTTGGCTCTCCATTTGATTCAATTGACAAAACGATATAATAAGTTCCTTTTCTATCATGCCATAAATCTCCAAAACGATAAATCCCTTTCGAATTTCGATAAGCGACATCGTCTTCTATACGTTTTTTTTCTGCTAATACTTTTTGACGTTCTGCCAATCGAATACTGTCCTGTATTTTTATTCTTGTAAGATTCCTTACCATCAATGGTTTACCATTAGCATTGACAACCGTAACCTTATATAAACTATCATTACGTGTATATGTATCATCTACAAAATAAATTCCTTTTGAATTGCGATAATTTACATCATTATCAACACGTTTTAAATCAATATATGTTGATTCATTAACAGCAAACCATTTATCAGCCATCTCAGAACATTCCTTGGCTTTGATGTAATTAACAGATGTACCAATACCTTCTGTATAATATTTTGATATAGTGCGAAGTGCAGGTCCATAGCCGGCATCTGCAGCTTTTTTTAAAAGTCTAAAACGCAAATCATCGCAATTATTGCATTCTTCCCAAAGATAAGATAAATAAAGAACTTCAGGATCAGGACAACCGAGTTCTATTGCATTTGAAAGATATGACCTATCATCAATTTCAACGCTATTCATCTTATTATAATGCATAAGGAGTGCTGCTCTAAGCATGTCATTATAATCATTCCGATAATTATATATATAATCTTGACTATAACAATTTATTGCCTGAGGAATATTGATGCGCGTTCCATAACCGTACTCATAGCATTGTCCCAGGATATGATATCCGTAATTACTATCGAAAGTAAGTTCGTTCGCGGAATCAATAGCCTCACGTATAAACATAAAAGCTGAATCTTTATTTTGAATTATCCCATCTCCATTCCAGTAACAATAGCCCAAAAGTAGTTTTCCATCCGCGATTCCTTTACGTGCACTTTTCTGATAATAAGAAACAGCTTTATGTATATCTTTTTGAACGCCGAGCCCGTTTTTATACATATAACCAATTTCAGCATCTCCAGATAAAAAGCCAAATTCAAGCCCGCGTTGATACATACGCATTGCAATCTCATAATTTTCGGCAACTCCAAGCCCTAACAAATATATATTACCGAGTAGATAGCAAGCCTCACCATAGCCTTCTTTTGCAGCTGATTGAAGGTATGGGATAGCATTGGAATAGTTTTTCCATTCATAATACTCTTTTCCTTTTGTTAGATTGTCTGCCCACAGAATGTGAGCAGACAAAATAAAAATAATACTAAATATGACTTTTCTCATGATTTATTTCGTAGTTATGTGCAACGTTATTTCTTTGCGTTTTTGCTCTATTTGGGCAGAAGGCAGTTTTTGTTGAATGGCATTGGTAATTTCCTCAATATGTTTAGCTGCATTACCGTAGAACTCTACATCGATATAATAACTATTAATTACGGCATCGTCTTTCATAACATAATTATAGCCCCACCATCCGTCCGATACTTTTTGCCATATGTGGTCAGTTGTCGTGCTCAATTTTATGCTCATGTGTCTGTCTGTATCGGAATATAGTTGTTGCTTTTTTTTGCTTTTGGGCAAATTAGAACTGATTAGGCTAAACCTTTCACAAAGATCACCTATTTTGAGTGTTTGCATGTCTGTTGCCAATGTAACAAGCCTGTCAACAATCGGATTTATATCCATATAATCGCTTATTGCCAAAGCCATAGTCGGTAATCCCCAAAGGTTCGCGTTGACATCAACTGAAACTTTATTGTATTTGGGATTGACAATATATTTACCTTTGACATCAATTACCCCCAAATTATATGAGTTGTCTTCAACTATATACATGTTTCCATAAGGTACAATTTCTTTATACTGAGGATTGACAATCCAATGCCCTTTGCTGTCGATTAATCCGAACTCATCATCCATTGCTGCTATAGCCAAACCATTCGTCCAGAAAGGCATGGCAAATTCATCGAATTGTGCAGGGATAACAGTCTCTCCTTTTTTGTTAATATATCCAAATTTTTCATCGTATCTGTGTTCTCTGTCGTAGATGAAAATACCGGCTAAGCTGCCTCCATCAAATGGATATGCTCCATCGTATTGAGGATTGATGATATATTTACCATCTTTATCGCACCAACCATATTGGTCATCTTTACGGAACAGGTAGTTGTCGCCGTCAAGCCTTATATAGTCAAATTGGGGATTGATAATGTAATTGCCTTTTAGATTTATAACTCCCCATTTTCCTCCTTTTTCTACAGGAATCCGTCCTTCTGCAAATGCTTGCCACAAATTTGCATTAATAGCGAAATCTTCATTATAATCATCATCGCCATCTATGCCAAATTCATCGAATTGGAAAGGGATAACCAATTCTCCCTTTCTGTTAATAAATCCCCACGTATCCGATTTTACGGATTGAACTGCTAATAATCCATTGATATATAATCCAAAAGTCTCATTAAATGTAGGTTCTGCTATGATTTTGCCTTTATTATCTACTACGCCCCACAATCCGTTTTCGGAACTCATAAATACAGAAAGTCCCTCATTAAAAATGAAGGCTTTTTCTGCTTGGGGAAATTCAAATATGGCTTTCCCTTTTTTGTTTATTGCCGTAAGCGGTTTCCCTTCGGAAGTAACCCATGCGATTCCTTCATTAAAAGTGGTAGCATCAACGTAAGGCCCACATATTTTTTTATGTGAATGGTCTATGAAAAATAAGCCTGCCGTATCAGCAACCAAAGCATAACCA
The DNA here is from genome assembly GCA_944321895.1 of uncultured Bacteroidales bacterium. Classification (GTDB taxonomy): domain Bacteria; phylum Bacteroidota; class Bacteroidia; order Bacteroidales; family Paludibacteraceae; genus CALUNA01. The sequence goes on along the minus strand of CALUNA010000001.1, from coordinate 154,559 downwards.
TCCCGGAACAATGTTGCGTCGTAATAATGTCCTTTTTCTTCTCCTGTCTTTGTGTCGACATAGGTATAATATTCTTCTTCGTAAGGATAATCTTCCTCATAGTGATTGTCAACAATTTGGACGGGCAAATAGCGCAAGTCATCTGTATATAAACCTTTTATATCTGATTTAGAACCACATGAGTACATGAAACCAATTATTGAAATATAGAGCAAGAAATTTTTTAAATGTGTAGTATTCATAATTTTATATTAGTCAGAATTGTTAATTGCCTACTCTTTTTTTTTACGGTTTTGGGCTAATCCGCTGTCCCTTTATCGTATTAAAATAAGCGCATAAAAAAGCGTGGGACTCAACTCTGAATCTATTTGCTTATTGAGGTCTTAGGATACCGTGGCAACCAAATATATTAAAGTAAAGCCCACGCAAAAAATGCGTGAGCGTTCAGACTTTACTTCTTGGCTGCCGTGAAAGTTCCTAAGTTTCAATAAGCAAGAACAAAGCTAACGCTTTTCCAATATGTTTTCAAGATGCGCCTAAAAAGGCAGATTTATTCCATAGGCAATCGTTAATTTTTAATTAAACATAATTATTCCGCCTTGACGACAAGTGTAAAATCTTTTATAAAAAACTTCTTGTTGTCGAGTAAAAATATATTTTAGCATATCTTTGTTGCAAAGATACTTATAAGTTTCCAAATAGGCAATTGTTAATCTTAATTAGACGATCTTGTGAAATGCTTTTGATAATAGCTCATGGAATGATTTAGGCATATAGTAAATCCATTGTATTATTCCGTTTTTTCTCCGCCCTCACCCAATTTCTCTTCCAGTTTCATTAGTTCATCGCGGTATTGGGCGGCTGCCAGGAAGTCCAGTTCTTTGGCGGCATCGAGCATTAGCTTGCGGGTGTGTGCAATGGCTTTTTCCAGGGCTGGTTTGCTCATGTATTGCACAACGGGGTCGGCAGCAATGGAAGGATGTTCGGGCGGAATATAAGCAGTCGGCTGTTGATTCGTTGCCGGTGCCGCGCTTAACGAATTGGCGAAACCCTTGCGGATGGCTTGCGGCGTGATGCCGTGCGCTTCGTTGTAGGCCATTTGTTTTTCGCGGCGGCGGTTGGTTTCGTCTATGGTGATGCGCATGCTTTCGGTTATCTTGTCGGCATACATGATGACCCGCCCGTCCAGATGGCGTGCGGCTCTTCCTGCCGTTTGCGTCAGTGAGCGGTGGTTGCGCAGGAATCCCTCCTTGTCGGCATCCAGAATGGCCACCAGGCTGACTTCCGGCAAATCCAGCCCTTCGCGTAGCAGGTTCACACCCACCAGGACATCATACAGGCCGCGCCGCAGGTCGTCCATAATCTGCACACGTTCCAGCGTATCCACATCGGAGTGTATGTACGTGCAACGCACGCCCATTTTCAGCAGGTAAGCAGTCAGTTCCTCGGCCATGCGTTTGGTTAATGTTGTTACCAAGACGCGCTCGTCCTTTTCCGTGCGGACGGTAATTTCTTCGAGCAGGTCGTCAATCTGGTTCAGGCTCGGGCGTACATCAATAACCGGGTCAAGCAGGCCGGTCGGCCTTATCAGCTGGTCGATGACTATGCCTTGTGATTTTTCCAGTTCGTATTCGCCGGGAGTGGCGCTCACATAAATAGTCTGCGGGACAAGAGCCTCGAATTCCTCAAATTTCAAAGGGCGGTTGTCTTTGGCTGCCGGCAGGCGGAAACCGTATTCCACCAGGTTTTTTTTGCGGGCGGCATCCCCGCCGTACATGGCGTGTATCTGCGGCACGGTTACGTGGCTTTCGTCAATGACCAGGACGAAATCTTTCGGGAAATAGTCAAGCAGGCAGAATGGCCGGCTGCCCGGCGGACGCCCGTCGAAATAGCGTGAATAATTCTCTATGCCGGAACAGTAGCCCAGTTCCTGGATCATTTCCAAATCGTAACGGACCCGTTCGTTGATGCGTTTGGCCTCGTACATGCGCCCCTGGTCTTCAAAAAACTTGACTTGCAACGCCAAATCACGGCGGATTTCCTCAACGGCTTTCCGGATACGTTCCTTGGTGGTTACGAAAATGCTGGCCGGATAAATCTTGAATGAGTCGAAATTATCTAAAATATGGCCGTTGGCTGGCTCTATGCTCATGATTTCGTCCACTTCATCACCCCAGAATACCACGCGGAGCACATAGTCGGCATATGCCAGAAAGATATCCACCGTGTCACCTTTCACGCGGAAGTTGCCGCGGTTCAACTCGATTTCGTTACGCGTGTACAAACTGTCGACCAACATACGCAAAAAATCGTTGCGTACCAGTTTCTTGCCGCATTGGATTTCAATCACGTTGCTGGTGAAATCGTCCGGATTGCCAATACCGTACAGGCACGAAACGGACGAGACAATCAGCACATCGCGCCGTCCGGACAACAAAGCGGATGTGGCTGCCAGGCGTAGCTTTTCGATTTCCGAATTGATGGACAAATCCTTTTCGATGTAGGTGTCCGTGCTTGGCAGGTAAGCCTCCGGCTGGTAATAATCGTAATACGACACGAAATATTCAACTGCATTGTCCGGGAAAAAGTTCTTGAACTCCGTGTACAGTTGGGCCGCCAAAGTCTTGTTGTGGCTCAACACGAGTGTCGGGCGCTGGATTTCCTGCACGACATTGGCAATCGTAAATGTCTTTCCGGAGCCGGTAACTCCCAGCAAAGTCTGGTAAGGAACACCTTGCTGGATACCGTCTGACAGTTGCCGGATTGCTTCCGGCTGGTCGCCGGTCGGCTTGAATTTGGATGTCAGTTTAAATAAATGTGCCAAGAAAACCGTGAAATAGAATCCAGTTGCAAAGAAACGATTTTTTATTGTATTTTTGCAGCAAACTAAATGGTACGAGTGTGAAAAAAATTTTGTTATTGAGTCTGGGTGTCATGCTGGCAGCCTGCGGCTCGCGACTCACGGATGAAGAAAAAGCGGCTTTACGCATAAGTGAAGCGCGTCGTTTGATAGCCATGAACCAACTGAACAATGCCCGCATGGAGCTGGACAGCGTACATGTGCTTTATCCGCGTCAGGTACCGATGCGCCGCGTGGCCAAATATCTGGAAGACAGCATAGATTACATGGAAAGCAAACGCATGTTGGCTTATTGCGACAGTATGCTCGTGCTGAAACAGGCGGAAGCGGAAAAACTGAAAAAGAATTTCCGTCTGGACAAGGATGAACGTTATCAGGATGTCGGGAATTATGTTTACAGATTGTTGCGTACGGAAAGCAATGCGGAACGCTGTTATCTGCAGGCAACCGTATCGGAAAATGCCGAAATAACCCTGAAAAGCACTTATTGCGGTGCCGGTGCGATAAAATATACGCGCGTGGAACTGACTTCCGATGGGGAAACCATACACAGCGAGGAAGTGCCGCTCGAAAATGTGGCAAACCATTCGTTTGACGATGGCGGCCTTACATGGCAAATGCTTTCGTTGAAGGATGAAGCTGCCTTGAGCCTGCTCAATTTCATTTCCACGCATCAGCAGGACCGGATAAAAGTGAGCCTGCTGGGTGGGAAAAACTATGTTTACTATCTGATGGACAGTGAGAAAAAAGCTCTGGCCGAAACTTACCATTTTGCCATTGTCATGCGCGACATTGCCCGTCTGGAAAAGGAAATCCGGAAAGCCAACTACACGATAGAAAAATTTCTGGCGGAAGAAAAATAGGCATTGCCCCGATTCACCCTTTCCGCATCAGGCTGCCAGCCAACATGGGCAAAACCTGGTTGATAAACCATACGGCGACGGCGGCAAAGGCAACTCCTGCCGTGTCGGTGGTGAAAGTCTGTAAGGCCACAATGGCCCACGAGCCGCGTATCACCGGCTCGGACAAACCGATGGATGGTGTGAACGTCACGAACAAATAATAGGCAGGAATGGCAATGACCGCTTCAAACGGTGACAGGCTGATACCAAAAAATCGGAGCATAATCCAGAATTGCGTGCAAAAAACGGTGTATCGCAAGAAAGACAGCCCACAGATTTTCCAGATATAACCGGTATGCAGTTGGCTGACGGCAGCCAGAACGTCTCGCACGGACTCTCGCCATTTGCGTCGGCGGCCAAGCCATGCGGCGATTTCAGGCAGCCGGAAAGTGGATAAACATAACAAAATCAGGATTATGGCGCAGCAAACAGGATATACGGCTGGATTCCTGAAAATTTGCTGCTGCTGCAACAAGCCAACGCAAGCCGGCAAACCGCATAACACAGTGACCAACATCGAAGCAAACGAGCCAATCCAACCGAAAACGATGGATTTTACACACTCGTCATTTTGCCGGTAAACAAACAATGAGCGTCCCGGAATTTCGCCCATGCGGTTGGGTGTGACAAAAGCCGCTACCCAACCTGCAAGCACGCTTTTGAGCGATTCCGCGAATGAAAGTTTGCCTATGAGCGACACAATATAACGCCACTTGGCCGCCTCTATACCGATATTCACGGCCAGCAAAGCCAACATGGCCAACAACCAGCCGCAATCCAGGAGTGAAATGGACCGGAAATAGGCCGCCAGCTCCGCATAACCGTTAAACCGGATTAGCTTGTATGCCAAAAACACGTAAGCAGCCAGTGCACATGCGTATTGAATGGCTTTTACAACTTGCGTTCGGGAAAGTCTGGTCATTTGAAGGTAAAATATTTTTGTGCAAAATAGCTGAAAGTGACCGTTATGATGGTTATCAGCATCTTGGATGGCGTCGGATAGATGCCGCAAACGTCCACAAACAGTTTCAACCCGGCATAATTGACAAGCAAATTGACAAGGACAATCATGACATAACGCAATAATTGCACCTTGCCGCGCAGGCTGGAATTGGTAAATGTAACGTACTTGGAAAGATAAAAACCTGTAAACAAGGTAATTGGAAAAACAATGCACAAAGTGGCAATATGCGAACTGAGCGTCACGAAGCCCAAATGCAACATGCGGTGTTGCAGGATAAAGTTATAAACGATGAAATACAACACCCAATCCAACACCATGTTGCCGACACCACACACGCCATAGCGGAAAAATTGCGGTGAGCACCATTGCTTGCATAAAGGATAAAAAAAATCGATTATGGCAGTGATTATACGGGCTGTCGACTCAAAAAACTTCCTCATAAGTTTGCTTTCTTCAACTTTTATAGATACTTTTGTGGCCGTAAAAAAAGTATTGCTGCAAAGATACGCTTTTTTGTCATAAATTTTCCAAAGAGTTTTCTGTCAAGGAAAACAGCCGTATCGCAGTTTTTTATTATCTAAAAACACAAACAATGCCGGACGATTACCACCAACATGATGCAAGTAAGAGCCAAGAAATTTCTGGGCCAGCATTTTCTGAAAGATCTGGATGTGGCTCAGCGTATCGCCGGAAGTCTGGTTTTCGACGGGCGGATGCCTGTACTTGAAATCGGGCCGGGGACAGGTGTGCTTACGCAATACCTGCTCCAGAATCCGCAAATTGACCTTACTTGTGTGGAATTGGACCGCGAATCGGTGGCCTATCTGCGCCAACTTTACCCGACGCTCCATCTGATAGAAGCCGATTTTCTGAAAATGGATTTGCAGGCATTGTTCCCCGGCAAGTTCTGCATAATCGGCAATTTTCCCTACAACATTTCCAGCCAGATATTTTTCAAGGTTCTGGACAACAAAGACCGGATTCCCTGTTTGTCCGGCATGATTCAGAAAGAAGTGGCAGAACGCATAGCCGCACCGCCGGGAAACAAGACATATGGTATTTTAAGCGTCTTTTTACAAGCCTATTACGACATAGAATATCTTTTCACGGTTCATGAGCACGTCTTTGACCCTCCGCCCAAGGTCAAGTCGGCTGTTATCCGCCTGACCCGCAACAATGTAAAACAGCTTGATTGCGATGAAAAATTGTTCAGGACAGTAGTGAAAACAGCCTTCAACCAACGGCGCAAGACCATGCGCAATTCGCTGAGAACACTCGTTGACAACAACACGGAACTTCTGGCGAATGAAATCTTCAACTTGCGGCCCGAACAACTCGGTGTCCGGCAATTTGTGGAACTGACAAACTTAATAGCAACCGGAAAATAGGACAAGAAAATGGCAGAACTCAGGCTCTTTTATCAGGAAGGAACGAAAATCAAAATATCGAAAAGTCTGGATATCCTGAAAAAAATAGACAAAAAAGACATCATTTGGATTGATTTGATCGATGTAGCACTCGAAGTGGAAAGCGAGCTGGAACAATTCCTGAAAATTTACATTCAGGAAGATGATGAAATCGAAGAAATTGAAATGAGCTCCCGTTACATGCAAACGGATGACAGCATCGTAGCCAACTCAAACTTCCTGTTAGACAGTTTCCAGATAGAACCCGTTTCATTTATTGTCAAAAATGGCATTCTCGTTTCGGTACGCAATGTAGAACTGAAATCATTCAACGAAACGGTCAAGAAAATGTTCGTCAACACCAAAGGTTTCCCAAGCGGTTATCACGTACTTGTTTCGCTGCTCGAAACACGGGTGGAATATGATGCCGACATGATTGAAGATACGACCGAATTGATAACCAACCTGTCCAAAAGCATGAATGCCAACAGCGACAGCATTGATGAAGATATCCTGATACAAATCAAGGACTTGCAGGAAAAAGTCATGATTATCCGGCAGAACATTATCGACAAGCAGCGTGTGGTGAGCAACATGCTGAAATGCGATTTTTTCCCCGAAGAATTGCGGCCGCGCCTGACCATGATTGTGAAAGACATAAACTCGCTGTTCGAATACACCCGTTTCGGTTTTGACCGATTAGACTACCTGCAAGACACGTTCCTCGGTCTTGTAAACCTGCAACAGAACAAAATCATCAAAATCTTTACGGTGGTTACCGTCATCTTCCTGCCACCGACCTTGATAACCGGTCTGTATGGAATGAACTTCGACATTATGCCTGAGTTGCACTGGCGGTTCGGCTATCCGTTTGCCGTCTTCCTGATGATTGCCTTCTGTGGAATCATTTTGCTGTTGTTCCGTTGGAAAAAATGGCTGTAAGCTATCCTTTCTTCATCCCGGAAACCACGATGTCATGACAATCATCCGCCAGTTGCTGCTGTTTGTCCGGCAAATAGGCATCTATTTGTACGGCAGGATGAATTACCACCCTGATGATGCCGGGGTGTATGTTGGCGGAATTGCGTTTCAAACGCTCAAAGGCGCCATCAATGGTAATGGGAATAACCGGCAACTTCAAATCCGTGGCAATCACAAACGCACCGCGTTTGAATCGACCCACTGAACCGTCATAAGTGCGTGTCCCTTCAGGAAAAATAACCACCGAGATGCCATTGACCAACTGCCGTTCCGCATTTTCCAGACTGTGTTGGATGCCTTTGGGGTTTGTCCGGTTCAAAAAAATATGTCCTGCGGCTTCACAAGCCTTGCCGACAAATGGAATTCGCCGCAATTCGGCTTTCATGACCCATTTGAAAAAAACCGGTAACCAACCATATATGACAAACACATCGAACATGCTTTGATGGTTGCACACAAACACATAAGACTGCTCTTTGTCAATATGTTCCAAACCGGAAACATCAACTTTCACAAACAACAAGGCACAAATTATCCGACTCCAGAAACGGGCCGGGAAATAGGCCACGTCCGTATTGGCACCGAAAGGCGTGATTAAAATAGTCAATATTGCTGTCAATATGGTGATTATCAATAAAACAGGAAAGGCAACCAACCATTGGTACATACCCCAAAGCACTTTTTCCATAACTCCGGTTCTTATAATGCGTTTTCTTGCAGTTTGATGGCATTCCATGTACTATCCAAGAGTTTAGGGCCGACAATTTCCACCGTTTTTCCGGCAACGAGCGAGCCCAGTTTGCCGCATTTTTCCAAATCATAGTTTTTGGACAGCCCGTACAAAAAGCCGGCTGCATACAAATCGCCGGCACCGGTCGAGTCAATACATTCCGCCGGAATGGACGCAATGCGTATGGTCTGTCCGTTGTGCTTTATGTAGGAGCCGTGTTTGCCGGTTTTGACAATGGCTATGTTGCAAAGTTCGGCAATCGTGTCAAGTGCTTCGCGGGCCTCCAGCCCTGTAAATGCCTTGGCTTCCTCCTCGTTGGCAAAGACAATGTCGATATGCTCCTTCACCAATTTTTTCAGGAAATCCAGGTTTTCTTCCACCACGTTGTAGCTGGCCAGGTCGATGGAAACTTGTGCGCCTGCCGCCTTGGCCATTTGTGCGGCTTTGCTGATTAAATCGGTGTTTTGGACCAGATAGCCTTCTATGTGGAAAATGAAACAGTCGGAGAACAAATCCGGTGTCAGGTCGCGGGCCGACAGCTCGCACGATGCGCCCAGATAGGTGCACATGGTGCGTTCGCCATCCGGCGAAACCAGAACTGTGCAGTTTCCTGATGGCGTGTCGCTGGTCAACAGCAGCGGATAGACACCGTTTTTTTTCGTGTCGGCCGTATAAAATGCGCCAATCTCATCTTTTCCTACTTTTCCGATAAAAGCAGTTTCTCCGCCCAAGCGGGCTATGCCGTTTATCGTGTTCGATGCCGAGCCGCCGGCCACCATCGATTTGGGGATTGATGAAAATGTTTTTTGTATGGCTGCCGAGAGCCCTGCATCCACCAGTTGCATGCTACCTTTTGGTAAATCGAACATTTTCAGAGCGTTATCGTCAACCTGAAATAAAATATCCGTCAGTGCATTTCCTATACCGATTATCTTTTTCATAAAAAAATCACTATTTTTCGGCAAAGATATTGCATATTTCCGAGAAAACATCTACTTTTGTCCTCGCATTCGAGAAAAAATTCTTCCTTAGCTCAGTTGGTTAGAGCATCTGACTGTTAATCAGAGGGTCCTTGGTTCAAGTCCAAGAGGGAGAGCAAAAAAGCGTCCGACAATTTGCCGGACGCTTTTTTGTTTCCAACCATACTTTCAAAATATTCCCCAAACCAGAAGCTTTTTATACATACCCCTGCCGCATATAACCTTTTTTTATCGTTTATTCCCAAAATTAATTACAGAAATTTTTCCTTAATTGAACAGAAAGTATTATCTTTGCTGTCCGTTTAGGATAATTCTTTAGAAGTAGAACCAACTAAAAATATCAATTATGTCAAAAGTAACAGTTGTAGGTGCAGGTAACGTAGGTGCTACGTGCGCCAATGTATTAGCAGTGAACGAAGTAGCTAACCAGGTTGTATTGATCGACATCAAGGAAGGTCTTGCCGAAGGTAAAGCAATGGACATTATGCAGACAGCCCAGTTGATGGGTTTTGATACGGTCGTAACAGGTGTAACGAACGATTACAGCAAGACAGCTGATTCCGATGTTGTCGTAATCACTTCCGGTCTTCCCCGCAAACCGGGCATGACCCGCGAGGAATTGATCGGCGTAAATGCCGGTATCGTTAAGAGCGTAGCTGAAAACGTATTGAAATACTCGCCGAATGCCATTCTGGTTATCGTTTCCAACCCTATGGACCCGATGGCTTATCTGACACTGAAATCACTCGGTTTGCCGCGTAACCGTGTTATCGGTATGGGCGGTGCGTTGGACAGCTCACGTTTCAAATATTTCCTGAGCCAGGCCTTGAATTGCAATGCAAACGAAGTGGAAGGTCTGGTCATCGGCGGACACGGCGACACGACCATGATTCCTCTGACCCGTCTGGCTACTTACAAAGGTATTCCCGTAACCCAGTTGTTGCCGGCTGAAAAACTGGAAGAAGTTGCCCAATCGACAATGGTTGGCGGTGCAACCTTGACAAAACTGCTTGGTACATCCGCTTGGATGGCTCCGGGTGCAGCCACATCGTTCCTGGTTGAATCCATCATCAAAGACCAGAAGAAGATGGTTGTTTGCGCTGCTTCATTGGAAGGCGAATACGGCATGAACGACATTATGATCGGCGTTCCGGTTATCATTGGCAAAAACGGTATCGAAAGAATCGTTGAGCTGGAACTGAATGCAGAAGAAAAAGCCAAACTGGCTGCCAGCGAAGCTGCCGTTCGCAAAACCAATGGCATATTGACCGAACTTGGCGTGCTTTAAGCCATTGATCCGGTAAAGACTGACGGGCTGTACTTCGGTGCAACCCGTTTTTTGTATTCTACGGAAGGACAATATCTGTCCTTTTTTCTTACCTTTGCGGGCAAAATAAAATTTACAGAAAAATGAGAAAAAACATTGCTCTTGTTGCCGGCGGAAATTCCTCCGAGTATGAAGTGTCGCTTCGGAGCGCTGCCGGATTATACTCGTTCATCGATAAGGAAAAATACAATGTAACCATAGTAACCTTGCACGGAACGGACTGGAATGCCCGCGTTTCCGACACCGAGACCTGCCCGGTTGACAAGAACGACTTTTCCTTTACATGGAATGGTGTAAAGACAAGATTTGATTTTGCATACATTACCATACACGGCACACCCGGCGAAAACGGATTGTTACAAGGCTATTTTGACATGTTGCGGATTCCTTATTCCTGTTGCGGTGTCCTGGCCGCAGCACTGACATTCAACAAATTTGCCTGCAACCGCTATCTCAGCAACTTTGGTGTACGCGTTGCGGATGCCATCCTGCTCCGGAAAGGACAGCACATTGATGAAAAGGAAGTTATTGAACGCATTGGCCTACCCTGTTTTGTCAAAAGCAACGTAGGCGGCAGCAGTTTCGGAGTCACCAAGGCAAAAACGGCGGAACAGATCCAGCCGGCCATTGCCGCCGCTTTTGCCGAAGGCGACGAAGTTATTCTGGAAGCCTATATGCCCGGCACGGAAATCACATGCGGTGTTTATAAAACAGCTGCTAAAACAACGGTTTTTCCGATAACCGAAGTTGTTTCGGCAAATGAATTTTTCGATTACGATGCGAAATATAACGGACAGGTGCAGGAAATCACACCTGCCCGCATTTCCGAAGACCTGACAAAGCGCGTGCAGCAACTGACATCACATATCTATGACATTCTGGGTTGCAAAGGAATTATCCGGATTGATTACATCATAACGGCGGGCGAGGTCATCAACCTGCTGGAAATCAATACAACGCCCGGAATGACGGCAACCAGTTTTATTCCACAACAAATACGCGCAGCCGGATTGGATATAAAAGATGTATTGACTGATATCATAGAAAACAACATAGGAAACTCATGAAAACTTTTGCAGAAATACAGGCGTTCCTGACCGGCGAACTGGAAAAACTGGATTGGAACCGGCAACCGGTCGGACTGTATGAACCCATCGGTTATATTCTTGCCTTGGGCGGCAAACGTATCCGTCCGGCTTTGGTCTTATTGGCCAATGACATGTTCGGCGGCAACCTGAAAGAAGCCGCTCCGGCAGCTCTTGCACTGGAAGTCTTTCACAATTTCACATTGCTGCACGATGACATCATGGACAAGGCTCCCATTCGCCGGGGCAAACCGACCGTGCACATGAAATGGAACGACAACACGGCAATCCTGTCGGGAGACACCATGTTGATAGAAGCCTACAAATTGTTGGCGCAGGTGCCCGAACGGCATTTGAAGGCGACACTGGATATTTTTTCGAAAACAGCCTGTGAAATCTGCGAAGGACAACAATACGACATGGAATTTGAAAAACGGCAAACCGTGAGTGTACCGGAGTACATGGAAATGATCCGCCTGAAAACGGCTGTACTGCTGGGCATGGCCCTGCAGGTTGGTGCCGGCCTTGCCGATGCTCCCAAAGCCGATATTGAAGAACTGTATCAGTTCGGCATCAACATCGGGCTGGCCTTCCAGCTGAAAGATGATTACCTGGATGTGTACGGCAATGAGAAAACGTTCGGAAAGGCAATCGGAGGCGACATTCTGTGCAACAAAAAAACATACATGCTTATTTCAGCCCTGAACGATGCCGGGCCGGAAACCCGGAAGGAATTGGAGTACTGGCTGAACAACACTACCGACGATAAGGCAAAAATTTCAGCAGTCACGGGAATATATAACATGCTGCAAACAGGCGGAAAATGCGAAGAAGCCATGGATTTTTATTTCCAAAAAGCAGTCGCAAACCTCAACAGAATCAGTCTAATAGAAGATAAAAAACAAGAATTGAGAGCTTTAGCGCAAAGATTGATGTTGCGGAATGAATAATTTTTCCTATATTTGCAGGCAATAAACCTAAAATCGAGTTGCCATGCCTTATCGCCGCCTTCCAAATACAGACCAAGCCCGCGTCAGGGCACTGAGCGGAGCCATAAAGAAATCGAACGAAACAAGTTTCACGGAACAAATCATATCGTTCAAAACCATTAACGAGGCCAAAAGCTTCCTGATTGTCTTTGAAAAACATTTGCAACAATACCAACAGACACTGGAAAACCAGGTTGCCTCAAACAGGCGGTACAAGCACATCATGGGAAAAGCACATATGTACATATCCCATTTCATACAAGTATTTAACCTGGCTGTTATTCGCGGAGACATAAAAAAGGAATACAAAGAACTCTACAACATGGATCCAAATGTACATGTTGTGCCAGATTTATCAACGGAAGCAGCCTTGCTGAAATGGGGAAAATGCATTATTGATGGAGAAAACGAACGCTTGCGGCGCGGTGGATTACCTATCTACAACCCTACCATTGCCAAGGTCAAGGTACACTACGAAATTTTCAAGGAATATCAGGCAACCCAAAAATTCCATCAAAACGCAACAGCCCGCAATTGGGAAGAATTGAACAGCCTGCGGGAAAAAGCCGATGCCATTATCCTGGACATCTGGAATCAGGTGGAAGAACGCTTCAAGGATTGCAAACCCTATGAAAAACTTTGCAAGTGCAAGGAATACGGACTAATCTACTATTATCGACGTGGCGAAAAAGAACTGACACCGGAAAGTGATTTGCCCAAAAAAGAAAATGAACTGACCATTGATTTCTAAAAAAACAACAACACGGCTTCCCCCCAAAAAAAATAACATAAGCCCATACTTGCTGTTCATTAAGAAGTATTTATCCGGATTTTGAATGCTTATTAATCATTCAATACAATTATTAATGTTGTAATTTTCATTTTTTTTATACCTTTGCCGAAATTATGGGGGATAAGTTTGCATCCGTTCCTGAATTACACCATCAATTTATCTGAAAAACCAACCATGAAAAAATATTCAAGTTATTTTATCTCTTTATTCCTTAATCCAAATACATCTTTTTATGAAACTAAACTTTAAATGTTGGACAGCATTATCCTTTCTGATGATAATGCCGGTGTGCATAAATGCACAAAATTTTACAGAACAGAATTTAGCTAACCCAGACAACACGCCTGCTCCGGTGTTCCCTGTTCCGAATGAACGTCAAATGAGCTGGTTTGAAACAGAATTTTACGGTTTCTCGCATTATGGCCCGAATACCTTTGTCGGGTCTGAATGGGGAAACAACAGAAGACCGAATGCGCAGGAATTTGCACCGCAAACCGTTCCTAATTGCGAGCAGTGGGTTTCATCAATGAAATCAGCAGGAATGAAAGGCATGGTGGTTATTTGCAAACACCATGATGGTTTCTGCCTGTGGCCGACAAAAAGTACGGACTTCAATGTGCTTAACAGCGCGAATGCGGGTCCCCAGACGGATATACCACAACTTGTTTCGGAAGCGTGCAAAAAGTATGGCATGAAGTTCGGCGTTTACCTTTCCCCATGGGACGCCAGCAATGAACATTATGCCGAGCCGGAATACATTACCGAGGTATTTATGAAACAGATTACGGAATTGTGTACCAATTATGGTGAATTGTTTGAAATATGGTTTGATGGCGCAAATGGCGGTAGCGGTTATTATGGTGGAAGCTCTATGACAAACAGAACCATAGACAAAGCTACCTATTACGACTGGGACAACCTGCTGGATTCCATACACAAAATGCAGCCCAACTGCGTTGTTTGGGGACGCGAATTCAGATGGTGCGGCAACGAAGATGGATATTCCGGCAAGACCTGCTGGTCGAATTTCGACATATCTGAAGTTACAGTTGAAGGAGCCAACAACAGCGGTATTGAAGATGGATTAATGTTTATTCCATCCGAAGTGGATGTCAGGACAACAAGTAAATGGTTCTGGACACAGGATGATGAGAGCAATACAAAATCTGCAGAACGGCTGTTCCAAATCTATCTTGAAAGCGTCGGCCGCAACGCAACACTTATCATGAACTGCGCCCCGAATACATCGGGCGTTATTCCTAATCGGGTAGTAACAAGCCTTGAAGGACTTGGACAGTTGTTGCAAACAAGACTTACTAACGATTTTGCGTTGAACAAAACAGTTACAGCCAATATAACACGTACCCCGGGAAGCTTTGCCGCAAGCAACATCACGGACAATAACAAAAACACTTACTGGGCAACCAATGACGGACAGACAACCGGTTCCTTTGTCATAGATCTTGGTGAAACAAAAACAATCCATTACGTAATGCTTCAGGAATATATCCGCCTCGGACAAAGGGTAAAATCATTCACCATAGAAACCAGCACGGACAATGCAACCTGGACTACATTTGCAACCGGCACCACCATCGGATACAAACGCATAATGGCCAAAAACGATGACACTACATCATACGGTTCCGGACAATCGGCACGATATGTCAGAGTCAAAATAACAGACAGCAAGGAATGTCCTCTTATTCATACAGTATCAGTATTTTAAACACTTTAAATCTTGAATAGAATGAAAAAATACATATTATCCATATTGTCCGCCTCAATGATAACAGTGGCGGGTATGGCGCAGACCATAAATTTTGAAGAAGATAATCATAAGGCCATTTCAACCTATGATTATTGGGTAGATTCCCCGTTCCGGACCGGCCAGCTTGCGGGTCAAGTTCAAATTGTTGATAATCCAGCCCCAGAGACGGGTGTAAATGAAACAGCCAAGGTTTTGGCTTTTAACCGGTCAAGGTACGGTAGTCACCTTTACGGCGCAAGAATCGATTTGAAAACCCCTATCCAATTGTCTGCTACGCCAACTTATATACATGTGTTGGTAAAAACCCCGCAACGCGGTTCCCTTGCTTTGGTCGGACTTGGCAAACGGAATGACTGGCCGGCACAGAGTGCGGAAGTTTTCCAGTTGGTAAGGGTATCGACCAAGGTAATACCGGCCGGGAAATGGGCGGATGCCGTTTTCAAAATCTCTGGAAATGCAGCCGCACAACTACATAGTCTTGTAATTGTTCCGGATACAAAATCCATGCTGGCCACCGATGATGACTATGTCGTTTATTTTGATGAGATAATCCACAACGATGATGCACAACCTCGGTTCTCCACAGAGGTTTATCCTCTTTCGTTTGACAAAGACCAAAAAGTTACAAGGACAGACCGTAAATTGAATAGTTTTGCATTTAGTGGAAATAGGGGGGCAAGTGCTAATTATAATTTGTCTGGACTTAATGGGACTATTTATATTGATCAGATGGATGTAAAACCAGTTTCTATGTTAATTGGTGAAGAAATAACAACGGCATTTAATTATACCGGTGACTGGATGCACAGGTATGTTTATTTGGACAAAGGGAACGATGGCAAGTTTACGCCGGCATACAGCAACAATATGCCGACAGAGGCCAGTGATTTGGTGGCATATTCGTTCTTAAGCGAAAACAATGCTAAAACCGGATATAATAGCAAAGGGCAGAGTGTCCAAGACGGTACAAACGCCAATCCGCCGGCATTTACGATACCGGCAAATATGGAACCGGGATTTTACCGGGTTCGTTGCAAGGTTGACTGGAACAGCGATGATGCAGCAGGAAGTCCGGTGCAACCTATAGGAGGTAATGGCGGATTTATTGTTGACCTGCTTGCCAACATCCATAATGAGAATGTCAACCTGTCGGTTATGGCCCGCATGTGTGTTGTTACTGCTGCCGATGGCGGAGCACTCCCGGAGCAGATTCCATTCGGTCAGGAATTTAGCTTTAATGTTGAAATGGATGGCGATTACGAAATTACAGGACTGGTAATTAAGCATGGCTACAATCTCACCGGTGAACAATATGTATGCGAAAACCGCCAGTGGCAGGAAGAAAAAATCGCCCTGACCGAAGATGGATTGATTACGATTCCTGCGGAATATATTGATGGCAATGTTTCCATAGAAATAAAATTCACGAATAAGTCTACTACCGGTTTTTCATCACAACAGGCAGATGAGTTGAACGTGTTGCCGGGAAAAGGAAACCTGACTTTGCAAAGCAATTCTGCCCTGGAATATTCCATTGTCAATGTAATTGGCATTGTAATGGATAAAAGTGTCCTGAGCGGACAAAAGGTTGTCACTCTTCCTGCCGGTGTGTATATTGTCAACGGTCAGAAATATCTTGTCCGTTGACTCGAAAGTCCAGACAAGGTATAATTCTGGTTGTAAGAATAAACCGCCTCATATTTGATGAGGCGGTTTATTCTTTTTTATTGTCCAATACGGAATACATAAATCAGTGAACTGCTTTTATCGGGTTGCCTGCACGCCCGCAACCATGCCCGCAGGCCACTGCACATTCCTTTGATGAACGGCAAAGCTGTTTGCCTGTATTTTTCTGACAGGATGGACACGTAAAAGGCATCAAATGGCATGGGCAGCGTCCGGATAAGGCGGAAACCGTGTTTTTCGGCAAATTGCCGCATGGTTTCCGGAGAGAAATGCCACAAATGGCGCGGAACGTCGTAAGCCGCCCACATGTTGCCGTAATATCCGGCATCGGACGATTGGCAATTGGGTACGGCAACGACCAGATGCCCATCGGAGGTCAGCAGCCTGCGGAGCTGTTCCCACATTTCGTTCAGGTTTTGCAAATGTTCCAGAACGTGCCATAAGGTGATGACATGGAATGTACCGGACTGCAATTGGCTGAAGGTTTGTTCACTGTCCACTTGCAAACCGAAGTTGTCCAGTGCGGTTTTACGTGCCTGCTCACTTTTTTCAATGGCGGTAACATGCCACCCGGCTTCTTTCATGGTCTGTGCAAAGTAGCCCGTCCCAGTCCCGTAATCGAGCAAGTTCCCGTTTGTCCGTCCGGATATCTTCTCCACTAATAAGCGTTTGCGCTTGAGCATGTATTTCCTGACAATATGATACAGACTGTTTGTCAAGCCTTTCCGCGTGTCCGAATGGGATATGTAGGCGGGAGTTTCGTAATAACGTCCTATTTCCGTTTCGTCCGGTACATTTTGCGTGAACAGGAATCCGCATTTGCTGCATTTTTCCAGTACGTATGTTTCCCCACTGGCATAATAATCCTTGCACTCCATGGCAGACTCAAGTGCATCACTCCCGCAAAGCGGACAGGTATGTAAAAATATCCGTTTCATACTGCCTATAAACAAATGTTTCCGCATGCAAAAATATAAAATGTCAGTCATTAAATAAAGCATCATGTCATTTTAGGCCGACGAACAGGATTCCTGCGTCATACAAAAAAATCGGGTGTGCCATACGACACACCCGACCATTCAAAAGCCTATCGGAAGACTAACACATGATATGAATTCCTATCTGCAAATCTTCAATGAATGCTCGCCGCAACGCACAAGATAAATTCCCGCCGGCAGATTATCCACATTGATACTGTCCTCACCTGTTTTAAGCAACATGCCTTGCACGTTATAGAGGTATATCAAACCATCGGACAAAATCTCGTGACCGTTGAAACGGATGGCATCCTCCGTATCCGTAAACAATTGCATCGTTGCCTGCGAATGTGTTACCGTCTGAACTGTCAGCGATATTCTCAAGGCTACCTTATAATCTACCTCAAAAGTGAAACTGCCTGTTATATCCAGATCTTCGAACACAGCCTGCGTGAACGGAGTCGTTTTCCGGCTTACAAAATTATATGAAACCGATGTGCCATTGAAGTTCGTCAAATTGCCTTTAGCTTCATTGTTTTGTGTGCATCCTTCAAAAACAACCTTGGTTACCTTGATTCCATCCGGCAATGTCACCGTATGTTCGCCATCTTCTATCGGTATCAATTTGGCAGCCTGTGTATTGTCATTGTATGTATATAACGAGCCGCTGGTTGCACCATCCAGTTTGTAACCGCCCGGGAATGTGCCTGCTTCAATAACCACATCACCGGTGACTGCTTCTGAGAACGAGCCGTTTACGGTCAGATCCCTGGTCAGTGTCGTACCTTCTTCCACATCCCAGCCATCAAACACGAAACCATCCTTGGTCGGAGTCGTTGCCGGATAAACAACCACCGTCTGGTTGTACATTGTTTCATACACGGTTCCATCAACCATAAAGGTCACCGTGTATGTTGGAATAGCTTTCCAAACAGCATTTACGGTCAAATCGGAAGTAAGTGTCGTTCCTGCAGGAACATCCCAACCCATGAACAGGTAACCATCCTTCTGCGGTTCGCCAGTCGGATAAACTACCGAATATTGGTTTTCCATAACGGCAAAAACTTCTTTATCATTC
This sequence comes from uncultured Bacteroidales bacterium, assembly GCA_944321895.1. Taxonomy (GTDB): domain Bacteria; phylum Bacteroidota; class Bacteroidia; order Bacteroidales; family Paludibacteraceae; genus CALUNA01. Next base: position 136,030 of record CALUNA010000001.1, on the reverse strand, counting down.
ATGAATGTTACAGTATAAGACTGGATACCGGAATTAATGACCGTAAGCAGATAGGAAGCTGTAGCTGCCGCATAATTTTCAGTAGCCGCAACAGATGCGGTTATCGTGGTCGTTCCCATGCCTTGCAGAGTAATTGCACCTTCAGCTGAAACAGTTGCCACTGCACGGTTGGAACTGCGATAGGTTACTTCACCATCGGAATTATTTGTCAATGTCGGCCATACATTGGTTGCACCGGCTGCCATATCGGCCTGGCAGGTTGCCGCACTGTATGCAAATTCGGGTGTTTCCAAGGCACCGGCTTCTTCCGTAAGACGGATAGTATAATAATTCAAGCTTCCTGATCCTTTTACAATGACGGATGTTACGCCGGCAGGAACCGTATAGCTACCTGTCGTTTTGGTCGTATTTGCCGAAGAAGCAACCACCGTTCCGTCAATGGTCAAGTCACGGCTGCCATTGCTGCTTCCAGTGTTGGAGAACTGCACGGTTATGGTCTGACCGGCTGTAACAGGTACGGTTATCGCACACGAACCTTGTATATATTGTCCCTTTCCACTATCGAAGCTGACAAGCACACTGCCTTTAAAGAGCAAATCTTCCGTCTCGGCAAGGCCTAAATCCGTTTCGGTGCTGAAGCTGCCGTTATAACGCTGTGTACCATCACCTTTTATTGTCCATACGGAAGTGTTGGATGTTATCGCATTCTGGGATTCCGAACTCCACGAAGTAAAGTCCCATTTTCTGGCTTCAACCGTACCGCCACCGGACGTGGAGCCACCCGTACTGATTGTACCATCGGAGAATGATGGGAACACTGCCATATCAGATGTGAGCACTGTGCCTTGTATTACGGACCAGCCCACAAAAGTATCACCATCTTTGGTAGGTGTATTCTGCGGGTAAACGATTTTGGTTTGTCCTGTCATGGTTTCGAATACGGAAGTACCTTCCGTATCTGCATAATAGGTGACCGTATACGTTGCCGGTGCAGAAAATGTTTGTGTAAACGCAGCTATTTCAACCAAATTGGTTTCATAACTATTAATGGCCGATTGCAAAGCCGTATTTACATTATAGTCGGCATCATCGGTCGAATTGTCGAAGTTTGACCATGAGAAATCGCCCCCGAACATGCGCCCTGCATAACGTTGCACTTTGGCCGGAACGTCAATGGCGGCATCGGGAGTATATGTGTACATCAATGATGCATCCGTATCAAAATTATTGTACGGAGTTCCACCTGAAAGGGTTTCATACGTGTCCGGTACTTTCTCATCGCGTGTCGAGGCATGATAAGCATCAAAACTTGTGGCGTTCACTTCTGTGGCACCGGAACCTTCAACGGCATTGGCCGTAATATAGCTGAAGTTACTGCCCGTTTCCACAAACAGGTTGCCGTAAGATTTTATCATACCGCCGCTTTCGCCGCTGAATGTGCCATCACCCGTGGCATCAGTCCCTTGCAGTGATGACATCATCGGACGACTCGTATTGCGGAAATAGTTGTTTTCCACAAACACGCTCGAACCGGTTGTCACGCCGACACCATATTTGGAAACACCATCATAATAGTTGTTCCATACATGCACGGTCATGGTGCGCACACGCGGATGGCGTGAGTCGGAATGGTCAAACCAGTTATGATGGTAGCTGATATAATTGGGACCGCTCTCCGATTTCATGCCGCACAATGACATTTTGCCGGAGTCCCAGAAATGTACATAGGAGAACGTGCAATACTGTGAATCATCCTTCACATCCAACGAGCCGTCGCCTTTGGCCTGGTCACTGGCACTTCCTTTTTTCCCGTAGAAAATGTCGCAGTGATGTATCCATATTTTCATGGATTCCTTAATGGATATTCCATCATCGTTGAAGTTCATAAAACCGATGTTGCGCACTTCCACATTGTTTGCCTTATTGAATATCAGGCCAAAGTCGCTCAAGGTGGCATCGTCACCGACGCCTTCGAAAGTAACCTGCTGGGCAATGGTGTTATTCTTGCCTTTCAGTTGCATGGCATCGGCATCGCCGTAAAGCTGGCTGCTGCTCTGAATGTCACCAATAAAACGGACTGCCAGCGGACGGGTTTCCTTGCCTTTTTCAAAAGCTTTCAGGATATCTCCCAAACCTGTAAATTCCGTATCGGCTTTATCCTGCATCACTGTCAGCGTAACATTGTCAATATTGTCGTTGGTGATATAGAGTACACGTGCATTGGCTTTCAATGTGCCATCGTTGTTATAAGCACCAACCGCTTCGCCATCTTTGTGGGCGAATCCGGCACGGTCGTAGGAAGCCACAGCAACCGTTCCGCTCTCTGCCGCACTGCCGGCAATGACACTGCCGGACTTGACAGCTTCCACCTTGAACTGATAATTTCCGGCGGCAAGTCCCAGTGCATCAGCACGGCCATACCAACCATAGTTGCGAACCAGTTCTTCATCAAGTTGCGTCCAAGCTGTCGTCCCGGATTGTTTCACATACACATTATACATGTCCGCTCCATCGTAGAGATCCCATGTAATACAAGCACTTTCAAACCATCCTTTGGTTTCCTTGATTGAAACTTGTCCATGCGCAAAAAAACAGCATGTCATCAGCGCCAATAATAAAATGACTTTGTTCTTCATGTTTTTTGGGTTTAAATTGATTAGAATAACTATGTTTTACCTTTGTTTTTCGGACATCATCGTCCGTTTGGGTATGGCAAAAGTAAAATCTAATCCAAAAACAAAAAATAGCTGCTTGATTTTATGGCAAATACTGCACAATAAAAAACAAAAAATACATTTTTGGGGTCATGCCTCAAACGTCCAACCGGCAATATAACAACCTTTTCATGACAATTTTTCCCAAAGGAAGCGGCAATAAGATGACGGGGAGGCTTTTCCAAACCGGAAGCCTCCCCGTCATTATGAACCCTGACACGTCATTAATCCGCGTCGGACATGCTTTCCACCGTCTGCATGATTTCCTGCATGGTAAAACTGCCTGACAGGCAGATAAATGTAAACTCCGTCGGCTCATCTGCCAACATGAGCATTTCCTTTATCAGGTCGCCATCCTGCAAAACATAAAAAGTAACATTGGACTCTTCATCCTTGACACGCATTAATTCTTCATAAAGCGAGATATCGACCATTTTCGAGAAATCCGCTTTCATCTGATTGCGTATTTCCTTGCGTTCAGTCGAGATAATCTGCAAGCCTGCTATCTTGCCTTTCAACTTGCCCAAATCCAGCCCTCCTGTTTCCATGTCAGGCATCATCTGGAACATTTTCGGAGAAATGGACACGACTGTCACGCCGTCCATTGTTTCATATTTCTCGAAGAATTTATCCTGTGCCGGACACATAGCCGTCCCGAGCACCAAAAACAGCATTGCAATCTGCAATTTCATTTTACTAAAAATTTTCATTTCTTATGGGTAATTTTTTGTTTGTTCAATACTTCATTTACTTTATTAATATTCTGAGCGGCATTGTCCACTTGTGCGACACCTTTGTTCAGATTGTGGAAGAACAACTGCAAAGCATCCTGTGCCGCTATTTGAGCCTCAGCCAGCTCGCGGTTACTCATTTTCTGCTCCTCCACATAGCCATTATAGTGGAATATTCCGAAAACCAACAGCGCACCCGCAGCAATTCCACTAATCCAGTACATCCAGCGGCGGCCGGTCAAACGTTTCTGCCGTTTCTCCGCGACCTCCCAAGCATCGATTTGCCTTTCCAGCCGTTCGGACAAACCTTCCGGCAATTCCTGATCTGCCGCAAGTGCCCGTTCGAGCAATTCATCCAGATCTTTCGTTGTCTTATCCTTTTCCATACAATATTCCTATTTGTTCCCGTAGCGTTTTCCGTGCCCGCGTGAGCAGTACACGTATGTTCACCGCCGTTAATCCTGTTATTTGTTCTATTTCGTCCATCGTGCAGTCATCCATGCTCCGCAGCCGCAACACCTGCTTCTGGTTTTCCGGCAGACGGCTTATCAGTTTTTGCACCTGCCGGATTTCGTCCTGCATCTCGGTTTCCCGTTCCGGCGTCGTGCCGGCAGCAAGCACGTTGGCTTCGCTGGCATCGACCGTGTCGCATGAGCGGCTGGCCGAACGCATGAAATCAAGGCACGCATTTTTCACCAATGTAACACAGAACGCTTCCGGGGATTTAACAACATCCAACTCATCCCGTTTTGTCCAGAGTTTGAAATAGACATCCTGCAAAATATCTTCTGCATCTTCCTTGTTTTCCACCAGAATATAGGCTATGCGGAATAATTTGGCATGAAAAGGCAGAAATCTGCGTTTAAAACTTTCCGCATCCATTACTGATTTTCTTCTATGACTTTTTCAAGATCTTCCGGTTTTATTTTGCCTTTTATGCGTATCAATGCCTGGTCTTCATCATCGCTCGTGGCTATAACCAACTCCCGGATTAAGTCCTCATCCATCCGCACAAGGATACGTACCGTTTCGTCATCCTCATTCACGGTAACCAAAGGCTCATATCTGGGGTCTTTGATTGTACGCAAACCGTTCCGGAATTTTTCCTTGACCTCATCGCGACATTCCGACAAGTCGAGCACTTCGATGCTGCTGACACCCATGGTTTCCGTGAACATGCTCGAGAGTTTCATTACCAGCGGCCCTATTTTTACCCGCTCCACACCGGCCTTGCCAGAAAAACTGTTCAGGAATTGTTCCATATTTTCCGCATGGCCGAAACTGCAACAACAAATCAACGCAAATAAAAACACATATTTTTTCATCTTACTTTCCTTTTAAAACTGGTTGTTTATACGATTCTTCAGAAGAAGTCATTCGTGCGCGCTACAAAAGACTTCGATTATAAGACGAGTAACATCCATTTTTGTTACAAAAGAACATGATTTTTTTGAGAAAACAATACCGGAAACGACATAAGGCATGTACAAAAAAACACTTGCGGGAATTGCATTTTCTTATAAACAACTGATTCACAAGCATTCTGAAAGAATGTGCAAAATCCTGTTTTTGCGGGTTTACATCAAGCGCGCTTGTATGAACATAAAATAATCCGTACTTTTGTTGCACCGTATAAAACCAGCGGTTTTATGCGACAGACATATTATTTTTAAAGCGTTTCGTTTGTCCTTTTACAAGAAATTCGCCAAATTTTAAACTCAAGGGATAAACAGTGCGGAAGTTCATGCTTTGCTATATGTTCCACGCTTTGTGGACATACATAGTATGAGCGTGGGGTAGCTGTTTATTTTGAGTTGGGCGTTTGGCGATGCCTCTTGTAAGAATAAACGTAAAAAGTTCCCTGCGCTTTTTTTGTTCCATAATAAAAACGCAAGGAGCCGCGCTGTCAAAAAACAGGAGAACAATGGACGAACTTTCTTTATTAGTATGCGGAGCAAATGAACCGGACAAATACAATCAGATTATGTTCAATTGTATTTTGCCTTGGACACTTCGGCAAGCCACACAACATTATGACAATAAACGGCCGCACCTTTACAGTTATTGCCGCCATATTCTTTTGTGTTTGTTGGAAATGGACGATGATGAACAAATCCTGATAAATGAAATAGAAATACGGAAACGCTGGAATTTTAACGGTTTGTACATAACCGTAGAATTATCCTATCCAAACAAAAATCGTGAGTACCATGCACTGTTGATTGAAAATGCAGACAATAATCCAACTGACAAAGAGCCATGGAAACGCTATCACAAAATTTTTGATGACAATTATATTGCACCAAACATAAAACGCCATTATGCCTTCCTGGAAATCATTAAAGGCACAGTAACAAACGATGTTTCTATGGATAACATTCGCGTTTTGAATTTGCGGCAGCTCTTGCCATACGGCAAATTAAGAAAAACCGAAAGTGAGATTTTCAACGAATTCTGGCTCAAGGCACAAGAACCCTGATGATACAAACACAGGGCAACTGAAAAAACAGCTGCCCTGCGCATATTTTAAACATTATCGTTACTTGCTTTTAGTCCAGGAAACGGACTTTTTCCCGAATCCTCGGTTTTGCTGCCGGTGCCTCGTCCGGATAACCGAAACCAATGCAGTAAAGCAATTCATAACCTTCCGAAAAATCGAGTTGTTCAAGATAGGCCGCCGCTTCCGGTGCCGTTTTCAAAAACCCTACCGGGCCGCCTAAACAGCACGAACCGATACCCATGGACCACGCAGCCAGAATCATATTCTCGCCCAACAAGCCGCAGTCTATCTGGGACATGCCGTAAGCCTTGTCATTGGCAATGAACACGACCGTAGGAGCATTGCGGAACATATTCCTGAAATTTGGGTCTTCGGTTGCCTGCGGATTTCTAGCCTTGTACAACTCCGTCAATCCGTCAATAAACGAAGGATTATCCACCACACGGATTTCCCAAGACTGGCGGTTCATTCCGTTGGGTGCATTGATACCACAGTCCAGAATCACCTCCATTGTATCGCGACCGACAGCCTGCGGCTGATAGCGGCGAACACTCCGGCGGGACATGATTGTTTCTATGACTGCATTTTCCTGATTTTCTTTCTGGCAACTCTGTTCCGGAGCACAACTGCCCAACACGCAAACGCCAGCTACCAACAATAAAACACGTGAAATTTTCATTTTTCCGATATTATGAATAAGTAAAGTTTACCGTTCTGAAAATACAAGCGGCTTCCCCACAGGGAAGCCGCCCACATTAATAGATAATTTATTACAATTTAGGACCAGCAGCAACCAAAGCCTTGCCTGCTTCATTGCCTGTGAATTTCTCAAAGTTCTTGATAAAGCGACCTGCCAGATCCTTGGCTTTTTCGTCCCACTGAGCAGCATCGGCGTAAGTATCACGCGGGTCAAGAATTTTCGGATCTACACCTGGCAATTCCGTTGGTACTTCAAAGTCGAAATACGGGATTTTTTTGGTAGGAGCCGAGTTGATGGAACCATCCAGAATAGCATCAATAATGCCGCGCGTATCCTTAATGGAAATACGTTTTCCTGTTCCGTTCCATCCGGTATTTACCAAATAGGCCTTTGCACCAGCCATTTCCATTTTCTTAACGAGTTCTTCGCCGTATTTGGTCGGATGCAGGCTCAGGAATGCTGCACCAAAGCAAGCGGAGAATGTCGGGGTCGGTTCCGTAATACCGCGTTCCGTTCCGGCCAGTTTTGCCGTAAATCCGGACAAGAAATAGTATTTGGTCTGTTCCGGTGTCAGGATAGATACGGGAGGCAGTACACCGAATGCATCAGCCGACAAGAAAATAACCTGTTTTGCGTGCGGGCCTTTGGAAACCGGCTTAACAATGTTCTCAATGTGATAAATAGGATAGGAAACACGGGTGTTTTCGGTTACGCTCTTGTCAGCAAAATCGATTTTGCCGTTTGCATCAACCGTAACATTTTCCAGCAAGGCATCGCGTTTGATAGCATTGTAAATATCGGGTTCGGATTCCTTGTCCAGGTTGATAACTTTGGCATAGCAACCGCCTTCGTAGTTGAATACGCCTTCGTCGTCCCAACCGTGTTCATCGTCACCGATCAACAGACGTTTCGGGTCGGTTGACAAAGTGGTTTTTCCGGTTCCGGACAATCCGAAGAAGATAGCGGTGCTCTTGCCTTCCTTGTCGGTATTGGCGGAGCAGTGCATGGAAGCGATACCGCGCAACGGGTTCAGGTAGTTCATGATTGAGAAGATACCTTTTTTCATTTCACCGCCATACCATGTGTTCAGGATAACCTGTTCGTTGGTTTTCAGGTTGAATACGGTAGCCGTTTCCGAGTTCAGGCCGAGTTCCTTGTAGTTGTCAACTTTGGCCTTGGCTGCATTGAACGATACGAAATCGGGTTCGCCGTAGTTTTCCAGTTCTTCTTCTGTCGGACGGATGAACATGTTCTTTACAAAATGAGCCTGCCATGCAACTTCCATGATGAAACGTACTTTCAGACGGGTTGCGGGGTTGGCACCGCAGAATGTATCCATTACGAACAGACGCTTGCCGCTCAACTGCTTGACGGCTTTAGCCTTCAGGTCGGCCCAAGCTGCTTCAGAACAAGGCTTGTTGTCGTTCTTGTAAGCATCGGAAGTCCACCATACGGAGTTTTCGCTGGCTTCGTTCTTTACAAAGAATTTATCTTTAGGCGAACGGCCGGTGTAGATACCGGTCATTACGTTTACTGCGTCCAGTTCAGTTACCTGACCTTTTTCATAGCCTTCCAAACCGGCTTTGGTTTCTTCTTCGAACAACACTTCATAAGACGGATTGTGGAGAATCTCCTTCACGTCGTGAATACCATACTTGCTTAAATCTAATTTTGCCATTTTGTTTAAAAATTTAAGTGGTTTATACTTCCTTTTTTTCTTGCCAATTTTCAGAGGTGAACGTTATTAAATTCACCTTGTTTATCGGGGGACAAAAATACGACAAAAAACACAAACACGAAAGGAATTAAAGAAATTTTTCTTTAATTAGTTCGTCAGCACCATAATCATACTGGTTTTCAGTGCTTTAACAGTCCAGACAAAGTAATTTCCCATAGGTTTTTTAGCCAGAATCATCCTTCAATCCACCAATTTTGGACGTATTTTTGTTACAATACGGTCGTTTTCCAGGTCAAAAACGACAGTATCGCCGGGTTTCACTTCCTCGGAAAGAATCATATCCGCCATCGGGTCTTCCAGATAACGCTGTATGGCACGCTTCAACGGACGGGCACCATATTGCACATCATATCCCTTGTCGGCAATGAAATCCTTGGCCGCATCAGTCAGTTCTATCCGGTAGCCCATTTCCAATATGCGTTCAAACAAAGTTTTGAGTTCCAAATCAATAATTTGATGAATGGTCTGACGGCTCAACTGGTCAAAGGTTATGATTTCATCCACACGGTTCAGGAACTCCGGCGCAAATGTCTTGTTCAATGCTTTCTGAATTACGCTGCGCGCATGTTCGGCATCGGCAGCCGTATTGTCAGGCACCGTAAATCCTATGCCGCGGCCAAATTCCTTCAACTGCCTGGTTCCGACGTTGGATGTCATGATGATAATTGTGTTCTTGAAATCGATACGGCGTCCCAGACTGTCGGTCAGACGGCCTTCATCCATTACCTGCAGCAACAGATTGAACACATCGTGATGCGCTTTTTCGATTTCGTCCAGCAGCACGATGGAATAGGGTTTCCGGCGTACCTTTTCCGTCAGCTGTCCGCCCTCTTCATAACCGACATATCCCGGAGGTGCGCCAATCAGACGCGACACGCTGAATTTTTCCATAAATTCACTCATGTCCACACGGATAATGGCATCCGTACTGTCGAACATGAATTCGGCCAGGCATTTGGCCAGATGTGTTTTTCCCACACCGGTCGGCCCCAAGAAGATAAAGGTTCCTATCGGTTTGTTCGGGTCTTTCAGGCCGATACGGTTCCGCTGAATGGAGCGTACAACCTTTTCAACTGCGTCATCCTGACCGATTACCTTTCCTTTCAGGGCATCTTTCATGTTGCGCAGGCGTACGCCTTCCGCTTGTGCTATGCGCTGAACCGGTACACCGGACATTAGTGCGACAACCTCGGCGACATGTTCCTCAGTTACCGTTTCCGGACATTTCTGGATTTCCGTTTCCCAGCGCTGCATTTCTTCATCCAGTTTGGCCTGCAAGCCATGTTCACGGTCGCGCAAGGCAACAGCAATTTCATATTTCTGCTCCGACAAGATACGCATTTTTTCCGCACGTACTGTCTCTATTTCCTTTTCCATCTGCTCTATCATCGGCGGTACGCCCACTGTTTTGACATGTACACGCGAGCCGGCTTCGTCCAGGGCATCAATAGCCTTGTCCGGGAAGCAGCGGTCACTGATATAGCGTTCAGTCAAACGCACGCAAGCCTGCAAGGCCTCCGGAGTATAGCGCACATTGTGATGATATTCGTAACGGTCGCTGATATTCTGCAGAATCTGCAAAGTTTCGGCAGCCGATGTCGGCTCTACCAATACTTTCTGGAAACGGCGCTCCAATGCACCGTCCTTTTCGATACTGTTGCGGTATTCATCCAGCGTTGTTGCGCCGACACACTGGATTTCGCCACGCGCCAACGCCGGTTTGAGCATGTTTGCCGCATCCAACGACCCCGGAGCGCCTCCGGCGCCGACAATCGTATGTATTTCATCAATAAACAGAATCACATCCGGGTTTTTCTGCAATTCGTTCAGAATAGCCTTGATACGTTCTTCAAACTGTCCGCGGTATTTGGTTCCTGCCACGATGCTTGCCATATCCAGTGAAATGACGCGTTTGTTATACAACACACGAGAAACGCGTTTCTGTACGATACGCATGGCCAGCCCTTCCACAATGGCAGACTTTCCGACTCCAGGTTCTCCAATCAGCACCGGGTTGTTTTTTTTGCGCCGGCTCAGAATCTGAACAATGCGTTCTATTTCCTTTTCGCGTCCGACAATCGGGTCCAGACGGTTTTCTTCCGCCGCCTTCGTAATATCCGTTCCGAAATTGTCCAATGCAGGCGTGCCGTCTTTGCGTTGCGTGGAAGTCATTGGACCGGAAGTGTTCTTGGGCGAACCATGCATGCTCCGCAAATCGCCTTCATCCTCATCTTCCTCATCATCGGTATAGTTAAGTCCCATTGCCGGCATATCATTGGGTTTATGCAGCAGTTGCAGGGCACGTTCATAACTTACATTAAACTCGTTCAGAATCTTCGATGCCAGGTTTTTGTTCTCTTTCAGGATGCCCAGGAGCAGATGCTCCGTATCACTTGCATCGGCCTTCAACGAACGGGTTTCCAACTCCATCAGTTTTTTGATGCGTTCGGCCGTGGGCGATGTGGGAATGATAAGTCCATCCGGCTCCATGTCTCTCCGGACTTGCTGTTCTATTTTTGATTTCAGCTCTTTCATATCTACGTTGGACTTGAGCAGGATTTCCATTGCCCCGCCCTGACCAAGGCGTAAGATTCCCAACAGGAAATGTTCCGGTTCAACCAACGTGTTGCCAAGCCGTTCAGCTTCCTGTTTGCTGTACATAAATACTTTATAAAGATTATCCGTATATGTCATAGTGTCATAAAGTTCAAAAAGCAACATTTAATCAATAATGATACCATTTTATGTCAGTGTCCGATACTTTTTCAATGTATTGCATTCAAATCGTATGGAGTTTCCTGGTATACAAAATAATTCAACCAATTTGTAAACAACAAGTTGGCATGAGCCCGCCATCTGACCAGCGGCCCTTTTTCCGGATCGTTGTCCAGATAATAGTTCCGTGGCTTTTCAATGGGCAATCCTTTTTCAAGGTCCCGTTTGTATTCCGTGTCGAGCGTATAAGGCGAATACTCGGAGTGTCCGGTAACAAAAAACTCACGGCCGTTTCGTCCCATGACCATATAAACGCCGGCTTCTGCGGAATCTGACATCAACACCAAATCCTTTATTCTGGCAATGTCTTCAGCGCGGACTTCGGTGTGCCGGCTGTGCGGGACATAAAAGATATCATCAAAACCACGGAAAATCGGATTTTTGTCTACCAATTTCCTGTGTTCGAAAACACCAAACATTTTCTTGTCAAGCGGATATTTCGGTATGCCATAATAATAATACAGGCCGGCCTGTGCAGCCCAACAGATATACATGGTTGATGTAACGTGGGTCCGTGCCCAGTCAAAAATATGTGTCAGTTCCTGCCAGTAATTGACTTGTTCAAATTCAAACTGTTCGACCGGTGCACCGGTTATGATCATACCATCGTAGTTCTGAAGCCCGATCACATCAAACGATTTGTAGAACATTTGCATGTGTTCGACCGGTGTATTTTTGGATGTATGTGATTTCAGTTTCAGAAAATCGATTTCAATTTGCAGCGGCGAGTTGGACAGCAGGCGGATCAAATCCGTTTCTGTTGTTATCTTTAAGGGCATCAGGTTCAATATCACTATTTTCAGTGGTCTGATTTCCTGTGTTGAGGCACGCTCTGTGTCCATTACGAAAATATTTTCTTCGCGAAGCTTCTCAACCGCCGGTAATTTTTTGGGTATGTTCAGTGGCATTTTACGTTCAATTTACATATTTCTATCAATCCGATTTTTCCGAATGGAAATAACGCACGTATATTTCCCTGTATTCAGGTGTCTGCATGAAGGTCTGCAGAAAGGTGCTCAAGGCCGCATACAAATCACGCGCATCGCGGTTCACCACCCAAGCGTACTGTTGTGTAAAACCCAGCGGCAATGAGAAATCCAGCCGGCCTGCATATTGCTGTTCCAGGATACGGGCCTGTATGGCAGAACAGGCCGTATAGTCAAATTCTCCCTCTGCAACCCGACGAACCAGGTTTTCTACGGTCAGATCTGGCATCTCCACGCATGCAATATCGGCCACAATCTCATCCGACAAATGTTCAATGCGCATCCGCATGGTTTCATTTTGTGGAATGACCAGTGTTTTGCCATCCAGCTGCCGTTGCGACACAACCATATCCGTGTCACAACGTTGCACCAGCATCAGGCGGCTCAACTCAAATGGCTCCATGTATGCCATGTTCCGGCCGTAACAAGTCGTCTTGGGAACGAACTGGGCCACAAAACTGCATTGCCCTGCCTGCAAGGCCTTTATCTGGGCATCCAGACCATTAATGATGCGGACATCCAGTTTTACTCCCAACAAATCGGCAAATGCCTTGGCCAGTTCATAATGAAAACCGGAAGGTTTGCCATTGTTTTCCACCATGCTCCAGGAGCAATCATCCATGACAACAGTCATTTTTCCAGCCCGAAGTATATGCCGAAGTTCGTTGTTTCTGAGCAGTCCCCAGTTGACACCGGCAAAACACAGGAAAACTGCCAAAACAGAACCGCTTATAAGCGTGGCGGTTTTCTGCCTTTTTGTCATGTTTTTCAATTGAAACTGCATAAATCCATTTTTTAATCAGTCATAGAAATTCCACGAAATACCAAACTTAAGCACCGCAGGGTTAAGCGGGTAATTCGGCATAGAAAAATAGTTTCTTTCCAGAAACAATTCACCCAGATTGGTATATTCCGCAAAAAAACGCACTGTTTTCAGGTGAAAGTTCGCATACACATTCATGAACGGATAATTTCCGACACGTGTTGTGTTTTGTATGCGGAATTGTCCGGTTGCCGGTACCAGCACCGGCGCATAATAGGCTGTATGATATCTCATGTCCACTCCAATCTGGACACTCAACACCTTGAACCATAAATCATAATAATACAGGTTATGATACAGGGACAAGGCCGGTAAGGGCAACAGGTTGCTCGAGCTTAACTGGTAAACAGCATGGTTTTCCAAAGCGAATTTTCCATACCGCAGGTCAAGCTGCAAGTCTGCGGCAAACACCTGGATATTGCCGTCATGTTGCACCGGAAGGCCTTCTTCGTTGAAGTAGATGTATCTTGTCAAGTTTTCGACACCTACTTTCAGATTCGTTGAAACATATTTGGTCGGATAATTGATGCTTCCACCGACATAGGTCCGATATGTTTTTGCAAAATCGTTGTCCCACCGGAAATGGTTGGACACGTAATGTTGCAGATAGTAACTTGGTTCTTCATTGCGGATATAGGCATTGGCGTTCAGGGAAAAAGTGTCCTTGAAAAGCCTGAAACGTCCTTCCAGTTCGCCGTTCAGGTTGAATTCGCCCAATCTGTATCCTATCAGGCACACATCTCCCCCGAAACTGTAGCGCAGGAATTTGCCCCGTTCGCGTGACAAGATTCCGCCAACACGTGTGTTGCTCTTCCATTCCTCCGCCAGGACCGTATCCTGGTCCAGTTGCTCGTTGGTGAAACGCTGCACTTCATTTTCCGCAAAAACCGTCAGCCCGAACCCAAGCCATTTGTTGAATTCTTCTTCAAAGGTAACTGCCAATACATTTTTAATCGTTAACACGGCAGCCGTGTCCGTATTGGCCGTTACGGAGTCCTTGTAGGTATTGGGATAAAACGTTGTGGCTTCCTGTTCCACATATCGCTTGGCGGCGCGGTCTATTTTCAAGGTATGCTTGAACGAGGTCACCGGCACAAAAACCTTTGCAACAGAATCTTCCGTCACTTGTACATCGCGCTCAATGCCAATGCTGTATTTATGTGCATAATAGCCCGCCAAATAATTGTAGGCCGACATGGCGTTCAGATTGACCGGGATATCGTAGGTTTCGACCGGCGTATTGACTCCATCCGGATCAGTGATACCTCCGTTCTCAAAGTTTTTCAACTTGTTATACACCAACGAGCCGTGCGCTTCGTAGTGCTTGCCGTTGTACGAGCCGAACAAGGTACCGGCAAACCGGCTTGCGGACTGGTTGGCATATTCGCCGCGCGGATACAGGTAGTCCAACGTGACGCCAAAATTCGTACGCTTGTTTGCATTGCCCGTAAAAATGAAATTTATATGATCTTCATCGCGGTATGTACTTCCTCCCGAACGGTATGTTATGTTGCTGTAAGGCGTTGTTGTGTTGTAGTATGTGACATCAGTCGGCGTGATAATGTAGGGGTTGTACGGATTGGCAAAAAGGAAATCGGTTTCCGTATAACGGTCGAAAAAGATTTTCGGTTCAATCGGTGAAACCAGATTGCCGTTGTAGGCATTTGCCATGGAATAGCGGTCAACGATATTGTTCTGCGGGTAATTCAGAAATGCCGTATCCGGCGGAACGGTATCGGCTATGGCCAGACGCTCAGACAGCCGCCATGTTTTCATGTGCTTGACTGCTGTTTGCTGTTGTTGCGCGTGGACAATTGTTGCCACGCACAGCATTAAGCTTATGAATATCTTTCGTCCCACTACCATACAAATAGCCTGCAAAGATACGAAAAAACAACAGGTTAAGGAAATCAGGCAACAGAATATAAAATGTTTTTAGAAATTCGAGGTAAAATTATTGTATTCCGCATATGCCAGCCAATGGCCTGCTGCAACGTATTATCTGAATATCAGTGAAAAAACGGTTTCATTTTCCGTGCTTTTGGAAAGAATCAGACCACCGTTGTGCCGACGCATTATCTGTCGGGATATATTCAGTCCTATGCCGGAACCGGTCGGCTTGGTTGTAAAGAAGGGAACAAATATTTCCTCGCAGTTTTCCCTGGGAATAGGCCGGCCGTTGTTGGCTATGTCCACAATGACACTGTCGGCCACATCAACCCGGGCAGAGATTTTTATGGCCGTTGCCTGGGCCTGCACGGCATTTTTCAGCATATTGACCAGAATCTGTGATATCAAATCTTCATCGGCATAAATCATGATGCCTGCCGGATTTTCTTCATAGGAACAGGACACGCCTGCAGTAAGCATTTGCCGGTTACTCAGTTTGAACACGCGGTCAACGATGTCTTTCAGGTAGAGCACCTTTTTCTGCGGTACAGGCAGATGCGTAAGGCTGCGGTAGGAATCGACAAACTTAATCAGCCCTTTTGACGAAGAAGCTATTGTTTTCAGGCCGTCTTTGAAATCCAATTCTCCTTTTTGGCCGGATGAAAGCAGTTCTGCCGCCGTATGTCTGGAGGCGTAATCGGCCAAAGCATCGCTCAATGAAGCAATCGGCGTGACCATGTTCATGATTTCGTGCGTAATGACGCGGATCAGCCTTGACCAGGAATCGGCTTCGGTTTCTTCCATTTCGCTGCTGATGTCATTGAACGCAATGATTTTCACCTTCTTGCGTCCGATGGTTGCTTCCGATGAGGTAAGCGAAATGGCTTTCTGGGAAACTTCGTTGATAAAATTTGCTTTTTCCTCATGTCCTTGCGTCACGCGGAAAAAAGCTTCCGTCAGTGAAGAGCTGATAATGTTCAGCTGCCGGAGATTTACCAAGGAAGAAATTCCCAACAATTCGAGTGCGGCAATGTTGGAGTAAGCCACGTGCCCCTTGTCATCATCGACTACCACAATGCCCGTTTTGACGCTGTCCAGCATAATGCCGTAATAAACTTCGTGTTCCCGGAGTTCAGCCTGTTCCTTGTCGAAAATCCGCTTCATCCGGTTCAGGGTCCTGTTGATGCGGCGGTCTATGAAACGGTCTTCCCGAAACCGGAAATTTGTTTCATTGTCTTCCAGTGCATCAAGCATGTATGAAACTTTCCGGCGTATCCTGTACGAAAAGAACCATCCGGACAGCAATGCCACCACAACAAGCAAAGCCAGGCATACGAGCATTAAAACCATATCATCCATGGCAACTATCAGATATTGTATTTTTTCAATTTGCTGTACAAGGTCGGCCGGCTGATATTCAATGATCTGGCCACGGCCGACAAATTGCCGTTATACTGACGCATGGCGGCCCGTATGGCCTTTTCCTCTACCATGTCCAGCGTTTCGCCCGTTACATTCCCGGCATCATTTTCCTGATACTGATACAGACTGCTTTCCGAAAAAGCAAGGTCATTTTCCGTAAGCACTTCACCATCGGAAACGATAACCGCCTTTTCAATCGTATTGCGCAACTCCCTGATATTGCCGTTCCATTTGTTTTGCAACATGGCTTCTGTTGCCTTCGGACTAAAACTGTTGACCTGCCGATGATAAGTTTTGGAAAATTCCTTCAGGAACATTTCCGCAAGAGGCAATATTTCATCAGGCCTTTCGCGCAACGGCGGCAAATGGATTTGCATGGTATTTACGCGGTAATACAAGTCTTCGCGGAAGGTACCCTCGCCGACCATTTTCGCCAAATCCATATTCGTTGCACAAATCAGCCGTATATCAACCGGTACAAGTCTGGAACCACCAACAGGCATGACAGCCCTGTTTTGCAACACCCGCAACAACTTGGCCTGCAAATGCAACGGGATATTCCCTATTTCGTCCAGAAAAAGCGTACCGCCGTTTGCCTGTTCGAACTTGCCTGCATGATCGGTTTTCGCATCGGTGAACGCTCCCCTGACATGCCCAAAGAGTTCGCTTTCGAACAAGGTCTCAGTCACGGCACCCAAATCAACGCACACCATGGGTCGTGCCGACCTGCCCGACAAACGGTGTATTTCCGCTGCCAGCAAGTCTTTTCCCGTACCGTTTTCGCCGGTTATCAGCACATTGGCATCCGTGGGAGCGACTTTTTCCACCATCCTCCGCACAGAAAGCATGGCTGGTCCATGTCCCCAGCGCATGACGTTTTCCCACGGCTGTTTCCATGACACCTCCCTGGAATTCATGTCTGCCTTGTGCTGCCGGCAAGCATCGCCAAGCACCTGCAACAGTTTTTCGTTTTCCCACGGCTTGACAATAAAATCGAAGGCACCGCGCTTCATGCCTTCCACGGCCAAAGAAACATCCGCATAGGCCGTAAACAACACAACCGGCGTATCCTTGAAATTCTTTTTCAGTTCGGAAAGCCAGAACAAGCCTTCGTTCCCTGTATTGATATTCCGTTCAAAATTCATGTCCAGCAACACAACATCGGGACGGAACGACGCCATCTTCGACATAAGTTCAACCGGCGAAGACAACAGTTCCACTTCTTCAAAATAGACCGGCAACAGGATTTTCAATGCGGAACGGATTCCGGCATTGTCATCCACCACCAACACTTTTCCTGATTTTTTCATTGCAAACATAATAAGCCATGCAAAAATACTGGATTTTATTCACTCCGCAAATCCTTTCCGAAAGCCTTGCGGGTTACGGCCGAAACTGAATCTGCCAGAGGATGGCCGGCATATTCCTCACGACAAAAAAAAACGGGACTGTCCTTGCCGGACAAATCCCGTAAATGATTTTGCCTTCAACAGCGGTTTTCCGTTTTCAAAAGGTATAACCTATGCCCAGTCCAAGCACAGACTTGAACTGTACCCTTTCCGCCGATGTTGTAATCCCCTCCGTGTTTGTTTTGTCTATGAGCAGGCCGTTATAGTATTTGAGGCTTGTTGACAAGGTAACATTGAGCATCTGGAACAACTGATAGGAAATCGCCACATCCCAATCCACATCAAAATTGCCGAAACGCCGGTTGTTATCCCTGTACTTGAAATACGATCCCGGGTCGTTTACTTCCCGTTTGTCCCATGCATAGGGCGTGAATAGCCCCAACGTTGTCATGACGGTAAAGTCTTCATACTTGTAATTGACGGTTCCCTTGAACGTGAATCCGAATTCGGCACGGGCATTCCGATATTCTTTCGCGGTAGCATCGCCGTTATAGACATAAGTCCCGTATTTTTCCTGCAGGGCCTGCCTCAAATCATAGTCCACCCATTCGACAGCCGGATCAAGTTCCTGCTGTATGCGGTTATATGTTTCCTTATAATTTTCATTAAATTTATCCGACACATAGGCAGTTGTAATTCTTCCTGCTACAGGAGAAATGTATACGGAAAAAATCGTATTCGGTTTCCAATCAATACCGATGGAAAAGTCCGTATAGGAAGGAGCCAGCCATTTGGATATGACCGGATTGTATCCGGTTAGATATTCGTAGCCCATGGCATACTGTGACTGAAACGCACCCAATACCGTGAGATACCACGATTTTTTAAACTCCCATCCAAATTTGGTTGAGAGATTTATCTTGTCGCTCGATTTTTGCAGGGGGTCTTCATCCTGGTCTATCCAGGTAAGTCCGTATTCCGTATCCAGGTTTGTATCCCAAGCAAAACTTCCCTTGCTCCACAAAAGACGTAACCTTGCAAAGGCCAGTCCGTTGACATTGTTTTTTCCGCCTGCGGCCCAGTTGACCATGCCTGTTGCGGCTGCATTCGTACCTACTACGCCGGAGAATTTCCAATTCTTGTCGCCAGTGTCTACCTGTTTAAGCGCATCTGCTGCCTTTTTTGCTTCTTCCGCCTGTTTTGCAACAAGTTCCTTATCCACATCCTGAGCCAGGCAAGGCATTATTGCCAAAAATAACAATGCCAGAAATAACGTTGCTTTATTCATACTTCAGTTTGTTAAAATTTTCTCTTTTTTCACTCTGCAAAGGTATATTCTTATTTCTTAGTACGCAAATCCCGCACAAAAAAACATTACCCGTTCCGCCATCCGTATTCCACAAGAATTAAAGACACGGAGCCTGCATCTCCACAAACAAACATGAAGCTCTGTTTATTCACATCGCAGACCATTTTCCGGAAGAGCGGAAGCTGCCTTGAAAAAACGCAACGTAACCACTGCAACCGTAAGCAGCAAAAGAAGCACAAAAACCGACAGGAAAATCCACCAGGCGACATGAATCCGCACCGTAAACGTTTCGAGCCAGACATTAGCCGTCCACCAGGCCAGCGGAGCGGACACCAGAAAACTGACAGTCGCCATCAAGACATAAGCCTTGTTGCCCCGGCCGACAATATCGGCAACGGAAGCCCCAAACACTTTCCGAACAGCTATTTCCCTGCGCTTGTATTGCGTGTCGAACATGACCATGGCGAAAATGCCGGTCAGCGAAAGCACAACGGCAAGCAACGAGAACAGAAATATCACATTCCTGAAATCCAGTTCCTTACGATACAAATCATCCAAAATGCCATCGTAAAAACGAACCTCAAAAGGGAAAGCTGGGTCAATCCCCGCAATGGTTTCGGAAATATGCGATACCGCCATCATGGCATCAAAACCGGCTTTCAGCCTGATGTAGGCCACCGAAAAATAACCATTTCCTATCGGGACAGGTACAAAACATATCGGCACATTGTCTTTCCGCAAGGAAGAAAAACGCACATCTTCCGTGAAACCAATCACATCAACCTGTTTGTCCGGCAGTTTCCCGGTCCTGATGCCATAATCGCGCCTGGCGCTCATGCTCATGATGATGCCCGGATTTTCGCTCTCAGTAAAATTCTGTCCATCAACCACATCAATGCCCATGACATCCAGAAAATTATTGGAACAGTAAATCCAATAAGTAGATAAAGTATTTCCCTGCCAGTCAATACCTTCCGTGCAATACGTATCTTTGCCGCCGACCATTTCCATGGCATAGGCCACATCTTCGACCTCGCTGAATTGCCGCAGTTCCTGCCGGAGCCATTCGCCTTTGTCGGCAATCATGTCCGGTGTCAGCTCCACGACGGCAATCCGGTCTTTGTCAAAACCTGTGTTGTATCTGCTTAAAAGCCTGTTTTGCAGAAAAATGACAGCCACAAACACCAGCAACGCACCCGAAACGGCATACTGGACACCCAAGAGTACGTTTTTGAGCCGCTTGCCCGCCGACGTCAGCCCGTAATTGCCTTTCAGCACCAAAGCCGGCTGGAACGATGTGGCATAAATTCCGGGGTAAACGCCAGCCAGCAATCCGCTCAAGACAGCCACGGCCAGACAAAACAGTATCAGCCTTGCATCTGCAGCAACAGAAAATCCGAGGCACAACACCAACCATGACAACGCGCACGCGAAAAGGCTCAGCAGCACCGTTTCCGCAATCAGTTCGAGGCGCAGACGCAACACCGAAGCACCGAACACTTTCCGCGTGTTAATGCTCCTGAGCCGCACGGGAACCATGGCCGTATAGAAATTGGTGAAATTGAACGTGCCCGTCAGCAGAATCAGCACCGCAATGGCAACGAGAATCAACATTTGGGAGCGGCTCCCGTTGCGGAAAATATTCCCGTCGGAATTTTCCTCCATAAAATACACATCTTCCAGCGGCACAAGTTCTATATCAGACAGCCACGGATGTGCCTCAAAATCAAAAACCGCGTTGAAACCGGCAGCCACGGCAGACGCATTGGCTTTGTCGTCCAAACGCAAGTAGCACAGGAAATTGCTTGCCCTGAAATTTTGCAGGAAGAAATCGGGCAGAGGCGCGAACACATTGTTCCGGATTTGCGAATTTTCCGGCAAATCCTTGTAAACCGCACCAACTTTCCAGTCCGTCTCGTTCAGAAAACCGGAAGCGGAGGCAATCTCAATGCTTTTGCCGATGGCTGCTTCGTTGCCGAACATTTTCCGCGCCGTGCTTTCCGGCAAAACCAAACAATCGGGCGAGGACAAGGCATCGCGGCTACCCTCGACCAGCTCCATGCCAAACACATCGAAGAAACCTTCGCTGACAAGATTGACCTCAAACTTGAAACCGTGTTTCTGCCCCAAACTGTCCTTGACAAGCATGTATTCCTGGCCTACAAAAGGGCAATAGACCGTACCCGCCTCAATGTGCGGCGACGAACGGATAACCGCTTCAGCAAAACCCGGAGGAAATATGGAGCGGAACACGGTGTTGTCAGACTGGTCTACCCGGAAAATATTCTCATGCGCCGGATGAAACTTGTCAAAACTGTTTTCGTACTGCACCCGACTCATTATCAACACAAAAGCACAAAACGCCAGCACCAGGCCGGCCATGTTCAGGAACATGGCGCTTCCGTAACGCCGGAAAAGGACAAAAATATTTCGTAAAATGTTCATTGTCAAGATAAATTGGATAAATATGCTTGTTTATTCCGCCATTGTCATTCCGCTTTCAGGTGTTCCACCGGATTCACGTTAGCAGCGCGCCAACTCTGGAAAAATACCGCAAGTAATGCAATCAACAGGCAGAACAATCCGGCGGCAATGAAAATCAACGGGCTGAGCGAAATACGATACGAATAATCCGACAGCCAACCATTCATAAAATACCATATCAATGGTACGGCTATCACAAATGCAATTCCCACATAAGAAAGGAAAGTACCTACAAGCCGGTTAAGTACACCGAAATTATCCGAACCGAAAATTTTGCGCACTGCCATTTCCCGTGCCCTCTGCCGGTTAAAGTATGTGGCCATGGCCACCATCCCAAGCAGCGAAATCAAGACTGCGATGGCAGCAAAAATCGACACAATTACCGACATACGAATCTGCGTTTCAAAATGCTTTTGTATGCCATCATCGATATATTGTCCCTCAAACGGCAGGCCGGAAACCTCCTCAAACACTTTGCGCACGGCATCATAAGCCTCTGCCGGATTGCCCTGAACCTCGATAATGTAG
Source organism: uncultured Bacteroidales bacterium (assembly GCA_944321895.1). GTDB lineage: Bacteria > Bacteroidota > Bacteroidia > Bacteroidales > Paludibacteraceae > CALUNA01. The sequence continues at coordinate 114,081 of CALUNA010000001.1, read as the reverse complement.
TTCCAGGGCCACCATTCGGAATCATTGCGGAAGCGCAACATTAATGGGGAATTATCGCGGGAAATATTCCACAAGTGGAAATCTTTCAACACACCAAGAATCGGAACTGCGGTGTCATACAACTTGAATGTAACAGTATCCTCCGGAAGCTCCATTTGTTTGAACGCCAGTTCGTTCAGATACCATCCGCCGGAAGATGCTGCCACATGGTTGTCCCGCTTGATTTGCAGCCCGAAAATCCGGAACGCCGCGCTGTCCACCACCATCTGTTGGAAACTGAGGGATTTGCCCTCGTATGTGCCGCTAAGGTTATTGGTGCGGCTCGATGGAGTGCCGTCTGTCCGACCAATTTCCTTGACGCAAGGCAGTTGGCGCAACATATCTTCCGCCATTGCCATCTCATTGTGCGAACGGAAAACATTATCCGCCTCAATGATGTTGGCCGTGTTGTAACCCAACGGGGCTTTAATCAAATGATTGATTTGCAAATACATCGTCAGCGAAGCCGCTATCATGACTATGGTTATCACATTCTGGAAAACGATAAAAACTTTGCTGAAAACCATTTTGGTCTGGCGCCGGAAAGTCCCGCGCACCACATCAATGGGCTTGACTGACGAAATCAGCAAGGCGGGCAACAAGCCGGACAAGCCCCCGACAAGCAAAATCAACAGCAGAATGGCAACAAACCACGCAGGTGAAACAAGCGTCGCCAAGGTGAAACGAACCTGCAACAAGTTGCAGGCATAAGGCAATGCGAACTGCGCCAGCAACATCCCTATGACAAACGAAATCAAAGTCATCAAGGTTGTTTCCGCAATAAGCCGGAAAAGCAATGATTCGCGCGACGAACCGAGCAACCTGCGCATGGCCATTTCCTTGGCACGTTGCCCTGCCTGGGCGGAAGTGAGGTTTATGTAATTGATTATGGCAAAAAGCAATACAAGTATGCCGACAGACAGCAACACAAGCACGAAGCGGCGGTCGCCTCCTTCCATGCCCGTTTTGTACAATTCGCTGAAATAAATCTCGGAAAAAGGCAAAATCCTGACATCATGCAGAAAATCCATTTTATAAACCCAGAATCGCTCTTTGAAAAATTCCAGCATTTCACCAGCCCTCACGCTCAAATCCGCCCCCGGTTTCTGAAGTATGAACGCCACGCAAGAACCTGCATTGCCCGCATTATCCCTGGAAAGCGAAGGATTGAACTCGACCACCCTCTCGATGCGTAGCAACACATCGACATAAGGAATTACCGAACGGTCGATATCACGCATGACACCCGTAATGGTTACAGTGGTGGAATCGCTTATATCCAGGCATCTGCCCATGGGATTTTCATTCCCGAACAACTTATGCGCGAAACTTTCGGAAATAACAGCGCCATAACTTTCCTGCAAGGCTTGTTCCCTGCCGCCATCCAAAAGCTCAAAAGAAAATATCTCAAAAAAAGTGGAATCCACATAAGCTGTTTTCGCAACATATTTCTTGTCATTGAATGTAATTTGTTGTTCGCCCCGATCAAAAATAGCAGGACACACTTTTTCTATTTCCGGATAGCGTTCTTCCAACCAATACGCCACAGGAACGGCAGTACCCATACTTTCCTCATTAGCCAATACAGCAATCCTGTCCCCGTTTGCCTGCCGTTTGTCTATATTCAGTTCCCGCTCCGCATAAACGGCAATCAGGATAACAAACATAAGCGACACAGAAAATCCGAAAATATTTATCGCCGTATAGAATTTATTCCTGCTCATGAATTTCAGGAAAGACTTGAAGTCCATATTAGAATTCATCATATAAAATTTTACAAAACCACCCATGTATGTCATTGAAATATTCCGCAAGGGAATGTGCCAAAATCCGCATTCCGGCACATTCCCGCAGCCTAAGCCCGTAGAGAACAGAAGGCTATAATTCGTTCTTTACGTCGCTGACAATTTTGCCATCGAACAGGTCTATCGTGCGCTGTGCGACCGACGCATCCTTTTGCGAGTGCGTAACCATTACGATGGTCGTGCCTTCCTGGTTGAGTTCCGAAAGCAAATCCATCACTTCCTTGCCGTTTCTGGAATCCAGGTTACCGGTCGGCTCGTCGGCCAGTATCAGTTTCGGGTTGGAAACGACGGCACGGGCAATGGCCACACGCTGCTGCTGGCCGCCTGACAACTGCTGCGGGAAGTGCTGCGAGCGGTGGCTGATGTTCATGCGTTTCAAAATTTCAGTCACACGTTTTTTGCGCTCCGACGCGCTGATGTTGAGATAACGCAACGGCAATTCCACATTTTCATAAACGTTCAGTTCGTCTATCAGGTTGAAGCTCTGGAACACGAAGCCGATATTTCCCTTGCGGAAACGGGTACGCTCGCGCTCCTTGAGCGTCGCCACTTCGTGGCCGAGCAGTTCGTAGCTACCCGAAGTCGGGTTGTCCAGCAGGCCGAGAATGTTCAGCAAAGTGGACTTGCCGCAACCGGACGGCCCCATAATCGCCACAAATTCGCCATCGTTCACTTCAAAGGACACGCCGTCCAATGCCAAGGTTTCAACTTCTTCCGTACGGAAAATTTTAGTCAAATCTTTTACAGTAATCATAATTCTAACAATTTAACAGGTTGATAATTATTTGATTTTATTGTTTGCATTTTGTTCTTTATTCGGATTTCAGTGCATCCACCGGATTTGTGTTCATCAGCCGAATGGTTTGCCAGCTGACAGAAACCACCGCCACGGCCAGCATGACCACAGCTGCCAGCAGATAAACCCACAAACGGTTTTCTATGCGGTAATTGTAGCTTTCCAGCCATTTTGCAGCAATCAGCCAGGCCACCGGCAAGGCTATGACCACAGCCACGAGCACCGATTTCATGAACCCGGCCGCCGTTTCCAGATAAATCCGGCCGCGACTGCAACCCATCACTTTGCGCACAGCCGCTTCCCTGGAATGTTGGCGCGCATAGTAGGCACTCATGGCCAGCATGGCCAAAGACGAAAGCAGCAGGGTCAGGAATGTAAACAGGGTTATCAGTTTCAGGTTCTTGTTTTCGGTATGATACAAATCGTGGTTCAACTGGTTGTAGCTTTCCACCTGGATTTCATCCTCGGCAAAACCCTTGCTGCGGTAAAATTCCCGGATTTTCGCGACGGCCTCGTTTTCATCGCCTGCCACCTTGACAACAAGCTCGCGCAGCGTCCGGAAATCATTCTCGGACTCCATTTCCATAACCCACAGCACGGAAATAAAGTCCGACCGCGTGCCGGATATTCCGTTTGCATCCCCGCGGTAAAAATCCCGGATTACCCCGCACACCGGAAAACCGGCGTTGTCAAATTCCAGTTGCGTGCAATCATAATCCACGCCCAAAGCCGTCATGGCCGATTCCGTAAGCCACATGGACATGTTGAGCGACTCCGTATGCTGCCGCAACACCTCAAATCCCAATATGTCGAACGCGGCCTGGTCGCCGAAAAACACGCTCAAATGACAGTCCACACCGTTTCTCGGAAGAGTAACCCCGCTTGTGGAAACGGTGGAAGGCGCAAATTGGAGCCAACCTACCTTTTCCACGCAAGCCAGCGATTTGAGTTCTTCCAGATAATAGTCGGAAGGCTTGTTCGCTTTGGCAATCATGATTCTGCCATCGCGTTCGTAGCCCATCGGTTTCGACACCATGTGTCTGATTTGCAGCAGCATAACGGCCGCAACAGACAACGTGACCAAAGCAATTACGCTCTGACAGGTAATCAGTATTTTGCTCAAAGTCATTTTGCTTGTCCTGGCAAAATTGCCCCGGACCACATCAATGGGCTTGAATCTGGAAACGATAAGCGCGGGGACAATGCCCGAACAAACCGAAAGCAGCAACACCACAACCGCCATGAAAAGACCTTCCAGCCAACCGAAGTTGCCCAGCGGGTCTATTTGTTTGCCGACAAGTTCGCTGAAATAAGGCGCACATGCCCAAGCCAACAGCAGGCCGAAGCCGAAAGATATGGCAGTCAGGATAAACGATTCCAGGATATATCGGCACACAATGGCATTTTTCTGCGCTCCCAGCAGGCGGCGCGAAGCCATTTCGCGGGCACGGAACCCGGTTTGTGCAACCGTCAAGGAAACGTAGTTGAGTACGGCAAACAACAGCAAAAGCACGCCTGCCCCCAGAAACAAACGGATAAAATCAGGGTCGATGATTTCCTCAAACGGACTGGAAACATCGTATGGCACACGGTTGATTTCACCGAACGGGACCAAATCAAAAGCAACGAGCAGTTTGGTCATATAGAGAAAATCATTTTCCTGCAACACGGCTTCTATTTTTTCCCCGAGTTGTCCGACGTCCGTACCATCGGCCAGACGGAAAAACAAAGCCGTGCACCCGTTCCCATTGGACATGAGAAGGTGGTCCTCCAAAATATCTATCCTGTAAATTATGTCAGGCGCATGAAAAGCGGTGTTCGTAAAATCCTTGAACACGCCCGTAACATTCATAATGTGTTCATCCTCGCCAACGGAGATTTTGATCATTTCGCCCAACGGACTTCTGTCCCCAAACAGCCGCGCGGCGCAGCTTTGCGAAAGCAAAATGGAGTTTTTCTCCTGCAATGCGGCCTCATGGGTGCCTTCCAGCAACGGGAACGGGAAAAATTCAAAGAAATTCTTGTCCGCCATCAAAGCATGTTGTCTTTCCGTATGGTCGCCGTAAGCCATGTCGAAAGGTATGCCGCTCAAATAGTGCGTGCCCATAAGCCTGCACATGTCCTGCACTTCCGGGAATTTGCCTTCCAGCTGCCCCCTGACGGTTCCGCTGCAAATGAACAGCCGCTCAAAATGCCCGACATAGATATTTCCCTGTTTCTTGACCTGCGAATCGGCGGTAAATTGATTGATAAGGAATGTACCGATAAACAGCACGAAAGCTATCGCCACCGCCATGCCGGCCACTTCAATAAATGTGTAGAGCTTGTTCCTGCCCAAAAATCTAAAAAATGTCTTCATTGTGATTGTCCAATTTGTATAACATCATTCTTTTTTCAGCGCGATTGCTGGATTGGTCCGTGCAGCCGAACCGACTTGCCAAATAACCGAAAGCAGGCTGATAACCACCGACAACAATACGGTTATGACAAAAATCCAGCAATAAGGTTCTATACGATAAGCAAATTCCTGCAAATACCTGTTGCATAATATGATTGCCACCGGAACAGCTACAATATCCGCAATCAAAGTCATGAGAAAATACAATTTCAAATTCCGCAAAGTTTCACTCCCAATTGTTCCGCCATACACTTTGTGCAGGGCAATGCTCTTGACATGCGAGTCGGCATAGTAGATACTTATGGCCACAAGTCCGGACAAGGAAAGTATAACAGCGACAATCATAAACAACTCGATAAGCCTCATGTTGCGCTTTGCCTTTTCCAGACAGTTTGCCAAATAATCAACCATGTAGTTACTTTCAATCGGTTGTATGCAGACACCGTATACTTCTTTGCAATAATCATCATAGGCTTGTGAAATAGCCTTTTGTGCTTCCGCGTGGTCGCCTACCGTGTGAATCACATATTTTTTCCAATCAATTTCACTGTCATCTACAATTGAAATGACGCCACCACCTTCATCTTTTTCGGATACGCCGGCATCCTTGATCACAAAATCGGACACCACGCCGCAAAGACTATTTCCATATCCCCCAAATTCATCAGCATAGGCATTGAACAAGTCGCCGACATTCCTGTCCAATGCATTGATACCGGATAGTTTCATGGCACTTTCGCTCAGCCATAATGAACCGGGAGCCATCGGCTCCAACTGTTGTTGGATATCGAAACCCAACATGTTGAACAAAACCGTATCACAACGCATGATATAATATGTTTTTTTGTTTTCGCTGTCAGATTCTTCATCCGAATGCATAAAGGTTACATTTATGGCGCCGGGAATACCATCGCATACGCCAACCTTATTCACACACGGCAACTCCTTGAGCCTGTCCAGAAAGACATTGCCGACATCTCCGTTCAAGTCGGTGTCCAAATAATAGATATCCGTATAATCGCAGCCCGTCGGCCGGTCGAGCATGTATCTCATTTGCGTTTCCATTGTTATGGCAACAGCAATCAAAACCACTGAAATCACGTTTTGACAAATAATGAATATTTTGGAAAACACCATTTTACTTTTCACCCTCATTTGTCCTTTAACGATGTCGATAGGGGAAATCCGCGACGCGATTACGGTTGGCACGATTCCAGAAACAACGGCTATCAGAACGGCAAAACCTATGTAGGAACACATAACCGCCGGAGAGAACAAGGCTTTCATCGTAATGTCCGTCGTACTCGAAACTGATTCCGGATCAGCAATGAGCGCGCCCACCACCGGCAGCAAGACGACTGCCAGCAAAACGGCAAATACGAAACATACGGCTGTGAACAGGCCGGATTCCGCAATGTAACGCCACACGATATTCCGCTTGTCAGAACCAAGCAGCCTCCTTGTGCCCATCTCATTCGCGCGTTTGCCCACAAGCGCCGTATTCAGGTTTATGTAGTTGAACAAAGCTGACAACAAAAGCGCAAGACCCGCCAGGAACATGTTCCGTATCAACTTCATATTACCTATGTTCAATTGCACATTGGCCGTATCAAAATATAATTTGTCGGCACGGACAAGCGAAAGCGAACCTTCTATGTAAGAAAAGTCCTTGAATAGTCCGTTTATTTTTTCTTCCAACAATTCTTCATTTGTTCCCGGAACAGTTTTTACAAATGTAAGGATAGCTCCAAAAACCGTAAAAGGCCGCAAAGCATACATCTGGAAAAGATGGCTGTCCCAATTGCCGATTATGTCCGTATAAGGCAACAACCCTTCGCCGAAATCCTTGTAAATCCCAGCAATGACACAAGGCTCATTCAATACCATGATTTCCTTGCCAATAAGTTCTTCATCATTGGCAATCCGTCCGGCAAAACTCTCGGATAAAAACACGGCCGATTTTTCAAGTATCCGCTCCGGTGTACCGCTTATCATCTCAATATTGAACATGTCAAAAAATTCCTTGTCAGCAACCATATGTTTGATATTGTACTTGGAACTTTTGTATTCTGCAATATTGTTGTCCATCACAGCTGAGAACCGGGTAACTTCCCTACTTTCAGGCAAGGTTTTCAGCCGGTCGGCAATTCCATAGTTCAATAAAGTCCGCCCATCATAACATACGGCATACACATTTTCGCAATCCGGTACGGACTTCACCACATTGAATTGCCCAACAGCATAACTGAAAATGATAATCACAAATGCCAGCGATACTGTCAATCCGACCAAGTTAATCATGCTGTAGAGCTTGTTCCTGCCCAAAAATCTGAAAAATGTCTTCATTGCTATTGTCCAATTTGTACAGTTTCAGTTATTCATCTTTAATGGATTTGACCGGATTGGTCACGGCTGCGCTGTAACTCCTTATGGTAACGGTGATGACCGTAACCGCCAGGGTTGCCGCAAGCGACACAATGAAAATCCAGAGCGGCACAGGCGACTGGTACGGAAAACTTTTCACCCACAGTTTGATGACGGCAACCGACAACGGCAGCGACACGGCAAAACTGATCAGCGCCATGCAGATATACCGCATGTTTATCATTTCCAGAATGTTTTTCACGGAAGCCCCGTACACTTTTTTCAGGGCTATTTCCTTGCGGCGGAACTGCGTTTCAAAATAAACCAGCCCGAGAATGCCGACCAACGAAATCAGGAACGAAACCAGAGCGGCCACAATGATAATCCGGTTGAGTTTTTCCTCCTTCTGGTACAAATTGCCGATGCTCTCGTCGAGGAACCATACGTCCAGATATTCTTCGTCGATGTTCGGATTGGTTTCCTTCATCGCATCCTTGATGTATTGCATGGTGGCGGAAATATCCTGTGGAGCAACTTTCACATAAGCAGTGTAGAGCGGCCACCACGGGTAGGCACCGAAATTGTAGAGCGCAAACGGTTCTATGCTGTACTGCATGGGCTTGAAGTTGAAATCTTTCACGATTCCGACAATTTCAGCCGGATGCTCATCATCCGCATGCCCGGTCATCCGGGAACCGACATGCAGGAACGGAAATTTGGCTACAGCCGTTTCGTTCAGGATAAACGTGCCGTTTGTCTCCTGCTCGTCCGAAGGCATGAAGTTGCGCCCCTCTTTTATTTCCATGCCGAAAAAGTCCAGGAAATTGCTGGAAACAGGCAGCACATCCAGCTGCACGCGGTTGCCGTCATAATCGCGGCCCCAGCCCATTTTGCCGCTCGAAACCAGATTGCCGCCGGCATACGTGACATCCAAAATATTCGGATTCTGCATCAGCCGCTGCCTGAAACTTTCCGCTTGCGCACCTATTTTATAGCCGACAGGCGCCACAAGCACCTGTTCCGAAGTGAACCCCATGTCGTATTTTTTCATGTAGCGCGTCTGCACGAAAATGAACAGCGCGAACGCCGACAGCACAAAAGTGACCACATACTGGAAGCCGACCAGCGAATTCCGTAAGATACGCCCTTTGGCCGAAAGCGAAAAAGAACCTTTAAGCACCAAAGCCGGCTGGAACGAAGTGCTGTACAAAGCCGGATAAATTCCAGCAACCACCGACATCCCAACGGCTGCAGCCAAGCCTATGAGAAGAACAACCGCATTGTCGGCCAGACGTAACGAACCGGAAATGTAGGATGCCAGCGATGTACCGGAAATAACATGCAACATCAACAACGCCAGCAGATAAGCCAGCAACGTAACAAACAGCGAATCGGCAAGCAAGCCCCCAACCAAGGAAGCCCGCGAGGAACCCAGCACCTTCCGGGTGTTGATGGATTTTATGTCGAAAGGCACCGAGGCCATCGAAAAATTGATAAAATTAATAACGGCAATAAACAGAATCAGCAGGCTGACGGCAAAAAGCGTGTTGGTAATGGCAAGATTTCCCTTTTGCATGAAATCATCGGTATCTTTCTGGAAATAGATGTCGTGGACATTAACCATATTGACACTTTCCTTCAAGGCACTGATTCCCTCTTCCGAAGCAGTCGAATCGAACCATTTGATAAATTCGACAAATTTGTCAGCCAAGCTGTTCATTACTGACTGTTTGTCGGCCGACCGGGTGATTTTCAAATAGCACATGGTGGACCATTCGCTCCAATTTTCCAGTAGTTCCTGATCCAACTGTTTGATTACTCCGTTCGGAATGGATGAATTTTCGGGAAAATCCTTGTAAACGGCCACAATTTCCAACCCTTCTCCAAAATCGGAAGTATCGACCAGCTTGCCGACAGCCGACTGCCCGGGGAACATTTTTTCAGCCGCACTCCGGCTGATTATACAGCTCCCTTCCAAGGCAAAATCAGCCGCATTCCCTTCCACAAACTCAAACGGGAAAACACTCAGAAAATCGGAATCCGCAGAGGCTATTTCAAACTTATACCTCACATCCGGTTTCCCCTGTTCCGAAAAATTGGTCGAGCTGCCGCACTGATAGCTCCCGAGTGCCTCTATTTCCGGGGTCAGACCCTTGAACGACTCGATGATAGGCCGGCAGAACCGGGTAGTAGTCTCCGTGTCATAATCCATCGGCTTCAACTCCAGCCGGTAAATCCGTTCCCAGTCCGGATAATTCCTGTCATAGCTCCAATCATAAGTTACCTGCTTCATTATTGCCATGAACGCCGTCATGGCTACCGCCATTCCGAGCAGGTTCAGAATGGTTGAAAAAATGCGTCTGCGGTTAAATAAACGTTTCATATAAATTCGTTTTTTGATTTATTCGCTTTCCTGTTTTATTCTTGAAAACCAGTCCTTTAAAACACCAACACTTCGTTTTCCCCGAAATTGCCATAACCGGAAATAATGACTTTCTCGCCGGGTTCGAGGCCTTCGAGCACTTCGTAATACTGCGGGTTCTGCCGCCCGATGCGTATCTCGCGGCGGGTCGCGCGCGTACCGTCAGGACTGATGACGTAAATCCATTTGCCGCCCGTGTTCTGGTAGAACGTACCGCGCGGAATGATAACGGCTTCTTCCGGCTGGCCGAGTTGCAGGTTCATGTAATAGGTCTGGCCGGTACGGATATTTTCCGGCTGGACGCCGGAAAATTTGAAGTCGGCCTTGAACTTGCCGTTGCGCACTTCGGGATATACCTTGCGGATGACCGCGCCATAGGATTCGTTTTGCCGTTCAAAAGTGGCATCAAGGCCGGGCTGCACGCGGTCGATGTAATGTTCATCTATCTGCGCTTCTATCTTGTAGCTGGTCAGGTCGTTGATTTGCCCGATTTTCGCACCCGACTGCACGGACTGTCCCAACACGACATCCAGCAAACCAAGTTCCCCGTCAATCGGCGCCTTAATGGTCAGGTTTTCCTTGCGTTTGCGTATCATTTGCATGTTCAGCCGCATGTTGCGCAGGCTCTCTTCCATTTGCTCAATCTGCACGGTGCGGTACAGGCTGTCCTGCACCTCGCGGTTCCTGACCAGCTGCAGTTTGTCCGCGGCAAGCTCGTAATCCTCTTGCGCTTTCAGCCATTCTTCGCGGGCAATCAGCTTTTCTTCGTAAAGGCTTTTTTGCTGCTCGTAGGCACGACTGGTGCGGCGCACTTCCATTTCCAGCTGCAGCCTGTCCTGCTGCACGCTGAGTTTTTGCTGTTCCATGGAAATCATCGTGTTGCGCAAAATGTTCTCTTTCTCGGCCAGTTCGGCCTCGGAATTCAGTATCTGCAAATCGAGGTTTTCGTTGCTCAGGCACAAAATGACATCGCCTTTTTTCACCTGGCTGCCTTCTTCAATCCGTATTTCCTGCACGACACCGCCTTCCAGCGGACTGATTTGAATGGTCGTCATGGGCTGCACCTGCCCGCTCACGCGGATATAGTCGCTGAACTCGCTTTTCATCACCTCGCCGGTAACAAGCATGTTTCTGTCCACGCGCAGTGTGGAAACGTTGTCCATGAAAATCAGCCAGACAATAAAAACCAACAACACGCCGCCGCCCCAATACGGCAATGCCTTTTTCGTGAATGCCCTTGCAATTCCCTTTTTCTTTTCAATAATCCTATCCATAGTTTTTCTGATTTTATTCCTGATTCATATATGGTATTCCGCTGTAATAGGTAACCACCCGTTTTTTCAAATAATACTTCAACAGGGCGTTCAGGCGTTCGGCCTTGGCGTTCAGGTAATCGTTCGAAGCGGTTTTGTATTCGATGGACGAAATCAGCCCCTGTTCAAATTTCTTCGCGTTCAGGCGGAAAGCCTCTTCCTGCACGGCAGCACGCCGTTCGGCCTGCACATAAGCCGCCGATGCCCCGTTGCGGTCCTGCACGGCGCGTTTCACCTCGGCTTCCACATTCCGCATGGTGCGGTCATATTCAGCCTCGTAACGTTTCCATTCATTTTTTTTGCGGGCTATCGTGGAATAGCGCGAAAGCCGGTCGAACACCGGAATGCTCAGTGTCAGCTGGACATACTCGCCGCTGTTGCCAGAAATCTGTTTCCAGAAAGGCGTTGTCACATAATCCGGCTGCCCGGGATAGGTGTAGTAACTTGACGACCATCCAGCATACAGGTGCAACGAAGGCGCAAGCTGCCATTTGGCCGTACGCAGTTCACGCAACGCATTGTCCATGTTGCCTTTGGCAATAAACGCCTCCGGCAACCATTGCTTGGCTTGCTCCGTAATTTCGGCCGTCACATCGCTGCTGTCCGACAAATCGACTTCGACCGTATCTTCGGCAAACGAATCGTCTATGAGCAATTCCTCGTCTATCGGCCAGAACATAATGTCTTTCAGCGTGATGTAAGCATCGAGCAAGCTGTTCTCTGCGGTTTGCCGCTGATATTCCCTGTCCGCCAGGTCAGCTTCCATCTGGACCACATCCGCATAACCTTTCTGCCCAAGCTCCTCCTGCCTCTTGGCCAGATGCAAGGCATCGGAAGCCGTCTGGACCTGCGATTCCAGTATCTTGGCCAGTTGCGTGTAATAGACCACGTTGTAATAGGCCTCCATGGTGGCCAGGCAGATTTTATCTTCCGTCTGCTGCCGTTCGCTGAAGCCCATGTCGCGTGCCATTTTGGTTATTTTCAGATTATTCACAGCCGAAAAGCCGTTGAACAGGTCAATCCCGGCCGACACCGAATAGGCATTGTTGAACGAAGCGATGGAAACGTAGGTGTTCGTTTCAGGGTCAATGGCGCGGCCGAAGTTGGAATAGGCGTGCGCCGCACCGCTGACCGACGGTGTGAATGCCGCCAGAATGGCGTCACGACGCGCAATCCGGTCATCATCCATGTTGGCAGCCTGCACCTTCATGTCCGTGGAATTGTCCACTGCGTAACGCATACAGTCTTTCAGCGAATATACACGTTGTTCCGCACGTGCGCCCGCACTGACAAGCACAGCTGCAATAAATCCAATCAATACTGACTTTTTCATATCTTGTTCAAATATTTCCAACCGGTTCGTCAGTTTATGTGCCAAAAATACAAACAATTAATTTCCAGTTAATTACAATTCACGTCGGTTATCAAAAGCGTAAAGAAACTTTACAGTTTCTGTCAAGAGAATTTACAGACCCCAACAAACTGGCGGACAATATCGCCACACGACAAACTGCCCCCAGGAATTGCACACCAAACATATCTGCCAATTATTTGACACTCGTTCTGCGCCATAAATAACGAACGATGGCAGCCGGTTGGACATGGAGCAGTTCCACATAACAAAACAAAATCTTGCACAATCCGAATATTTGCTTTATCTTTGCGCCCGCTAAAAAATCAATTTATTAACAATAACATTTTAAAGCAAAAAACAGTATGTTAAACCATTATGAAACTGCTTTCATTTTGACTCCCGTTTTATCTGACGTACAGATGAAGGAAGCAGTAGCAAAATTCAAGACTCTTCTGGTTGATAACGGCGCAACCATCCTGAACGAAGAAGAGTGGGGCTTGCGCAAACTGGCCTACCCCATCCAAAAGAAATCGACGGGTTTCTATGCCTTGTTGCAATTTGATGCCGAACCGAGCGTTATCGCTACCTTGGAAACGGCTTATCGTCGTGACGAACGTATCCTGCGTTTCCTGACTTTCCGTCTGGACAAATACGCATACGAGTATGCCGAAAAGAGAAAACATGTCAAATCTGAACAAAAGAAGGAGGACTAAACTATGGCAACCGCACAACAACAAGACATCCGTTATCTGACACCGCAGGCTGTAGATACGAAAAAGAAAAAATACTGCCGTTTCAAAAAAAGCGGAATCAAGTATATTGACTACAAGGATCCTGAATTCCTGAAAAAATTCCTGAACGAGCAAGGCAAGATACTGCCGCGCCGTCTGACCGGCACTTCGTTGAAATATCAACGCAAAGTTGCCCAAGCAGTTAAAAGAGCACGCCACTTGGCTTTGCTTCCTTATGTAACCGATTTGATGAAATAAAAAGGAGGAAATAGTATGGAAGTTATTTTGAAAGAAGATGTAATCAACCTGGGTTACAAGAACGACATCGTGAAAGTACGCGATGGTTACGGAAGAAACTATCTGATTCCTCAGAAAAAAGCCGTTGTTGCCACCGAATCGGCCCGCAAAATGTTGGCAGAAGATTTGAAACAACGCGCCCACAAATTGGAAGCCATCAAGAATGCAGCCATCGAATTGGCCGGCAAGCTGGAAGGTGTTTCACTGACCGTAGGAGCCAAAACAAGCTCGACCGGAAAAATTTTCGGTGCCGTAGGCCCTATCCAACTGGCCGAAGCGTTCGAAAAAGCCGGATTCCAAATCGACCGCAAAATCATTTCACTGAAAGAACCGGTGAAAGAAATCGGCAAATACACTTGTACCGTAAAACCGCACAAGGAAGTTTCCGTTGAAGTGGCATTTGAAGTTGTAGCCGAATAAAACTTGAGGCAGAACCGATAAAAACAAGGGCGACCCAAAACTGAGTCGCCCTTGTTTTTTGTAGTGCGTCCGGGAATCGAACCCGGGTTTCCGGCGTGAGAGGCCAGCGTCCTAGGCCACTAGACGAATGCACCTTGTTCGTCCGGAGTAAATCCGAACCGGCTGCAAAAGTAATAAAAAAAATGCTATCTTTGCAAATCCTTGCACGATTAATTTCTCCATTCGTGCTTTTTTATGGATAAAACAAACACAAAATTTGCAATATGTACGGTTTTATACGTGTAGCGGCGGCAACCCCGCAAATAAAAGTTGCCGATTGCAGTTTCAATGCAACAGAAATATGCTCACTTATTTCCAAAGCATCAGATGCCGGCGTGCAGGCAATCTGTTTTCCTGAATTAAGCCTGACCGGCTATACTTGTGCCGACTTGTTTTTCACACGGCGCCTGCAACACGATGCATTGACTGCATTGGAACAAATATGCTACCATACGGCTTCCATGCCGCTGATAACCATTGCAGGGCTCCCCCTGCTACTTAACGGAAGGCTCTACAATGTAGCCGCAATCATACAAGACGGACACGTACAAGGCTTTGTACCGAAAACACATATCCCGAACAGCGGTGAATTTTATGAAAAACGCTGGTTTGTTCCCGGGCGTACCGCACCGGAGACGACTGTCCGTTTCATGGACAACGAAGTTCCGTTCGGAACAGACCTGCTCTTCCGTACACCATACTGCAGTTTTGGCGTTGAAATATGTGAAGATTTATGGGCACCCGTCCCGCCAAGCAGCCAACTGGCCATGCAAGGCGCGGAACTGCTGTTCAACCTGTCTGCCAGCAACGAGGCCATTGGCAAAAACACCTACCGAAAGCAATTAATCAGCCAACAGTCGGCACGTTGCCATGCCGGCTATGTATATGCATCGGCCGGAACAGGCGAATCGACTACCGACCTAGTGTTCGGCGGCAGCGCGTTCATTGCCGAAAACGGATGCCTGCTCGCCGAAAGCGAACGGTTTACATCCGGCTCCAGACTATTGATAAACGAAATTGATGTGGAACGCCTAACGGCCGACCGCATACGCAACACGAACTTCTTTGCCGACCGGCAAGGAAACTACCGGACAGTGGAACTGGATATGCCGGTGCTTCCTCCGGACGCTTCCCTGCACCGCATCTTCGGACGCGAACCGTTCGTGCCCCGTGAAACGGACCGGCAACAAAGTTGCAACGAGATTTTCAGCATACAAGTAGCCGGACTCGCCAAAAGGTGGCAACACACACAGGCAAAGACAGTTGTCATTGGTATTTCCGGCGGATTGGATTCCACACTGGCACTGCTCGTCTGCGTAAAAACAGCCGATATCCTCGGCTATGACCGCCAACGCGTAACAGGTATCACCATGCCGGGATTCGGCACCACGGGACGTACCTACCGCAACGCAGTGGATTTAATGAAAGCATTGGGCATCAACTCCCGCGAAATATCCATAAAGGAAGCCTGCCTGCAACACTTCGAGGCCATCGGACACGACCCTGCCAAACACGATGTAACTTATGAAAACACGCAGGCGCGTGAACGCACGCAGATACTGATGGATGTAGCCAACCAACAGAACGGGCTGGTAATCGGCACGGGTGACTTGTCTGAGCTTGCCCTTGGCTGGGCTACCTACAACGGTGACCAGATGAGCATGTACGGTGTAAATGCTGGCATACCCAAAACACTGGTACGCTATCTTGTGCAGACGGCAGCCCTGCAACTGGACGACACATCGAAGCGAATCCTGTTCGATGTGCTTGACACACCCGTCAGTCCCGAGTTGCTTCCGGCAGATGACAAGGGGAACATTGCCCAGAAAACGGAAGATCTGGTCGGACCCTACGAACTACACGACTTCTTTCTGTACTACTTCATACGTTTCGGTTTCACGCCGGAAAAGATTCTTTTTCTGGCCCGTCAGGCATTTGACGGTATCTACACCGATGAGGTCATAAGCAAATGGTTGCGCACATTCATGCGCCGCTTCTATCAGCAACAGTTCAAACGTTCCTGCATGCCTGACGGACCGAAAGTCGGCTCCATCAACTTGTCGCCACGCGGTGACTGGCGCATGCCCAGCGATGCCTGCATGCCCGATATTCCGTTCTGACAATCAGACAATCAGTTTGCCGGAGCAGGTTCTTTGGTAACAAGCAGTTTGTCTATGCGAACGCCATCCATGTCGGCTATCTCTATGCGCCAGCCTTGCCACTGGATAAAATCGCCCTCTTTCGGAATGCATTCCATCTGATCAAGCACAAGGCCGCTCAAGGTGTTGTACTGTGCTGCATCTACATCTTCTATGTCAAAATAGAGCAGAAAATCATGGAAAGGACACTGTCCATCTACATACCATTCATTTTCGGAACGCTGCACAATGTCATTGCGGTTTGCTTCCGACACCGTGCCGACAAGAGCTTCCAGAATATCGCGCAATGTAATAATGCCAACAAACATACCGAACTCATCGCAAACGAAAGCACGGTTCTGATTACGTTCCTTCATGGAATCGAGGGCACGGTAAACCGACATGTTTTCCGGAAAAAACACAGGTGTATTCATTACATCGCGCGGAAATTTTGTCTGGTCCAACGACAACTGCGCAAAATTCTTCAGTGACATGGAGCCTATGATCTGCCCGTTGTCAGGGTCCTCCACCGGATAAACCTCAAAAGGCGTTTCGCAAATTACACGGGCAACTTCCCGGTAGGGCAGGTCTGCTTTCAGGCTTACGATATCCTGGCGGCGTGTCATAATGGATTTGATATCCATATCGCCCAACATGAAAGTACGCTCCACAATATCCTGTTCCACTTCCTGCACGACTCCCGACGCCGTCCCTTCTTCAATAAGTGTTTTTATTTCTTCTTCTGTTACCTGATTCTCCTCCGCCTGCAGCCCGAACAGACGCACCAGCAGTCCCGTACTTTTAGACAGAATCCAGACAAAAGGCGTTGCAATAATGGACAGTACATACATGGGAATGGACACGGTGCGTGCAGCACGGTCAGCCATATTCAAGCCAATCCGTTTGGGCACAAGTTCACCCAACACAATGGACAGGTAAGTCACGCACACAACAATAATTCCCTGAGCCAGCTGATAGGCATAGGAGGCTTTCAAACCCTTGGAAATCAGAAAATCGCCAAAATCTCTGGCAAGCATGTCACTGGAAAATATACCGGTCAGAATACCGATGAGCGTGATACCTATCTGTATGGTAGAAAGAAACTTGTCGGGTTGTTCGGCAAGTTTCAGTGCAACGCGCGCCGATCGGTTGCCTTTGTCACTTTGTTTTTGAAGTTTGACTTTCTTGGCTGAAATAAGCGCCATCTCCGACATGGCAAATATTCCATTCAGCAGAATAAGAAGAATAATAGCTAATAAATCGTTCATATATGGTGGGATTGTCAAATGCAAAAATAGTGTATATCATTTTGTTTTATCGGATACATTTAATGATTTTGACTTATATTTCGATTCATTGGTCTTTTGCATTTTCTCCCCTACCTTGCCGGACAAACAGGTAAAACTGGTTTTTGAGCCATTTTGAGGCTCTCCAAAGGCATAAAATACAATTAATATAATTTCACACATCATCCAACAACTGTAAGCGGCCGCTTTTCAGCCCCTCTAACCGTGTTTTAACAAAAATTCAGCATCAGATAATTTACATGATATTTGTGCCATAGCCGATTTTTCACTACATTTGCTTGACATATGCGAGTGTTGCCGACTAGCGGCATTTATCCACATTGTTTTTGACAATCAATTTGTTTAAGATAAAATGAGCGAAGAAAAAAAACAGCAGGAGAGCACCGAATACGGTGCAAGCAGTATCCAGGTATTGGAAGGACTGGAGGCCGTCCGCAAACGCCCGGCCATGTATATAGGAGACATTGGGATCAAAGGATTGCACCATTTGGTGTATGAGGTGGTCGACAACTCCATTGACGAAGCCTTGGCGGGCTATTGTGACAAGATAGAAGTCACCATTAACGAAGACAATTCCATAACAGTCAAGGACAACGGGCGCGGCATTCCGGTAGACATGCACGAAAAGGAAAAACGTTCTGCGCTGGAAGTGGTTATGACAGTGTTGCATGCTGGCGGAAAATTCAACAAGGACAGCTACAAAGTTTCGGGAGGCCTGCACGGTGTAGGCGTCTCGTGCGTGAATGCATTGTCTACGCTGTTGCATGTGGAAGTAGCCCGTAACGGCAAACTTTACATGCAGGAATACACCTGCGGCCACCCCAAATGCGATGTGACCGTAATAGGCACCTCCGAATCCACCGGAACCAATATCACATTCTGGCCGGATGCCTCCATCTTCATTGAAACGGTTTACCATTACGACATCCTGGCCAACCGGCTTCGCGAACTGGCCTATCTGAATGCCGGCATACACATCACGCTGACCGATATGCGCGAAAAAGATGAACACGGCAATCCGAAAAAAGAAGTATTCTATTCGGAAAAAGGATTAAGCGAGTTCGTACAATATCTGGAAGGCACACGCGAACAACTTATCGAAGACGTTATCCACATCAACACCGACAAGTTCGGCACACCGGTGGAAATAGCCATGACCTACAACACGACCTTCAACGAAAACACACACTCTTATGTGAACAACATCAACACGATAGAAGGCGGGACACACGTGGCCGGATTCCGTCGGGGTCTGACACGCACGTTAAAAAAATATGCCGATGACAACAAGATGCTGGAAAAAGCCAAAGTGGAAATCAGCGGCGATGACTTCCGCGAAGGGCTGACGGCCATTATTTCAGTCAAGGTGGCAGAACCGCAGTTCGAGGGACAAACCAAAACAAAACTCGGCAACAACGAGGTAATGGGCATCGTAGACCAGGCCGTCGGCGAAGCACTGGGAATTTACCTGGAAGAGCATCCGCGCGAAGCCAAAACCATTGTGGAAAAAGTGATTCTGGCCGCAACCGCCCGTGCAGCAGCACGCAAGGCGCGCGAAATGGTACAGCGCAAATCACCACTTTCGGGCGGCGGACTGCCCGGAAAACTGGCCGACTGCATCAGCAAGGACCCCGAAAAATGCGAACTGTTCCTCGTCGAGGGAGATTCTGCCGGCGGAACCGCCAAAACAGGCCGTGACCGTTCCATACAAGCCATACTGCCACTGCGTGGTAAAATCCTGAATGTGGAAAAAGCCATGCAGCACAAAGTGCTCGAAAGCGAAGAAATACGGAACATCTACACGGCACTCGGCGTAACCATTGGCACAAACGATGACAGCAAAGCCCTGAACACGGAAAAACTGCGCTATCACAAAATCATTATCATGACCGATGCGGATGTTGATGGAAGCCATATCGCCACACTGATTATGACCTTCTTCTTCCGCCACATGAAAGAACTGATAGAACAAGGATACCTGTACATTGCCACTCCGCCCCTGTATTTGTGCAAAAAAGGCAAGGTGCAGGAATATTGCTGGACCGACCAGCAGCGCCAGGCCTTCATCGAAAAATACGGCGGCGGCGATGAAAAACAAATCAGCACGCAGCGTTACAAAGGGTTGGGAGAAATGAACGACCACCAGCTGTGGGAAACAACCATGAATCCGGAAACGCGTACCCTGAGGCAGGTGACCATAGAAAACGCGGCGAGCGCCGACCGCGTATTCAGCATGCTGATGGGCGACGATGTGGCACCACGACGCGAATTTATCGAACAGAATGCCACCTATGCCAACATCGATGCATAATGCAAAAACCAATCCGTCATGACCGGAAACGGCCGGACGGATTTATCGTTTATATTGTATATGAAAATCTGCGTTTACTGTTCTGCCAACAATTCCATTCCGGTGCAATACAAGGAACTTGCCCGTACTTTGGGCCACTGGATTGCCAGCAACGGCCATACTCTTCTGTTTGGCGGTGCAACAGGCGGCTTGATGTCCGAAGTGTCCGAAGGAGCTGCAGCATGTGGCGGTGCGGTTGTCGGTGTCGTGCCGAAACGCATCCTGGCTGCCGGACGGAAATCCGATTGCGTCACGGAACTGCATGTGGTGGACACCATGAACGAACGGAAAGCCCTGATGAAATTACTTGCGGACGTATTTGTCGTATTGCCGGGAAGCTACGGAACATTGGACGAATTGTTCGATGTGGTCGCATCCGGAACCGTAGGAGAACATAAAAAACCACTGATCATATTGAACTACAACCATTTTTATGACAAACTGTCGGAACAAATCGGACGCATGCGGGCAGAAGCCTTCATCCCACAGGAAGAAAGCTACAAGCCACAGATTTTCAACGATATGAAATCATGTACGGAATTTCTGAAATCACTGAATATAAACCCGAAATAAAATCATTTTATGAATCTATTCTGGAAAAAACTGTTCGGAGGCCTGACAAACACATCCAAACTCGAAAAAAAGGAAGCGTTGCTGGATAAAACCATGCAAAGATACGAAGTCGTGGAACAATCGCTTGAACTGGCGGAATACAACGACCTGAAAAAACTTGTAAAATCACCGGGTTTCCAGGAGAAAAAGAAAACTCTCCAAAACCGGAAATACAAGGATACGGAAGAATTCCGCAATCTGAACAAATACAACAAAATCATCGGAAAAAAATCATTCCGGTTCTACCTGGAAGTCCTGCAGTCCGGTGAACTGGCCAATTTTCTGGAATTCCAGAAAACAGACCAGTACAGCCTGATCTCCGACAGGAAAGCCGTAAAAGAATCCGACCTGCTGCAACAAATGCGCAAATACGAACATTCGGAAGCCTATAAAATCTACATGCGCTATCATAACTCGTTCATCGAAAAAGAATACCAGGAACTCAAGGAACTGGTTTCCGCACCCGATTTTGAGCAGCGCAATGCTTTCTGGGCAAACCCGAAACGCTGGGAAACAACCGAAGAGTACAAAATGGACACACGCTACCAGCAACTGAAAAAAAACCCGGATATCATATTCTACAACAAAACCAATCCGGCACGTTTCGAGCAATTCAGGCATTTTAAGAAATCATTCGAAGAAATCTTTGCTGGAAACAGCCTGCCTGTGGCACGCTGGAACTTCGGATTCTACTATAAGAATCCCAAACTCATCCGCAACCATTCGTTTACCAACGAAAAACAGGCCAACAACGCAGGCAACAACGTTTCCGTAACAAACAACCACCTCATCATAGCAACCAGAAAAGAACATGTTTCCGCAGCTGCCTGGGATATCAAGAAAGGATTTGTAGAACAAGCTTTTGAATACACATCAGACGTAATGCAGACAGCCGAAACATTCCGGCAGACTTATGGACTGTTCCGCGCCAAACTGCGCTGCAAAGGTAAATTGCACCATGCTTTCTGGCTGGGCGGCGATGAAAAACTGCCTTTGGTCAATATTTTCCATTTTGATGGAAAACACATTACCGTAGGCAATGCCACGGCCCGCCTGTTCGACCAGACGGTCATTACGGGCATCAACCCCGGAAAATTCTATATCTATTCACTGCTCTGGACACCCAAGGAACTGGTTTGGTATATTAATAATGTAGAAGTATTCCGGACTGCAGCCAACGTACCGAACGAACAACTGTATCTGGTGCTCAACTCCTTCATTTCCGAAAAACAGAAAGGTACTGCCGGCGTGCTGGAGGTTGACTGGATAAAAGTATACTCCCTTAAACAATAAACCACAAACCGCCATGCAACCGGTAAAAACTGTCGATATTCAAGGAAAAATCCGCATCGGAGGCAACAAGCGTTTTGTCTTCTTCGCTGGCCCGTGCGCCATTGAAAACCGCGAAATGGTCATGGAGACAGCCGCAAAACTGAAAGAAATATGTACCAACCTCCAGGTAGACCTCGTATTCAAGGCATCTTTCGACAAAGCCAACCGCTCATCGTCCAAGAATGCACGCGGTACAGGCATGGAAGCCGGCTTGCCCA
Source organism: uncultured Bacteroidales bacterium (assembly GCA_944321895.1). GTDB lineage: Bacteria > Bacteroidota > Bacteroidia > Bacteroidales > Paludibacteraceae > CALUNA01. Next base: position 92,146 of record CALUNA010000001.1, on the reverse strand, counting down.
TCCTGCAAGAAGTCAAAGATACATTCCAGCTGCCAATCCTGACCGATGTTCATGAAACATGGCAGTGCGCACCGGTAGCAGAAGTAGCCGATATCCTGCAAATTCCGGCTTTCCTGTGCCGACAAACAGACTTGTTGGTAGCTGCCGCCCAAACAGGCAGAGCCGTTAATGTAAAAAAAGGACAGTTTCTGGCGCCCTGGGACATGCGGAATGTCATCGACAAACTGCGCAACGCCGGCAATGAACGCATCCTGCTATGCGAACGAGGCACCACTTTCGGTTATAACAACCTGGTAGTGGATATGACAGGACTGGTTGAAATGCGCCGGCTGGGCTATCCGGTCGTTTTCGATGCTACGCATTCCGTACAGAAACCCGGAGGACAGGGCACATCAACAGGCGGAAACCGTGCCATGGTACCCTATCTGATGCGCGCCGCACTCGCGGTCGGCGTGGATGCCATCTTTGCGGAAGTGCACCCAAACCCTGAAATCGCCATCTCGGATGCAGCCAACCAGTTGTATTTGTCGCAAGTCAAGGACATCCTCACACAGGCCATCGCCATTGATGACCTGGTCAAGAAAAACCTTGAACCGCTGGACAATGCAATACCCGTACCCGTAAAAACACCCATAACGGAACAACCTTGTTTTTCCAATATCAGGATTTTCCTGTCCGATGTGGACGGTGTGCTCACCGATGCCGGCATGTATTATGCCGAAAGCGGCGATGAACTGAAAAAGTTCAACGCACACGACGGCATGGGCATGCAATTATTGCAAAAACACGGCATAAAGACAGGCATCATAACTTCTGAAAAAACACAGCTGGTTGAAAAACGGTCGCAAAAACTGCAGTTGGATTATTTGATACAGGGACAACGGAACGAAGGCAAGCTGGAAGCCGTACGAAAAATATGCGCACAGGAAAACATCACGTTATCGGAAGTTGCCTACATAGGCGATGACGTCAATTGCCTGGAATTGCTCTCGGCTGTAGGCGTAGCCGCATGTCCGGCCGACGCTGTTGCTGCAGTAAAATCCGTCCCGCATATCATCCATTTGTCCAAACAAGGCGGAAAAGGTTGTGTGCGTGAGTTTACAGATCTGATATTAAGCAAAATATGACATATAAGGAACGAAGTAAGGAAATATTCCAGTCAGAAATAGCCGAACTTGAAAAAGTGGCCGAACACATCGGTGATGAAATGGACCGTGCTGTGGAAATGATATTTTCCTGCCAGGGCAAACTGGTAATCATGGGCATTGGAAAAACAGGCATCATTGGCCATAAGATAGCATCTTCGCTGGCTTCAACGGGAACGCAGGCCATTTTCGTAAATGCAGCCGAAGCCATGCACGGTGACCTGGGCATGATTGCACGTCAGGACATCGTAATGCTGGTCTCAAACAGCGGAGCAACAGCCGAAATACTGAACGTGATTGCACCGCTGAAAAACATTGGCTGTACACTGATTGCCATGACCGGCAATACATCTTCCCCCCTTGCCAAAGAAGTGTCCCTTGTACTCAACACGGGCGTTGAGCAGGAAGCCTGTCCGCTGAACCTGGCACCGACCACCTCAACAACCGCAGCATTAGTCATGGGCGATGCACTGACAATATGTCTGATGGAAAAACGGCAATTCAAGGCAGAGAATTTCGCGGTCTATCATCCGGGCGGCGCATTGGGAAGGCAGTTGCTGAATCGTGTAAAGCACCGCATGACTGCCGATTTGCCCAAAGTATATGAAGACACGCCTTTCAAGGATATCATTTACGAAGTCAGCAACAAACGTTTGGGAACGACACTTGTTTTTGACCGGCAGGAACATGCCGTAGGAATTATCACCGATGGAGACATCCGGCGCGCCATTCAGAAATATGATGATGTCAAACATCTGCAGGCGGCCGATTTCATGACGACCAGTTTCAAGAAAATCGACCAGGAAGCCATGCTGACAGAAGCTCTGGCCGTAATGGATGTAAACAACATAACGACACTGGCCGTTACCGAATCTGCGCAGTCCGAACACATTGTCGGCATTATCTCCATCCATCATATCATTGATTTCAACTGATTCCGAACAGATTGCTGTACGGCCGCCATGTCCGTTTGTGTTGCCGAAAAGACTTATTGGCTGTTGCCGAACAGACTCTGCTGTGTACCGCCGGCTGTGTTTTTGCTGACTTCGATACGTTCGTTTTGCTCGATATAATACAGATATCCCCGCACTGCATAACCCATTTGTCCGACCAGACGCATGTAGGTCCTGACCTGGCGGACATGTTCCGGCCTCTTGACATCGCCGAATTTGTAATCGACAATGACGGCCTCCTGTCCATTGATCATCAAACGGTCGGGACGGTAAACGGAACCATCGGGTGTCAGGATCTCGGCTTCGGTCAGCACCTGGTATTTGCCGCTGAACCATTCGGCCGTGCCTTCCATTTGCCAGAATTTGTCCAGCTGTGCGCGCACGAGGCCGGCTTCGTTCCGACTGATACGTCCGCTATCCACCATATCCTCAATTGCTTTTTCCTGGTCGGATTGCTGTTTTATGTTGCACAGGATTTCATGCATGACTATACCCAAGTCCAGCCGGTTTTCTTCCGACAATTCCTCATCGGAAGTGCGGACAGGCAATTTCACGCGCAATCTGACAGTTTTGTTTATACCGTCATGTCCGTATCGGTTCAGGTCTTGCAACAGCTTGTCATTCGTGAGCGGGATACTGTCTTTGTTTTCTTCTTTGCACCTGCTTTGGATGCCTTTCCGGTAATCGCCCTGCTCGTCTATGTCAGCCGACAGGCATTTCCATAGCAAATGTGATATCTGTTTATTTCCCAAATTCTCATCCGTCTTTGAAGGTTTCGGGCAAAAGGCGTACAATTCCTGTTCGGGCCGCGTGAAGGCAACATACAGGATATTCAGGCTGTCAATATGGTTTTGCATGCGTTCTTCCTGATATTCCGTTGCAAAAACAGTGTCCTGCAATCCTGAAGAATATGACACAGGTACGGGACTGAGGCGGTTGAACGGCTCTATATTGGGTATGCACCATAGCGTGTCGCGGTTATGGTTGTCCATGTTCCATTCGCAGAAAGGAACAAACACACATTTGAACTCCAGTCCTTTGGCCTTGTGGACGGTCATTACCTGAATTGCATTCCTGACATCCGGCATGACAATGGTGGCCTTTTGCATGTTTTTCTCCCAGAATTCCATGAAATTCCGTAAATCAGATGAATGCCCGGTTATGTAGTCGAACACGTAATCCGCAAATGCCTGTACGAAAATGGCTGCGTTTTCCCATTCATAGACATTGAAAACAGAAATTATCTGCTGTACAATGTCAAACAGGGGAGCATGGCTGATTTGTTTTATTTTTTCTTGTTCATCCTGGCTGAATAGCAGTTCATCGGTGGTTGTCGCCATGAGGATGGCTTCGTTGTACGACAATTTCCGTGTGCCGCGCGCGTATTCAAAATTGACAATGGTGCGGTGTATGGCATCGGACGGATCGGCCAGGACATACAACATTCCCGTCAGGAAACGCACGGCCGGCGCATTTGACATCAACAAACCCTCGGAAGAAATGACAGGGACTTTTTGCATAATCAAAAATTGCGTAATTACCTGTACATCTGCCTTCGTACGTGCCAGAATAGCCATTTCGTGCAATGCGATGCCGCGTTCCTGCGCATTCCTGATTTGGTCCAGCAGTTTGTTTAGGGCTGTTTCCTTCCAACCGGAATCTTCATTCTCGTCAATGAAGCAGACTTGCACATAACCATTTTCCTGCTGGTGGGATTTCTGGACAAGATTCTCGTATGCATGCATCAGACGGCGGGCATGACTTTCATCAAACTCGCTTTGCAACATCTCCGGCAACCGCCTGAACAACATGTTGTTGAACTCCACAATATCGCGCTTGCTGCGCCAGTTCGTGTCCAGGACTTCTATCCGCGGTTCCAGTGCCTTGTCGTTCGGAACAATGTTGTCCAGCAAGATCCAGTCGGAGTTCCGCCAGCGGTAAATGCTCTGCTTGACATCGCCGACCACCAGGTTTTCATTGTGCGCCGAAACACTGTTGGCTATCAGCGGCCGGAAATTCTGCCATTGCATGGCACTCGTGTCCTGAAACTCGTCAATCATGTAGTGCCGGATGCGGACGCCGATTTTTTCGTATATGAACGGAGTGTCGCTGCCGTCGATGATATCGTGCAGCAACATAGGCGTTTCGGCCAGCGGCATAATGTTCTGTTCTTCGGTCACTTTGCGTATGTAAGCCGACAAGTCGGACATAATGCCGAGCACATCGAGGTTGCCGGCAATGGCTTTTGCCGAACAGTAATTTTTATAATCCTTGCCGAACAATTCTATAACCTGATGCATCAACCGGCTGAGTCCGTTGGCGTGCAGGTTTTCTATGGCATTTTGCAAGCCGGGCGGGTCGGAGGCTTTGTAACATAATTCCACATCGTCGGCACATGCCACGAATTTGTCCCCAGGCATGTCTATCTCGCCGGTCGCCAGCTTGTCGAACAGTTTCATGGGGCTTGTCGTGCTTCCACCCTTGAAGGATGAGGTTTCCAGCCCGTATTTCTGAATCAGCTGCAAACCTTCTGTACCCAGTTGTCTGGCGCTTTGTTCAAAGGTTGTCCTGATGTTTTTCAACGTTTTCCGATAATTGGCCAGGAATGCTTTTTCGTGCAATTGCTTGTTTGCGGCGGCCAGAATGTTTTGGTAGTTTTCCTTGAAAATTTCGGCACCGAAGTCCTCCATGGCTTTTTGCGGATTCCATGATTTTCCTTCGTTGATATTGTGCTCCGCAAAATAGGTAAGCCATTGCAACAAAGTTTGGTTTTGTGTTTCGCCCAGTTCGAAAAACAATTGGTCGATGGCCTGCGCCAGCAAATCGTTGGAATCCAGAGCAACATTATACGAGCCGGGCAAACCGATTTCACGCGCGAATGAACGGACTACCTGTTGGAAAAAACTGTCGATGGTACTGATGGCAAAACTGGAATAATCTTGCAGAATATCAACCAATATCTCCCCGGCGCGCCGGTTTATTTCATCCGCACTGCAGCGGTTTTCCCGCATCAGGTCCTGCCTGTATGCCGATGGCAAGCAGCCACCCAGAGCATGCAGTTCCCTGATGATGCGGCTTTTCATTTCATTCGTAGCCTTGTGCGTGAATGTTACGGCCAGAATGCTTCTGTGCGCGTGCGGCTGCCGTTGCGACAGCAGCAGGCTGATATATCGTTTTGCCAGCGTATAGGTTTTGCCGGAGCCGGCAGATGCCTGGTAAATGGTAAGCATGGTTTCACTCGATTTTCCTATCGGCAAATATACGAACAAATAGGCGGATAAGTGAAATACCGGATAAAAAATAAGAATGAAACCGGCAAATTGTTTGCATCCTGTAATTCCTTTGTGTGTTTTTATACAATGTTTTTTATCCGGTTGTTTAGGATTACACCTGAAATTTTGTATATTTGCCCGTTAATTGTTCGGCAAGGCCGTTATTTACCAGAAAAAAAACATGATTATGAAAACATTTCCAGCATCCCAACTACTCGTGAATGCAGATGGCAGCATTTTCCATCTGCACGTAAAACCGGAACAGCTTGCAGACAATGTCATCCTGGTAGGCGATCCGGGACGCGTACCCATCGTAGCTTCGTTTTTCGATGAAGGAAGTATTGAATGCGACATTGCAAGCCGCGAATTCCGGACCATGACAGGAAAATATCACGGCAAACGCATCACTGCGCTTTCCACCGGCATCGGTACGGACAACATAGATATCGTAATGAACGAACTGGATGCACTGGCCAATATCGACCTGGTTACACGGACGGAGAAACTGCAGTTGCGTTCCCTGACCGTGGTGCGCATTGGCACATGCGGTGCCATGCAGCCCGACATTCCGCTCGGCAGTTTCCTCGCTTCCGAAAAATCAATCGGGTTTGACGGTGTGCTGGCATTTTATGCCGGACGTGATGAGGTATCCGAATCCGATTTTGAAGAAGCTCTGAAAACACACCTGAAATGGCATCTGAAATCAGGTTCTCCGTATGTGGTGAGTGCGGATGCCCAACTGCTGGAACGGATTGCCGGCACGGACATGTTGCGTGGATGCACCATTTCCGCCAACGGTTTCTACGGCCCGCAAGGACGGGTATTGCGCTGTGCCGTTGCAGACCCGGACATGAATGAGAAACTGGAAACATTCCGCTTTGGCAATCATAAAATCACAAATTACGAAATGGAGGGTTCTGCCATTGCCGGCCTTTCGCGACTGATGGGACACAAGGCACTGACCGTTTGCTGCGTGATTGCCAACCGGCGCATCGAATCGGCCAACACCGACTACCAACCCTATATCCGCAAACTTATTGAAACGGTCCTGGAACGGATTTGAGCATGATAAAATTGGAACATATCATAAATACAGCAGTTTACCACATGAAACGGATTTTATTTTTTATGGCATTGTGCTCGTCGTTGGTGGCTTGTACGGACCACCGGCAGGCACAGCAAACGCCCGAGGTAGAAAATTTTGAGTATATGGTAGATAAATTTTACGATTTGCAGATTCTGCGTTATCGTGTTCCCGGCTTTGAATCATTGACACCGCAGCAAAAAGAGTTGTTATACTATCTGACACAGGCAGCACTGGAAGGACGCGATATCCTGTATGACCAAAACTGCAAATACAATTTGTGTATCCGGCGTACGCTGGAGGCCGTTTATGAAAATTATCCGGGCGACAAGTCATCGGAAGAATTCCTGAATCTGGAAAAATACTTGAAACGTATCTGGTTTTCCAACGGCATTCATCATCACTATTCGGGCGACAAATTCATGCCTGACTTCTCAGCCGATTTCTTTGCTGCGGCCGTAAAGGGCACCGACCCTGCCCTGTTGCCTTTGCAGGATGGAGAAACAGCAGACGATTTGATTGCAAAACTGACACCGGTCATGTTTGACCCGACAATACTGGCCAAACGCACAAACCAGGCACCTGATGTGGACTTGATAGTAACATCAGCCAACAATTATTATGAAGGAGTGACCCAGGCCGAAGCCGAAGCATTCTACAACAACATGAAAGACCCGGCCGACAAAACACCCGTTTCCTATGGTTTGAATTCCAAACTGGTGAAAGAAAACGGTGTGCTGGTAGAAAAGACATACAAGGTCGGTGGTTTATACACGGAAGCATTGGAACGCGTAGTGGGCTGGCTGGAAAAAGCCGCTGCCGTTGCAGAGAACGACAAGCAAAAAGATGTGATAGAAACACTGATAGCTTTCAATAAAACCGGCGACCTGAAAAAATTCGATGAATTCTGCATCAAATGGGTTCACGATGTGGATTCGCGCATCGATTTTGTAAACGGTTTCACGGAAACCTATGGCGACCCGCTGGGCATGAAGGCAAGCTGGGAATCCTTGATAAACTTCAAAAACCTGGAGGCAACCGAACGCACGGTCAAAATCAGCTCCAACGCACAGTGGTTCGAGGACCATTCGCCAGTTGCGCCTGAATTCAAGAAAACAAATGTCAAAGGGGTTACAGCCAAAGTGATTACAGCGGCCATTCTGGGTGGCGACTGCTATCCGGCCACCCCGATAGGCATCAACCTGCCCAATTCAAACTGGATCCGCCACGACCATGGCTCCAAATCCGTAACCATAGAAAACATTACGGAAGCCTATGCACAAGCCGCTCTGGGCAATGGATTTGCCGAAGAATTCATGTGGAGCGATACGGAAACAGCACGGCACAACAAATACGGATACCTGACCGACAACCTGCACACAGACCTCCACGAATGCCTGGGACACGGCTCAGGAAAACTGCTTCCGGGGGTCGATGGCGATGCCTTGAAAGCCTACGGCTCAACAATTGAAGAAGCACGTGCGGATTTGTTCGGCTTGTACTATGTGGCAGACCCGAAACTGCTGGAACTTGGACTCGTCCCCGACATGGAAGCCTACAAGGCACAATACTACGACTACATGATGAACGGTGCCATGACACAGCTGGTACGCATTGAAAAAGGAAAAACCATTGAAGAATCGCACATGCGCAACCGACAACTCATTGCAATGTGGTGTCTTGAAAAAGGCGCGGCCGACAAAGTCATGGAATTGCGGAAACGCGACGGAAAAACCTATTTGGTGGTAAACGATTATGAAAAACTGCGCGCACTCTTCGGACAACTGCTTGCCGAAATACAACGCATAAAATCAACCGGCGACTTCGAAGCAGCCAAACAGCTGGTAGAAACCTATGCCGTGCAAGTAAATCCCGAACTGCACGAAGAAATGCTCACCCGCTATGCCGAACTGCATTTGGCACCTTATTCCGGCTTTGTAAACCCAGTATACAAACCGGTAATGGAAAACGGGAAAATAACGGATGTACTGATTGACTACTCCGAAGGATATACGGAACAACACCTGCGTTATTCCAGGGAATATTCCGTATTGCCGACCTTCAATTAAAAACCGACTTATGAAACACAAAGATCTGACAGCAGCCTTGCAACAACAGACAGGTTTTCAGGAAACACAAATCAATGATTTGTTACAGGCTACCACCGAAACCATGATTGAACTGCTGGCTGAAGACAAAGCCGTTTCGATACAAGGTTTCGGAACACTGGAAGTCCGCAAAAAAAACGAACGGGTTTCCGTACACCCGGGAACGGGAATACGCATGCTCGTACCGCCCAAACTGGTGCTGAACTTCAAGCAAAGCCCTGTTCTGAAAGACAAACTCAAAAACGTCCGGCTATGAAAAATACGGATAAAACAAACATGAACGAGCTGGTCCAGTTGGTGGCCGAAAAAACCGGACTGAGCAGAAATGTCGTCGACAACTTCCTGAAAAGGCTTTTTGCCATCGTGGAAGATGGACTCCGTAAGGATGGAGCCGTAAAAATCAACAGTTTCGGCACATTCCGCTTGCAATGGAACGAACCGCGCAAAAGCGTCGATGTCAATACCGGCGAGGAAATACTGATAGAAGGCTACAACAAAGTGGTTTTCCTGCCGGAAAATTTCCTGAAAGACAAGGTGAATGAACCATTCGCACACCTGGAAACCGTAGTTCTGGACAGCGACAAACTGCCCGAACAGCAAAAAACGGAAGACATTCCGTTGCAAAAACTGGACATGCAGGCCGAAGAAATCAAAGACATACTGGCCGACATTCAGGAAATGGATGCCGAACGATCCGAAACGGAAAAAAACGTACACGATACTGCGCAACACACGGCAGAAACACCAACCGATACCCCCGCAACAACTGTTGGAAAAGAACCGGAGGAACAACCAACCGCCGGACAACACATAACCCAGACAGAAAACCGGAAAACGGAACTAAACGAAACGGATACAGAAAAACAAGAAAAAACACAACCAAAAACAGAAAACATGGATAACAAAAACTTGAAAGAAAAAGAAGCGGCAACAAGTCAGCCCAAGCAGAAAACCGAACCGGCCGCAAAGAAACCTGCAAAATCCAACCGAAGCTGGAAAATTGTCAGCTGGATCATCATTGGCCTGTTATGCATACTGGTCATCCTGTATTTTGCCCTGCAAAAACAAATAGAAAAATGGGCCGACAACTACCTGAACAAACAGCAGGAAACGGAAATAGTTGTCGAACCGGCACCGAAAGAACCGGAGCCCGTTTCCATTTTCGACCAGCCGCGCGTATACACGGAATTCATCAAAACAGAACGCCTGACACCAGGAAGCCGGCTGGCATGGCTGTCCACAAAATACTACGGATCGCCTTATTTCTGGGTGTACATCTACGAAGCCAACAAAGAATACATACTGGACCCGAACCACGTGCTCATCGGAACACCCATCAAGGTGCCGAAGTTAGACCCGGCACTGATAGACACCAACAATCCGGAATGCCTGGAATATGCCCGAAAACTGCATGAACAATATGTAAAATAGTTCATTACACGCAAACAGGAAAAAAACGGTTATCCTGAAAATATACAGGATAACCGTTTTTTTTGTAGCACGACTGATTTTTACAAGTCTTTTGCCTGCTCCTGCCTGGCCGCCAGCAAATCACGTATCTCTGTCAGCAACTTTTCCTCATTGGAGGGCTGTGGAGGTGCGGCAACCGGTTTTTCAGCCTTCTTGCGGCTCAGCTTACCCAACCCGCGGACCATCAGAAACACACAAAACGCTATAATGACAAAATCAAAAGCCGTCTGAATGAAATTGCCGTAATTAATGGTAGCCGGCTCCATGGCCTCCACACCGGCAATCTCCACCGACGGAAGGGTTATTTTCAGGTCAGAAAACTTGACACCCCCGATAAGCCAGCCTATGGGCGGCATGATAATATCATTTACGATGGAAGAAATGATTTTGCCGAACGCGCCGCCGATAATCACACCGACAGCCATATCTACCGCATTGCCCTTCACGGCAAATTGCTTGAAGTCATTGAAAAAACTGTTCATAAACTGTATTTTTTATCTGTCTGAAAAAAAGATTTGGAATATGACAGTGGCGGACACCACTGCTTTCAACATGAACGGGCAAGCACCGGTTCCGGCACTTGCCCGACATTCATGACAAGAACTGATTTAGCCACGCACGGCACTCAGAATTTTGCATTATGCATGTCACCCGTTTCGGCAAAAGCCTTGTGCATGGCAAAACATGTGTCGATATTCATGGGTGTGTGTGCTTTGGGTGCCGATTTCAGATAAGTGCGCAACGCATCCCGATAATCGGGTGCGACACAATTCTCGATAATGGTCTCCGCACGCTGAACAGGCGATTTGCCGCGCAAGTCAGCCACACCGTGTTCGGTAATCAGCACCTTGACGGAATGTTCCGAATGGTCGAGGTGTGAAACCATGGGCACAATGGAACTTATCTTGCCGCCTTTGGCCGTGCTCGGCGTGGTGAAAATGGAAATATAGGCGTTACGCGTAAAGTCGCCGGAACCGCCTATGCCGTTCATCATTTTTGTTCCCAACACGTGTGTGCTGTTGATATTGCCGAAGATATCGGCTTCGAGCGCCGTATTGATGGTAATCAAGCCAAGACGGCGGGCCACTTCCGGACTGTTTGAGATTTCCTGCGGACGCAATACGACATGCTGCTTGAAGAAATCAATATCGGCATAAATCTCGTTCAGTTTCTCGGCGGAAACAGTCAGCGAACAACCGCTGGCATATTTCACGCGTCCTTCTTTCATCAAGGTGATAACGGCATCCTGTATCACTTCGGTGTACATTTCAAATGGCGGGATATGCGGGTTCTCGCCCAGAGCGCCCAACACGGCATTGGCAATATTGCCCACACCCGACTGAATGGGCAGGAACGTGGATGGGATGCGGCCTGCTTTCATTTCCGCTTCCAGGAATGCGGCCACGTTGGCACCGATTTTTTCCGTTACGGGGTCGGTGGGGGCAAAACAGCCTACTTCGTTGGGACGGTTGGTCTCAACAATGCACAAAATCTTGGACGGATCCACTTTCACGCAGTCGCTTCCAATGCGGTCGGAAACATGATAAACAGGAATAGCCTCGCGGCAAGGCGGATCAAGCGGCTCGTAAATATCATGCATGCCGCGCATCGATTCCGGACAAGCACGGTTCAACTCAACAATAATATGGTCGGCCAGCTTGCAAATGGTCGGCAGAATACCGACACCGGATGTAGGAACAATTTCACCATCGTCAGTCACCTGGCAGGCTTCCACCACGGCAAATTTCGGTTTCGGCAAAAAACCATAACGCAGTTCCTGGGCCAGATGCGACAAATGCATGTCAAAATAATGGGCATCCTGGGCATTCAAGACCGCACGCAAATCCTTGTTCGACTGGTAAGGCGTGCGAAACAAAATGGCGTTGGCACGTGCCAGCGCGCCATCAAGCGAATCGCCCGTACTTGCACCCGTATAAATACCAATCTTGAATTCCTGCCCTGCTTCATGCAAAGCCTTGGCGCGTTCGGCAATGGCTGTAGGAACAACCTTGGGAGCACCTGCCGGCGTAAAACCGCTGAATCCGACTACATCTCCGTTGTGAATGTAACCAGCCGCCTCTTCGGCGGATACGAATTTGTACTGATTTTTCATTTTTGTAATGCTTATAAGTCTTGTATATTGTTGTCAATCAAACAGGTTTGCAAAAGTACTATTTTTTAAAACGCTGTGCAATAAATTTGTCACATGTTTTTACTACTTTTGTGTCGGATTCAAGATTTGAGTGTATGTTAACATCCCGTACAGGTATTTTATGCGTTGCCTTGCTTGCCTTGACAGCAACTTCATGCAACCGCAACAACCGGCTTCAGGTAAAACAGGCAGTCTCCATGGCCATGCCGGTCGACAGCACATACGACAATGTATCCGACTCGGCATACATACGCATCCTGGAACCGGTCAAATCTGACCTGGACCGGCAAATGAGCACAGTAATCGGTTGCGCAGCAGTACCACTGACGGTCGGACAACCGGAAAGCACGCTCTCGAACTGGGCAAGCGACGTGTTGCGTCTTTCGGCCAGGCCCTATTGCGGTGGGCAGGAAGCCGATGTTGCCATAGTCAACGTAGGAGGCCTGCGTTGCGACATTCCGGCCGGACCTGTCACCTTGCGCAAGATTTATGAACTGATGCCTTTCGACAACGAACTCGTCATCCTGACCCTGCCCGGTTCGGAATTGATGGAACTGTGCAATCTGTTTGCCGCTGCAGGCGGACAAGGCATGTCCGGACTGAGGCTCGAAATAAAGCATGGCAAAGCACAAAACATGACCGTAAACGGCCGGAACATACGGCCGGAGCAAAATTACACCATTGCCACCAGCGATTATCTGGCCGGAGGCAATGACAACATGATGCCGCTGGCACGCCACACATCGCGGCAGGAAACAGGCATGAAAATACGCGATATCTTCATTGACTTTGTGCGGCAGGAAACAGCGGCCGGACGGCAACTGACGGCAGCCCTCGATGGCCGGACCGTTTTTCTATAACAAGACAGGAACATATTTGACATAAAAACAAACAACTATGAAACGTAAACTGACAATCGCCCTGGTTGCACACGACCAACGCAAGGCAGACATGGTGGAATGGGCCTTGTTCAATGCACCGATGCTGTCGCAACACAACATTGTTGGAACCGGTACGACCGGAAACCTGATAAAAAAAGCATTTGAAGAACGCGGCCTCAACCTCAATATCCGATGCATGCACTCCGGACCGTTAGGCGGAGATGCGGAAATTGCCGCCATGGTTGTGCGCCACGAAATAGACCTGGCCGTATTCCTCATTGACGACCTGAACCCGCAGCCACACGAAGCGGACATACAAATGTTGCTCCGACAGTGCCGCATACACAACGTGCCCATTGCATGCAACCGCTACAGCGCCGACCTGATGATAACAAGCACCCTTTGGGACGACGAGACATACGTGCCGCAAGAACCTAAATACGTTCATTTTGAACGCTAAGCCCGCCAAAATGACATTTGCTATGAAACGGATATGTTTGTCGGTGTGTATGGTTGCCGGTCTGGTTGCATGCACGCCCCGCAGCAGGGAATTGACCATTCTGCACACCAACGACACACACAGCCAGGTGGAACCCCTCGATGCAAAGGGAACCAACGGAAACCTGGGAGGCTATGTGCGGCGGATGGAAATGATCGGGCGTTACCGCCAAACGGACAATGTCCTGCTGGTCGATGCCGGCGATTTCTGCCAGGGAACACCCTACTTCAACCTGTATCACGGCCGTGTCGAAGTGGATGCCATGAACAGAATGGGCTACGATGCCGCCACACTCGGAAACCATGAATTCGACAACGGCGTGGACACACTGGCCGTCATCCTGAAACAAGCCACATTCCCGATTGTCTGCACCAACTATGACGTGAAGGGAACCGCACTCGAAGGATTGGTAAAACCATACTGCATCGTAAAAAAACAAGGATTGAAAATAGGAATTATCGGCTTGACGGTCGATTTGAACGGCCTGACAATGGCAAAAAACTATGCCGGACTGACCTATCGCGAGCCGGTAAAGGCAGCCAACGACATGGCGGATTTCCTGAAACATACGGAAAAATGTGATTTGGTCGTTTGCCTGTCGCATTTGGGCTACGATGAACCTCCGGTATGTGACCTCGACTTGGCACGCAACAGCAAGGACATTGATGTGATTGTGGGCGGACACACGCACACCATGCTTGTAAACGAAAAAGTGCCTAACCAGCTTGGGGATTCGGTGCTGATTGCACAAATGGGCAAAAGCGGAGCCTATCTGGGTTGCATGAAACTGAAATTCGAATAGAATTTGTACGAAATATTGTATTTATTGAAAAGTTTTTTATATATTTACCGCCCATAACCAGCAGCCAACCGGCCTCGCAAGCAAAGGCAGCCGATTATGGAACGCGGAAAACAGGGTACCCTGTTTTGTTCCGGAGCTTCGCACCGGAACAGAAAAGCACCCGCATTCGCAAACATATATTGGACATCAAATTTTTTGCCTATGGAAAAAAACTACTTCTTGAAAGCCGGACTGGTTTTTCTGTCTGCGATATTCGCAAACATTGTTTCCGGCACAATATCCGCACAGAATGAAGCTCCCGACACGAAAGCCGAGCCAACCGGAACACCCCGGGTTATCATAACCGAAGTGTACGGAGGAGGCGGAAATTCCAATGCTCCTTACACCAACGATTATGTAGTGCTCTACAACACGACATCCGAGGCCGTAGCGCTGGATGGCTGGAGCATACAGTATAAAGCCAAGGCCGGAAAAGGCACCGTTTCGGCAAGCGACATTACCGCCTTGTCGGGCACCATCCAGCCGCACGCCTATTATCTGGTACAATTGGCCGGCGGTGAAACTGGCGTTGCTTTGCCGGCGCCGGATGCAACAGGAACAAGCGCCATGTCAAGCACTTCGGGCAAGGTCATGCTGTGCAACAACCAGACCGCACTTGATTTCGGCGAAAACGGCGACATTTCCATTGCAGACCTGTGGGCGCAAGAGCAACTGGCCGATTACGTGCCTTTCGGCAAGGATGCCGTGCCCGTTTGGGGCAGCCCTATTGCCACAAATCCGAGCAATACGAAAGCGGCAACCCGCAAAATGGTAAACGGCAGTTATGCTTATACGCGCAATATCGGCGACGATTTTGAAACGGCCGCTCCCAACCCCAAGAATTCCGCTTCCGAACCTTTCACGGCCTTGCCGGCTGTTATGCAGGAAGCGCAAATCAGTTTTGACGGGAAAGTGATACGCAATGCGGCAGGTGTTACCGTAAGCGTGTTTGCCATAAACGGCATGCGCATGGCTACGGCAAAAACCGACATAGACATGACCCACATGCCGGCCGGCATGTATATCGTGCGGACAGACAATCAAGCAATCAAAATCATAAAAAGACAGGATTAATAAAAACTCCCGGTTTTCCGGGAAATCAAATTACTATTATTTTTCTAACAATCTAAAATCAACACGAAAATGAAAACAATTACCAAAACGTTTTTTAGCTTGTTTACAGCTATGATTGCATTCGGTTTTACCAATGCACAGACTTTTAAACGTGCAACTTCTGTTGCTGCAGGTGATACGATTATTATTGTCAATAAAACCGCTGGCATGGCATTGGCCAATGATGCAGGGAACTATCGTAATCGAGCAGCTATCAGTTTTGAAGCCGATGGTAGTATCATACTTAATAGTGTTTCGACAGTGGAACGTCTTCTTGTTGAAAGCACAGATGGAGGGTTTTTATTAAAATCTTCAACGGGTTATATCTATGCAGAAGGGAAAAGTAGCAACAACCTTAAGACCCAAACAACTGCTACTGGAAAATGGAGTATTACCATAAATAGCGGAGATGATGCAGATGTCATTATTGACAACGCCAAAACTGATCGTAACCATTTACGTTACAATTCAAATTCAGGATCAGAACGTTTCTCTTGCTATGGAGAAGATTCTTCAGTTAAAAACCTCGTATCAGTATACAAAAAAGTGTCCGGTTCTTCTACTCCAGAAGGAGAAATTGAATTGAGTACAATTGAAGAAGTAATCAACATGGCAAGTGGTAGTTTGTGCAAAATAAAAGGTCTTGTTGTGGCAGAATATAGTCGTGGCTATATAGTGAAAGACGCAACAGCAGCCATATTGATTTATGATGCAGATTACGATAAGAGCCGTTCTGTTGGCGACAGTGTAATTGTAACAGGAAATGCTGGTTCTTATGGTAAAGGGCCGCAAATACAAAATGCAGATGCAGAACTTGTCAATGCAGGCAATATTGTTGACCATGGTACAGCGACAGAGATTAACGTTTCAAACGCTGCTAGTTTTGCTGGTGCAGAAGAAGTTAAATTACAATACGTTACTGCAACAGGAACATTGGTAAAAAGTAGCAACTATATTAATATCAATATTGGAGCTGGTGAAAATCAGGTATCTGTTTCATATCCGATTGAAGACTTAAGTGAATATGCTGATAAAGAAGTGGTTGTTAAAGGTTATTGGTTCTCTGTTTCCTCGGGCAAATTTATTAATATTATGTACACTGATATTCAAGAAAAAAGCTCTTCTGCTCTGCAAATCAATAGCATGGAATCCATCCGTTTCGATGGCCAGACCATTTACAACCCTGCAAAAGTAAATCTTACGGTTTACAACCTGACAGGCGCGTTGGTTGCCAGCGGTAACGGCAATATCGATATGGCTAACGAGGCGGCAGGCGTATATATCGTGCGCACACAAAACGCAACTTTGAAAATCGTAAAACAATAACAGCACTCATTTCCCTGTATGGCAATGCCGTACAGGGAAAATCATTAATAGACAAATTCGTATAACTTAATTTTTTATATTATGAAAACAATCAATTTCTTTAAAAGTGCCCTGTTGGCGGCAATTCTGCTGATAGGAGGAAATGCGTGGGGAGAAACAGCAATCTATGATTGGACAACTCAGACTGGAACGAGTGGCAATATTGATAATAACATTTCGTTTACAACAGAAAAAAATTCTTCATCAAATGCTCCGGCATATAATAAAGCTGGAGAAATTCGTTTTTATTTTCATTCTACAGGTAATGGAGGATCTATTACTTTGCTTCCATTAAATGGAGCAATAATTACAGATGTAGTAATGACTGCTTCTGGCACTGGATATACTCCAACAGTAAAATATAATGTAGATGGTCAGGACGATGTCGAGGCTACATTATCTGGGACAACATATACGATAAGTGGCATATCGGCAGGAGCAACACTTAAGATTCGAAATGCAAATACGACGAATACTCAGTTACGGATAAAATCGATTACGGTAACTTATAGTATTTCTGCTTCTTCTGTCGCTACTCCTGAGTTCTCTCCTTCTTCCGGTACATACACAGAAGCTCAAAATGTAGAAATCACATGTGCTACAGATGGGGCTACTATTTATTATACTTTGGATGGCAGTAACCCGACAATATTAGAAACGGCAAAGAAATATACTGCTCCCATTGAAATTAATACAACTACCACGCTGAATGCTGTCGCTATGGATACTGAGTCGAAGTTCAGTTCTGTAGCAAGCGCTACTTATACAATACTTACTATCCAGCAAGCAACGATTGAGGATTTTCTTGCAGCTTCTGAGTCAGAAGACGTTTACTACGAACTGACAGGAAGAATGAGTAATATTACTAATACGACTTATGGTAATTTTGATTTGACAGATGCAACAGAAACTGTTTATGTTTATGGCCTGACAGCCACCATGCAAATAAGCAACGACAAATCATTCGCTTCTTTGAAGCTTGCAGAAGGTGATGTTATTACCATTCGCGGTACACGTGCTTCATATAGTGGAACAGCACAAGTAGGTGGACCTGCATATTTTGTAAGCAAGACGATATTACCTGTTTTGACTGCTCCGGTAGCCAATGAGGCAACGACTATTACTGCGAATAGTTTTATCGCTAATTGGGAAGCAGTGGAAAACGCTACAAGTTATGAATTGAGCGTATGGACAGAAGAGTCAGTGGAATTTGGTATTGTTAATCCCAGCTTCGAAAACGGACTTGAAAATTGGGTTGCGGAGGATGCTTATTCATTGAGTACAGATAATGCACATACAGGCACACAATCGCTGTATTTTAGTGCTAGTAAAACCAAAGATTTACGCCAAACCATTAATAATGTAACTCCCGGAGAAACTATTACTGTTTCTTATTGGTATTACCTTGATCCAGCAACGACAGGTAATGGTCTTCGTTTATGGTGTACCTGGGAAGGGAGTGATGACACATCTCTTCAGGTGCAAGAATATTCAAATGTAAAAGGAGCATGGACGGAAGCTACTATCAGTGCAACAGTTCCTGCTGGAGCTACGGCATTAAATTTGGAAATTCGTGTTTACAACAATTCAAATGGTTATTTGGACGATATAACGGTAACCCAAACAAATACAAGTACAATACAAGTTCAAACTCCAATCACCGACTCTCCATTCACTGTTACCGAAACCAGCAAGGCTATTACCGGTTTGACAGCTGAAACTACTTACCATTACAGTGTAGTTGCCAAAGCCGAAAGCTATACCGACTCGGAAGCATCGAATATTATTGATGTTACGACTTCGAAAGGTAGTGGTACTGGTCTTTGCCGTCCTGCAACCATCGAAGGTGTTTCGTTCGATGGCCAGGTAATCCGCAATGCTGCCGGTCTGGAATTGTCCGTTTATACGGTTAGCGGCGTTTGCGTGAAGACTGCTGCTGGCGATATTGACATGAGCGCCATGCCTCACGGCATTTATCTGGTTCGCTCCGCCAATGCTGTTTTGAAGATTACGAAGTAATACTTTTAAGGTAAATATACTTTTCTTTTCATGGCGGCCGTCCTTGTGAAAGGGCGGTCGTTTTTTGTTATGTACACCAGCATTTCCATGCTATTTGCCGACTCCGCTACGCGATTTTGGTCGCTGGTGTATGGGTTCGCCCGCCTTGTATCAAACGTCCGTGCTGAAGCACCGTCAAACGAAAAAGGACCGTTTCGCATATTGCAGAACAGTCCTTTTATGCTGCTTGTCCTGTCCGGACTTATTTGAACAGCTTTTGCGCGATATGTTCCGGAATGGCATCCTTGTGCACTAAAATGTTCATGGTTTTGTAGGCCACAAATGCTTCGGAGGCATACCAGGTTCCCTTGTAAGTGTTGTCCGTTCCCCACGAGTTCTTGACCATGAAATATTTCTTGCCGTTCTGGTCTTGTGCTATGCCATAGATAAGCATGCCGTGGTCGTCGGTTGTTTCCCAGTTGTCGAATGCTTTCTGGCGCATTTCCTGCGTAACCTGCACTTCCGGCCGCGGTTTGGAGGTCAGTTCCTTTTGGCGGTCTTCCTTGCTGAGTCCGAGCCAGCGTGCCATGTCCGAACCTTTCAGTTCCTGTTCCTGCGCGGCATCGGGCATGACGGCTATGCCTTGCCGCGTAAATCCGGTTTCGCTCACATCGGAGCCCCACGCTACGGTAAAGCCGTTTTCAACCGCATTGCGGATAACCTCCATCATTTCCTCAATGGGCAGGTTGTACGATTCGCCCATGCGCCAGTTGTCCTGTATTTCAAGTGCAAACGAGGTGTAGAACGGATGGTGCGTGTAGGAAGTAACGGACACGTAATCATCCATGTCCAGTCCCAGATGTTCGGCAAAGGTCTGCGGCGTATAAGTCTGCCCTTCGTATTCGAATGTTTCGGGACATTCGCCGAGATATGTGTCATAAATGGCTTCCAGACCGTCCTGCCATACGGGAGTCAAGGTTTTCAGGCCGCCTTTGGCAATGGCATCGGTGTAGGCTTCCGCCACGGCATCCAGCTCGTTGTGCACGTGCAGGCTGTCGCCATACATGATGCCGGGCATGGCTTGTTGGGGCACAATGCCGTAATTCTTCCAGCAATAGGCCACATCGTAGAAACTGCCGCCGGGCGAAAACGATGCATCGCCGTGCAGGCGCACATAGCGTTCGGCGCGGTCGAGCATGGTGTGATGCACGACGAACATTTCCGAAAGGTCATAATCGCCCTTGCCCGTGCGGAGCAGTTCGGCCTCGAACAACGCCAGGCCGGAAAAACTCCAGCAGGTGCTGCTGCGGTTCTGGTTCTTGATGCTGGTTATCGGATTCTCCACGATGGTGGTAAACTGGAAACCGTCCGTTTTGTCAGCCTCTTTCTGAGGTTTCTTTGCCCACAGCATAAACGGCATAAAAGCGGCAAGCAACATTATTTTTTTCATCATAATCACATTAATTTGGGGTTTGCGGCTGCAAAAATACATGATAATTTTGGAATAACTTTGCTTTTTGTAAACACTTATGCCGTTTTGGATGGCAATTCATGTGGTTTTTGTGGAAAAATATGTATCTTCGCGTGGTTTTTAGGTATTATTTTGGAATTATGTATCAGATACGTCAGGCAACTTTACAGGATATTCCGTTGATTCACACCATGGCCAATGTGGCGTTTACGGCCACCTACCGCGATATTTTGTCCGCCGGACAACTCGAATACATGCTGGACTGGATGTATTCGCCCGAAAACCTGCGCAAACAAATGGCGGAAGAGGGCCATGTTTATTATGTAGCTGAAAAAGAGGGTGTTCCTGCCGGTTATGTTTCCATCCAGCCGGAGGCGGAAAATGTCTATCACTTGCAGAAAATCTATGTCTTGCCGGTCTATCAGGGCAGCGGACTGGGCAAACTGTTGTTTGTCAGGGCAATGGAAGCCATCCGCGAGCGACATCCCGATGATCCGTGCGAAATGCGACTGAACGTGAACCGTGAAAATGAAAAGGCCTTGCGTTTTTACGAACACATGGGCATGCACAAACTGACCGAAGGCGATTTCCCGATAGGAAACGGCTATTTTATGAGTGATTACATCATGACTGTAAATTTGTAGTTATCATGTTGCGTTATCAGCTCCCGGGCATTATACGACAATGCTACCGCGGTGTTACGTGGCGGCGCAATCCAGAGGAAAAAGCCGTTTACCTGACTTTTGATGATGGCTGCATTCCGGAAGTAACGCCGCGCGTGCTTGACATTCTGGACCGCTTCGGCGTGAAAGCCACGTTCTTTTGTGTCGGCGACAATGTGCGCAAATATCCCGATTTGTTCGCGGAACTCAAGCGGCGCGGACATCGTGTCGGAAACCATACGTTCCACCATCTGCGCGGCTTCCGGACACCCGACAATATCTACCTGGCCGATGTGCAGGCCGCGCAGGAACTTATCGGCTCCTACCTGTTCAGGCCGCCCCACGGACGCATGAAATGGTCGCAGAAAAGGCAGCTGCAGCGCAGTTTCGAGATTGTCATGTGGGATGTGCTGACCAACGATTTCAATGCGCACCTTCAACCCGATGAAATTTTGCGCCAGACCAAGCGGCACACGCGCAACGGTTCCATTGTTGTTTTCCACGACTCGCTCAAAGCGCAGCGCAACATGTTTGCTGTCTTGCCCGAAATCATTGCCTGGTGGCAGGAGCAGGGCTACGAGCTGAAATTGCTTTGATTCAACCCAGGCGGAGGCTCAGGTAGGCACGGTCATCGAACGAACAGTTTCCGGGCAACATGCCTTTGGTGCTTTTGAACCTGCGGAAACAAAGCGGGTCTTCCTCCAGGATTTTTTGCAGGTAGTCTTCCGATTCGGCCAAGGTTGGCCGCAGTTGCGGGTAGCCGTCGCTGCCGAGCACAACATGCGTGGCCTTGCCTGTCGGCAATATCGCTATGCGGTCGCGGAGCACCGGCGTGCCATCGAACACGGCATAGGCTTGCGGCGAATCCGGCCGGTTCTGGAGCATGGTTTGCCGGCGCAGGGCGGGCAGGATAAATTCGCGTCCCGTGTCGTGTTGCCGCAGTTCGTCCATGGTTTTCCCGTCCAGCAGTTCCATTTCCAGCATTAATGCCCTTGTGTCGGCCAGAATGTGGTCGGCTGTTTTTTCGCGGCAATGAATCTGGCTGTCAATCAGGCACTGGCAGTCGCCTACGAGCCATATCTCTTGCCGGAAGCGGCTGAAGATGGCAGCGGATGCGGTCAGGCGGCGTTCGGGATGCAGCTGCATGTCTTCCCACCAGCCGTGCCGCTCGCAAAAACGGGCCATGTGCGCCGTGATGGCATCAATGGCAATGTAGGCATCTGCATCATGCGGCAGCAACCGGATGGCTTCCGCGACCAGTTCCATGGCAATGCGTCCCGGCGTTCTGCCGTCCGGACGGAAACCGGTTTTCGGAGTAGCACCATCGATGACAGCGGCAAACCACGGCGTCAGGCACAAACCATCCTCATTGGATGTTTCATCCTTTTTGCCTTTCAGGAACGATTCCACGACCCTGAACGGGCGTGCTTCCGGCTGCTGCCGGCCGGTTGTCGTGATGTTGTCCATGTTTGAATTAACAGAGGTTTCCAAGGCAAAAATAGCGGAAATTCCCTGTTTTTTGAAATGCTTTTTTTGCAGTTTGGATTCTAATGTTTTTCTTTGTGGCGGAAAAACTGTTTTTCAGACACATGGAGCAACTCCTGCATTATATTTGGCAGCAAAAGCGTTTTATGGCTTTTCCGCAATCCACGACGGATGGCCGGCCGGTGGAAGTAATCGATACCGGCCGCCTCAACACGGACGGCGGACCCGATTTTTTCAACGCGAAAATCAGGATAGGCGATACGCTTTGGGCCGGGAATGTGGAAATCCACGTGCGTTCCTCGGACTGGCACCGGCACGGACACGACAAGGACCGCGCTTATGACAACGTGATATTGCATGTTGTCAAGGAAGCCGATTGCGCAGTTTACCGCACGGACGGCAAGGCCATTCCACAATGCGAGTTGCGCTATCCCGAACCGATTGCGGAGAAATTCCGGCAGTGGCAGCAGCAGCCGCAACGCATGGCATGTGCCGATGACCTCGGCAAAGTGCCCGACATTGTCATATCGTCGTGGAAAAACGCGCTGCTGGTAGAACGGCTGGAACAGAAAACGGGATTCATAACCGGCATGTTGGAGCAAAACAAGGGGTTCTGGGAAGAAGCGTTTTATGTTGGCCTGGCGCGCAATTTCGGTTTCCACGTCAACGGGCAGGCTTTTGAATTGCTGGCGCGTTCGTTGCCTGTGGCGTGTTTGGGCAAGCACCGGGATGATTTGTTCCAGTTGGAGGCCTTGTTGTTCGGGCAGTCGGGATTGTTGTCCGGCGAAACGGATGAGTATGCCTGCCGGTTGCAGAAAGAATATGCGTTTTTGGGGCATAAGTTCGGTTTGCAGCCTCTGGATGGCTCGTTGTGGAAAATGTTGCGTTTGAGGCCGGTTAATTTCCCGCATGTGCGCATAGCGCAGTTTGCTGCGCTGGTTCACCGTTCAGACAAGTTGTTTTCGCGGATTCTGGAGACGGATACGGTGCCGGCGTTGCAAAAACTGTTCGATGTGCAGGCCGGCGGCTATTGGGAAACACACTACCGTTTCGGCAAAGCCACCCGTTTGCAAGCCAAACACTTGGGCGTTTCTGCGGTGAACACGTTGCTGATAAATACGGTTGTGCCATTTGTTTTTGCATACGGAAAAAGCAAAAACAATTTCACACTCCAAGAAAAAGCAGTAGATTTGCTGTCGCAAATTCCGGCGGAACAAAACAGCCAGATAAACCATTGGCGGAAACTCGGCCTGACAGTGGAAAACGCTTTTGACAGCCAGGCCCTGCTGCAGCTCCGCCAGCAATACTGCAACGAAAAGAAATGTCTTCATTGCCGGATTGCCCATAAAATACTCGAATGAAACGAACAAATCTTTTTTTGACCATTTTGGGTGCGGTGCTGTTGGTGGCATGCGCCAACAAGGCATCCGGCCCGCAAGGAGGACCCAAAGACGAAACACCACCCGTCGTGCTGAAAGAAACGCCGCTGAACGGTACGCTGAACTACAAAAGCAAGGAAATCATCGTCGAGTTTGATGAGATTATCCAGCTGGAAAATATTCAGGACAACGTGCTCATTTCACCGCCACAGCAAAAGCAGCCCGAGATAACATCCTACAACAAAAAACTGTCGGTCATTTTTCTGGAAGACCTGCAGGACAGCACGACTTATACCATCCAGTTCGGCAATGCCATTGTGGACAACAATGAAAAGAATCCGCTGAAAGACTACACTTTTTCGTTCGCGACAGGCAACCGTATCGACACACTGGAGATTTCCGGCACCATGGTCAACGCTGCCGATCTGAACCCTGTTTCCGGCATTCTGGTAGGCATACATGCAGAACTGGACGACTCCCTGTTTACCACCAAACCTTTCATGCGCATAGGCAAAACGGATGAAAACGGAAAATTCACGATAAAAAACATACGCGAAGGTAAATACCGTATCTTCGGCCTGAATGATGTGAGCCGCGACTACATGTTCCAGGCCGGCGAGGGACTGGCCATGACTGATTCCATCCTTATTCCGACAGTACGCCTCGAAGAGCAGTGCGACACCATCTGGCGCGATTCGGTAACCATTGACAGCATACATACCTATATCGGCCCGACATATTACCCGAACAACGTGGTGCTGCGCTACTTCAAGGAAAGCAAAATACGGCAATACTTCGTCAAGGGAGAACGCAAGGAACCACATGTCTTCCGCCTCTATTTCGGCGCACCGGCCGACAGCCTGCCCATTATAAAACCCCTAGGCGACACCGACTGGACAAAAAAACTTTTTGTGCAACCCAACGCAACCCTGGACACGCTGACTTACTGGATTACGGATACGCTGATTTCCAAAACAGATACCCTGCAATTTGAAATGACCTACCTGAAAACGGATTCACTCTATGAACTGCATCCGCAAACCGACACGGTATCAGTCATTTACCGAAAACCGCGCATAGGGTCGAAAGTTAAAAAAGAAGAACCTGCCATCGTTTTCATGAGCTTCAAGACCAACATAGCCAATGCGTTTGAACTATACAACCCGATTACACTGACCATGGGAACACCGCTGCAAAGCTATGACACGGCCAAAATCCGCTTGCAGGAAATAATCGATACCATCAGGACAACACTCCCCTTGAAATTCGAAGCTCTGGACTCCATTGGAATGTCGTTCAGCATCCCCTATACCTGGGAACCGGAACACCAGTATGAACTGCAGGTGGACTCCATGGCGTTTGTGGATATTTACGGAAACCACAACGACACCTATACGGGCAAATTCAAAATCCGGTCACTGGAAGAATATTCCAAACTCATAGTCAAACTGGAAAACTATAACCCGAAGGCAATTATCCAGATGCTGGACACCAAGGATGCCGTGGTGCGTACCTTGCCGGCAAGCCCCGAGGGTGCTGTGTTCGAATATCTGAAACCTACCGATTATTATTTGCGCCTGTTTATCGATGAAAACGGCGATGGCAAATGGACAACCGGCGACTTCACGAAGAAACTGCAACCGGAAGAGGTCTACTACTATCCGAGCAAGCTCACGCTCCGTGCCAACTGGGATTTTGAAGAAAACTGGAACTACCTGGCCCTGCCGCTGCTTGAACAAAAACCGGCAGATATCCGGCAGGATATTTCCAAGAAAAAATAATAACGCATAATTCAGAAAAAACAGACAATATGAAAAATCCGAAAAACGCAATTATCATTGGCATTGTCGTGCTGGCCATTCTGGCCATTGCCCTTGTATTCAGCTTGCGACGCACAGCGCAAACCAAAACCGAAATGGCTGAAATGGTGGAGATGATGAATTTTGAAAAAGAACAGCTGGAAGATGAATACGAGGAACTGGCCGTTCAATTTGATGGCTATCAACTGAACGTGGGCAATGATTCACTGGTGCAATTGCTGGCCCAGGAAAAAGAACGTGTCAACCAGTTGCTGGAAGAATTGCGCACCACCAAGGCAACCAACGCGCGCCGCATAGCCGAACTGAAAAAAGAACTGGCCACCGTGCGTGCCGTCATGGTGCAATACGTACACCAGATTGACTCTCTGAACCGCATTAACGCCGTATTGGTAACGGAAAACCGCGAAGTAAAACAGCGCTACCAGGAAGTCAGCCGCCAGGCCGAACAGCTGGAACAGGAAAAACAGGAACTGAGCCAGGTTGTCACACGGGCCGCCATGATGGAAGTTACCAACTGCACCATGACCCTGCTGAACAGCCGCGACCGCAAGACAACACGCTACAACCAGATAGCCAAAATGCAATTCGACTTTACCATCCTGAAAAATATCACCACCGAGCCCGGCAACAAAACAGTCTATCTGCGCATCGTGCGCCCCGATGGCGAAGTGATGGTCAAATCGGACAACAACCTGTTTGCATACGAAAACCGGCAAATTCCTTATTCGCTGTCCAAAAACTTCGAATATACGGGTGATGCATTGACGGAAACCCTGTATTGGCCGGTGGAAGAAATCCTGCAAATCGGCACCTATGCCGCCGAATATTTTATTGACGGAAATCTGGTAGGGCAATTCGCATTCAGAATAGAGAAGTAATCTGTTTTGCAGTCAATCAATACGCTCCAACCTGGCAAATTTGAGCAACAGGTGTTTTTTGCCTTTATCCGCAAAATCCACTTCGATTTTATCGCTGTCGTTTTCGCGGTAACATCGAATGACAGTCCCGATGCCGAAAACTCCATGCCTGACCGTGCATCCTTCCGGAAAATCCGGATGCTGCACGGTTTGTTTTTCATCTGTTTTCAGATAACTCGTCCCAACCTTGACCGTTTTGCGCTGTGGTGATGCAGGCACAACAGATTCATCCGTTCCGGAGTTACCCCACCACTGATGCGCCTCCAGGTCATCCCTGAAAAATCTATTTCCGGACAAGTTATGTTGCTTGTGCGGCGTGTCGTCCAGATAACGGTCGTCAATGTCGCTGATAAAGCGGCTGGCTGTCGAAAAATTCGTTTTCCCATTACGGAAACGCGATTTGGCAAAACTAATGTAGCAACGCTCCTCCGCACGGGTAACCGCCACATAAAAAAGACGCCTCTCTTCTTCTATCTCGGACACCGTCTCGGAAAATGACGAAGGGAACAGCCCTTCCTCCATGCCGACAATAAATACCGTATTGAATTCCAGGCCTTTGGATGCATGAATTGTCATCAATGTCACTTTTTCTTCCGTACCATTGTCCTCGTCCTGGTCGGTTATGAGGGCAACTTCGCCCAAAAAGTCTTCCAGCGTGATTTGTTCTATGCCATCGCGC
Source organism: uncultured Bacteroidales bacterium (assembly GCA_944321895.1). Classification (GTDB taxonomy): domain Bacteria; phylum Bacteroidota; class Bacteroidia; order Bacteroidales; family Paludibacteraceae; genus CALUNA01. The sequence goes on along the minus strand of CALUNA010000001.1, from coordinate 64,852 downwards.
AACTGGCGCTCCGTGAATTCATGCACGCTGTTAAGCAGTTCCTGCAAGTTGTCGTAACGGCTCAGTCCTTCATTGCTTTTATCCTTCATGGCATCAGCTGCCAAACCCGACAATTTGATGATGCTTTCCGTCAGTTCGTAGGCATCCAGTGTGCTGTGCATCTCTTGGAAACCGCAAATAAGTTTTCGGAACGCATCCAGTTTTCCGGCAGTCCCGCTGTTTATGGCAACATTGTATTTCAGCGGGTCTCCCAACACATCCCATATTCCGGTTTCGTGCAACCGTGCACTTTCTTCCAGCTTGGCAATGGTCGTTTCGCCTATGCCGCGTGCAGGCACGTTGATAATGCGTTTCAATGCTTCATTATCCTGTATGTTCACAACTAGACGCAAATAAGCAAGCGCATCCTTGATTTCCTTGCGTTGATAGAAGGCTTGCCCGCCGTAAATACGGTACGGAATGCCGTATTTGCGCATGCTGTCTTCCAATACACGCGACTGGGAGTTGGTGCGGTACAAGACAGCTATCTGGTTGTAGGCAATGTCCTTCCGGCGGTGCAGTTGTGCAATGTTCTGGCCGACAAGGCTGGCCTCTTCCTGGTCCGTAAAACAGCTGGACAAATGAATCAACTCGCCTTTTTCCTTCTCGGAAAAGACATGCTTCGGGATTTGCGCCTTGTTGGCGGCAATAATGCTGTTGGCGGCATCCACGATATTTTGTGTACTCCGGTAATTTTGTTCCAGCTTGAATACCCGTGAATCCGGATAAGTTTCCTGAAATCTCAGAATGTTCTGGATGTTCGCACCGCGGAACGAGTATATGCTCTGTGCATCATCTCCGACAACGCAAATGCACTGATGTTTCTCCGCCAGTTTCTTGATAATCAGATATTGTGCAAAATTTGTGTCCTGATATTCATCCACCAGGATGTAATTGAACATTTCCTGATATTTGCGGAGTACTTCCGGATAATCGCGGAACAGCAGGTTGGTGTTGTAGAGCAGGTCATCAAAATCCATTGCATTGGCCTGTTTGCAGCGACGCACATATTCGGCATACAACTCACCCATGCGGGACATGCGTTGTTGATAGTCATATTTTTGCAAATCCGGATTCTGGCTGTATGCCCTGGGTGAAATCAGGTTGTTCTTGGCGGATGAGATACGTCCCAGCACCGCTCCCACCGTATATACTTTCGTATCCAGCTGTTTTTCCTTGATAATGCTTTTAACCAGACTTTTGCTGTCGGGAGTATCATAAATGGAAAAACCGTGTGTGTAGCCGAGCTTATCGGCTTCGGCCTGCAGCATGCGCCGGAAAATGGAGTGGAACGTGCCCATCCACAGATAACGCGCCGTCTGGTAACCGACCAGACCGGCTATACGCTCTTTCATTTCGCGTGCTGCCTTGTTGGTGAAGGTCAACGCCAGAATCGTATGCGCCGGAATTCCGCTTTGAAGCAGATAGGCAATTTTATAGGTCAGCACGCGCGTCTTGCCCGAACCGGCACCTGCAATGACCAAAGAAGGCCCGCCGTTATAGGCAACAGCAGCCTGCTGGCTCGGATTCAGGTCGTCCAGAAAGGAAATTTTGTTTGCCATACACATCAGAGTGATAATTCAATGGACTCCAGATTACCGGAATAGGCTTCAATGATCAGTCTGACGCCGGAAACGGTTGCAACATAATTGCCCTGACTCTTTGTTTTCTCAAAAATGATTTCCGGAATGGCTTTCAGCTCTTCCATGCTCGAATCCGGTGTGATGATGTGGTCGAAAATCTTGATAATATTCGGATAACACGAAGTGGGGGCATAATCGAATTGCGTTGGCTTGTAGCACAGGATGACGGAAAAATCCGAGTTGTCCTGATCCACATAGACCATAATTCCCTGCTCATTGTAGGTCCATACGTGCTGGTATTTGTGCGTGATTTTGTCCGGTTTTCCCAGAATCATTTTCAGCTTGGCCGGCGTTGTCCGGTCGGTTATCCGCACGGAATTTATTTTGAGTCCCTTGTCGTCTATTTCTATGCGTTGTGCAATGGAAATCCCCATTCCGCAGAACAGGAAAAGCATGATAAGCAGTTGTTTTTTCATATTCATGTTGCTTGTAAAAGTACTTGCTCCGGTGTCTTGCTCCGGAATTCTATGCCGGACAAAAGTAATAAATTCCGGTATCGCGGCAAAATGAATACGCTGAAGTTATTCACAAATATTGCTGAAAAAACACTTGTTTCCGGAAAAGTTATCAACATACGGGTTCCTGACATGTAATCCGAATAAAGGACAGATATCACGGTTGCACAACAGAAGTCCCGCATAACGCGGAACAAGACATGGCAGGAACATCAAATGTACAAAGGGCAGAAATTACAGATTGTTGAGCAAATCCAGTTTTCCTTCGTCCACAAGCTTGATAATCAACTCACCGAACAAACTGTTTTGCCAGGCAAACCAATGGCGCGTAAATACGTTCGGGTCATCTTTATGAAACGATTCATGCATAAATCCCGTACCGGCATCCGTAGCCATCAGCATTTTCAGGCAAAATCTGATTTCATCATCGTTCCGGCTCGTAAAGGCTTTCATCATAATGCTCATGGGCCAAATCATGTCGTAGCCGACATGCGGCCCGCCGATACCCTCGCCTGCCGTTCCGCAGAAAAAATACGGATTGTCCTGGCTCCATACAAAATCGCGTGTGTTTTGATAAACCGGATCGTTGATATCGACAGCTTCCAGATAAGGCAAAGACAACAGGCTCGGCACATTGGCATCGTCCATCAACAACCGGTTGCCAAAACCATCCACTTCGTATGCATAAATCTTACCGTACTTCGGGTGGTCATAAACGGCATATTTCTTCAAGGCCTGCTCCACTTCATCGGCCAGTGCCGTGCACTCATCGGCCAGTTTGGTTTCTCCATTCACGGAAGAAAGGATTTCGGCGGCCTTGCGCAACGAAACAACTGCAAAAAAGTTGGAAGGCACCAGGAACTGGAAGGTCGTCGCATCGTCCGATGGCCGGAACGCGGAGGCAATCAGCCCGACGGGCTTTACGGGATTGCCCAGGCCGCCGTTCGACATGGTGTCCAGCTGGCGTTCCGTACGGCGCATGAATGTATATGGCCCGTGCCCGTCTTTTTTCTGCTGCTCGCGGAATGTCTGCAGGATATTGCGCATGGCGGCCAGCCATTCTTCCTGGAAAATGCTTGCATCGCCGGTTATTTTCCAGTACTGGTAAGCCAGACGCAAGGGATAGCACAACGAATCTATTTCCCATTTGCGTTCGTGCAGTTCCGGTTTCATGTCCGTGAGGTCGCTCATCCAATTGTGTGCCGGATTCGGGTCGTGCGGATCCAGGAAAGCATTGGCATACGGGTCAAGGATAATGCAACGGAACTGGCGCAGAATGGTGCCGCGCAACATTTTGCGCAAGGCTTCATCCTGCGTGGCAAGCGGCACGTAAGGCCACACCTGTGCGCCCGAGTCACGGAGCCACATGGCGTGAATGTCACCGGTATAAATCAATGTGTCATCATCGCCATCTTCCAGCGTATAGTAACGCACGGTCGTGTCGACCGTGTTCGGAAAGCAATTCATGAACATCCAGCGCAGCTGCGGATTTGTCAGCAAGGCCGAAACCCGTGCCATTTCGTTTTCTATGGCTTTTGATACAAACAAACGGTCGGATACAGCCGGACGGTTGGACACGTACACACGGGCGTTGTCCTGCGGTAACATAATGGCATCCGCCTTGGCTGCATAATCAACCTGCGGCCTGTCTTTCCGGCTGTTACCGCAACAAACAAACAACAAAGCCACACAACATGGCAAAATGAACCGTACCTTATTTTTTCCTGTTTTCATAACTGAATTTTTACAAGTCCGCTCCCGGGGCGGGAATAACGATGAACCGGAATGGATAACAATCTGATGCAAATTTATAAAATCTTTTCATTTTACAAACACATTGCCTGCCAGACAAAAAAAACGAAACCTCCGAAATCACTTCGGAGGCTCTCGTGGCTCACAAAAAATTTTTAACGTTGTGGTTAAATTTTTGACTAAAAGTTTCAAGTATTACGGTTGCAAAGATAGGACTGCATTATGCACTACACAATCCCTAAAAACCATGAAAAGTTGCTGGAAGAACTACTTACAAGTAAGTATCATTCCTCGGAATAGATGGTGTCCTTGATTTCATCAATGGTTACCAGCTTGTTCACAATGGCATAGATGGTCAGGCCGGAAGAACTGTGAATCTGCAGTTTGTTCACAATGTTCCGGCGGTGCGTCATGACCGTATAAGTGGACAGGCACAGCTTGTCGGCAATCTGTTTGTTTGACATTCCCTTCACGATACAGATGATGACTTCTTTCTCGCGGTCGCTGAGTTCTTTCTTTTCCTGGTCCTGCCTGTTTATGCTCAACAGTTCTATGAGCTTTGTTTTTATGGTCCCGGCCGTATCGTAAATGGAAATGACCGCATCATAGTTTTTCAGGACAGCATCGCTGGTCAGCATGTTCTGCAAAGCAACTGCCCTGAAAAAACAGTTTTCCTGCTTGCCTTTCAAATCCATAATGCTGAAAACACCCAAATGTATCGGATTTATAATCAGTATGTCCGGTTCAAATTTCTCCAATTGGCCGGCTATGGCAGAAATATCCGTTATCTCGCCTACATCAATCGGCAAATCGTTCATTTGCTTCAAGATGTGCACCAGACCGCTCCGGATTATATCCGAAGGCTCTGCAATGACTATGTGTATCCGACTGCTCATACCGGTCAATTTTACATTTCCAGCCTGCGTACCATAGGAATCAGCAATTCATCCTCTATACGGTTATGTGAAGCCAGATCTTCCGAACAGGAAAACAAGTCAAACAACATATTGTTCAGCTCGTTGCTGCTGCGGGTGGGACAATATTTTATGATGATATTTTTCAGTTCGAGCAACTTGCTCTCCACATTGTCATGATGACGGCTGAAAGTGTCTATGTCATAATCGGCAGGATGCTCTCCGGCCAGTAATTTTTTCACATAAGGGAATACGACCTCTTCTTCATGCATCATGTGCTTGTGCACTTCCGCCGAATATTCATCATAATACCTGATAATGGCCATTGTCAGACCATCATTTCCGCTGAAAGCCTCCAATAATTTCTTGCGGATTGAAGGAAGCCGGAAATCCAGAAAATAACTGTGCGAATTACGTAAATATCCAACAATTTCAGGCAATGAAACAGACAATTCAATATCTTCCAGTTCCACATGGTTTCCCACCAACAGATTGACGACATTCAGAAACGTATGCGTATCAACGCGGTTTTCCCGACAAACCTCATCAATGGACTTGTCACCAAAACCGAGCGGAATTCCAAACCGGTGTACAACCAAAAGCATTTGATAGTTCTCGCATATCAGCGTGCTCATGTCATCACCGGGGCCATATTGTCCTATCTGATACATTGTTTTTCTGTTAAAATCCGCCACAAAGGTAGCAATTTTTGCCAAGAAATATCAAATCGGAAAGCAAGCAAACTATTTCAGGATATGAAGGCTCCCATTTTTTGGACAAATTAAATTATTTATGTACTTTTGCAGCCAAATTGCAAAGTAGAGATGGCAAAACAAGAGAAACTGATTGAACACGAGGGAATTGTGCAAAGCATCTCCGGAAATTCAGTACAAGTATTGATTGTCCAGAACTCTGCATGCGCAGGCTGTCACGCACAAGGCGTATGCACAGCCGCTGACAAAACAGAAAAAATCATCGATGCACAAGCCATGGAAACACTCCAGGCCGGCGACAAAGTGAAAGTATATGCACAACAGCGATTAGGAGTAAAAGCCACATTGCTCGCTTTTGTCATTCCTTTCCTGCTGATATTCATAACCCTGGCCATTGCCGGAATGTTTACTGACAAAGAAGCTGTCACCGGAACAATCGCGTTGGCGATGCTGGTTCCGTATTACATAATTCTGTCGTTTTTTAAGGACAAACTGCAGAAGGAATTTGTCTTTTATGCCAAAAAAGAATAGAAAAACCTTGTGCAGACACAAAGACGGTCATTTTGAATTGTAACAAACCAAATTTTCTATCAATTCTATAAAAAAATGAATTTAATAGTTGTATCATTAATTACTTTGGGCGTAATCGGCTGTTTGGCAGCCGTTATCCTGTTTTTTGTTGCCCAGAAATTCAAAGTGTATGAAGATCCGCGCATCGATGAAGTGGCAGCCGTACTTCCCGGCGCCAATTGCGGTGGCTGCGGATTTCCCGGTTGCAGAGGATTTGCCGAAGGTTGCGTAAAAGCAGAAACCATGGATGGCCTGCTTTGTCCGGTCGGCGGTGCTCCCACAATGGAAAAGGTGGCCAGTATCCTTGGCCGCACAGTTACAGCAACCGACCCGATGGTAGCTGTTGTACGTTGCAACGGCACATGTGCCAACCGCCCACGCAACAACCGCTACGATGGTGCACCTTCCTGCCAGATTGTTGCCAACCTCTATGGAGGCGAAACAGGTTGCTCGTTCGGCTGCCTCGGTTACGGCGACTGCGTTGCCGCCTGCCAGTTCGGCGCTATCAAAATCAATCCGGACACACTACTGCCCGAAGTGGATGACGAAAAATGTACGGCATGCGGCGCATGTGTCAAGGCTTGCCCGAAAAACGTTATCGAACTGCGCAAAAAAGGCCCGAAATCACGCCGAATATTTGTCAGCTGCGTGAACAAGGACAAAGGAGCCATGGCACGCAAAGCCTGTACGGCTGCTTGTATCGGTTGCGGCAAATGTGCCAAGGAATGTCCGTTCGGCGCCATTACCGTGGAAAACAACCTGGCCTACATTGACTTTACCAAATGCCGCTTGTGCCGCAAGTGCGTAGCCGTTTGCCCGACAGGCGCCATTCATGAACTGAACTTCCCGCCACGCGCACCGCAAGCTCCGAAACCCGAAGCCCCAAAAACAGAACCGGTAAAAGCAGAAGCCCCAAAACCTGAGATGGCACAAGCGGAAGTAAAAACAGAAGTGAATACCACTCCGGAAAAAACAAACAATCAACAAGCATAATCCAAACAGACAAAATCAAACTTCTATAACTAAGATGAAAACATTTAGAATAGGTGGTGTCCATCCGGAAGAAAACAAACTTTCGGCCAGACGAAAAATCCAAGTAGTTCCGCTGCCCAAGCAGGCAATAATCCCGCTTTCGCAACACTTGGGTGCGCCCGCCGTTCCTGTTGTGGAAAAAGGCGCAGAAGTGAAAGTAGGACAACTAATCGCCCAGGCAGGCGGATTCGTATCGGCAAACGTACACTCGCCGGTTTCCGGCAAAGTGGCTAAAATCGATACGGCCATCGATGCCTGGGGAATGAAAATGCCCGCCATCTTCATTGACGTAGAAGGCGACGAGTGGCTGCCGGAAATAGACCGCAGCGAAAAACTTCTGACAAGTTGCACATACACCCCGGAAGAAATCGTAAAAAAAATTGCCGATGCAGGTATTGTCGGTTTGGGAGGCGCCTGCTTCCCGACCCAGGTAAAACTGACGCCGCCTCCGGGCAAGGTTGCCGAAGTGCTGATTGTGAATGCCGTGGAATGCGAACCATATTTGACTTGCGACCACCAGTTGATGCTGGAACATGCGGAAGAAATCGTTATCGGTGTCACTATTCTGATGAAAGCCCTGAAAATACAACGCGCCATTATCGGCATAGAGAGCAACAAACCCGATGCCATTGAATTGATGCAGAAAACCGTTTCGCGCCAAATGGGCATCGAAGTGCAACCGCTCAAACTGAAATATCCGCAAGGCGGTGAAAAACAATTGATTGACGCATGCATTGGCCGCCAGGTACCAAGCGGTGCACTACCTATTGAAGTCGGTGCCGTCGTGCAAAACGTGGCCACCGTATATGCCGTTTACCAGGCTGTGCAGAAAAACAGGCCGTTGATTGACCGCGTCATTACCGTTACGGGAAAAAGCGTGAACAAACCCGGCAACTTCCTGGTCCGTTTCGGCACGCCGCTGAACGACGTAATCGCCATGGCCGGAGGCATTCCTGAAAATACCGGCAAAATCATTGCCGGAGGCCCGATGATGGGACGCGCCATGAGCAACACGGACATGCCTGCCAACAAGCGCATATCAGGGGTGTTGATCATGCAGGAATCCGAATCAACGCGCCCGGAACCCCAAAACTGCATACGTTGCGCCAAATGCGTTTCCGTTTGTCCCATGGGACTTGAACCCTATCTGCTGGCAAGATTGGCTGGCAAGAGCATGTGGGACGAAATGGAAAAACACAACGTCATGGACTGTATCGAATGCGGCTGCTGCCTGTTCACCTGTCCAAGCAACCGCCCATTGCTCGACTACATCCGCATGGGAAAAAATAAAGTGGGCGGCATAATCCGTGCACGGAACATGAAAAAATAATTTGAAAATCAAGGAAATATATGAATAAATTAATTGTTTCGCCATCTCCGCACGTACACAGCGGCGATTCGGTCAAGAAAAACATGCTGAACGTCATATACGCCCTCATTCCGGCCTATCTGGTGTCATTGTTCTATTTCGGTCTGGGTGCGTTAATTGTCAGCCTGACAGCTATTGTAGCTTGTGTGCTGTTCGAATATCTGATTCAACGGTTCTTGCTCAAACAGAAACCGACCATAGGCGACTGCTCCGCCATCCTGACCGGTCTGCTGTTAGGTTTCAACCTGCCATCCAACCTGCCCGTATGGATGGTTGTGATCGGTGCATTGGTTGCCATCGGCATAGGCAAAATGTCGTTCGGCGGCCTGGGACAAAACCCGTTCAACCCGGCTTTGGTCGGCCGCGTGTTCCTGCTTATCTCATTCCCCGCTGCCATGACAACCTGGCCGCGCCCAATTACATGGAACATGCAATATCTGGATGCAGAGACAGCCGCAACACCGCTTTCGCTGATTAAGGAAAAAGGCGCGGAAGCCATGCCCCGGCTGCTGGACATGTTTATCGGCAACATGGGCGGTTCATTGGGTGAAGTTTCCGCCATTGCATTGCTGATAGGCGGCCTTTACTTGATTTACACACGGACCATTACTTGGCACATCCCTGTCAGCATTCTGGCCACCGTGTTCGTATTTACGGGTATTATCTGGCTGGTAGATCCGGAAATGTCCATGAACCCGCTGATGCACTTATTGACCGGCGGTCTGATGTTGGGTTCCATTTTCATGGCAACGGATTACGTGACCTCACCCATGACTCCGTTAGGACAAATCATTTACGGTATCGGAATCGGCATCATAACCGTCGTAATCCGCGTATGGGGCTCCTATCCGGAAGGCATGTCATTCGCCATTCTGATTATGAACGCGGTTACACCGTTGTTGAACACTTATATCCGCCCGAAACGTTTCGGCGAAAATAAAACGAAATGAAAGGAGACAAAAATATGAAACTGGAATCGAATTTTAAAAATATGGTGCTGGTGCTCACAATCATTTCGTTGATTGCCGCCGGCGTATTGGGAGCCGTATATACGGTAACCGAAGAACCCATTGCGATAGCCAAAGCCGAAAAACAGCAAGCTGCCATTCAACAAGTGTTGAATGATTTTGACCGCCTGGAAGATGAGACAGTGAACGGCCTTCTGGTGCACAAGGCCTATCAAGGTGATGCATTTGTAGGCGCTGCCGTCGAATCGGAAACAAACGGTTTCGGAGGCAAAATCAAAATCATGGTCGGTTTCGACAAGGAAGGCAACATCATCGACTACGCTATCCTGCAACAAGCAGAAACCCCGGGACTCGGCACAAAAATGGTGGACTGGTTCAAAACAGACAAAAACAACCAGAACATCAAAGGCAAGAATCCGGAAAAGAACAAGCTGACCGTAACCAAAGACGGCGGCGAAGTGGATGCCATCACGGCCGCAACCATCAGCTCACGCGCATTCCTGGCTGCTGTGAACCTGGCTTATAATGCCTATGCCGCCAACAGCGGCGCACCGGCAGTCAATGTCGTAAGCGGTGTGACACAGCACATTGCAGCCGACAGTATTGCACCGGCCGTTGCCGATACCGTACAAGTTGCAACCGATAGTATTAACGCATTAAATGAATAAGATATGAAAAGTTTAAAAGTCATATTGAACGGACTGATTACAGAAAACCCGACATTCGTTTTGCTGTTGGGCATGTGTCCGACTCTGGGAACGACATCATCCGCCATCAACGGCATGAGCATGGGACTCGCCACGACTTTCGTACTGATTTGTTCCAACATGGTTATTTCGTTAATCAAGAATCTGGTTCCCGACAAAGTGCGTATTCCTGCCTATGTGGTAGTCATAGCCGCATTCGTATCGGTCCTGCAAATGTGCATGGAAGCCTACGTTCCGGCCATTTATGAAACACTGGGATTGTTTATCCCGCTGATTGTAGTGAACTGTATCGTTCTGGGACGTGCGGAAGCATTTGCCGCCAAGAACAATGCCTGGTATTCCGCCCTCGACGGCGTGGGAATCGGTCTCGGCTTTACCTTTGCATTGACACTGCTGGGCGCTATCCGCGAATTGTTGGGCACAGGAAAAGTATTCTCGATGACCGTATTCTCGGAAAACTACGGTGCACTCGTTTTCATACTGGCTCCCGGTGCATTTATCGCCCTGGGCTATCTGATTGCCATTGTAAACAAAATACGCAAGGCATAAATATTCAGCAATTAAGAATCTATTAAAACATTTTGATATGGCTTATTTTTTGATTATTGTAAGCGCCGTATTGGTAAACAACATAGTTTTATCCCAGTTTCTGGGAATATGTCCTTTTCTGGGCGTATCCAAAAAAATAGATACGGCATTAGGAATGGGTGCTGCCGTAACTTTTGTACTTACGCTGTCTACCATAATTACCTATTTGTTGCAAAAATATGTGCTTGAAGCCTTCGGCATACAATACTTGCAGACTCTGGTATTCATTTTGGTTATCGCCGCCCTGGTGCAATTGGTGGAAATCATCCTGAAAAAGGTTTCGCCGTCGCTCTACCAGGCTTTGGGCGTATTCCTGCCACTGATTACAACCAACTGCTGCATCCTCGGTGTAGCTATTCTGGTTGCAGACGGCACATATAAACTGCCGGAAGGACTGGAACCGAACCTGCTGACTGGTGTCATATTCGCCATTGCAACAGCCATCGGTTTCGCTCTTGCCCTGGTACTGTTTGCCGGCATCCGCGAACAGTTGCGTTTCTCCAATATCCCGAAAGGACTGGAAGGAACCCCGATTGCCCTGATTGTAGCCGGCCTGCTGGCCATGGCGTTCATGGGCTTCTCCGGCGTCGTATAAGAAAGATATGACAGTTAAATGCTTAAAAGCCGATACGGGAATTATTCTGTATCGGCTTTTATTGTTCACCACCCGAAATTTCCAACTTTTGTACCTCTATGCCATCTGTAAAATGCCTTTATTGATTTCTATTCCGGATAAAAACATTATATTTGTCGGGCATGAAAAAAGATATTGAAATATTATCCTCCATAAATAACAGCGACGATATATTCAAAGATGTACAAAACATCATTGAACAGACACGTAGTTATGCATATCAGGCTGTCAACGTGGCAATGATCCAACGCAACTGGTTGTTGGGAAAACGTATTGCCGAAGAGGAATTGCAAGGTGAGAACCGGGCTGAATATGGAAAAGAGATTGTCAAACGGCTGGCGGAATTCTTAACCCTGAAATATGGAAAAGGATTCGATTTCAGCTCTTTATATAAGTTCGTCCGTTTTTATAAAGCATTCCCGGACATTTTGGACTCAGTGAGTACAAAATTTCATTTGCTTTCTTGGACACACTATCGTTCATTGCTGCGGGTTACCGACAAGACCGCACGCGACTGGTATTTGCAAGAAGCTATGAACGAATGCTGGAGCGTCCGGACACTTGACAGGAATATTGCTTCCCAATACTATTATCGATTGCTGCAATCACAAAACAAACAAGCGGTAGAAAATGAAATGAAGCAATTAACCGCAACATTCCAGCAGGACAAACTGGAGTTTATCAAAAATCCAATTGTAGCAGAATTTTTGGGACTTTCTCCCAATCCGGATTTCTCTGAAACCAAACTCGAATCTGCAATTATCACCCATCTGCAAAAATTCGTATTGGAATTAGGAAAAGGATATGCATTTGTAGCACGTCAACAACATATAAAGACAGACATGGGTGATTATTTCATCGATCTGGTGTTCTACAATTACATTCTCAAATGTTTTTTGCTAATCGACCTCAAAACATCAAGGATATCCCACCAAGATGTCGGGCAAATGGACATGTATGTAAGAATGTACGATAACCTGAAACGTACTGAAGGCGATAATCCGACAATCGGGCTTATACTATGTTCGGAAACCAGCGAAGATATGGCCCGCTATTCTGTCCTACATGATAATGAGCGTCTGTTCCAGGCCAAATACCTGACCTACCTGCCCACTGTCGAACAGCTACGGGAGGAAATAGAACAACAAAAGGAAATATTCAGGCAACAACAAGAAAATCCGGAAGAATAAAAGAATCTGCCAGGCACAGGCAGTTATAACAATCAATGAAATAATACAAACTGGATTTATTCCAAAAAAATCATTTGTGCATCTGTTGGAGCCGAAGACTGGAAACAATAAAACACATGAATAAAAAACTGCCATATATAATTTGCATTATTCTCTGCCTGGGATTTCCCAGCCGCACCGACGGGCAGATTTCCGATTTGGTTTATCAATCAGAATACCGCATCGACACGACACGCGTGCGCCAGCTGTCGTTTGAACTGGACAACCTCAACTTCGCCAAAAACAACGAGTATCAAGGCGCTTACCAGAAAGGCTATTCCCTGCCCGGCCTATGGTTGCAACCCAAACTGACCTATTATCCGCTGAAAAACATGAAACTGGAACTTGGCGGGCATTTCCTGTTGTACCACGGCGCCAACAAATATCCGTCCATGGCCTACCTGGACATTGCCACGTGGAAAGGCAACCAATACCAGAAAGGCAGCCATATCCTGCCGTTTTTCAGGGCACAGGCCGACTTGTCGGAACATTTCACTTTGGTTTTCGGCAATCTTTACGGCGGAGCGAACCACCGCCTGATAGAACCTTTGTACAATCCGGAGCTGAACCTGACCTGTGACCCGGAAACGGGGCTGCAGCTCCTTTTTGAGTGGAACATATTCGACATGGACGTGTGGGGAAACTGGCAAAGTTTCATATTCAAAGACGATACGCATCAGGAAGCATTCACAGTCGGGCTGTCATCGCGTTTTAAGGTGAATGCACCGGACTCACGTTTTCACTTGTATTTCCCAATCCAGGCACTGGTGCAACATCGCGGCGGCGAAATCGATACGATTTACACCAACTCCGTGCAAACCCTCATGAACGGAGCGGCAGGAATTGCAGGCGTTTGGAATATCAACAGGAACTGGCTGAAACGGATAGAAGCAGAAGCAGACTACGCTGTCTATTACCAACAGGCCGGACATATATGGCCATTCGATACCGGCTATGCTCTGTATGCGCGCTTAGCCGCTGATATCCGCCAATTCAGGCTGAAAGCCGGATACTATCATTGCAACCAATTCATATCCTTGTTCGGCAATCCTTTTTACGGTGCCGCATCCATGAGATATGAAGGGGCTGTTTTCGAGCAGCCGGATTTGCTTTACTACGGCATGGAATATTCCCGTTCATTGGGCAAAGGATTCGCACTGGGTGTCGATGTGGATATTTTCCAACCACTGGTTTCCGACATGATTGACGCTTCCGGCACACGGCAAACCATCAATAACGGCATCAGCATATCGGCCGGCGTTTACCTGCGCATAAATCCGACCTTCCTGATAAAACAATTTTAGTATCGACGCGATAAAAAAATATCCCCCGGAAAAATTCCGAGGGACAAAATCGTTGCAATACATAACCGGATTTACCAGTGATTAATCCCTGCGTCCTCCCAAAAAAATCAGGATATAATAAATCAGCGTAGCCAACGAACCCAAAGCAGCAACCACATAAGTATAAGCCGCCGATTTCAAGGCATCCTTGGCCTGTTCATGGCTGCTGTAATCGGTTATGCCCGCACTGTCGAGCCATATAAGCGCACGCTTGCTGGCATTGATTTCCACCGGCAAGGTGATAAAACTAAACAAAGTCGTAGTGGCAAACAAAATAATACCAGCTATCAAAAGACCCGGGAATGAATTTACAAAGATAATACCTGCCAGCAAAATCCACTGAACCCACTGCGAGGCAAAACTGACCACAGGAACCAATGCCGAACGCATGGCCAACGGTTTATAGGCATAAGCATGTTGCACGGCATGGCCGCATTCATGCGCAGCCACGGCGGCCGCAGCCACACTGTTTGAACCGTACACGCTCTCGCTCAAATTGACGGTTTTGGTTGCCGGATTATAATGGTCGGTCAGATGCCCCGGCGTACAGGTAACCTGCACATCGGTTATGCCGCTGTCACGCAACATTTTTTCGGCAATTTGCTTGCCCGTATAACCTACGGGAATCTGGGAATATTTTTTAAATTTGCTATTCAAACGAGCGGAAATAATCCAGCTCAACAGCGCAAAAGCAATAAAAATAACGTATATATACATAAAACAATTCTATTTCTTAATTCAATATCTTATTCAAAATGAACTCCTTACAATCGTCTGTTCGCGGTCCGGCCCGACGGAAACAATGGCTACCGGCGTTTCCAGATAGTCTTCCAGGAATTTCACGTAATCCGTAAATGCTTTCGGAAATTCCGCCTCGGAAGACATCTTGGTCATATCGGTTTTCCAGCCGGGAAGCTCTTTGTAAACCGGTTCCGCGCCATCTGTCAAATCGAACGGGAAATCCGTAACCGTTTCGCCTTCAATCCGATAAGCGACACATGCCTTGATTGTATCGAACGTATCCAGCACATCGCTTTTCATCATAATCAGTTTGTTCACGCCGTTAATCATGACCGCATATTTCAGCGCAACCAAATCAATCCAGCCGCAACGGCGGCGACGGCCCGTAACCGAACCGAACTCGTGCCCTATCTCGCACATTTTATCGCCCGTTTCATCAAACAGCTCCGTCGGGAAAGGCCCGGCGCCCACACGGGTGCAATACGCCTTGAAAATGCCGAACACATTGCCGATGTTACGCGGAGCCACGCCCAAACCCGTGCACGCACCCGCGCAAATCGTATTGGACGAAGTCACGAACGGATAGGAGCCGAAATCTACATCAAGCATCGTGCCTTGTGCACCTTCGGCCAGAATTTTTTTACCGGCCCGCAAACTTTTGTTTATCACGTGTTCGCTGTCCACGATATGGAACTTTTTCAAATACTCGATGCCTTCGAGCCATTCTTTTTCAATGGCGGGCAGATCATATTCAAACTGGTAGGATGCCAGAATCCGTTTGTGCCGGTCAATGGCATTTCGGTATTTTTCCTCGAAATTATGCAGGATATCGCCGACGCGCAACCCGTTCCGGCTGACCTTGTCCGTATAGGTTGGGCCAATGCCCTTGCCGGTCGTGCCGATTTTGCCGCTTCCCTTGGCCGATTCATAAGCCGCATCCAAAAAACGGTGTGTCGGCAAAATCAAATGCGCCTTTTTGGAAATATAGAGCCGGTCGGTCAGCTTATGCCCTGCGGCTTCGAGCGCTTCCGCCTCGGCCTTGAACAAGGCAGGGTCAAGCACCACGCCGTTGCCAATGATATTTATCTTGTCGCCCTGGAAAATTCCGGACGGAATGGAACGCAATACAAACTTTTGGTTTTCAAACTCCAACGTATGTCCTGCATTCGGGCCGCCCTGAAAACGGCAAACCAATTCATATTTCGGTGTCAAAACATCGACAACCTTACCTTTGCCTTCATCTCCCCACTGGAGCCCCAGCAATACATCTACCTTTTCCATTATATTTTTTTGCTAAATAAGATTCCTTAAAACCAAGTGATTACAAGTGTATCATGCCACGACGACCTGTCTTTTACAGACAAACTTGCCACGCAAACATACGCGGCCAAAGATACGAAAAATGTGTGATTCGATTTGCGAAAAAAAACTTACAAATTTTATTTAGTCCTATACTGCTGAATTGGCAGGCGGTTTTTTATGCTGCGGGGATAGATTGGAAAGGGGGAGAAAAGAAGTCCTGCAAATTTTTCTGCCATTCTGAAAGACTTTTTCTTATTCCCGATACAAAAGACCTTGAAAGAATTAGTCGTTTTTTGAGATAATAAGTGGGCAACTGTGCCATATGCTGCGTTCTGCTATGAATTGCGTTCAAATAACTCTTCTGTGCTGCAAGAATAACAAATTGGGATGTAAATACCAAAAGAATTTGTTTCCTTTCTTTTAGTATTTACATCCCTTTATTTTGTAATTCAGAAACAGAGATGTAATTTTTTAAAATCATATCGTTATCAATAGCTATTAATAAATTATTGACTGCATCGTATGCTTTCTTTGCAAAAGTTGAATTTAATAAAATTCTACGATGGTCGTCTAACTGAATAGTTGGATATTTTTCTAAAAATGCACTATTAGGCTTGCCATCTGAATGAACAAAAATGTGTCTAATTTCAAGAAAAGGTAAAGCATCATCTATAAGTTGTTGTTGTATTGATAGCCCCAATTTGTTCTTTATTTTAGAGATAAGGGTAATGGTACTTCGCTCATTTTCTAATTGTTGGAAAATTTGATCCATAATAGATTGGATTATCTCTTTCTTGGTACTCATTGACAAAATCTCGTTGGCTTTCATGTTTACATTATGCTCACCGACAAGTCTGCAAGGGTCAACGCCATTCAATGCCCCTTCTTGTAATATGTATCTAATGTACTCAGTAACCTCCTCATACATATCTTTTATAAAAGATACATATATAGTTTTTCTTAGATGATTTACAACTAACTTTCTGCTATTGGCATTATTAGTCCTATTGTATAGCAGTGGGTGTTTCTCCACTGTCACTTTATTGAAAATGACTTCAACACCTTTCAGTAATTCCTTGTTCTGAACTATAATATCAGCAACTTCATTATCTGTTCGAAAATACTCTAAACGGCTTTTAAAACGCCTGTATCCTTTACTTGACATACCCGTATTAATTTGAGTACAAAAGTAACATAAAATAATGAGACAAAAAAAGGACGGGCTATCCTATTTGCCCGTCCTTAACAATTCAGTTTTATCTGCTCGAATAGTGTGAACTATGAGAGCGATGGGAACTGTGCGAACTATGCGAGCTATGGCTGCTGTGAGAATAGTGGTCTGCTAGAAACTTATAGTCAGCAGAAAACTGTTCTAACACCAATGGTTGATCCTTCTGTTGCTTGATTTGAGTGTCGCTATTAGTTACTTTAGCAACGATCTTCTCGCTAACAGAGGAACAATAGCTTGCTCCTGCAAAAATCGCAGAAACCGCAAAAAACAAGAGTTTCTTCATTGATACCTCCATTTTTAAATTAAACAATTAGTTACTTAACACGATATATCAGACGATATATGTTCTATTTTTTTTATATGTGAACTGTGAGCTTGTCTGTTAGATTCAAAAAATCCTGCACATTGCCCTTTTAACATACATCCATCGCATTCGGAAATGTATATACTTTTCCAATCCGAAATAGATTGTTGAGCATAACAACGAATGTCTTCAGGCAATACACATAATTGGGCATTATAAATGTATGGTTTCATACCTCTATCAGCAAGAAGTAAAACAGCTTCGCGCAACTCTATGTTATAATCGTATGGGTCCATCCATAATTCATCAAAATTTTCTTTTGCCAATCCAATCGTTTCCATTTGCATAAAAGCTACTTGGGCAACAAAAGGAAAATTATGATAGATAAAATCAGCTAACTGTGGAAGCCGTTTGTAAGTTCTTCTATGAATGACAACACGAAGTCCTATCCGTTGATGAAACAGTGCAAGATTATACAATCCCTGCACAGTCTTATAAAAAGTCTTAGCTCCAACAATACGATTGTGTTCTTCTGCAATATCAGAAAATAGAGGAATATCTATTTGCAGATCTGGATGTTTACACATTGCCAATTTCATGGCATATTCTTTCTCTGCAAATTTAACACCATTAGATAGAATACTTATAGCAGTCTTAGGCAGCTCCTTTTTAATGTGATTTACCAAAGTAAAAAGCTTATCACCAATAAGTGTTGGTTCTCCACCGGTTATACCTATTTCCTGTGTTTTCTTGTCAAACAAAGAAATTAGTCTTAGATTAAAAGGCGTTTTATCTTTTTCTTGTAGAACAGGAGGTTGAGGACACATGATACAACGATGATTACAACGTTCTGTTGCCATCAACGCATTATGATTAGAGTTGATTTCATACACAAATATAATTTCTCCTTTTGCATTGATAACAACCACATCACCCTCATGGAAATCGGCAATGTCCTCTACTATGCAATAGGGTTTTCCTTTACCTTTGAAAGCCACAGTTTCTGTAATGGTTGCCAAATATCCAAATGAGGAACTATCTGCGTCTTTGCAAACCAATATATCATTGGAACGACCAAATATATTCCTCTTGCCAAAAGAAATGCGTCCAACGACGTCATCTTCTATATTATATGGAGTACCTTGAATTTGTTTCATAACGCAATCAATTTAACCAAGACCAAAATATTCTGTTTATCTCCGGGTCATGCTTCTGCAACAACTCAAATAAATAATGTATAATGGCTTTCGTCTTTTTACACATTTCATTTGTTGGTCTAAAGCCTACCATATCACCTTGCTCTGACATATTACGAACAGGATCTGCACCGCAATAGGGTTGGAAAACACATTCAGCACAAACAGGTAAGCATTCATTACAAGCAGAAGCAATAATATGATGCAGTAGCTCTCCATTAAACATTTCCTGATAAGTGTTTTCGTTTACATTGCCCAATTTGAAATAGTAATTCATGAAACGAGCCATCATACGTGCTTCATCCGAAACATACACATTACCGTCATAATCATATATTGCACCAGCGATACCAACTCCTGCCGGAGATTGTAAATCAACAAATCCTGTTGCAAATGGAGTTAGTATTCTTTTTAGCAACAATGCAGCAAAACCTTCCACAAAGAAAGTACCTTGCTTATTCAATTCTATAATATAATCCAATCCTTCTTTATAATTGGCGATGAATTCCTCAACAGGATAAGCAATCTTTTCCTTATATTGCTTTGCAAATCCATAAGGATTGAGAGAACGTAAAAAAATATTATTAAAACCCAAACGTATGTATTCATCGATAATATCTTTGAAACGTCCCAAGCTATGTTTGGAAGTAGTCATCAACGCTGAAACACAATCGTTATTACCCCATATCTGTCGTATCATGGCAAGATTCTTTTCGAAAATGGCATGGTGGTCTAATTTCTTATTTTGTAATGGGCGATTTGTATCATGCAAGTCTTTAGGACCATCAAGAGAAGTGGAAATCATACATTTATGTTTCTTCAAGTACTTCACCATATCTTTATTGAGTAACGTAAGATTGGTACAGATAACAAAATCCAATTCTTTTTTCTTGAACAAGTTTTGCCATTCAGCTTCTTCGATGATATACTTTACCATATCAAAGTCTGTTGATGGGTCTCCGCCTTGAAACTCTATTTTGATACAAGGCGATGGAGATTGGAATATGGTTTTCACTACATTTTTTGCCGTCTTTTTAGTCATATCGGCCGAATGGTCATCCATATTTTTACGGGCAACCTGACAGTAAATGCAACTAGAATTACAACGTAATGTAGGTACAACCATATGTAACGAAGTAAAGTCACGCAAGATACTTTTCTTTGTTCTAAACTTGGTGGCAAGCA
The DNA here is from genome assembly GCA_944321895.1 of uncultured Bacteroidales bacterium. GTDB lineage: Bacteria > Bacteroidota > Bacteroidia > Bacteroidales > Paludibacteraceae > CALUNA01. The sequence continues at coordinate 44,937 of CALUNA010000001.1, read as the reverse complement.
TCTGTACCACATCTTCGACTTTATCCGTAGTAGCTATTTGCTTGGATTCAATATCATAAAACAATTCACTATGTTCATCCAATTCTCCGTTAACAAAACGTTGAAAATCATTATTTTGCAAGAAAATATATTCTCCTACTTCATTTGTTAGAAGGTATTCGTTTTCATTGAACCATTCAAAGCGAAACGGTAATAATTGATAGGCCATAATTCGTCATTTAGATGTTACAGGTTTAAACGCTTCTTGAACTATCATATCCCGAATATGCCCGAACTGTGCATTCGTATTATAGCGAATTTGTTGGTCAATCAATTCATTACAAAATTGTTTGGGAATATCTTCTGTAATCATATTATTATCTTTTGATTCAAAGATAACATTTACAAGTGTTTGATTATTTGTATCCGTTTGCTGATGGATATAGAATAGGTGAGAAAATTTATAGATAGTTGCCATTATAACTTCTTTGGCATATAGGCTCATATCTACCGAAACTTGGAACTTATCCTTCGCAAGCTCTACAACAGGAAACTTCATTACTGCCATAACCTTACCAAGTCTTTCAGTTCCTAAAGACTTTGCTCAATTAAACTGCAGAAGCGTGGAACTGCAATGCCACTCTTAAGTTAGAGGTCCTGAGAAAACCTTGTAGTACAAAATGGAAATAGCAGTCCACGCTAAGCGTGAGAACCACTATGCTATCCCTGTACTACGTTTGAAATTTCTCAGGTTTCTAACTTACAAGATAAGCATAACGCCTCTTTTTTCTAAAGAATATGTTTTGGATAGAGTTACCTCAATCCGCTGCAAAATTACAAAAAATCTGTGATAATACACTCAATATGTGAATACTATTACAATCCCTCTTTGCCATTTCATTTTCCTTTTTTGGGGAAACTCTGTTTTTCCTACTAAAACCCCACATATAAATCCTCCATCTCAAAAAATAGCCCTAAAAATTCAGGGCTGTCATTGCCTGACAACTTATCATCGGCCATCCCGTTTTATATTCCGGAGTTTTTCGTACATTTGCCGTCAAAACAGGTGCAAGTGAAGGAAGAAAACACATACAGCCTTGCCAAACAGATTTTTACCGAATATCTGGAAGCGAACCGTTGCCGCAAAACCGTGGAACGCTATGCCATCCTGGAGCGGGTTTATGCCTATCGCACACATTTCGATGCGGAGACTTTGTTCAACGACATGAAGGACAACTTCCGCGTGAGCCTGGCCACGGTTTACAACACATTGGAGTTGCTGCTGAAATGCAAGCTGGTTGTCAAACACCAGTTCGGGAACCAACCCGCACAATACGAAAAGGCCTGCAACAACAACGTCCACCAACACTTGATTTGCACCAACTGCGGAAAAATATCCGAATTTACGGACAAACGCATCAAGGAAGCCATCCTTGCAAAAAAATTCCCGAATTTCCAGGCCGCACAATATTCGTTATACGTGTATGGCCGATGTAAAAAATGCAGAAGAAAGTAAGCTGTTTAGCAGTTAATTGTTAAGCATTTTTTCAATATCTGTCATTTTTCGTATCTTTGGCGCGTATTTAACAGACTATGCATCTGCATAATTCCAACGAAAAAATTTTGGCAATCTATTCAAAATATGAAGAACTTTAAACTTTGGGACAACCTAATCGGGTGGCTCACATTTATCGTAGCTGCGGTTACGTATCTGCTTACCATAGAACCGACTGCAAGTTTCTGGGACTGTGGCGAATTTATCAGTACAGCTTACAAACTGGATGTAGGCCATCCGCCCGGAGCGCCGTTCTTCATGCTGACGGGACGTTTCTTCTCGCTCTTCGCTTCCGACCCGACCAAGGTGGCAGCCATGATTAACTCCATGTCCGCGCTGTGCAGTGCCTTTACCATTCTGTTCCTGTTCTGGACAATCACGCTGTTGGCGCGCAAAATGTTCGTTACGGAAGGCAAGGAAATCAGTTTGGGCACAGGCATCGGCATTCTGGGCGCCGGATTAGTTGGTTCGCTGGCTTACACTTTCTCCGATACCTTCTGGTTCTCTGCCGTGGAAGGCGAAGTTTATGCTTATTCTTCATTGTTTACGGCAGTCGTTTTCTGGCTGATTCTGAAATGGGATGCCGCTTCCGACAAGGCCGGCTCCGACCGCTGGTTAATCCTGATTGCCTACCTGATGGGCTTGTCTATCGGCGTGCACCTGCTGAACCTGCTGGCCATTCCCGCCATTGTGCTGGTGTATTATTTCAACAAGTTCAAACCGACGCTTCTGGGCTTTTGCATAGCCATGATTACCTCCGCGGCCATTCTGGGCGTTGTGCTTTACGGTCTTATTCCGGGATTTGTGGAAGTCGCCTGCTGGTTCGAATTGTTCTTTGTCAATACGCTCGGATGTTCATATAACACCGGCGTGTTCATCTATATCGTAATAGTCATAGCTTCGCTGGTTTGGGCAATTTGGGAAACCCACACGGGACGCAACTATTGGCGCATGGCCATTTCGTTTATTCTGGCTGTTACGGCCGTCGGAATTCCGTTCTTCGGTGAAAGCGTCATTATCGGATTGCTCGTTATCGCCGCCCTGGCGGGATTCTTCTATTGGAAAAAGGACATTATCAGTTCACGCTGGCTGAACACGGCCATACTGATGATTGCCGTCATGCTGATAGGATATTCCTCCTACACGCTGATTGTGGTACGTTCGGCTGCACAGCCGCCCATGGACCAAAACTCGCCGGACAACGTGTTTGCACTGAAATATTACCTGAACCGCGAACAGTACGGCGACCGCCCGCTGTTCTTCGGTCCGACCTACAACGCGCCCGTCAAACTGCGCGTGGAAGGCAACTTGTGCATCCCGGTGGAAAAAACCGGTGCGGCACAGTATGCACCCAAACCGAAAACTTCGCCGGACGACAAAGATGAATATATCATAACGGGCCACAAGATGACCTACAAAATGGACGACAGGTTCAACATGCTTTTCCCACGCCTGTACAGCACACAGCCCAGCCACATTGATGCCTATAAAAGCTGGGCGGACATAAAAGGCAAGAAAGTGACTTACGAGTATTGCGGCCAGATGAAAAGCGAAATGAAACCGACGTTCCTGGAAAACCTGCGGTTCTTTGTCCGCTACCAATGCAATTTCATGTATTGGCGTTACTTTATGTGGAATTTCAGCGGACGCCAGAATGACATACAAAGCCACGGCGAAATCGACCACGGAAACTGGATTTCCGGCATACCGTTCATCGACAATGCCCGTTTGGGCGACCAAAGCACCATGCCGGACGAGTTGAAAAACAACAAAGGGCACAACAAATACTACATGTTGCCGCTGCTGTTGGGTATCATCGGCATCATTTTCCAATTGACCAAAGGCGAAAAAGGCAAACAGAACTTCGTCATCACGTTCCTGTTGTTCTTCCTGACGGGCCTGGCCATTGTCATTTATCTGAACCAGACGCCCTACCAGCCGCGCGAACGCGATTATGCCTATGCCGGCTCCTTCTATGCCTACTGCATCTGGATTGGCCTGGGTGTGCTGGGATTGCTCAAAATAGCGGAAAAATACATTCCCAAACCATTGGCGGCAGCCATACTCACTGTTTTGTGCCTGGGAGTACCCGTATTAATGGCGGCGGAAAACTGGGACGACCACGACCGCAGCAACCGCTATGTAGCCCGCGACTTTGGCGGCAACTACCTGGCTTCGTGCGGCCCGAATGCCATCATTTTCTGCAACGGGGACAACGACACTTTCCCGCTCTGGTACAACCAGGAAGTGGAAGGCTACCGCACCGACGTACGGTCCTGCAATTTGAGTTATTTGCAGACAGACTGGTATATCGGCCAAATGAAACGCTCCTATTACGAATCGGCCGGCCTGCCCATAACATGGAACGAACCGGAATTCATTTCCGGCAAAAATGAAGTTGTCTGGGTCGATGAACGGCTCAAAGAACCTATTGATTTGCAAACGGCATTCAGTTTCATCCGTTCCGAAAATCCGCAAACCAAACTGCGGGGCGAATCTTATTTCCCAACCAACCAGGTATATATCCCGATTGACAAGGAGAAAGTACTCAACAGCCCGGCATTTGCAAATCCTGTACTGACCGATTCAACACCCTTGCCATTATTGGGAACCGATACCATGCGTTGCCGTTACACTCCGGATGAAATTGCACCGCAGATAGACATTAACCTGAAACGACGCGCTACCAAAAGCGAAATGATGGTCATGGAAATGCTGATGAGCAATGAATGGCAACGTCCCATCTATTTCGCCGTAACCGTCGGGAACGATTACTACCTCGGACTGGAAAAATACTTCGAACTTGTAGGTATGGCCTATCAGGTTACTCCAAAAGCAAGCGAAGACGGACAGCCGCGCACCAATACGGAAATCATGTACGACAACATGATGCACAAATTCCGCTATGGCAACGTATCGGCCGAAGGTATCTATCTGGATGAAAATACATTACGCATGTGCCGGACACACCGCCTGATGTTCGCGCAACTGGTGGAAGCGCTGATTAACGAAGGACAGAATGAAAAAGCATTGGCCGCGCTGGACTATTGCATGGAAGTGTTGCCGGGACGCAATGTGCCGCATGACTACACGAGTGCCAACCTGGCTGCCGCTTATTACCATCTGGATGAATTTGAAAAAGGCAACGAAATCATGGACGACGTAGCCAACAAATGCGTACAATACATTAACTGGGGATTATCGCTCCGCCCGGCATTCCGCAAATCGCTCACAAGCCGCATAAACAACCAAATAGCCATATTCAACTATGTGATACAAACTTGCAGCGCATTTGAACAGAATGAAATTCTGGAAAAATATAATGCCGATTATGAGCGTATTATAAAAGGAATCATGCCATAATTGATGGATGCCATAACCTCACACAAAAAAACAAATCCGGCGGATATTTCCTGCCGGATTTGTTTTTTTCATACCTACAAAGCAGTCTAAAATTTCCCGTATCCTGCTATTTCAGCAATCCTGACCGGGATTTCCGCATTGTCCATACGTCCCTGGAAATGTTCCGCACCGGCACCGACAGCGTATACAGGCACATATCCGCCCGAATGTCCGCCGCTTGTCCAGCCGACAAGGGCAATTTCATTGAGAATCTGCTTTGCCGCCACAGCCAACGGATTGTCCCACTGATACTCGCTTTTTATCAGATCAACAGACCCGGAAGCCAACTTGCTACAAACCTCTTTCAAACGAGCTTCCTGTTCTGCCGTCGGTTGAATGGTCCTCCAGAACCCGAAATAATCGGCCAGAGATTCTTTAACCACCTCCCAGGGCAACTGAACTCCATATTGATCCAACAACCGGTTGACAACCAGTGTATATCCGGCTTCGCTTACTTTTTGCGACTGCAATGCTTTCAGGTTTAACTTATACTCACCCGTACCCAGCACAATACCACCGGTTTCGTGATCGGCTGTTACAACAATCAACGTTTCATCCGGATGTTGTCTGTAAAATTCATAGGCAACCTGGACAGCATTATCCAAATCCATGATTTCATGGAAAACCGTGGCTGCATCGTTGCTGTGGCAAGCCCAGTCGATTTTCCCGCCCTCAATCATAAAGAAAAATCCTTTTTCCTTGTCTTTCGACAAAAAGTCTATGCCCGCACGTGTAATCTCTGCCAATGTCATGTCTTCCTGTTTGCGGTCAATGGCGTATGGCAAAGAATATATGTCAGTAGCCGTTTCCGGCTGCAACAATATCAGCTTGTCCGATTCCCCGGCTTTTTCACAATAATCCTCATAACCTCGGGCAACGGCATAGCCGGCATTGTCCGCCAACCTGTACAGGCTTTCAAAATTGCCCTCAACCTCCTTGTTGGTCGGGTCGCAGAAATCCGAACCGGCATAAAAATCAAAATCTGCGGAAATCAGGTCCTTGCCGATATCGTAATAACTGCTTCGTTCACCCTGATGCGCATAAAAGGCAGCCGGCGTGGCATGATCAACGGAAACACTCGTGCCTATGCCGACCCGAAAGCCGCTTTTTTGCGCCCATACAGCCACACTATTCACTTCCGTTTCCAAATCGGCGAGCAATCCCAATGTACCGTTCCGGGTTTTATGTCCCGTTGCCAAGGCTGTTCCGGATGCGGCAGAATCCGTTACACCGCTGCTTGCAGAAAAAGTGGTAGCCACCGTCACATACGGAAATTGGGTAAACAACAACGGCTTTATGCCGATTTTACCTTCCAGTTCGCCACGATATAGTTCCGTGCCCAATACCTGATTGACTCCCATTCCATCGCCAATAAAATAAAACACGTATTTTGCCTGTTGTGCTTGCACAAAAAACACAAACAGAAATACATATACCAGGATAAACGCTACTTTTTTCATGATAGTTGTCTATTTTTCCGATTACTTTTGTGGCAAAGATACAAAAAATCAATCCTGCCAGTTTTAAAAAACCATGATTTTTTGTGCTTGTCATGACATGTTTTCATGAACACTCCGGATTTTCCTACCTTTGCAATTGTTTTTATCCAAATATCCGGACATCATGGAATTGCACAAAATCATACTTGCACTCGATTCTTTCAAAGGCAGCCTGACTTCCTTGCAGGCAGCCGATGCCTGCGAACAAGGAATCAGGAAAGTTTTTCCAACATGTGAGATTATAAAATTGCCTATAGCCGATGGCGGCGAAGGAACCTTGGATACACTGGTTTCCGCGACAGGCGGCCGTTACAATACATGCTGGGTGCATGACCCCTTGATGCTCCCAATCCTGGCAAAATACGGAATTTCCGGTGATGGAAAAACGGCATTTGTAGAGTTGGCGCAGGCAAGCGGCCTGACTTTGTTGCTGCCCAATGAACGCAATCCCATGAAAACGACAACTTACGGAACCGGCGAATTGATTCGCGAAGCCATTGTTCAGGGACATCGCAATTTTCTGGTCGGCATTGGCGGAAGCGCCACAAACGATGCCGGCACAGGCTTATTGCAGGCGCTCGGATTCCGCTTTCTGGATGCTGATGGAAACATGTTGCACGGTTGCGGCGAGAACCTGCACAAAATAGCTAAAATTGACACGCAAACCGTCATGCCCGAACTGCAGGAATGCCGCTTCCGGGTAGCATGCGATGTTACAAATCCTTTTGCCGGCCCCATGGGTGCGGCCTTTGTATATGCTCCGCAAAAAGGAGCCACGCCAGATATGGTTTGCCAACTTGACCAAGGATTGGACCATCTCGCATCGCTCGTAAAGCAGACATGCAAATTCGACCTGACAGCCATGCAGGGTGCCGGAGCTGCCGGTGGTGTCGGCGGCACAATGGTTGCGTTCCTGCATGCGGATTTGGAATCCGGCATCCGTTTGCTCGCGGATATACTGCACATTGCCGGACACGCCAAAAATGCGGATTTGATAATTACCGGCGAAGGAAAAATAGACCGGCAAAGTTTCATGGGAAAGACTTTGCAGGGAATCACGGAAATAGGGCGGACAGCAAACGTGCCTGTCATTGCCATAGCAGGACAAACGAATTGCCCTGAGGAACCATACAGGCACGGAATAGCTGGAATTTTTGCTACGACACCGCCCGATATGCCTGTCGGACAAGCCATGCAACCCGATGTGGCGATGCACAACATTGTCGAAACCGTCCGGCAAATCATGGAAAGAATACGGACAGACGGATTGCCGGCAACGGAATAAACTGTTTTATTGGTTTCCCTTCAATTGTTCAATGGCCGCCAACGGGTCGGGGGCGCGAAAAACGGCACTGCCGGCCACCAGCACATCAGCACCCAATTCAAACAAACCGGCCGCATTGTCCACTGTTACGCCGCCATCCAATTCAATAAGCGTGGAAAGGCCGCGGGCACGGATCATGGCAGACAACCGGCGCAGACGCTCCGGCGTTTCCGGCACGATTTTCTGGCCGCCGTAACCGGCATACACCGACATCAGCAGCACCATGTCCACCTGGTCCAGATAAGGTTCCAGACGGCTGACCGGAATATCAGGATTTATTGTCAGGCAAGTCTTTACACCATGTTTTCTTATCAGATTCAAAGCCGGCATCGGATCTTCCACGGCTTCCAGATGAAAACCGACCGAATATGCTCCCGCTTCGGCAAAACGTTCAACATATTTTTCCGGATTGACAATCATCAAATGCACGTCGAGCGGCTTGACGCAATGCTTGCGGACGGCTTCCATAACCGGAAATCCGAATGAAATATTCGGCACGAACACGCCATCCATGACATCGATATGCAACCACTCGGCCGAACTGCGGTTAATCATTTCACAAGCGCCTTTCAGATCGCTGAAATCGGCAGCCAACAAGGAAGGAGAAATATAACGCATAGCTGCTGGTTAAAACGGTTATTTCAAGGTTTTGAGCAATATGTTTTCCATAACGGCATATCCTTCCGCAGTCGGATGGACGCCATCGGCGGCATATTCGGCAGGCAGACCACCATGTTCATCCGCCATGGCACTGTAAAAATCGACATAAGGAATACGTTTTTCCGCGGCATAAGCCTTAATGGCAACATTCAGGGATTTTATGTCTTCCGCCGGCTGCAGAACCGGATTCCAAGAAAAACGGCTGGCCGGAAGAACGGAACAAAGCACCGGCTTTATACGATGAGCCATTGCAAGTTCGCACATGGAACGAATATTTTCCATAATATGCTCCTGGCTTATCGTGCCGTTGTTTTGGGCTATGTCGTTCGTACCCGCCAGGATAACCACATATTTAGGTTTCAATGCAATTACATCCGCCTGGAAGCGCACCAGCATGTGCGATGATGTCTGTCCGCTTATGCCCCGGCCGACAAAATCATGTGTAGTAAAAAAATCTGGACGTTTTTTAGCCCACCCTTCGGTTATGGAATTGCCCATGAATACGGCTTTGGGCGCACTTGAAACATTCCGGTTGGCTTCTGCATAACGACCAAACTGAGCCCAGTCGGAATGCCGCTGCCTTTCTTTTTGTTTTTGTGCAAAATGCCGTTCCATTTGCCCGTATTGTTCGGGAGAAAGTGTCAATGTCAGACTTTCCGTTGATTGTGCAGCAGCAAAACAAAGCATACAGCATGCAATTGAACTAAAAATTAACCGTTTCATAACCTGTTGATTTATAAAATACACATCCATAATTATATTCCTCAAATGGAAAACGAATCAAAACCGCCATCGACCACCATGACAGCACCCGTCACAAATCTTGAAGCATCGCTAATCAAATAGTGAATTGTGCCGCAAAGTTCCTCCGCACGGCCGAAACGGCCAAAAGGAGTATGTGCAATAACGCTTTTTGCACGGTCGGTATAACTTCCATCGGGCTGCAGCATCAGATTGCGGTTCTGTTCAGTCAGGAAAAAGCCGGGTGCAATGGCATTCATACGGAAATTTTCGCCGAACTTGATGGCCAGTTCGTTAGCCATGTGTTTGGTGTAATTGGTAACAGCCGCCTTGGCGACGCCGTAACCGGCAACACGTGTGAGCGGACGCAAAGCCGATTCCGAAGAAAAATTGACAAACACGCCTTTGCCTTGCTTATGCATGGCTTCCAAAAAGATTTGCGTAGGCAATACCGTGCCGAACAGATTCAAATCGACAACCTTGCGCATGGCATCCAAATCCAGATCAAGGCAGGTCTTGTCCGGCGGAATGACCGCACCGGCCATGTTGCCGCCGGCACCGTTGAGCAAAACATCAATACGTCCGTAACGGGCAATAATTGCATCGCGCACAGATCTCAAGGCGTCTGCATCCGTCACATCACAAGCCAAAAACATGGCTTCACCGCCATCGCGGCAAATATTGTCCACAAGGGCATCGCCTTTTGCCTTGTTACGCGCCAAAATCACGATCCGGGCACCCTGCCCGGCCAAATAAGTTGCTATGGTGCTTCCCAAAACACCTGTTCCTCCCGTAATGGCAACTACCAAACCTTGAATGTCGAATAAGTTTTGTTTCATGTCTGTCAGTTTTTATGAATCATGGACAAATTCCGGAAGTCTCAAACCGATGGCAAACATTCTCCGGACGGACAAAAATACACATATTTCCGACAGGAAAAATAAAAACAGTGTATGCTGCCAACTGGAAAGTTGAAATGACATACACTCCCTGAAACTTCGAATACCTTCCGTAAATCGGTTTTTTACTGTTCTTCGTCCGGTTGGTCATCCCAGCCGATACCTTTGTACTTGCTCAAATCCCATTCTTCATCCACCTCGTTTTCATAGATGGTCTCGATTTCTTCGTCCTGTCCATCCTGTTCCTCCCCGAGTCCGGAAGACAGCTGGACAATGTCCAACGGACGATGCGAAATTTCAATAATCTTGTTGCTTTCCTTGTTCAATTCTTCCCAAATCAGATCTTTCAATTCGGCAATACCCAAACCGGAAACCGATGAGATGAATACCGACTTTATATCTTCAGGCAGTTCGTTTCCAAGCTCTTCCAACAACTCCGCATCAAGCATGTCGCATTTGGTGATTGCCAGAATACGTTGTTTGTCAAGCAATTCCGGATTATATTTTTCCAGTTCGTTCAGCAAGATGCCGTATTCTTCGCGAATGTCCTTACTGTCGGCCGGAATCATGAACAGCAAAATGGCATTCCGCTCAATATGCCGCAAAAAACGCAGTCCCAGTCCTTTCCCTTCGCTCGCTCCTTCTATGATTCCGGGAATATCGGCCATGCAAAACGATTTGTTGTCACGGTAGCTGACAATACCCAGGTTGGGTACCAAGGTTGTGAACGGATAATCCGCAATTTCCGGCTTTGCCGCAGAAACGACCGAAAGCAAGGTGGATTTTCCGGCGTTCGGGAAGCCGACAAGTCCCACATCGGCCAGCACTTTCAGCTGCATAATAATATTGCGTTCCATGCGCGGTTCGCCGGGTTGTGCATAACGCGGAGCTTGGTTCGTGGCCGTGCGGAAATGCCAGTTACCCAAACCGCCGCGGCCGCCGCGCAACAAAATAACCTCCTGCCCATCTTCGGTCACATCACACATAAACTCGCCCGTGTCGGCATCATACACAACCGTCCCGCAAGGCACTTCAATGATTTTATCCTCGCCATCGCGGCCAAAGCTGCGGCTGCTGCCGCCATCACCGCCATCGCCGGCAAAAATATGGCGTGCATAGCGCAAATGAATCAACGTCCACAGATTCTTGTTGGCACGCAGGATAATGTGGCCGCCGCGACCACCGTCACCGCCATCCGGACCGCCTTTCGGCACAAATTTTTCACGATGAAAATGTGTCGAACCACGCCCGCCTTTGCCGGAACGGCAAAAGATTTTCACATAATCAACAAAATTAGTCGCTGCCACAATAATATCGATGTTTGTTTTTTATTGAATTTGGTCTATTGCCTGGCAAATGCGGCCAAATATTTCCTGCAAATCGCCCATTCCATCTATGGCGGCATATTTGCCGAGTTTCCGGTAAAAATCGCTGACAGGCCGCGTTTTTTCTTCGTAGACTTCCAGACGTTTGGTTATGGTGTCCAGATTGTCATCGCTGCGACCGGAAGTTTCCCCGCGTTTCAACAAACGGTTTACCAGTTCATCATGTTCCACTTTCAAGTCTATCAGCAAATCAGTCCTGGTTCCCTGCCGGGTCATAATCTGTTCAAAAGCTTCTGCCTGGGCAACCGTACGCGGGAAACCGTCCAAAATAAAACCGTTCGTTTCAGGACAACTTTTGATTTTTTGCATCAAAAGTTCAATCATCATGTCATCGGGAATCAGGTTTCCCTGGGAAATATATGCATTGATTGTTTTCCCCAATTCGCTGCCCGATGCCGTTTCTGCACGCAACAAATCTCCCGTGGACAAATGTGTCAGGTTATATTTCTTAACAATAAAATCACTCTGGGTTCCTTTGCCGGAACCGGGTGCTCCACAAATAATCAGGTTCATTGTTTTATAATTAATTTTTGACAATCGTGTAAATATCTTTCAGGTTCCGGCCATAACCATCATAGTCCAGACCGTAACCAACAATAAAATCATTCGGAATTTTCATGGCCACATAATCAACGTGTATGTCACATTTCAGGGCATCCGGTTTCTGCAGGAACGTGCATACCTTGATGCTGGCGGCTCCTTTGGCTGAAAGCGAATCCATAATCCGCTGCATGGTATAGCCCGTGTCCACGATGTCTTCCACCACAACCACATTGCGCCCTACCACACTTTCGCTCAAACCGATTACCTCCTTGACAACTCCGGTTGTGGTTAGTCCCTGATAGGAAGAAAGTTTTACAAACGTAAGCTCGCTCGGAATATCAACTACTTTCATTAAGTCACCGGCAAACATGAACGCACCGTTCAAAACACAAATGAACAAAGGATTCTTGTCGGCCATTTCTTCGTTTATCTGCCTGCCTACTCTGGCTACCGCCTCCTGAATTTGTTCAGATGGAATAAAAACCTTGAATGTCTTGTCTTTGATTGTAACTTGGTCCATAATTCAACGTACAGAGAATAAAACACTGCAAATGTACATAAATTTTTCAATACATGCAGTTCCTTTCCGCCTATTCCCGAATGCAGCGAATAATCCGACAAATTATGCCGATGCTGTTTTCCTCTAAAGCATGGATAAAATAATTTTCGTACATTTGCAGGTTATTTGTTGAACAACTGTTTTTGGATGAAATCCCACAACAACCGATTATGAAACAAAACGATATTTTCGAGCCGGATGATTTGCGCAAAGCCGTGGATGCCTTGCAAAAAGGCGGTGTCATTCTGTACCCGACCGATACGGTGTGGGGATTGGGTTGCGATGCCACAAACAAAGAGGCTATAAAACGTATTTTTGAAATAAAAAAACGGGCAGACCACAAATCCATGCTGGTCCTGCTGGACACACCGGCCAAACTTCAAAACTATGTTTCCGAGATTCCAGACATGGCTTGGGAACTGATAGAGCTGACAACCAAACCACTGACAATTATTTATCCGAAAGCGAAAAACCTGGCTGAAAACCTGGTAGCAGAGGATGGAAGCATAGGCATACGGATTACATCGGAAAAATTTTCCAACGCCTTGTGCCGGCAATTCAGAAAACCGGTTGTTTCCACATCAGCCAATATCAGCGGAATGCCAAATGCAAGTTGTTTCAGCGAGATTGCCGAAGAAATCAAGTCATCAGTCGATTATGTAGTAAGATTCAGGCAAAACGAGAAAGAATTGCCTTCGCCATCATCCATTATAAAACTGGACACCGGAAATGTCATCAAAATAATCAGACCATAAGGCTGAATATGGAACAGAAACAACATAATATGAACAAAAAACGCCAACGGATAAAGTACATCGTTGCAGATACCTTGTCGGCGCTAATAGTGTGGCTCTGTTTTTTGATTTTCAGATGGATGGTCAACGATGGCAGGGTTTTCGGCTATGAAACCGTGCTGGTCCCGGCCTTCAATTTCTACATACCCCTTTTCATATACCCTGTGGCGTGCCTGCTCGTACATTATCTGTCCGGATATTATATCCGTCCTTATCAAAAAACAGCGGCACAGGAATTTCTGACAACTTTTACAGCTTCTGTCATTATCGCTGTCGGAGCATTTTTTGCCATCATTCTGGATGACAAGGTTCCCAGCTACCAACGTTACTATGTGTCTCTGCTGGCACTTTTCCTGCTGCAGTTCATCATTTCCTACGTTTTCAGACTCTCCATCACACTGAATACCAGAAAACTGATACGTAAAGGAGCCATCAAACAAAATACCGTGCTTGTCGGCATAGGGAAAAACGCGCACAAACTTGCATCCGAATTGCGCCATACCAAGGATGGAACCAAATTTATAGGATTTATCGCCACAGAACCGGCATATGAAAAAGCAGAAAACATTATCGGAACATTGCAAGATTTTGCCGAATTAAAAACCAAATACAACATAAACTCGGTCATTATTGCACTGGAAAACAGCACATCGGAAAATGAACTGTTCAGAATCATAGATCAATTGTATCCTTATGGAATTGAAATACAGTTTACGCCACGTATTTATGAAATACTGACAGGAGCCGTACGTATCAGAAATCTGGAAATAAGCCCACTTGTGAATATAACAAAGACACCCATGCCTGATTGGGAAATCAGTGTGAAACGGGCAATAGACATGGTTGTTTCGATTATTGCCCTTGTCATGAGCACGCCTCTTTTCTGCTTTTGCGCCATTGGCATCAAACGCAGCTCACCCGGACCCGTTTTTTACAGACAGGAACGGATCGGACTGTACGGAAAACCTTTCAACATTATCAAACTGCGAACCATGTATGCCAATTCCGAAAAGGAACATCCCATGCTGAGCAATCCGAACGACAAACGCATAACACCCTTCGGACATTGGCTCCGCAAATACCGCATAGACGAGATTCCGCAATTTTTCAACATCCTGAAAGGTGAAATGAGTCTCGTAGGTCCACGTCCGGAACGGAGATATTACATTGAACAAATTGTAAAAAAAGCACCGTATTATTGCTTGATATACAGAATCAGACCAGGACTGACCTCCTGGGGACCGATAAAAATCGGTTATTCGGACACGGTGGAAAAAATGGTTGAGCGATTGAACTATGACATTATCTATATGGACAACATGAGCCTGAAAACGGACCTCAAGATTTTGTTGTACACCATAGAAGTCATTATTAAGGGAAAAGGACAATAAAAACAGATATTTTGAAGACTGATTTTTACAATAAAATGATTGCCTGGCGTGAAAGCCACATCAAGGAAAAGCAATTCATACTTATTCTCAGCTTTGTAGTGGGCATAATGAGCGCCATCGCTGCGTTCCTGCTGAAGAGTATCATACACATCATACAACACTTGCTGACAGCAGGCCTGGCCAAAAGCGAAGTCAGCTACTGGTATCTTGTTTTTCCGGCAATCGGCATTTGCCTGACTTCATTGTTTGTCAAATACATTGTCAAGGACAACATCAGCCATGGCATAACCCGCATCCTGTTTGCCATTTCGCAACGCAAAAGCATCCTGAAGTTGCACAATACATGGACCTCTTTGGTGGGCAGTTCCATAACCATTGGTTTCGGTGGTTCGGTTGGAGCAGAAGCTCCCATCGTGCTCACGGGAGCTGCCATAGGTTCAAATCTGGCCAAATTTTTCCAAATGAACCAGAAAACCATGATGCTAATGATTGGTTGCGGTGCGGCCGGAGCCATCGGAGGCATTTTCAAGGCACCCATTGCCGGTCTGGTGTTCACGTTGGAAGTATTGATGCTCGACCTGACCATGACTTCAGTCGCCCCGTTGCTCATTTCTTCGGTAACAGCAACTTCGCTGGCCTACATCCTGACAGGCAGCGCATCCATGTTCCAATTTTTCGTCTACGAACCGTTTGCCGTAGAACGGATACCTTATCTGATATTATTGGGCATCATTTGCGGACTTGTTTCCCTCTATTTTACACGAGGCATGAATTATCTGGAGGGAATTTTCAAGAAAATCAAACACAGCCGGTACAAAATCATGCTCGGAGGCGGAATGCTGAGCATACTCATTTTCATTTTTCCTCCGCTCTACGGTGAGGGATACAACATTATAGAACAAATACTCAACAATCATGCAGAATCCACACTGGACCGAAGCCTTTTTCTGCAATTTGCAGACAACCAATGGGTTCTAATCATCTACCTGATTCTGATTATTTTCTTCAAGATATTTGCCAGTGTAGCCACCAACGGAGGAGGAGGAGTTGGAGGTATTTTTGCACCTTCATTATTTATAGGTTGCATAACCGGCTTTGTCGTTTCACGTACCATGAACCTGTTCGGATTCAACATACCGGAAGCCAACTTTGCGCTGGCCGGCATGAGCGGACTCATGTCGGGCGTGATGCATGCACCGCTGACCGGCATTTTCCTGATTGCCGAACTAACCGGAGGATACAACCTGTTCATGACGTTGATGATCGTATCCGTGGTTTCCTATCTGACAATCATCATTTTCGAACCGCACAGCCTCTATGCCATGCGTCTGGCCCAGAAAGGCGAATTGCTGACACACCATAAGGACCGTGCCGTCTTGACATTACTGAAAATGGATAATGTCATTGAAACCGATTTAACCATCCTGTATCCGGAAATGAGTCTTGGACAACTCGTAAAAATAATATCACACTCCAAACGCAACATTTTCCCTGTTGTCAGCCATAAGGACGAAAAACTGCTCGGAATATTATCTCTGGACGAAGTGCGCAACATCATGTTCAGGCCGGAATTGTATGAACGGTTTACCGTAGGACAACTCATGATTTCTCCACCGGCTGTCATCAATAAGAATATGCCCATGGAAAAAGTCATGGAAGTTTTTGAAGACACGAACGCCTGGAATCTGCCCGTTGTCGATGATGACAAACACTATGTCGGTTACGTGTCAAAATCGAAAATTTTCAATTCATACAGGCATGTACTGGTGCACTTCTCGGATGAATAAAACTGTTTCAGTAAATCAATACGCCTGCAACACCGGCAAGCACAATCAGCAGAATGGGATGGATATTGAAAAACAATGTCCCGACAAAAACACCGCCGAACAACAGGAAACTTTTGTAGTCGATAAAATTTTCCTTGTTCATCAACAGCAAGGCAGCAGCAGCAATTAATCCTACTACTGTAGGACGCAATCCACGGAAAGCCGCCTCGATATATTTGTTATCGTGAAGTTTCATGTATAACTTGCACAAGACAAGCATGATGATGAACGAAGGCATAACAATGGCAAATGTAGCCACAATGGCTCCCAAAACGCCGCCGGATGCCGTATAGCCGACATAAGTTGCACTGTTTATTCCTATCGGGCCCGGAGTCATCTGCGAAATGGCTATAATGTCCGTAAATTCCTGCTGCGTCATCCAGCCATAACGATCTATTTCATGCTGGATAAGCGATATAATTGCATAACCGCCGCCAAATCCGAACAAGCCTATTTTAAAAAACGCTATGAATAATTGAAGGTAAACCATACTACTTTTTCAAATCCGTTTTTTTGTGTTTCAATGGAAAATACAAGGTGCCAATGCCACCAATGATAGCCGCACCAATAATCAACACAGGAGAAACATTGCATAACCAAATCAACAAAGCGGCCGCCACAGGAATTATGGCCGTTTTCCAGGTTATGTTGGCCGATTTGGCCATTTTCCACAACGGAGCGGCAATCAGCGCTACTACCGCCGGACGTATGCCCTTGAACATGCGTTCTATGAACTGATTCCCGCTAAATTCAGTGAAAAATGCCGCCAATACAAGAATAATCAGAAAAGAGGGCAACGCACAACCGAGCGCAGTGACCAGACTGCCTTTTACACCTTTCAATTTGTAACCGACAAAAACCGATGTGTTGATAGCCATAACGCCCGGAACAGACTGCGCTATAGCAAGCATGTCAATAAATTCCTGGCTCGGAATCCATTTCCTTTTTTCCACAATTTCACGCTGAATAAGCGGAATCATGGCATAACCGCCACCAATTGTAAAAGCACCTATCCTGAAAAAGGTTATAAAAAGCTGCCAATACATGATTTCCTATCTGTTAAGCAATTTCTCTATTTTAGCCGGCAATTGGTCGAACGGAACATCACGCTCCAATATATCGCCGTTTTTGTCAATAAGGAATGTAGTCGGTATTTTTTGCACGTTGTACATTGTGAAGCAAGGTTCATAAACACCGTTTCCGCGGACACAAATCCAAGGCAGGTTTTCCACCGACTGTTCCCAAAGCAGGTTGTTCCGGTCGGCTGAAACCTGAAAGATTTCAAAACCGCGCGGTGCGAATCTATTGTACAGTTCGCGCAATTCAAATGTATAGGCAATGCTGTTTTCCAGTTCATAAGCCGAAAAATCGAGCAAAACAACCTGCCCTTTCAAATCGGACAGTTTACGCACATTTCCAAATTGGTTTGGCAGTTCTATGTCAATCGTTGTGGATTCCGCTTTGTCAATCATGGCCTGCAATGCGGCCTCGTTCTGCAACTGACGTTCGGCACGTATGGCCTCCATCACCAGATTATACAAATTAATGCTGCGTTCATATTTTGGCATAAACGTATGGAAAGATGTAGCTACGGCCGAATAATAAGGCCTGTCTTCCTTGTCGTAAGGCGAAAACATGAAATAGCCCTCCATTTTCTGAAACAAGGCATAATAGGCGACAATGGAACGCGGATTGGCAAGAATAATTTGCTGTGCCATTTCCTTATGCTGCGCAATCTTTGCCGTCAATGTATCAAAACTTATTTCTTCATTGGAAACACGATCATAAGTTTTCTGCAATCCGGAAAGCGACATACGCAGTCGGGTAATCTGTTCCGTATTTTCCGAACCCTCTATCTTTGCAGGAAACGAAAGACTGTCGGCCGAAGCCACAATGGCGATATGTTCACAGGAATCTACCGAAAAAACAAACTGCTGGTTTCCCATGCGCAAACGATATAAATCAGGATAATCAGGACGCGGCGCGCGGAATTTGAAATGACCGTTGCTTTTGATAACAGCCGAATCCATGACCACGGTTTTAGTCAGTCCCAAATTTTCCAAATAAACGGTTTCTTGTCCGGAATTTTCGATTGTACCATCAATGGTAAACTTGTTTTTTCCGCAAGATGACAGCAAAATCAGTACACATGCAAAAAGGAAATGCTTGATTTTCATTGACATATATTTTTCTTAAAATCCGCTGCAAAGATAGGGATTAAAAATGAAAGTCGCACAAGGGCAGATTGATTGTTTTTTTACCTGTCACAAATTACTATTCGCCAAATATCCGCTTGATGACGCGCAACTGGTGTGTGTACTGCCCGGTTTCTTCGCTGATAATTCCTTGTGAATCTATCTGGTTGATTTTCACACGTCCCGAACAATGCATAATCCGGTTACTGTCGAGCAGAATGCCTACATGAATGATTTTCTTGTCTGCGTTTTCAAAAAATGCCAGGTCGCCGGCTTTGGCTTCCACCAGAAAATCCACCACTTTGCCATGTTGCACCTGCATGGAAGCATCACGCGGCAACTGGATACCGAAAATGCTGTACATAATCTGTGTAAAACCGGAGCAGTCCATGCCTAATGCATTTTTCCCGCCCCACAAATAAGGCGTGTTCAAATAGAAAAAAGCTATGCGCATGAAATTTTCCGTCGTGAATTCCAGGGCAGTTTCAACCGTGGAAGCGTCTATGTTGAATTTAACACCCAACAGTTCAAATATGCCAGCGTTGTAATTGGGCACATGAGTACCGCCTGTCAGCAAAATGGAAGTTTTGTTTTCCAGACTTACGGCCAATGAAACCGGAAAACTTACGACAGATTTGGGTGTGGACTGCAATTGCTCAAATTGCTTGTCGCCCAATTGGGAAAGCATTTTTCTGTCCGCCCAGCCTTCATAACCGTCAGTGTCCAATTTTATTTTTGTCCAACGTTCCGTTTGCTCCAGCACAGTTGCCGTTTCCGCAAACAACATTTGCGTAACCATTTCCGCACTTTCAGCAGCTTCGGCCCTGAGCGGAACAACACTGTTCAATGTAATGACTTTCATATCAAAATACTGTTCTAAAAGCTCAAATATCAACTATTTTGTTGCAAAGCTACAAATAATTTACGTACATTTGCAACAAAATTATATCAATCATGAAATTCCGGATTACACAAGAGTATTTGAAAAACTTGACAAAAATAGGTTTGTTTGCATGTATTGTTGCCGTCATTGTCAAATTATATCCCTCAGAGGAATATTTCGAATATACCTTTGAAGAAGGAAAACCGTGGAAATACGAACTTGTAACCGCTTCGTTCGACTTTCCTGTTTACAAGAACCAAACACAACTGCAACAGGAAAAAGACGAAATCCTGAAAAATTACACACCTTTCTTCAACATAGACAACAATACGGGAGAAAGACAAATTCAGGAACTTATACTGAAAAATAGACAACAAAAAATACTGACACAAAGCAATTTGAATTATCTTACAAAAAAGCTCAGAAATATTTACGAAACAGGCATACTGTCAATTGAACAATACAATGAACTGGTTTCACAAAACAAGGAAAGAATTTCCATAATAGATGAAAACAGAGTAACGCACACTACAAACATAACCAATCTTTATACCCCTAAAACAGCTTACGAAGATATTTTAAAACATGCCCCTGTTGCAACAGAAGAGAACATAAAGGAAATAAAGCTAAACTATTTTCTGGAAAGCAATTTAACTTATGATTCAATAACTTCCACTGCCACCCAACAGGAACTACTGAAAAATATTTCTCTGACATCCGGCATAATACAAGCCGGAGAACGTATTATTGACAAAGGAGAAATTGTTACTCCTGAAATATACCAGATACTCAGTTCACTGAAAACAGCTACCGAAAAACGGCAAGAACAACTTGGACAATCCACAATAGTCATTATAGGAAAAATTCTCATAGCTTCGTTATTTATAGTACTGCTGGCTTTGTATTTTTATTTGTTCAGACCACGCATTTTTGAAAATTTTTCAAACCTGCTATTCATCACTTTGCTGATTCTGTTAATGGTTTCACTTACATCGGTAACGCTGAAATACACAAAGTTAAGTATTTACATAGTTCCCTTTGCCTGGCTTCCGGTTATCATAAGGGTTTTTTTCGATTCGCGTACAGCCCTGTTCGCACATTTGGTTTCTACCATGATAATAGCTTTCATGGCACCGGATCCTTTTGAATTTGTCATTCTGCAAACAGCAATCGGTATGACAGCCGTTTCTACCCTGAAAGACATGACACAACGGGCACAACTGGCACAAACAGCTTTGTGGGTATTCCTTGCATACTGTACAGGTTATGTTGCCTTCATGTTCATCAACGAAGGCGACATAACAAAAATTCCGTGGCAACCTTTCCTCTACTTTGCATTAAGCAGCCTTATATTACTGTTTGCATACGGACTTATTTATATCTTTGAAAAGATATTCGGACTCGTGTCAAGCATTACATTGGTGGAACTGACCAATGTAAACAGCGACTTGATGATGCGTTTTGCAGAAACTGCACCTGGAACTTTCCAACATTCACTGCAAGTTTCCAACCTGGCAACCGAAGCTGCAAAAAAAATAAACGCAAACAGCCTGCTCGTACGCACAGGAGCATTATATCATGACATAGGAAAAATGAAAAACCCGCAAATGTTTACGGAAAACCAACAAGGCGGAAAAAATCCGCTTCTGGAAATGGATCTGGAAACTGCAGCAAAAACTATTATCGGGCATGTGGAAGAAGGAGTCCGCATAGCACAGAAAAAAGGACTGCCGGATACTATCATAAACTTTATACGAACACACCACGGAACAAGCAAAGTCAGGTATTTTTACAATACATTCATAAACAAAAATCCGGGAGTAACCCCAAACGAAGCTGCCTTTACTTATCCCGGACCATTACCAAACACAAAAGAAACTGCCATACTCATGATGGCCGATGCCGTGGAAGCATGCTCACGCAGCTTGAAAGAATATACGGAAGAAAGCATTGACAAAATGGTGGAAAACATGATAAACATGCAGATATCCGACGGCATGTTCAAAGAAACGCCCATTACATTTCATGATGTTGAAATAGTGAAAAGTGTATTCAAGGAAAAAATAAAAAACATATTCCACCATCGGATTGCCTATCCGGAAATAAAAAAACAGCCGGAAAACAGCAAAGAGGAAAACAATGAAAAGGCATAATGAAAAAAGGGTGATGAAATTTTTTTCATCACCCTTTTTTATTGACTGTCCGGTTTTTATTTACTCAACTCCAGCATACGCAAAATAGGTTTAACTGCTTTTTTGCTTATTTCTTCATCCACATGTATTTCGTTGGATTCGTTTTTCAGGCAATCATATAATTTTTCAAGCGTATTCAGACGCATGAAATTACATTCATTGCAAGCGCACGTACTGTCATTCGGCGGAACGGGAATAAATGTCTTGGAAGGACTCTTTTTGCGCATTTCGTGCAAAATTCCGCTTTCCGTAGCCACAAGAAAAACATCAGATTCACTTTGTGTTGCAAAATTCAACAAAGCCTGCGTAGAACCTACTACATCAGCCAACTTCAAAATGACACTTTTACATTCCGGATGTGCCAGCACTTTTGCTTTCGGATATTCCTTTTTCAGTTGCAGCAATTTTTCTACTGAAAACTGTTCATGTACATGACAGGCTCCATTCCACAGCAACATATTTCTGCCTGTTATGCTGTTTATATAATTTCCCAGATTCTTGTCAGGTCCGAAAATTATTTTTTCGTCCTTATCAAAAGTTTCCACAATGTTTTTTGCATTTGTACTGGTAACCACCACATCGGTACATGCTTTTACGGCTGCATAAGTATTCACATAAGATATGACCGTATAACCAGGATGCTGTTTTACAAAGGCTTCGAATTCATCAGCCGGACAACTGTCAGCCAAAGAACATCCTGCATTCAAATCGGGAACCAGCACTTTTTTGTCCGGACAAAGAATTTTGGCTGTTTCACCCATAAAATGAACGCCGCATAATACAATAATATCGGCCTGCGTCTTTGCTGCCTTTTGAGCCAGAGCCAAACTGTCACCTATGACATCTGCAATGTCCTGAATATCGGAATTCTGGTAGTAATGCGCCATGATGACAGCATTTTTTTCTTTCCGCAACCGGTTTATTTCAGTAATCAGAGTTTGTTTATCCATAAACGAACGATTAAGTATTTCAACTGACAATTTATTTTATATTTTTCTTTTTGAAAAAAAACTTATGCTGAATATTATTGCTTGTTGATAAGGTTGATAAATTATATGCTGAAAATTTGGATGTAATTGTTTTTAGTTCAAACAACCTTTTTTTCAACTGCATGTTTAATCAATTATCTCTGATAATCAAAGAGTAATAAACTTTATGAACATATTGTTGAAAGCCGCAAAGTTAGAAAAAAAATAAATATGTCAAATGTTGAAGCTGTATAAAAACGGTTGATTTTTTCCGTATAAGATTTTAGCATTGTCATTTGGATTTTCATGGAAAAATTATAAATAGACATTCTTTTTGAATGTGCAAACGGAAATATCATTTTTTTTTATGGAATTATCAACAAACTTCAACAGCGGAAATGAACATTTTCCTGTTTTTGTTTTTCCTTATTTATTTGCATCTTTGCGGTGTATGTAATTTGATTGTAATTTATGAAAAATCTTTTTGAAAATGCGGTTAAAGCATCACGCAGTTTGAATATGATTGACAGTTTCACTGTCAACAGAGTTTTGATGAAACTGGCGGATGAAATTGAAAACCGGGCAGATGAAATTTTGGAAGCTAATAGAAAAGATCTTGCTGCCATGGATACGGATAATCCAATGTATGACAGATTATTGCTTACTGCCAACCGCATAAGGAATATAACTTCCGATGTCCGCAATGTAGCTTCATTGTCTTCTCCACTGGACAAGAAACTTGAGCAGCGTACTTTGCCCAACGGAATGATATTGACTAAACGGAGTGTACCGTTTGGAGTAATAGGAATTATTTATGAAGCGCGTCCGAATGTAACTGTCGATGTATTTTCGTTATGTTTGAAGGCTGGAAGTGCCTGCATTTTGAAAGGAGGTACGGATGCATATAATTCAAACGTTTGTATAGTTCGGATTATTCAGTCCGTATTGGAAAAAGCAGGTTTGGATAAAAACATGGTTACTTTGTTACCGGCTGGACATGAAGCTACGACAGAATTGTTGAATGCAGTCGGTTATGTGGATCTTATTATTCCACGTGGAGGTAAAGGGCTTATCAATTTTGTAAGGGAAAATTCCAAGGTGCCGGTTATAGAAACAGGTGCAGGAATTTGTCATACTTATTTTGATGAATTTGGCGATTTGGAAAAGGGGAAATTGATAGTGAATAATGCCAAGACAAGACGTGTAAGCGTATGCAATGCGTTGGATTGTCTAATAATTCATGAAAAACGCTTGTCGGATTTGCCTGCTCTGTGTGCTCCTCTGGAAAAGAGCGGTGTTTTGATTTATGCGGATGACAAATCGTATAATGAATTGTCAGGGAAGTATCCAGCGGAACTGTTGCAACATGCTACTGAAGAAAGTTTCGGGACAGAATTCTTGTCTTATAAAATGGCTGTGAAGACAGTTTCGGATGTACGTGAAGCAATAGGACATATAACTCGTTTTGGTTCCAAACATAGTGAATGCATTATAAGTGAATCTTCAGAGAATATAGCCTTGTTTGACAAGATGGTTGATGCAGCCTGTGTCTATACAAATGTATCGACTGCTTTTACGGATGGAGCGCAATTCGGCATGGGTGCTGAAATAGGCATAAGTACGCAGAAAATGCATGCTCGAGGTCCAATGGCTTTGGCTGAAATAACTACTTACAAGTGGTTTATAAAAGGAAACGGACAAATAAGAAAACCATAAAAAAACAAGGAAACCAACGAAAAACAAATGTCATGGATTCAATTTAGTAATCCATGACATTTGTTTTTTGTGTGGAGCTGGATATAGCATATACGCCGTAGTATAGCGTATCAAACTTGAAAAGGGTAACAAGCCAACCGCTGGGAAAATTTCGTAATGGGCATGGGCTACGCATTGATGGGTATGCTTTCATTGCTTGTTGTTTGGTTGGCTATCCGGCTGTTCCGAAGGTAGCGGCCTATATATTTATTGAGTGGATAAGAAAGATTGTGTTATGTTTGTCCACTGTTGCGCCTGCCGATTCGTGCAGGCGTTTTTTTTATATCCCAGAACTGTTATTTAATTTTAAAAACAGTGGTTATTTTTCTATTATTCTTGCTTTATAATAGAAATTTTTCTATCTTTGCAATGTCAAAACAAAAGTTCTTTGAGATATGAAGTTTAAGGAATTTCACAAGCTGATTGTAGCGGCCGGTTGGGAATTCGATCATGCGAAAGGAAGCCATTACTTTTACAAAAAGGATGGCAGGCTTTCCGAGCCAGTTCCTTACCACGGTTCAAAAGAAATGTACGAGCCGCTCCGAAAGAAAATCGCAAAGGCAATGGGGATTAAATAATCCCCGCCTTTTGTTTTGACAAAAAAAACAAATATCAGAATTATGGACACGATTATCATGAACATTGGCGCAAGCTCTGACAGCTTCGGGGCTTACTCCGTAAACTGCGATGGCATTTATGCCGCCGGGAACACGGTGGAAGAGTGCAAAAAGGACGTGGAAACAGCTATTTCCCTGATAAAGGAAACGCTCCCGCAAGAACAATGGCCGGAACAAATCAAGGGGGAGTACAAGATAGTTTGGCACTATGACATACAAAGCCTGCTTATGTACTATGGAAGCCTGATGTCCATTGCCGGCCTGGAACGCATAACCGGAATAAACCAGAAACAGTTGTGGTCATATATGCACGGGCGGTCGAAACCACGCGCCAAGCAAAAGGAACGCATTGAAAACAATTTGCACAGATTTGCCAACGAGCTATCGGAAACGATGCTTGTATAGACTTCATATTTTTTGTTTTGACACATGAAGTTGGAAACCCCTTTGCCATGGCAAGTGGGGTTTTTTGTTTGTTCCTCTTGTCATTAGATTTCCACATTATTATTTGAACGGACTCAATAGCAAAATGGATAGAGCAAGTTTTTGGGCATAAAAAAATAAGGGACTGCTATGTGCTTAGTCCCTTATTTAGTCCCTGTTTAAGATAAATGCTTGAAAATTAGATTACATTGTGGAGCTGGAGGGAGTCGAACCCTCGTCCAAACAAGGAACAAACTTGCTTTCTACATGTTTATCTTCGCTTTGGTTTTCGTGTGCCGGCAAGACCGAAGCCACCAACCGACACCTTATCTTCTAATTTTTCATTCCTGTTTCGAAGCAAACAAGAACTATTCCCGATTTGCTGCACCTCCGGTTCATAATGCCTCGGGAAGAGGGCTTATGGGAGATGTCCCGTTCCAGCACCTTGTGCCGGAATTAAGCTGATCTACTGTAATTCAATCAAGCAGCGAGAGCGTAATTTGTTTCGCCAGTTATAGTTTTGAGGTTCGAGATTAACGAGCCGCGACCCCAGTGCTCGGCATGCTTACAAATCCATTCTACCTGCTGTCAAAACCAAACAGCCCCTAATTTTTATTTTGCATAACTTATCGCCCGTGTTTCACGGATGACCGTTATCTTGACTTGTCCAGGATAAGTCATTTCATCCTGAATTTTCTTTGCAATGTCAAACGAAAGCAGTTCCGCTTCCTTATCATCCACTTTGTCGGCTCCTACAATGACACGCAATTCGCGGCCTGCCTGAATGGCATACGTTTTTATGACACCGGGATATGACAAAGCCAGATTTTCCAGATCGTTCAGACGTTTTATGTATGCTTCTACTATTTCGCGGCGTGCTCCCGGACGTGCTCCCGATATGGCATCGCAAGCCTGTACGATAGGAGCCAGCAGCGTTTCCATTTCCACTTCATCGTGATGGGCACCGATTGCGTTGCAAATATCGGGTTTTTCCTTGTATTTTTCTGCCAGTTGCATGCCATAGATTGCATGTGGCAATTCCGGTTCTTCGTCTGGCACTTTGCCTATGTCGTGCAATAATCCTGCCCGTTTGGCTTTTTTCGGGTTCAAACCGAGTTCGGCTGCCATTGCTGCACACAGGTTGGCTGTTTCACGGGCATGCTGCAACAGGTTCTGGCCGTACGAGGAACGGTATTTCATGCGGCCGACCATACGGATAAGCTCAGGATGCAAACCGTGTATGCCCAAATCAATGGTTGTGCGTTTTCCGGTTTCGATAATTTCTTCTTCAACCTGTTTGCGTACTTTGTTTACCACTTCTTCTATGCGTGCCGGATGGATACGTCCGTCTGTTACCAGCTGGTGCAAGGACAAACGTGCTATTTCACGGCGTACAGGGTCAAATGCCGAAAGCACGATGGCTTCCGGTGTGTCATCGACAATGATTTCCACGCCTGTGGCGGCTTCCAATGCACGGATATTCCGTCCTTCGCGTCCAATGATTCGTCCCTTTACTTCGTCAGAATCTATATGGAATACGGTTACGGAATTTTCTATGGCTGTTTCTGTTGCAATGCGCTGGATGGTTTGGATAACGATTTTTTTCGCTTCCTTGTTGGCAGTCATTTTCGCTTCTTCCATGACTTCGTTGATGTAAGCCATGGCGTTTGTTTTTGCTTCATCTTTCAATGATTCCACCAACTGTTTTTTTGCTTCTGCTGCTGATAGTCCGGAAATGGTTTCCAGTTGGTCTTGAGCCTGTTTTTGCAATTTTTCCAGCTCTTTGTTTTTGTGTTCTATGGCTTGTATCTGGTTGTCCAGATTCTCGCGGATAGTGTTAACTTCATTCTGTGCACGTTGCAATTCGCTTTGCCGCTGGTTCAGCTGGAGTTCGCGTTGTTGTTGGCGTGCTTCTGTCTGCTGCAGTTTTGCCTTGCTGTTCTGGACCATGTTTTCATGTTCCATTTTCAGGGCAATGAACTTTTCTTTGGATTCTATGATTTTGTTTTTCTTGATAAGTTCTGCTTCTGCTTCTGCTTCCTTGATTTTATTCTTTCCGATTGCATTCAAAAGAATCAGACATCCACCAGCCCCGACAACGAAAGCTGCAACGGAAATTAATATGATAAATATTGGTTCCATAAGATGATATATTTTTAATAGTGTTCTAAAATAACAAAAAAACGCATCAGCAAATCCTTGTCAAAAGAAATGCGTATGCGTGAACCGATAGATATTTCAAAATGCCTTGTTGCTGAAATTTTTTAAAGCAACTGGTCTATTTGTTGTTCCAACTCTTCTATTTTTTGAGCTAGAGGACTTATGTTTTCAACTTTTTGCTGGCGGTTAATTGCTACGGCAATTTGTAGTGCAGTCAGCAACCAAAGTTCTACAACGGATTTGCCCGGATATTTTTGATTCAGTTTGTTGTAAATGTTTTTAATATCCCTTTCTGCATTCCGATAGATTTCTTCATCTTTTCTGGCAATATGCAATCTGACCGGATAACCGTCGATGCGCATATTTATGTTGAACTTTTCATCATCCATAAGCTCATTTATTCTGTCAGCAGAGCTATGCATTTATCAATTTCACGCACCATTTTGCCTAACTGGTCTTTGACCATCATTTTTTCTTCTTCCGTGGTGGCCAAAGAGTTGGCTATGCGCAAATGGTTGCATTTTTCTTGAAGTTCTATTACGGACTTGTGTGCCTGCATCAGTTCGTTTTTCAGTTTCAACACTTCACCGGCCAATTTTTCGTTTTCATTTTTCAAAAGTCTGTAATTGGCAATCAGATGTTTCAGTTTTGTTTCGAACCGATTGGCAAGCTTTTCATACTTGTTATCCATAATAAATCAAAGACCACACAAAAATAGTATAACAAATTTAGATATGAAAATAAATGCGATTTTTTATGACTTATTTTCAATTGTGGCCGGAAAAAATTGTCTGCTTCAACAGAAAAAACGGAGTTATTTTGCTATTTTCCGTGCAATTTCCATGAAAAATCTGCTTGCAGGGTGGTCCGTTTGCATGCTGATGGGCAGTCCATCATCTCCTCCTTCCCGTATGCTCTGCACAAGTGGGATTTGTCCCAGCAAGGGCACGTTCAGTTCTTCTGCCAGATTTTTTCCGCCGTCTTTTCCGAATATGTAATATTTGTTCTGGGGTAATTCGGCAGGTGTGAACCATGCCATGTTTTCTATAATACCTAAAACCGGGACGTTGATTTTCGGGTTCTGGAACATGTTTACGCCTTTGCGTGCATCGGCCAGAGCTACAGGTTGCGGTGTGGTCACTACTATTGCGCCGGTTAATTTCAGGGTTTGCACCAGTGTGAGGTGGATATCGCTTGTTCCGGGCGGAAGGTCAATCAGGAAATAATCCAGTTCACCCCAGTTTCCTTCGTTTATCAGTTGTTTCAGAGCATTGCTGGCTATTCCTCCGCGCCAAATCAGGGCGTTGTCCGGATCGACGAAAAAGCCGATGGACAGCATTTTGACGCCGTATTTTTGCAGGGGTTCTATCAGTTCCTTGCCTTCTACGGGTGCCAATACGGGTCGGAAATCTTCAGCTGCGAACATTTTCGGCATGCTTGGTCCGTGGATGTCTGCATCCAGCAAACCTACTTTGTAGCCGAGTTGTGCCAAAGCTATGGCCAGGTTGCAGGCAACAGTCGATTTGCCAACTCCGCCCTTGCCGGATGAAACGGCTATGATGTTTTTTACGTTTTCAAGCGGTTGTTCATCAGTTGGTTTGGGTTGTTCCGTGCGGTATTTTATCCGGATGTTTCCCTTTATTTCGGCCGTCTCACCGGCATAGGTCAGAACAGCCTGTTCGGCTGCCCGTACGATGGATTTCTGGAAAGGGTCGTTTTGCTTGTCGAAAATAAGTGAAAAACTGATTTTATTGCCGTCGATGCGTATGTCGTCTTCAAGCATTCCGCTTTCTACAATGTCCTTGCCTGTACCCGGATAGCGTACATGGCGCAAGGCATCGATAATTAATTGAGGATAAAAAGCCATGATAATTCCGTTTTAAAACATATTTATACCCGATTCTGGGCTTTTGATAAGAAATTTTCAAATAAAATGCTGTTATTGATATATTTATACTGACAGTTCCAAGGAATGAACCTCACTACAAAAATAAAGATTATTGTTGAAAATCCGGTTTATGGCCGGAATTTTATTTAGCGGATTTTTTCCTGTTTGCTCGTATAATTGTCGCGTTCTATTTCCACATCAGGTTCAATAAGCGTATCGCGCGGTTCCAATGCAAATTTGATGTATTTGATATTCAGGCCGCGGCTGAGCCATAATTGTTCGTAGAAAGTTTTGAGCGACAGGATGTTGTCTGCATAATCCGAATGATATAAATCGTCGCTGCAAAACAGAACCGGATAACGGTTGGCTTTTACCATTTCGCAAGTGTATGTGAACATGAAATTGCTGTCGGTTTTCAGGTGTATGATGCCTTCCGGTTTCAGGAAACGTTGGTATCGGCGCATGAAATTGGTGGAAGTGAGGCGTTTGTTCACTTTCTTCATTTGCGGATCGGGGAAGGTAAGCCATATTTCGCTGACTTCGTTTTCAGCGAAAAACAAGTCTGTGATTTCAATGTTGGTGCGCAGGAATGCAGCGTTGTTGAGGTTCATTGCCAGCGCTTGTTTGGCACCGCTCCAAATGCGTGCGCCTTTTATGTCGATGCCGATGAAGTTTTTGTCCGGATAGAGCTGTGCCAGGCCGACGGTATATTCCCCTTTTCCGCAGCCCAGTTCCAGGACTATCGGGTTGTCGTTGTGGAAAACCTGTTTGGCCCAGTTGCCTTTCAGTTCGTTTTGTATCCCTGTTTCCATGTTTTTTGCCGGAAACTGGTAAACATTCGGGAATGTTTCCATCTCGGCAAATTTGGCTAATTTGTTTTTTCCCACGATGATTTCTGTTTTTGCCGAAGCGGTTATTGATTTCTTTCGATGGATATTCCGATGTCGTTGATTCCGGTCAGCGTGTCTTCGCGCATGCCTTGGTAAATGCGGTATGTATAATTTCCGTTCCTTGGAAAACGGATATTTTGCTCATACAAAACAGGTATTTCCAATATGCTTCCCATGCCGTTTCCCAACCATCGGCCACGCTGGTCGGACAAATAACATTCGACCGTATCGGACACTATGGTACTGTCCGGCAATTTTTTTTCTATGAAAAGCCACAGGTTTTGGTACGGGTAGTTTTTACGATGCCTGACGTAGAGCAACACGTTGTAGTTGGCGGTCGTATCGGGTACCGCGAACGTAAATTCTGCCGGATTGGTGGTTTTCCAACCATAAACAGGCATTGTTTTTACACTGGAATACACAATATTGTTTTTGCATGCCGGGCATAGCAGCAACAAAATGATTCCGGTTCCCCAAAATATCGGTTTCATGATTGTTGTTCTCCGTTTTTGTTAGTTGTATTCGGTTTCTTTTTGTTGTTCCGCTTGCGTTTGGAACGGCTTTTTTTCTTGTCAAAGCGTGTCAGGTCGTCTTGTCCTACGACATTTTTGTAGTCTATTCCGGTCGGTGCCGCTGCATTTCTTTTTGTATCCAGGCTTGCCGGTTTTTCTCCGCGTTTGTTCATGGCAATGATTTCCTTTGCACGTTCGGCACTGATGGTTACCAGATTGGCCGGCATGTTCGGTGCGGTTGAATACGTGAGCTCATTTTTGAGCGTGTCCGTTTTGAAATGGTAATATGTGCCATCTTGTGTTTCCAATTGGATATCCCGGCGCGGGAAATCCTTTTGGGCATCCAGATAGGTGTCCAGTTCATAATTCATGCAGCATTTCAGTTTGGCGCATTGTCCGGCCAGTTTTTGCGGGTTGAGCGACATGTCCTGGATGCGTGCGGCGCTTGTCGCCACGGAGCAGAAACTTGACATCCAGGTTGTGCAGCACATTTCTCGTCCGCACGGCCCGATTCCGCCAATGCGTCCGGCTTCCTGGCGTGCGCCTATCTGCTTCATTTCTATGCGGACGCGGAAAGTTTCGGCCAGCACCTTGATAAGTTGCCTGAAATCGACGCGTTCGTCGGCTATGTAGTAAAATATGGCTTTGTTGCCATCGCCCTGGTATTCCACATCGCCGATTTTCATTTTCAGTCCCAGGTTGTTGGCAAGTTGCCGGGCGCGGATCATGGTGTCCTGTTCCTTGGCTTTTGCTTCTTTCCATTTCTGCAAGTCGGCTTCCTTGGCTATGCGGTATATTTTGCGTATTTCGTAACGGTTTGTGTCGATATGGTTTTTTTTCATTTGCAGCGGGACTAATCTGCCGGTCAATGTAACTTCACCTACATCGTGGCCTGGATTGGCTTCTACAGTGACGATAACGCCTTTTTCCAGGGGCAAATGTTCGCTGTTCAGAAAATATCCCTTGCGTGTGTTTTTGAATTGCACTTCGACAAGGTCGGTTTCCTTTACGGTTTCAGGCAAGTCGCACATCCAGTCCGTAACGCTCAGCTTGAGTGCGGTGTTCCTGCAACATCCTTTCTTATTTATTTGGCAACTGCCATCGTTCAGTGTGAAATCATTCATAAGGAAATAAGTTTATCTTTTCAGCAACATAATGATTTTCAGAGAGATATCAAAGAAAATCATTTTTGCGTTCGTATTTTGTTCTATTTGTTTTTCGGCTGTTTCCAGTTCGTTCATCAAGTCTTCCACATTGCGTTCGTTAATGAATGCGGCAAATTTTTGCGAGAACTGTTCTTCGTCGCTTGTCATGTAATTCAATTCCGGCTGATGCACGTTGTAGATGAAGTTTTCGCGTACAAGCCGTTGTGCATACTGCAAAAAATATTTTTGGCGTTCGCGGCCTACTCCGCTGGCAGCCATATCCTCGCTCCATTTCCGCAGGTTCATCAAGGCAGCATAATCGCGCTTGTTTCCGACTAGCCATGCCCACCGCATAAGTTGCACGAAACGTTCAAAATTAAGCCTGTTTTCATCATCGTTTTCTTCAAGCCGAAGGGCGTTCAGATAGCTTCCGTTAGCTATGTGTGCCAGGTTCATGGCTGCTTGGCGGGTCAGGGAAGCGTTGTGTGCGCACAAGGCATCGGCAATTTCATTTTGTTCTATGCGTGGCACATTTATGCGTTGCGTCCGTGACAAAATGGTAGCCAGCAGATTTTCCGGTTGGTTGCTGACCAACAGGAAGACTGTTTTTTCGGGTGGTTCTTCCAAAATTTTCAGCAACTTGTTGGCACAAACAGGATTCATTTTTTCCGGCAGCCAGATAATCATGACCTTGTATTCCGACTCATAAGTTTTCAGGCTTAATTTCCGCAGGATTTCCGAGCTTTCGTTGGCATAGATGGTGCCGGATTTGCTGTCCGCGCCAATGAAGCCGTACCATTCGTTTTCGCTGAAATATTTTTTTTCCAAAATGATTTTACGGAAATCGGCGCCAAAATCATCGCATACAACCGATTTGGAATCGCCCGGTTTTACAATCGGGAACACGAAATGCAGGTCGGGATGTTGCAGTTTGGCGTATTTGATGCACGAAGGGCATTGTCCGCATGAGTCGGTTTCCGTACGGTTCGTGCATGAAATATATTGTGCATAGGCAATGGCCAATTGCAGTTTTCCGACACCGGCCGGCCCGCAGAGCAGTTGCGCGTGCGGAATCCGTTGTTCGCGCACGGTTTGTATCAGCCTTTTTTTGATGGCTTCCTGCCCTATGATATCGGAAAATTTCATATTCTGCAAAGATACAAAAACTCAACTAAATACGGATAAATTCAAAAAGAATAATGCAAATGATTGATAATTAATCAAATTACAGCCTGTGCATTTCAAGGAATCTGGAGAAAAGCAGTTGCCGGCATACAGGGATTTAAAAATCTGGTATTTATGCTGAATGTAAAATTATTCCGTTGGATACTGTAAAATTTCCGGGATGTCGGTAACTTTGTTGTGGAAACAAGTCTGTGGTTTTATTGAAAAAGAATACGGAAAAAATTTTGGCTATGTATAGTTTTCGGGTCGCTTTGTGGTCTAACAAGTAAAAACAGCATGTGAAATGAATGCGAAAGAACAACAATTCATTGTCCGAGATTCCCATTTCTGGATTTACCGGACGGAAGAAACGGTCTATTTCGTTTTGTGGCATGGCTGATTGTTTCTTGTCTACAAAGTTAGAAAAATCTGTCTGATTTTAATTGCCAAGGCATTTACTTTCCGCGTTATTTGTCATTGATTATGGAAATCTTGTACAAATCTTTGTAAATCAAACAAATATGTGACAAATATGGTGAAAAGCCGCAAATGCGGCGGCTTATTAACAAAAAAATGCGTACTTTTGTCCGCATATAAATCTTGCTTAGGTTCTTTAAACCGGACCTTGGAATTTGCCAAATATTTGGATATGAGTATAGTAGAAAAGATAAAATCATCCGCTTCCACGACATTTTCGTTTGAATTGCTTCCTCCCCTGAAAGGCAAGGGAATGGATTCGGTCATACGGACAATAGATGCCTTGCGCGAATTTGACCCGAAATACATCAACATTACAACCCATCGCAGCGAAATGGTTTACAAGCCGACGGAAAGCGGTTTGTACAAATGTGTGCCGGAACGTCATCGGCCCGGAACCGTAGCTGTCGCGGCGGCCATCCAGCATAAATATGGCATTCCGGTGGTTCCGCATATTCTGTGTAGCGGTTTTACGCGCGAGGAAACGGAATATGTGCTGATTGATTTGCAGTTTCTGGGTATAACCGATTTGTTGCTGCTGCGTGGCGACAAAGGCAAGCATGAAAAAACTTTTGTATCGTTGGGAAACACGCATGCTACGGATTTGCAGGAACAAGTGAACCGGTTCAACGAAGGTTTTTTCCAGGATGGCACACCTATGGCGGGAAACATCGGGCAGAAGTTCAGCTATGGCATGGCCTGCTATCCGGAAAAGCACGAAGAGGCGCCGAACATGGAGTCGGATTTGTTTTACGCCAAACAAAAGGTCGATGCCGGTGCGGAATATTTGGTTACGCAAATGTTCTTTGATAACCGGAAATATTTCGATTTTGTGGACAAATGCCGCGAAACAGGCATTACCGTGCCGATTATTCCCGGGCTTAAACCGCTTACGCTGATGAACCAGCTTACGGTTTTGCCGAAAATCTTCCACACGGACATACCGGAGGCATTTGCCATCGAGTTGCGCAAATGCAAGACAGATGCCGAAGTTGTCGAGGTGGGTGTCGAATGGCTGACGGAGCAAGCAAGGGAACTGATTTCCAGAGGTGCGCCGAGTCTTCATTTTTATACATTGATGGCAACGCAGAGCGTGAAACGTGTTGCGCAAGCTGTATTTTGACTTATATTACGTTCCGTTCGTGAGAACGGGAAAATCCATTGATATTCATGCATTTATTGTTTTTCATATTGTTTCTGCTGCTGTTTTTCTTTATTTTCATAGTGGCAGGTATATTGGGTATATTCCGTTCCCTGTTTACCGGTAACGGGCGGAAGACAGTTGTCCGGAAGCCAACTGTTTCGGAAGAACCAGTCCGCCGTCGTGAAAAGTTCTTCAAGGAGGATGAAGGCGAATATGTGGACTATGAAGAAATAGACAGGGAAGCTGAATAAATGACATTTTGTCAGAAATTCAGCCAAAAAATCCATTTATATCAGAAAAATTTGTCAATTTGTCACAAAAAGGCATGTTGCATGCAATTTGCAAAAGGGGGTGTCGAAGACGATTCTGAAAAGGGTCGGATTCAGAAACTGAAAATGTTGAACTTAATTATAGGAGGATTTAACTATGACACTCGCAAGAAGAAATCAAAATTGGTTACCGTCGCTTTTCAATGACTTTTTCGACAATGATTGGATGGAACGTACCAGTGCTACCGCACCAGCTATCAATGTAAAGGAATCGAAAGATGAATACTTGATTGAAGTTGCTGCTCCTGGCA
Organism: uncultured Bacteroidales bacterium; assembly: GCA_944321895.1. GTDB lineage: Bacteria > Bacteroidota > Bacteroidia > Bacteroidales > Paludibacteraceae > CALUNA01. The sequence goes on along the minus strand of CALUNA010000001.1, from coordinate 9,387 downwards.
TGACAAAAGATGATTTCAATGTACATATTGAAGGAGATGACGAATTGGTTATCTGCATGGAAAAGAAAAATGAGAACAAGGAAGAAAAGAAAGACACTCGTTTCCTGCGTCGCGAATTTTCTTACTCTCAGTTCCAGCAGACCATGGTTTTGCCGGAAGATGTGAACAAGGAAAAAATCGAAGCCAAAATGGAAAATGGCGTATTGCATATCAATTTGCCGAAATTGTCGGTTGAACAACAGCAGAAAGCAAAACGTGTTATATCAATTAACTAATTGAATCCAGGTAGCTGATATAGCAAAGGATACCCGATTGGGTATCCTTTTTTTGTATATGCCTGTAGGGCGGCATTTGAAAAAATGTTTATAAATTTTCTCTTTCAAATTAGTCTGACAGTTTTAATTCCATTAATTTTGCAGACATGGAATTGTTGGTGACATATATTGAAAAATTATTGATAGAGCACGATTGTGTCATTGTGCCGGATCTGGGTGGTTTTGTGTTACAGCATGAACCGGCACAAATTCAGGAAGGGTGCATTATCCCTCCCCATGCGACGATAGGATTCAACAGCAAACTGACCCATACGGATGGTTTGTTGGTATCGGAATATGCCGTGGCCAATGATATGCCTTACCGCGAGGCTGCTGTTTGTGTGCAGCATGCGGTGGCGCGCCTGCAGGCAGTTTTGCGGCAGGATGGTATTGTACGTTTGGGCCGTTTGGGCACTCTGGCTGCCAATGCCGATGGTATTCTGGACTTTATGCCCGGAGACAATTCTTTTTTGCCCGACAATTTTGGTCTGGCACCGTTGTATTTCAGACCGCTTCCGGTGACGAACCGCCGTCAGATTACACTTTCCGTTCCTTTGCGTCCGGTGTGGTACAAATATGCGGCAGCTTGTGCGTTGGCGGTGTTGCTAATGGTTTCGCCGAAAATGAAGGAAACTGCAACGGTCGATTATGCCGGACTGAATCCGGTCAATTGGTCTGCCGTCCTTGCGGAAAAGGAGAGAGCCGAACAGGCAGAACGGGAGGCGGCCATAGCCGACAGCATTTTTCAGGTGGAATGTGCCGAAACACAAGAAGTTATACATCAAGAACGGTATAAATTCCATATTATTGTAGCTGCTTTGGAAAAACAGGCGGCGGACGATTATTGCATGTCGTTGCTTGATGAAGGGTTTCCGTGCGCACATATTTTCCCGTTCAAAAACGGTTTGTATTATGTAGCCGTGCAGTCGTTTCAGTCCAGAAAAGAGGCATTGAAGGAAATGCAGCAGCTCCGCAGAACCAATCCGAAACATGACCGCGCCTGGGTGTTGTGCCAATAATCCCTTAGAAGAAGTTCATGATTTGACAAATAAAATTTGTCAAATCATTTGTTTTTGTGGCATATTCTAAATATTCCGTGTTTATTCGGGTAAATAATATTTGACACAATATATATCTGTAATTATTTTTTCCCTTCCAGATATTTAAGATAAGGTTCAATGTAACGTTTGCGTTTTTCTTCAAACAAATCGTTGATAGTTACCATAATTCCGGTTTCATAAATGTCGCCGAACTCCTTGTTTGCGCATGATTTGAAAGTTTTCATGGTGGAGCTTATGCCTATGTAAGCGCTCATCATGGGCGGAATGGTTTCGTTGAATTTGCGTACTTCCCGTTGCAGGATTCTGTAGTTTTCAAATTGGTCTGTTCCGGAAAAGATCCGGTCGGCTATCTGTTGCGATTCCGCCGATAATTCCAGCGCAATTTTGGGTCTGGCCAGTTCCATGTTATCGGGAAAATAGCGTTCCAGGAAGATATAAATCAGATCGCGGGCAACCGTATTGTACGTGTTATATATGGTTACTTTTCCTATCAGATAAGATGTTTGGTGCTGGTAAACGATGGCACCGATGCCATCCCACAAATTGTCGAGTGCAAACAGGCTTTTGGCACCCATTTCCTGGGTTTGGTAATGTGGTTGCACAAATGCGCGGCCGAGTTCAATGGTATGCGGCAAGTAGTTTTCAATGAAATTTTCGGAATAGTCGAACAGCGATTCTGTGGCCAGATGTGGTTGTCCGTTGTCCTGTATGACGGCATCGCGGCCATCCAGATAGCGGTATCCGCCTATGATTTCCTCGGCTTCCGGATTCCATACGATAAGCTGGTGGTATGGTTTTTCCATAAAATCGAACTCGTCCGTGTCGGTCGCGTTGCCGCTGCCGCCGCCGCTGTTCCGGTAAGATAGTTCCCGCAGCCGTCCGATTTCCTGCATCACATGGGGTGCTTCGTGCGCCGTGATGTCATAAATAAGGTTGTGTGCCTTGTTGGTAGGACGCACCATGTGATCAGGAGTAAGTTCCTGTTTGAGCAAGGAACGGTCAACAGGAGCAATTATGTCAGTCATTGTTATTTAAGTTCTGTTGTGTGTTATGAATAGCAGCACAAAGATAGATGTTTTTTGATAGAATTGTCCCGATTGAGCCAAAATTGTGGGTTGAGGGAAAACTTAATGAGGCCAGAATTTCATTCCAACCTCATTAAGTTTGCATCCGCAATTTCTTGTATGGTTTGTTTATTCATTGGATATTTCTGGTTCGCCGGACCAGTCCATCGTTACCTGCTTGCCATTGTCGAGTGTTCCTTCAAAATGGAAAGTGTAGTGGTTGCCGTTGCGTTCCACGTTCAAGGTTTCATATCCGAACGACCATACATCTTCGGTAGGAAATGCAACTAATTCATCCCAATAGTCGCCCTCATAATGATAAGTTCCAGCGGGTAAAAAATCGCTTGCCTCCGACAAAGGAATCAGCAGATACATAACGAAACCACTTCCTGGGTTATCATATACAATATCGTTTATTTCCTGATCCCAATTAATCCCTTCTGTAGGAATTGTCAGATTGACAAAGCATTCATAATCCGAGCTGTTCTTAATCTTCATATAAACGTTGTCCACTTTGTAGTCCTGCCCATCGTAATTTAGTATTCCTCGGGCATTTGTTGCATCATCCTTGTCACAAGCGCAGAATATGCACAGGCATGCCATGCATACTGCTATTTTTATCAAATTTTTTTTCATGTGTTTATGATTTAATTTGTAAGCCAATAGTTATTATATTTACGTATAAAATCTGGTGCTCCTGTGTAATTCAGGGTAATTGTTTCTCCATTTTCGAGTTTGCCTGTAAAGTCAAATGTATATGTTGTGTTGTTGGTGTTTGCTACTTTTAATGTGCCGCTGGCTAAGGAAACATAATCATCGAGAGACCAGTCTTCTTCAATAAATTCGAGAATAGAGTAGATTTCATCGCAATCACCTATTATGGTATAGGCAGAAGGCAGGTTGTTTGTCCATTTCTCCATAGGAACAAATGGATATGTGCCAGCAGGAATAGCATCGGGGTCTGTTGTAAAAATCGCGATTTCAAATTCAAGACCCTTGCCATTGGTAAATAAATAGTTTTCGTGTTCATCATAATACCAATCACCAGTATAAAATCGGACACTTATGCTGGCAACATTGTCCATGGTTTGATAATTGCCATCCACATACTCACTATACCATCCATGGTTGTGGAACAACATTCCCGTTACTTTGTAATTTTGTCCATTGTAAGTTAGATTTCCAGGTACAGTTGTCAAATTATTTTCTTCTTCCTTGTCGCAGGCGCAGAATATGCACAGGAATGCTATGCATGTCATTATTTTTGTTATGATCTTTTTCATATACACAGAATTATGGGAATTGTTTAATCATACATGCCATTCCATGTTCGGGCGGAATGGCATGTATGGATTTTCATTTTTTATATCACTTAAAAAGCATTAGAAGTTTATTCCCAACGAAACTCCGGCTACCGGTGTCCGTACGGTGCCGGTGTTGATGGTGGAAAGATAGGGGTACAAGTGCATGTCGATGGATGAAGATATGTTGCGCATATCCTGGTTGTACATGTTTTTTACCTTGGCCACGCGCACGCCATCCACAATAGCACAAATGTCCACTGTAAGCAAGGAAACTGAGCCAGCAATGGCAAATATGCTGCCAAGTATTGGATAATCATACAGCAGTCCTGTTCCTACTCCCATAACGACACCGCTTATGATTGTTCCGCCCAGATAACCGCATCCGCGTCCTACTTCACCGCAAATCATCTGTCCCAAACCAGGAATAATCCATGAGCATACGCCTCCTAATGCAGGGCTATATTTGTCGCCCGGCTGTGGAATATAGGCCGATGGTTCATAAAAGTTTTTGTAGTGTTTGTAGCGCATACCCGGATAAACTTTTCCCGCAGTTCCGTAGTCCATTGGCCTACCGTAATTATTGCCGTAAGCAGCAGGTTGTTGCTGTGCGTTGTAATTGGCTTGGGCCATGGTTTGTTGTTGCTGGGGAACATAGTTGTTGGCGGGAGCGGTGGCCGGCTGTTGGTTGAATACTTCGTTCGTGCCGTTCTCATAGCGTACCATCAATACTTCGCTTTTTGAAATGACAAAAGTCGGTCCGTCTTGGTTGTCAAAACGTTTGTACTTGATTTCGTTCTGGCTCACTTCCGTGATTTTGGCTTTGATGTCTTCGCCATCACGTTTCGTAATTAAATCCTGGGCTTGCACACATACAGTGAAAGCAAGCAGCATTGTTAATGCAGAAATGATTTTTTTCATACTGTCTTAAAAATAAATTGTTAGTAAATAGAAAAATGAAATGAAAAAGGTTTTGTGTTATGTTGAATTTGTTGTTTTAGAAGTTATATCCTGCCTGGATGGCGAAGTTGCCGTTGTACATAGTGTCAATATATTCCCAAAAATCATCATTTTGGAGCAACATGTTAACACAGCCCAAGTCGTATTGTATGCCAACATAGAAACCGCCCGATATAGTTAGGCCTGCACCGAAGCACCAGCCGAAGTCGAAACGTTTGGCCCCGAAACGGGAAACATTTTCACTTTCTTTTGTGCCAAAGAATTTATACACAACTTCTTCATCGGCACTACTACCTGTCGTCGTTGTCCCATCTATGGTATATTCCCATGTGCTCGCGACTTTACCTCCTAAACCGACAGCTAAATAAGGGCCTGTATTTAGTTGTACTTGTAGCGATTTGGTTACGTTTGCACGGAAAGAAGCCAGCACCGGTACTTGTAAGTAGAAAGGACGGAACTTGACTTTTTCGGCATAACTATCATAATAATAAGAATCTTTTTCATCAATAATATATCTTGCTCCGCGTGTGGTAAAGTATAATCCTGGTTGGACATAAAAACCATAGGTGACGGGGATATCGACTATTGCGCCTATTTGGAAACCTGGACGAGCTTTTATTTTAGCGTTGCTATCATCTTCAAAATAATAATTTACTAATGTTCCTCTGAAACTTGACAAGTTAAATCCGGCACGGATGCCATAGCTGATGGAAGCATTGGGGTCTTTGCGGAACATGTTGCGCATTTCCCCCGCAAAAGTGCCATCTGGCTGGGCGGTATTGTTCCGTGGCTGCGCTGCCGGCTGTTGGTAGGCTTGTTGTTGGGCCGGTTGATACGTTTGTTGTTGCCGTGGTTGGGTGGCGGGTTGCTGTTGCACGACCGGCTGTTGCGGCGTAGTGTTGAACAGGTCTTTGCTCCCATCGGCATACCTTACCATCAATACTTCGCTTTTGGAGATGGTGAAGGTTGGACCATCGGGATTATTACTGCGTTTGTACTTGATTTCATTCTGGTTTACTTCCAGAATTTTGGCTTGGATATCTTCACCGTCGTGTTTGGTAATCACATCCTGTGCCTGCATGAAAACAGTGCTCGTGAGTAGGAAGAGCAACGAATAAAACAGTTTTTTCATATTGTTTTATTTATTGCCCGGCAGACTCCCGAACCGGACGATTTTTTTAATAATAATTTATCCAGATGTATATAAAAAGAAAGCGCGGGAGTCTGTACCTGTTACTCGTCCCGCAACTCGAGGCCTTCGCATTGCCCACCACAGTAGAACGAGCAACGCAGAAGCCCACGCCGATATGTGTATATATGCATACGCATACAGTATGCCAAAAGCATACTGCTATTTATAAACATATCCCGTAAGCATCTACTGTTGCCCTGTTCTTTGACTGTGATCTGAAAAGTTGCGAAGTTTTCGAGTTGCCAAAGACAAAGCGTCAAGTAAACGCCTTTCTTCATATATGTTATCCCACCCTACCTCCTTATCATAGGTAAGGATTCGGCATGGGCGTTGCAAAAGTACATAAAAAAAATGTTTTTTGTGCAAAAATTGGATAGAAATCTTTGTTTTTTGTGTTTTCTGGTATTTAAACGATGGGTTTCATACTCCCGATAGATATGCTAATGGGAAAATGAAGTATTGCCGGCTTGTTGTCGTATAATTACGGACGGATTGACACGATTGTCATATAAAAAGTTGAAGTCCGGTAATTTTATCTTTGAAAAATTTGCAGGGAATTTGCGTAAGTATTATCTTTGCAGCGCAAAACGGTGGATATAGCTCAGTTGGTTAGAGCGACGGATTGTGGTTCCGTAGGTCGTGGGTTCGAGCCCCATTTTCCACCCGAAGAGAGGACTCCGGAAGCGGAGTTCTCTTTTTTTGTGTTTGTCATTATGGACACGGCGGGCTTTTGAAACTTTGTAGTGGATTGAAAATGAGGCACGCCGGTACGAAAATTTCAGAAAGATAGACAGAAAGGTTTTCGAGGTTGCTTGTTTCGTATCGGTGTGCCTTTTCTTGTGTTTTGTTGCCTTGTTTCCTGGTTGTATTTTAGGTAAGGTCTGATACAATGTTTATTTGTCTAATGACAAAGATATATGTCCGGAAGTTTGTCTGCAAGCATGTGTATTTATACGGCAAGAATGTGTTGATAACAGGGGATTATTCTGAGCCTCCGCCCAGAGCCCTGTATAGTGTGATTATGCCTTGGATTTCATCATATTTGTCGGAGCTGGCTACCAATTCTGCTTCCAACAGGTTTTGCTGGGCTGTGAGTACTTCCAGATAGTTTGTACTGCTATGTTTCATTAATAATTGTGTGTTCCATACGGCAGCCCTCAAGGTCATGATTTGTTTTTTGTCCACATTGAGTCTTTTTTGTGCCGTCTGCCATAATATCAGTGCGTTGTTTACTTCGGTGCCTGCATCCAACAGGCTTTGTTTGAATTGCAGCAATGCCTCTTCCTGTTGTGCTTGTGCTATTTTCAGTTGTGCCTTGAGCTTTCCCTGGTTGAATATGGGTTGTATCAGGGAGCCGATGGCACTGAGCAGCCAACTTCCCGGATTCAGGATTGCGCTGCCGGCGTTATTGGTCCAACCTGCCGTTCCGCCCAATGTGATATTTGGATAAAACGAGGCACGGGCGGCGTTGGTTGCATAGAATGCTTGTTCCAGTGCAAATTCTGCCTGGCGCACATCGGGTCGTTGGCTTAGCACTTCCAGTGGAATACCGATGGAAAGTGTTCTGGGGAATTGTTGCGATTCCATTTTTCCGCGGTTCATTGGTTGTGGAGCTATTCCTAATAGTGCGAACAACGAATTTTCCTGTTCCTGCACTTGTTTTTCAAGTGTCAGCATGGAACCTTCCACTTGCAGTCTGTTGGCTTTGGCCTGCAATACGGCGGCTTCGTTGGTTTTGCCTGCACGTTTCAATGCAGACATGGTCCGGATGTTTTCATCCCATGTTCTGAGTGTATTCTGGCAGATCAGCAGTTGTTCATCGAGCATGAGTAGTGTGTAATAACTGTTTGCGATGGTTGCAATCAGTTCGGTTTTTACTGCCTGTTCGTATGCCTGGCTTTGCTTGAGTGCAGCTTGGGCTGCCCGTTTTGTATTTTGCATTTTGCCGAAAATGTCCAATTCCCATTCTGCGGAAGGTGCCAGCGTGTAGGTTATGCTTGCTTTGTTGGCATTGTAGCTGTTCACGTTGGCTTGTGCAGAAAAGGAGACGCTCGGCAACAATGCAAGGCGGGATGCCTGCAAGGTGGCTTCTGCTTCTTTCACTTTCAGGTGGGCTATCTGCAGGTTGGTGTTGTTTTCCAGGCCTTGCTCTATCCAATCCTGCAACAACGGGTCGGTGAATAGTTCACGCCAGGAAAGTGTGGCGATGGTGCTGTCGTTTGTATTGACGGAATCGTTTTCCATATTCCGGTACAGGTTTTCTTCGTTTTGAAGTACATCCGGCCGTTGGTAGCGGCTGTAGAGTGAGCAACTGCTCAGCAGGAGCATTAGCAGGAGAGAATATGTTATCCGGGATTTCATACGTGTTTTTATCCTATTTTTATTTGTTTTCGCCGGGGCATTACTTTTTCTTCAATCCATTGAAAGACGATGAACAGCACGGGAACGATGAACAACAGTGCTATGGTTCCGATTAGCATTCCACCTACGGTTCCGACGCCAACCGATATGTTTCCGTTGGCTCCGACACCGGTAGAGAACATCATGGGCAGCATGCCGAAGATCATGGTGAGTGATGTCATAAGGATGGGCCTCAGGCGCACTTGTGCTGCCGTAATGGCCGATTCGGCTATGGTCATGCCGTTTTTTCTTCTTTCCGATGCATATTCGGTCAGCAGGATGGCTGTTTTGGCCAGGAGTCCGATAAGCATGAGCAGTCCGATTTGCAGGTAGATATTGTTTTCAAGTCCGAACATGCGGGCAAAAAGAAAGCTTCCGCACAAGCCGAACGGGACAGAAAGCATGATGACGATCGGGATGAAAAGGCTTTCGTACAGTGCGCATAATATCAGGTATATGAATATAATGCAAATGCCGAAAATGATAACTGTGGAATTTCCGATGGATGCTTCTTCACGGGACATTCCCCCAAATTCATATGCGTAGCCGGTCGGCAGGACCTCTGTTGCTATTTCTTTTATTGCCTTTATTGCTTCTCCCGAGCTGTATCCGGTTGCTGCATTGCCGTTTATCTGAATGGCCGGGAACAGATTGAAGCGCGAGAGGCTTTGGGCTCCATAGACACGTGTGAGCGTTATGTATTGGCTTATCGGCGACATTTCTCCTTGTTCGTTGCGCACGAACATGTTGTTCAGGGCATGCGTGTCCAGGCGGTATTCCGGTGATGCCTGTACCATTACCCGGTACAAGGCATAGAAATCATAGGAAAATAAAAGAATTTATCTTCCTTATTATCAGTCATTTGTATATTTCTTATTTTCTCCATTTTTGCCATATTTTGCCCATTTTTCGTCATTAAGTACACTTTTAGTACACTTTGAAATTCCATTTTCTTTTGTACCTTTGCAATATCGGAAAACAAAAGAAAATCAATTATTTAGCGTAATCACCCGGTTATGGTATCTAAATCGGGATAAAACCTCTAAACAATGGCAAAGTTAGAAAATAAAACGAAAGAAAACCCTAAATTGGAGC